>JBELIQ010000002.1:238684-294628 GCA_042090795.1 Blastococcus sp. | reverse complement strand
TCCTCCGCGACGAGGTCCTCCGCGACGAGGTCCTCCGCGACGAGGTCCTCCGCGACGAGCTCCTCCGCACGGGCGGGCTGGGCGCTGTCGAGCGGCGCGCCGGTGGCCGGGGTGGTGGTGAGCTCGTCCGGGCAGGGCCCGCTCGCGGCGGCCGCGGGCTCGCCGAACAGCGACGTCCCGGTGGCAGGCCCGGTCACCGGCGGCGGAGACGGCTCCTCCACGGGCGCCGACCCGGCCGGCACCTCCTGCGCCTGGATCGGCGCGTCCGGCTCCTCGGTGCGGGCCGCCAGCGGTGCGGCGGCCACCTCGCCCCACAGGTTCACGGGGGCCGCCGCCACCGGGGCGGACACAGCCGGGGTGACCGCGCGGCCGATCGGACCGAAGAGGTCGACGCTGGACCCGACGGCGGCCACCAGCGGGGGCGCAGCGACGGGCTCCGCGACGACGCGCTGGACGACGACGGGCTGGGCGGTGGTGGGCTCGAGGGCGGTGGGCTCGGGGGCCGCCATCTCGGCGGTGGTGGGTTCGGGGGCGGCCATCTCGGCGGCGGGCACCTCGGGCGCTTCGGCCGGGACGGGCGCGGGCACCTCTGCTGCCGGCAGTTCGGGCACCGGCTGCTCGGCCTGCGGTGACGGAGCGGCGTCGTCGGCCGGGACGGCGGAGGGCTCGACCAGGGCGTCCTGCGGCGAGTCGCCGGCGACGACCTTGCGCAGGATGCCGGCCAGCGCGTCGTCGGAGTGCCCCTCGGCCAGCGCCGCGCGCAGCACCTCGGCGATGGCCTCCTCGCGGGAGGCCGGCGTGAGGGCAGTGGCGGGCTCGTCGATCGACATCGTGCCGGTGGAGGGCTCGACGGCGAAGGAGTCCTCCGGGAACGACCCGTCGGGGAACGAGACCTCGTCCGCCCAGGTGGGGAAGTCCGGCCGCTCGCCGATCGTCGTGGAGGGCGGTGCGATGACCTGGTCTCCCACCGTTTCCTCCTTCTGGCGCGTTCCACGCGTCCACACCGCTGGCTGGTTCGTCGGCTCGGGTTCGATGTCGGGCTCGGGCGGTGGCTCCGGCCGTCGCTCACGTGCCGCCCGCGCGCCGCTGTCGGCATCCCCGGAGCGCGTCGCGTCCGACGTCTCCAGCGCTTCGCGCACCGCGTGCTGGACGTCGCGGTCGCCGGCCACCATCCGCGCGAGCGCGGCGGTGAAGGGCGAGGGGACGCCGCCGGACGGCCCGTCGTCGTCGGCCGCGTCATCCACGGGGGGAGGCACGCGGTCCCCGCGCGTGGTGCGCGCGAAGCTGGCGGGGGCGACGTCCGGCCGGGAGACGAGATCCGGCCGGGTGACGATGTCCGCCCGGGTGACGATGTCCGCCCGGGTGACGACGTCCGCCCGGGTGACGGCGGGCGGCTGCGGCGGCGGCGTGGTCATCGCACCGAGGAGTCCGGCGAGCTCCTCGAGCCGGGCGTCGTCGGCGGGTTCGGAGCGGGGAGCCGGCGGCTCGGCCCGACGACCGACCGTCGCGCCGGCGGGCGCGGGCGTCGCACGCGGTGTCGCGGCGGCGGCCGGGGACCGCGGTGCCGCGGCGGCGGCCGGAGAGCTGATCCGCGCGGCCTCGGCGGCCCAGGCCGCGGCGCCGTTGCGGGGCGGAGCCGTCCGGGCCCGGGCCGGTGCGGCCGAGGCCAGCGGCGAGCCGAAGGCGGCCAGCGATCCGGTGTCGGGGTCCTCGGTCAGCGCGCCTGCCGGTCGGGCGGGAGCGGGCACCGGCACGCCCGGGACGCCGAACGGGTCGGGCGCGACCTCGGCGACGTAGCGCTCGGTCGCGAAGAACCCGAGCACGCCGCCGGAGCGGACGCGACGGACCCCGACGACGCGGGCGGCCGGGCCGAACTGCTCGCGCGCGGCCGCGATGGCGTCGTCGCGGGAGGCAGCCTCAACGGATCGCAACGGCACCGCTCACCACTCCCAGCGACTCGATCTGTGCGGTCCGGGAGACCTCGGCGTACGAGATCACCGGAAGGCGGGGCAGGACCTGGCGCATCAGCCGGGCGAGTGCGGACCGGACCTGCGGCGAGCACACCAGCACGGGGGACAGGCCCTGCCGCTCGGCGTCCTCGAGCAGCCCGCCGCAGCCGACGACGAGCGCGTCGACGGTGCCGGCGTCCAGGGCCAGCACGGCGCCGGCCTCGCTCTGCCGCACGGATTCCAGGAGCCGCTGCTCGAAGCCGGGGTCGAGGGTGAAGACGTGCAGTCGCTCGTCGGGGGTCACGTACGGGTGGCTGATCGCCGAGCCGAGTGCGGAGCGCGCGGCCTCGACCAGTCCGTCCAGTTCTGTCGAGTGCTTCGCACGCACAGAGAGTGCCTCGAAGATGCGGACCAGGTCCCGGATCGACACACCCTCTTCGAGCAACGCGTGCAACACGCGTTGCACCTCCCCCAGGGTGAGCAGCGCGGGGGTCAGCTCCTCGACGACGACGGGGTGCGTGCGGCGGATCATCTCCACGAGCAGGCGCACGTCCTCGCGGCCCAGCAGGTCCGCGGCGTTCTGCCGGACGACCTCGGCGAGGTGCGTGGTGATGACCGAGGACCGGTCGACGACGGTGGCGCCGGCCATCTCCGCAGCCCGCTGGAGCTCCACCGGGACCCACTTGGCGGCGAGCCCGAAGACCGGCTCGCGGGTGGGCTTGCCGGGCAGCCCCTCGAGGTTGTCGCCGATGGCGAGCACGGTGCCGGCGGGGGAGATGCCCTTGGCCGCGGGGACGCCGTTGAGCCAGATGACGTACTGCGAACCCTGCAGGTCCAGGTTGTCGCGGGTGCGCACCAGCGGGATCACCAGGCCCGTCTCCATGGCGACCTTCCGGCGCAGCGCCTTGACCCGGTCCAGCAGGTCGCCGCCGCGCGCGGTGTCGACCAGCTCCACGAGGTCGTAGGCCACCTCGAGCTCCAGCGGGTCCACCCGCATCTTCTCGACGATCGCCTCGTGCGAGTCCGGCTGCGGCTCGGCGTCCGCGGCGGCGGCCGCCGCCTCGGCGTCCTCGTCGACCTCCGGCTCGTCGGTCATGCGGGTGGACAGGAAGAGGAAGAGCCCGCCGACGAGCAGGAACGGCAGCTTGGGCAGGCCGGGGATCAGGCACAGCGCGAGGGATGCTCCGCCGGCGATGCGCACGGGCTGCTTGAACCGGCCGAGCTGGGCGATCAGGTCGGTGCCCATGTCGCCCTCGGTGGCCGAGCGCGTGACGATGATGCCCGTCGCGGTGGACATCAGGAGCGCCGGGATCATCGAGACCAGACCGTCGCCGACCGTGAGCAGCGAGAAGGTGGAGACGGCCTCTCCGGGCGCCATGCCGCGCTGCATCACCCCGATGGCGAAGCCGCCGATCAGGTTGACCAGCGTGACGATGATGCCGGCGATGGCGTCGCCCTTGACGAACTTGGACGCACCGTCCATCGAGCCGTAGAAGTCGGCCTCGGCGGTGACCTCGTGGCGGCGCTTGCGCGCCTGGTCCTCGTTGATCAGACCCGAGTTGAGGTCGGCGTCGATGGCCATCTGCTTGCCGGGCATGGCGTCGAGGGTGAAGCGCGCACCGACCTCGGCCACGCGCCCGGCACCGTTGGTGATCACCACGAACTGCACCACGGTCAGGATCACGAAGATCACCAGGCCGACGACCAGTGAACCGGCGATGACGATGTGGCCGAACGCCTCGATCACCTTGCCGGCGTAGCCGTCGGTGAGCACCAGCCGCGTCGAGGAGACGTTGAGGGCCAGCCGGAACAGCGTCGCGATGAGCAGCAGCGAGGGGAAGACGGCGAAATCCAGCGGCTTCCGGATCTGCATGGCCACGAGCAGGATCAGCAGCGAGAGGGCGAGGTTCAGCCCGATCAGCAGGTCCATCGCGGCGGCCGGCATGGGCACGACCAGCATGAGCACGATCGCGACGACGCCGACCGGGACGGCGGCCTTGACGAGGCCCTTCACGCTCCCGCTCCGGGGACGAAGGACAGTCGGTGGCTCACGCCCTTCTCATCGGCAGGGCCCGGCGGCGGCGGTACCGCCTGGCGCCGCCGTCCTCCGTGGCCCCGTCCCGAGGCTCGCGCCGAGCGTGCGAGGCGTGAGGGGGACGGGGTCCTTCCACTGATCCCAGCTGCTCCTCAGGCGGCGGGCTGGGCGGCGATGCGGCGGCGACCGGCCTTGGGCAGGTCGCTGGTGTCCGGCGGCTCGAAGCCCGGACGGTGCAGCCCGCCCCGCACGCCGCGTGCCCCCAGGTGCATGACGAAGGCCAGGACGCGGGCCACGGCGGTGAACAGCTGCGGCGGCACCTCCTGCCCGAGCTCGCAGGAGGCGTGCAGCGCACGCGCGAGCGGGATGTCCTGCACCATCGGCACCCGCGCTTCCGCGGCGATCTCGCGGAGCTTGGCGGCCACCTCGCCGGCGCCCTTGGCCACGACCCGCGGCGCGCCCTTGGCCGCCTCGTACTTCAGCGCCACGGCCACGTGCGTCGGGTTGACCAGCAGGACGTCGGCGTCGGCGACCTCGGCCATCATCCGGTTCCGGGACATCGACAGCGCCACGCCCTTGCGGTGGGCCTTCATGTACGGGTCGCCCTCGGCCTGCTTGTGCTCCTGGGTGATCTCGTACTTGCTCATCTTGAGCTGCTTCATCATCTTCTGGCGGACCACGAGGTAGTCGGCGATGGCGATCACCAGACCGGTCATGGCGACCACGCGGAACATCAGGATCGCCGAGTCGACGAAGGTGTCGATCACCGCGGACAGCGGGAGCGCACCGGCTCCGGACACCAGCGTCTGGGCCCGGTCGCTGGTGATGACGACGACCACCGCGAGGGCGATCGTCTTGATCAGTGCCTTGGTCACCTCCCACAGCCCCTGGCTGCCGAACATCCGCTTCAGGCCCGTCAGCGGGTTGAACTTCTTGAGCGTCGGCTTCATCCCCTTGGTGGCGAACGTGACCCCGCCCTGGGTCGCCGAGGAGATGATGCCGACGACCATGAGCGCCAGGGCCAGGGGCAGCACCGTCATCATGAAGGCGGTCAGCGCCTGGCCCAGCAGTGCGGCGATCGCCGGGATCTCCGGCTGGGTGGCCACGGTCCTGATCTGCAGGAACAGCACCTGCACCTCGGCGAAGCCCTTGCCCGCGACCATGGGCAGCAGCACGCTGGCCGTCGCGATGCCCGCCCAGGTACCCAGCTCCTGGGTGCGCGGGATCTGCCCTTCCTTGCGCGCCTTCTTGAGCTTCTGGGCAGTGGGCTTCTCGGTCTTCTCACCGCCGGGACCGTCCTTGCTCACGGTCAGCCGCTCCTGAGGGAGCCCATGGCCCGGACCCCGTGCTCGAGCAGTGCGTCGAGGGCGGGCGGCAGCAGCGGGAAGGTGAGACCGAGCATCACGAGGGTCAGCGTGATCTTCACCGGGAAGCCGATGGCGAAGATGTTGAGGGCGGGGGCGGCGCGGCTGAGCAGCGCCAGTGCGATGTCGGCCAGCAGCAGCACGGCGACCATCGGCCCCGCGATCTGCAGCGCGGCGAGGAACATCATGGAGATCGCCTGGATGAGCACCGCGCCGAGCTGGTCGACCGGGACATCACCCCCGACGGGCAACCCCTGGTAGGAGGTCGCGAAGCCCTTGACCAGGAGCAGGTGACCGCCGCTGGTGAACAGCAGCGTGACGGCCAGCAGGTAGTGCAGCCGGCCGATCACGGCGTTCTGCGTCATCGCCAGCGGGTCGTAGGCCGGCTGCAGCGAGAAACCGCCGGTCACGTCCAGGAGGTCACCGGCCATCTGCACGGCGGTGAACAGCACCTGGACGACGAAGCCCAGCGCCGCCCCGATGACCACCTCGGTCACGGCCGCGACGACGACGAACCCCGCCGTCGGCTCGGGCAGCGTCGGCGCGATCTGGGTCGACAGCAGCAGGGACAGCGCCAGGGCCAGCGCACCCTTCACCGGCCCCGGGATGGTCCGCGAGTTGAACGGCGGTGCGAGCAGCACGAACCCGGCGGCCCGGGCGGTGCCGAGGAGCAGGGCGACCAGGGTGACGGCGGGGACCGAGAGGTCCATCGGTCAGGTCCGGTCGAGCAGGCGTGGCAGCTGGTCGAACAGGTGCTCGGTGAAGTCCACCACCGAGGAGAGGATCCAGTTCCCGGTGATCAGCAGGACGACGGCGACGGCGATCATCTTGGGGACGAAGGACAACGTCGGCTCCTGGATCTGGGTGGCCGCCTGGAACAGCGAGATCGCGAAGCCCACCGCCAGTGCCGTGAGCAGGATCGGGGCGGCCACCTTGGCCGAGAGCATCATCGTCTGGAGTGCGATCTCGGTGACGTCGGCGTCGCTCATTGTTCGACTCCGGACTCGTTCCGCTCCTCGGTCGCTGGCGCTCCCTGCGATGCTCGCTCGCCCGTCGTTCTCACGTCGCTCATGCCTAGCCACCCCCGTAGGAGCCGACGAGCGCGGTGGTGACCAGCGACCAGCCGTCGACCACGACGAACAGCAGCAGCTTGAACGGCAGCGACACGATGGTCGGCGGCACCATCATCATGCCCATCGACATGAGCGAGGCGCTGACGAGCATGTCGAGCACCAGGAACGGGATGAAGATGACCAGCCCGATGATGAAGGCGCTCTTGAGCTCGGAGAGCACGAACGCCGGGATGAGCGTGGTCATGCTGACGGCGGCGGCGTCGGCCGGCGCCTCCTCGCCCGAGAGCCCGATCATCAGCTTGAGCTCGTCCTCGCGGGTGTTGCCGAGCAGGAACTCGCGCAGCGGGACGACGCCGGCGTCGTAGGCCTGCGACACCGAGAGGGCGCCGTCCATGTAGGGCTGCACCGCGATCTCGTTGATGTCGCTGAAGACCGGGCCCATCACGAACAGCGTGAGGAACAAGGCCAGCCCGGTGAGCACCTGGTTCGGCGGCGACGTCGGCAGGCCCAGTGCGTTCCGGGTGATGCCCAGGACGACGATGATCTTGGTGAAGGAGGTGGCGAGCAGCAGCACCGAGGGCGCCACCGACAGCACGGTGATCGCCAGGATGAGCGTGATCGAGGTGCTGGCGTCGCCGCCACCGATGGAGATGTCCACGCCGCCGTCGGCCCCGCCCACACCCGGGACGACCGGTTCGTCCGGCGCCGTCGGGTCGGTCGGTGCCGCCGCGGCCGGGCCGGCCAGCAGCACCGCTGCCAGCCCCGTGAGGAGCGTCAGCAGCAGGACCACCGTCGCGCGCCACCGGGCCGCTGCCGGCACGCGCTGCGGGAGCAGGGCGGTCATGGCCGGCGGACCGTCCGCTCGCGCATCTGGTCGACCAGCGTGCCCCAGCCCTGGCGGTCGAGGACCGAGCCGGCGAGCACGCCGGAGGACTGCCGCGGGATGCGGGCGGGGTAGAGGTCGCGGTCGTGGTGCTCCTGGTCGTCGTCCTCGTCGGCGTCGGGGTGGGCAGGGGCGGCGGCCGGCCGGCCGGGCGCCCGCTCCCGCAGCGCGGCGTCGATGCTGTCGGAGTCCACCTCGGCCAGGAGCGTGATCTGCTCCTCGGTGGCCCCCACGACGAGGACGACGTCGGCGATGCGGACGACGTTGAGCGTGCTGGTGCGGCCCATGCGCTGGCGCGCCACGACCTCGATGAGACCGGTGCTCTGGCCCAGCCCGCGCTTCTTGGCCAGCCGGGCGGCGTAGAGCAGCACCACGGCGATGAACCCCAGCGAGAGGATCAGCCGGATGATCATCCACGTCATGCGGTTGCTCCGAGCTCGGCGGCGTCGCTCACGATCTCGCTGATCCGGAGACCGAAGTCCTCGTCGACGACGACGACCTCGCCACGGGCGATGAGGGTGCCGTTGACCAGCAGGTCCGCCGGGGCGCTCGCGGCGCGGTCGAGCTCGACCACCTCGCCGGGGTGCAGCGAGAGGAGTTCCTGGACGGTCATGCGGGTGCGGCCGATCTCGACGGTGACCTCCATGGCCACGTGCCGGAGGAGGTCCAGGCTGCCGCCCTGCGTGCGGACCGCCGGCAGGTTCACCTGCAGCGCGAACGTCGCCTGGTGCTCGCCGTCGGCCATGAGCGGGACGGCCACGAACATCCCCTTGTCCCGCAGCCCGTCCAGGGCGGCGACCGGGTCCTCGACCCGCTCGGAGGCGACCCGCACGCGGCCGAGGGTGGCCGCGGCCGCCTCCAGGGCCGGACGCAGCGCCGCGGCGACGTCCATCTTGCCGACGGGGGAGTTGCTCAGCGCCTCGACGACGTCGGCCGAGACGACCAGCACGACGTCGCCGCTGACCTCGCCGGACAGCCCGGCGGTGACCGCCGAGGCTGCGCCCGGAGGCAGGGGGACGGTGTCGGGGTCGCTGACCGGGGCGCCGGCGACCAGCTGCGTGGTCGCGGGCACGAGGGTGGCCGCGGCGCGGGCCGCGGCCGCCACGACGGCGGTGACGGTCTGGGAGTCCTGGGAGCTGTCGGTGCTCATGCGGTGTCCTTCACGGCGGCGTGCGGGGTGGGAACGATCGAGGCGGCCAGGCGGCGCCGGTGGTTGCTGGCGATCGCGTAGGCGAACGTCACGTCGTTGGTGGTGACCTCGAGCGGGCTGTCCCGCGGATGGCGCAGCAGGAGTACGTCGTCGACGGCGAGGGAGAGCAGGTCTGCCGAGGACACCGACAGCGGGGCGAACCGCACGCTGACGTCCACGGGGACGAGGTTGAGGCGGGCGGCCAGTGCCTCGGCCGCCTTCTTCCGCTTGCGCAGCGCGGAGTCCGACAGCTGCGGCGAGGCGGCGTTGTTCAGCGCCTGGGCGAACGACGAGAACGGCAGGACGAGCGTCGCTGCGCCCTCGCGGCTGCCCACGGCCATGGCGAAGTTGGCCACCATGACGGTGTCCGAGCCCGAGGCCGCCTGCGCCAGCTGGGGGTTGTACTCGAACCCCGTCATCGCCGGCTGGAGCTCGGTGATCGTCGCGAAGGAGGCCGCGAACTCGTGCAGCAACCGGTCCAGCAGGTGGGTGGTGATGGTGGTTTCCATGCCGGTCATCGGCCGGGCGGGCTGCGCCGCGGCGCCGGACCCACCGAGCAGGTGGTCGACGATCGCCATCGCGATGTCCAGCGGGTAGGCGAGCATGCCCTTGCCGGCCAGCGGCTCCAGCGTGAACGTCGTGATGAACACCGGGTCGGGCAGCGTCTGGACGTAGTCGTCGTAGGAGAACTGCTCGATGCTCTGCAGTTCCAGCCGGGCGCCGGTCCGCAGGAACGTGGTCAGGATCGTCGTCGCCTGGCGGGCGAAGGCCTCCTGCGCGATCTGCATGACGCGCACGTGCTCGCGGGAGAGCTTCGTGGGCCGGCGGAAGTCGTACGTGCGCGGTTCGCCCCGGCGGCTGCGGGTGCCGCCGGCCGGTGCTCCCGCCGGGGGCTGCGAACCGCCCCCGCGGGGGGCCGGGCCGGTGTCGGGGGTGGTCACGCACTGACTCATCGGCGGGACCCGGGGTCACCCTGACCGGGGGTGGGAAGCGTCGTCGGCCGGACGGGAGAGCTGTGACCGGTGGTGTGCGAGGGGACCGGCGTGATGCGCCCGTCGCCCTACCGGGCGGCCCCCCGGGCGGCCGGCTGCGCCGGGACCGCCAGGGCGGACCTGTCCGGTGCCGCCCTGGCGGTGCCGCGGGACTACTGGGTGACGTACTCGGTGTAGTAGATGCCCATGACCATCGGCACGTCGTGCTCGGTGTACGCCGAGATGATCTTCTGCTCCAGCGCTTCCTTGAGCGCGTCGCGCGCACCGGTCACGTCGGCGGGCTTGGCCTGCGAGAACGTCGAGATGATCGCGTCGTAGGCCTTGGCGCCGTCGACGCCGCCGCCGCCGTGGCCCCCACCCGCGGCAGCCGCGGTGTAGTCGAGGGTGATCCCGATCTTCAGGTAGCCGCCGCCGGCCAGGTTGACCGCGATGGGCTCGAGCGCGGTGTACCCGCCGTGTTCCGGCGCCGCGGCCTCCGCGCTGCCGCCCGAGAACACGAAGAAGTACGCCGCGCCGGCGATGGCCAGCACGGCCACGCCCATCACGAGGAAGAGCTTCTTCTTGCCCTTCGGGGCGTCCTCGTCGGTCTCGGTCTGCTTGTCCTTGCTCATGAGTGGCCCTCCTCGTGTGCGGTGTCCTGGCCCGCGGCACCGGACGGTGCGGCGGTCGTCTGGCCGGCGTCGATGCCGGGCAGCAGTGCGTTGGCCTCGGCCGAGGCGGTGGAGAGCACCACGACGTCGACGCGACGGTTCGCGCTGAGCGCCGTGGGGTCGGAGATCGGCACCAGCGGCTTGGTGGACGAGTAGCCGGCCGCCGACAGGCGGTCCTCGGGGACGCCGTCACCCACCAGGTACCGCAGCACGGTGCTGGCCCGCCAGCCCGACAGCTCCCAGTTCGAGGGCCAGGGGCCGCCGCGGGTGACCGGCAGGTGGTTGGCGTGGCCCTCGATGCGCAGCACGTTGGGCAACCCGGTGAGGGTGGGCGCCACGGCGCCGAGGATGGCGGCACCCTCAGGGCGCAGCACCGCTTCCTCCGCGTCGAAGAGCACGGCGTCCGCGACGATGTGCACCACCAGGCCGCGCTCGTCGATCTCGAACCGGGCGGCACCTGCGTACCCGGCGTCCGCCAGCGCGGCGGCGAGCTGGTCGCGGGCAGCCGCCAGCTCGTCGTAGGCGCTCCGCGCCTCGTTGGCGACCCGGCCGGCGCGCTCCAGGGCCGCCTGGGCCGCCGCGGCGTCGACCTCCGCCCGGTCCACCGTGGTCTCCGGCGGGAGCGCCGAGGCGATGTCGATGGCGCCGGGCAGCCCGTCCAGGACCGCACCCTCCGGGGTCGGGCTGGTCAGCGCGGTGACGGGGCTGCCGAACGCCTCGGACAAGCCGGCGGCCAGGGCGGCGAACTTGTCCTTGTCGACCTGGCTCATGGCGAAGAGCACCACGAAGAGCACGAAGAGCAGCGTCATCATGTCCGCGTAGGACACCATCCACCGCTCGTGGTTCTCGTGCTCCTCCTCCTCGTGCTTCTTCGCCCTGCGGCTGCCGCCGTGGCCCGCACTCACGCAGCTTCCTTGGCGAGCTCGCTCGGCGGGATCAGGGCGTTGAGCTTCTGGCGGACCGCGCGCGGGCTGGTGCCGGCCTGGATCTCGGCGATGCCCTCGACGAGCAGCTCCATCTGGGCGGCCTGCAGCTCGCTGACGCGCATGATCTTGGCGCCCATCGGCAGGAACCAGAAGTTGGCGGCCATGACGCCCCAGAGGGTGGCGACGAAGGCGGCGGCGATCATCGGGCCGAGCGCCTCGGGGTCGCTGAGGCTCCCCATGACGTTCATCAGGCCGACGATGCAGCCGACGATGCCGATGGTGGGCGCGTAGCCGCCCATGGTGTTCATGAACTTCGCGGCGACCTTGTCCTCGGCCTTCTTGGCCGAGATCTCGCTCTCCAGGACGGTGCGCAGCTCTTCGGGGTCGGTGCCGTCGATGCCCATCTGCAGGCCGCGCTTGAGGAACGGGTCCTCGATGGCCTTGACCTGGGCCTCCAGGGCCAGCAGGCCCTCCTTGCGGGCCTTCTCGGCGAGGCCGACCAGGGTCTGGATCTGCTGGGTCGGCGGCGGCACCTTGGCCGGCAGCACCGCCATCTTGAACCAGCCGGGCATCTTCTTGAGGTCGTCCATCGTCTGGCTGGACAGGGCCGCCCCGAAGGTGGCCACGATCACGAGGATGATCGCCGGCAGGAAGAGCAGCGACATCGGGTCGGCGCCCTCCATGATCATGAAGACCAGGAGTGCGACCAGGGAGAGGACGAAACCGATCAGTGTGGCCGGATCCATGGGTCAGCGCTCCTCGGGTCCGGGGAAGGGGACGACGGAGGAGACCTCGGCCAGGATCTGGGGGCCCCCGGTGGGCCGGTACTCGCCGCGGTCCATCTCGTAGGACGTCGCGAGGATGCCGGCGCGGTACTCGAGGATCTCCCGGAGCACGTCGTCGACGGTCTCCGTGACCACGTACCGGGTGCCGTCCACGAGGTGCACGACGGTGTCGGGGTGCGCCTCGACCCGCTCGATGAGGTCGGGGTTGAGTGCGAACTGCTCCCCGTTCAGGCGGGTCACTCGGATCACGGGACGGTCCTCTTGCTCGGTGGGGGTGGAGTCGGGAGGGGCGCGAATCGTCACTGTCACCATCGGCGCCGCGGAGCGTGTCCTTGAGCCGAAGCGGCGCCGGCCCGTAGAAGGCCCCCGTCCTCCTCACCACTCGCGAGCTCGTGGCTAGCCTCTGGACGGGGGCCTTCTGGGGAGTGACCGGGCCGGGTGCGGCCCGCCGCCGGAGCCGGAGGCAGGCCCGTGCTCAGCGCTTGAGGTTGACCAGGTCCTGGAGGAGCTCGTCGGACGCGGTGATCACGCGACTGTTGGCCTGGAAGCCGCGCTGGGCGACGATCAGGCTGGTGAACTCCTCGGAGAGGTCGACGTTGGACATCTCCAGGGCGCCCGAGGAGAGGATGCCGCGGCCGCCGGCGCCGGCGACGCCGATCATCGCCTCGCCGGAGTTCTGCGCGACCCGGAAGGCGGAGTTGCCGGCCTTCTCCAGCCCGCTCGGGTTGTTGAACGACGCCATGGACAGCTGGCCCAGGTTCTGCCGCAGCCCGTTGGAGTAGGTGCCGGTGATGGTGCCGTCGTTCGAGAGCGCGAAGCCCTGGAGGGAGCCCTGCGCGTAGCCGTCGACGTCGGTGGGGACCACCTCGCTCTTCCCGCCGAACTGGGTGAGGCCGGCCAGGTCGATCGTCACCGGGCCGGGCCATGCGACGTCACCGGGGGCGAAGCGGATCTGGCCGACGGGGGCGATCCGCGCGCTGGTCGCCGGGTCGAACCGCACGATGCCGTCGAAGGGGGTGCCGTCGGCGTTGGTCAGCGCGAGCGCCGGGGGCGGCGTGGCCGGGTCGCCGTCGTCGTCACCGTTGTTGACCGTCAGCTGCCACTCGTTGTCGGCGAGCTTGGTGAAGGTGTACGTGACCTGCTGCGCCACGCCCATCTGGTCGTACATCCGGACGGGGGTCTGCACGAACGCACCGTCCGCGGCGGCGGAGTTGAGGTTGCCGCCGAGGGCGGACGCGCCCGTGGCCTCCGGCGGCACCGTGGCGCCGTAGGGAACGGCCAGGTCCTGGATCGGCCCGTTCGGGTTGACCACGCCGTTGGCGTCGGCCAGCCAGCCCTGCAGGATGCTGCCGTCCGGGGTGACCAGCCGCCCGGTGGCGTCGAAGTCGAAGGACCCGGCGCGGGTGTAGAGCTGCTCGCCGCCGGCGCCGCGGGTGACGAAGAAGCCGTCGCCCTCGATCATGAAGTCGGTCGAGCGGCCGGTGGACTGGGCGGCGCCGTTGGTCCAGTTGGTCGTGATCGCCGCGAGCTTGACGCCCAGGCCGATCTGCGCCGGGTTCGTGCCGCCGCGGTCGGCGGCAGGAGCACCGCCGGCGCGGACGACCTGGGAGAGCGTGTCCTGGAAGACGGTGCTGCTGCTCTTGTAGCCGACGGTGTTGACGTTGGCGATGTTGTTGCCGGTGACGTCCATCTTCGCCTGGTGGGCCTTGAGGCCGGAGATGGCGGAGAACATGGAACGGAGCATGCGGAGGATCTCCTCGGGGTGTCGAGCGGGAAGTGGATCAGGACGCCGCGGAGGAGCTCGTCCCTGAGCTCGGCGTGGGAGTGGAGAAGGCGGTGATGCGGCCCACCTGGACCTCCGTGCCGTCGACGACGGCGACGGCCTCGGAGTTGCCGGAGGCGAGGCGGACGGAGGAGACGAGGCCGGAGACCTGCGTTCCGGTCGTGTCGGTGTAGCTGACCTGCCGACCGA
The DNA here is from genome assembly GCA_042090795.1 of Blastococcus sp. Classification (GTDB taxonomy): domain Bacteria; phylum Actinomycetota; class Actinomycetes; order Mycobacteriales; family Geodermatophilaceae; genus Blastococcus. The sequence continues at coordinate 280,810 of JBELIQ010000002.1, read as the reverse complement.
CCATCGCGCCGGCGGCGGCGTGCTCCTGGAGCACGAGGGCGGTGGCGCCCATCGTGGCGAGCTGCTCGAGCTTCTCCACCTGGGTGAAGGTCGCCGTCTGCGCGATCATCTGGGTGCTGTCGACGGGGTTGGACGGGTCCTGGTAGCGCATCTGCGCCACGAGGAGCTTGAGGAAGGTGTCCTTGCCCATCTGGTCACCGCGGTCCAGCTGCGGGGTCGACCGGGTGGTCGGGACGGTCGGGGTGCCGCCCACGGGGTCTGTCACGGGGTGGGTCTCCTGTTCAGACGCGGACGTCGACGCCCGACGACGCGGTTCCGGTGGTCGGGACGGTCCTGGTCTCTCCGCTATCGGCAGGCCGCAGCCATGGTCGTGACCGTCCGTCGGGCTGGCCGTGCTGTCCGGGCCGCTCACCGGAGCCCGGCTGGTCCTGCTGGCCGGCGTTGTGCCGGTCCAGCCAGGAGCCGCCGCTGTCCTTGGAGACCTCGAGCTTGGCGGTGACCAGGCCGGCGGACTCCAGGTCGCGGCGCAGTTCGGGCAGTGCGTCGAGGAGTGCGGCGCGGCCCTGCTCGTGCGCCCCGCGCAGCATCAGGTCGACCGTGCCCTTGGTGACCGTGACCGATACCTCCACCGGGCCGAGCGTCTCGGGGGTGAGGACGAGCGTCATGGTGTGCGAGCCGTCGGCCGCGCCGCGCAGGACGGCGACCTGGCGGGCGACCTGGCCGGCCACCGGCAGGGTCGCCGCGGCGCCGGTCGCGCCGTCGGCGTCCGCGGTGGCCGCTGCCGGGGTCGCGGGTGCCGGGCCCGAGATGCCGGCGGTGGTCGGCTCGGCCGCACCGTCGCCCGGCGTGGAGCCGCCGGCGTCCTGGCCGGTCCCGGCGGTGTCGGCACCGGCCGACGAGGGGTTCCCGACGCCGGGCAGCGCGGTCCCGGCGGCCGCCGGGGAGCCGGCAGGTGCCGGGTCGGGAGCCGCGGTCGCGGTGTCGCCCGCTGTGGCGACGCCGGCAGCCGCGGCCGTCACCTCGGCGACGACGGGGGCCACCGGACCCGCGGTCGCGGCGGATGCGGACACGGTGCCGGTCGCGGCCGGCACCGCCGCCGCGGCGAGAGCACGGCCGAGCGCGGCGGCCGCCTCCGGAGCGGCTGCGGTGCCCGGTGCAGGCAGGACACCACCGCCTGTGACGACCGCGCCGGCCGCGGACGCAGCGGGGCCCGTCGGGGTCGCCGGCGTGCCACCGGGAGCGGGCACGGCGGATGCGTCGGCGCCGACCGCGGCGGCGAGCACCGTGCCGGCTGCCGTGCTCCCGGGGGCGCCCGGAAGTCCGGTGCCGGCGACAGCGGCCTCGGCGTCCGTCGCGGGGCCGATGGCCTGCGGCGTCCCGAGGGCGAGGGCCCAGAAGCTCGTGGCGACACCGAGGGGCAGGACGCCGTCGGCCGCGGTCCCACCGGCGACGACGGTCCCGGGCGGCTGCTCGGACTCCTGCTCGTGGTCCCCGCCCGTCCCGTCGTCGACCGAGCCGCGGCCCTGGGCCAGGGCTCCGTCCAGGGCGGAGGCGAAGGGGGCGGCGCTCGCCGTGTTCCCGGCATCGGACGCGCCGCCGGTCGAGGCCGGCCGGGCGGCGGGGGCCGAGGGCATCACAGGTGCGGTCATCGGTAGCTCTCCGCCTTGCTCATGACGTCGCGGACGTAGTTCTGGGTCTCGGGATAGGGCGGGATGCCGCCGTGCCGGCTCACCGTTCCGGGTCCGGCGTTGTAGGCGGCCAGGGCCAGTTCGGTGGAGCCGAAGCGGCCGGTGAGGTCCTTCAGGTAGCGGGCTGCGCCGTCGACGGCCGACGCCGGGTCGAGCGGCGTCACGCCGAGTCCGGCCGCGGTCGCGGGCATGAACTGCATGAGCCCCTGGGCCCCGGCGGGGGAGACCGCGCCCGGGTCGAAGTTCGACTCCTTCGACGCGACGGCGGCCAGCAGCGCGGCGTCCACGCCGTGGCGGCCGGCCGCGGTGGTGAACAGGTTGGCGTAGGGGACGCCGGCGATGCCGCCGCCCGCCGCGCCGGCCATCGCGCCGGCCACCGGAGCGGCCGGCGGGAGCACCCGCCGGATGGCCGTCGGGTTGCCGACGTCCTGCACCTTGACGTTCTCGCCCGCCTGCGGGGCGGCGATCATCTTGCCGTTGCCGACGTAGATGCCGACGTGGTCGATCCCGGCCCGGGACGACGAGTTGTCGAAGAAGACCAGGTCACCCGGGCGGGCGTCGGCGAGGGAGGCCACCGCGGTACCGCTGGTGGCCTGCTGCGACGAGGTGCGGGGGAGGTTGATGCCGAGGTCGCCGAAGACGACCTGGACCAGGCCGGAGCAGTCCAGGCCCTTCGACGGGTCGGTGCCGCCCCACAGGTAAGGGACCCCGAGGTACTTGCCGGCCTGCGCGACCACCGCCGCCTCCGACGCGGTGCCGGCTCCGGACGCGGCGGTGGTGCCCGAGGCGGACGCCGTGCCGGTGAGCCCGGCGGCGGCGGCGGCCGACGCCCAGCCCGGCGGCGTCGAGCGCACCTGCGGGGCGAAGCGGGAGTGGATCTCGCTGATCCGCGACTGCACGGCGGCTAGCCCGTCCACGGGACCTCCTCCTCGGCGGTGCCCCGGCCCGCGCGGCCGGTCACCAGGTCGTCGACGGCGCGCTCCTCGGCGGCGGCCTCGGCGTGGCGCCGGGCCTCCAGGTGCCGCTCGCGGAGGCGCTCCAGGGCCTTGGTGCGCTGGGCCGCCGCGGTCCACTGCGCGCGGACCGCCTCGGCCTGCTCGGCCGAGGCGGTGGCCGCCGCGCGGGCGTCGGAGGCATCGGTGGCGGCGATGCGCAGCAGCGTCATCGCGGTGCGGAAGTCCCCCGAGGGGAGGGAGCGGGGCAGCTCGGCCGCGGCGAGCGTCGTCTCGTACTCGGAGGCGCGCCGTGCGGCGTCGGCCGCGGCCTGCGCTGCGCCGGCCGAGGCCACGGCGGCGGCGCGCTCCTGCGTGCGACGCAGCTCGAGGACCGGCTGCAACCGGAAGCCGGCCCGCTTCACGAGCTGCTCCTCGGCGACCCGGCAGCCCTGGTCACGAGCTGCTCCTCCGCGACTCGGGCACTGGTCACGGTCCACTCGCGACCCCACGCACGGATGGTCACGAGCGGATGATCCGCTGCAGCCAGGCCCATGCCTCGGACGTCGGCGTGGACTCGTCCATGGGCTGCTGCAGGAACGCCTCGATCTGCGGAGCCAGGGCCCGGGCCCGGTCGACCAGCGGGTCGCTGCCCGCCTGGTAGGCGCCGATCTCGATGAGCTCCTTGACGTCGCGCAGCGCGCCCATCAGCCGGCGGATCTCCCGCGCATCGGTCATCAGCGGCGGAGGCACCACGGCGGTCGCGACGCGGGAGATCGACTCCAGCACGTCGATGGCCGGGAAGTGGCCGACGGTGGCCAGCTTGCGGGTGAGCACGATGTGCCCGTCGAGGATGGACCGCGCGGTGTCGGCGATCGGCTCGTTGTGGTCGTCGCCCTCGACCAGGACGGTGTACAGCCCGGTGATCGAGCCGACGGCGCCGGTCCCGGCCTTCTCCAGCAGTTGCGGCAGCATCGCGAAGACGCTCGGCGGGTAGCCGCGGGTGGCGGGCGGCTCGCCCGCGGACAGCCCCACCTCGCGCTGCGCCATGGCGGTGCGGGTGATCGAGTCCATGAGGAGCAGCACGTCGCGGCCCTGGTCGCGGAAGGCCTCGGCGATCCGGGTGGCCACGAAGGCGGCCTTCAGCCGGACCAGCGGCGGCTCGTCGGAGGTGGCGACGACCACGACGGTGCGCGCCATGCCCTCGGCGCCGAGGTTCTCCTCGAGGAACTCACGGACCTCGCGGCCTCGCTCGCCGATCAGCCCGATGACGCGGACGTCGGCGTCGGTCCCGCGGGTGATCTGGGCGAGCAGGCTGGACTTGCCCACCCCGGAGCCCGCGAAGATGCCCAGGCGCTGGCCCTTCCCGCAGGGGACGAGCGTGTCGAGGGCCCGCACCCCGAACGTGAGGGGCTCCTCGACCCGGGTGCGGGAGAGCGCGTGCGGTGTCTCGCTGGCCAGGTCCACCCAGGAGACGTGGGCGGCCAGCGGCGGACCGCCGTCCACCGGCCGGCCCAGCCCGTCGAGGACGCGGCCGAGCAACGCCTCGCCGACGGGCACCTGGAGCGGCCTGCCGGTCGCCCGGACGGGTGCGCCCGAGTGCACGCCGGACAGGGTGCCCAGCGGCATGCAGGTGAGTCGGTCACGGCCCACGGCGACGACTTCGGCCAGCAGCGGCCGCTCGCCGGGGTTGATCTCGACCAGGTCGCCGACCGCCGCGGAGATGCCCTCGACGGTGAGCGTCAGGCCCATCGCCCCGGTGACCACACCGGTGACCTGGGGTGCGGCGGCGGTGCGGGCGCGGGCGAAGAGGCCGGCGGGGAGGGTCGATCGGACGGCGGGGAGAGCGGTCACGAGGACAACACCTGCTGGACCCGCTCCAGTGCGGTGACGAGCTGGGCGTCGATGCGCCGGGATCCGGTCTCGGCGATCGCGCCGGCCCGTTCGACCGCGGGGTCGCCGACCACGCGCACCGAGTCGGGCAGGGCGGCCAGCGCGTCGTCCGGGATCTCCGCCAGGTCGTCGGGGTGCACGCGGACCAGGGCGGGCGCGTCCGACGGGCACAGCGTCAGGGCGCGGCGCAGCGCGTCGAGGACGGGGGAGTCGGCCAGCGCCAGCTCTCTGCCGAGGAGGTCCTCGACGAGGGTCAGCACCGAGCCCAGGACGGTCTCCCGGATGTCGTCGGCCGTCGGGAGGGCGGCTTCCTCCAGGCGGTCGGCAGCGGCACCGAGGGACGCCGCCGCCGAGGCGATCCGGCGTTCCCAGCGCTGCTGCGCCTCGGCCATGCGCTCGTTCGCGGCGTGCTCGGCCTCGGCCACGACCCCGGCGGCCGCGGTCATGCCCTCGGCGTGCCCGGCGGCGAAGCCCTCCGCGTGCGCCTGCCGGCGCAGCCGGTCGAGCTCCTCGGCGTAGACCTCGCCGAGCCGGAACGTCGGCCGCCCACCGGCCACGGGCTGGTCCTCGGCGCGGCGGACCGTCGTGCGCCGCTCGACCGGGGACGGCTGGGACGGCACGACCGGCGGGGCCTGGTCCGCCACGAGCTGCCGGTACGGGCGGGCGGTGCTCGCCGCGCCACCGCGCAGCACGGCGCCCTCGCGCGGCACCCGGGGTACGGGCAGCTCGGTGGCGTCCACGCCGCGCAGCACGACCGGCATCGCGTCCGGGACGGTCATCGCGGCTGCCGCCCGCTCACGCGACGAAGTCATCGTCCCCGCCGCGCGAGATCGTCAGGACGCCCTGCTCCTCGAGCGTGCGGATGACACCGACCACCTTGGCCTGGGCCTCCTCGACGGTGCGGGTGCGCACCGGGCCGAGCATCTCGATCTCCTCGGTGAGGTTCTCGGCCGCGCGCTCGGAGAGGTTGCGCTTGATCTTGTCCTGGACGTCGGGCCGCACGCCCTTGAGCGCGGTGGCCAGGTCGTTGGCCTCCACCTCGCGCAGCACCAGCTGGAGGGAGCGGTCGTCGATCGTGACGATGTCCTCGAAGACGAACATCTGCGAGCGCACCTGGTCGGCCAGCTCGGGATCGGTGCTGTCCAGCCACTCGAGGATGGAGCGCTCGGTGGGCCGCGGGGACCGGTTGATGATCTCGACGAGAGCCTCGACACCGCCGGCGGTGGACATGTCCTGGTGGGCGAGGATCGAGCCCATCCGGCGGCCCAGCTCCTCCTCGACCAGGCGGACCATCTCCGGGGAGGTGCGGTCCATCGTGGCGATGCGGTGGGCGACCTCGGCCTGCTGCTCGGGAGCGAAGCCCGAGAGGACCTCCGCGGACTGCCCGGCCGGGAGGTGGGCCAGCACCAGCGCGATGATCTGGGCGTGCTCGTCCTTGAGGAACGTGACGAGCTGCCGCACGTCCGCGTTGCGGAGGGAGGCGAACGGCACCTCGGTGTAGACGACGTTGAGCCGGGAGAGGATGCCCTCCGCCTTGTCCTCGCCGAGCCCCGCCGCGAGGATCTCGCGGGCGAACTCGACGCCGCCGCGGCCGATGAAGTGCTGGGCGGTCATCAGACCGTGGAACTCGTTCAGGACGCCGTCGACGTCCTCGACCTCGACCGACCCCAGGCGCATCAGCTCCCGGGTGAGCGACTCCACCTCGCGGGGACGCAGCTTCGAGAGCAGGACGCCGGCCTCCTCCTTGCTCATCTGGGCCAGGAAGACGGCGGCCTTGCGGAGGCCCGGCAGCTCGGGGCGCGGGGGAGGGGGCGGGACGGCGGGCAGGTTCGCCGCGCCCGAGCCCAGCAGCTGGTCCATTCCGGCGAGGGTCATGCCTTGTTCTCCGTCAGCCAGCCACGGAGCATGGCCGCGACCTCGTCGGGGCGTTCACTGACCATGGTGGAGATCTCGGTCCGCACCTTCTGCCGCTCGGCGGCCTCGAGCTCGGCGGCCCGGTTGTCGACGACCGGCTCCTCGCGCGTGCTGGCGATCCGGATGCGGTCGAGCTCGGCGAGCATGTCGTCGGTGAGCTCGAGGGGCTCGTAGTCCTCCTCGACGTCGCCACGCTTGCGGGAACGCAGCCAGACGATCAGCACGATCAGCGCGATGCCGGCCGCGATGCCGCCCGTGCGGATCATCGACCACATCGCCTCGCTGGCCTCGGCCTCGCGGGCGGCCTCCATCTCCGCGGCGGCGGCCTCGGCCGCCGCGTTGTCGAACGGCATGGTGGCCACGGTGATCGCGTCGCCGCGCGCCTGGTCCAGCCCGACGGCATTGCCGACCAGCGCCTGGATCTGGGCCTGGGGCAGGTTGCCCGCCACGGCCTGGTCCATGACCACCGACACGGTCAGCCGGTTGAGGCCACCGGGCGCGGCCTGCACGATCTCGGTTCGCTCGCCCACGGCGTTGTTCGCCGTCGTCGACTCCTTGGTGTAGTTCGAGTCGCCCCCGCCGGCGTTCCCGCCCGCGTCGGGCATGTTCTCCGGGCCGAGGACGCCGCCGACGATCGCGCCACCGCCGCCCTCGTACTCCTCGATGTCCCGGCGCTCCGAGACCGGGGGCGTGCCCTCCTCGTAGGTGTAGGTCTTCGAGGTGGTGTCGCGCTGGTCGAGGTCGACGTCGGCGCGGACGGACACGACCGCCTTGTTGGGGCCGAGCACCCGGTCGAGGATCTGCTGGGCGTTGGCGGCCAGCCGGTTCTGGTAGTCCGTCTCGACCTGGGAGCGGGCGTCACCCGCGGCGGCGCTGATCCCGCTCCCCGGGCTGGACAGCACCTGCCCGGCGGTGTCGGTGACGGTGACCTGCTCGGGCGTCATCTTCTCCACGCTGGAGGAGACCAGGTTGGTCACGGCCGAGATCTGCTCACCGGAGAGCTGGGTGCCGGCGGCCAGGTCGAGCAGCACCGACGCGGTGGGCTCGGCCTGCTCGGTCACGAAGACCTCGTCCTCGGGCAGCGCGACGTGCACGATCGCGGAGTTGACGCCGTCCAGGGCCTCGAGGGTCTTGGACAGCTCGCCCTCGAGCGCGCGTCGGTAGGTCGTCTGCTGCTGGAACTCGCTGGTGGTGATGCCCTGCTCGTCGAGCAGCGCGTAGCCGGTGTCCTGCCCGGCGGGCAGGCCCTGGCCGCTCATCTGCAGGCGCAGGTCGTAGACGGCGTCCTTGGCCACCATGATCGTCTGGCCGCCGTCGGTGAGCGTGTACGAGACGCCCGCGGCGTTGAGCTCCTCGACGATCGCCGCGGCGTCGCTGGCGGCCAGGTTGGAGAACAGCGGCGCCTGGGTGGGCGCGGTGATCCACCTGAGGAAGAAGAACCCGCCGAGGAGCAGCCCGGCGAGCAGCAGGCCGATGACGACCTTCTGCCCCAGGCTGACCGTGGCGAACGTGGAGCGGGCACGCTCCAGCGTCCCGGCGAGTGCCTTGTTCATCAGATGGGCATCCTCATGATCTCGTTGAAGGCGCTGACGGCTGCGTTCTTCATGGACACGACCATCTCGGTCGCCAGGGACGCCTCGGTCCTGGCGATCATGTAGTCGTGCACGTCCTTCAGGTCGCCGGTGGCGGCCTGGGCGGCCAGCCCGTCGGCCTTGACCTGCGTGGACGCGAGCTGGTCGAAGGAGGAGGCGAGGATCGACGAGAACGCGTCACCGCCGCCACCGCCGGCGGCGCCGGCGACGTTCGCCGTGGCCGTGCTGTCGATGCCGGCGACCCCGCCGGTGCCGAGGGCCGCGCCGATGCCGGGGATGGCCCCGATGGGGAAGGTCATGGTCAGCCCTTCCCGAGCTGGAGGGCGGCCTGGTAGGCCGCGGTCGCCCGCTCCACCACGGCGAGGTTCGCCTGGTAGCCGCGCTGCGCCATGATCATCTGGGACATCTGGTCCCCGAGGTCGATGTCGGGGTAGCGCACGTAGCCCTCGGCGTCGGCCAACGGGTGGTCGGGCTGGTGCACCAGGCGGCCCTCGGCGTTGCCGAACTCGGCCCGGGCGACGCGCACGCCGCCCTGACCGGTCCCGTAGTCGACCGCCTCGGCGACGATCATCCGCTGCTGGAACGCGTCCTCGTCCGTGCGCCGCACGGTGTTGACGTTCGCGATGTTGTCCGAGACCGCGTCCAGCCACTTGCGATGGGTCATCAGGCCGGAGCCGGAGATGCCCAGGGTGCCGAAGATGCTCATGTCAGGACGTCCTGAGCGCCGTGCGGATGGAGTTGTACTTGCCGTCCAGCGCGTTGAGGGCCAACTGGTAGCGCATACCGGTCTCGGTGGCGATGAGGGTCTCCGCATCCAGGTTCACGTTGTTGCCGTTCGTGTTGGTCGGCTCGAGCGAGCGCGAGACGGCGCCGCCGTCGATCCGCGGGGTCTCGCCGTTGCGCAGCGCGCCACGGAGCGAGCCCTCGAAGTCGACGCGGCCGGCGAGGAAGCCGGGGGTGTTGATGTTGGCGATGTTGTCGGCGGTGACCCGCTGCCGCTGGGCCAGCCCGGAGAGGCTGGCGTGCAGCGCGGCGGGGGTGATCTCGCCGATCATCGATCGGGGAGAGCGGACGAGCGGGACACGATCGACCTCCGGGGTAGGCGGAAGAAGCACTCGGTGACGAGTGCGTGGTCCGCCGATCCGTGGCGAGGGGCTTGCTCTCCGTGCACCTGCCTCATCGGCAGCGCCGCGTCGCCGGCTGACCGCCGACGTGCTCCGCGAGAGGTCCCTGAGCGCGCGAGTGGGCACGGTGACGGATGGGACCCACGGTGATCTCGCCGTGTCCTGCGCCGACCGGGGCGGGGGAGTTGGCAACTCTTCTGCTTCCTCGCGCAGGAGCGGGCGGCTTCTCCGCGGAAAAGCAGAACCCCGCCGCCGGCAGGGCCGGGGCGGGGCTGGGCTGGTGCGCGCCGGGCCGGTGGCCCGGCCGTGGGCGGTCTCGCTACAGGCCGCGGTCGATGAAGGAGGCCACGGGCCGGGTGGGGGCGTAGGACATGCGGGCGGCGACGTCGCGCTGCTTCTGCGACTGCGTGATGCGCTCGGCCAGCTCCTCGGCCACGGCCAGCTGGTGCTGGAGCAGGCGGGCGGCGCGCTCGCGGAGGTCGTCGGGTAGCGGCCCCAGGTCGTGGGGCTGGATCCAGTCGTCCGCGCGGCGGCCCCAGGTGGCGATCTCCTCGGCGCGGCCGCGGGCCAGGAGCTCCTGCGCGTCCAGCACGTCGCCCTCGAGCTCGTCGAGGGCCTGGTGCCAGTCCTGTGCCGCGCCACGCCGCTCCCGGCCGCCGGCTCCCGCGTTCCGGGTCTCGGCGGCCTGGGACCAGGGGCCGGAGAAGCCGAACCCGGCGGTGGCGGAGCCGCCGACCGGCCGGACGCCGGTCATGACGGAGCGCCGGCCAGGGACGCCGCGGCCTGCCGCCACGCGTCGCGCAGGGGTTCCACGATCTGACGGCAGGAGCCGATCCGGTTCGTGTCCGGCTTGATCATGGACTGGCTCAGCTCGCGGATCAGCCAGTCGTAGAGCGCGGCCAGCCGCGGCCCGCCCTCCCAGATCTCCACCCGCAGGCTCGCGAGCAGCTCGAAGACGATCGCCTGGGCGTGCTCGACCTGCGCGACGGCCTCGGTGCGGTCGCCGTCGGCGAGGGCGATCTGGGCACGCTCGAGGTCGAGCGCCAGCCGGTCGTAGAGCATCACCAGCAGCTGCTGCGGCGAAGCCGTGGTGATCGAGTTCCCGAGGTAGCGGGCTCGCAGGGCGGCGGCGCTCATGCGGATCGACTCCTAGATCTGGTCTGCAGGGAGGGGCGTGTCACGACGGGGCGGGGGAGGGGGGCGCCCTACTCCTTCTTCGTCGACATGGAGCTGAGCGCGGAGGACAGCCAGTTCGACTGGTTCTGCAGCGAGCTCAGCGCGACCTCCATCGCGGTGAACTGCTTGGTCAGCGTGGCCCGCCGCAGCTCCAGCCGGCGGTCCCAGGCGGCGATGCTGTCCTGGAGGTCCTTGGCGCGGGAGTCCGTGCCCTTGGCCAGCACGGTCAGCGATCCGATCGTGGAGTCGGTGGCCGACTTCGCCATGGCGAGCAGCTTGGCCGCGATGCCGACCGGCGTGGTGCCGTTGTCGGCGGTGGTGGTCAGGTCCTCGTCGGCTCCGCCGTTCGCCGTCGCCGCATCGAACATGCGCCGGGCCATGGCCGGGTCGGCGACGAGCTGATCGGTGAAGGTCGTCTTGTTGAACAGGTAGCGGCCGTCCTTGGTCAGCTCCAGGCCCACCGTGGAGGCCGAGCCGTCGCTGCCGACGGCGAAGGCGAGGACGTCGAGCGTCTGCGTGGCCAGCTGGCGCAGCGTGCTGTCGCCCTTCAGGGCCGCGGTGCCGCTGCTGGCGTCGGTGTAGGCCTTGATGCTGTCGAGGAGTCCGTTGACGGCCGTGACCAGCGACTCGACCTTCGCGGCGACCGCCTCGTTGTCGGCGGCCACGTTCACGGTCACGCCGGTCTCGGGCTTGCTGACCGTGATCGTCGTCCCCGCGATCAGACCGGTGAACGTGTTGGTGGCGGAGCTCATGCTGTAGCTGCTGCCGGCGTCGCCGACGGTGATCTCGGCGTTGCGGCCCTGCGTGGCGGTGGTGAACCCGGTGGCGGAGAACGCCGAGGCGGCGCCGGTGGTCGAGGAGGTCAGCGACATCCGGTAGCCGGTGTCGGACACCTTCAGCGGGGTGGCGGTCACCCCCAGGCCGGCGGCGTTGATCGCCGCGGCGGCCTCCGAGAGGGTGGCCGTCCCGTCCCCGTCGCGGTCCAGGTTCACCGTGCTGGTGACCCCACCGACGACGACGTCGAGCGTGGTCGCGCCGAAGTCGAGGTCGTCGGCGGTCTGCGTCCCGGTGGCCGCCCACGTCGTGGAGCTGACGACCGAGTGCGCCTTGGCCACCTGGTCGACGGTGAAGGTCACCGAACCCGTCGTGGTCCCGCCGGTCGAGGCCGCGGTCACCGACGTCGAGGAGCTGGTCGCCTTCGCGGACTGCCAGGCGCCGGCCTTGGTGAGCGCCTCGGCGGCCGAGCGGACGGCGTCGAAGCGGGTGTTGATCGCGCGATAGGCGGTGCCCTGGGACTGGGTGGCCGACAGCCGCTTCTTGAGCAGGGTCTGGGAGTTCGCCTCGACGGAGATCAGGCCGTCGATGATCGAGGCGGTGTCCATGCCGGACACCATTCCTCCCACGCTCATGCCGGCCACTGCGCCTCCAAGGTGTCGGGTTGCCGTGCGCGGTGAGGGGGGAGGCCCAGGGCCTCCCCCCTCACCGGTCGTGCAGGGTGCTGCTCAGGCGGTCCCGGAGAGCCACCTCAGGTGATCCGGCTGGATCAGCCCAGCAGCTTCAGGATGTTCTGCGAGGCCTGGTTGGCCTGCGCGAGCATCGAGGTACCGGCCTGGCTCAGGATCTGGTTCCGGGAGAAGTTGGTCATCTCCTGGGCCATGTCGGTGTCGCGGATCCGGGACTCCGAGGCCTGCAGGTTCTCCTGCGTGACGCTCAGGTTCTTGATGGTGTGCTCGAACCGGTTCTGCAGAGCACCCAGGTCGGCACGCGAGGTGGAGACCGTCTTGATCGCGGTGTCGATCAGGCTGATCGCCGCCGAGGCGCCGGAGGCGGTGCTCAGGTCCGTGCCGCTGACACCGAGGTGGGTGGACGAGAAGCCCGAACCCGCCGAGGCGCCCTTGATGCTCACCGAGATGGTGTCACCGGCGGCGTAGCCGACCTGGAAGTTCTGCGACGAGAAGCTGCCGTCGAGGAGCTTCACGTTGTTGAACGTGGTCTTGTCGGCGATGCGGGTCAGCTCGTCCTTCAGCGCGGTGGCCTCGGCGTTGAGGGCACTGCGGGAGTTGGTGTCGTTGCTGCCGTTCGCCGACTGGACCGCCAGGTCACGCATGCGCTGGAGGATGGCGTGCGACTCGGTGAGCGCACCTTCAGCGGTCTGCACGACGGAGACGCCGTCCTGCGTGTTGCGGATGGCGACCTTGAGGCCACCGATCTGCGAGCGCAGGCCCTCGGAGATCGCCAGGCCGGCCGCGTCATCGGCGGCGCGGTTGATCCGGTAGCCCGAGGAGAGCTTCTCCAGCGACTTGCTGAGCGAGTTGTCCGTGTTGGACAGGTTGCGGTACGAGTTGAGTGCCGCGATGTTGGTGTTGACGCTGAGACCCATGGTGTTCCTCCTTGGACTGGGGTCTTACTGGTTCCGCTGGCATCCGTGCTGGCGGGTGTTGCACAGAGGTCTACGGCCGGCCGCCGCGGCTCCTTGACCCGAACCCAGGACTTTTTCGTCCGGTTCATCCGGTAGGGGGTCCGGACCGGTCGCCGACGCCGCGCGGTGCCGAAGCCCGCCGTGACTGCCGATGGGGAACGCGGCGACTCCGGAGGGGGTCGTCCCCAGCCCGCCGGTGTGGTCCGCATCGAGCCCCGGCGGCCATCCCGGACCCGGAAGGACTCCCGCCGGTCATGAAGGTCTTGCTGTCAACGACCCGCTTCACGGGCTCGCTCTACTACCGGGCGGCCGAGCCCGCCCGGGCCGTCAACGAGGCGGCCCTGGGCATCGAGGCCACGGTCACCTACGGACTGACCACGACGATGGACGGACCGGCCGACCTGGAGACGTCCTCCGTCGTCTCCGTGGACGCCCGCGGAGCCGACGTCGTCGTCCTCCAGCTGCCCAAGACCAAGGCGGCCCTCGAGATGCTCCGCCTGCTCCAGGCGCAGGGGGTGGCCGTCGTCGTCGAGATGGACGACCTCATGAGCGGGCTCGCGTACGGCCACATGGCCTACCGGTCGATCCAGCAGTACGACGTCGCCTCCTGGGTGTCCGCCTGCGCACGCGAGGCGGACCTGGTGACCGTCACCACCCCGGCGCTGCTGCAGGAGTACGCCAAGCACGGCCGCGGCATGGTGGTGCCCAACGGCATCCCCCGGCGGATCGCCGAGCTCCCCCCCGCCTACGAGCGCGAGCCCGACCCCGTGACGGTCGGCTGGACCGGGTCGGTCGGCGGGCACCCCTACGACCTGCAGACCATGGAGTCGGGCCTCCAGCAGGGGCTCGACCGGGCGAAGCGGGACAGCCGGTTCATGATCCTCGGTCAGGCGATGGACGCCCGCCAGAAGCTGCACCTGCCCGAGGACCCGGTGGAGGTCCCCTGGAAGGACAGCGTCGACGAGTACCTGGCCGCGGTGGGGGAGCTGTTCGACGTGGGCATCGCCCCGCTCCGCCAGGACCGGTTCAACGAGGCCAAGAGCTGGCTCAAGGTGCTGGAGTACTCGGCCCGCGGCGTCTTCGCGGTTCGTTCGACCACCCCGGACTACGAGCGACTGGGGCTGGGCATGCGGGCGAAGCGCCCCCGCGACTGGGCCGACCACATCGCCAAGGCGATCGACGACGGGGACCGGCGGCGCGAGATCGCCGCACGGAACCGCGACGTCGTCCTGGCCGACCACCTGACCGAGCACACCGCCCCGCTCTGGGCCGATGCCTGGCACCGGGCCCTGGACAACCGGGTGCGCAGCCAGCGGATCGGCGCCTGAGGTGGGCGCGCAGGCCGATCCCCGCCTCCAGCGGGTCGCCGCGCACCGCGAGCCGTACGACCGGTTGGTCGAGCTGGTCGAGAACTACGCCGGGTGCGGTGACCTCGAGCGCACGCTGCTCGCCGCCACCATGGCCGGCAACCTGTCCTGGTACGCCCCCGTCGGACTCCTGGCTGATCCGCGGCTCGAGCGCGCGGTGGTCTCGGTCGCGCGCGCCGGTGGCCCCGCTCCGGTGGTCGACGGGCAGCGGCGCGGCGGCCGCGTGCTGCACGTGCTCAGCGAGGCGTACGGCGTCGGCGGACACACCCGCCTCGCACGGCGGTGGATGGAGCGCGACCCCCGCCCGGCCGACCTGGTGATCACCAACCAGCAGAGCCCGGTGCCCGACCCGCTCCGGACGGCCGTGCACACCACGGGCGGTCAGGTGTTCGACCTGGCGGAGGCGCACCTGACGTTCTCCGCCCGGGTGCACGCCCTGCGCCGACGGATGGACGACGCCGATGTCGTGGTGCTGCACACGCACCCGTACGACCCGATCCCGCTCGCTGCAGCGAACCTCCCCGGCAGCCGCCCGCCGGTGGTCCTGGAGAACCATGCCGACCACGCCTTCTGGCTGGGGATCGGCGCCGCGGACCTCGTCGTGGACAACCGGACGGCCGGCATGCGGGTCAGCCGGGAGCTGCGCGGGGTCCCGGCGGAACGGCACGTCCGGCTCGCCCTGCCGATCCCGGACCTCGACCTGCCGACGTCCCGCACGCAGATGCGGGAGGCGCTGGGGCTGACCGACCAGGTGGCCGCGCTGTCGGTGGGCGCGGCCTACAAGATGTCACCGGTCTGGGGGGAGGGGTTCGACGAGATCCTGGCCCTCGCGCTGGATCGGTTCCCCCAGCTGGTCGTCTACCTCGTCGGCCCGTCGGAGGGGGAGCGGTGGGCCGCACTGGACGCCCGGTTCCCGGGGCGGGTGTTCCTGCTCGGGGTCATCCCGGATCCGGAGTCGCTGTTCCCCGCGATGGACCTGTACCTGGACTCCTACCCGCTGACCGGGGGGACGTCCCTCATGGAGGCGGCCATGGCCGGTCTCCCCATGCTGAGCCTGCAGCGGGAGATGCCCTACGGGGACGTCTACTACGCCGACATCCCCGGCGTGACGGGTCCGGGCTACGTCGGGCGCACCGACGAGGAGTACCTCACGACGCTCGGGGAGCTCGTGGCCGACCCGGAGGTCCGCCGGTGTCGGGGCGCGCACGCGCGCGAGCAGGTGCTGGCCACCAACGCCGGTCCCGCGTGGGACGCGGCGCTCGAGAGCGTGTACGAGCGTGCGCGCTCGGTACCGCCGGTCGATCTCGCCGAGTACCCCGCGGGCATCGAGGAGTCGAGCTACGGCGCCAGTGTGCTGGCGCTGACCGCCGGGACGCTGCCCCCGGACGAGCCGGTGACGGCGGAGATGTTCAGCGGGCCGGTCGCCCGGCACCTCGACCGGCGGATGCGCTACGACCTCGCGGTCGCCACGGCGCACCGACCCACTCTCTCCGTCCGGGTCCCCGCCGGCTGGGAGACGCACGAGGCGTGGCTGGCGCGGCTGGCCGAGATCGCCGACCGGCACGCCCGCCTCCGGGTCAGCCTGCCGCCAGTGCTGGCCGACGACGGGACGGGGGCGGCCAGCGTCGCCCGGCTCGAGTCCGTCCTCGCGGCGGTGGGTCAGGACACCGCCGGCTGCGGTGACTTCTGCCTGGAGGTGGAGCCGCCGGCGGTGGCCGGCCTGTCGATCGGCGAGGAGCTGACCTTCACGCCCGATGCGCTGGACGTCGTCGAGGAACTGCTCGGCTCGGCGCTGTGGGCGGATGCCGCGACCGTGTCGGCAACGCCGTGGACGGAGATCCGGGCCGACCTGGCCGCGAGCGGTCCCGAGCGTCAGCTGTCCTGAGCCCGACCGCCCCGCGGCGCGCACGTACCGGCCCGAGGAGGCCCGCCGGGGTCTCCTCGGGCCGTCGTGCTGCCGACGGGCCGGGGTCTCCTCGGGCCGTCGTGCTGCCGCCGGACCGACCGCGCCGTGTCGGCGTCCACGGACGCCGAGGAGCCGCCGGCCGGATGGCCGACGGCTCCTTCGTGCGTACGGATCAGGCCGGGCGGGCCACCCCGGTCCACGGGTTGCGAGGCCCCGGCACGGTCGGTGGCTGCCTGCCGGTGACCCGGTCGACGTAGCTGCGCTGCTGGTTCCGGGCGCGGACGCCGCCGTCGGCCGGCACGGACCTGCCCTCCCAGACCTCGCTCATCGCGGCGTGCAGCAGGGTGAGTGCGCGTGCCCGCATCTGCGAGACCCGGGAGAGGGTGACGCCGAGGTCCTCCGCGATGTCGGTCAGGGATTCGTCACCGAAGAAGTTCCGCTCGACGACCTCGTCCAGCCGGTCGGGGAGTGCCCGGATGGCCTCGTGCAGGTAGCGGGCGCGCTCGCCGCGCAGCAGGGCCCGCTCGGGTGACTCGCCGGTGTCCGGCAGGTCCAGTGACCCGCCCTCGGTGCCGGTCTCCGCGTCGATGCTCACCATCACCGCCCGGTGGACGTCGACCTGGAGGCTGTCCAGCTCGCTGCGCGGCACGCCGAGCGCGACGGCGAGCTCCTCCCGCGTGGGCGGCCGGCCGAGGGAGATGGTGAGTGCGTCGGCAGCCGCGTCGCTCCGTCGGGCGGCCGCGCGCACGGAGCGGCTCGCCCAGTCACCCGACCGGAGCTCGTCGAGGACGGCGCCCTGCAGCCGCGCGAGCGCATAGGTCGAGAACGAGGCGCCGGCCGACGGGTCGAACCGCCTGGCCACCTCCACCAGCGCCACGTGCGCGCAGGAGAGGAGGTCGTCCCGGCTGACGTGCGCGGGGAGCGAGATGCGGGCCGCGACGGCGTTCACCGCGAACGCGGCCAGCGGCAGGTGCGCGGTGACCAGCGCGTCCACGTCGGCCCGGCTCCGCGCCTGACCGACGGCTTTCGAGGGGTGGGGCATGCGTCCGGATGCGGGCCGATCGAGCGGCACCCGCTCGCGCTGGACGCGCTCTGCGGCAAGGGCACGGGCTGGGCTCACGCCTCTCTTCTCGGCTGACCCGGGACCGGTCGGCACCGCTCATCGGCAACTTTCGGTCTCGACTTGAGCACCGACTTGCCGGCTTCGGCTTGAGGCGTCGGTGCGGGGTGCCGAAGCCAGCTCTGACGAGGGAGCGCCGACCGGGTCGACCGGGGCGGCGCCCGGCGCGAGAGACGGAGAGGCGGTGGACGCGTGGACTACCAGCACCTGTCGACGTTGCTGTGGCGGGAGCAGGAGCTCCTGGACCTCCTGCTGTTCAAGGCGGAGGAGAAGCAGTACCTGATCGTCACCGGCAAGACCCGCTGGCTGGCGCGCATCGCGCACGAGATCGAGGTCGTGCTGGATCAGCTGCGCACCCTGGAGGTGGAGCGCTCCGCCGCCACCGAGGCCATCGCCGCCCGGCTGGGGCTGGCGGCCAACCCGTCGCTGAAGCAGGTCGCGGAGGTCGCGCCGGCCCCCTGGAACGACCTGCTCGGCAAGCACCACGAGGCGTTGCTGGCGCTGATCAGCGACCTGCGCAGCCTCTCCGACGCCAACCGGGAGCTGATCGAGGGCGGGTTGTCCGCCATCGGCGACGCGCTGATGCAGACCCGCAGCACGTCGGGCACCTACGGCGCCACCGGCCGGCACGACGACGGCGTGCACCGCGCGGTCACCCTGGACGGCGCCCTGTGAGCGGCACCTTCAGCAGCCTCAACTCCGCGACGACCGCGCTCTGGGCGCAACGGCGGGCACTCGACGTCGCAGGCCAGAACATCGCCAACGTCAACACCGACGGCTACAGCCGGCAGCGCGCCGAGATGCAGGCGATCGGCGGGAGCGCCGTGCCGGCCTTCTACTCGGTCGGTGACGGCATCGGGGGCGGGGTCTCGGTCGACCGGGTCACCCGCATCCGCGACATCTTCCTGGAAGGGCGCGGGCACACCGAGCACGCCAACTACGCGCGGCTGAGCACGGAGGCCGGTGCCCTCGAGCAGGTCGAGACGGCGTTCCGCGAGCCCGGGGAGTACGGCCTGCAGAGCCTGATGGCCGACATGTGGGACGGCTGGGAGGCCGTCGCCAACGGGCCGGACACCGACGCGACGCGCGCCCAGGTCCTGCAGCAGATGCAGGCGCTGGCCGGGGGGCTGAACTTCGCCGCCAACTCCCTCGACGCCCAGTGGAACCAGACCAGGGAGAACCTGACCGTCCTGGTCGAGGACGTCAACGCGGCCGCGAAGACGGTCGCCAGCCTCAACCAGGCCATCCAGCGGGCGACCCAGACGAGCCTGCCGGCGAACGCGCTGATCGACCAGCGGGACCTGCTGGTCATGAAGCTCGCCGACCAGGCGGGCGCCACCATCCGGCAGGGCAAGGACGGCATGGTCGACGTCATCGTCGGCGGCGTGACCCTCGTCGGCGGCGCCAGCGCATCGCAGCTGGCGGTCGCCGGCACCCTGAGCCCGACCGGCACCGCGACGGACAAGGTTCGCGTGGTCACCGCCGTCGGCGGGCACACGGTGAACCCCGACGGCACGGCGGCCGGTCAGCTGACCGCGCTGAACGGCATCTTCCCGAGCTACCGGTCGGATCTGGACGCGCTGGCCCAGGGCGTCGCGGACGCGGTCAACGCCGCGCACACCACCGGCGCCTACGACAAGGCCGGCAACCCCGGTATCGACGTCTTCGACTCCACCGACGGCGCCCCGATCAACGCCAAGAACATCCGGGTGGCCTTCGACGACCCGACCTGGATCGCCGCCTCCGGCGTGGCCGGCCTCGCGAACACCGACAGCAGCAAGGCCGACGAGATCGCCCAGCTGCGCGGCAAGGCGGGCGGCCCGGACGCCACGTACCGGAAGCTGGTCGTCCAGCTCGGCGTGGAGGCCGGGGTGGCCAACCGCGGCGTGGAGATCCAGTCGGTGATCACCACCCAGGTGGATGCGTCGCGCGACTCGGTCGCCGGCGTCAACCTCGACGAGGAGATGACGAACATGCTCTCGTACCAGCAGGCGTACGCGGCGGCCGGCCGGTTGGTCACCACCATCGACGAGATGCTCGACAAGCTGATCAACGGCACCGGCCGAGTGGGGCTGTGATCTGAGTGCGCATCACCCAGCGGGCGGTCACGCTCACCAGCCTCCAGGGCCTCAACCGCAATCTCGACTCCCTGGCCAAGCTGCAGCAGCAGCTCACCTCCGGCAGGGCGATCAGCCGGCCGTCGGACTCGCCCACCGGCACCAACACGGCCATGCAGACGCGCTCCGAGCAGGCGTCCATCGCCCAGCAGTCGCGCAACATTACCGACGCCAAGGCGTGGCTCGAGCAGGGCAGCTCGACGATGATGGAGATGATGGACGTGGTCAAGCGCGTCCGTGACCTCACCATCCAGGGCTCCAACGCGGCCAGCTCGCCCGCCAGCCGGCAGGCCCTGGCCACCGAGGTGGCCTCGCTGCGCGACGGCCTGCTCAACATGGCCAACACCAAGGTCATGGGGCGCCCCCTCTTCGGCGGCGTGACGGCCGGAGCGACCGCGTACGACGGCACCGGCGCCTACGTCGGGAACCAGGCTGCGGAGGTCACGCGGCGGGTCTCGGACAGCGAGCTGCTGCGGGTCGACCTCACCGGGCCCGAGGCCTTCGGCAGCGGAGCGGCCGACCTGTTCGCCGTCGTCGGTCGCATCGCCGGCGACCTGACCGGCGACCCGGCCTCCCTCCAGGGCGACCTGATGGCCCTGGACGCCGTCTTCGAGCGCATGCAGGGTTCGATCGCCGACATCGGCGCCCGCGGATCCCGGCTGGAGCAGGCCGAACAGGTGAACCTGGACCGCCAGCTGACCCTGCGGGCGCAGCTGGGAGCGGTCGAGGACATCGACCTGCCCAAGACGATCATGGACGTGCAGATGAAGCAGATGGGTTACGAGGCGGCGCTGGCCGCCACGGCCAAGGCCATCTCGCCCACGCTGCTGGACTACTTGCGCTGATGGCCGACCACCTCGCCCCCGCGGCCGCGCCTCTGCGACGGGCTCCCTCGTGACGCCGTCCCCGGCGACCGTGGCCGCGCGCCCGCACGCCCCCGCGAGCGCCCCGGTCACGGGCGCCGTCGGCGCCGTCCCCGCGGTGCTGGTCGTCGACCTGACCGAACCGCTGGCCGGCTTCCCGGACCACCGGGAGTTCGTCCTCGTCCCGGCCGACGCCTCGGGCCTGCTGTCCTGGCTCCAGGCGCTGGCGCCCGACGGGCCCCGCTTCCTCGTCGCTCCGGCGGCCGCCTTCTTCCCGGAGTACGCCCCCGTCCTCCCCGGGACTGCGCTGGCCGAGCTCGGTCTGTCCTCGATCCGGGCCGCACGGGTCTACACCCTGCTGACGGTGCCGGACGGGGACGTCTCCCGGACGACGGCCAACCTCCGGGCGCCGCTGGTGGTGAGCCCCCTCACCCGGCGGGCCCGGCAGGTCGTCCTGGCCGATCCCACCCATCCGGTCCGGTGCCCTGTGCGCCGATAACACTCTTCGACGGGCAGTAGCCCGCCCGCCCGCCCGCGGGCAGCCACGGACGGCACCACACACACCCATGGAGGGGTACACGTGCTCACACTCACCCGCAGCGTCGGCGAGACGATCCGCATCGGCGACGACATCGAGGTCCACGTCGTGGAGGTGCGCGGCGGCACCGTCCGGCTGGGCTTCAAGGCCCCGCGCGAGGTCAGCATCCACCGCGAGGAGGTCTACCGGCAGATCGCGGAGGCCAACGCGCTCGCCGCGCAGGTGACCGCCGACAGCCTGGGTGCGCTGGCCGCCTTCGCGCCGGTCGCCGCCGAGCTGGTCGCCACCGGTCCGGTCACCGCCGAGCCGGTCACCGCCGAGCCGGTCACCGCCGAGCCGGTGGCCGAGTGGGTGGAGGACGCGCAGGCCTGAGACGCCGGTCTGGGGCCGCGGTCTTCGGCAGACGCTGACAACAGCGGCCCCGCGCCCGCCTCCCGGGCAGCGACACAGGCAACTTCTGCCGAAGTGTCCGGGTAGAAGTGCGTATGACACGGCGAGTGTTGTGCCCTCGGTTGCCGAGGGGATGCGGCAGATTTCTCCCCAAGCAAGTGACAGGGGGCGATCGACATGCAACACACTGCATCCAACGCACAGGCCGACGGCGAGCACGGCGGTGAGCAGGAGTCCGTGGTGGTCCACGTGCAGCTGCGGCCGCGCCGGGGCGCCACGCGGAAGTGTCTGGCTGCGCTCGCGTCGCTGGCTGCCGAGCACGACGAGGTCGCCTTCGCCGTCTCGGGTCTGAGCAAGGACGACCGCGTCGTCCGGGTGACCGTCGGCGTGGACCTCGGTCCGCGGACCGGCGTCGCCAAGTTCTCCCCGCAGGCGCAGGCCGCCTACGCGTTCGTCAGCGCCGTGTTCACCTCGCTCTACGACCACATGCCGGTGTACGTCGCCGAGCCCAGTGGCGTGGAGCGCGCCGCGGCCGCCGTGCTCATCGAGCGGGCCGCCGGCGGGGTCACCGCCGCCGACGTGGTCGAGGCGCTGCCGGTGGCTCCTGCCGGATCGCCGATCCCGAGCCCGCGGACCGCGGGGCCGGGGGAGCGCATCCCCGCCTGACGTCGCCTCCGGGCGTCTTCGCAGGCCTCCTTCCCCGTGGTCTGTCCTTCCCCGTAGTGCCAGGAGTTCCGGTGTCCGACTCGTTCGCGTCCTCCACGTCCACCCTCGACCCCCGCGCCCGCACCCGGCAGCCGCTCGTCTTCGGCGGCATCCCGGAGGCGGACGGCTGGGTACTGGCCCCCATCACGCCGCGCGACCGGGTGCACTTCCGCGTCGACCGCGAGCTGCCGCTCGACGAGTTCCGCGCCGCGCTGCCCGACGGCGTGACCGTCAGCTACGACCAGGGCGACGGGCTGTACCGGGTCGACGGCGCCCCGGGTTCGGCGTCGGTGCTGGCCGACTGGGTGCGCGCCTGGTGCGCCGGGCGCGGCTGCACCACCGTCGGGCTCCGGGCCGAGACCGACGTCCGGCGCCGCGCGCCCCGTGACCTGCCCCCGGAGTTCCTGGCCGACCTGTGCCGGCACTACGGCCCGGTCAGCCTCAAGCGCCTGCAGCGCAACATGAGCACGATCCGGCTGCACCTGCCCGACCCCGACGACCTCGGCCAGCAGGTGTACGAGTGGGTGCTCAAGGCCGTCGGCCAGTTCGACGAGACGAAGTCGGTGCCCTTCGGCGCCTTCCTGGCCACGCAGCTGTCCAAGT
This sequence comes from Blastococcus sp., assembly GCA_042090795.1. Taxonomy (GTDB): domain Bacteria; phylum Actinomycetota; class Actinomycetes; order Mycobacteriales; family Geodermatophilaceae; genus Blastococcus. The sequence continues at coordinate 258,463 of JBELIQ010000002.1, read as the reverse complement.
GGGTGCACGACCTGGGCCGCAACGCCCACGGGCGCACCGCGGCCGACACCGAGCACAAGCAGCAGAAGGCCATCGCCACCTTCATCTCCGAGCACCAGCGCCGGCCCAGCGAGAAGGAGCTCGCCGCCTACATGGGGCAGAGCGTGGCCACCCTGCGGCGCAACTCGCAGACCGTGGCGACGCTGAACGGGCTGCGCAACCTGCAGTCCCTGGACGGCGGGCCCGACGGCACCGAGATCCTGCTGCCCGACTCCGGCGAGGCACCCGACGAGATCATGGGCGAGGCCGAGCAGACGCTGCTCTCGCACGCCCTGACCGCGGCCTGCGCCCCCGACCCGGACGCCCGCCGCGACCAGCGGGCCGGTCAGCCGAACGTGCTGGGGTGGGCCACCTGGTACCTGACCACCTGGGGCGGGCAGACCAAGACGCAGCTGTCGTCGGACCTCAACACGTCGGTGCGGAACATGAACGTCTACGCCGACCGCGTGGAGAAGGCGCTCAAGGACCGGCTGGCCGAGCTCGCCGAGTAGCCCACCGCCGAGCGCGGGGGAGAGGCGCCTCTCACGGACTGCTGAGGGGCGCCCTTCCCCGCGCTCGCGTGCACCCACCCTCCTATCCGGGAAGGCGCGCTGCGACGTGTGCGCCGGCGGGCCCGGTCGCTCGAGCCGGTCGCGCGAGCCCGCCGCGCGAGCCCGCCGCTCGATCCCGCCTCTCGGTCCCGCCTCTCGGTCCCGGCGCGCCGCCCCGACCGCGGCCGGCAGCGGGCAACACCGCGTCCCCGTCGGCCCCGTGCGGGACGCTGCCGACCCTCGGTGCCGTATCGGTTGACATCCGGCAACCAATTCGTGTCCTCCGTTGGGTCGATCAGGCCTCTGTACTGCCGATATCCACCTCGTGACGCTTCGCCCCCGGACCCGCCGCACCGCAGGCGCGGGCATCCGATGAGCGCGATGCCCACCGGCGGGACCGGGATGCAGGTGCTGGTGCCGCACTGGCTCGCCGCACCGGAGCGCCTCCAGCTGGCCGATGCCGTCCGGGCCGCCCTCGGTGAGCCGGGGGTCCACCCCGTCGCCACCCTGCACCTCGAGGACGTGCTCACCGAACTGCACGTGGCGGCCGCCCGCGACGCGGTCTGGCCCGCCTCCGCGGCGCGCGTCCGCCTGGCGACGGGGTGGGACGCCGACGTGCTGCCCGTGCGCCTGAGCGCCGCCGAGCTGACCGCCGTCCTGACGCGGTGCACCCTGCCCGACGTCCTGCGCGACCGCCTGTGCGTGGCCGGGGCGTGAGCGCCTTCGGACCCGGGAGCTCCGCCGGGCTGCTGCAGCGCCTGCGCCCGACCCGCATCGATCTCGCCGACCTGCTGGACGTGGTCACCGCGGTGCTGCCCGGGTTGACCGGACCGCAGGTGCGCGTGGAGCTGGTCCGCCGGAGGTCTGCGGGATCGGCCCTCCTCGTGGAGGAGGACGAGCGCACGCTGCGCGTGGACCTCGCCGACCTGGCCGACGACATGACCCGCGCGGGCGTGGCACCGACCCGGGAGGGGATGACCGCCGCCCTGCGCTCCTGGGTCGCGCACCGCCCCGTGACCGATGCCTCCGCGGCCGCGGACGGGATCGCCGTCCTCGACTGGGCCGACGCGACCCGTTCCGCCGTCGGGTGGCGGGTCGTCGTCCGGCGCGGGGACCTGGCGCACCCCTGGACGCCGCTGCCGGGCACGGCGCCCGGGCAGCTGGCGGCGATCCGCAGGGCCGCCACCGCACGGGCCGGCGAGGTGGAGCTGGTCCTGCGGGTCGAGGGGCCCGTGGCGCTGTGGTCGCACCCCTCGATGCCGGTGCTGGCCACGACCGCCCTCGCCGCGCCGGAGCGGGTGCTCGCCGCCGTCGAGCACGCCGGCCTGCCGGTCGACGGCGTGCACGTGGTGGTCACCCCGCACCGCCCGGTCGCCTGCGCGGGCCGGAGCGTCGCCGCGCGGCTGGCGGGGGAGATCTCCGAGGCCAGCGTGACCCTGCCGTGGGCGCGGCTGCCCGACCTGCCCTGGCTCTGCTGAAGGACTTTCGCCCCCCTCATCGCTCGCAGGCTCGCGACGAGCCGCTGGACGGAGCCGAGGTCCATCTCCAGGACGGGGTCCTCCGTCAGGCGAGGTAGCCGTACTCCCAGTGCCACGGCTCCGGCTTCTCGCCGCCGGGTCCGGCCCAGGCCGGCTGGACGAACCCGAACCGGCCGGCGTTGGCCGTCATCCAGCGCCACTGCTCGGACCCGCCGCGGTGGATGCCGCCGCACAGGTCGACCGCGAGCGCCCACCCGTGGTTGGAGGTGCCGGGCACCGCCGCCAGTCCGGGCTTCCGGGAGAAGGCGTCGATCTGGCCGGCGAGGGACCGGTAGGAGTCGGTGATGCACAGCCGGACGCCGAACTCGGCCTCGTAGGCCTCGCCCATCGCCGCATAGCCCGCCGCGGCGTCGCAGCGCAGCGCGTGCCGGTACACACCGAGCTGGCACAGCGCCTCGGTCGGGATCTGGCCGTTGTCCCAGCCACCCCAGCGAGGGCTGGTGCCGCCCGGCGTCGCCAGCGGGGCACCGCACGGACCGGCCGGACCGCCGGCGGGCAGCGGCGCGTTCGCCGTAGCGGTCGGCGCCACGGGCACGCGGACGGCGGTGGAACCGGCGGCCACGGAGCGGACGCCCACCTGGTAGGTCGCGGCCGAGGCGCCGACGACGTCACCGTCGCCCAGGTAGAGGCCGACGTCCTGGCCACCGGGGGAGAAGACGAGGTCACCGAACTGCAGGTCGTCCAGCGGCACCGCGGTGCCGCTGACCCACTGCTCCTGCGGGGTGACCGGGAGCGCGTAGCCGCCGAGCAGCCAGGACGCCGCGGTGAAGCCGCCGCAGTCGTAGGTCTCGGGGCCGGTGGTGCCGGGGACGAAGGGCTTGCCCAGCTGGGACAGCGCATTGCTGACCGCAGCGACCGTCTCCGACGGCAGCACGGTGACCGGGCTGCTGCCCATGACCGCCCACGCCACGCCGGGCACCGGGCGCCCGTCGCCGTCCAGCGCCGGGGAGAACCCCGACGGCAGGTCGGTGGGATCGGCGAGGGCCGCAGCGGGGGGCGGCTGGATGCCCGCGCCGGTCAGCTGCGCCAGGTAGGCCTGCCACCGGGCGACGGCCCGGTCGTTGCGCTCCTGCTGCCGTCCGGCGGCCGGGAGCGCGCCGAGGGACGCCAGCCGGCCGGTGACCTCGGTGCTGAGGTCGTCGACCTGGGCGCGCATCGCCGCGAGGGCGTCGGCCAGCTCGGCCTCGGCGGCCGCGGCGCCGGCCTCGGCCTGGGCGACCCGGGCGGAGGCGTCGTCCAGGACGGCGACGGTGCGCTCGGCGCGGACCACGGCCCCCTCGAGCGCGCGGTCGGCGTGCTCGGTGACGGAGTGCCGCAGCAGGCCGTCGGTGACGCCGGTGGCCTCGAGCGTGGGCACCGGGTACCGGAGGTCGGGCGTCGCGCGGTAGAGATCGGCGGCTCCGGTGCCGACGGCCTGCTGCACGGCCGAGAGCCGGTCACGGGCCGCCTCCTCGGCGGCGCGGGCCTGCTGCAGCTGGTCGCGGCGCTGCGCGGCGGTCTGCTCCAGGGCGCGGTAGCCGTCGGCCGCCTCCAGCAGCGAGCTGCGGGCGGTCATGGCCAGCGCCGTGACGTCGAGCGGCCCGCCCGAGGGCGTCGTCGCCCCGGGCAGCACCACGGTGACGAGTGCGGGGACGAGCAGGGTGCCGAGCGCGACGACGCCCAGGCGGGTGGACCACCGCGCGCCCGTGCGCGCCTTCGCCGGCGTGGACGCCGGACGCGTGGCGGTGCGACGCCCGGCGGTGGGGCGCTTCGCGGCAGCGCGCGTGCTCGTGGGGCGCGTGCCGGTGGGGCGCTTCGCGGCGGTGCGCGTGTTCGTGGGGCGCGTGCCGGTGGTGCGGGGGGAGGGCCCCGTCGTCGCGGCCAGGGTCGCGCGGGCGGCGGCGAGCTGCGCGGGCGTGAGGTCCGGCCGGGCCGCGGCGAGCTGCCGCAGGGCCATGGCCTCGCGCAGGGCCTGGGCCTCGCGTGCGCTGAGCACGGGGCGGACGGGCGTGCGTGGTGCGGGCACTGCGGCGTCTCCCGGCGGTCTCGTCGTCTCGATGGCCGGCCCGCTGCGTGCTGCAGCCGGGCTCTGACCTCGTATCGACGTGCCGGGAGGGGCGCCGGAGAGGGGGGTGGGGCTTCCTCACCCCTCCGGGTGAGGGTGAAGCTCGGGTGGCGCTCGGAAGGATGAGCGCCGGGGACGTGCGGTCACGGCGCCCACCAGGCACCGTGCCGGTGCACGAGGGGGATGCGCAGCTCGCCGCCGTCCTCGGTGGACACCACCACCTCGACGGTGGTGATGCGCACCGGCGGCCCGTCGTCCTCCGGCTCCAGCATGCTGCCGCTGGCCAGGGGGATGGGCGGCACGACGAGGACGTCGTCGCCGGGCGGCTCGGCCATGGGCGGACCTCCTTCGGTGGGCGACTCCTCCGCGGGTGCGGTGGCCTTCACCGTAGGGGGACGGCGGCCCACGCACGGATCGGGCCGGGCGGTCCTCCCTGGTGGAGGCCCGCCCGGCCCGGTGATGACCCCTCCGGCTCCGCGCCCCGAGCGTGCGGGGGCGAGGAGGAGGGGGCCTCCGTCAGCGCTGGTCGAGCGGCACGAAGCTGCGCTCTGTCTCGCCGATGTACAGCTGGCGGGGACGGCCGATCTTGGTGCTCGGGTCGGCGATCATCTCCCGCCACTGGGCGATCCAGCCCGGCAGCCGGCCGAGGGCGAACAGCACGGTGAACATGCGGGTCGGGAAGCCCATGGCCTGGTAGATCAGCCCGGTGTAGAAGTCGACGTTCGGGTAGAGCTTGCGCTCCACGAAGTAGTCGTCCTTCAGCGCGATGTCCTCGAGCTGGCGGGCCAGGTCCAGCAGCTCGTTGTTGCCGCCGAGCTTGTCGAGGACCGTGTCCGCGGTGGACTTCACGATCGCCGCACGGGGATCGTAGTTCTTGTAGACCCGGTGGCCGAAGCCCATCAGCTTGACGCCGGGCTCCTTGTTCTTGACCCGCTCGACGAAGCGGGGGATGTCGCCGCCGTCGGCCCTGATCGCCTCGAGCATCTCCAGCACCGACTGGTTGGCCCCGCCGTGCAGCGGGCCGAACAGCGCGTTGATGCCGGCCGAGACGGAGGCGAACAGGTTGGCGTGCGAGGAGCCGACCAGCCGGACGGTCGACGTCGAGCAGTTCTGCTCGTGGTCGGCGTGCAGGACGAACAGCATGTCCAGCGCCTTCACCAGCTCGGGGTCGACGTCGTAGGGCTCGGCGGGGAACCCGAAGGTCATGCGGAGGAAGTTCTCGACCAGGCCCAGGGAGTTGTCCGGGTAGAGGAACGGCTGGCCGACCGACTTCTTGTAGGCGTAGGCCGCGATGGTGGGCAGCTTGGCCAGCAGGCGCGTGGTCGACATCTCGACCTGCTCGGCGTCGAAGGGGTCCAGCGAGTCCTGGTAGAAGGTCGACAGCGCGCTCACCGCGGAGGACAGCACCGGCATCGGGTGCGCGTCGAGGGGGAAGCCCTTGAAGAACTGCTTGAGGTCCTCGTGCAGCAGGGTGTGCCGCCGGATCCGCTGGTCGAACTCGGCCAGCTGGTCGGCGGTGGGCAGCTCCCCGTAGATCAGCAGGTAGCTCACCTCGACGAAGCTGGCCTTGCCCGCCAGCTGGTCGATCGGATAGCCGCGGTAGCGCAGGATCCCCGCGTCACCGTCGATGTAGGTGATCGCCGAGGTGCACGCGGCGGTGTTCACGAAGCCGATGTCCAGCGCGACCGTGCCGGTCGTGGCCAGCAGCTTGCTCGTGTCGATGCCGTCGGCGCCCTCGGTCCCGTGCTTGACGGGAAGGGGCAGTTCTCCACCGGGGTAGCGCAGGGCTACATCTGTCTCGCTCATCACCCCGGACGCTACTCCGGCCGCCGCTCGGTGGCTCGGTGTGCGGCGACGTCGAAGGTCCACACGCCCGCACCCCGGTCGAGGTGCCAGCGGCTGCCGTGCGGGGCGACGGTCAGCCAGGGGTGGGCGAGCAGGCCGGCGGGGTCGTCGGACGGGACGAGCTCGATGTCGATGTCGGGCCCCTCGGTGAGTGCCTGCTCGATCAGCGGCACCGCCGCCTCGAGCGACGCCGAAGGCACCGCTATCGCGAGTTGCTCGGCCAGGCCGGCGGCCGCCACCTCCCGGAGGGCCTGGACCGTCGCGCTGACCTCGGTGACGTCGAGCGCCGGGGCGGCGAGGGCGGTCGGGTACGACCGTGCCCACACCTCCAGCTGCTGCGACAGCCGACCCAGGAGCTCGGGCCGGTGCGCCCGGGTCCAGAGCGGTTCCGCGGCGGTGGTGGCGACGTCGCCGGCCACGCCGGGGCCCAGCTCGAGCAGCGCGGCGGTGCTCAGGAAGATCGCCTCCAGCGCCGGCCCGTGGTCGGGTCCCTCGACCAGCCCGGCCAGCCGGGTGGCGGCCTGCTGGAGCACCCGGGCGTACGCGCGCTGCCGCTGCGCCCGGTCGGGCAGGAAGCCCAGCCGTGCGCCGTAGTCGACGAGGCGGGCCCAGTCGCGCTCGCCGCGCGCGCCCACCCACGGCTTCCAGGTGTTCTGGCCCGGGTGGATGCGGAAGCGGCTGAGCACGCGTGGGGTGTAGAACGCCGGTCCCTGCGCGAGGAGCTCCAACCAGATCTTGACGTCGGTGAGGGAGTCGATCCGCCGTCCGTCCGGCTCCCAGAGGGTCTCCAGGGGCAGGGCGTCCCGGCGGAACAGCACGGTGGACAGCTCCCCGATGACGTTCGTGCACGTCTCGAGGACGCTGCTGCCCAGCTCCCAGCCGTCGAGCGCGCCGGGGCGGTCACGCAGGACCGGGAAGTCGTGCCCGGCCACCGGCCTCCCGTCCTCGTCGATGAGCGAGCGGCGGGAGAAGGCCATCGCCGCACCGGGCGTCGACTCCAGACCGCGCACCAGTTCGCGGACGCAGTCGTTGGCCAGGACGTCGTCGTGGAGCAGGTACTTGACGTACTCGCCCCGGGCGGCGGCGAGGAGCGACTGCAGGTTGTCGTAGCCGCCGCCGTTCGTCTCGTGCCGGATGACGCGGATGCGGTCGTCCTCGGCCGCGGCCGCGGCGACGATGTCCGGGGTGCGGTCGGTGGACGCGTCGTCGCCCAGGACGATCTCGACGTTCGGGTAGCGCTGGTCCCGGGCGGAGCGGATGGCCGCCCTCAGGTGGCGCTCCCCGTTGTAGGTCGGGATCAGGATGCTGACGAGTGGATCGGTCACGAGGTGTCTCCGCCGAGGTCGGTCCCGGTACAGGTGTGGCAGGTCGATGGCCGTCTCAGCGCCGGAAGGTCCGCACGGCGTCGATCACCACGTCCTGCTCCTCCGGGCGGAGGGTGGGGCCCATCGGCAGGCTGAGCACCTCACCGGCAAGCCGGTCGGCCGCGGGCAGGTGGAGGTCCGCGAGTGCCGTGCCGGCGAAGGCGGGCTGGCGGTGGCACGGGAGGGGGTAGTGCACGAGCGTCTCCACCCCGCAGCCGGCCAGGTGCTCGCGCAGGCGGTCCCGGTCGGGGCTGCGGACGACGTACAGGTGCCAGACGGGCGTCGTCCCCGGCACCCGGTCCGGAAGTCCCAGCCCGAGGCCGGCCAGGCCCTCGTCGTACCGCCGGGCCGCGGCGTCGCGACGGGCGTTGTGCTCCGCCAGGCGGGCCAGCTTGACCGCCAGGAGGGCAGCCTGGAGCTCGTCGAGCCGGCTGTTCCAGCCCACCTCGTCGTGCCGGTACTTCTCGCTGGACCCGTAGTTGCGCAGGGAGCGGAGCCGGCGCGCCGTCTCCGGGTCGGAGGTGGTGACCGCGCCGCCGTCGCCGAAGGCGCCGAGGTTCTTCCCGGGGTAGAAGCTCCACGCCGTGGCGTGCGTGAGCCCGCCCAGGGGCCGGTCGCCGAGCCGCGCACCGTGGGCCTGGGCGGCGTCGTCGAGGACGACGAGGTCGTGCCGGCCGGCGACGTCCATCACCGCGTCGAGGTCCACGGGGTGCCCGTACAGGTGAACCGGGACGACGGCGCGGGTCCGCGGGGTGACGGCCGCCTCCAGCGCGGCGGGATCCCATTCACCGGCGGCGGACACGACGTCGACCGGCACCGGCACCGCGCCGACGTGCAGGACTGCCAGCCAGGTGGCGATGAAGGTGTGCGAGGGGACGAGCACCTCGTCGCCCTGTCCCACCCCGAGCGCCCGCAGCCCCAGCGACAGCGCGTCCAGCCCGCTGCCCACGCCGACGGCGAAGCGGGCGCCGACGGCTGCGGCCCAGGCCTCCTCGAAGCCGCCGAGCTCCGGGCCCAGCAGCACCCGGTCGCTGTGCAGCACTCGCAGCGCGGCGCCGTCCAGCTCGGTGCGCAGCTCGTCGTGCAGTTCGGCCAGGTCGAGGAAGGGGACGCGGCGGAGTGCCGGTGCCGCGGTCATGCCGACGACGCCGACGCGGCGACCTCGCCGGCCGCCTCGGCGGCCCGGCGCGCGCCGGCGAAGGCGTCGTACTCGCGGTAGTAGTCGTCCTCCGAGTACGGCAGGGAAGCCATCACCAGGCAGACGCTGCCGGACGAGAAGTTCCCCAGCTCCCGCCAGGTCAGCCTGGGGACGTAGAGCCCGTGGTACGAGCGGTTGAGGTGGAAGCGGGCGGTCTCGGTGCCGTCGTCCACCACGACGTCGAAGCTTCCCGAGGCGGCCACGATCAGCTGCTGCAGGTCGTGGTGCGCGTGTCCGCCGCGGGATTCGCCGCCCGGGACGTCGTAGAGGTAGTAGACCCGGGCGATGTCGAAGGGGACGTGGTCGCCGCCCTCGATCATCGTGAGGTTGCCGCGGGGGTCGGTGATGCGCGGCAGGTCGACGATCCGGCAGCCGGCGCCGTTGCCTGCGGGCCGGGGGTTCCAGTCCGTCGTCCGCCGGCCTGGGCCCACGGAGCGCCGATCGAGGAGAGTCACGCCCCTGCTCATCGGCAGGCGCAGGTGCCGGCGTGACGGCTCGGTCCAGGGCGTCGTGCGTGTACCGGAGCGCCCGGCGAACTCTTCCGTCACATGCGCTCCTCGTGCCCACGTCGCCCCCGGTGCCCCTCTCGTGCGGCGGGCCACGCCCCGTCCGTACCTACTCTGGCTCGTATCCCGGCGGCGGCCGCGGAACCGGCAGTCCCGCCGGTCCGCCGCGGACCGGGGGGAGGGGCCAGTCGTGTCCGCAGTGCAGCGTGACCTCGTCGACTACGCGGAGCAGTACCGCTCCCTGCCGTTCGAGCCCGTGCAGATCGCTTACCGGAGGCGGCTCGTGCTCGCCCGCGTGGCGGCGCACGCTCCGCGCCGGCTGCTCGAGATCGGCTGTGGCGACGCACCGCTGTTCACCGACCTGCCCGGTGTGGAGTCGGTGGTGATCGAGCCGACCGCGGCCTTCGCCGCGGGCGCCCGGGCACTGGCCGCGGACCGGCCGGACGTCGCCGTGGTGGAGGACCTCGCCGAGCGGGTGGACCCGTCGGACGTGGGCGGTGGGTTCGACCTGGTCGTGCTCAGCTGCGTCCTGCACGAGGTGCCCGACCCGCAGGCGCTGCTCGCGGCCGCTCGCAGGTTCTGCGGGGCCGGCGGGCGGCTGCACGTCAACGTCCCCAGCGCCCGCTCACTGCACCGGATGCTGGCGGTGGCCATGGGGCTGATCCCGGACCCGACGACGACGTCGGACACCCAGCGGCGCATGCAGCAGCGCGGCATCTACGACGCCGAGGGGCTCGAGGCGGAGCTCCGTGCGGCCGGGTTCGCGGTCCGCGAGCGCGGCAGCCTCTTCGTCAAGCCGTTCACCCACGGCCAGATGCAGCGGCTCCTCGACGACGGCTTCCTGACGCCGCACATGCTCGACGGCCTCGATGCCCTGGCCGGGCTGCTGCCCGACCTCGGCTCCGAGCTGTGGGTCGACGCGGAGCCGGTCGATGCCTGAGGCGCTGCTCGTCGGCAACAACCTCGCCGTGCTGGTCGCGGCGGCCGAGCTCGGCGCCGCCGGCCACGACGTCGTGCTGATCACGGACGGTCGTGCGCCCGGCGGTCACTTCCGGGGCCTCCGGACACCCGAGGCCGACTTCGACCTCGGCATGGTGCTGCTCGAGTCGGCGGGAACGGATGCGGACGACGACCTGGCGACGTACCGCCCGCGGGTCCGGTACGACTGGACCCGCTTCGGAGCCCGCCTCGACCGCTGGCAGGCTGCGCAGGTCCGGCCGGTCCGCACGCCGACCCCCCAGGCGCTCGTGGAGGGCCGGCGGCGGCCCGACCACCTGATCGCCGACCGGCTCGACGTCCTCGCCGAGGGCGGCTTCACGCCCCCGGCGCCCCTGCCGCGCGCCGATCCCCGCCACGCAGCGGGCAAGGTCTCCTCACCGGTGTACGACGAGCTGCTGTACGCGGACGCGGCCGCGGTCAACCACGGCGCCGACATCCAGGCCAGGCTGGTCGACCCGTTCGCGGAGAAGCTGCTCGGACCGGCTCGCGAGTCGCTGCTGGCGCGCTACCACCGCGCCGGCTGGCTGCCCCTCTACTGGCCCGAGACCTTGGCGGCGGCCTGCGCGGGGCAGCCGACGGGGCTGGCCGAGTACCCCTTCTGGACGACCGGCTCCGGCTTCGTCGGCGACGTCGTCCGCTCCCTGGAGACGCGGCTCGCGGGGATGTCGAACGTGCACCTCCACGACGGCGCCGTCACTGCGCTGTCGCTCGACGGTCCGCGGTGGACCGTGCGCACCGAGGACGGCGCGTGGTCGCACGCGAGCCCGGTCCTGGGTGTCGCGGCCGACCGCGTGCAGGCGCTGCTGGGGCTCCCCGTGTCGGACCGCGCCCCGGGGGCCTCGGTGGCGCTGGTCTGCTGCCTGGTCCGGGGTACGGCGATCACCGCCCCCGTCGGTTGCCTGTCGGTGGTCGACCGGGAGTTCGCGACCTACCGCGTCACCGATCAGGACGCGCTCGCCGGGCTCGACCCCGAGGAGCACCGCGTGGTCGTCGAGGCAGGCCCGGCCACCGCCGCCCGGCTGAAGGCCGGCGCCGACGTCCCCGGGGAGCTCGTCGGCGAGCTGGGCCGGCTGCTCGGCATCGCCGATCCCGCCGCCGACGTGCGGGTCGTGAAGACGCTCGCCGCGCCAGGTGCGGTGCCGGCCCCGACCGGCCGCTCGCTGGCGGTGGAGGCCGCGGCGTCCGACGCCCTCGTCGCCGCCTGCCCGGGGGCACTGCTCACCGGTGCGCTGCTCGGCGGGGGCGCGACCTCGATGAACGACCAGGTGGTGCAGGGGCTCGCGGTCGCCGCGCAGCTCTCGTGACCGCCGTCCACCACCCGAACCACCCCGGAGGACCGATGACCGCCGCCCGCACGCAGGAACTGGAGCGGATCGCCCAGACCTACCACCTCAACGACGAGGTCCCCGACAAGTTCATCGAGGATGCCTGCCAGGAGCACTGCTGCGACTGGCTTGCCTCCCTGGTCTCGCCGGACGACGTCGTCATCGAGCTCGGCGCCGGTGAGGGCGTCACGCTCGCCCGGCTCGCCCCGCTGCCGCGCCGATACGTCGTGGTGGAGGGTGCTCCCAGCCTCGCCGCTCGCGTGCGCACCGACTTCCCGGGCGTCGACGTCGTCGAGGCGCTCTTCGAGGACCACGCCCCGGTCACGCCGTGCGACAAGCTCCTGGCGCTGCACGTGTTCGAGCACGTCGACGACCCGGTCGTGCTGGCGGCGCACCTGCGCTCCTGGGTCGCGCCGGGTGGGGAGATCGTCGTCGTCGTCCCCAACAAGCGGTCGCTGCACCGTCGGCTCGCGGTCCTGATGGGCCTGCAGCCGGAGCTGGACACGCTCAGCCCCCGTGACCACCTCGTCGGCCACCAGCGGGTCTACGACCTCGACGGCCTGGAGGACGACCTGCGCAAGGGCGGATTCGAGCCGTTCGAGCGCAAGGGCTTCTTCCTCAAGGTGCTGCCCAACGGGATGATGCTCGACCACTCGCCGGAGCTGATCCAGGCGCTCAACGACCTGGGCGACGAGCTACCCGCCGATCTCGGCGCCAACATCGCCGTGCGCGCGCGGCGGGTGGACTGAGCCAGGCGTGCCGCCGCTCTCCGGTCCCGCGCCCTCCGACGGCGACGGCCTGATCTTCTGCGACCCGCGCTTCCACGACCTGAACGGCATCCCGCAGGACCGGCGGTGGCGGTACGAGCACCGCCCCGAGGGCCGGCTCGTCGGCGTGCTGGAGGGTGTCGTGACCGACGGCGTGCTGGTCTCCGGGCACAGCGCACCGTTCGGCGGGGCCGAGCTGGCCAGGACCGATCCGCCGGTCGAGGACGTCGTGGGCCTGGTCGCCGGAGCCCTGGCTGCGCTGCGCGCGGACGGAGTGCGGGCGGCGCGGATCCGGGCGCGGCCGCTCGTCTACTCCGCCGCCGAGCCGGTCGTCGAGTACGCGCTGCTCGACCAGGGGTTCGCCGTCGAGCACTGCGACCTGAACATGCACGTCGACCTGTCGGGGATCGGGTCGGCGGACGACGTCCTCGGGTTGCTCAAGCAGCGCAAGCGCCGGTACGTGCGCGCGGCCCTGCGCGAGCCGGTCGACCTCGTCGAGGTACGGGACGGGGAGGACCTGACGACCCTGCACGGCATCCTCGCCGGCAACCGGCGGGCGAAGGGCCGGCCGGAGCCGCTCGGGCGGGACTACCTCCAGCGCGCACGGGCGACCTTCCCGGAGCTCGTCCGGATGTTCCTGCTGGTCGTGGAGGGCCGGGCCGTGGCCGGTGCGGTGGTCTACCGCGTGCTCGACGGCATCGACCAGGTCGTCCACTGGGCCGACGCCCCGGGCGAGGAGCGCTCTCCGATGGACCTGCTGGCCTACCTCGTCTACGTCGACTGCCTGCGGAACGGCGCCCGGCTCGTGGACCTGGGGCCCGCCTCGGACGACGAGGGTCGGCTCAACTCCGGGCTGGCCGACTTCAAGCGGGCCGTGGGCGCCGTCCCCGGCACCCGCAAGGTGTTCACCGCCGACCTCGGCTGACCCGTCGCGCCGAGCCCGTCGGCCCGGCGCGACGGGGAACTCAGGGGTGGGTCATCGACAGGACGTCGAGCGCCTCGTCGAGCTGCTGCTCGGTGAGCTTGCCCTGCTCGACGTAGCCGCGTTCGAGCACCACCTGGCGGATGGTCTTCTGCTCCTTGAGCGACTGCTTGGCCACGATCGCGGCCTCCTCGTAGCCGATGTACTTGTTCAGCGGCGTGACGATCGACGGCGAGGACTCGGCGTACTCCCGGCACTGCTCGACGTTGGCCACGATGCCGTCGACGCAGCGGTCGGCCAGCAGCCGGCTGACGTTGGCCAGCAGCCGGATCGACTCGAGCACGTTGCGCGCCATGAGCGGCAGCGTCACGTTCAGCTCGAAGACGCCGGTGGTGCCCGCGTAGGTGACCGCGGCGTCGTTGCCGATGACCTGGGCGCCCACCTGGATGACCGCCTCGGGGATCACCGGGTTCACCTTGCCGGGCATGATCGAGCTGCCCGGCTGGAGGTCGGGCAGCTGGATCTCGCCGAGGCCGGTGCGCGGACCCGAGCCCATCCACCGCAGGTCGTTCACGATCTTGATCAGGCCGACGGCGATCGTCTTGAGCTGGCCGGAGGCCTCCACCAGGGAGTCGCGCGAGCTCTGCGCCTCGAAGTGGTCGCGGGCCTCGGTGAGCGGCAGGTCGAGCTCGCCGGCGAGCTTGTCGATGATGGCGGCGGCGAAGCCGGGCGGGGTGTTGATGCCGGTGCCGACCGCCGTTCCGCCCAGGGGCAGCTCGCCGATGCGGGGGAGGGAGGCCTGCAGCCGCTCGACGCCGTAGCGGACCGCCGCCGCGTAGCCGCCGAACTCCTGGCCGAGGGTGACCGGCGTGGCGTCCATCAGGTGCGTGCGGCCGCTCTTGACGACCGTGGCGAACTCCTCGGCCTTGCGGCTCAGGGAGGCCTCGAGGTGCCGCAGCGCCGGGATCAGGGTCGAGACGATCGCGCGGGTGGCGGCGATGTGGATCGCCGACGGGAAGACGTCGTTGGACGACTGGGAGGCGTTGACGTGGTCGTTCGGGTGCACCGGGCTGCCGAGTGACTCGGTGGCGAGGCTGGCGATGACCTCGTTGGTGTTCATGTTGCTCGACGTGCCCGAGCCGGTCTGGAAGACGTCGATCGGGAAGTGCTCGTCCCAGTCGCCCCGCGCCACGGCGGTCGCGGCCTCGCCGATGGCGCCCGCGATCGAGGCGTCGAGGACGCCGAGGTCGGCGTTGACGGCCGCTGCCGCCCCCTTGATCGCGGCCAGGGCGCCGATGAGCTCGCGCTCGATCGGAGTGCCGGAGATCGGGAAGTTCTCGACGGCGCGCTGGGTCTGGGCCCGCCACTTGGCCCATGCGGGAACGCGTACCTCCCCCATGGAGTCGTGCTCGATGCGGTAGTCGGTGCCGTCCTGCTGGGTGGCCACGCTGTGCTCCCGGATTGTCTGGATGGTGAGAGGGCTCCGGCAGCGACCCTAGATCCCGCGCCCTCGCCGCGTCGGCGCCGGTCCGGATCCGCCCGCGGCGCGGGTCTCGGAGGCGCCTCGGAGGACGACCTAGCATCGCCGGGCAGCACGCCGTGCCCTGAGCGAGGAGTTCCGATGTCGCACCCGCCGTACCCGCCCCCGGGTGGCTCCGACTCGGGGTACGGCCGGCCGCCCTACGGCCAGCTTCCTCACGGTCAGGCGCCCTACGGTCAGGCGCCCTACGGTCAGGCGCCCTACGGTCAGGCGCAGCCCGGTGCGACCGTCCCGCCCTGGGGGCGTGCGGAGTCGACCTCGGCGACGAGCAGCAAGGTCGCTCTGGCGCTGGCGGCCGGGCTCGGCGTGCTCATCGCCGCGGCCGCGGTCGGCCTGTTCGTGGTGCTCGGGTCCGGGGACGGCAGTGCGCCCGGGAGCGGTGGCTCCGCCCTCCCGCCCGCGACCTCCGAGCCCGAGGGGCTGGGGGACGACGCCGATCTCGACGACTACGCGCAGGAGTGCCACGGGGGCGACATGGACTCCTGCGACGACCTGTACCGCACGGCCCCGCAGGGCTCCGCCTACGAGCTCTACGGCGGCACGTGCGCGGGCCGGCAGTCGAACCTCGACGCCCGCGAGGTCTACTGCGTGGAGGCCTTCCCACCGCCCAGCTGACCGGCTCCCCGCGCCGGTCCGGCTCCGCTACCGTCGCAGCCGTGCCCGACGCCGCCCAGCCCCCTGCCGCACCAGGCCTCGGAGAGGGCCCCGGAGAGGTCGTGCGGGCGTCCGACTCCGACCGCGAGGCGCTGGTATCCCGGCTCCAGCAGGCACTGGCCGAGGGCCGGCTGGACCTGGACGAATTCGGCCAGCGCGCGGGCGCCGCCTACGCGGCGGTCACCACCGCCGAGCTGGCCGGGCTGGTGGCGGACCTGCCGGCGGAGGCGCCGGTCGAGATCGTCGGCACCCGGGCGCCGGAGGAGCAGACGAGCGTCTTCGGTGACATCAAGGTCGCCGGGCCCACCGTGCCGCGGCGTGCCTCGACGGTGTTCGGCGACGTGCGGATGGACCTGCGCGGGCTGCGCACCGACGCCGACCGGATCGACCTCTACCTGACCACGGTGTTCGGCGACGTGGACGTGGTGGTCGCCGAGGGGGTGGACGCGCAGATCCAGGGCCGCACCATCTTCGGCGACCGGAAGGTCGACCTGGCGCCGGTGCCACGGGTCGCCGGCACCCCGCGCGTCGTCGTCCACGCCCGCACCGCGTTCGGCGACCTGAAGCTCCGCAGCCTCGCGCCGGGGGAGTCGGCCAGCCGCTGGCGGCAGGTCATGGACCGCCTCGCGAGGCGGGGCGAACCGGGCTGACGTGCCGGGTCGCCCCCTCCCGCCGAGTGCGGCGCGGCGGGTCCGGGCAGGCGGGACGACGCGGCTCCACCTGCCCGGGGACGGCTCCTGGCCGCGGTGCGATCCCGAGGACCGCGTCAGGAATCGAAGGGGACGGCGGAGTAGGCGCGCAGCTTCTCCAGCGAGTGCAGGCTGTCGATCGAGCGGATCGTGCCCGACCTGGACCGCATGACCAGCGACTGCGTCGTGCACCCGCCGGAGCTGTAGCGGACGCCGCGGAGCAGTTCGCCGTCGGTGATGCCGGTGGCCACGAAGAAGACGTCGCCACGCACCAGGTCGTCGATGTGCAGCACGCGGTCGAGGTCGTGGCCGGCGTCGATCGCCTTCTGCCGCTCCTCGTCGTCCTTGGGCCACAGGCGGCCCTGGAAGGAGCCGCCCATGCACTTGAGCGCGCAGGCGGCGATGATGCCCTCCGGCGTCCCGCCGATGCCGAGGATGAGGTCCACGCCGGTGCCCTCGCGGGCGGCCGCGATCGCGCTGGCGACGTCGCCGTCGGTGATGAACTTGATGCGGGCGCCCGCCTCGCGGACCTCCTGCACCAGCTGCGCGTGGCGGGGCCGGTCGAGGATGCAGACGGTGACGTCGCCGGCCGAGCTCTTCTTGGCCTTGGCCACCCGGCGGATGTTCTCGGCGACGGGCACGGTGATGTCGACGACGTCGGCCGCGGCCGGTCCGGTGGCCAGCTTCTCCATGTAGAAGACGGCCGACGGGTCGTACATGGCGCCGCGGTCGGCGACGGCCATGACGGCGATCGCGTTGGGCATCCCCTTGGCCATCAGCGTGGTGCCGTCGATCGGGTCGACCGCGACGTCGCACTCGGGACCGTGGCCGTCGCCCACCTCCTCGCCGTTGTAGAGCATCGGGGCCTCGTCCTTCTCGCCCTCGCCGATGACGACGACGCCCTGCATGCTCACCGTGCCGATGAGGGCCCGCATCGCGTCCACCGCGGCCCCGTCGCCGCCGTTCTTGTCGCCGCGCCCGACCCAGCGGCCGGCGGCCATCGCCGCGGCCTCGGTGACCCGCACCAGCTCGAGGGCCAGGTTGCGGTCGGGCGCGGGGCGGTCGGCGGAGAACCCGCGCCCGCTCGAGGAGACGGGGCCTTCGGGGACGGGCAGCGACACGGGACCTCCTGGAGAGGGGCCCGGTCCCGTCCACCCTTCGCAAGCGCAGGGCAGGACCCGGGACGCAGGCCAGGGGCGGCAGGGCGGGGGGAGCTCTCCTGCGATCCTATGTGCATGACCGAAGTCGGCCCGACGAACCCGCGACCCGCCGACCGCGCGGAGACCCCGGTGCCGGCGGCGCCGTCGCCGTCGCCGGCGGTGGAGCGCGCCAACCGCATGAGCGCGGCGAACATGATCCGGTCGCTGCTCCCGGTGGTCGTCGTCTGCCTGCTGCTCGTCGGCTGGCAGGCGTTCCGCGCCAGCTCCGAGGAGACGGTGCGCACGGTCGACCCGACGAGCACCGTGCGGCTGGCCGCCGAGCGGGCCGACTACGCCGTGGTGGCGCCGGCGGGGCTCCCGGACGACTACCGCACGACCAGCGCCCGCACGGACGCCGGCTTCGCGGAGGAGGGAGCGCCGGTGACCCTCGAGATCGGCTACCTGACGCCCTCGGAGGAGTTCGCCGGGTTCGTCGTCAGCGACGACGACCGCGCCGAGCCGGTGCGGTCGGTGCTCGAGGGTGCGACCGACGACGGCACGGTCGAGATCGACGGGGAGCGCTGGACGCAGCTCACCACCGAGCGCGGCGAGACGGCGCTGACCCGCCAGAACGGGGACGTCGTCCTCGTCGTCAGCGGCTCGGCCCCGGACGACGAGCTGCGCGCCGTGGCCGCCGCGGTGGCGCCGCCGGGGGACTGACGCCGCGGTTGTTTGCGGTCCCGTGTCGGGTGTCGGTCGACTCGTCGACACGCGGCTGGTCGGCGGGCCACCGGGGTGCCGGCCGCCGCACCATGCTCCTGCCCACAGCCACTGCGGCAGCCGCCCGGACGAGGAGCCGACATGCTCGACGACACCTGCGCGAACGCCAACCACGTGGCCCCCGCGACCGGAGGGGCGTGCCCGTGCGGGCTGGTCACCCGCGTCCCGGCGAGCCGCCCGCTGACCGAGGAGACCCCGACGGTGCGCGACCTCGTGGCCCGGTGCCTCGTCGAGCGAGGCGGACTGGCCGACCTGCCGGACCTCCGGCGCCGCGCCGACCGCGTCCTCCGCGCGCTGGCCGAGGCGGGCCTGGTCGTGGCCCCCGTGTCGACGGCGGAGCCGGCGACCGGGCGGGCGTCGGCCTGACCCCTCAACCGTCCGCGTCGTCGGGGGCGGCGGCCGCCAGCCGTTCCCGCGCGCGGTCCAGCCAGTGCTGGCAGAGCTTCGCCAGCTCCTCGCCGCGCTCCCACAGGGCCAGCGACTCCTCCAGCGTCAGCCCGCCGGCCTCCAGCCTGCGGACGACGTCGGCGAGCTCTTCGCGTGCCTGCTCGTAGGTGGTCGTCGGCTCGTCGGTCTGCCCAGCCGTCTGCTCGGTGCTGCTCACGGTTCCCCATCCTCCCGGTCGACCACGACGGCCAGCCGGCCCCCGCTCACCCGCACCCGCAGGCGCTCGCCGTCGGCCACCTCGGCGGGGTCGCGGACCAGTGCGCCGTCGGTCCGCTGCACCACCGCGTAGCCGCGCTCCAGCGTCGCCGCCGGGGACAGCGCCGTCACCCGGGCGCGGGCGTGCTCCAGGTCGCGTTCGGCGCCCTCCACCCGGTGCACCACGGTGCGGCGGGCGCGGGTGCGCAGCTGGGCGACGTCGTCGGCCCGGCCGTGCAGCAGTCGGTCGGGGCTGGCGAGCACCGGGCGGGTGCGCACCGACTCCAGCCAGCGCTCCTGCTGCTCGAGCCGGGCGGTGAGCAGGTGCCGGGCGCGGCTGCGGTAGCCCTCGACCAGCCGCCGCTGCTCACCGATCTCGGGGACGATGCGGTGCGCGGCGTCGGTCGGGGTGGCGGCGCGCACGTCGGCGACGTGGTCGACCAGCGTGGTGTCGGTCTCGTGGCCGACGGCGGTCACCACCGGCGTGCGGCAGGCGGCGATCGCGCGCACCAGCCCCTCGTCGGAGAAGGGCAGCAGGTCCTCGACCGAGCCGCCACCGCGGGCGACGACGATGACCTCGACGGCGGGGTCGGCATCGAGCCGGCGCAGCCCGTCGATGACGTTGGCCGCCGCCTGCGGGCCCTGCACGGCGCAGTTGTGCATGGCGAAGCGGACGGCGGGCCAGCGACGGCGCGCGGTGACCAGGACGTCCCGTTCCGCCGCGCTGTCCCGGCCGGTGATGACGCCGACGACGGCCGGTGCGAAGGGGAGCGGGCGCTTGCGGGCGGTGTCGAACAGCCCCTCGGCGGCCAGCAGCTGGCGGATGCGCTCGATGCGGGCGAGCAGCTCGCCGAGCCCCACGGCGCGGATCTCGGTGGCCCGCAGCGAGAAGGAGCCGCGGGCGACGTAGTAGTCGGGGCGGGCGCGGACGATCACCCGCGCGCCCTCCGTGAGCTCCAGGCCGGGCCGGTCGGCGATGTCCCGGTGGCAGGTCACCGGGACGGAGAGGTCGGCGACCGGGTCGCGCAGGGTCAGGAACACCGTGGCGGCGTTGCCGCGCCGGGACAGCTGCGCGACCTGACCCTCGACCCACACCTCGCCCAGCCGGCCGATCCAGTCCGCGACCTTGCGGGCGACCGTCCGGACCGGCCAGGGGGCCTCGGGGGAGGAGGGAGCGCTCACGGGAGCAGCCTGTCACGGCTCCGTGCAGCGCCCCGTCCCACCGCCGGACCGTGCTCCCCGGATCGTGCTCCCCGGA
>JBELIQ010000002.1:0-238584 GCA_042090795.1 Blastococcus sp. | reverse complement strand
CGTGCAGCGCCCCGTCCCACCGCCGGACCGTGCTCCCCGGATCGTGCTCCCCGGATCGTGGTGCCACGGATCGTGGTGCCACGGACCGTCGAACCCCAGAGGCCCAG
The DNA here is from genome assembly GCA_042090795.1 of Blastococcus sp. GTDB lineage: Bacteria > Actinomycetota > Actinomycetes > Mycobacteriales > Geodermatophilaceae > Blastococcus. The sequence continues at coordinate 238,477 of JBELIQ010000002.1, read as the reverse complement.
GACCGCCGTGGTCCTGGGCCTCTGGGGTTCGACGCCGGCGCATCGCGCCGGGTGGATCAGGCGCCGCGGGGCGCGAGGGGGCTGGACTCGACCGCCTGCTCCTCGAGCTTCTCCAGCCGGTTGCGCAGCATCCGCAGGTAGGGCTCGCGCGCCTGGGTCGACTCCTCGTAGGTGACCAGGTCGGCCACCGTGGCGAGGGCGTAGCCGCGGAGCCGACCGCGCAGCTGGGCGATGGAGAAGGTGTCGTACCCGTCGATCGGGGCCTCGGCCGTGCCGCTGCCGTCCGTGCCGCTGTCTTCCGTGCCGCTGTCTTCCGTGCCGCTGTCTTCCGTGCCGGCGTCGGCCGTGCCGGCGGAGTCGGCACCCGGTGCGTCCACGGACGCGCCGGCGGCGATGACGCTGTCGTCGGACGGGGTGCCCGTCTCGCCGGCATCGGCGAGCAGCCCGGTGGCAGCGGCTACGGGCCCGTCACCCCGGGCGGTCTCGGTGCCGTCGTCCGCGGCGTCGGTGTAGTCCTCCGTCACGGGGGTGGCGATGCCCTCGTCGGTCACCGTCGCCTCGACCGTGGTCACGTCGCCGCCGTCGGGGGTCAGGACGTCCACGGACGTGGGGACCGCCTCGGCGTCGGCTGCGCCGGCCACGGGGAGCTCGATCGCGGAGGCGTCGCCGGACTCCTCGATCGCCGTCTCCAGGGCCTCGGCGTCTCCGGTGACCGGGGCCGTCTCCTCCAGCGTGGGAGCGGCCTCGATCGCCTCGTCGACGGCCAGCTCGTCGAGGATCTCCTCGGTGGCCGGCGCCTCCTCGGTGAAGGTGTCGACGGAGTCCTGCGCGCCCACGCGGTCGGGGACCTCGTCCGGGACGACGTCGGCACGGTCGAACGCCGAGCCGCGGAAACCCTGCGCGGGCGCTGCGTCGCCGTCGTCGTCGAAGGTGGCCAGACCGGGCTCGGCCTCGCCGCGGATCCCGGTGAACAGCTCGTCGCCGCGGGCGACCAGGCCGGCGTACTGCTGCTGCGCCTTCATCGCATGCTGCATGGCCATGCCGGCGAGCCGGACCGGCAGCCCCGGCAGCGTCTCGGGCAGCCTGCGGGCTTCGTCGACGACGGACGCAGCGAGGCCGGCGGCGGCGCGGATGACCTCAGGGATCTCACGGGACATGGGCACACCTTGCCCCAGGAATCGCCGACCGACACCCCCACCCCGGCGCCGCTGTACGCCGGGAGGGTGTTCCTGACCACGTCCGAGGACCGCGGCAGGCGGCGCGGCCCACGTACGCTGGGTGCATGGCAGATCAGCGCGGACGTGTCCTGCTGGCCGATCCCCGGGGCTACTGCGCCGGCGTGGACCGGGCGGTGGTCGCGGTCGAGCGCGCCCTGGAGATCCACGGCGCCCCCGTCTACGTGCGGAAGCAGATCGTCCACAACAAGCACGTGGTGGCGACGCTGGAGCGGCGCGGGGCGATCTTCGTCGAGGAGACCGACGAGGTGCCCGAGGGCTCGGTCGTCGTCTTCAGCGCGCACGGGGTGTCCCCGGCGGTGCACGAGCAGGCCGCCGACCGGCAGCTGCGCACCATCGACGCGACCTGCCCGCTGGTCACGAAGGTGCACCAGGAGGCCAAGCGGTTCGCCCGCGACGACTTCGACATCCTGCTGATCGGTCACCGCGGCCACGAGGAGGTCGAAGGCACCGCCGGTGAGGCGCCGGCCCACGTGCAGCTGGTCGACGGCCCCGAGGACGTGGCGAACGTGCAGGTGCGCGACCCGGAGAAGGTGGTCTGGCTGTCGCAGACCACGCTGTCGGTCGACGAGACCTTGGCGACGGTCGACCAGTTGAAGAACCGCTTCCCCGGTCTGCAGTCCCCGCCCAGCGACGACATCTGCTACGCCACGCAGAACCGCCAGCAGGCGGTGAAGCAGATGGCCGCCGACTGCGACCTCGTGCTCGTCGTCGGCTCGACGAACTCCTCGAACTCGGTGCGCCTGGTGGAGGTGGCCCTGGAGGCCGGTTCCCGGGCGTCCTACCTGGTCGACTTCGCCTCCGAGATCGACGAGTCGTGGCTCGACGGCGTCGCGACCGTGGGTGTCACCAGCGGCGCCTCGGTGCCCGAGATCCTCGTGAGCGAGGTGCTCGACTGGCTGGCCGCCCGGGGCTTCGCCGACGTGGAGACGGTGAAGGCGGCCGAGGAGCGGCTCGTCTTCGCACTGCCGCACGAGCTCCGGCCGTCGCGCACCGCCACCACCGACTGACGACGCCGGCCCGCGCCGCGGGCCCGCGTGCGACGAGAACGCGCCCCGTCCCGGCAGTGCCGGAGCGGGGCGCGTCGTCGTTCGTGCGGGCAGGCCGCGAGGGTCAGCGCCGGGCGATCAGCCGGCCGACCGCGAACACGACCGCCAGGCCGGTCGCCATGGCCATCGTCGGGAACCCGCGGATGAGCAGCGTGGCGACCGTCGGCAGGGTGAAGCTCGCGGAGGGGGCCAGCCCGATGTTGAAGGCCGCGACCGCGACGAAGACCAGCGGCGGCGCCACCACGACGGAGAAGAGGTCGCGCCGGCGCACCAGGAGCACGGCAGCGGCGATCGACAGGAGCAGGGCGCTCAGCGTGATGACACCCAGGCCGATGCCCACGAACGAGTCGATGGCGGCGCCGGCGAGGGTGACCAGGAAGATGCCGAGCACGGCGACGGCGCCCCGGATCCGGCCGGTCGCGGTCGTCGGGCGGGCGTCCACCAGGTCGCGGGCAGCGGGCCGGCCTTCGGCCTGACGTGCCGCGGCCGGGCGGGCCGAGGGCGGACGGGAGCCGGCCGCCTCGCGATCGGCGGGCCGGTTCGGCCGGATCGACTCGCGGCGTGGCGGGACCGGGCGCCCGTGGTCCAGGTCGGACCGCAGCCGGTCGGCGGGGCGGCTCCGCGGCGGAACAGGCGGACGGCCGGAGCGAGCGCTGCGCTCGGGGTTCATGGCTCGTTCCTCACGGGGCAAGCGTGACCCGGGGAACGACCGGTCGGGCGGGCTTCCGCCCTGTCGCCATGCGTCGGCCGTGCTGCTCGCCGTGGCCATGGCGCACCTCCGTTCCACCGCGGTCGGCCCGGGCGGCCGTCCCTCGATCGTCACGGTAGCGAGTCGACCTGCGTCACGGGCGGAGCCGGGCCGAGTTGCGGCCCGGCGGTGGGAACACCGCGACACGGGGGACGTGGTGGGACCAGCGGGGCGCGCTGGACCTGGTCGGCCCCCGGCGGCGTGCGCTGCAGCCCACGCCTGGGACGGGTCAGCCGTGCGTCCCGTCCCGCCCCTCGTCGTCGTACCGGCGGCCGGCGTCGAACCGGTCCTCGCCGTCCAGGACGACCCCGTCGGTGCCCGCCGGCGACTCGGGCGGCCGCAGGCTGCGCACCGTCGCCTCGACCGGAACCGGCGTGGGGACCGGCTGCTCGGCGATGCCCAGGTCGTCGAAGCGTCGTGCGGCGGTGAGCACGGACCGCTCGTAGGAGCCGACCGTCTCGTTGAACCGGGTCATCGTGGTGCCCAGCGCCGAGCCGAGCCGGGTGAGATGACCGGACAGCGTGGACAGCCGGGCGTGCAGCCGGCGGCCCACCTCGAGCACCTGGTCGGCGTCGCGCGCCAGCCGTTCCTGCCGCCAGGAGTAGGCGACCGTGCGCAGCAGGGCGAGCAACGTGCTCGGCGTGGCCAGGACGACGTCGCGGGAGAAGCCGTACTCCAGCAGCCCGGGCTCGGCCTCCAGCGCGGTGATGAGGAAGCCGTCGGAGGGGACGAACAGCACGGTGAAGGGGGCGGCCGGCCGGAACGCGGTGGGGTAGCGCCGGGCCGCCAGCGCATCCACGTGGGCGCGCAGCTGCCGCGCGTGCGCCGCCACCTGCTGGTCGCGGACCGCCTGGTCGGTGGCCTGCACGGCGTCGATGTAGCCGGTGAAGGGCACCTTCGCGTCGACGACCACCTGCCGGCCGTCGGAGAGGGTGACCACCAGGTCGGGCCGGACGCCGGCGCCCTCGTCGTTGGTGCCGGAGGGCTGCTCGAGGAAGTCGCAGTGCTCGAGCAGGCCGGCCACCTCGACCACCCGCCGCAGCTGCACCTCGCCCCAGCGACCGCGTACGTGCGGGGTGCGCAGCGCCGTCACCAGGGCGGCGGTCTCCTGCTTCAGCTGGGCGGAGCTCTGCCCCACCGTGCCCATCTGCTCGCGCAGTTCGCCGTGGGCGGTGGCGCGCGCCCGCTCCATGCCGGCGAGCAGCCGGTGGAGGTGGTCGAGGGACTCGTGCACCGGCTCGAGGCCGGTGTCGGCGGGGCGGCGGCGCGCGAGCAGGGTGACCACGCCGAGGGTGGCGGCGGTGGCGAGCAGCGCGCCGAGGAGGAGCCCGAGCAGCAGGGAAGCGGCGTCCATGCCCGGAAGGCTGCCGGATGGGTCCGACAGTTCCCGGGATGTCAGGCCGGCTCGGCCAGGAGGTCGGATGTCACCCACATGGTGATCGTCGGTAGCCGCTCGTCCACGGCCTCGGCCATGAGGCGTGAGCCCTCGGACTCGGCGTGCTGGCAGCGGTCCCGGGTCTCGGCGTCCGGCCATCGCGCGTAGGCCACCCACGTACCGTCGTCGCCACGGTGGAGCCGGGACCCGTAGCTGCCGCAGGTCTCGTGGATGGCCCGGGTGACCATCTCCCAGCCGCGGGTGAACGACTCCTCGTGACCTGCCTTCAGACGCCAGCGGTAGACGACGGCGAACATGCGCCCCTCACTTCCTCCGGTGTGGTCGTCAGGCCGGGATCGGCGCGTGGCGCGCCTCGTGGTCCAGGAGCTGGCGCTTGACCGGCGTCCCCCAGCGGAAGCCGCCCAGCCCGCCGCTGGAGCCCAGCACCCGGTGGCAGGGCACGAAGAGGGCAGCCGCGTTGCGGGCGCAGGCGTTGGCCGCGGCCCGCACTGCCGTGGGGCGGCCGCACCGGGCGGCGAACGAGGCATAGGTGTCGGGCGTGCCGGCGGGCACGGTGCGCAGGACGTCCCACGCGTCCTCCAGGAACGGGCCGGAGCGCTGGCGCACGGGCACCTCTTCGATGGCGGCCACGTCACCGGCGAAGAAGGCCTCGACCGCGTCGAGGACCGGCAGACCGTCGGCGTGCTCGACCCAGGTGGGCCGCAGCGAGCGGTGCACCACCGGCAGGAGCACGGCGACGTCGTCGGTCCAGCCGCTGGCCAGCACCACGTCGCGGTCGCCGGGGCCGGCGGCGACCACGACGGTGAACGGCCCGGGTGGGGTGACCACGGTCGCGTAGCGGGCGGGGGGAGGGGTCATGAGGCGCTCCGTCCGGGGGGAGGTGTGGATGGGCGGGTGGTGGGTGGGATCGGGCGGGTGGTGGGTGGGATCGGGCGGGTGAAGAATGACGGCGCGGCGAGCGCCCAGAGGTGCATCACCGCGTACGAGCGCCACGGGCGCCAGCGGGTGGCGGCCTCGGCGTCGGTGCTGCCGAGTGCGGTGAGGGAGCGCCGCAACGCGAGGTCACCGGGCAGCCACACGTCGGGGTCGGCCAGGCCGCGGAGAGCGACGAGCGCAGCGGTCCAGGGGCCGATGCCGCGGACGGCGAGCAGCGCCCGCCGCGCCTCGTCGCGGTCGGCGCCGGGATCGAGTGCGACGTGTCCGTCGGCCAGGGCGGTCGCCAGCGCGTGCACCGCCGCCCGGCGCGCCCCGGTGAGCCCGATGCCGGCCAGGTCCGCGGCGGCGAGGGCCTCGGGGCGGGGGAAGGCATGGGTGAGCGTGCCGACCGGGTCGGCCAGCGGGACGCCCGCCACGGGTAGCAGCCGCGCGGTGAGCGTGCGGGCGCCGGCGACGGAGACCTGCTGGCCCAGGACGGCACGGACGGCCAGCTCCGGCGCATCGGGGGAGCCGGGGACGCGGCGCCCGGGCGCTCGCGCCACCACGTCGGCCAGCGCGGGGTCGGCGCCGAGGACGGCGTCGACCGCGGTGGGGTCGGCGTCCAGGTCGAGCATCCGCCGGCAGCGGCTGACCGCCACCCCGAGGTCGCGCAGCTGCGTCAGCTGCAGGCGGGCGCTCACCGCGGCGGCCCCGTCCGGAGCAGGGGAGAGCGCCACGACCCCCGGCCCGTGCGGCAGGTCGAGGACGCGGGAGAACGTGCTGCCGTCCCACTCCTCGAGGCCGGGCACGGCGTGGGCGCCGAGGAAGAGCAGGACCTCGGCCGCGTCGTAGGGCGCGCGGGCGGTCAGGCGGAGGGTCAGCGAGCCCGGTGTGCCGCCGGAGCCCGGGGCAGGGCGCCGCCGCAGTTCGGTGGGGCTGGCGGCGAACACCTCGCGGACGGTGTCGTTGAACTGCCGGATGCTGGCGAACCCGGCGGCGAAGGCGACGTCGGCCATCGGCAGGTCGGTGGTCTCGATGAGCACCCGGGCGGTCTGCGCCCGCTGGGCCCGGGCGAGCGCGAGCGGCCCGACGCCGAGCTCGCCGACCACCAGGCGGTGCAGCTGGCGCTCGGAGTAGCCCAGCCGCTGGGCGAGGCCGGGGACGCCGGAGCGCTCCACCTCGCCGTCGCCGATCAGCCGCATGGCCCGGGCCACGACGTCGGCGCGCACGTCCCACTCCGGCGACCCCGGCGCGGCGTCGGGCCGGCACCGGCGGCAGGCGCGGTAGCCGGCCGCCTGCGCGCCGGCCGCGGTGCCGAAGCAGGAGACGTTGCGCGCGGCGGGCGTGCGGGCGGGGCACGACGGGCGGCAGTAGATGCCGGTGGTGCGCACGGCGGTGAAGAACCAGCCGTCGAAGCGCGCGTCGCGGCCGGCCACCGCCCGGTAGCGGTGCTCGTGGTCGGCCGTCGTGGTCACGGGACGAGCATGGCACCCGCCGGCGACGTGCACCGGCGGGTTTCGGACACCGCCGTCCTAGCGCTCGACGATCGCCGCGACACCGTCCAGCAACCGTTCCAGACCGAAGGCGTAGGCGCGCTCGGCGGGGTAGGCGCCCAGTTCGGGACCCGACACCGGCCCGACCCTGGTGGCCGTCGGATAGCGCTCGGCGTCGAAGACCCGGTCCAGGTGCGGCTCGGTCGCCGCCCACCACTGCTCCTCGGTGAGGCCGCTGGCCTGCTCGGCGGCCACCTTCTCGTGGAGGCCGCCGACGATGCCCTTCACGAAGCCGGTCACCAGGATGACGACCAGTTCCATCTCCACCTCGCCGAGGTCCAGACCGTCGACCGCGGCCAGTTCGGCCTCGTACTTGGCCATCAGGTTGGGGCCGAGGATCGGCCGTCCGGTGCCCACCGTGGCCGCCCACGGGTGGCGGACGAAGAGATCCCAGTTGGCCTGGGCGACCGCGGTGAGCCGGGCCCGCCAGTCGCCCGACGGGGGTTCGGCGTAGAGCTCGCCGAGCACCGAGTCGTACATCAGCGCGACCAGTTCGGCCTTGCCCGGCACGTGCGTGTACAGGCTCATCGCCCCGACGCCGAGCTCCGCGGCGACCCGGCGCATCGACAGCGCGGGCAGCCCCTCGGCGTCGGCCAGCCGCACGGCCGCGGCGACGATGCGGTCGACGTCCAGGGTGGCCCGCGGCCCGGGGCGCGCCGCGGGGTCGCCGCCCGCGCGCCACAGCAGCGCCATGGTGCGGGCCGGGTCGGCGCCGCCGGAGGAGTCGGTGGGCATGCCCCACTCTCCCGCACGCCCCGGCGCCTGTCGGCGGGTCGACCTCCCGAGGGAGCTGTCCACCGGTCGGTGGACGGCGGACCAGCGCTTCGACGGTCCCGCGGCGGCCCGCCCGCCGACAGGCTCGGTGCATGACGACGACAGAGCTCGCACCGCCGGCCGTGGACGGCGGCCCCGACACGGCCGCGGTGACCGTGCGCGGCCTGACCAAGCGCTACGGCGGCCGCACCGTGCTCGACGGGCTGGACCTGGAGGTGCGGCGGGGCGAGTGCTTCGCACTGCTCGGGCCCAACGGCGCGGGCAAGACGACGACGATCGAGATCCTCGAGGGCGTGCGGCCCCGCGACGGCGGGGACGTCGACGTGCTGGGGGAGGACCCGGCGGTCGCGGGCCGCGCCTGGCGGGACCGGATCGGCGTGGTCGCCCAGGGCGAGGGGGCCGGACCGGCGCTGTCGGTGCGCGAGACCCTCGACCACTTCGCCGGTTACCACGCCGTGAGCCGGCCGACCGGCGAGCTGCTGGCCGCGGTCGGGCTGGAGGGATCGGCCGGCGTCCGGGTGGAGCGGCTCTCCGGCGGCCAGCGCCGGCGGCTGGCCGTCGCGCTCGGCGTGCAGGGCCGGCCGGAGCTGCTCTTCCTCGACGAGCCGACCACCGGCATGGACCCCGTCGCCCGGCGGCAGTTCTGGGAGCTGATCCGCGAGCTGCGCCGCGACGGGACGACGATCCTGCTCACCACCCACTACCTCGACGAGGCGGCCGAGCTCGCCGACCGGGTGGGCGTCATCGCGGAGGGCCGGCTGGCCGACGTGGCGCCCCCGGACGAGCTGGGCGCGGCCCTGCGCCGCGAGTCGACGGTGAGCTGGCTGGAGGCCGGGGTGCACCGGCGGGTGCGCACCGGGGCGCCGGCCGCCGTGCTGCGCGACCTGCTCGCCGTGCACGCCGAGGTCCCCGGCCTCACCGTCACCCGCCCCGGCCTGGAGGACGTCTACCTCCAGCTCGTCGGCGCCACCCCCACCACCGCTGCCGAAGGAGACCTGCGATGACCGCCGTCCTGACCCCCACCTCCCGGCCGGCGCCACCGTCGACCGCCCGGATCGCGCTGTCCCGGGTGGCTCTCGAGCTGCGGCTGTTCTTCCGCGACCGCCAGAAGGTGGCGTTCTCCTTCGCGTATCCGGTGGTGATGCTGGTGATCTTCGCGGCCATCCTCGGCGGTGACGAGCGGCCCGGCGACGTCCCCTTCGCCCAGTACTTCCTGGCCGGGATCGCCGCGACCGGGATCATGCTGGTGAGCTTCCAGGCGGTCGGGACGGCGATCGCCGAGGAGCGGGAGACCGGTCAGCTGGAGCGGCTGCAGCTCCTGGGCACGCCGCCGGCCGCCTACTTCGCCGGCAAGGCGGGGCAGGTCCTGGTGACCACGGCCGCCCAGCTGGTGCTGCTGCTGCCGGTGGCCCGCTACGCCTACGACGTCCCCATGCCGGTGGACGCCGCGCACTGGCTGACGTTCCTGTGGGTCGGGGGGGTCGGCTCGCTGGCCGGGACGGTGCTGGGCATCGCGGTCTCGGCGCTGCGCGGGAGTGCGTCGTCGGTCTCCACCGGCATCGCCGCGCTGGCGCTGGTGCTGCAGTTCTTCTCGGGGGTCTTCTTCGGGTTCCTCGAGCTGCCGGGCTGGATGCAGCAGGTCGCGGCGGTCTTCCCGCTGAAGTGGCTCACCCAGGGCATGCGCTCGGCGTTCCTGCCCGAGGAGGCCGGCGCGTTCGAGATCGCCGGGGGGTGGGAGCACGGCCGGACCGCCCTGGTGCTGGCCGCATGGGTGATCATCGGCGTCATGGTGTGCATGCGCACGTTCCGCTGGCGCCGGGGCGAGGGATGAGCTCCGCCCCGTCCGCCCGGTCCGCCGTCGTCTCCCTGCCCGCGGGGGACGGCGGCGGCCGGCCGATGTCCGAGCGCGGCTGGCAGATCACCCTGGTGGTCCACCACGTCGTCGTCGCCGTCCTCGTCGCGGTCGCGATGGTGGACGCCGCGGTCGAGGAGTCGGGCGCGCGCGAGGCGGTGCTGCTCGCGGCGCTCGCCGTCCTCGCGCTGGCGTACGCGACGGTCGGCGGACCGGCGCTGGTCCGGCGGGACCACCGTCGGGCGGCCGGCTACCTGCTCGTCCTGGTGGTCGTCATCGGCGTGCTGGCCTGGATCCTCCCCGAGCTGCTGTTCCTGCTGTTCATGGCCTTCCCGCAGGTCTGGTTCATGGTGGAGGGGCTGCGCAGCGGCGCGCTGTGGACGCTGGCGCTGGGTGCTGCCGCAGCCTTCGGCCCGACGGTGCACTGGGTGCAGGGCACCGAGCCCTTCGACCTGCAGACGCTGGTCGGGGTGGCGTTCAGCCTGGCGATGGGGGCGTGGGTGACCAGCGTGCTCGAGCACAGCGACCAGCGCGCGGAGCTGATCCGGGAGCTCGAGTCGACCCGCGCCGAGCTCGCCGTGCTGCACCACCAGCAGGGCATGGTCGCCGAGCGGGAGCGGCTGGCCCGCGAGGTGCACGACACCCTCGCGCAGGGCTACACGAGCATCGTCGTGCTCGCGCAGACCGCGGCGGCCGCGCTGCCGGAGGACCCGGCGCTCGCCGCCGAGCGGCTGGCCGTGATCGAGGAGGTGGCCCGGGAGAACCTCGCCGAGGCGCGCGCCATGGTCGCCGCCTTCGCGCCGGTCGCGCTGGATTCGGCGACGCTGGTCGAGGCGCTGCAGCGGCTCGCGGAGCGGTTCGGCCGGGAGACCGGCCTGGCCACCCGGCTGGACACCGTCGCGCTCGGGAGCATCGGTCCCGCGCTGAGCCGTGCCGAGGAGATCGTGCTGCTGCGCGGGGCGCAGGAGGCGCTGGCCAACGTGCGCCGGCACGCCTCGGCCTCGGCCGTGGTGCTGCGCGTCAGCCGGGTGGGCTCGGGGGAGGACACGCACGTGTCGGTGCACGTCGAGGACGACGGCGTGGGCTTCGACCCGGCCGCCTCCGCGGGCGTGGGGCTCGCCGGGCTGCGCGACCGGGCGGAGGAGGTCGGCGGCGCCGTCGACGTCCGCTCGGCGCCGGGGGAGGGGACCCGCGTGACGGTGCGGGTGCCGGTCCGATGAGCGCGGGAACGACGGTCGAGCGTGCATCGCGGCGTGGGCCGGCGAGCCACCAGCGGACCGAGACCGGAGTCGAGCCATGAGCCGGATCCGCGTGCTGGTGGTGGACGACCATCCCGTCGTCCGGGGTGGCGTGGTCGGCTGGCTGGCCGCGCAGCCGGACATCGACGTGGTCGGCGAGGCCGGCGACGGGCTGGAGGCGATGGCGATGGTCGCGTCGCTGACCCCGGACGTCGTCCTGATGGACCTGCGGATGCCGCGGATGGACGGCGCCACCGCGACCGGCCGGATCGCGGCAGACCACCCGGCGGTGCGCGTGCTGGTGCTGACCACGTACGACACCGACGCGGACATCGTGCGCGCGGTCGAGGCAGGGGCGACCGGCTACCTGCTCAAGGACACCCCGCTGCCGCAGCTGGCCGACGCCGTGCGCGCGGCCGCCCGGGGGGAGACGGTGCTCGCGCCGCCGGTGGCCGCCCGGCTGGTGTCGCGGATGCGGGCGCCGGCCGTGGACGCACCCACGGCGCGGGAGCTGGAGGTGCTCGCCGGGGTGGCACGCGGGCTGACCAACGCCGAGATCGGCCGGGCGCTGTTCATCGGCGAGGCGACGGTGAAGACGCACCTGCTCCGGGTGTTCGCGAAGCTGGGCGTCGACGACCGGACGCGGGCGGTGATGGTCGCGGTCGAGCGCGGCCTGCTCCCGCGGCCCGGCGCCTGAGCGCCGGGCCCGATCCGGCGGTCAGCCCAGGGACGCCGTCATCGTGACGCTGTCGTCGGTGATGTCGGAGCACTCGAGGCTGAGCGGACCGACGCTCACGGTCTCCCCTTCGCCGCAGGTCACGGTCCGGTCCCCGGCGCTCACGGTCGCCTGGTCCCCCTCGACGCTCTCCAGGGAGAGCTGCGTCCCGAGGACCTCCACGTCCGCACCGGTGCTCACGGTCACCGAGCACGAGCTGCCGGAGCACTCGACCCGTTCGTTGATCTCGCTGGCCGCCGACGACGCGGCCGCACCTGCCGATGCCGTGGCCGACGCTGCCGCGTCACCCGCCGACTGCGCCGCGCTGGTCAGATCGGCGGCGGTGGTGTCCTCCGCGTCTGCCGAACAGCCGGTCAGTGGAAGCAGGAGGAACCCGGCTGCGACGACACCGCCTGCCAACCTCGAACTGCGTGTCATGGACATGGGACGAGGCTAGGGCGACGGTTCCCACGCCGCTCGACGGAGGTGGATTTGCCATGCGGCCGCAACATTTCGTCGCCCGCCGCGGTGGTGGGGGCGGCACGGTGTCACGCGTTGATGAAGACCCCGTCGCCCCGGGCCTCGATCTCCACCGTCGATTCCTGCGGGTCGATCGCGGTGAGCCGCTGGCCGAAGGGGAGGGAGTCCACCGGCACGGCGAATCCGAACCGCTGCTGCAGGAGCAGGCGGCTGGCCGCGTCCAGCGCCGTCCCGGTCTGCAGCTCGGTGGGCTGCACCAGGATCCGGCCGTCCTCGGCCGTCAGCCCGGCCTGGGACGAGGCGGAGACCTCTCGCCCGAAGATCTGGACCGACCCGGTCAGGCGCACCTCGCCGTCGGAGGCGTTCTCGATGCGCACCGGCCGGCCGGTGAGCTCCAGGTAGGTGTTGAGGTCGTCGTACCGCAGGGTGGCCCGCTCCTGGCTGCCCTCCACGTAGATCGGGACGGGGTTGCGGTACAGCAGGTCGTGGAAGGACAGCCGGACGCCGGAGAGCTCGGCGTCCAGACGCTCGATCCGCAGCGGGCCCGAGGCGATCCCCTCGAGCCCGACCTCCACGTCCTCGTACCGCCCGCGCAGCATCTGCAGGAGGACGAAGCTGCTGTCGATCTCCACCTCCGGGGGGGTCCGCACCCCGGTCTCGGCAGCGATGCGGTCGGTCAGCACCGCCTCGGCACCCCAGCGGGCCAGCCGGTCGACGCCCCACAGCACCAGGAGCAGCCCGGCGAGCACGCTCGCGGCCAGGAGCAGCGTGGACCTGCGGGGCAGCCGGCGGCCCGGTGCCCTCGTCGCGCCGCTGTGCGGCACAGCGGTGCTCACCGGCCGGCCATCTCGGACTCGGCCGCGTTCTCCGGCTTGGCCGCGTTCCCGGCCCGGGACGGGTGCGGGTCGCGGGCGGAGTCCACGGCGGTGCGGTGCAGCTCCTCCGCCGACACCGCCTCGGTGCGGATCCGGCGGCTGGGCCAGCTGGAGGCCGAACCCAGCAGGGTGAGGACGGCGGGAGTCAGCACCGGCCGGACGAGGAAGGTGTCGATGAGCAGGCCCACGGCCATCGTGAAGGCCACCTGCCGGAACGTGTCGAGCGGGATGATCGCCACCATCGCGAAGGTGGCGGCCAGGATGACGCCGGCTGCGCTGATCGCCCGCGAGGTGCTGGGCATGGCCACGGCGATGGCCTTGCTCAAGGGCATCCGGGCCGCCGCCTCCCAGATCGAGCCCACGGCGAAGACGTTGTAGTCCGAGCCGAGTGCGAGCAGCAGGACGGCCGTGGCGAACGGGGCGTAGAAGGTCAGCCCGGGGTCGCCGAGCCAGTCCTGGAAGACCAGGACGGTGAGCCCGAGCGCGGAGGCGACGCTCAGCGCGCTGGTGAGCATCAGCACGACCGGCGCCGGTATCGCCCTGAGGAAGACCATCAGGATGACGAGCTCGACGATCACCACGGCCAGCAGCGTGACGCGCAGGTTGTCCCAGGTGATCTCGGCGAGCTCACCGGCGATCGCCGTCTGGCCGGTCACCGACAGGTCGACGTCGCCCAGACCTGCCTCCTGGGCGAGACCGGCGATCCGCGACTCGAGGCGGTCCAGGTCGGCGATGGCCGGGGCGGCGAGCGGGTCGCTGTCCAGGATGACGACGAAGCGGGCCGCGCCACCGTCGGGCGTGAACACCACGCCGTAGCTGTCGGGCAGCGGGTTCTGCGCCGGGCCCAGCACCTCGGCCACGCCCGGCTGGGACTCGATGAGCTGCTGCAGGCGCTCGAGCCGATCCCGCCGCCCGGCGATACCGGGCTGCTCGATGATGATCTCGGTGGGCGCCTCGACGCCCCGGATGCCCGCCTCCTCGAGGGCCACGGCACCGCGGCTGACCCGGTCGTCGTCCGGCAGTCCGCCGGTGAAGGACAGGTCCAGCCGCATGTGGGTCAGCGGCAGGGCTGCGAGGGTGAGCACGGCCAGGCCGATCGCCGCTGCCACGGCCGCGCCGCGGCGGCTGATCACGATGCGGACGAGCGGACCCGCGCCTCGCCCGGCTCCCTGGGACACCACCCGCCCCTGGTTGGGCACGAAGAGCCACTTGCCCAGGATGGCCAGCAGCGCGGGGACGAGGGTCAGCGAGACGAGCACCCCGACGATGACGGCGAGGGACAGCGCCGGCCCGAAGGCCCGGAAGAGGTTGTAGTCCGCCGCCAGCAGCGCCGCCGTCCCGGCGGCGACCGTGATGCCGGCGACGGCGATGATGGGCCCCTCGACGGTGACCGATCGTCGCGCGGCGTCCAGCCGGGATGCGCCCGCGTCCAGCTCGCGCCGCAGGCCGGAGAAGAACAGCACGCAGTAGTCGGTGATCACGCCGATGAGCAGTGCGGCGATCAGCGGCTGCATCTGGTCGGGCAGCGAGAAGCCCAGCTGTGCGGCGATCAGGCCGAGGAAGCGGATCGCGACCAGGTAGCCCAGCCCGGCCGTGAACAGCACGACCAGTGGCGCGACGACCGAGCGGAAGACCACTCCCACGACGAGCGAGATCAGCACGAGGGTGGCGATCTCGAACACGTGCAGGCGGGTCTCGAGGTAGTGGGCCTGGCGCACCTGGGCGGGGGTCACCCCCGTCACGTACGTGCGCACGGAGTCCTGGTTGTTGAAGTGGGCCGCGTACTCGTCGGCCAGGGCGGCGGCCTGCGCCAGCGACGTGCCGCCCGTGACGTACAGGTAGGTCACCAGGGTGTCGGGCGTCGACGTCGGGATGGGCACGGCTGCGGCGATGTTGCCGCGGCCGGTCGGTGCCGTGCCGTCCAGGAACCGCTGGCTGTAGGAGAGCGCCCACAGGGCGGCATCGGCCTGGGTCAGGGCGCTGAGCCCCCCGGGGTCCTGCACCACGACCGCCGTCTGGGACAGCACCGGGATCCGGAACATGTCCAGGCTGCGCTCCTGGGTCGCGAACGCCTCGCTGTCCTCGGGGACGAGGGAGCCGATGCCTCCGCCACCGGGCCCGCTGGTCTGCGTCGGCAGGCTGGTGGAGACCACGACCGTCCCGATGATCCAGGCGAGCACGACGAACCAGCGGCCGGAGACGACGGCGGTGCGGTAGCCGCGGGCGAGCGCCCGCAGTGGCCTCCAGGACCGGGGCCCGCCGCCGGTCGGCGCGCTCACGGCCCCGGGGAGGGCGTCGGTGCCGGCGCGTCCACGTGGCCTCCAGCCTGGCGGCGTCCGGGTTGGTCCCCGTGGTCGCAGGGTAGCGGCGTGACTGAGGACGTGCCCGGCGACGAAGGGACCAGCATGGCTGACTCCACGACCAGGTCACCGGGCGGACAGGAGTGGCTCTCCAGGGCGGTGCGCTGGTGGGCGGCCGGTGTGGCCTTCGTCGTCGGGCTGCTGGCCGGGGCGCTGCTCGTCGGCCTGCTCAGCGGCGGCGGGACCGTGATCCCCGCCGGGACGGGCGACGCGGCGGCGACCACGGCACCGGGCGGTGCCGATGCGTCGCCGGCCGATCCCGCCGGCGAGGTCGTGGTGAACGCCGCGTGCCTGCGCACGGTCAACGCGGCCCAGGACGTGTTCGACGTGGTGGACGACCTCGGCGAGGCGCTCAGCGAGCTCAACGCCGGCCGGCTCGACCAGATCGTGCGTCAGCTGCAGCCGCTGCAGGATCGGCTGCAGGTGAACCTGGCGGAGTGCAACGTCGCCGCGGAGATCAGCGAGGTCGACGAGGGGGAGGGGATCGGCCCAGCGGCGCCGACGACAGCGCCGCTGCCGACCGAACCGCCGCCGACCGCTCCGCCCATCCTTCCTCCGCCGAGCGACTGAGCGCTCAGGCGGACACCGCCCGGTCGATCGACCCGGTGTGCCCGGGGCCCGGCCGGGGCAGCGGGATGCCGCTCGCGGTCGCGAGCCGGGCGTCGCGTGCGGGGCGCGGTCCGGGGACGGCCGGCCGGCCGAAGTGCCAGCCCTGCCCGTAGTCCACGCCGAGCGCGCGGAGCGCGGCCGCCTCCTCGGCGGTCTCGATGCCCTCGGCCACGACCCGGGCCCGCAGGCCCGTGGCGAAGTCCACCAGGGAGCGGATCAGGGTCGTCCGGACGGGGTCGGTGTCCAGCCCGGTGACCAGACTGCGGTCGATCTTGAGGACGTCGGGCGAGGTGATCACGATGTGCCGGAGGGAGGAGAAGCCGGCGCCGACGTCGTCGATGGCCAGCTTCATGCCCGCCGCCCGGAACGGGGTGATCGTCGCGGCGAGCGCGTCGTAGTCGTCGACCTGGTCGTGCTCGGAGAGCTCGAGCAGGATCCGGTCCAGCGGGAGCTCGGAGAGCAACTGGGCGCACTCCGGCGTCATCAGGGTGCCGGGGGAGACGTTCATGGCGACGTAGCCGTCCACGTCGTCCAGGTGGGCGGCGGCGCGGCGCAGGGCGAGCAGTTCGAGCTCGTCGCCACGGCCCACGCTGTGCGCCTCGGCGAACACGACGTCGGGGGTCGTCTCCCACTCGGCGGGGAAGCGGCTGAGCGCCTCGGAGCCCACCCGGAGGCCGGTCGCCAGGTCCACGATGGGCTGGAGGGCCACCACCGGTCCGCCGTCGGCGACGACCGGACCCAGCCGCTGCTCGATGTCGGTGCGCCGCTCGTCCTCCTTGACCTGGGGCTCGAGGATGACCGACGCGGCGGAGGCCAGGACGTCCATCAGGGCCTTGTCCCGCTTGGTGAGGTCCTTGTCGGAGGTCAGCCCGGCCGCGCAGAACGTGCCGTAGAGCGTGCCGTCGGACAGCGTGACCGGCACCGAGACGTAGCTGCGGATCCGCGGCAGCCGCGCGGCCGGCAGCGCCATGGCCCGCGGGTGGTCCTTCAGGTTCGGGATCACCGCGGGCAGCTTCTTGTCCAGGATGGCCTGGCACAGCGTCGTCTCCTGCACCTGCGTGGCGCCCTCCTGGAAGAGGAACGGCACCGAGGACTCCACCACCTCGAGGTGCTGGGTGGTGCCGTCCAGCCGGGACAGGAACGCCACGGAGAGGCGCAGCGACTTCTTCGCCGTCCGCAGCAGTTCGGCGATCTGCTGCTCGGCGTCGGTGCGGGTCTTGCCCATGACGTGTCCCTTCGACCGGTCCACATCTGTCGTCGGCCCGCCGGGTGCGGAACTGGAGCTGCGTCCTCCCTTCGGGCGAGGGCCGACGTCGTCCGGACGGCGCGGCCGGGGCACGTAACCTCGACGATCGTGAGCCTCACCATCGGGATCGTCGGCCTGCCCAACGTCGGCAAGTCGACCCTCTTCAACGCCCTGACCAAGAACGACGTCCTCGCCGCGAACTACCCGTTCGCGACGATCGAGCCCAACGTCGGCGTCGTGGGCGTGCCGGACCCCCGGCTGGCGACGCTGGCGGAGATCTTCGGCAGCCAGAAGATCATCCCGGCGACGGTGTCCTTCGTGGACATCGCCGGCATCGTGCGCGGCGCCAGCGAGGGGCAGGGGCTGGGCAACAAGTTCCTGGCCAACATCCGCGAGAGCGACGCGATCTGCCAGGTGATCCGGGTGTTCACCGACCCCGACGTCGTGCACGTCGACGGCAAGGTCAGCCCGGCCGACGACATCGAGACGATCAACACCGAGCTGCTCCTGGCCGATCTGCAGACGCTGGAGAAGGCGATCCCGCGGCTGGAGAAGGAGATGCGCAAGGACAAGGAGCGCGCTGCTCTGCACGCGGCCGCCGTCGAGGCGCAGTCGATCCTGGACGGCGGCAAGACGCTGTTCGCCGCCGGTGTCGACCCGGCGCCGCTGCGCGAGCTGGGCCTGATGACGACCAAGCCGTTCCTCTACGTGTTCAACGTGGACGCCGACGAGCTGGCGAACACCGAGATGCTCGACGAACTGCGCGGACTGGTCGCGCCGGCGGAGGCGATCTTCCTCGACGCGCAGACCGAGTCGGAGCTGATCGAGCTGCCGGCCGAGGAGGCCGCCGAGCTGCTCGAGTCGATCGGGCAGAACGAGCCGGGGCTGGACCAGCTGGCGTCGGTGGGGTTCCGCACCCTCGGGCTGCAGACCTACCTGACTGCGGGCCCCAAGGAGGCGCGCGCCTGGACCATCCCGGTCGGCGCCACCGCCCCGCAGGCCGCCGGGGTCATCCACACCGACTTCCAGCGCGGCTTCATCAAGGCCGAGATCGTCTCCTTCGACCAGCTGGTCGAGGCCGGCTCCATGGCCGAGGCCAAGTCCAAGGGCTGGGTGCGCATGGAGGGCAAGGAGTACGTCATGGCCGACGGCGACGTCGTGGAGTTCCGCTTCAACGTCTGACTGAGCGCGTTTCCGTAGGTCAGCTGGTTGTATAGGTCTCCGAGTCCGCACAGAGTCCGCAACTGTCCGCAAACAGTTGCTCCGCGGCGCGCCTCGTCCGGTCCTCCGCGGTCGGCCAGAGGTGGCTGTACGTGTTCAGCGTCGTGGTTGCCGTGGCGTGCCCCAGAGCCCGCTGGACGGTGACGACATCGCAACCTGAAGCGATCAGTCCAGAGGCGTAGAAGTGCCGGAGGTCGTGCAGCCTCACGCCGGTGAGCCCGGCCGCCGCGAGCGTGGTGCGCCACCGGTAGCCGATCGAGTTCTGGTGCGGCGGCTCCCCGGATTCTCCAGTGAAGATCCAGTACCCCTCCGGGCAGTGGGCGGCAACGTGCTGGGCGAGCAGGTCGACCACTGACGGGGCCAGGTAGACCTGCCGCTCGCTGCCGTACTTGGGTGCGCGGATGTCGAGCCCGCCCCCGGTGATGCGCTGCACCTGACGGGCGACGGTGAGTGTGCGGCGAAGGAAGTCGATGTCGCTGACGCGGACGGCGGCTGCCTCGCCGAGCCGGAGGCCGGCGAAGGCGCACAGCCCGACGAACGCGCGGAACGAGTCGTCGGCGGACTGGAGGAGTGCGCCGACCTGGGCCGGCGTCGGCAGGGTCATCGCTGCGGCAGCACGGCGACGGCGGGGGAGGGTGACGCCCTCGCTGGGGTCGCGGGGGATCACCCGGTCCGCGACAGCCCCGCGCAGGACGGCGCGGACGTTGTTCGTCCGGGTGTGCACGGTGCCCGGCGCGAGCCCGCGGGTGACCATGGCCTTGACCCACTGCTCGATGTGCGAGCGCCGCAGCGCGCGCATCCGGACCTCGGCGAACGTGGCCGAGCGGGCTGCGAGGCCCATCGCGGCCTCGGTGCCGGGTGCCCACACCTGCCGGGCCGACCACTCGGCGTAGTACTCGGCGAAGGTCTGCCCGCCGGCGCCCGGGTCGACGTAGGTGCCGGTGACCATGGCGGTGGTGACCTCGTCCAGCCAGCGCTGGGCGTCGACCTTCCGGTCGAAGTGTCGTGCGTGCTCCTTGCCGTGCTCGTCACGGTATCGGGGCCGGTACTTGCCGTTGGGCAGTCTGGAGATGCTGGCCATGGGCGCTGCCTTCGCTCTCGAGGATCCGGCTCAGCGGCCGGATCACCGGGCATAGCGCGGCATGCAGTCGTTCGGTGGCTGCGGCGGCGATCTGTGGACGGGCGGCGGCCTGTGGACGAGGAAGCGCGGACGTCAGCGGGTCTCGGCGTCCTGCCGCTCCGAGAGCCAACGGTCCACGTCGCCGCGCCGGTAGATCACCCGCCGACCGAGCCGGAAGCCAGCCGGCCCCAGGCCGAGGTGCCGCCAGTAGCGCAGGGTGGCGACCGGGGTGCGCAGGTAGGCCGCGGTCTCCGCGAGCGTCATGAGGTCGTTCCCTGAGCGGGGGTCGTCGACGTGCAGCATCTGGGTCCTCCGGAGGCGGTGCGGGGAGTCGCCGGTGACGGCGTTCAACGCCGGTCATCGGAAACCAGCTCAGATCCAGCGTGCGGGCGCTTCTCCAGTTGGTCTGCAGTCCCGCTCGCGAGGTCATTGCTCAGCCGATCCGGCCTTTGCGGGGCTTGTTGCCGGGCTCGCGCCTGGCGCTGGTAGTCGATGGAACCGCTGCGCACGTAGGGGCGGCGGCGGTACGCCTCGAGGACGACGCCCAGCCCGTCGGACAGGTCGAGCAGGTCGCGGTCGTAGAGGCGGCCGTCGTCGATCTGGCAGGCGAGTTCGGCGAGCAGGTCGGGCCAGTCGCGGCGTGTCGGAGTGGTGGGGACGGGGGACCTCGACGCGCCGCTCGACGACCTCAACGGCAGACCGGCCGGATGCTGCGGCCCGGTTCTGCTCCCAAGCGCGGTGCCGGCAGGTGGCTGAACACCACTTCGGGATCGGGCCGCGGCTGCGCGGGGTGAGGGTCCCGCCGCACCAGGCGCAGTCGGTGGGCGCGTCCCGTCGTCCTGTGACGCGCGTCTTGCTGTCAGCTGCCTCGGATCGCGTCGAATTCCTCTGCGCCCGCTCCACCGCTTGGCGCCGGCGGCGCTCAGCATCCGCGCGTCGTCTGCGGTAGTCCGCCGTCCCCTTGGTGCCCACGCCGCTGAGAGTGCTGACGAGCCTCCGGTTACTCGTCACAACGAGTTCCGGTCGCCGCAGATGCAAGACGTGTGTGGCCTCGTGATCTTGGTGGCCGCCAGTGCGTCCCTGTAAGGCGTCTAGCGCGTCGGCCGTCGCAGGGGGTATACGCCGGCGTCGTCCGTGGAGATGTCCTTGTAGCGGCGATGGGTTCGCCGAGCCACGACCTTGTTGACGTGGTGCCGCCTGTCGGTCGGGGTGGCATCCGCTGGTGACATGACCACTGCCGATGGGCTGCCAACTTGACCTGCGCCAGAGACAGGAAGCGCACCTACCGGTTAGTTACTGTGGACGGAGCCGGTGTCTCCCTCATGGGAAGTGGTTCAAGCCAGCGCGGGTCGCGTGCTGCGTGGCGGGCCCTCCAGGCCGCGAGCAGTGTTTCCGTGAGCCGGGGATTGGACGGGCGCATCCCGAGTCGTCGTGTGGCACGGAGAGCCACACCTGTGGCGCGCCAGGTCCATCGGAGCGCCGCCAGACGTCCTTCCGACCGAGTCGCTCGCCATACCTCTGGCAATATGGTGAGACTGGCGAGATCCTTATCCCAGCAACTAGCGAGCGTGAAGTGCCCGATGTGCCCCGCGTCCCCGACGCTGACGGCATGGTCCGCGAGCAAGTCGTCGAGCAAGTAGATCCGACCGGCCGTTCCGCGATGCGGTTCTAGGAAGTCGCCCCAGCCAACCCGCAGACTGATCTCGTTCAGGGGCATCGACTGCCAGCCATGGACCTCTGGCCAGCTCGATCCTGGACATCCGTCGGAATCGGCGCTGATCGCCAGCAGACGGCGCAACGCGGGCCGCGCCCGAACAATGTCGCGTCCAAACGCGGCGTAGCCTGCGGCCACGCTTAGCCGGCCGCGGACTACCCGATCGGCAACCTCAGCCAGATGTCCAAGGACGCGCTCGACAGCAATACGGTAAGTGGCAAGTGCCTCGACCGCCTCTAGTTCTTGGGCCATCGCACGGTCGAGTTCTGGAAACTCTCCTGATCCGCCCGCCTCACGTCCGCCGTTATCCATCGCCTTGAAGAATCCGACTCGGGCGTCCCGATACCGAGCGATGACCGCGAAGTACTGCTCGGACTCATGGCGAGTCGCAGCACCGGGATGCCCGGCGATGAGCAGAGCAAGGCGCCACTCGTTAGCTAATGCTGCCCATGCTCTCGCATCTTCGCCTTGCCCTGCGGACTCGGCCAGGCGGTTCGCTCTCCGCCCGAGAAAGATTGGCGGTAGTGCTATGAGAGCTGCCCCCACGGAGACGAGCAACGGGAAAAACCACGCCCAGTCAATTCTCACACGGCCATCACTTCCTCTAACGTAAGGCGGAGTATTTGCGGGCCTAGTCGCGAGGGCGGCGAGGCCGAGCCGGAAGACGGTATATTGTTGCCCGCCGCTCTCCGATTTGAACTAGCCGTCCTTCGTCGACAAGTCGCTTCAGCAAGGCTCGAGCCTCGACCCGATCAAGACCGGTCAAGTCGCGGACTCGTTGATTCGTCAACGCGCCATCAGTAGCGGCATCGAGGATGACCTGCTCGTCGCTGCGTCGAGGGGCAAGTGAGCCGAGTGTGTAGTAGGCCCTGCCACGTTGCCCGTGCTGTATCAGCAACCCTGCGTCTCGGAGCCGCCGTAGCCTTGATCGCGCGTTGGTGCTGTCCTCGCCGGTGGCGTCTCGCGCCTGTCCGTTGGTGACCTTTCCTTGGCGTAACACTTCAAGAAGAAGTCTGCGCTCTTGATCACCCACCAAGCCTTGACGAGTGAACTCTGCCATCCATCCGCGCTCTTCCGCCGAGATAAGGCCACGTAATGGTAGGTCGACGCGGACGCTCAATCCGTCGTCCGTAAACTCGGGGTCCGCCAGCAACTCAAATTTCATTGAGTCTTGGATCACATCAATGCCCTGGCCACTGTCTTCGGCCAAGCCAAAGCGTCGGAGCACGTCGATCACCGTGTGATTTCTAGGCGCCTGGGCCTGGCGCAATGTCTCGACAGTCACCGGTGCTGGAAGTCCGCCAGGCGACGTGACAATTACGCGAGTCGGGCGCAACTCAATAGTCACCGGCGACCGGTCGAGGTCGTAAGCGCGATGAGCGACCGCGTTGGCTACCACCTCGCGGACTACTCGGCGCGGCAGGCGAGGAAGGTCATGTCGGTGGGCCTGCGTGATGACCATGTCGGTGCCAATGTCACGCATGACAAGTTCGGTCGCCCGCTCGACCTGGACCTGCACTGGCCCGCTGACCGTCTCGCGACGAACGTAGGAGGTGCCAGTCTCGCTTTCGTATGCCCGGACATCGATGTGGAACTTGGCCGCGCCAAGCGACTTCGATGGATCGGTGAGTACGAGGGCGCCAGCGATGGTGAGGGTGCCCTCCTCGCCAAGCAGGCCGCGCTCCGCAAGGCGATCCGCATTTGCGCCTAGCTCCCAGTGATACGCCCTAGCTAGGGCGTCGGCGATAGAAGAGTCGATCGCCGATGTTGGGAGACCGCTGTCGCTGGCCTCAAACCTGGCGAGCGACCGAGCATTGACCAACTGGCGAAGTTCGTGCCCGAACACCACTCGGTTGTGGCCACCCTTGCGGATCAGGATGCGCCCGTCGCTTGTAACCGCAACCTCGTCTTGACGAGGATGAACGCGCACCGCGACTACGGGACGCCCGTCGACGTGTATCTGGTGGATCTCATAGCGCCCGAGGTTGTGGGCGGCATGGGCGGCGTTGTGGATGTCGTCGTCCAGCCCCTGGTCTCGAGTGCGTCCCTGCACAACTCGGTCATCAGTGACCCCGATGAAGATGACGCCGCCGTCGGCGTTGCTGAAGGCGACCATCGTCTCCATGATCGGCTTCCTACCGGCTCCCGTCTTGAGTTCGAGCTGCTCGTGCTCTCGGTTGATCAAGGACTGGAAGTCTTGAGCGGCGTACACGGACTGAAGCTCGATCACGGGGCTAGTTTGACACACTTATGAAGTCAAGGCGACCCACCTGGCAGCTATCGCCGCTCGCGTTCATAACTGCGTCAAAGCTATGCGCAGGCGTCACACGAGCCCCACCAAGCCGCAAGTCAGCCAACACGCGAGCAAGCTCCCGCGGGCCGACGCCAGGGCGACCCTTCGCCCCCGCCACTGCCCGGAGGTTGAGTGCACCCGAGGGCCGGACGCAGGACTGAAGGACTGCCCCCTGTCCGGTTGACGACCCCCGCCTGCGACTTCGCTCGACGAGCGTCAGCAGCCGCCAAGCCCACTGCATGTGCTGCCTTCTGCGTTCCTCGCGTCGCGCACTCGTTCATCGGTCGCTGGTTTCCGCTTTCCACTCTCGGCGAGAAGGTGCGCCAAGCGCCCGTCCGCAGAGATTCGGCCGAGCCAGGCGACCGCGCCGCCGTGGTCGGTGAACTCGCCCTCGTCCTGGGCGGCGAGCGCGGCTGCCATGACTGAGCGGTAGTGCGGTCCGGGTGGGTGCCCGAGGGCGATGAGATCTTGACCGCGGAGCAGGGACGGGGTTGGTCGGTTCTCTGCGCCGGCGGCTTCAGCGACTGCCAGCCAGGACGTGGTGGGATTCGGGCCGGATCCTGAACCCCGGCCGGCGTGGTCAGCGCCGCACACCAGCGACCACTCCTTCATCGATGCGGGCGCGAGGCGTCGGGCGAGCCGGCGAACGGCGGCTGAACTTGGCGGGCCGGACGTAGTTGTCGCGGTCATGTGCTCCCGCACGATCGGCGTGATGCGGGTGATGACGCCGGACGGGGCGCCGATCAGAGTCAGCAAGTCCTTGGCCGGCCCGACGCCTCCGTCGGCGTGGCCGTAGGACGTGATCCGCCCATCCGGATGTACCTGCGTGTGCTCCGCCTTACCGACGTCATGCAGAAGCGCGCTGAGGACGACGACCGTGCGGTCGTCCCCGGTGAGGCCGGCGTCGTCCGCCAACGTCGCGGCGGCATCCGCAGCGAGCCCGGAATGCGTGAGCACGTCCCCCTCGGGATGCCAGCGGGGGTCCTGCGGCACGCCTGCCAGGCGGGCCAACTGGGGGAAGTGGGCCAACCATCCGGAGTCGCCCAAGGCGGCCACCGCAGCAGTGATGTGTCGCCCCTGCTCGGCGAGCTTGCGCCACTCTGCCCAGACGCGCTCTGTCGCTAGGTCGCTGTACGCGGGGAGCAGACCGCGGCACACCTGCGCCGTCTCCGGGGCCAATCGGAATCCGAAGCGCGCGGCGAACTGAGCGCCTCGCAGCACTCGAAGCGGGTCCTCGACGAACGCCGGACCACTGTGCCGCAGCACGCCGTCACGCAGGTCCGACAGGCCGCCGACGAAGTCGAGGACGACGCTCTCGGCCGGGTCGAACATGAGCGCGTTGATCGTGTAATCGCGACGGCTGGCTGCTTCCCTCAGCAGGGCGTGGTCGCCGGAGCCGAGCATCCCGGCGGCGTCGCTGCCGTCCGGTATCGGCGGCACCGAGACGTCAAAGGTCTCGCCGCCATGCCGCACTTTGAGCACCGCGAACGAGCGCCCGACCTCGTCGACTCGTCCCACGCGCGTCAACACAGGAACTAGATCGTCCAGTTCGAGACCGAACACCTCGATGTCGACGTCCTTTGGCTGCCGACCGGGAGTGAGCAGTGCGTCCCGGACGCAGCCGCCGACCAGGTACGGCCGGCCACCCGCGGACCGGATCGCACCCAGGACCTCCGTCGCCGCAGTGCTGATAGGCAGGAAGCCGGCCGCAGGCTCCAGCCGCCCGGCGTCCGGTGATGCCGCCGAGCGGGACAGCGAACCCTCTTCCTCTGTCACCGCGCTCCTTACCCCTCGATCAATGGCGCTGTCTTCATCCGCTGGTGCAGTGAAAGTCTTACGCCCATGACCGCTGCACCCGCTGGCGGCCCGGTGCCCATGGTGCTGGGCGACACGTCGCTCCCGGCCGGATATGACCACCCCCATGCCTCGGAGGAGGCCCGGCGCATCGCTGAGCAGGGGACGATCCTGCGCGCTCAGGTCGGCTCCGGAGTGCACGGCACGTCGATCGCCGGCCAGGACGATCGCGACGAGATGGGGATCTGCCTCGAGCCACCCGAGTACGTCACCGGCGTCGCGCGGGTGCCCTCCGGCGTGGGCGGTGGAGCCCGGACGCTCAGGTTCGAGCAGTACCAGCGTCACACCGTCTGGGATCAGCCCGGCGGGCTGGCGAACCGGTCCGGCGCCGGCGACCTCGACGTGGTCATCTACTCGGCCCGTAAGTGGGCGCGGCTGGCACTGGCCGGCAACCCGACCGTCCTCCTGCTCCTCTTTGTTCCGGACCAGGAGGTCGTCCACCGGGACGCGGCCGGTGTGGAACTGGTCGAGAACGCTCACCGGTTCGTCTCGCACCATGCCGCCGACCGGTTCATCGGCTACCTGTCCGGGCAGCGGGACGCGATGATCGGGCGGTCGGGGGCGCACACCAATCGTCCGGAACTGGTGGCTGAATACGGATACGACACGAAGTTCGCCATGCACGCCCTCCGTCTCGGGGTGCAGGGCGTCGAGTTGCTGACCACCGGACGGATCACGCTGCCGGTGCCCGAACCGGATCGCTCCTACCTCCGCTCGGTCCGCCGCGGCGAGATCCCCCTGGCCGAAGTCGTCGCAGCGATCGACGAGGCCGAACAGCGACTCGTCAGTCTGCGCGCAAGTGCTTCGGTGGCCGCCGAGCCGGACCGCCAGTGGGTGGACGATTGGCTGCACCGCTCCTACCTCGCCTACTGGGCACGAGGCTGATCCCACGTGAGCGGTGGTTGGGGAGCGGGCAGTCGCATGAACTGCCGGCACTGCCTCTCTCGCCCGCGCAGCGACCCGCCCGAGCGTGGAAGACAGTCCGCACACAGTCCGCAACTCGGTCGAAAATGGTCAACTGGAGTCAACAGCGTCCAAGTGCATAAATGCAGCTCAGCGGCGCTTTTCGTCGATGTCCAGCGTCCGCCAAACACCCAACTTTCGTTCCGCTTCAACGTCTGACTGGGGCCTGCACGCCCCGGTTCAACGGGCATCGGGGTCGATCGGCCCGGTATCGGCGGAGGTCCTGGGCGCCGCCAGCCAGGCGGCCCTCCTGCGGGCAGAGGCCTGGGCGAGCCAGGCGTCCTGGACCAGTTCGGCCAGCTCCTGCACGGTGATCTCGCCGAGCCGGCTCGCCTGCACGAGGACCGAGTCGTGCCCGTCGAAGTGCGGGGTCGTGAAGAACGGCGTCGCCGGGTCCTGCACCAGGGCGAGCTTGTCGGCTTCCGACTCGACCCAGAAGACGATGACGTCGGGCAGCTTCTCCCCGGTCCGGGCGTGCACGGCGTCCGGTCGCGGGGTGCGGAAGAAGACGAACGACTTCCCACCGACCTGGTAGACGGCATTGCCGCGTCCCCCGCGGACGACGGTCACGTGGGGGAGCGACAGCGCGAGCTCGTGGACGTCCTCCACCCGTGCCGGCCGATCAGCGGTCACGCCTGGCAGCGTAGGGCTGAACAGCGGCAGGGCGGACCCGTCCGGATGGCCGCGCACGCTGCCGGGCGGCCACCCGGACCGGTTCGGCTCGGGTCAGGCCGTGACGAGGCTGCGCACGCTCTGGGTGAGCACCAGCGCGAGACGCCGGGTGACGCGCAGGCCCTGGTCGGCCAGCGCGTACGTGGTCTCGATGACCTCCTCCGGGCGGACGAACACGGCCGGCACGAGGCTGCGCACGATCGTCGTCACGCCCTGCACGACACCGGCGACGGCGTCCTCGCTGCTGTCCGCGGCCGAGGCGAGCTGGCGCCGGGCCTGCTCCTGCTCCTGCTCGCGCAGCTCCACGAGCAGGTCGCGGCGGACGGCGAGCACGAGCTGGCGGGCCCGCTCGTCGTGCGACCCGTTGCGCGACTCCTGCAGCACCTGCGCGGCCAGCAGCTCGCGTGCGCGGTCCTCCGCCTCGTCGCGGGTGCGGGCGAGCTCCTCCATCTCGTCGGCACCGCCGGTCGCGGGCTGCGCGTCGGTGTCCGCGGTGCGCTTCGCGGCAGCGGTGTCGATCGCGGTCGCCTGCGGGTTCGTGGCTGAGGGCGTGGTCATGACTTCCTCCTGGGATCGGTCCCGTCCGGGCACCACGAGGCTGCGGCGGCGACATGACCCGGGAGCGAGCGCCGCGCGCACAGCAGGAGAGGGCGCCGCCAACAGTGGGGGCAGCGGCTACAGGTACTCCGACAGCCGCACGAAGCGGTAGCCGTCCGCCGCCAGCCGGGGGAGGGCAGCGGCCACCCCGGCGGCGGTGCCACCACCGGGCTGGTTCAGGTGCCCGATCACGATCGAGCCCGCGGACGCCGAGTGCAGTGCGGCGGTCACCTGCCCCGCCGTGAACGTCGCGCCGGCGTCGCCGTTGACGTCGAAGTTCACCACCGTCTCGCCGATGTCGCCGGCGATCCGGATGGCGACGTCGTCGTAGTGCGCCGTCCCGGACCGGAAGAAGCGCGGGGGCGTGCCGGTCAGCTCGGTCAGCGTCAGCCGGTTGCCGGAGACCTCGTCGAACACCTCGCCCGGACCGGCCGTCCCGGGGATGCCGTACGCGGTCGCACTCCGCACCGACAGCGGCAGGTGGGCCGTGCCGTGATTGGCCAGCTCGAACAGCGGATCGGCGGCGAGCTCCGCGGCGAGGCCGGGGTGGGCGAGGATCCACCGCTGGTTGAGGAACAGCGTGGCCGGCGTCCCGGTCGACCGCAGGGTCTCGACCAGTGCGGCGTCGTAGCCGCTGCCGCGCGCCCCGCCGCACGCGTCGAAGGTCAGGGCGACGACACGGTCCCGGGCGGGCAGCCGGTGCACGACCCCCGGCACGTCGAGCCCCAGCGCGCCCGGCGCCACCCCCGCGTACCGGGCGACGACGTCGGCGCGCGTCAGCACGGGAGTGATCACCGGCGGTGGTGCGGCCGGCGGTGGCGTGGCAGGTGCGCTGCCCGAGGGGACCGACGGCGGCTGTCCCTGCCCCCGCTGCTCCGCGGGCGACGCGCACGCGCCCAGCACCGCTGCGGCTGCCAGCCCCAGGAAGGCCCGGCGGCCGGCTGCACGGGTGGACGGGGTGCCGGTCCGGTCGTGCAGCTCCACGATCGCGCTCGTCTCCGGAGGCAGCGATGCGGTGGAGCACGCGCTCCGAGGACCGACCGTCCAGCGGAACGCCCCCGTGTCGCCGCCGGACGAGCACCGAAGAGGCGCTCTGACCTCGGAGTATGCCGTCGGCACCCCTCAAGGGGCGCACAGCGGGCGCCGGCGGAGCCCGTGTCGAGCCGTTCCGCCGGCCGGGCCGACGTCGGTCGGCTCGCTGGCCGCCGGTCAGACCCGGCCGCGGAGGATCCGCCGGAAGTAGACCTGCGGCAACCCGTAGCGGTCGAACAGCCAGGCCAGCCGGCGGGGGACGAACGGGTCGACGAACGGCACCGACGGGCTCCCCTCGCCGTCGCGGTCGACCTCGTTGAGCGCGAGCTTCCGCCGGCTCACGGTGATGGGCATGACGGTGTAGCCGTCGTACCGCTTCAGCTCCTTCCCCTTCCGGGCGGCGGCGATGTTCTGCGCCAGGACGTCCACCTGCTTGCGCAGCGCGCCGCCGGAGGGCCGGGTGTCGGCGTCCGCGGCGTCGCCGATGGCCCAGATCGACTCGTGCCCACGGGCGCGCAGGGTGTGCGGATCGATGTCGACCAGCCCCGGCGTCGGGTCGGTGGACAGGCCGGCGTCGGCGATCCACCGCGGCGCGCGGTAGTGCGGCACGGCGTGGGCGAACACGACGTCGTCCAGCACCCGCGGACCGCTGGGGGAGCTCAGGGTGAGGCTGTGGGCGTCGGGGTCCACGCTGTCGATCCGCGTCTCGCGCAGCACCTCGATGCCGTAGTCGGCGAAGGCGTGCTCCAGCACCTCGTCGGCCCTAGGCAGTCCGGTCGCGGTCGTGTCCGGGAGTACGAGCCGGACCCGGAGGTCGCCGAGCACCCCGGCGCGCCGCCAGAAGTCGCACGCCATGAGCAGTGGCTTGAGCGCCGTCGGCCCGCAGGACGCGGGCTCCGGCGGCACGGTGAAGACGACCGCACCGCGGGTCAGCGACGTCAGCCGGGGCCAGACCGTCGGCGTGCTGCCCGGGACGTAGGACGACGCCGCCCAGCCGTCGGCGTAGGCCGCCTGCAGTCCGGGGGTGGCGTCCCAGTCCTCCTCCAGGCCGGGGCAGAGGACGAGCGTCGTGCCGTGCAGCGTGCGTCCCGAACTGGTGCGGACCGTCATCGCGGCCGGGTCGACGGCGGCCACCTGCTCGCGGATCCACTCGCAACCCTCGGGGACGACGTCGGCCATCGGCCGTTCGAGGTCGGCCATGGTCGCCTCACCGGCGGCCACGTAGTTGAGCAGCGGCTTGTAGCGGTGCACGGGCTGGGCGGCGACGACCGCGACCCCCTGGACGCCGTCGCGGATCAGCCTCGCGGCCAGGGAGATGCCGGCGTTGCCGGCACCGACGATCAGTACTCCGTGACTGTCCACCCGCCGAGCCTGCCCACCCGGGGCCGATCGCGCACGGCGAGACCGGATCAGCGCCGGCTCAGAACTGCCACTCCCAGGCGTCCGGGCCCTCGCCGGGCGCGTACACCAGGGAGCCGGTGGGGGTCGGCACGTCGAGCACCATCCATCCCACGTACTCCTGGTCCGGGCCGATCCGCATGTTCTGGATCTGACGGGGCGCGCCGAAGCACTGGCGGGCCGCCGGTGTGACCGGGGAGGACGTGCTGCCGTCGGGGGCGATGACGGTGAAGTCGTAGTCGGCGATGGCCGTGATCACCCGCGGGTCGAACCCGGGGGAGGCGTCCGCGCGCAGGCGGAGAGCGACGTAGTGCCCGTTCTCGGGCGGTACCTCCGAGTCGTCGTCGCAGGCGGGGTCGAGGACCACGTCCTGGAGGCTCAGCGTGAGCATCGGGGGCTCGTCCGGATCGGGCGACGGCCGGATGACGGCCTCCTCGCGGAGCCCCATCGGGATGTTGCCCCGCTCGTTGAGCTCCTCCTCGGTCTCCTCGTCGTCCGGCTCGGCAGCGGTCCCGGTCGTCGGCGACCCCGTGGCCTCCGAACCGGTGGCGTCCCCGTCCGTGGCGTCGCTGAAGCCGCAGGCGGTCAGGGTGAGCGCCAGTGCTACAGCGGGAAGAACCGAACGGCGCATGACCATCCCTGTGCTCGTAGGTGGAACCGCAAGGTATCCCGGGCGCGGCCGCTCACGGCTGGAGGATGGCCGCCACGACCTCGGGTCCGATGCGTTCGGAGTACTCGGCCGTGAGGTGCTGACCATCGGCGTACACCGGCGTCCGGCCCACGATCGTCGGGCAGAGGCCGCCGGTGCAGAACCACTGCTCCGGGTCGATGGCCCGCACCCCGGTCGCCGCGGCGACCTCCTGCTCGCTCGCCATCTGCGACGCGAAGTCGTCCGCGGGCCCGCGGAGGCAGTCGTCCGGGCCGTTCAGGCTCGTCGGGCAGGTGAGGAGGCTGTCGGCACCCGGCGGTGCGCCCAGGATGACAACCTTCGCGCCGGAGGCCTGGACCTTCCTCACCACCTCCTCGAGTCCTCCGCGGTAGGTCGCCCCCACGTCCGCGCCGGGCCGCAGGTTCGCCCGCCAGGAGTGGCTCAGCACCACCAGGGTCGGCGGTCGGGCGACGATGCGCTCGATCGCCCAGTCCCGGTGCTCGATGCAGTCGGTGAAGGTCTGCCCGCCGTAGACGGTCGGCGCCGTGATGTTGGGGCAGACGCCGAAGGTCAGGCTCTCCACCGACCACCCCTTCCCGACCAGCTCCTGCCGCAGCCCCGGCAGCCAGGCCGCGGCGAAGGAATCACCGAGCACGACCGCGGTCTGCTCGGCGTCCGGATCGCCGTACCGGCACTGGTCGACGTTGTCCTCGCTGACGTGCAGGCACCCCTGCGCCCACTGGGCGGGCAGGTAGTCGGGAAGCTCGTCGAGGCCCGGCTCGAGGTCCGCAGGCCACTCGGTCGCGAACGTCGCCGTCTGGATGTCCTGCTGCAGCGGGGTCAGTGGCGGCAGCCCCTGAGCGGCGGCGGTCCGGTTGGCCGCCGCGACGGCGTCGGCTGCGGCGGCCCGGGCGTTCCCGCCGTCGCCCCATGGGCCGACGGCGACCGTCCCCACCGCGAGCAGGGCCGCGGCAGCGGCGGCCAGGCCGACCTTGCGGGCCCGGACGAGGACGGGCCGGGCTCGGACGGCGTCCACCGACCGGTGGGCGGGGAGCAGCCAGTTGGTGTGCAGGACCGGCTGCTCGACGCAGTAGTAGGACAAGGTGGCGAGCAGCAGCGAGGCGCCGATGACGCCGGCCTGGAACAGCGGCGATCCAGGGGCGACGAGGGTCCCCGCGATGATCAGCACCGGCCAGTGCCACAGGTACAGCGAGTAGGAGATCGCGCCGAGGAAGCCGGCCGGCGCGCTGCCCAAAGCCAACCGCGTGCCCGGTCCGCCGGGTGCACCGCCCCACGCGAGGAGCAGCGCTGCCCCCAGGACGGGCAGCGCCGCGGCGCTGCCCGGGAAGGGGGTCCCTTCGTCGATGGTGAACGCAGCGCCGAACACGAGGGCCAGCCCGCTCCAGGCCAGCACCGCGGCGGGCAGGGACGGGAGGCGCTGGAGCTGCGTGGCCACCACCGCGACGAGCGCACCCACCCCCAGTTCCCAGGCGCGCGTGAAGGTGGAGAAGTAGGCGGTCATGGGGGATGCGGCGGTCGCGTGCAGCGACCAGGCGAAGGAGGCCGCGGTGACCGCGCCCAGCAGGATGCACAGCGCGGCCACGGGGAAGCGGCGGGAGTCGCCGCCGGGGCGGGACCGGCGCGCGTGACGGCCCGTCGTGCCGCCGGCGGCGGCGGCGGCGAAGGCGAGCAGGATCAGGACCGGCCAGACGAGGTAGAACTGCTCCTCCACGGCCAGGGACCAGAAGTGCTGCACCAGGGACGGCGCCGAGGTCGCCTCGAAGTAGTCGGTCCCGTCCCGCGCGAAGTTGATGTTGGCGCTGAACAGCGCCGCCCAGACGACGTCGTGGACCGTCTCCCGGAACCGGCCCTCGAGGAAGAGGAACCAGGCCGCCGCCGTCGTGACCGCCAGCGTCACCAGCGCTGCGGGGAGCAGCCGTCGCGCGCGCCGGGCGTAGAAGGCCCGGAACGAGATCCGGCCCGTCCCCGAGCGCTCGCGCACCAGCAGGCTCGTGATCAGGAAGCCCGAGATCACGAAGAAGACGTCCACGCCGATGAACCCGCCCGCGGGCCAGCCGGTCACGTGGTCGGCCACGACCAGGCCGACGGCGACCGCGCGGAGGCCCTGGATGTCCGGGCGGAAGTGCTGCTTCTCGGCGGGCGCGGCCTCGCGCCCGGCAGCGGGCGTCTCCGAACGGCGTGGCCCGGCCAGCGGGCTCGCGTCCACCATCACATGCCTCCGTCGGACCTGACCTCGGCAGGGGAACCGCTGCCTGACCGACCAATATCCCTGGTCGTCCGCGCATCCGGGGGATCGCTGCCCGCCGGGCGGTCACCGTTCTCCCCGTGCACCCCGGCGACACCAGCCGCGCCCCCGGTCACGTCAGCACCACACCGGCCGGGGTGCGGGCTCGTCAGGTGCCGCAGAAGGTGCGGAAGGTGGCCCCGAAGTCACGGGGCGCGGGCTCGGCGTACCGCTCGCGGTCGGCGCGCTCGTCGAAGGGTGCGGCGACCACGTCCAGCAGTTCATGCACCAGGGTCAGGTCCCCGGCGGTGGCGGCATCGAGCGCCTCCTCGACCAGGTGGTTGCGCGGGATGTAGAGCGGGTTCACCCGGTCCATCGCCGTCCCGTCGGGTCCCAGGGCCCGCCAGCGCGCCAGCCAGCCGTCGATGCCGGCGAGGTCCAGGAAGAGCAGCCGCACGGGTTCGGTGTCGCCGCGGGCGGCGTCGGCGAGCCGGCGGAAGAACGACGTCCAGTCGACGTGGTTCGCGTGCAGCAGGGGGAGCAGGTCATCGACCAGGCCGGGCACGAGGCCCGCGTCGGCGTCGGCGTCGGTGGGCAGTCCCAGCTTGGACCGCATCCCGTCGGCGAGGACGGCGTCGTACCGCGGGCGGAACCCCTTCAGGGACTCGACCGCCAGGGCCACCGCCTCCTCGGGGTCGTCGGACAGCAGCGGGAGCAGGGACTCGGCCAGCCGCGCCAGGTTCCATTCCGCCGCGAGCGGCTGGTTGCCGTAGCGGTACCGGCCGCCCTCGTCGATCGAGCTGTAGACCGTGTCGGGGTCGTAGGCCTCCATGAAGGCGCACGGGCCGTAGTCGATCGACTCCCCGGAGATCGTCATGTTGTCCGTGTTCATCACCCCGTGCACGAACCCGACGAGCATCCAGCGCGCGACCAGCGACGCCTGGACGTCGAGCACCGACTCGAACAGCGCGAGGTAGCGGTTCTCCGCAGCCGCGGCTCCGTCATCGCCCACCACGACCCCGTGCCGCTCGATCGCCACGTCGGCCAGGCGCCGCAGCAGGTCGACGTCGTCGGTGGCGCGGGCGTACTGGAAGCTCCCGACCCGCAGGTGGCTGCCGGCCACCCGGGCCAGGACGGCGCCCGGCAGCATCGTCTCGCGGCGGACCGGGCGGCCGGTCGCGACCACGGCGAGGGCACGGGTGGTCGGGATGCCGAGTGCGTGCATCGCCTCGCTGATCACGTACTCCCGCAGCATCGGCCCGACCGCCGCGAGCCCGTCGCCACCACGGGCGAACGGGGTGCGCCCGGATCCCTTCAGGTGCAGGTCGCGCAACCGGCCGGTGGCGTCGACCAGCTCGCCGAGCAGCAGCGCCCGGCCGTCGCCCAGCCGCGGGGTGAAGCCGCCGAACTGGTGGCCGGAGTAGGCCTGCGCGACCGGCCGCGCGCCCTCGGGCACCTCCGTGCCGACCAGCAGGCGCAGGCCCTCCGGCGTGCGCAACGCGGCCGGGTCGAGACCGAGCTCTGCGGCCAGCGGCTCGTTCAGTGCGAGCAGCCGCGGCTCCGGAGCCTCCTCGGCCTGCCACGGCAGCGCCATCTCCGGCAGCGCGCGGGCGAACCGGTCGTCGAGGTGCAGGGTCGGTGCCAGGAGCTCGCTCACCCTGCCGACGGTACGTCCGCGGGCGGCGGCGTGGCGGCTGCCCGACCGCCCCGGCCGGGGGGCGGAACCCTGAGCCGGGAACCAGGGACGGATCCGGGCGTCACCGGATGGCTCGCGGGGCTCTGCCGCCGGAAGGCTGTGCCCATGACCGAATCCACGCCCACCAGCCCGCCCGCAGACCACCCGACCCCGCCGCCGCCCGGCGTCCGGCCGACCGCCCGGCGCAGCGGCGCCGACCGGATGGCCGGCGGGGTCTGCGGCGGCCTGGCCGAGTACAGCGGTGTCGACGCCGTCCTCTGGCGTGCGGGCTTCGTGGCCCTGACGCTCGTGGGCGGCAGCGGGATCCTCGTCTACCTGCTGCTGTGGGTGCTCCTGCCACCGCCCGCGTCCGGCGCCGGTGAGGTGCTGAGCCCGCTCGAGCGGCTGGCCCGGCGGCTGCACGCCGCCGTCAACGGCTACCGGGCGACGACGCCGCCGGTGTGATCGGCGATCCGGGCGCACTCCGCGCAGCGGGCCGTGCCCGGATCGGCGGACCAGTCGCGGTCCGCCGTGGCGGTGACCAGCAGGCCGCAGACCGAGGACTCCAGGCCGTCGACCGCGGGCTTGGCCACGGCGTGCACCAGGTCCGGTCCCGGTGCCTCGGCATCCCACGGATCGCGACCGCTCCACACCACAGGGGTACCGGTCACGAAGAGGCTCGCTGTCATGCCAGAAGAGTGACGATCCGAGATGACGGTCGGATGACGGTGCCCCGAACATCCGGTGGAGATGGATCCGCCCCCTCCCACTGCCATGCTGACCACCCGCACCAGCCGTGCCCTCCACCTGCAAGGAGTCCCCGTGACCGTGCCCCCGGCCTCCGACCGACCGGCGCCGATGGTGGTGCCGAGGTTCACCGTCGCCCAGCGGGTGACCGTCATGGTCAACCGGTACGAGATCCGGGCGGTCGGCCCGGACGGCGCCGAGGGCCACCTCCTGGCCTTCGCCGAGCAGAAGCGGATGAAGCTCAAGGAGGAGGTGGTCTTCTGGTCCGACGAGTCCAGGACCCGGGCGGTCTTCTCCTTCAAGGCCCGCCAGCGGCTCGACGTGCACGCCCGGCACGACGTGCTCGACGAGGACGGCCGGCCGCTGGGCAGCTTCAGCAAGAAGTTCGGCGCCAGCCTGCTCCGGTCGACGTGGGAGCTGTCGGCGCCGGGCCTGGAGGCCGTCGGACGGGAGCGCCGGCCGGTGATCGCCGTCCTGCGGCGGGTCTGGGGCGCGATCCCCTACGTCGGCGAGGTCTGGGTGCCGTTCGTCTTCCACTTCGACTTCACCGACACCGCCACCGGCGCACCCGTCCTGGTGAGCGAGCGCCGGAAGGCGATCCGCGACCGGTACGACGTCGCCGTGCCCGATCCGCGGCTGGACTTCCGCGTGGCCGCCGCGATGGCGGTGGCGCTGGACGCGCTGCAGAGCCGCTGACGTCCGTCCGGGTGCCGCGGGAAGCCTCCGCGCGGCAGTGGGGTTGCGCAGGACAACCGACGTGAAAGGCACCTCCCATGCGCATCCCGCTGTCCGTCCTCGACCTGGCGCCGATCAACCGCGGCGAGACCGCGACCAGCAGCATCGCCGCGAGCGTCGCCCTCGCCCAGCGGGCGGAGGAGCACGGTTACGAGCGCGTCTGGTACGCCGAGCACCACAACATGCCGCGGATCGCGTCGTCGGCCACCAGCGTCCTCATCTCGCACGTCGGGGCGCACACCCGCACGATCCGGCTCGGTGCCGGCGGCGTCATGCTGCCCAACCACTCGCCGCTGACCATCGCCGAGCAGTTCGGCACCCTCGACGCGATGTATCCCGGGCGGATCGACCTGGGCCTGGGCCGCGCGCCGGGCAGCGACCAGAACACCATGTACGCCCTGCGCCGGACCCCCGACTCGGCCGACCGGTTCCCGCAGGACGTGCTGGAGCTGCAGGCCTACCTGGCCGGCGAGACCCGGGTGGCCGGCGTCGACGCGATCCCCGGCAAGGGCTCGCGCGTGCCCCTCTACATCCTCGGTTCCTCCATGTTCGGCGCGACGCTGGCCGCCGCCCTCGGCCTGCCGTACGCGTTCGCCTCGCACTTCGCGCCGCAGATGCTGCAGCCCGCGGTCGAGGCCTACCGCCGCCAGTTCACGCCCTCCGAGCAGCTGGACCGCCCGCACGTGATCGCCGGCATGAACGTCGTCGCCGCCGACACCGAGGACGCGGCCCGCGAGCAGCTGCGGGCCGTCCGGCGCAGCCGCGCCGTCGCGTTCTTCGGTCAGGGCCGGTCCCTGACCGACGAGCAGGCCGACCAGCTGCTCGCCCAGGGGGCCGGGCACCACGTCGACGCGATGCTGACGCACACCGCGGTGGGGGCGCCGGGGCAGCTCGCCGAGTACGTCGAGGGTTTCCGCGAGTTCGCCGACGCCGACGAGCTGATCATCGCCCACCAGTCCCCGTCCGTGGAGGGACGGCTGCGCTCGGTCGAGCTGCTGGCGCAGGCGATGGAGCCGGTCCGCGCCTGAGCCCGGCTCAGCCGGCGTCGTCGCAGATCCGGATGACCAACAGCCCGCTCACGCGCTCCGCCTCGAGGACCAGTTTCTCGTCGTTCCGGGTGAACGCGACCACGGCCATGACGGGTGAGTTGGCGGCCGTCACCCGCCACCCGTCCGAGGACGAGACGGCCAGCTGCACGGCGCCGTCCTCCAGTCGCAGGGTGACCTCACCGGCGTCGGCGACGACGTAGCGGCCGTCGGCGGATTCGGGCACCGGCTCGCACCTCCCCGGTGCAGGCCGCGGCACCTGCCCGGGGCTCGCCGCGCCGGAGGAGTCGTCGGACCGGTCGCCCCCGGTGCGGCCGGCGAGGGACAGCGCGAGGACCAGCAGCACGGCACGGGACGGGCGCATGCCGACTCCCTACCGTCCCGGTGGCTCCCGCACCAGGGGAACGGTGTTTGTCCGACCCGCCGGTGCGGGCACGCCGCGACGGTGACCTACTCGATCGTCGCCCGCGACCCGGTGACCGGGGACCTGGGTGTGGCCACCCAGTCCCAGGCCTTCGCCGTCGGCAACAGCGTGCCCTTCGCACTGCCCGGCCACGGGGTCATCGCGACCCAGTCGATGGCCGAGCCCATGTACGGCTCCGTCGGGCTGGACCTGCTGCGCGGCGGGTTCACCGCGCAGGAGGTGCTCACCGCCCTGAGCAGCGTCGACCCGCAGCCGGAGCGCCGGCAGGTCGCCGTCCTCGGGGTGAACGGCGACCTCGCCGCCTACACCGGCGGGCAGTGCGTCGACGCGGCCGGCCACCTCGTCGGGGACACCTGCGTGGCGCTGGCCAACATGGCCGCGTCCGAGCAGGTGTGGGAGTCGATGGTCGAGCGGTTCGAGAGCTCCGGTGGCCTGCTCGCGGAGCGGCTGCTCAGCGCGCTGCAGGCGGGGGAGGAGGCCGGGGGCGACTTCCGGGGCCGGCGGTCGGCGGCGATCATGGTCATCCGGGCGACCACCACCGGGCGCCCCTGGCACGACATGGTGGTGGACCTCCGGGTGGACGACTCGTCCGACCCGATCACCGCCCTCGCCGACCTGCTGGTCACCCGCGCCCGCTACCAGGACGTCGTCCGCGCCTTCCAGCTCGCCATCGACGGCGACCCGGTCACCGCCGACCGGGAGCTGGAGCTGCTGCGGCCCATGGATGCGGTCACCGAGCCCGACCAGCTCATGTGGCGGGCGGTGGTCGCCGCCCTGGCCGGCCGGGAGGACGCCGCCCGGGAGATGCTCGTCGATCTCGGCTCGTGCTCGCCGCAGTTCCTGGAAGCCGCCCGGCGTTTCGGCAAGGCCGGGCTGATGCCCGCCGACGTCATCGACCGGATCGTGCCGGCGCGGAGCTGATCGGGGTCAGCGAGCGGCACCGGGCGGGTCCGGGTGCTCGGCCAGCAGACGCCGTGGCGCACGGCAGGCCCACGCCTCGGCCACGAGCTCGGCCAGGTCGCGCGGGCCCAGCCGGTCCAGGCGGCACAGCACCGTCGGGTAGCCGTCGAAGTGCGACGTCGTGAAGTACAGCTCCGGTTCCTCGGCGATGAGCGCGGCCTTCGCGCCCTCGTCGGGGACGTAGGCGGCCACGACCGGTCCGGTCGGGGCGGCGTCGCCCAGTTCCGCGACGTCCTTCTTCCCGAGCGGGCGCTCCCACACGAACGACTTGTCCCGCACCTTCCACTGCCGCCATCCGCGCGAGATGCCCTCCGTCGCGCCCGGCAGGGCCAGGCAGGTGCGCGCCACGCCGTCCCAGGTCGCCATGCGGGGACCGTAGGGCAGCCCACCGGCCTCCGGGAGGGGCTCAGCCCTGCCCTGGCGGGTGTGCGGCGACGAGCCGCCGGGGCGCCCGGGCGGGACCGGGGTCACGGTAGGCGTTCACCCGTCCGAGGGAACGCGGCAGGACGCGGGCACGGGGCGCTCCAGCTCATGCGCGGGCGAGCCGATGGAAGGGCATGCCGGCATGCCGGGCGACCGACGCCACCGCCTGCTGACCTGTGGACCGCGGCGCCCCTGCCCCCGGCGCCGCAGCACGAGAGAGGCCCCCGCCGTTCCACGGCGGGGGCCTCTCTCGCTCGCGACCTCCTGCAGCGGCAGGAGGGTCCGTCGTCAGCTCTTGGGGCGGGCCCCAGCGCGCAGGGCGCCGAGCAGGTCGTGGTTCAGCCGGGAGATGGTCTCCATCGAGATGCCCTTCGGGCAGGCCGCGGAGCACTCGCCGATGTTGGTGCAGCCACCGAAGCCCTCGCGGTCCTGCTGGGCGACCATGTTGACCGCGCGGTCGTTGCGCTCGGGCTGGCCCTGGGGGAGCAGCCCGAGGTGGGTGACCTTGGCGGCGGTGAACAGCATCGAGGAGGCGTTCGGGCAGGCCGCCACGCAGGCGCCGCAGCCGATGCAGGTCGCGGCGTCGAAGGCGTTGTCGGCGTCCTTCTTCGGCACCGGGCTGGCGTGCGCCTCGGGCGCGGTGCCCGTCGGGACGCTGATGTAGCCGCCGGCCTGGATGATCCGGTCGAACGCACGCCGGTCGACGGCGAGGTCCTTGATCACCGGGAAGGCCGTGGCCCGCCACGGCTCGATGTCGATCTGGTCGCCGTCGGAGAACGACCGCATGTGCAGCTGGCAGGTGGTGGTCTGCTGCGGCCCGTGCGCCTGCCCGTTGATCATGAGGCCGCACATGCCGCAGATGCCCTCGCGGCAGTCGTGGTCGAAGGCGACCGGGTCGTCGCCCTGCATGATCAGCTGCTCGTTGAGGACGTCGAGCATCTCGAGGAACGACATGTCGGGGGAGATGTCGGTGACCTTGTAGGTCACCATCTTGCCCTTGACCGTCGGCCCCTGCTGGCGCCAGACGCGCAGCGTCAGGTTCATGCCGCGCTTGCCCGCGCCGGGGTCACCGACGCTCGAGCGCATGGTGCCTTCGTGTGTGGCTGTCACTTGTAGCTCCGCTGGGCGAGGTGGACGTACTCGTAGGTGAGGTCTTCCTTGTGGAGGACCGGGGACTGGCCCTCCGGCGTCCACTCCCAGGCGGCGACGTAGGCGAAGTTCTCGTCGTCGCGCAGCGCCTCGCCCTCAGGGGTCTGGCTCTCCGCCCGGAAGTGCCCGCCGCAGCTCTCCCGGCGGTGCAGGGCGTCGACGCACATGAGTTCGCCGAGCTCGATGAAGTCGGCGACGCGGCCGGCGTGCTCGAGCGTCTGGTTGAACGAGTGCCAGTCGCCGCTGACCTTGACGTTGCTCCAGAACTCCTGGCGGAGCTCCCGGATGCGGTCGATGGCCTTGCGCAGCCCCTCGTCCGTGCGCTCCATGCCGCAGTGGTCCCACATCAGCTGGCCGAGCTCCCGGTGGAAGGACGCCGGGGTGCGGGTGCCGTTGATGCTCAGCAGCTTCTGCGTCTGCTCCTGGACGCCGCGCAGCGCCTCGGCGGCGGCCGGGTGGCTGTCGTCGACCTTGTCGAACGGGCCGTCGGCGAGGTAGCTGCTGATCGTCGACGGGAGCACGAAGTACCCGTCGGCCAGACCCTGCATGAGCGCGCTGGCGCCCAGCCGGTTCGCGCCGTGGTCGGAGAAGTTCGCCTCACCGATCACGAACATGCCGGGGATCGTGGACTGCAGGTCGTAGTCGACCCACAGGCCGCCCATCGTGTAGTGGACGGCCGGGAAGATCCGCATCGGCGTGACGTAGGGGTCCTCGCCCGTGATCTGGGCGTACATGTCGAAGAGGTTCCCGTACTTGGCCTCGACCGCGGGCCGGCCCAGCCGCTCGATCGCCTCGGCGAAGTCGAGGTAGACGCCCAGCCCGCCGGGGCCGACGCCGCGGCCCTCGTCGCAGACGTTCTTCGCCTGGCGCGAGGCGATGTCGCGGGGCACCAGGTTGCCGAAGGAGGGGTAGAGCCGCTCGAGATAGTAGTCGCGCTCGGCCTCGGGGATGTCGTTGGCGGGGCGGTCGTCGCCGCGCTCCTTGGGCACCCACACGCGGCCGTCGTTGCGCAGCGACTCCGACATCAGGGTCAGCTTCGACTGGTAGTCGCCCTTGACCGGGATGCAGGTCGGGTGGATCTGGGTGTAGCAGGGGTTGGCGAAGTACGCGCCCCGCTTGTGCGCCCGCCAGATCGCCGTGGTGTTCGAGCCCTTGGCGTTGGTCGAGAGGTAGAAGACGTTGCCGTACCCGCCGCTGGCGATGACGACGGCGTCGGCGAAGTGCGTGCTGATCTCGCCGGAGACCAGGTCGCGGGCGACGATGCCGCGGGCGCGGCCGTCGACGACGATCAGGTCGAGCATCTCGGTGCGCGCGTTCTGCTCGACGCTGCCGGCCGCGATCTGCCGCTCGAGGGCCTGGTAGGCGCCGTAGAGCAGCTGCTGGCCCGTCTGGCCGCGGGCGTAGAAGGTGCGCGAGACCTGGGTGCCACCGAACGAGCGGTTGTCGAGCAGGCCGCCGTACTCGCGGGCGAAGGGTACGCCCTGGGCCACCGCCTGGTCGATGATGTTGACGCTGACCTCGGCGAGCCGGTGCACGTTGTTCTCGCGGGACCGGAAGTCGCCGCCCTTGACCGTGTCGTAGAACAGCCGGTGCACGCTGTCGCCGTCGTTGCGGTAGTTCTTCGCGGCGTTGATGCCGCCCTGCGCGGCGACGCTGTGCGCCCGGCGCGGGCTGTCCTGGTACCAGAAGGACTTGACGTTGTAGCCGGCCTCGCCGAGCGTCGCGGCGGCCGAGCCGCCGGCCAGACCGGTGCCCACGACGATGACCGTCAGCTTGCGGCGGTTCGCCGGGTTGACCAGGCGGCCGCGGAACTTGCGCTCGCTCCAGCGCTCGCCGATCGGCACGTCCGTCGGTGCCTTGGTGTCGGCGATCGGGTCGCCTTCGGTGAAGAGTTCGAGAGACATGCCTTGGGTCTCCTTGGCGGAAGAGTCTTAGTCGATCAGACCGAAGAGGACGGAGAAGGGCACGAGCAGGAAGCCGAGGGTGAGAACCGTGGCGATGGCGGTGGCGGCGTAGTTCACGGTCACCTCCCGGCGGCGGTTGCTCTGCCCGAGGGTCTGGGTGGCGCTCCAGATCCCGTGACGCAGGTGCATGCCCACGAGGATGACGGCGATCGCGTAGAAGGCGGTGGAGACCGGGTTGGAGAAGCTGGCGACCAGCTTGTCGTAGGGCCCGGAGTCGGCCGCGCTGTTCACGGTGCCCCAGGTCAGATCGAGCAGGTGCCAGATGACGAAGGCGGCGATGATCACGCCTCCCCAGCGCATCGTCCGCGAGGCGTAGCTCTGGGCCACGGCCTTCTTGGTCACGTAGCCGGAGGGGCGGGCGCGCTTGGCCTGGCGCCACAGC
Organism: Blastococcus sp.; assembly: GCA_042090795.1. Classification (GTDB taxonomy): domain Bacteria; phylum Actinomycetota; class Actinomycetes; order Mycobacteriales; family Geodermatophilaceae; genus Blastococcus. Next base: position 196,169 of record JBELIQ010000002.1, on the reverse strand, counting down.
GAGACCGCGGCCCAGATGTGGGCGGCGACTGCGGCCAGCAGGACGAGCCGGATGATCCACAGCGCAGTGGCGCCCGGCAGGGCCGGGTTGCCGATCGTGCGCAGCCACTCGGAGTAGTGGTTGAACTCCTCTTCGCCCGAGAAGGCCTTGAGGTTCCCGATCATGTGCGCGATCAGGTAGAGCACCAGGATGATGCCGCTGATCGCCATGACGGCCTTCTTGAAGACCGAGGTGGTCTTCGCCGCCTTCGGCGTCCTGCGCTGCGTCGAGTCCGTAACCGTCACCACGGCACAAAGTTAGTCCTTCGGCGACCGGCCACCACGTCAGGGCCCGGTGACACGCCTCTCGTAAGGGTTCCCTAACCGCGACGGACCGTGTTCACCGGGTGGTCGGAATGACTCTCCGCGCACGTCCCGGGCCTGTCGGCGCGCGGGGCGGCGGCCGTCCCCGTCGGGTGCCCGCCCCGGCCGGATGCGGAAGAGTGGGCTGCATGCCTGGCCCCACCCGCGGCTTCCTGGGCCGCCGCCGAGACAGCGATGCCCGCCTCCCGCCCGGTCAGTACGACGCCGGGTCCGACTGGCCGGTGCTCACCGCCGAGCCCACGCCGCGGATCGCGCCGGAGACGTGGTCGGTCACCGTGGACGGCGCGGTCGAGAAGCCGACGACGTGGGACTGGGACCAGGCGCACGCGCTGCCCCGGTCGGAGTACCGCGGTGACATCCACTGCGTCACGACCTGGTCGAAGTTCGGCACCTGGTTCGCGGGGGTCTCCGTCGACGTCCTGCTCGAGGCCGCCCGCCCGACCGCCGAGGCGCGGTTCGTGATGGCGACGTCGAAGACGGGGTACACGACGAACCTGCCGCTGGAGCACATCACCGGCGGCAAGGCGTGGATCGTCTGGGAGTACGACGGCAAGCCGCTGCCGATCGAGCACGGCGGCCCGGTCCGGCTGCTCGTGCCGCACCTGTACTTCTGGAAGAGCGCGAAGTGGATCAGCAAGCTCACGCTGCTGCACCGCGACCAGCCCGGCTTCTGGGAGCAGAACGGCTACCACGACCTGGGCGATCCCTGGCGCCAGCAGCGGTACCAGGGTGACTGAGGACGCCGGCCTGCTCGGCGCGGGTGTGCCGGGTGCGCCGGCCGGAGGCTGGCGGACGGCGACGGTCGCGGGCGTGCGGCGCCCGATCCAGCGCTCGGTGGAGCTGCGGTTGGACGTGCACGACCGGGTGGACCACCTGGCCGGCCAGCACTACGTCGTGCGGCTGACCGCCGAGGACGGCTACACCGCCCAGCGCTCGTACTCGGTGGCCTCTGCCCCCGGCGACCCGCTGGTCGAGCTGTTCGTCGAGCGGCTGGACGACGGCGAGGTGTCGACCCACCTCGCCGACGTCGTGGAGCCCGGCGACGAGCTGGAGGTGCGCGGGCCGATCGGGGGCTGGTTCGTGTGGGACGGCGCGACCCCCGCGCTGCTGGTCGCCGGCGGCTCCGGCGTCGTCCCCTTCGTCTCGATGCTGCGGCACGCGCGCGCCATCAGGCGGGAGGACCTGCTGCGGATCGCCGTCTCGGCACGCACCCTCGACCAGCTGCCCTACGCCGACGAGCTCGTGGCGGCCGGTGCGCTGGTCGTCCTCACCCGGGAGCAGCACGGCATCCGTCCGGCCGGCCGGCTGGGTGCGGCGGAGCTGCTCCCGCTGTGGGAGCCGGACCAGACCGTCTACGTGTGCGGGTCGGCGTCCTTCGCCGAGGCGGCGACCCGGCTGCTCGTCGACTCGGGCCGGCCGGCGTCGTCGATCCGGGTGGAGCGCTTCGGCCCCAGCGGCGGACCGGCCTGACCTGCGGCATCGTGGCGGCATGACGACGACCGCCCCGCACCCGACCCCGGCCCTCGACCCGGCGCTGGTGTCCCGCCTGTCCGCGCTGGTCACCGCAGCACCCGGCCGTCCGCGGCAGGCGTCGCACGCACCGTTCACCGGCGCGGTGGTCGGCGAGGTGCCCACCTGCACCGCCGAGGACGTCGCGGAGGCGCAGCGCCGGGCGCGGGCGGCGCAGGCGGAGTGGGCCGCCCGGCCCCTGTCCGAGCGGCGGGCGGTGATGCTCCGGTACCACGACCTCGTCCTCGAGCGGCAGGAGCAGATCCTCGACATCACGCAGGTCGAGACCGGCAAGAACCGGGCCGCCGCCTTCGAGGAGCTGGCCGACGTCGCCATGACCGCGCGGTACTACGCGAACACCGCCGCCAAGCACCTGCGGCCGACCCGGCGCCAGGGCGCGCTGCCGGTGCTGACCCGGACCGTCGAGCACCACCACCCCAAGGGCCTGATCGGCGTCATCAGCCCGTGGAACTACCCCCTGACGCTCGCGGTGTCCGACGCGATCCCCGCGCTGCTGGCCGGCAACGGCATCGTGCTCAAGCCCGATGCCCAGACCCCGTTCACCGCGCTGATCGCCGTCGAGCTGCTCTACGAGGCCGGCCTGCCGCGGGAGCTGCTGCAGGTGGTCACCGGCGCGGGCAAGGTGCTGGGGACGCCGCTGATCGAAGGTGTGGAGTACCTGATGTTCACCGGGTCGACCGCGACCGGGCGGATCGTCGCCGAGCAGTGCGCGCGCCGGCTGATCGGCTTCTCCGCCGAGCTCGGCGGGAAGAACCCGATGATCGTGCTCGCCGACGCCGACCTGGAGAAGGCGGTCGAGGGTGCGATCCGGGCCTGCTTCTCCAACTCCGGCCAGCTGTGCATCAGCGTCGAGCGGATGTACGTCGAGGACGCGATCTACGACCGGTTCGTGCCCGCGTTCGCCGGGCGGGTGGCGCGGATGGAGCTCGGGGCCGGTCTCGGCTGGGACGTCGAGATGGGCTCGCTGGTCAGCTCCGACCAGCTCGACGTGGTCACCCGCCACGTCGACGACGCCGTCGCCAAGGGTGCCCGCGTGCTGGCCGGCGGGAAGCCCCGCCCCGACCTCGGCCCGCTGTTCTACGAGCCGACGGTGCTCGAGGGCGTGACCGACGAGATGGAGCTGGCGCGGAACGAGACCTTCGGGCCGGTGGTCGCGGTGGCGCGGGTGGCCGACGCCGACGAGGCGATCCGCCGGGCCAACGACACCGAGTACGGCCTCAACGCCAGCATCTGGTCCAGTCCGCGGCGCGGAGCCGAGCTCGCGACCCGCGTGCAGGCCGGGACGGTCAACGTCAACGAGGGCTACGCCGCGGCCTGGGCCTCGCTCGACGCGCCGATGGGGGGCATGAAGGACTCCGGGGTCGGCCGGCGGCACGGCCGCGAGGGCATCCTGAAGTACACGGAGGCGCAGACGGTCGCCGTGCAGCGGGGGATGCCGATCGGCCCGATGCCCGGGCAACCGATGGAGAAGTACGCCGCGACGATGACGGCCGGGCTCAAGCTGCTGAAGCGGGGGCCCTTCCTCACGTGATGAGGGCCCCGCCGCGCCGGGGACGACGGGGGGGCGTGACGGCACCGGCGGGCCCGCCCCTCCTCGTCGCTCCCCGGGTCAGACCGTCGGCGGCACCGCCGAGTGGGTCACCAGCGGCGTGCGGTCCCAGGCCCGGTGCATGCCGAGCGCGGCGACCGTTGCCGCGGCCAGCTTGGCGTTCGCCTTCTTCCCGGTGACCACGCCCGGCGCCCCGGTGTCGATGCCGGCGGCGCGCAGCACCTCGACGCCGTCGCCCCAGGCGCCGACCGCCTTCAGGTGGCGGAACGCCTCCTGCAGCATGACCAGCGAGCGGAAGTCGCCGTCCTTGGGTGCGCCGTCGGCGACGATCACGGCGTCGAACTCCACCGAACGGCCGGTGGCGAAGGTGCGCTCGACGATCTCGACCTTCTTGCCCTGCACCAGCTGCCCGCCGTGCGGAGCGATGACGCGCAGCAGCGCCCCCTCCGCCTCCAGTGCCTTGCGCAGCGAGGCGATGCCGTCGAGGTCGGCCCCCGGTCCGGCGACGACGCCCACGATCCGACCGGCGATCGGGAACGGCGTCGGCGTGATCTGGCGCAGGGCCGGGGACTGCATGCCTGGCTTCTCCGCCTTGATCTTCTTCGGCACCGGGAGGCCCAGGCCGGCGGCGACCTGCGCGCAGAGCGCCGCGTCGATGCGGGCGAGCACCGTGAGCGCCCGCTCCTTGACGCTCTGCTCGTAGACCTTGCCGAGCTCGAAGGTGTACGCGTCGATGACGTGCTGCTGCTCGACGCTGGTCAGGCTGGCGTAGAAGAGCGCGGGCTGGGAGAAGTGGTCGTCGAAGGACGCCGGCGCCGTCCGGCCGACCTCGCCCTCGACGTGCCGGGGCACGTGCACGTAGCCGCCCTCGGACCAGTCGGACGGGAACGGGACGCCGTCGTCCAGGCTGTTGGGCGTGTAGGCCGCGGTGCCGGTGTGCACGGCCTGCTGGTGGAAGCCGTCCCGGGTGTTGTCGTTCACCGGGGCGTGCGGCCGGTTGATCGGCAGCTGGGTGAAGTTCGGTCCGGACAACCGGGTCAGCTGGGTGTCCAGGTAGGAGAAGTTGCGGCCCTGCAGCAGCGGGTCGTTGGTGCCCTCGATGCCCGGGACGAGGTGCCCGGTGTGGAAGGCGACTTGCTCGGTCTCGGCGAAGTAGTTCGTCGGGTTGGCGTTCAGCACCAGCGTCCCGATCGGCTGGACCGGGGCGAGCTCCTCCGGGACGATCTTGGTGGGGTCGAGCAGGTCGATGCCCTCGAACATCTCCTCGGGGGTGTCGGGGAAGACCTGGATGCCCAGCTCCCACTCCGGGAAGGCGCCGTTCTCGATCGCGTCGGCGAGGTCGCGGCGGTGGAAGTCGGGGTCGAAGCCGGCGGTGAGCTGCGCTTCCTCCCAGGTGAGGGAGTGCACGCCGAGCTTCGGCTTCCAGTGGAACTTGACCAGCGCGGTCTCCCGGTTCTCGTTCACCAGCCGGAAGGTGTGGACGCCGAAGCCCTCCATCGTCCGGTAGCTCCGCGGGATGCCGCGGTCGCTCATGTTCCAGATCGTGTGGTGGGTGGCCTCGGTGTGCAGGGTGACGAAGTCCCAGAACGTGTCGTGCGCGGACTGCGCCTGCGGGATCTCCCGGTCGGGGTGCGGCTTGCCGGCGTGGATGATGTCGGGGAACTTGATCGCGTCCTGGATGAAGAAGACCGGCATGTTGTTGCCGACCAGGTCCCAGGTCCCCTCCTTCGTGTAGAACTTCGTCGCGAACCCGCGGGTGTCGCGCACCGTGTCGGCCGAGCCGCGCGAGCCCAGGACGGTGGAGAAACGCACGAACACCGGCGTCTCCAGGCCCTTCTCGGCCAGGACGGCGGCCCGCGTCACCGACGCCGCCGAGCCGTTGGCGGTGAAGACGCCGTGCGCGCCGGCGCCGCGGGCGTGGACCACGCGCTCCGGGATGCGCTCGTGGTCGAAGTGCATGATCTTCTCGCGCAGGTGGAAGTCCTCGAGGAGGACGGGGCCGCGCGGGCCGGCCTTGAGCGAGTGGTCGGTGTCGGGGAGGCGCACCCCGTTGGGAGTGGTCAACCGGTCGCCGGCCTGACCGCGGGGATCACGACCGCCCTTCGGACCGTCGTAGCCGACGCCGGTCGGGCTGACGGTCGCCGGGGCGGACTGGTCGGACTTGCGTGCGGGGGGCATGGAGCTCCTGATCTGGACGGGCACGGATTCCTGGGCGCTACCCGGGGGGCGGGGACGCACACCAGGACCGCGGGCGCAGCCGCAGGTCAGCCGGTCGGGCGCCGGCGGAGCGCCGCGAAGTCGCGCCCGTGCGGGAGGCCGGCCACGAGCTCCAGCAGGGCGTCGTGGAGCCGTCCGTTGGTGGCCAGCACCGAGCCGTCGCCGCGCAGCACGTCGCGCCCGGAGAGGTCGGTGACCCGGCCGCCGGCCTCGCCGACGAGCAGGGGCAGGACGGCGAGGTCCTCGTAACCCATCGGGGCGCCGGCGATCACCAGCGCGTCGGCCAGGCCGGTGGCGAGGTCGACGTCGCCCTTGGTCCAGGGCTGCAGGTAGAGCTCACGGTGCAGGGTGAGCAGCAGCTCCTCCGACCACGCCAGCGGGTTGAGCATCTCGACCAGGGCGCCGCGCAGCCGCGCGTGGTCGTTGACCCGCACCTGGCGCACCGGCCGGCCGGCCAGCGCGTGCCAGCAGCCCAGCCCCCGGCCGGCGTAGAGCACCTCGTCGCTCATGGGGTAGCCGGCCACCGCCACGAGCGGGCCCTCGGCGTCCTCGACCGCCAGCAGCACGTTGAACGTCGGCACCCGCTGGGCGAACAGGCTGGTGCCGTTGATCGGGTCGAGCACCCACCGGCGGCCGTCGGTACCGGCCGAGGGCTCGGACTCCTTCCCCAGCACGGCGTCGTCGGGGTACCGGGCGGCGATGCGCGTGCGCAGCAGCCGCTCGACCTCCACCTCGACCGGTGCCGCGCCGGAGGCAGCGGTCCGCGGGCTGGCGACGGTGAACCACCGGGCCGCCAGCCCGCCGGCCTCCTCGACCAGCTCCACGGCGTAGTCGAGCAGGTCGCGGTCCACGGTCGCTGATCCTGCTGGTCCGGGCGCCTCCCGGCGACCCCAGGTGTGCGGCCGGTCTCGCTCCGGGTACGGCCGGACGAGCGCGCGCCGTCCGGATCCCGGTCCCGGTGTCCGACCCGAAGGAGAACCGTGGACGAGCAGGACCAGAAGCGTGCCGAGCTGGGCGAGACCGACGCCCCGGCCGAGGACGAGATCGCCCAGGCGTTCGACACGATCGTCAGCGAGGGGGCGCAGCGGCTGCACCGCCGGTGGCGGGAGGTCCTGGCCACGGGCCTCGCGGGCGGGCTGGAGATCGCCGTCGGAGTGCTGGCCCTCCTGGCGGTCCTGGAAGCCACGGGCAGCGAGCTGCTGGCCGGCCTGGCCTTCAGCGTCGGCTTCATCGCGCTGATGCTCGGGCGCAGCGAGCTGTTCACCGAGGGGTTCCTGGTCCCCGTCACCGCGGTGTTCGCCGGCCGGGCCAGCACCGCGCAGCTGGCCAAGCTCTGGAGCGGGACGCTGGTGGCCAACCTGGTCGGGGGCTGGCTGGTGATGTGGGTGGTCGTCGCGGCGTTCCCCGAGCTGACCGAGACCGCCGTGGAGTCCGCGACGCACTTCATCGAGGCGCCGCTGGACGCGCAGACGATCTGCCTGGCCTTCCTGGCGGGCAGCGTGATCACCCTCATGACCCGCATGCAGCACGGCGCGGAGTCCGAGACCGGGAAGATCGTCGCCTCGGTCATCGGCGGCTTCCTGCTCGCCGGGTTGATGCTGTTCCACTCGGTCCTGGACTCGCTGCTCATCTTCGGGGCGCTGCACGCCGGCGCCCCCTTCGGCTATGCGGACTGGCTGGCCTGGTTCTGGTACACGGTCCTGCTCAACATGGCCGGCGGGCTGTTCGTGGTCACCCTGATCCGGCTGGTGCGGAGCAAGGAGCTGATCGAGCGCGAGCGCGAGCAGGTGCGCAGGGAGGAGTAGGCGGGATGCCTAGCGCGGACCGAAGGCAACCGCCCGGAACGCGTCGAACAGCGGCGGCGGGGTGGGGGAGGGCCACATCTGGTTGGTGAGCAGCACCGCGGTCACCCCGGTCTGCGGATCGGTCCACCAGGAGCTGCCCAGCCCGCCGTCCCAGCCGTAGGAGCCGGCCGACCGACCACCGGGCTCGTCGGTGCGGCGCACGCCCAGCCCGAGCCCCCAGCCGCCGCCCTCGTCGTCCACCGGGCCGGCCTGCTCGGTGAGCATCTCCGCCACCGTGGCCTCCCGGAGGACGTGCCGGCCGTCCGGCGCGCGCCCGCCGTCGCGCAGCATGGCGGCGACGGCGGCGAGGTCGTCGACGGTGGACACCAGGCCGTCACCGGCGTCCGGGAACGCGGGTGGCCGGCTCCACTGCCCGTCGGGCGGGTCGTAGCACTCCCGTCGGCCGTCCTCGCCGGGTGGCGCCCAGTGCGGACCGAGCCGGCTCCGCGCGTGCGCCGGGACGCCGAAGCCCGTGTCGGCGAGGCCCAGTGGCGCCAGCACCCGCTCGGCGAGCACCTCCGGCAGCGGCCGGCCGGCCGCCCGGGCCACCAGGGCGCCGAGCACCGAGGCGCCCAGGTGGTACAGCCAGCGCTCGCCCGGCTGGTGGGCCAGCGGCACCGTGGCCACCCGCCGCAGCCACTCGTCCGGCGGCGGGGCGGCCTGCGGCCGGGGCGGGCCGGCCGGCAGCCCGGCCGCCTCCAGCGCGGCCACCGTCGGTGTGGGCCAGGGAGCGGTGAAGTCCATCCCCAGCCCCAGCCGGAACGTGAGGACGTCCCGCACGGTGATCGCCCGGTGGGCCGGCACGGTGCCCGCGGACGCATCGGCCGGATCGGCCAGCACCACCCGGCCGGCCAGCTCGGGCAGGTGCGGGTCCACCGGTCCGTCGAGGTCGAGGACGCCCTCGTCGACCAGGGCCAGCGCCGCGACCGCCACCACCGGCTTGGTCGTGGAGGAGAGGCGGAAGACGGCGTCGGGGCGCACCGCGTCGTCCCTGCCGGGTGTGTGCGTGCCCGTAGCACCCCGGGCGATCTCGTCCCCGCGGTCCACCCGCCAGGCCGCCCCGGGCACCTGCCCCTCCGCCACCGCCGCGACCACCACCGCCTCGACGTCCGCTGCCAGCCCCATGCGCCCGCTCCTCGTCCGTGGATGTGCAGTACCGACCGGCCGGCAGCCGCCGGCTCATCGGTGGCCTCAGCCCCGCGCGGCCGCCCCGATCGCGGTGAGGTAGCGGCGGGTGCCCAGCCGCTGCAGCAGCAGGCTCAGCGGCCCGGCCAGCCGGGCGGCACGGGAGGCCAGCCGGAAGAACACCCGGATCTCGTAGACGACGTCCCCGTCGGGCAGCAGCCGCACCGTGAACCGCTCCTCGCCGCTCTCCGGGTGACCGGTGAGGGTGCCGTAGGAGAACCCGCGCTCGTCGCCCTCGGTCCGCGCCCAGACCACCCGGCACGGGAGGTCGTAGCCGAGTCGGGGCAGTCCGGCGGTCAGGACGACGACGGTGCCCGGCGTGCCCGCCGGGCCGTCGGCGCGCACGACGAAGCCGACGCTGCGCTGGGCGCGCCAGTCGAGGACGGCGGCGACGGCGCGCTCGAAGTCCGCCCGGCCGGAGCCGACGACCGCGGAGTACGTGGCGGTGCGGTAGCCCGCGGGCAGTTCCGCATCACCCGTGCCGCCCACCTCGGCGTAGTTGAAGGGCGCGGCGGCCAGCTCCGCGGGGTCGGTCGCGCGGAGGAGTCCCACGTGACGCAGTCTCGTCCCGCCCGGGACCGGGCGCCCGGCTGGCAGGCTGCCGGCATGGAGATGACGGTGATCGGCCGGGTCGCCTCGCCGCGGACCGAGCCGGTGGACGACGACTGGGAGAGCGTCGTCGCCACGGTCACCCTCGACGGCGACCTGTTCTCGGCCGACGCGCTGGCCGGGCTGGACCAGTTCTCGCACGTCGAGGTGGTCTACGTGTTCGACCGGGTGGACCCGGCCGGTGTGCAGACCCGGGCGCGCCGGCCGCGCGGCAACCCGCGCTGGCCCGAGGTGGGCATCTTCGCCCAGCGCGCGAAGGGGCGGCCGAACCGGATCGGCGTCACCGTCTGCCGGCTGCTCGCGGTGGACGGGCTGGTCCTCCGGGTCGAGGCGCTCGACGCCATCGACGGCACACCGGTGCTGGACGTCAAGCCGTACATGGCGGAGTTCGCGCCGCGGGGCGAGGTGCGGCAGCCGGCGTGGTCGCACGAGCTGATGGCCGGCTACTGGCGGGCGGCTCCCCGGTAGGGTCGCCGGCACTGTGCTGCCCTCCGTCACCGCCACCCGCTACGTCACCCCGCTGCGCGAGGGTGGCTCGCTGCCGGGGCTGATGGAAGCCGACGACCTCGGTACGTACGTGGTCAAGTGGCGGGCCGCCGGGCAGGGCGTGAACGTGCTCGTCGCCGAGGTGGTCTGCGGCGAGCTGGCCCGGGCGCTGGGCCTTCCGGTGCCGGCGCTGGTGACGGTGGACGTCGCCCCCGAGCTCGCCGTGGGCGAGCCGGACGTCGAGGTGCAGGAGCTGCTGCAGCGCTCGGCCGGCACGAACCTGGGTCTGGACTACCTGCCGGGCGCCCTGGACTTCGAGGCCGGCGCCGACGGTGTGGACGGCGGGCTCGCCGGGCGGGTGCTGTGGTTCGACGCCCTGATCGGCAACGTCGATCGCTCCTGGCGCAACCCGAACATGCTCTTCTGGCACGACGGGCTCCAGCTGATCGACCACGGCGCCGCGCTGACCTTCCACCACCACTGGCCGGGTGCGGCCGCGGCGGTGACGCGGCCCTACGACGCGTCGGCGCACGCGCTGATCGAGTGCGCCCCCGACGTGCCCGCCGCGGACGCCGCACTGGCTCCGCTGGTCACCCGCGAGCTGCTCACCGGCGTGCTCGCGCAGGTGCCCGGCGAGTGGCTGCAGGGCGAGCCGCCCGAGGAGCTGCGCACCCGCTACGTCGAGCAGCTGCTGGCCCGGCTGGCCGCCCGGGACGCCTGGCTGCCGGGGCTGACCGCGGCCGCCGAGGCCGGGGGAGCGGGCCGCCGCCGGGCGCCGCGGGGCGAGAACCGCCCGTCGTGGCTGGGCCCGCCGCCGCCGGAAGGGATCACCCAGCGATGAGGTACGAAGCGCTGCGATGGGCACAGCGATGACCCGCGAGACCTTCGAGTACGCGGTGCTGCGGGTCGTGCCGCGCGTCGAGCGCGGGGAGTCGCTCAATGCCGGCGTCCTCGTCTACTGCCGCCAGCGCGACTACCTCGGGTCCCGGGTCCACCTCGACCCCGAGCGGCTGCGCGCGCTGGACCCGACCGCCGACGCCGCCGCGATCGGCCGGGCGCTGCAGGCCGCGGCGGACGTGTGCGCCGCCGATCCGGGTGTCGGTGCGGCCGGCCGGGAGGCGCTCGGCTCGCGGTTCCGCTGGCTGACCGCGCCGCGCAGCACCGTCGTCCAGCCCGGCCCGGTGCACACCGGGCTCACCGTCGACCCCGACGCCGAGGCCGACCGGCTGTTCGGCCTGCTGGTGCTGCCCGTCCGGGCCTGACGTGACGCACCGCGGCGCGGCGTGCGGCGCGGCTGCACTGGCCGGGCTGTCCGCGCTGGTCACTGCGTACTGGACGGCCGGGGGCACCTGGCTGCTGGACACCGTCGGCGGCGGCCTCGAGGAGTTCGCTCGGCGCAGTCGGCCACCGGCGGTCGCGACGGACGATGGCGCGATGACCCCGCGGACGCGACCGCGCCTCCCCGCCGGAGCGGGGAGGCGCGGTGCCTGCAGGGGACGGTGATCAGTGCAGGGTGAACGTGATCGTCGTGGTGTTGCCGAGCACGTCGTAGGCGACCAGCGTGTTCCCACCCGTGACTGCACCGAAGGTGCCGGGCTGCACGAAGTTGACGTCGGACCAGGCGTTGTTGCTGAGGTCCTTGACCTTGCCGTTGATCACGACCTTGTCGATCTTCGCGGCGTCGTGGAGCTTGAAGCTGACCCGGTCGTAGCCGGCGGCGTTCCCGACCGTGAAGCGCTCGCCGTCCTTGACGGTGACCGTGGGTCCGGAGCCGTCGAGCGTGAAGGTCAGGGTCTCGGTGTTGCCCGCGACGTCGAACACGGTGATCGTGTTCTTCCCCTCGACGGCGCCGAGGACGCCGGGCTTGAGGTAGTTGACGTCGGACCAGGCGTTGTTGCCGAGGTCCTTGACCGTGCCGTTGATCTCGACCTTGTCGATCTTGCCCGCGTCGTAGAGCTTGAACGAGACCATGCCGAACCGGTCACCGCTGCGGGTCGTGAAACCCGCGCCGTCCTTCACGGTGATCGTCGGGCGGGTCGTGTCCGGGATCTTCTCGAGCGTGATGGTGAACCGCGGGTTCGAGAAGTACGACGCGGCCCCGGTGGTGTCCATCCAGTAGGCGCCGTCGCGCTCGGTGACCGTGATGGGCGTGTAGTCGGCAGCGGTCACCGAGGCCACGCGGTAGCCCGCGGGAACGGCGAAGCGGACGCCGATCTCGTCGGGGATGTGCCGGACGTAGTTGTAGCCGTCGAACGCCTCGTACCGGCCCTCGCCCCCGCTGTACTGGTACTCGGTGGCCGGGAACCACTCGTCGCCGGAACCGAACTCGATCGAGGTGAGTCCGGTGGCCACGGTCCCGTCGGCGTAGCGGACGTCGGCGACGCCGCGCAGTGCCGTCATGCCCACGATCCGCTGCTCGCCGTCCGCGTCCACCGTGAGGGAGAGCGCGCCGGAGGCCTGGCCGAAGTGGTTGTCGGCGATGGGCAGACGCTGGATGTCGTCGGCGCTGGCCGCGCCGGTGGCGTCGAAGAACACCTCGCCCGCGGGTTGGTTGGGTGCGGTGAGGTAGACCGTCGCGGCGCCGACGGGCACGTTCTCGAACACGGTGTCGTCGTCGGCGGTCGTGTACCCGTAGTGGCGGGTGCCGTCCGACGCGACGAGCCACGCGCTGTTGCTCGTCCTCTTCTGGTCGGTGGTGCCGTCGCGTGCGGTCTTCGACGGGTCGAAGATGCCGTCCGCGTAGCGGTCGTCGAACCGGGTGATGGTGACGGTGCCCGTGTCCGGGTCGGTGTCCTCGGCGGCCGTCGCCGGCAGCGGGACGGCGACGATCACCGCGGCGACGCCGGTCGCTGCGATGCCGTACCTGGAGAGAGTGCGCACGTGTTGCTCCCGAGTGGTCGTGGGTCCGGGGGAAGGCCCGGGGCCACTTCGGAAGCTAGCCAGGGCAAAGACGCTGGTCAGCGATCTGCGGTGATGTTCACGTGCCCGCCGTCGCACGTTCCGGGACCCGCGTCCCACGTGTCCGGCGGCTGAACCGGAGGCGCTCGACCAGGGACCGTTCCGGTCCGTGGTCGACCCCGTCAGGAGGCGGGCAGCAGGGCGTCGATGCGGCGGGCGAGCTGCAGGTCGAGCTCGCTCACGCCACCGGCGGAGTGGCTGACGAGGGTGAGGTGCAGGGTGCGCCAGCGCAGGTCCACGTCGGGGTGGTGGTCCAGCTCCTCGGCGACGTCGGCTATCGCGACGATCGCGGCGACGGCGTCCCGGAAGCTCGGGAGCTCCACGGAGCGGCGCAGCCCGCCGGCGTCCCCCGACCACAGCGGCAGGCCGGCGAGCGCGGCGGCGACGGCGTCGGGGGAGAGGCGCGGAGGGCGGGGCATGCCGGTCAGCTCAGGTGTGCAGGCCGCACTCGGTCTTGGTCGAGCCCGCCCAGCGGCCGGCGCGGGGGTCCTCGCCGGGGGCCACCGGCCGGGTGCAGGGCGAGCAGCCGATCGAGCCGTAGCCGAGCTCGAACAGCGGGTTGACCGGCACCTGGTGCTCGGCGATGTAGGCGTCGACGTCGGCCTGCGACCAGGCGGCGATCGGGTTGACCTTCACCATGCCGCGCTTGGCGTCCCAGTCCACCAGCTTCGTGTCCGCGCGGGTGGCGGACTCGTCGCGGCGGACACCCGACCCCCAGGCGGCGTAGCCCGACAGGGTCTTCGCCAGCGGCTCGACCTTGCGCATGGAGCAGCACAGGTCCGGGTCGCGCTCGTAGAGCTTCGGACCGAAGGAGAGCTCCTGCTCGGCCGGGGTCTGCGGTGCGGTGACGTTGACCAGGGTCACGGGCAGCACGCCGGTGATCCAGTCGCGGGTGCCGATCGTCTCGGCGAAGTGGAAGCCGGTGTCCAGGAAGATCACGTGCACGCCGGGGATCGCCCGGCTGGCCAGGTGCGCCAGCAGACCGTCGGCCATGGACGAGGTGATCGCGAACTGGTCCCCGAAGGCCTCGCCGGCCCACTGCAGGGCGGCCAGCGCCTGCTCGACCGGGTCGGCGATGGCGCCCAAGCGGGCGTCGGCCTCGGCGGCCAGTTCCGGCGTCGCTGCGATGGCGGTCGTCATCAGTGCTGCACTCCCGTTGCGATCAGGCGGACGGAGAACGCCCGGAGGCAGGCGCTGCAGCGCCAGCCGTCGGCCGATTCACCTTCGTAGGGGGTGAGGTCCTCGTCCCCGCAGTACGGGCAGTGGAACACCGGCAGCTGCCGGGTCCTTCCCGCACCCGCCTCCTCACTCACAGGAGCCAGTCCTCCTCGGCGCGCGAGACGTAGTGGGCGAAGGACTCACCGTCCGTGCGGCGCTCCACGAAGCCGCGCAGCACCCGCTCGCAGTAGTCGGCCGTCTCGGCCTTGGTCACCTTGTGGCCGCGGAACTTGCGCCCGAAGGTCGCCTCCACGCCGAGGTGGCCGCCCAGGTGCACCTGGAAGCCCTCGACCATCTCGCCGGCGTCGTCCTTGACCATCGAGCCCTTGAACCCGATGTCGGCGGTCTGGAAGCGGGCGCAGCTGTTCGGGCAGCCGTTCACGTTGATGCCGATCGGCACGTCGAAGTCGGGCAGCCGCCGCTCCAGCTCCGCGTAGAGGTCCTGCGCGTGCTGCTTGGTCTCGACGATCGCCAGCTTGCAGAACTCCAGGCCGGTGCAGGCCATCGTGCCGCGGCGGAAGGCGCTCGGGCGCACCTGCAGGTCGTGCTCGGCGAGGGCGGTGACCAGCGCCTCGACCTTCTCGTCCGGGACGTCGAGGATGACCAGCTTCTGCTGCGTCGTCGTCCGGATGCGGCCCTGGCCGTACTCGTCGGCCAGGTTCGCGATCGTGGTCAGCAGCGAGCCGCTGATCCGGCCGGTGCGCAGCGCGAAGCCGACGGCGTTGGCGCCGTCCTTCTGCCTGCTGACGCCGACGTGGTCGCGCTGGTCGTGCTTGGCCGGGGCGGGCGCCGGACCGTCGGGCAGAGAAGCGTGCAGGTACTCGTCCTGCAGCACCTGGCGGAACTTCTCCGGCCCCCAGTCGGCCATCAGGAACTTGATGCGGGCCCGGTTGCGCTGCCGGCGGTAGCCGTAGTCGCGGAAGACGCTGGTGCACGCGGCCCAGACCTCGGTCACCTGATCGGGGCGGACGAAGACGCCGACCCGCTGGGCGAACATCGGGTTGGTGGACAGCCCGCCGCCGACCCAGAGGTCGTAGCCGGCCTCGCCGGCCTCGTTCACGACGCCGACGAACGAGACGTCGTCGATCTCGGGCTCGGTGCAGTGGTCCACGCAGCCCGACATGGAGGTCTTCCACTTGCGCGGGAGGTTGCTGAACTCGGGGTTGCCGACGTACTTCTCGACGGTGGCGGCGATGACGTCGGTGGCGTCGAGGACCTCGTCCTCGAGGATCCCGGCCAGCGGGCAGCCGAGCATGACGCGCGGGACGTCGCCGCAGGCCTCCATCGTGGAGAGCCCGACCGACTCGAGCCGCCGCCAGATCTCGGGCACGTCCTCGATGCGGATCCAGTGGTACTGCACGTTCTGCCGGTCGGTGACGTCGGCGACGTCGCGACCGAAGTCGGTGCTGATGCCGCCGATCACCCGGAGTGCGTCGCTGGTCAGCTGCCCGCCGTCGATGCGGGCCCGCATCATGAAGTACTTGTCCTCGAGCTCCTCGGGCTCCAGCACGGCGGTCTTGCCGCCGGGGATGCCCTGGGCGCGCTGGGTGTAGAGGCCCATCCAGCGCATGCGGCCACGCAGGTCACCCGGGTCGATGCTGTCGAAGCCGCCCTTGGAGTAGATGTCGATGATCCGCTGGCGCACCTCGAGGCCGTCGGAGTCCTTCTTCATCCGCTCGTTCGGGTTCAGCGGCTCCCGGTAGCCCAGAGCCCACTGGCCCTCGCCGCGCTTGGGGCGGTTGCTCGTGCGGGTGGGGGTCGTCACGTCTCGGTACTTCTTCCTGCGCCTGTGCCCGCCGCGGCCGCAGCCGCGAGAGTTCGGGAGGGCGCTGCCGGGTCGATGCGCAGTCGGAGCTGCGCGGGAGGAGCCTGGGTCAGCGCGAAGCGTGACAGGCGGCGCTGGAGACGCGCGCGAGATCGATGTGCAGGCGCGCAACGAGGAGTACGCCGCGGCCGGTCACGGGTCGATGGTGCCACAGCCGGCCCGGCCGGTGGCGGTGGAGCAGCTCACACGATGGGGGCGGAGCGCCCTCAGGGGTGCCGCTCAGGTGCGGAAGGACCGCCAGGCCTCGTCCATGGCGACCAGCTCGGCCGCGTGCCCGGGGAGCCGGCCGCTGACGACGTCGGCCACGGTGACGCCCTCCAGGACCCGGCGGTAGGCCTCCCGCGCCGCGACCCAGACCGGCGCCAGCGCGGCGGCCGCACCCGGGTAGGTCACGTCCTCCGGGCGCTGACCGTGCACCTCGGCGAGGAATCCCTGCTCGACCCGCATGATCCGCGCGATCGAGATCTCCGAGGCCGGCAGGGCCAGCCGGTACCCGCCGTCCCGGCCCCGCTGGCTGGTCACCAGACGGGCCCGCTGCAGGTCGGTGAGGATCGCCTGGAGGAAACGGCTCGGGATGCCCTGGGCGGTGGCGATGGCGTCCGCGGTCATGGACTCCGGCGCGACCGCCGCGAGCTCGACGACCGCTCGGATGGCGTAGTCGACCCGGGCGTTGATGCGCACGGGGGCCATCCTGCCGTGGTCTGGAACAGTGGCCGCGTGTTCCGGCTGCGTTTCACCACCTTGGTGGAGGCGCCGCTCACGGTGGCGTTCGACGTCGCCCGGACCGTGGAGCGGCCCTGGCCGGTGCCCCTGGTGGAGGCCGCGACCGAGCGCCCCTGGTCCGACGTCCGCGTCGCCGGTCCCGCGGCGGGGAGGCGCTGGGTGACCCACGCGCGCCGGTTCACCGCCACTCCCGACGGCACGCGGGTCGAGGAGCAGATCGACGGCGGGACCGGGCTGCCCGGTCCGGTGGGCGCGGTGGCCGACCGGCTGCTGCGCCGGCGGCTCGACCGGGCCATGCGGGCCCACCTGATCGCCTACGCGGCGGCCGCTCAGGAGCGTGGGCGCGATGTCGTGCAGGTGGTCGGGGCGGCGCTGGTCGACGGCGACCGGGTGCTGGTCGCCCAGCGCTCGGGCGGGCCCTACGACGGCTGCTGGGAGTTCCCCGGGGGAAAGGTGGATCCGGGTGAGTCCGACCTGGCGGCGCTCGTGCGGGAGTGCACCGAGGAGCTGGGTGTGCTCGTGGCGCCCGGGGACTTCCTCGGCGAGGTGCCGCTGGACGGCGCGGTCGCCGGGGGGCCGCGCGGGGCCTCGACGATGCGGGTGTGGTCGGCGCGGATCGTGTCGGGGGAGCCCGTCGCCCACGAGCACGCCGCCCTCCGGTGGGTGGGCGCCGCCGAGCTCGACGGCATCGACTGGATCGCCGCCGACCGCCCCCTGATCCCCGCCGTCCGGGAACTCCTCACCCGCCACTGAGGGACTTTCGGTACCGGAAGTCCGGTCATGCCGCGGGACTTCCGGTACCGGAAGTCCGGTGCTGCCGCGGGACTTCCGGTACCGGAAGTGCCAAGGCTGTGGACGACGCTGATACGAGACGGCGCGAGGACCCAAGGTGACCCGGTGTCCTCACTCACGCGTCTGCACGGCGTCTTCCTCGGCTCGCACGCGGTGGCTGCAGGGGCAGTCACCGCGAGACAGCTGAAGTCAGGTCTCTACCGACGCCTGCTGCACAACGTCTACGCCGATCCCGGGCTGCCGGCGGGACACGAGCTCTTCGTCCGGGCTGCGGCGCTCGTGATGCCAGCGGACGCCGTGCTGGGTGGCCGGTCCGCCGCGCCGTGGTTCGGTGCCCCGTTCGCCTCCGCGACGGACCCCGTCGTCGTGCTCGTGCCGCCGGAGTCCACCTGGCGCGGGCCGCGGGGTGTCCGGGTGCACCGCACGGCCGTGCGAGCCGCCGAGGTGTGGACGACGGAGGACGGGATCCGACTCACGAACGGCGCTCGCACGGCATGGGAGGTGGCGACCCTGGAGACCGTCCCGACGGCCGTATCGATGCTCGACGCGATGGTGCGGAGCGGGCATCTCGACCTGGACGCGGTCCATCGCGATCTGCTGGGCTCGCGCGGTCGGTGGCGAGCCACGCGGGTGGCGACGGTCCTGCCGCTGGTCGACGCGCGCAGCGAGAGCCCCCCGGAGTCCTGGGTCCGTGTGGCGTGCGTGCGCGCCGGCCTGCCGGCCCCGTCGCCGCAGTTCGTGGTCCTCGCCGCCGGCGAGTTCCTCGGCCGCGTCGACCTCGCCTGGCCCGAGTACCGGTTGATCGTCGAGTACGAGGGCGCGCACCACTTCGACGGCCTGCAGATCCGGCGCGACGACCGCCGCTATGAGCGGCTCGTCGCCGCAGGGTGGCGAGTCATCCGGCTGAGCGCACCCGACCTCCGCGACATGGACGGTGTCGTCCGGCGGATCCGGCAGGCTCTCGGGTACCTCGCTCCGATCGCCTGAGGGCCTGGCTCGGGGAGCCGGTACTCCGACGGACTTTCCGTACCGGAAGTCCGGGGGTGGTGGGGGACTTTCGGTACCGGAAGTCCGGGGGTGGTGGGGGACTTTCGGTACCGGAAGTCCGGGCCCGCCCGAGCCGTGTGGGAACCCCTCACCCGGTCCTGAACGCAGCGGAGGCCGCACCCCCGACAGGGGTGCGGCCTCCGACGAGCGAGGTGCGGCCTACTTGAAGGCGTCCTTCACCTTCTCGCCGGCCTGCTTGAGGTTGCTCTTGCTCTGGTCCTTCTGGCCGGCGGCCTGGAGGTCCTTGTCGTCGGTCGCGTTGCCGAGCGCCTCCTTGGCCTTGCCGCCGAGCTCCTCGATCTTGTTGTTCGTCTTGTCCTCGTTGCTCATGGGCTCTCCCTACCCGCGGGTAGCTGGGGTGACACCTGGACGCGTGTCACCCCAGCCGGCAGCCCCGGAAGTCCGGAAGAAGTCCGGAGTGGAGGCGGAGAGGTCGCAGGCCGTCCCGTCGCAGGTCGGGGCGCCTGGACGGCTTCCTGTGAGAGGCGGTGAGACGGTGCATTCAGGTCACAAATGGGCCACGGCGGTGGCATGCCCGGGAGTGGCTGCCTAGCGTGCTCACCGTGCACGTCGGGTTCACCCCCCGTACACGTGCGTGTCCGAACACGACAGTCAGCGCCACAGCCCCCATGCCGGGCTCTGGCCGACCAGTCCGAGACTCCGCGTCCGCGGAACGAGAGAGGCCTTCTACGTGAAGCTCAACAAGCGCCCTGGTGCGCTCGCCATGGCCCTGGCCGGCGCCATGCTGCTGTCCGCCTGTGGCGGCGGCGACGACAACGGCTCCGGATCCGGCGGCGGCGACGGCGGTGGCTCGTTCAGCGTCGCCATCAACAACCCCGAGAACCCGCTCGTGCCCGGCAACACGACCGAGACCGAGGGGTCGCAGGTCGTCAAGGCCCTGTGGACCGGCCTGGTCCAGTACGCCGAGGACGGCGAGGTCGAGTACACCGGCATCGCCGAGTCGATCGAGTCCGACGACAACACCACGTGGACCATCACGCTCAAGGACGGGTGGACCTTCCACGACGGCACGCCCGTGACCGCCGAGTCCTTCGTCGACGCGTGGAACTACACCTCGTACAGCCCGAACGCCCAGGGCGCGTCGTACTTCTTCTCCAACATCGTCGGCTACGAGGACCTCCAGGCCCCGACCGACGACGCCGGTGAGATCACCGGTGACCCGGTGGCCACCGAGCTGACCGGCCTCGAGGTCGTCGACGACCAGACCTTCACGGTGACCCTGAACGACCCGTTCGCCCAGTTCCCCGTGACGGTCGGCTACAACGCCTTCTTCCCGATGGCCGAGTCCTTCTTCGAGGACCCGGAGGGTGCCGCGGAGCAGGCCCCGATCGGTACCGGCCCGTTCCAGGCCGAGGGCCCCTTCGAGGAGGGCGTGGGCATCACGCTCACCAAGTACGACGACTACGCCGGCGAGGACGAGGCCCAGGCCGAGACCGTGGAGGTCCAGGTGTACTCGGAGGTCTCCACCTCCTACACCGACGTCCAGGGCGGCAACCTCGACGTCGTCAAGGACATCCCGGCCGACGCCATCGCCACGGCGCCGTCGGAGTTCGGTGACCGGTTCATCGAGCGGCCCTCGTCGTCGTTCACCTACCTCGGCATGCCGACCTACGAGGAGCGCTTCGCGGACCCGCGCGTCCGTCAGGCCTTCTCCATGGCGATCGACCGCGAGGCGATCACCGAGGCGATCTTCAACGGCACCTTCACCCCTGCCGACGACGCGATCGCGCCGGTCGTCGACGGTTACCGCGAGGGCGCCTGCGAGTACTGCGAGCTGGACGTCGAGCGGGCCAACCAGCTGCTCGACGAGGCCGGGTTCGACCGCACCCAGCCCGTCGACCTGTGGTTCAACGCCGGTGCCAGCCACGACGCCTGGGTCGAGGCCGTGGGCAACCAGCTCCGCGAGAACCTCGGCGTGGACTACACCCTGCAGGGCAACCTCGAGTTCGCCCAGTACCTGCCGCTCGCCGACGACCAGGGCTTCACCGGGCCGTTCCGCCTCGGCTGGGCCATGGACTACCCGAGCCCGCAGAACTACCTCGAGCCGCTGTACTCCACGGCTGCGCTGCCCCCGAACGGCTCTAACACGGCGTTCTACACGAACCCCGAGTTCGACGAGCTCGTCGCCCAGGGCAACCAGGCAGAGAGCAACGAGGAGGCGATCGAGTTCTACCAGCAGGCCGATGACGTCCTGCTCGAGGACATGCCGATCCTCCCGATGTTCTTCGGCGTCGAGCAGATCGTGCACTCGGACGCCGTGTCCGACGTGGTGATCGACGTCTTCGGTCAGATCGACCTCGCCGGGGTCACCGTCAACTGACGCCGGACGGAACGCAGCACCACCTCCGCCGCCGGGGCGCTGCCCGAGAGGGCAGCCCCCGGCGGCTTCCGTGAGTCCTCCGACGGCGTCCCGCAGGGGTTGCCCCTGAGGGCGCCCCGACCGGTGCGGACTGGCAGAGTGACTCCGCGACGCTCGCCGGAGCGCGACCGCACAACCAGCAAGGGGAGACATGGGCCGCTACATCGCGCGCCGGCTGTTGCTCACCATCCCCGTCCTCTTCGGGGCGACGTTCCTCATCTTCGCCATGGTGTACGCCCTGCCGGGCGACCCCATCCGCGCGCTCAGCGGTGACCGCCCACTCGCACCCGCGGTGATCGCGCAGCTGCGCGACGACTTCAACCTCAACGACCCGCTGTTCATCCAGTACTTCAAGTACCTGGGCGATCTGGCGCAGTTCGACTTCGGCACCGACTTCCGCGGCCGACCGGTCCTCGACACCATCGAGCAGCGGCTCCCGATCACGGCCCGGCTCACGCTCGTGGCGGTGCTCTTCGAGGTCCTCATCGGCGTGGTCGCCGGTGTGCTGGCCGGGATCCGCCGCAACGGTTTCATCGACAACGTCGTGCTCGTCTCGACGACGCTCATCGTGTCGGTGCCGATCCTCGTGCTCGGCTTCCTCGCGCAGTACGTGTTCGGGCTGCGGCTGGGCTGGTTCCCCATCGCCGGCCTCGGCGAGGGCTGGTACAGCTACCTGCTGCCCGGCCTCGTGCTGGCCGCCGGCTCCGTGGCCTACGTCGCGCGGCTCACCCGCACCAGCATGTCCGAGAACCTGCGCGCCGACTACGTCCGCACGGCGAAGGCAAAGGGCCTGACGCCGCGGACCGTGGTCGTCCGCCACACCCTCCGCAACAGCCTCATCCCGGTGGTGACCTTCATCGGTGCCGACATCGGCACGCTGATGGGAGGCGCCATCGTCACCGAGGGCGTCTTCAACATCCCCGGCCTCGGCCGGGCGGTGTTCGACGCCATCCGCGCCCAGGAGGGGGCGGTGGTCGTCGGCATCGTCACCCTGCTGGTGTTCTTCTTCATCTTCTTCAACCTGGTCGTCGACGTGCTCTACGCCGTCCTCGACCCGAGGATCCGCTATGACTGAGAAGCGTCCTGAGCAGGCGCAGCTGGGCCACGAGGAAGTAGGCGCGGGGTCCCTGACCCGCACCGAGGAGCAGGCCACCGCGGACGACCAGCAGAACAGTCTGTGGAGCGACGCCTGGAAGGCGCTGAAGCGCAACCCGCTGTTCTGGATCGGGTCCGTGCTCATGGTGCTGTTCCTGACCATGGCCGCCTTCCCGCAGCTGTTCGCCCGCGGGGCCGACCCGCGTCAGTGCAGCCTGTCCAACTCGTCGCAGACGCCGTCGGCCGAGCACTGGTTCGGTTTCGACCAGCAGGGCTGCGACTACCTGGCCAACGTCGTCTACGGCGCCCGCAACTCGCTGCTCATCGGCGTGGTCGCCGTGCTGGTGATCCTGATGCTGGGCGTGGTCGTCGGGGCGATCGCCGGCTACTACGGCGGGATCACCGACAGCATCCTGGCCCGGATCGCGGACATCTTCTACGCGCTGCCGCTCATCCTCGGCGCGCTGGTGCTGCTGCGGACGGCGTTCGAGCGCCCCGGCCCGATCGCCGTGGCGGTGGCGCTGGCCGCGTTCGGCTGGATGACCGCGATGCGGCTCGTCCGGTCCCAGGTCATCGCGGTCAAGAACAGCGACTACGTCGCCGCCGCGCGGGCCATGGGCGCCTCCGACGGCCGCATCCTGCTCCGGCACATCCTCCCCAACGCCGTCGCGCCCGTCCTGGTCTACACGACCATCACCATCGGTGTGCTGATCGCCGCCGAGGCGACGCTGACCTTCCTCGGCGTCGGTCTGCAGCGGCCGGCGATCTCGTGGGGGCTGCAGATCAACACCGGGCAGAACCTGCTGCGCGTGGCGCCGCATCTCGTCCTGTTCCCCAGCGCCGTGCTGACCGCGACGGTCATGGCGTTCGTCATGATGGGCGACGCGCTCCGCGACGCCCTGGACCCGAGGCAGCGTTCATGACCCTCTCCCAGTCCACGTCGGCCCCCGCGGCCGGGCCGACCGACCCCTCGGCCGTCCTCGAGGTCGATGACCTGCACGTCCACTTCCGGACCGGCAACGGTCTGGTCCGCGCCGTCAACGGGCTGAGCTACACCGTCCATGCGGGGGAGACCCTCGCGATCCTGGGCGAGTCCGGGTCGGGCAAGTCGGTCTCGGCGCAGGCGATCATGGGCATCCTCGACATGCCGCCGGCGGTGATCCCGGCCGGGCGGATCTGGTTCGAGGGGCGCAACGTGCTGGAGATGCCCGCCGAGGAGCAGCGCGAGCTCCGCGGCCCCGGCATCGCGATGATCTTCCAGGACGCGCTCTCGGCGCTGAATCCCGTCTACAGCGTCGGCTTCCAGATCGGGGAGATGTTCCGGGCGCACCGGGGCACGTCCCGCAAGGAGGCCAAGAAGCTGGCCGTCGAGCTGATGGACCGGGTCCGCATCCCGGGGGCGAAGGACCGCGTCAACGACTACCCGCACCAGTTCTCGGGCGGTATGCGCCAGCGCGTCATGATCGCGATGGCGATCGCCCTCGATCCGAAGATCCTCATCGCCGACGAGCCGACCACCGCCCTGGACGTCACGGTGCAGGCACAGGTCATGGACCTGCTCAAGGACCTGCAGCGCGAGACCGGGATGGGGCTCGTGCTGATCACCCACGACCTGGGCGTGGTCAACGAGGTCGCGGACAAGGTCGCCGTCATGTACGCCGGCACCTCGGTCGAGACCGGGACGGTCGACGACGCGTTCGAGAAGCCGGCGCATCCCTACACCGAGGGCCTGATGAACTCGGTGCCGCGCGTCGAGGCCCAGGGAGGCCGGCTGCAGCCGATCACCGGGCAGCCCCCGAACCTGGCGGCGATCCCCAGCGGCTGTTCCTTCCACCCGCGCTGTGCGCACCGCCGCATCGGTGCGGATGCGCGGCCGGGTGCGGACTGCGCCGTCGACGTGCCCCCCCTGCGCCTGGTCCTGCCCGGGCGCGAAGCGGCCTGTCACTACAGCGAGGAGGTTCTCCGTGGCGACTCGGGACGATGAGGTGGACCACGCCCTGGAGGCGCCGACCGGCCGGGGTGCCTCCGAGCGAGGTGGCTCGACCAGCGAGCCGCTGCTGGAGCTGCGGAACCTGAAGAAGCACTTCCCGCTCACCCACGGCGTGCTGTTCAAGCGCACCATCGGGCACGTCCGGGCGGTCGACGGCGTGACGCTCACCCTCGGCCGGGGAGAGACGCTCGGCCTGGTCGGCGAGTCCGGCTGCGGCAAGTCGACCGTGTCGAAGCTGCTGGTGGCGCTCGAGCGCCCGACCGACGGCGAACTGCTCTACAAGGGTCGCGACGTCGCCCGGATGAAGCGCAAGGAGCTCAAGGCCTACCGCCGCGAGGTCCAGATCATCTTCCAGGACCCGTACGCGTCGCTGAACCCGCGGATGACCGCCGGGGACATCGTCGCCGAGGGCTGGTCGGTGCACCCCGACATCGCGCCGAAGAAGGGGCGGCTGCAGCGCACGCAGGAGCTGCTCGACCGCGTCGGTCTCAACCCCGACTACGTCAACCGCTACCCGCACCAGTTCTCGGGCGGCCAGCGGCAGCGCATCGGCATCGCCCGGGCCCTGGCGCTGCAGCCGGAGGTCATCGTCTGCGACGAGCCGGTGTCGGCCCTCGACGTCTCGGTGCAGGCGCAGGTGGTCAACCTGCTCGAGGACCTGCAGGACGAGTTCGGGCTCTCCTACCTGTTCATCGCGCACGACCTGTCGGTGGTCCGGCACATCTCCGACCGCGTGGCGGTCATGTACCTGGGCAGCATCGTCGAGGAGGGGACGGCGGCCGACGTCTACGGGAAGCCGTCGCACCCCTACACCCAGGCGCTGCTCTCCTCGGTCCCGCTGCACGAGCCGCACCTGCGCGGGCAGAAGGACCGCATCCTGCTGCAGGGCGACGTGCCCAGCCCGGCCGACCCGCCCTCGGGCTGCCGGTTCCGCACCCGCTGCTGGAAGGCCCAGGACATCTGCGCGACCGAGCCCCCGGCGCTGGTCGACCGCGGTCAGGGCCACCTCTCGGCGTGCCACTTCGCCGAGGCGCGCACCGTCGTCCCGACGGACGCCGTCTGACCTCCGCTGGTATGAGGTGACGTGATCCCGGCGCGTCCTCCCTCCCGGTGCGCGGTGAGGGAGGACGCCCTCCGGTGAGGGAGGACGCCGTCCGCGCGGATGCGACGGTCGGCTGCCAGGGGCACAGCACGTGGCCGCGGTGCGGTCCGGCAGGATCATCGTGTGATGGCTGACCGGCGCGTGCTGTTCGTGCACGCCCACCCCGACGACGAGACGATCAACAACGGCGCCACGATGGCGCGCTACGTCGCCGAGGGTGCCGCGGTCACCCTGCTCACCTGCACGCTGGGGGAGGAGGGCGAGATCCTCGTCCCCGAGCTCGCCCAGCTGGCGGCCGACCAGGCCGACCAGCTCGGCGGCTACCGGATCGGCGAGCTGCGGGCGGCCATGGCCGCCCTCGGCGTCACCGACTTCCGCTTCCTCGGCGGCGCGGGCCGGTACCGGGACTCCGGGATGATGGGGACGCCGGCCAACGAGCACCCCCGCGCGTTCTGGCAGGCCGACCTCGACGAGGCGGCGGCGCACGCGGCCGCGGTCATCCGCGAGACGCGGCCGCAGGTGCTGGTGACCTACGACGACTTCGGGGGCTACGGGCACCCCGACCACATCCAGGCGCACCGCGTGGCGATGCGCGGCGCCGAGCTGGCCGCGGACCCCGGCCACCGGCCCGAGCTGGGCCGGGCGTGGACGGTCGCCAAGGTCTACTGGAACGCCATGCCGCGGTCGCTCGTGCAGCAGGGGATCGAGGCCATGGCGGCCGCTGGGGACACGACCTTCTTCGAGGGCGTCACGAGCGCCGACGACCTGCCGTTCGCCGTCCCGGACGACGTCGTGACCACCGAGGTGGACGGCGGGGGGTTCGCGAGCCACAAGGACGCCGCCATGCGGGCGCACCCCACCCAGATCCTCGTGGACGGCCCCTTCTTCGCGCTCTCGAACAACCTCGGGCTGGAGCTGGCCGCCGTCGAGCACTACCGGCTGGTGCGCGGCGAACGGGGCCCCGGCGGCGGTCCGCACGGCTGGGAGGACGACCTTTTCGCCGGTCTGGGCAGGTGATCGCCCGGATCGCCGTCGGCACCGGCTGGGCGCTGGTTGCCGTCGTCGTCGCCGCCTGGCTGGCGCTGGTGGAGGTGTTCTGGTTGCCGCTCGCGGTGGGCGCTGTGCCGGTCCCGCTGTCGGTGCTCGCGGCCGTGGCCGGGAATGTGCTGCTGGTGCGGCTGGCCCACCGGCTGTCGGGCTCGCGCGTGGTCGCCGTCCTGCCGGCGCTGGTCTGGCTCGTCGTCGCACTGGCCGCCACGGTGCGTCGTCCGGAGGGCGACCTGGTGCTGATCGGAACCGGCGCGACCGGCGCGGTGGGCCTGGCGTTCCTGGGCTGCGGCGTGGTCGCGGCGGCCTTCGCCGCCGGCCGGGTGATCGCCACCCCGACGGTCAGTCCGGCGCGCTCCGGTAGTGGTACCGGTGGTGCTCGGTGAACCCCAGCCGTGCGTAGAGCGCCAGCGCCGGGTGGTTGTCGTCGCTGACCTGCAGGAGGCAGGAGTGCGCGCCCCGCTCCCGCCCGGCGGCTGCGAGGGCGGCCATGACCGCCCCGGCCAGCCCGCGGCGCCGGAACCCCTCGGCGACGGTGACCGCGGAGATGACCAGCCAGCCGTCCTCGACCGCTCCGCGGGCGACGGCCGCGAGCGGTGCGGGCGCGGGAGCGAGCCGCACGGAGGCGAACAACGGGCATCCGGCGCTGGTCAGCACGGCCCGGGCCTCGGCCGGCAGCGCGGCCCCGCGGTAGCGGTACCCGGCGAGCCAGGCGGCATCGGGCTCCGGGGAGAGGTGCACGTGCGCCCCGGGTGCCGGCCGGTCCGGCAGCGGGGCGGTGAGCACGAGGACGTCCTCGCCGCGCATCCACCCCGCGGCCGCGAACGCCGCGTCGGCGGCACCGGCCGGGCCCGGCAGCTGCGCCCGCGGCGGCAGGCCGCGGTCGGTGTACCAGCGCGAGACGGTTGGGACGGCGTCCGCGAGCGGCTCCGGGGCCTGCCCGACGACCAGGACGGAGTTGGCCCGCCCGCTGAAGCCACCGCCGGCACGCAGCAGCCAGTCGCCGTGGCGCTCCTCCTCGACACCGCGCCAGGTGCGGGCCGCGAGCTCCTCGAGAGAGCGCACGTCGATCACGCGCGTCGTCCTTCCGCCGGCTCGCGGCCGTCCCCCCACAGGGTGAGCACCGAGGGAAGGGCACCCTTCCCGGCCGTCCGGGCGCGAGAGGGTGATACTAATTCAGGAGATCGACCGTCCAGCGATCGCCGCCCGCACCGTCCCCCGGGAGGAACCACCGTGACTTACGTCATCACCGAGGCCTGCGTCGACGTCCTCGACAAGGCGTGCATCGACGAGTGCCCGGTGGACTGCATCTACGAGGGCGACCGGATGCTCTACATCCACCCCGACGAGTGCGTCGACTGCGGTGCGTGCGAGCCGGTCTGCCCGGTCGAGGCCATCTACTACGAGGACGACGTCCCGGACAAGTGGAAGGACTACTACAACGCCAACGTGGAGTTCTTCTCCGACCTGGGCAGCCCCGGCGGCGCCGCCAAGACCGGGAAGATCCACAAGGACCACCCGCTGGTCGCGGCCCTCCCGCCCCGGGGCGAAGGGCACTGACCGCCCAGCACCCCGGCGGACCGCGCGTACTCCCGGACTTCCCGTGGGATGCGCTCGACGCAGCCCGTGAACGGGCCGCACAGCACCCGGGTGGGGTCGTCGATCTCTCGATCGGCACGCCGGTCGACGACACCCCGGCATTGCTCGGGGACGCGTTGGCCGCCGCCGGTAACGCGCCGGGCTACCCGACCGCGCTGGGCACCGTCGCACTGCGCACCGCCGCGGCCGGCTGGCTGGGCCGTCGGCTGGGGGTCACGGTCGCCGATCCGCTCGGGGCCGACCCCTCGGTCATCCCCACGGTCGGCTCCAAGGAGCTGGTCGCCCTGCTGCCGACCCTGCTCGGCCTCTCCGGTGGCGGAACCGTCCTCATCCCGTCCGTCGCCTACCCCACCTACGAGGTGGGGGCCGTGGTCGCCGGGCTGACGATCCGGCGGACCGACGTCCCGCCGCCCGATGCCGACGGCGTGGTGCTGGTCTGGCTGAACTCGCCGGGCAACCCGCACGGGCGTGTCCTCTCCGACGACGAGCTGCGCGCCTGGGTGGAGTGGGGCCGGACGCACGGTGTGCCGGTCGCCGCCGACGAGTGCTACGTGACGCTGGGCTGGGACGTCGAGCCGCGTTCGATCCTGCACCCAGCGGTCGCGGGGGACGACCACGCCGGGCTGCTCGCCGTCCACTCGCTGTCCAAGCAGTCCAGTGCCGCGGGGTACCGGGGCGGCCTGCTGTCCGGGGACCCGGTGCTGGTGCGTCGCGTCTGGGAGGTGCGCCGGCACCTCGGGCTGCTGGTGCCCACCCCGGTGCAGGCCGCGATGACCGCGGCGCTGGCCGACGACGCGCACGTGGATGCCCAGCGCGACCGCTACCGGGCCCGGCGGGACCGGCTGGCCGCAGCCGTCCGCGCCGCCGGGCTGCGGATCGACCACTCCGAGGCCGGTCTCTACCTGTGGGTCACCCGCGACGAGGACTGCTGGGCGACGATCGACTGGCTGGCCGGTCTGGGCGTGGTCGCCGCGCCCGGCAGCTTCTACGGGCCCGCCGGGGCGCGGCACGTCCGCATGGCGCTCACCGCCACCGACGAGCGGATCGACGCAGCGGTGGAGCGGCTCGCCGGCTGACCCGGCCGGCGGAGCGGGCTGCTCAGACCGGCTCGCGGTAGCGGATCACCGTCGTCGGCCCGACCCGGCGGGCGGCGGTGAGGCTCAGGCTCGCGCGCCGGAAGATCTCCCGCGGGGGGAGGCCGGCGTCCAGTCGGGCGATGCCCGCTGCGGCCGACAGCCCGGGGATGCCGAGCGCGGGGACGGCGGCCGTCAGCCGCGCGGCGGCGACCTCCGCGGCGCTCTCGGATCCGGAGAGCACGATGGCGAACTCGGCGGCTCCCGCAGCGCCGAGCCAGTCGTCCCCGCGCAGCGACCGGGCCAGCAGCACGGTCACGGCTGCGAGGGTCGGTGCCGGCGTCGGCCAGCCGTCGTCGCGCCGCAGCAGGCCGACGACGAGAAGGGTGGCCGGGGCCTCGTCGGCGGAGGGCAGCCGCTCGGCGAGCCGGACGAGGAGGTCCTCGCGGTCCGGGAGCAGGGCGGTGACGTCGGCGAGCACGGCGTCGGAGCCCGGTGCGGTCACCGGGCCGGTGGGGGTGGAGGGCGCGAGGGTCATGCCAGGGTGTCGGCTCGCCGGCGCGGTGGGTTGAGCCCTGGTCCCTCCGCCGGGGGACGCACCTCCCTCCTCCGGGGCGGCGCGACGTGGCAGCATCTCGCGGGTGAGCAGGGAAGCGGCTCCTCCGGACCAGCGCCTGCGCGACCTCACCCGGTTGCGCCGGGTCAAGGACCGCATCGACCGGGAGTACGCCCAGCCCCTGGACGTCGAGGCGCTGGCCCGCGGTGCGCACATGTCGGCCGGGCACCTCAGCCGCGAGTTCCGGGCGGCCTACGGCGAGTCGCCGTACGCGTACCTGATGACCCGGCGCATCGAGCGGGCGATGGCGCTGCTGCGCCGGGGGGATCGCACCGTCACCGAGGTGTGCTTCGCCGTCGGGTGCTCATCGCTGGGCACGTTCAGCACCCGCTTCACCGAGCTCGTCGGCATGCCGCCCAGCGTCTACCGCCGGGAGCAGGCCGGTGCGACGGCGGGGATGCCCTCGTGCGTGGCCAAGCAGGTGACCAGACCCGTCAGGTCGTGATCATCGGTCAGGAATCGAGAAGCCCCGGAGCCCGCGCCGTCCCTAGCGTGACGGCATGGACATCACCATCCACTCCAGCTTCCTCCCGCAGACCGACCCCGACGCCTCCCTGGCCTTCTACCGCGACGTCCTCGGCTTCGAGGTCCGCCTGGACGTCGGCTACGACGGCATGCGGTGGATCACGGTCGGCGCACCCGGCCAGCCGGACACGAGCATCGTGCTGCACCCACCGACGGCGGCGCCCGGGCTCACCGACGAGGAGCAGCGGACCATCCTCGAGCTGATGGCCAAGGGCAGCTTCTTCGGCGTCAACCTCGCGACCCGGGACCTGGACGGCGCGTTCGCCGGGCTGGAGGTCGGCGGCGCCGAGGTGGTGCAGGAACCCACCGACCAGCCGTACGGTGTACGGGACTGCGCCTTCCGTGATCCGGCGGGCAACATGATCCGGCTCCAGCAGCTCAGTTGAGCGGCCCTGGCCGGTCCTAGGTCCGCAGGCCCGATCACCGCCCGAACCGAGGAGATCCGATGAGCAGCGCCACGACGACCGGTCCGGGGGCGCCGGCGGAGCACGTCGCCGACACCCACGACCTGATCCGCGTCCTCGGGGCACGCGTGAACAACCTCAAGGACGTCAGCGTCGAGATCCCGAAGCGCCGGCTGACGGTGTTCACCGGCGTCTCGGGCTCGGGGAAGAGCTCGCTGGTCTTCGACACGATCGCGGCCGAGTCGCAACGGCTGATCAACGAGACCTACAGCGCCTTCCTGCAGGGGTTCATGCCGTCCCTGTCGCGTCCGGAGGTGGATCTGCTCGAGGGCCTGACGACGGCGATCATCGTCGACCAGGAGCGCATGGGCGCCAACCCGCGCTCCACCGTCGGCACCGCCACGGACGCGAACGCGATGCTCCGCATCCTCTTCAGCCGGTTGGGCAGGCCGCACATCGGTCCGCCCACCGCGTTCTCGTTCAACGTCCCCACGCGCAGGGCGAGCGGGGTGATGAGCACGGAGAAGGCCGGTGGCCGGGTGGAGAAGGACGTCGTCCGCGAGGCCGTCTACCTGGGTGGCATGTGCCCGCGCTGCGAGGGCATGGGCTCGGTCTCCGACTTCGACCTCACCGCGCTCTACGACGAGTCCAAGTCGCTGAACGAGGGCGGCCTCATGGTGCCCGGCTACAGCATGGAGGGCTGGTACGGCCGTCTCTTCGAAGGCATCGGCCTCGATCTGGACAAGGCGATCGGGAAGTACACGAAGAAGGAGATGGAGACCCTCCTCCACGAGAAGCCGACCAAGATCAAGGTCGAGGGGATCAACCTCACCTACGAGGGCGTCATCCCGAAGATCCAGAAGTCGATGCTCTCCAAGGACGTCGACTCCCTGCAGCCGCACGTCCGGCGGTTCGTCGAGCGGGTGATCACCTTCCAGACCTGCCCCGACTGCGACGGCACCCGTCTCACCCCGGAAGCCCGGTCGTCCCGGATCGGGGGCAGGAACATCGCCGACCTGTGCCAGATGCAGATCAGCGACCTGGCGGACTGGGTGCGCGCGCTGGACGAGCCTTCGGTGGCCCCGTTGCTGACCGGGCTGCAGCACCTGCTCGACTCGTTCCGGGAGATCGGACTGGGCTACCTGTCCCTGGACCGGCCGGCGGGCACGCTGTCGGGTGGCGAGGCACAGCGCACCAAGATGATCCGGCACCTGGGGTCGTCGCTGACCGACGTCACCTACGTCTTCGACGAGCCGACCATCGGCCTGCACCCGCACGACATCGAGCGCATGAACGGCCTGCTCCTGCAGTTGCGGGACAAGGGCAACACGGTGCTCGTGGTGGAGCACAAGCCGGAGACGATCGCGATCGCCGACCACGTCGTCGACCTCGGCCCGATGGCCGGCACCGCGGGCGGCGAGGTGGTCTACCAGGGCACCCTCGAGGGGCTGCGGGGGAGCGACACGCTCACCGGACGCCACCTCGGCTACCGCGCGGCGCTCAAGCCGGAGGTGCGGACGCCCACCGGGACGATGGAGGTCCGGGGTGCGGGCACGCACAACCTGCGGGACGTCGACGTCGACATCCCGCTCGGCGTCCTCTGCGTGGTCACCGGTGTGGCCGGATCCGGCAAGAGCTCGCTGATCCACGGCTCGGTCGCGCCGCGGGACGGCGTCGTGGTGGTCGACCAGGGGGCGATCCGCGGGTCGCGCCGGAGCAACCCGGCCACCTACACCGGGCTGCTCGAGCCGATCCGCAAGGCGTTCGCGAAGGCGAACGGCGTGAAGCCGGCGCTGTTCAGCTCCAACTCCGAGGGCGCGTGCCCCACCTGCAACGGCGCCGGCGTCATCTACACCGAGCTGGGCGTGATGGCGACCGTCGAGTCCCCGTGCGAGGAGTGCGAGGGGCGGCGCTTCCAGGCGGCGGTGCTCGAGTACACGCTGGGTGGCCGGAACATCGCCGAGGTGCTGGCGATGCCGGTGACCGAGGCCGAGGAGTTCTTCGGCGCCGGCGAGGGGAAGGTGCCGGCGGCGCACGCCGTCCTCGACCGGCTCGCTGACGTCGGGCTGGGCTACCTCACCCTCGGCCAGCCGCTCACCACGCTCTCCGGGGGCGAGCGGCAGCGGCTCAAGCTGGCCACCCAGATGGCGGAGAAGGGGGACGTCTACGTCCTCGACGAGCCGACCACCGGCCTCCACCTGGCCGATGTCGAGCAGCTGCTCGGCCTGCTCGACCGGCTGGTGGACTCGGGGCGGTCGGTGATCGTCATCGAGCACCACCAGGCGGTCATGGCCCACGCCGACTGGATCGTCGACCTGGGGCCGGGCGCCGGTCACGACGGCGGCCGGGTGGTCTTCGAGGGCACGCCCGCCGAGCTGATCGCCGCGCGTTCCACGCTGACCGGCGAACACCTGGCGGCCTACGTCGGCCGGTGACCGGGCGTCAGGTGCAGGTGAGGGCGTTGTCGGTCAGGGCGACGGTCAGCTCCTGGGCCATGGCCTCGTGCTTCTGGTACGCCTCGGGGAAGCCGCTGCGCTGCACGTCCTGCGCCACCTCGGTCAGCCGCCCGGTCTCCCAGCCGGGCACCTGCACCAGACCGTCGTAGAACTTGCCGGCGGCGTAGACGGGGTCCTGCACCTGCTCGGGGGTGCCCCACCCCTGGGAGGGCCGCTGCTGGAACAGCCCCAGCGAGTCGCGGTCGCCGTAGTCCAGGTTCCGCAGCCCCGACTCCTGCTGGGCGGTGGCGAGCGCGATGACCACCGCCCGGTCGGGGAGCCCGCGGTCGCGGCCCACCTGCGCGATCGTGGTGGCGTTGCGCGCCTGCTCGGCGGTCACCGTGACGGTGCCGCCGTCGACGGTGCAGCTGCCCTCGGCGGGCAGGTCGTCGGCCGCGCGCGCCCAGGCGACGCCGACGAACACCAGCGCGGCGACGATCGCCAGCGGCCACCAGTTGTCCTTCCGGCCACCGGCGCCGCGACGCCGCCGCGTCGATGGCCGGCGGGCGGGGCGGCGCCGGGCGGGCGCGGCCGCGCGCATCGCTGCGGACGGAGAGGAGGGCACCTCCGCGACTGTAAGCCGGGTTGCTGGCCGCTTCCTGGACGGCCGCCCGTCAGGGGCCCGCGCCGAGCCTGCGAGACGCGGGGGGAAGGGGGGCCTCTTTCAGTTGGCGTGCAGCTCCGCGTTGAGCGAGCCCCACGTCCTGCCCTCGCGGAGGACGACCTCGAGCGCGCCGCTGACGCTGTTGCGGCGGTACAGCAGACCGTCGCGGCCGGACAGCTCGCGGGCCTTCACCACCGAGCCGTCGGGCAGCGTGACCCGCGAGCCGCCGGTGACGTAGCAGCCGGCCTCGACGATGCAGTCGTTGCCGAGCGAGATGCCGATGCCCGCGTTGGCCCCGAGCAGGCAGCCGGTACCGATGGAGACGACCTCCGTGCCGCCGCCCGAGAGCGTGCCCATGATGGAGGCGCCCCCGCCGATGTCGCTGTCGGCGCCGACGACGACGCCCTGGCTGATCCGGCCCTCGACCATCGACGGGCCCAGGGTGCCGGCGTTGAAGTTGACGAAGCCCTCGTGCATGACCGTCGTCCCCTCGGCCAGGTGGGCGCCCAGCCGCACCCGGTCGGCGTCGGCGATGCGGACACCGGAGGGGATGACGTAGTCGACCATCCGGGGGAACTTGTCGACCCCGAAGACGGTCACGTGCCCGACAGCGGCCCGCAGCCGGTGGACGTTTAAGCCGGCCGCCTCGACCGGACCGGCGCTGGTCCAGGCGACGTTGGTGAGCAGGCCGAAGGCGCCGGTCAGGTTCGCGCTGTTCGGCGTGATGAGCCGGTGCGAGAGCAGGTGCAGCCGGAGCCACACGTCGTGGGTGTCCACCGGCGGGGCGGCGAGGTCGGGGACGACCGTGCGGACGGCGATGATCTCCACGCCGCGCGCCTCGTCGCGGCGCACCAGGCCGCCGTAGTCGGGGCCGAGCTCGCCGGACAGCTCCAGCGCCCCCAGCCGGGTCGTGCCGGCCTTCGCCCCCTGCGGAGCACCGAGCCGGGGTTCCGGGTACCAGGTGTCGAGCACCGTGCCCGAGGGCGTCATGGTGGCGAGGCCGGCGGCGGATGCGGAGACGGGCGCGGCAGTCACGGGTAGGACGCTACCGCTGACGGCCCGCGCGCCTCTCATGCGTCACACGCTCGGCACGAGCCTCCGGGCGGGGCCGACGGTCGGGCCCGCCCCTTAGGCTCCAGGGCGTGAGTGACCTCCCTCCGCTCGATCTCTCCGCCGACGTCCTCACGCTGACCCGTGCGCTGGTCGACGTCCCGTCCGTCTCGGGGGACGAGCGGCCGCTGGCCGACCTCGTCGAGGTGGCGCTCCGGGCCCTCGGCGGGCTGGAGGTGGAACGGGTCGGCGACGCCGTCCTGGCCCGCACCAACCTGGGCCTGCCCACCCGCGTCGTCCTCGCCGGGCACCTGGACACCGTGCCGATCGCCGACAACGTGCCGAGCCGGCTGGACGGCGACCGGCTCTACGGCTGCGGCACCAGCGACATGAAGTCCGGCGACGCGGTGATGCTGCGGGTCGCCGGGCGCTTCGGCGTCCCCGGCGCCCGGCCCGCGCACGACCTGACGTTCGTCTTCTACGACAACGAGGAGGTCGAGGCGGTCAAGAACGGTCTCGGCCGGGTCGCCCGGGAGCGTCGTGGCTGGCTGTACGGCGATCTGGCGATCCTGCTGGAGGGCACCGACGGCGAGATCGAGGCCGGCTGCCAGGGCACCATGCGGGTCCGGCTGGACACCCGCGGCCGCCGGGCGCACAGCGCGCGCAGCTGGCTGGGGGAGAACGCGGTCCACGGGCTGGCCGGGCCGCTGGCCGTGCTGGCCGCCTACGAGGCACGCCAGGTGGAGATCGACGGCTGCACCTATCGCGAGGGGCTCAACGCCGTGGGCGTCTCCGGCGGCGTCGCGGGCAACGTGATCCCCGACGAGGCGTCCCTGACGGTCAACTTCCGCTACGCGCCCGACCGGGACGAGGACGCCGCCGAGGCGCACCTCCGGGAGGTGTTCGCCGACGCGCTCGCCGCCGGTGCGACGCTCACCGTCGTCGACAACGCCGGCGGGGCGCTGCCCGGTCTCGCCGAGCCGGCGGCGGCCGCGTTCGTCGCGGCGGTGGGCCGCCCGGCCCGCGCGAAGCTGGGCTGGACCGACGTGGCCCGTTTCGCCGCGTTCGGCATCCCCGCGGTGAACTACGGACCGGGCGACCCCACCCTCGCCCACACCCGCGAGGAGCACGTGCTGGTCGAGCGGCTGCAGCCGACCGAGGACGCGCTCGTCGCCTACCTGTCCGGGAGCACCGCATGACCCTTCCGCCCGATCCGCAGGACGCACCCGGTCGGCAGGACGCCCCCGGTCGGTCGGACACCCCCGGTGCGCCGGACGCCCCCGATGCGCAGGGCGCACCCGGTCCGCGGGCTGCACCCGGCGCGCAGGGCCGCCCGGAGTCCCCGCGCCGGCGGGTCCGGCACCGCGGCCCGGTCATGCTGCGCGGGGGAGAGCCCGACCCGGCGACGATCGGCACGACCACCGACCAGCGGTTGCTCGACCGCCGCGGCCCCACCGACTGGGTGCACGCCGACCCGTGGCGCGTGCTCCGGATCCAGAGCGAGTTCGTGGAGGGCTTCGGGCTGCTGGCCGAGCTGCCGCGTGCGGTCAGCGTCTTCGGCAGCGCGCGGACGCCGGTCGACCACCCGCACTACGCGGCGGGGGTCGCGATCGGCGCGGCGCTGGCGCAGGCCGGGTACGCGGTGATCACCGGGGGTGGCCCGGGCGCGATGGAGGCGGCCAACCGGGGGGCGTGCGAGGCCGGCGGGCTCTCGGTCGGCCTGGGCATCGAGCTGCCGTTCGAGCAGGAGCTCAACGAGTGGGTCGACGTCGGCATCTCGTTCCGCTACTTCTTCGTCCGCAAGACGATGTTCGTGAAGTACGCGCAGGCCTTCGTCATCCTCCCCGGCGGCTTCGGCACCCTCGACGAGCTGTTCGAGGCGCTGACGCTGGTGCAGACCCGCAAGGTCACCCGCTTCCCGGTCATCCTCTTCGGCACCGACTACTGGGCGGGGCTGCTCGACTGGATCCACCGGACCATGGCCGCCACCGGCACGGTCAGCTCCGCCGACCTGGAGCTGCTGACCGTCACCGACGACATCGACGAGGTCGTGGCGGCCATCCAGGCGGCCGAGGCAGGCAGGGTGCGGGGCGACGGTGGCGGTGGCATGCGCGCCCCGGTCGGCCCGTCCGACCTCTGACGTGCTCGAACTCGTCCTCTCCCTCGTCGGCGTCCTGGTCGTCGCCGCTCTGCTCTTCCTCGGCGCCTCCCTGCTCCTGGGCCGCGGCGAGACGCAGCCCCCGGCCGACCAGGACCGCTCGCCGATGGAGCTGCCGGTCGCCCGGCGGATGGCCGCCGACGACGTGCGGGGGCTGCGGATGACGGTGACCCTGCGCGGCTACCGGATGACCGAGGTGGACTGGCTGCTCGAGCAGTTCGCGCAGGCGCTGGACGCGCGGGACGCCGAGATCGCCACGCTCGCCGCGCGGATGCATCCGACGCCGGCGGACGAGCCGAAGAGCGAGCGCACACCACCCCAGAGCGACGACGAGGAGAGCCCGCATGCCTGAGCTGGTCGAGCGGATCGACGTCGAGGCGTCCCCCGAGCGGGTCTGGGAGGTGCTCACCGACTGGACCGGCCAGGGCGAGTGGATGGTGGCCACCGACGTGGAGACCGTCGACGGCCCGGCGCAGGGCGTCGGTGGGCGGCTGGCGGCGCGCACCGGGCTGCCGCTGCCCGGCGGCCGGCACCTCGGGCTGCTGGACACCATGGTGATCACGAAGTGGGTCCCGCCGCGGCTGGTCGAGGTGCAGCACACCGGCCGGGTCATCCGCGGCCCGGGCATCTTCGAGATCGAGCCCCGGGGCGAGCACGCCACGTTCGTCTGGACCGAGCGCTTCTACCTGCCCTGGGGCTGGTTCGGGGTGGTCCTCACGCCCGGCTGGTACGCCGTGCGGCCGTTCGTGCGCTGGGGGGTGCGCCGCTCGCTGCGCCGGTTCGCGGCTGTCGCCTCAGCGGGCGGCTGACCGGTCAGCCGGCGGGGGCACCCACCGCGGTGACCTGCCAGCGCCTCCAGGGCTCGCCGGTCGTACCCACCCTCGTGGGTACGACCAGTGCGTGCCCGGCGTTGTCGCAGGCAGGCGGCGTCTCCGGGTCCCAGCTGATCTCGACCGCCCGGCCGTCGACGGTGATCGCGTCCTCGTCCAGGGCCGCCACGGCCTCGCGGGCATCGCCGCAGGTGCGCAGGTCTCCCGTCCCGTCCGCCCCGCACCCGTCGATGACGTCGTCGGCCGTGAGCTCGCAGATGGCCGCCACGTCGTCCTCGGCGACTGCCGTCAGGTAGGCCTCGACGGTCTGCTGCGGGGTCCAGTGCAGGTGCTCGTGCGCGACGACGAGGCCGGCCGGGATGGCGACGGATGCCAGAGCCACCGGCACGAAGGCCGCGCGCCAGGCCCACACCGACCAACGCCCCGGGCCGGCCGTCGCCAGCCAGGCCGTCGTCTCGCGGCGCTGCAGGAAGCCGAGCACGCGGCGGGTGAGCACCGAGCCCGCCAGACCGACGCCGACGAGCGCGAGGACACCCAGCAGCTCCTGCGGGCGGGCCTCCAGGGGCCAGTGCACGGCGTCGAGGAAGTCGGCCGCGGTGCGGAGCGGGACGAAGGCGGCGTCGACCGTGCCGTCGAGGAATCCGGGTGGAGCGGTACGGAGCCACTGCCCCAGGCTGAACAGATCGACGAGGACGAGGGCGACGCCGACGGCCGCCAGCGGGAGGAGCCGCAGCGCGAGCCCCCACCAATCCCGAGAGGTCAGCGGGATCCGTTCGAGCTGCTCCGGCCCGCCGTCGCGGGGCCGGACCCCCGCGTAGTCGATCGGCTCGGTCCGGGCGTGGCCCAGCAGGCGGGCGAGGACCAGCGGCATCGTCTGGTCCCAGTCGCGGTCGTACCGGACGTGGTCGCGGACGAGCGACTGCTCGCCGGCCACCCGTGCGAGCTGGTACCGCCCGGTCCGGATGCTGCCGGTGTCCTGCGACGCACGGCCGGTGGGGACGGGGTCGAAGCTCGCCCAGATGTCCAGCCAGGACATCTGGGCGAGGGGAGCCAGGAGCTCGTTGCTCCGCAACTGCTCCATCTCCTGCCTCCCGGTGGCGGTCCACCTCCTCCGTCTCGACCACTGCAGTTCCTCCGGCCGCGCCTCGTCGAGCCACGATGCGCAGATGCGCCACGCGAGGAGCGTCAGCAGCGCTGCGACGAGCAGCAGTCCGCCCGTCCACCACCGGTCGGCCAGGGCGATCCCCGTCGCCGCGCTCGCGACGACGGCGACGAAGACCGGGGTGAGGTACCAGGGGATCGTCTGGAGCAGGCCGACCTGGTGCAGCCGTCCGACGCCGGACCCCACGGTGATCAGCGACGTCGGCCGCTGGTCCGCCGGGAGCCTCCGCAGTGCGCGGTAGGCCAGGGCCGCACCCTGGGAGTGCGCCAGGACCACGGTCGGGTGGGACGAGGACTCGGTGAGCCGGTCCGCGAGGCACTTCTCCATGGCCGCCCGGTTCACCGGATCGGCGACGAACAGGTAGGCGTCGCCGATGCTCGTGCTGAGCCAGCCCAGCGCCTTCCCGACCGCCTGCCGGACCGGGGCGATGGGCAGGGCGGAGGCGACCAGCAGCAGCAGGAGGAGCACGGCGATCACCGGTGCGGCCAGGCCGAGCGCCACGACGCCCAGGGCGAGCGGGGCGACCATGGCCGCGACGTGCACGGTCGCGTGCGTCGCCCGCGTCGATCTCGACCCCGACGGCCACACATGGGCTCTCGTCCGCCAGATGGTGAGGGATTGCGTGATCGCCAGGACCGGCGCGATGGTGAGCAGGAAGCGGACCACCCGGCCCAGGCTCGGTTCGGCGAACGAGTCCGCCCAGTGGGCCTCCTCCAGGACGAGGTCGTAGGTGGGTGTCGTGGCCGCGTCGTCGTCCCGCCGGGGGAGCCGCACCGTGACGCGCGCCGGGTCCCCGGTGAGGGTCGCCTCCCGCACCACGGGCTGGTAGCCCGCCGCTCGGGTGAAGCGGACGATCGCATCGGCCCAGCGGGAGGCGGTGCTCCCCGGCTTCTGGCTGCCGATGCCGTGCACGACGATGACCCGCACCTCGACGGCGCCCGTTCCGCCGTGGCTGCCTGAGCTCACCCGGACCCCCAGTGTCCGGCCGCAGCACAGCGCCCGCGGCACCGTCGCCGCAAGGGAGTCGCTCGCGGTGGATCCGCTGCTGCGGCGTGTCGGCATCCGGCGCGCTGGGTGATCGAGGATGTACCGGTGGACGCGGGAGGGGCGACGGGGATGCAGATGCGGGCATGAGCCGCCGCGGGTGGGTGCTGTTCGCCGCCATGTCGGTCATCTGGGGCGTTCCGTACCTGCTGATCAAGGTGGCCGTCGACGAGGTCTCGCCGGTCGTCGTGGTCTTCGTCCGCTGCGCCATCGGGGCGGCGCTGCTGCTGCCGTGGACCATCCGCCGTGGGCTGCTCGGTCCGGCGCTGCGACGGTGGCGCTGGCTGCTGCTCTTCACGGTGCTGGAGATCGCCGGACCGTGGCTGTTGCTCTCCTACGCCGAGCAGTCGCTGTCCAGCTCGTCGACCGGCCTGCTGGTCGCCGCCGTCCCCTTCGTCGCCGCGGCTGCGGGCCGGCTGGCGGGGGAGCAGGAACGGCTGACCCCGCTGCGGCTGGCCGGCATGGGCGTCGGCGTCCTCGGCATCGGACTGCTCCTGGGGCTGGACCTGGACGGGGCGTACCTGCTGCCCATCGTCGCCGTCGCGCTGGTGACCGTGGGCTACGCGACCGCGCCCCTGGTGGTCAGCCGCACGCTGCCCGACGTCCCGGGGGTGGCGGCCGCCTCGATCGCCCTGGCGGTGACCGCCCTGGTGTACGCGCCGTTCGCGATCCCCCGGCTCGGGGATGCCACCGAGGCCTCGGGGGAGGCGCAGCTGTCCCTGGCGGCGCTGGGATTGCTGTGCACGGCGGTGGGCCTGGCGCTCTTCTTCACGCTCATCCGGGAGGTCGGCCCGCAGCGCGCGCTGGTGATCACGTTCGTGAACCCGGCGGTGGCGGTGCTGCTCGGGGTCACGTTCCTCGACGAGCCGTTCACCCTCGGCATCGCCCTCGGGCTGCCGCTCGTCCTGGCCGGGTGCGTGCTGGCCACCGCGCGCAACGAGGGTGCGCCGCCCGTCCCGGGCGGCGAGGCGCTGGACGCCGCGGCCCGCTGACCCGTCGGTGGCCGGCGCTACGGTCGAGTCCGTGGAGCGCTGCGCCTGGGCCGGGACGGCCCCCGAGTACGTCGCCTATCACGACGAGGAGTGGGGGATGCCGCTGCACGGCGACGACGCCCTGTTCGAGCGGCTCTGCCTCGAGGCCTTCCAGTCCGGCCTGTCCTGGATCACGATCCTGCGCAAGCGGCCGGCCTTCCGGTCGGCCTTCGCCGGGTTCTCCATCGACGCGGTGGCGGAGTTCGACGACGACGACGAGGCGCGGCTGATGGCCGACGCGGGGATCGTCCGCAACCGCGCCAAGATCGCTGCCGCCGTCCGCAACGCCCGGGCCGCGCAGCAGCAGCCGGAGGGGCTCTCGGCGCTGCTGTGGTCCTTCGCGCCGACGGGCCCGCGCACCCGGCCGGCGACCCTCGCCGACGTGCCCGCGACCAGCCCCGAGTCGGTCGCGATGGCCCGCGAACTGAAGCGCCGTGGCTTCGCCTTCGTCGGCCCCACGACCGCGTACGCGCTCATGCAGGCGACCGGGATGGTCGACGATCACGTCGCCGACTGCTTCCGCGCGTTCCCCTGAAAGGGGCTCGTGTTGGAGGACGGGGGCCCATACGGGATCATTGACGGCGGAGTTCCAGCAGCGATGGACGCCACCCCACCCCCCGCCCCGGCGGGGAGCGGTGTGGCCGGCGAAGGAGGCACGCATGGCGGCCATGAAGCCGCGCACGGGTGAAGGTCCCCTCGAGGTGACCAAGGAGGGCCGCGGCCTGGTCATGCGCGTCCCGCTCGAGGGAGGCGGTCGCCTCGTCGTCGAGCTGTCGCCCGACGAGGCGGCGGCGCTGTCGGAGGCACTGAAGGGCGCGACCAGCTGACCACCTCCGCCGACCTGCCCCCGGGCAGGACGACGCAGGACGACGCGGCCCCGGCCACCGGCGATCAGCCGGTGACCGGGGCCGCGCCGTTCCCGCGGATCGAGCTCCTCGCGGCACTGCCCGTCCTCGGCACCGACGACGTGCTCGCGGTACCCGTCGGCGAAGGTGGGGCGCTGCCGCACTGGCTGACCATGGACGCCCCGGTGGTCAGCCAGGAGCTGCTCAGCGGCGCGCTGGCCGACACCGGCAACCGCGGAACGCCGGGCGCGATCACCAACGTCCCCGTCGCCGGGCGGCGTCCCCGCAGCGTGGTCGCCGTCGGCGCGGGCGCCGGCACGCTGCCGGAGCTGCGCCGGTACGTGTCCGTCTGCGTCCGGCGGGCGCAGACGCTGGCCCGGCACGGGGCGACCCGGCTGGTCCTGCCGCTCGACGGTGCGGCCGGCCCGGCGGGTGCCGACGAGGTGCGCGCCGCCGTCGAGGCCACGCTGCTGGCCGGGTACCGGTTCCGCGACTCGTCGAAGGAACCGCCGTTGCGGCTGGCCGAGGTCACCGTCGTCGCCGCCGCGCTGGACGAGCCCGCCGTCGTCCGCGCGGCCGCCGCCGGCGAGGTGACCGCCGGATCCGTGGCCTGGGCGCGTGACCTGGTGAACACGCGGCCGCACCGGAAGAACCCGGAGTGGCTGGCCGGGCAGGCCCGCACCCGCCTCGGCGGGCTCCCGTCGGTCTCCGTGACCGTGCTGGGGCCGGAGGAGCTGCGCGCCGGAGGCTTCGGTGGGGTGCTCGCCGTGGGCGGTGGGTCGGCCTCGCCTCCCTGCGTCGTCGTCGCGACGTACCGCCCGCCGTCGGCCGGGCGGGGGCACCCGGTCCTGATCGGCAAGGGGATCACCTTCGACACCGGGGGCCTCTCGATCAAGACCACCGCCGGCATGCGGCACATGCACACCGACATGGCCGGCGGGGCAGCCGTGCTCGCCGCCGTCGACGCCGCGGCCCGACTGGAGCTGCCGGTCGCCGTCACCGCCGTCGTCCCGGCGGCGGAGAACGCCGTCTCCGGGTCGTCCTACCGGCCGGCCGACGTCGTCCGGCACGTCGGCGGGCGGACGACCGAGGTGCGCAACACCGACGCCGAGGGGCGGCTGGTCCTCGCCGACGCACTGGCCTACGCGCGGCTCGAGCTCGGTGCCACGGTGCTGGTCGACGTCGCCACGCTGACCGGGGCCATGAAGCAGGCGCTGGGAGCCCGCACCGGCGGGCTGTACGCCACCACCGACGGGCTGGCCGACGCGCTGCGTCGGGCCGGGGACTCCGCGGGGGAGCCGCTGTGGCGACTGCCCCTGGCACAGGAGTACGGGTACCTGCTGGACAGCTCCGTGGCCGACGCCAACAACTCGCCCGGCAACCCGGGCGGTACCACCGCCGCGCTGTTCCTGCAGCCGTTCGCCGGCGACCTGCCGTGGGCGCACCTGGACATCGCGGGACCGGCGCGCTCGGGTTCCGACCACGCCGAGACGGTCAAGGGGGGAACGGGCTTCGGCACGCGCACGCTGCTGCGCTGGCTCGAGGCCGGGGCGCCGACGGCGGATGCTGTAGAGAGGACAGGATGAGCGAGGACGAGCAGGGCGTCGTGTTCCCGGCAGGCGAGGACGGCCGGCGGAGCACCGCGGCCCTGGGCCGGGCCGTGACCGCCGACGCGCTGCGCCCGGTCGACGCCGCCGGGGCGCTGGCCGCCGAGCGGGAGACCAACTGGCGGGCGGGCTACCTGACCCACTTCCGCCGCCTCGTGGAGGCGGGGCTGCCCTCGGCCGCGGCGGCCCGGACCATCGCCGAGGCGGGGCTGGACTCGCTGCACCAGCGGATGCGGGTGGCCGGTCCCGACGGGGAGACCGGGCTCGGAGCCCTGGCCACGGCGCCCGCCGGCCGGGCGTTGCACACCGTGGAGGTGCGGGGCACCGCCGAGCCGGAACGGGAGCTCTCGCTGCCCTTCCGCGGCGGCCGGCTGCGCGGCGACGAACTGCTGCACCGGCTGGACGCCTGGGTGGCGGCGGGATCCGTCGAGCCGTCGTGCGCCGAGGCCGTGCGCACCGTCGCGGCACATCCGGAGTGGCTGGCCCTCCCCGACTCCACCGTGGTCGTGCTCGGTGCCGGCGCCGAGATGGGCCCGCTGACCGCGCTGCTGCGCTGGGGCGCCCGGGTGGCCGGTGTCGACCTGCCCCGCGCACCGCTGTGGGAGCGGGTGCTGGACACCGCTCGCGGCAGCGCCGGCACGCTGCTGGTGCCGGTCGGCGAGCCGGCGACCGACGTCGACCCGGCCCGAGCGGGGGCCGACCTGATCGCCGAGGTGCCGGCGGTCGCCGACTGGGCCGCGGCGCAGGCCGGGCGCCCGGTGCTCGGCAACTACGTCTACGCCGACGGCGCCACCAACGTGCGGGTGTCGACCGCCGTCGACGCGCTCACCGTGCGGCTGGCGGAGGCCCGACCGGACCTGGCGCTGGCGTTCCTGGCCACCCCGACCGACGTCTTCGCCGTCCCCGCCGAGGCCGTCGCGCAGTCGGTGCAGGCGTACGCCGGCCGCTCCCGCCGGGAGAAGCTGCTGGGCCGGCCCCTGCGCACGATGTCGGGGGGACGGTTGCTGCAGCGCGCCTACGTGCCGGGAACGGATCCGGGGATCGCCGACAGCCTGGTCGCCCAGCAGGGCCCCAACTACGCCTTGGCCAAGCGGCTGCAGCGCTGGCGGGCGACGACGGCACGGGCAGCCGGGAGCACGGTGTCGATGAACGTGGCCCCGCCCACGCGCACCCGGTCGGTGGTCAAGAACCGGGCGCTGGCCGCCGCGTACGCCGGCGCCCACCGGTTCGGCGTCGAGATCTTCGAGCCGGCGACGTCGAACGTGCTGATGGCCGCGCTGCTGGTGCACGACCTGCACACCGGCGGCGGTCCGGCGCACGAGCACCCGTGGCAGGACGAGGCGTACGAGGCGGCGCACGGCGGTCTCTGGCGTGCGGCCTACCAGCCGCGCAGCGCCCTGGGCCTGGCGGCGCTGCTGGGCTACGGAGCCGCGCGCGGCTGAGGGGGGCGGCGGGCGGGACCGTGGGTCAGTCGCCCACGGTGCCGTCGACGGCCTCGCGCAGCAGGTCGGCGTGGCCTGCGTGCCGGGCGGTCTCCTCGAGCATGTGCAGCAGCACCCAGCGCAGGTCGACGTACTGGCCGCTGGACCGCGGTCGGGCCGAGCGCTGATCCAGGCTCTCGGCCTTCCGGACCGTCTCCCGGCTCCGGTCGCAGGCGCTCCGGTAGCGGCGGCGCAGATCGTCCGGCGGCACGTCCGCGGCGGTCCGGAACTCGTGGTCGGGGTCGACGTCACGGTCGACGCCCGCCCACAACGCGTCCGCCGGGTTG
This sequence comes from Blastococcus sp., assembly GCA_042090795.1. Classification (GTDB taxonomy): domain Bacteria; phylum Actinomycetota; class Actinomycetes; order Mycobacteriales; family Geodermatophilaceae; genus Blastococcus. The sequence continues at coordinate 151,399 of JBELIQ010000002.1, read as the reverse complement.
CCGGCGAAACGGACCTGGAACCAGAGGTCCTCGACGAAGGCCAGGTGGTTGAGCAGGCCGCCGAGCGTGAGGGAGGACGGGGGCAGCGGCCGGGACAGCTGGGCGGCATCCAGCCCGTCGGCCCGCCGCAGCACCGTCGCGCGGTAGTGGTCCAGGAACGCGCTGAGCTGGCTCGACTCCGGGCCGCACGACGGCGGGTAGGTGTGCATGCCCGACCCTGCCACAGGCAGCGTCAGGCGGGTCCGATCAGGCCGGCGACGATCTGGGCGGACAGGGTGACCAGGGGCAGCCCTCCGCCTGGGTGGGCCGAGCCGCCGACGAGGAACAGCCCGGGCACGGGGGAGGCGTTGGCCGGGCGGAGGAACGCCGCCCGGGCGCCGTTGCTGGACGTCCCGTAGATCGACCCGCCCACGCTGCCGGTGTCGCGCTCCAGGTCCGCGGGGGTGCGCACCACCCGCCGGCGCACCCGGTGCCGCACGTCCAGCCCTCGCTCGGCCATGACCTGCAGCACCCGGTCCGCGTAGCGGTCGGCCAAGCCGGGTTCGTCCCAGTCGACCCCGCCCCCGGGCTCGTGCCGGGGCGCGTTGACCAGGACGAACCACGACTCGCTGTCGTCGTCGGGGCGCAGTGCCGGGTCGTCGGGGGCGCTCACGTAGACCGTCGGCTCCGCCACCGGCCGGGGGTGCCCGGCGAACCGGCCGGTGCCGAAGACGGCGTCGAACTCGGCGTCGTAGTCGGCCGGGAAGAGCACCGTGTGGTGGGCCAGGCCGGGCGTGCGCCCCCGCAGGCCGAGCAGCAGCACGACACCCGACAGGGACGGCGTGGCGCGGGCGAGCGAGCGGCGCGGCGCCGTGGTGGGTCCGGGCGGGAGCATGTCGGCGTAGAGCCTCGCTGCGTCGGCATCGGACACGACGACGTCGGCAGCGACCACCTCGCCGTCGGCCAGCTCGACCCCGGCCGCCCGCCCCCCGGCGAGGACGACACGCCGCACCGCGGATCCGGTGCGCAGCACCGCGCCGTGCTCTCCGGCGCGGTCGGCCACGGCCAGCGCCAGCCGGTGCAGCCCGCCGCGCACGTACCAGGAACCGAAGGCCTGCTCGGCGTATGCCACCGTGGCGAGCACGGCCGGTGCCCGGCGCGGATCGGAGCCGGAGTAGGTGGCGTAGCGGTCCAGCATGGTCCGCAGGTGCGGCTGCCGGAGGTAGGAGCCGCCGAGCCCGCGCAGCGACTGCCACGGCGCGATGGTGGCGACGTCGGACGGCCGGCGGGCGAGCCGGGCGAGCGTCGCGGGCCCGGCCAGCGGGGTGCGCAGGAACGGGCCCTCGCTGATCCGCCACATCCGTTCCGCCCGCGCCATGAGCGCCGACCACTGCACGCCGGAGCCGTTCCCGAGCGCGGCGTCCAGCGCCGCCGGCACCGCGGCGGGGTCACCGGGGAAGTTTAGGCGGGTGCCGTCGGCGAACCGGTAGGCGACCGCCGGGTCCAGCCGCACGAGGTCCACCGACTCCTCCAGCGGTGCCCCGGTGGCGGCGAAGAGGTCGCGGTAGACCTGGGGGAGCGTGACCAGGCTCGGGCCGGTGTCGAAGGCGTGCCCGTCCACCGTCAGCAGGCCGAGCTTGCCGCCCACCTGCTCCGACTGCTCCAGCACCGTGACCGCGTGCCCCTGGGCAGCGAGCCGGGCGGCCGCGGCCAGACCACCGAGCCCGGCGCCCACCACCGCCACCCGCGCCACGCGGTCACGGTAACCGGCGTGCGCCGAGGTGCGGGCGGTGTCGGGTCAGGCCGGCACGGCCAGCGCGAGCAGCGCCATGTCGTCGGCCTCGTGGCGGGAGCCGGACAGCTGCGCCTCGACCGCGGCCGCCACCGCCGCGACGGCCCCCTCGGCTGCCGAGCAGCGGGCGTCCCCGAGCAGCCGGGTGAGCGCGTCCTCGCCGAACTGCTCGCCGGCGTCGTCCCGCGCCTCGGTGACGCCGTCGGTGTAGAGCAGCAGGGTGCACCCGGCCGGCAGCTCGACGGTGGAGTCGGTGAAGCGGGTCCCGGCGTCCACACCGAGCGGCGCGGCCACCCGTCCCACCTCCACGACATCGCCGTCGGCGGTGCGCAGCAGGGGTGGCGGGTGCCCGGCGACGCTGACGCAGACCCGGTGCCCACCCGGTCCGGTCTCCAGCACGAGGCAGACCGCGGTGACGAAGCGCAGGGGGCCGGCACCCTGCTCGCGCAGGAGCGCGGTGTTGACGGCGGACAGCACGGCGGCCGGGCAACCGGAGGCCGACGCGGCGCGGGCGGTGTGCCGGGTCAGGGCGGTCAGCGCCGCCGCCTCCGCGCCGGTACCGCACACGTCGGCGATGAGCGCCATCCACCTCCCGTCGGGCAGCGGCATCACGTCGTAGGTGTCGCCACCGACGAGCGACGTACCCCCACCGGCCCGGTAGCGGGCGGCGAGCTCCACGCCCGGGACGGTGGGCAGGTGCGAGGGCAGCAGGCTGCGCTGCAGGGTCTCGGCGAGCCCGCGGACCTCGGACTCCGCACGCAGCCGGCCGAGGAACTGCCCGATCTGGCGCCCTGCGTGGGCCAGGACCTCGATCAGCTCCGGGGGCACGGTGCGCTGCTCGCGGGAGAACAGTTCGCAGACACCCAGCACCGTCTCCCCCCGGAGCACGGGGAAGGCCACCGCGGTGCGGACGTCGTCGGCGCGGGCGGCCTCCCGGCGCCAGAAGCGCCGATCGGTCCAGAGGTCCTCGATCACCACCGGCGCACGCGTCTGGCGGACCAGGCCGGGCAGGCCCTCCCCGCGGGCGTACGTGCGGGGGTTCTCGTCGCGCAGCGCCGGCACCTCCTCACCCGGCGCGGTCCAGGTTCCGGCGTGCCGGAGCCGGCCGAGGTGGTCGTCGGCCTCCCAGAGCACCGCGGCGTCCCAGTCCAGCTCGGTGCAGAGGGTGGGCAGCAGGCGGTGGAAGGCGACGTCGGCGTCGGTTGCCTCGGTGAGCGCGGCGGTGACCCGCAGCGTGGCGGCGAGGTACCGGCTCACCTGGAGCTGGCGCTCGAGCAGGATCGTGGCGCCGGCGTCGCGCAGCACGCACACCAGCGACCGCTGCTCGGGCGTCGCCCCCGGGTGCGGTTCGATGCGGGCCAGCGTGAGGTCGACGACGACCTCGTGACCGGCGGCGTGCAGCAGCGGCAGCTGAGTGGTCCGGCCCAGCAGCTCGCCCTGGCCGGTGGCCAGCGGGCGCAGCCCGCCGTCCCCGGGGAGGAAACGCTGCGGGAGCGCGCGGGTGAGCGTGCGGCCGATCAGGACTGCGGGGTCGTGACCGAGCAGGGTGCGGATCGCCGGGTTGGCGTAGGTGATCCGGCCGGCGGCGTCGGCCACCACGACGGCGTCGGGGAGGGCGTCCAGCAGCGTCTCCGGTGGCACCGCGGACAGAGGTCCGAGCTCCAGCGGCACGGCGCCTCCCCGGCGTTCATCCGATCACGAGCTGTGCGACCTTTTCATACGGTTGGTCACCTCCGACAGTGTCCAGGCGGAGATTTCGGATCGGTTCCGGGTCAGAAGGCGGTCAGAAGGCGGTCAGAAGGCATAGCGGATGCGCAGCCAGGGCGCGTGCTGCCGGACCAGTCGCTGCAGTCGCTGTACGCCGTCCCGCTTGACGTCGTTCCGGTAGCGGACGTTGTCCTGCCCGTTCTGGCTCCGCTTGGCCTGCTGGAGCTCCGGCCGCCAGAGCAGGTCCTCGGCCTTCGGGTGCCAGCCGAGGTTGACCTCGTGGAGATCGCGGTTGTGGGTGAGCAGGATGACCTCGGCGGCGGCCTGGGCCTTCGCGGCGGGCGAGAGTTCGTCGTCCAGTCGCTGTAACAACGCAGCCCAGGCGCCTTCCCAACCGTCCCGCAGCACGACCGGCGACAGGTTGAGGTGGACCTCGTAGCCGGCGGCCACGAAGTCGTCGACCGCGGCGATGCGCTCGGCGACGCGGCTGGTGCGCACGTCGAGCAGCGCGGCGTCGTCCTCGGGCATGACGGAGAACCGGATGCGCGTGCGGCCTGCGGGATCGAGGTCGAGCAGCCGCCGGTTGACGTACTTCGTCGCGAACGACGCCTTGGCGGTGGGCAGCTCGCGGAAGGTGGCGATCAGGTCGGCGACGTTGTCGCTGACGATCGCATCGACCGAGCAGTCGCTGTTCTCGCCCAGGTCGTAGACCCAGCTGTCCGGATCGGCCTGGTCGGGCTCCGGCTTGGACCCCTGCCTGGCCACGTGCCGGCGCAGGTAGCCGGTGATCTGCTCGATGTTGGTGAACACCGTGATCGGGTTGGCGTAGCCCTTCCGCCGTGGGACGTAGCAGTAGGCGCACGCCATCGCGCAGCCGTTCGCCGTCGACGGCGCGATCCAGTTCGCCGAGCGGCCGTTGGGCCGGGCGGACAGCGACTTCTTCACCCCCAGGACGAGCGTCTCCGTCTTCACCCGCACCCACCGCGCGACGTTGCCCTCGTTGCCGTGCAGGTCGGGGATCTGCCAGTGCGAGGGCACCTCGACCACCTCGGCGCCGGGGAACCGCCCCAGCACCTGCCGGCCCCGCGGGCTGTCCACGGCGGCGGGTTCGGCGTAGATCCGGCGCACCTGCAGCAGCCGGTTGGGGGGCGCGGGCTCGGTGGGTGGCTCGGGGTCGAAGAGCGTCAGCGGCTCGGCCGGTCCCATGCCAGGTCCAGCGCGCGGTCCGGGGCCGGCATTCCGGTGGCGCCGGTCGATGGTGCACGCCTCGGTTTCGGGCCGCGGGTCACGGGCACCCCGACCCGGGCGATGCCGCGCAGCGGGCGCGGGCACGCACGAGAGGACGGTGGCCCCATGAAGGCAGTGACCTGGCACGGACAGCGGGACGTACGAGTCGAGGAGGTCCCCGACCCGGTCGTGCAGGAGCCGACCGACGCGGTCATCCGGGTCACCACCACGAACATCTGCGGGTCGGACCTGCACCTGTACGAGCCCCTCGCCCCGTTCATGGGCGTCGGCGACGTCCTCGGGCACGAGACCATGGGGCAGGTCGTCGAGGTCGGGTCCGCGGTCGGGAACCTCGAGGTCGGGGACCGCATCTCCGTGCCGTTCCAGATCTCCTGCGGGCACTGCTGGATGTGCCGGGAGGGTCTCTACACCCAGTGCGAGACCACGCAGATGCGGGACACCGGCATGGGGGCCCAGATCTTCGGCTACTCCAAGCTCTACGGCCAGGTGCCCGGCGGCCAGGCGGAGTACCTGCGGGTGCCGCAGGCACAGTTCACGCACATCCCGCTGCCGGAGGGCCCGTCCGACGACCGGTTCGCCTACCTCTCCGACATCCTGCCCACCGCCTGGCAGGGCGTGGAGTACGCGAACGTCCCCGAGGGCGGGACCCTCGTGGTGCTCGGGCTCGGCCCGGTGGGCGACTTCGCCTGCCGCATCGCCCAGCACAAGGGCTTCCGGGTGATCGGCGTGGACATGGTCCCCGACCGCCTCGAGCGCGCGCGGGTGCGCGGCATCGAGGTCGTGGATCTGCGCGAGCACGAGGACGACCTGGGCGACGCGATCCGGGACATGACCGAAGGCCGGGGGCCGGACTCGGTCGTGGAGGCCGTGGGCATGGAGGCGCACGGCTCACCCGGGACGAAGTTCGTGCAGAAGGCCGCCGGCCTGCTCCCCAGGGCGCTCGCGGCGCCGATCCAGAAGACCGCCGGGGTCGACCGGCTCAACGCCCTCTACTCGGCCATCGACATCGTCCGTCGGGGCGGCACGATCTCGCTGTCGGGTGTCTACGGCGGCGCGGCCGACCCGATCCCGATGCTCACGCTGTTCGACAAGCAGATCGCCCTGCACATGGGGCAGTGCAACGTGAAGCGCTGGATCCCCGAGATCATGCCGCTGCTCGGTGACGACGACCCGCTGGGCTGCGACACCTTCGCCACCCACCGGGTACCGCTGTCGGAGGCCCCGGAGATGTACCGCAAGTTCCAGGAGAAGAGCGACGGCGTCATCAAGGTGCTGCTCAAGCCCGAGCAGTGAGCCGGTCGGCTCACCGGCGCGGTGCGACACTGCGCCGGTGAGCGGCACCGTGGATCTCAACGCCGACCTCGGTGAGGGCTTCGGCATCTGGCGGCTGGGCGACGACGAGGCGCTGCTCGGCGTGGTCACCAGCGCCAACGTCGCCTGCGGCTTCCACGCCGGCGACCCGACGACGATGCGCCGCGTCTGCGCCGGGGCCGCCCGCGCCGGCGTCGCGGTGGGGGCGCAGGTCTCCTACCGCGACCTGGCCGGGTTCGGCCGCCGGTTCATCGACGTCGATCCGGGCGAGCTCGCCGCGGACGTGCTGTACCAGCTGGCTGCGCTCGACGGCATCGCGCGGGCCGAGGGGACCCGGGTGCGCTACGTCAAGCCGCACGGCGCCCTCTACAACGCCACCGTCACGCACGAGGAGCAGGCCCGCGCCGTCGTCGCCGGCGTCGCCGCCCACGACCCGGCGCTGCCGGTCCTGGGCCTGCCCGGCTCCGCGCTGCTGCGGACGGCGGAGGCCGCCGGGCTGCGGCCGGTGGCGGAGGGGTTCGCCGACCGCGGCTACACCCGCGACGGTGGACTGGTACCGCGCCGAGAGGACGGGGCGCTCGTGCAGGACCCGGCGGAGGTGGCCCGGCGCGCGGTGCGGATGGCCGTCGAGGGCACGGTGCTCGCCGTCGACGGCAGCGTGGTGCCGGCCGCGGTCGAGTCGATCTGCGTGCACGGCGACACCCCCGACGCGGTGGCGCTGGCACGGGCGGTGCGGACGGCGCTGGCCGCCGCGGGGGTCGGGCCGCAGCCGTTCACCGGCTGAGGCGGGCGCCGGCCCCGTCGGCTCGCCGGGGCGCCACGCCCCGCTCGGCGAGGAAGGGCAGGGGATCGATGGCCACGCCGTCCAGCAGCACCTCGACGTGCAGGTGGCAGCCGGTCGAGTCGCCGGTGGAACCGACGCGGGCGATCTGCTGCCCGGCGGCGACGGGCTGACCCACGACCACCGTCAGGTCCTCGGACTCCATGTGCGCGTACCGGGTGACCACGCCCCCGCCGTGGTCGACGACCACCAGGGTGCCGTAGCCGGCCGCGGCGCCCGACCGGACGACGACCCCGGCCCCCGCGGCCACGACGGGGGTGTCGCACGCGGCGGCGAGATCGATGCCGGCGTGGTGCTGGTCGCCCTCGCCGGTCGGGTCGCCGCGGCGCCCGAACCCGCTGCTGAGCCGGCCGTCCGCCGGGATCGTCCACCCCGCGACGGTCGACCCGGTCGGTGACGTCCCCGTGCAGGGGAGGGAACCCGTCCCGGGCGCGAGGCCGGCGACGGCGCCTCCGGCCAGCGCGGCGATGACCTCCAGGGCGGGATCCCACCAGCGGGCGTAGTGGTAGGGATCGGCGTTGTGCTGCGTGCGGTGCGCGGCGATCGTGGGCGGCAGCGTCTCCCAACCGGGTACCTCGAGCAGGGCGCGGAAGAAGCTCGTCGCGGACGTGGCGGGGTCCATCCGGTCGGCGTAGCTGCCCCACGCCCCGTTGGCGCGCTGCTGGAACAGCCCCCTGCTGTCGGGCCCTGCGGCGTCCCCGTGGTCCACGGCCACCAGCGAGGACTCGCCCATCGCCGTCATCACGCCGATGGCCTGCCCCCGGGCGTCCACACCGAGCGCCTGCCCGGCTCGCACGATCGTGGCCGCGTTGGCCAGTTGCTCGCCGGTGTAGCCGGCGACGGCTCCGACCGACACGCTCCCCACCGTCAGCGATCCGGGCGCCCGGTCGCAGGCGGCCGCCTGGACGCCGCTGTCGGTGTCGCTCAGGAGCAGGACCGCGGTGATCAGCCCACCGGCGACCGTGACGGGCGCCAGGAGGAGGGCGAGTGCCGGCCGCATCACGTGCCCGTCCGCCCGGTCGTGGGCGCCGCGGGCGGCGTGTACCCCGGAGGCACCAGGGTGATGCGCTCCACCAGCCAGGGCGCACCACCGCCTTCGCGGACCATCAGCACGGCGTAGTCGCCCGCATCGGTGGGGACGAAGACCGTGGCGAGGAAGCTGCTGGGACTGACGCCGGGCCACGCCGGGCCGAGGACCCGGTGCGCCGGGACCTCGGCGGGATCGGTGCCCTCGTACGCCAGGGCTGCGGCCGGGGTCAGCAGGGGGAGCAGCTCTGCCCACCACCGCTCCGGTCCGACGTCCGGTCGGGCGAACGCCGTGACGGCGGTGGTGCCGAGGGCGAGGGCCGACTGCCCGGAAGCGGCGTCGTCCGTCGGGTGCGGGAGGGGTGCGGGGAAGGTCCCGGTCCGGTGCCCGGCCTCCGGGGGCGGTGCGGCCGTCGGCGCGGGCGCCCCGGACCCGGGTACCTCGGACCCGCCTGTGCAGCCGCTCGCTGCGACGACCAGCAGGACCGTCGCGACGGACAGCCGGCACCGTCGTCCTGCCTGCGGCCCCGCACCCGTGCTGCTCATCGCACCCCCCGTCGTCGGGGCCGTTCGCCGGCCGTGCACCGGCTCGAGTAGAGCGACGGGCACGGGCGCCGGACACCCCCAATGTCGGGCATTGCCGGGCGCCCGCGTCGGACGGAGCGTGGACACGAGCCGGTGACCTGTGCGGGGCGCCGCGTCGTCCACCGCGCCGGCCCCTGACGTCGGACCCGGTGGAGGAGGAGGAGGAAGGCCATGACCACGCTGCTCGCCGGCGCTCCCGCCGTGCTGGCCGTGCTCGACCCGGGCGAGGGCACGCCGCCGCCGGGGGCGGAGGGCATCGTGATGATCGTCGAGTGGGTCGCCTGGACCGTCCTGGCCGTCTGCGTCGTCGGGGTCATCCTGGTGGGTGGGCGCATGGCCGTGGCCCACCGTCGCGGTGAGGGCGCCGGCTTCGCCGCCGAGCTCGCCCTCGTCCTCGGGGGAGCGGTGCTCGTGAGCTCCGCGTCTGCGCTGATCGCGGCCCTGCTGTGACCGTGGGCGGCCGTCGCGGCGTCGCCGGGGGGCGGTGATGATCACCGAGGGCGCGGACACGGCGTCCGAGGCCGGGACCCCTGTGCCGGACGCCGTGCCCGCCCCCGTCCCGCCCGCGGATCCGACTGCGACGCTGCCGCCGCTCGCCGTGGAGCCGACCCCGCCCGCTGCGCCTGTCGTGGAGCCGACTCCGCCGCCGCCACCTGTCGTGGAGCCGACTCCGCCGCCGCCCCCTGTCGTGGAGCCGAGCCCACCGCCGCCCCCTGTCGTGGAGCCGAGCCCACCGCCGCCCCCTGTCGTGGAGCCGGCCCCGCCCGCTGCGCCTGCTGTGGAGCCGACCCCGCCGCCGCCTGTCGTGGAGCCGACTCCGCCGCCGCCTGTCGTGGAGCCGGCCCCGCCCGCTGCGCCTGCCGCTGCAGAGCCGACGCCATCCCCGGTCGGGGAGCCGACCCCGCTGCCCCCGGTCGGGGAGCAGGAGCCGCTTCCTCCGGCACCGCCGGCGGAGCAGGCGCCGTCCGCCAGTCCGCCGCCACCGGGGGAGCAGCCGCTTCCCCTCCTCGACGTGCCCTCCGCGGTGCCGCCGCCCGTGGATGCCGCCGGCGTCGCTCCCGGTCCGCCGACCGGACCGGATGTCCTGGAACTTCCTCAGGCGGCGACGGATCCGGCCGTCTTCGTGGGCGCGGTGGCGGAGGCCGACATCCCGGTGGACGGGTCCCGTTCCGGTGCCACGGGGTTGACGGTGTTCAGCGACCCGACCATCCCCGTCGCCAGCTCCAGTGCGGCCGACGTGGGTGGCGACCCGCTGCAGGAGCTCGCGGCCGCGGTGCTCGAGGCCGCGCAGGATGCGCTCGCCGCCGTCGCACGGCTGTGGGCGGACCCTCCGTCGCCCGGGATCGGGACGCGGAACGCGGACGGCGCCATGGAGCCGTCCGAGGCGGTCGGCCTGCTCCAGTCGTCGCTGTCCTGGTACACGGCCGGGATCGCCGTCGTGGCGGTCCTGCTCGCGGCCGGGCGCATGGCCTGGCACCGCCGCGCGCAACCGGCGGCCGATCTCCTGCGCGGGCTCGCCACGCTGGTGCTCGTCACAGCGGCGGGCGTCACCGCGGTCAGTCTCGTCGTCGGGGCAGCCGACGCCTTCTCCATCTGGGTGCTGGACCAGGCGACCGACGACGTCGAGGCCAGCTTCGTCGACCTGCTCGCCCTGCCGGAGTCCGGTGGCATGCCGGTCGTCCTCACCATCCTGCTGGGCAGCGCCGTGATGCTCGGCGCCGTCCTCCAGGTCGTGGTGATCATCGCCCGGGGTGCCGTCCTCGTCGTCCTGACCGGGCTGCTGCCGCTGTCGGCCTCGGCCACGGGGACCGACACCGGACGGGCGATCTTCGTGCGGACGCTGACGTGGGTCGCCGCCTTCGTCCTGTACCAACCGGTCGCGGCCATGATCTACGCGACGTCCTTCGTCGTCGCCCCCGATCCCGACGCGTCCCCGGTCATCGCGGCGCTCACCGGCACGACGTTCCTGGCGCTGGCCCTCGCGGCCCTGCCGGCGCTGCTGCGGGTGCTGCGCCCGGTGCTGACTGCGGCGACCTCCGTGGAGCGCGGGGCGCACGCGGCCGGCCGGCTCCCGTCGGGAGCGGTGGCGGTGGGACCGGTGACGCTGGCCGTGGGTGCGCAGGTCCTCCGCGGCAGCGGCTCGACGCGCGTCCGGGGCGCCTCCGCGCACGCGGCCGGCGGGTCCTCGCTGCAGACCGCGCCGCGGGCGCTCGGCAGACGCGTGGCTCTCGAGGGCGTCGCCCCGCTCCAGCGCGGTGCCCGCACGCGGCCGGTGCTCGAGATCCAGGGCGAGCTGTCGCCCGGTACGCGGACGGACGGACCGGCGGGCGACGCCGGTCCGCGACCCCCCGGAGAGGACGTCCCGTGACATCCACCGGCTCCCTGCCCGCCCCGCGGACGTACGGCAACTGGCGGCGCCCCTCCAGTGCCGGCCTCGGCAGTCTCGGCTCCCTCGGTACGGGGGTGCTGCTGGTCGGGCTGGTGGCGACGATCGGCGCCGTGGCGATCGGCGGGCTGCTCTGGGCCCTCGCGGTCGCCGTGGTCCTCGCCTTCCTGCTGTCGCTCCTGGTCGTGCGGGACCGCCACCACAGGTCCGGTGTCCAGCGGCTGTCGACCCGCCTGGGCTGGGCCCGCACGCGCCGGTCCGGGGCGCACCTCTACCGATCCGGCCCGCTGGGCTCGACCCCCGGCGGTACGTGCCAGCTGCCGGGCCTGGCGGCGGGCACCCAGCTCTCGGAGTGGCACGACTCGACGGGCCGCGCCTTCGGTCTGCTCACCCATCCCTCGACCCGCCACGTGAGCGTCGTCGTGGCCACCGAGCCCGACGGGGCGTCGCTGGTCGACCAGGAGCAGGTCGACGTGTGGGTGGCGCACTGGGGGGCGTGGCTGGCGGCGCTCGGGCACGAACGGGATCTCGTGGCCGCCTCGGTGACCATCGAGACGGCACCCGACTACGGGAACCGGCTGCGCCGGGAGATCCGCACGCACCTCGACCCGGATGCGCCGGCGGTGGCCCTGGCGATGCTGGAGGAGGTGGTCCGCGACCATCCGGCAGGGTCGGCCACGGTCACCGCCTACGTCGCCCTCACGTTCTCGACGGCCGGCCGTGCCCGCGGCCGGAACCGGTCCCGCGAGGACGTCGCCCGGGACATCGGGTCACGGTTGCCGGCGCTGGTCGCCGGGCTCGGCGCGACCGGCGCCGGCGCAGTCCGGCCGGTGACCGCCGAGGAGCTGTGCGAGCTCGTCCGGGTGGCGTACGACCCCTCCGCCGCTCCGCTCCTGGACGAGGCCCACGCCGTGGGGGACACCCCCGACCTGCGGTGGTCCGACGTCGGTCCGGTCGCCGCCCAGGCCGGGTGGGGCTGGTACCGCCACGACGGCGCGGTGTCGGTGACGTGGTCGATGACCGCCGCGCCCCGGGGAGAGGTGTACTCCTCGGTGCTGGGCGACCTGCTGGCGCCGCACCCGGACGTCGACCGGAAGCGCGTCACCCTGCTCTACACGCCGATGGACGCCGCCCGGGCCGCGCGGCTGGTCGAGCAGGACAGGCGCAACGCCCACTTCCGCGCCGCCTCCTCGGCGCGGCCGACCGCACGGGTGGTGCTCGAGCAGGGGGCCGCGGAGCTGACGGCCGAGGAGGAGGCGCGGGGCGCCGGCCTGGTCGCCTTCGGGATGCTCGTGACGGCGACCGTCGCCGAGGCCGACCTGCTCGACGACCCACGGGCCGCGGTGGACGCCGCCCGCGCCGCCGTCGACAACCTGGCGGCGACCGCGCGCAGCCAGCTGCGGCCGGTCTACGGGTCGCAGGACTCCGCCTTCGTCGCGGCCCTGCCGCTGGGCATCGTGCTGGACGCACACCTCGCCGTGCCCCGCGAGTTCCGGGAGTCGCTGTGAGCCGCGACCGCCGCCCCCGCCCACCGGCGACCGCGCCGACACCGCCGGCCCGCGGCTGGCCCGGACGGGGGAGGGGTGCCGCCGCGTACGTCCAGGCGCCCGACCAGTGGCGGGCGACGACCGTGCAGGCCTGCGGGCTGTGGCCGTTCGCCGCGGGCACGGGCACCCCGATGATCGGTGTGCCGCTGGGCCGCAACCTCCTGTCCGGCGCCACGCTGTGCTGCGATCCGGTCAGCTGGTTCCAGCGGGCGAACCTCATCAGCAGCCCGTCGGTTTTCGTGCTGGGCAAGCCGGGGCTGGGCAAGTCCACCGTCGTCCGGCGCATGGCGCTCGGTCTCGCCGCCTACGGCGTGATGCCGCTCGTGCTCGGGGACCTCAAGCCCGACTACGTGGACCTGGTGGAGGCGATCGGGGGCCAGGTCGTCACCCTCGGGCCCGGTCGCGGGCACCTCAACGTCCTCGACCCGGGGGAGGTGACGGCGGCGGCGCAGCGGCTGACCGGCGATGCCCGGAGCCAGCTGCTCGCCGACGCGCACGGTCGCCGGCACGCCATCGTCTCCGCGCTGATCACCGTCATGCGGTCCGCACCGCCCACCGATCGCGAGGAGACGGTGCTCGACCGCGCGCTCCGGGTGCTGGACGACACACACGACTCGGCACGGCTGGGGGCGCCCACGCTCCGGCACCTGCTCGAGGTGCTGCGCGCCGCGCCCGAGGACGTCCGGGCCGCGGCACTCGACCGGGGCGACCGCGCCCGCTACGACGACGTCACCGAGGACCTCGAGGCGACGCTCGTCGGGCTGACCGGCGGCGGCCGGCTGGGCCGCATCTTCGCCGAGCCCACCACCACACCGATGCGCCGCGACGTACCCGTCGCCTTCGACGTCTCCAGCATCGACGACGCGCAGAACGACCTGCAGGCCGCCGTGCTGCTCGCCTGCTGGTCCTACGGCTTCGGTGCGGTCAGCGTCGCGCACGCCCTGGCCGATGCCGGCCTGGAACCCCGCCGCCACCACTTCGTCGTCCTCGACGAGCTCTGGCGCGCGCTCCGCGCCGGGCGCGGGATGGTCGACCGGGTGGACGCGCTGACGCGGCTCAACCGGCAGCGCGGGGTCGCCATGGCGATGGTCAGCCACACGATGAGCGACCTCCTGGCGCTGCCCACGGAGGAGGACCGGATGAAGGCACGCGGCTTCGTCGAGCGCTCCGGGATGGTCATCTGCGGTGGGCTGCCGTCGGCGGAGATGCCGATGCTCACCTCCGCGGTACCGCTCTCCCGCGCCGAGCAGGACCTGCTCATCGGGTGGCAGGACCCGCCGGCCTGGGATCCGGGACGCGGCGCGCAGGCCGAGCCCCCCGGCCGCGGGAAGTTCCTCGTGAAGGTCGGGGGCCGCCCCGGGATCCCGGTGCAGGTGGCGCTCACCGGGGTCGAGCGCGAGCTCAACGACACCAACCGGATCTGGCACGAGCTGTCCCGGGCGGGCGGGACGGCGCCCGGCATGCCGACGATCGGCCGGCTCCCCGGCTGACCCGTGGGATGCCGCTCGCCCGACGGGTCAGCAGCTGTCGGTCGGCAGCGCACCCGGCGATGGCCACACGCGGGTGCGCACCAGGCCGTCGACGGACGTGAGGGACAGCGGCCCGAAGTCCCGCGAGTCGATCGACCGGTGCCGCTCGTCCCCCATGAGGAACACGTGACCGTCAGGGACGGTGGTGGGGCCCGACCAGACCCCGTCGATGTCCTCAGGGTCGATCGAGGGTTCGCAGACCGGGTCGTCGTTGACCACGAGGACGCCGTCCTCGATGGCGACGCGGTCCCCGCCGATCCCCACGACGCGCTTGATCAGTTGCTCCCCGGTGTCGGGGCGGCGAACGGCCACGACGTCGCGGCGTGCGAAGGGACCGTCCCCGCGCTCGAGCAGGACGAGGTCCCCGTCACGGACCGTCGGAGCCATGCTCGCGGAGGAGACCCGCACGACCTGCACCGGCAACAACCCGGCGACCGATCCGCTGACGGTCAGCACGAGGACCGCGAGCAGCCCGGTCGCCCACCGTGTGACGCCGCGGCGCCATCCGCGGGCCGGCGTGGGCACGGCGTCACGGGGTCCGGGGATCGTGTCCTCCATCGTGACGCCGCTCCTTCCACCGACGCCCGGACGCGATCGGTAGGACGAACCCTGCCGCGGGCCACGCAGGCCCCGGAAGCCACCACCGGGGGCGGGCTGCTGCCCCAATCCAGGGGGCCCCGCCGGATGGGTCACGGTACGAACCCGACCGGGATCACCGCCGTCACCGATGCGCCGCCACCAGGACGATCGGCCAGCACGAAGGTGCCGCCCGCGTCACGCACCCGATCAGCGACGAACTGCAGACCCAGATGCCCCTCCCTGCGCCGGTTCGTGCCGGCCTCGGGAAAACCCACACCGTCGTCGCTGACCGTGAGCCGCACCGCCGGTGCCCGGAGGTGCTCGACCGCCTCGACGTCCACCCACACGGTCGTGGCCCGGGCGTGGCTGCTGACGTTCGTCAGCAGCTCCTTCGCCGTGCGGTAGATGACCGCAGCGCTGTCCGGGCTCAGTTCGGGCAGGGAAGCGGTGCGGACCACGGCTGACACGCCCTCACCGCGGAGGGGCTCGACCAGGTCCTCCAGTGCGGCTTCCAGGCCGGCACCTCGCAGGTCCGGCGGGTACAGATCGACCATGAGCCCGCGAAGCGAGTGCACCGCGTTCCGGACGGCGCTCACCAGCCGGTCGACGGTGGCCTTGCGCTCGTCCGGCACGCTGGCGCGCAGGGCGCTGAGGGCGTAGCTCACGCCCGCGAGATCCTGCACCGGACCGTCGTGGACGTCCGCCGCGATGGCCCGCCGCTCCCGCTCCGACGCCGTCAGGGTGCGCGCCATGAGTTCGGCGCGTTCGGTCTCCTGACGGCGGGCCCGGCGGGTCAGCGACATGGCGATGGGGAGCTGGAGCAGCTGCAGCACGACCAGCGCGCCGACGGCCAGGGGGATCAGCTGCCAGCGCAGGCGCTCCGCCTGCTCCTCGATCCCGTCGTCGCTGAAGTACGCCTCGACGACGACCCGTTCGTCCTCGAGGTCCAACGGGACGTAGACCTCCACCATGGGCCCCGTGGCCTGCCCCGTGTAGGAGCTCTCGGGTTCGGTGTCCACATCCGAGACCACGCGGCCGTCGGCCGCGGCCAGCAGGTCGGCCGAGGGCTCGTACCGCTCCCCGATCGAATCCTCGTCGCTGGCGAAGAGGATCTCGCCATCCGTCGCCCACACGACGAGGGACCGGATGGATCCGTCGCTGAGACGGTTCGTGACGATGTACTCCAGCTCCGCCCGCCGGTCGGGCTGGTCGGGCTGGTCGGTCAGCGCATCCTCCAGCAGGGGTGCCAGCAGCAGTCGCGCGAAGCGGTCCGTGATGTGCTCCGCCTGCGCGAGCGCGTTCGCCCGCGCGATCCGCTCGCTCAGGTAGACCGTCGTCGCTGCGACACCCGCGAGGACGAGCAGTGGGACGAACACGAAGGCGACGATCTCGGGCCGCAGCCCGTCCCGGTCGCGCCACCGGCTCGGCCGGCCCGGGGGCGGCGCGGCGGCGGCCGACCCCGACGGGGCCGACGTCGAGGCGTCAGCGCTCATCCACGCGGCCGAGGAGCCCGAGCTGCTGGGCCTTCACCACCGCCTCGAGCTGCGAGCGGGCGCCGAGCTTGGCGTGCAGCGACTTCACGTACCCGCGGCACGTCTCCTGGGTGATGCCCAGGACCCGTGCGATGGCCTTGACCTGCATGCCCTGGCCGAGGCAGTCGAGGACCTGCTGTTCCCGGCGGGTCAGCTCGGGACGCGAATCACGGCTGGTGCGCGGAGTGGGGATGCCCGACCGGCCGGCCGCGAACGCGGACGGCGCAACGAGCATCTGGCCCGCACGGACGCGTCCGAGCACGTCGAGCATCTCGGTCAGCGAGCCGTTCTTGGGGATGAAGGCCGAGGCCCCGGCCTGCGCCGCCCGCACCACCCAGTCCGGATCGCGGTGAGCCGTCACCACGGCGATGACCGCATCGGGGGCCACCTGGCGGATGCGGCGGGTGGCGGAGAGCCCGTCCTCGCGTGGCATCTGGATGTCCATGACGACGACGTCGGGCTGCAGTTCCTGAGCCATGGCCACGGCAGTGGCGGCCGAGTCCGCGGTGCCGAGGGACCTCATGCCGGCGGCGACGAGCGCGCCCGAGAGCAGTTCGGCGAAGGTCTGGTGGTCGTCGACGACGAGGACACTGACGGCCTGCAGCGTGGGAGTCCGGTCCAGCTGGGAAATCGTCACGAAGTATTCCTCACCGTCTGACAACTGCCGACTTCGGCGTGGGAGGCATTTCATCGCGGGCGACAAGGATCTGGGAAGGCCTTTGTCCTTCGTCAGGACTAAAGTCCCCCCGGTTTTGGAAGCGCCCCTGTGGCGTCCTCACTCGCCGCATTCAGAAAGGATCTTTCTGTCAGGAATGGCAGCTCGGGCGGCAACCCACGGCCCGCCCGCCAGGCCGTGCCACCGGCCGCTACCGTCCGGACGTGGTGGGACAGCTCATCGGGATCGGCGTCTTTGAGCAGGTAACCCGCGACTCCGATCTCGCGCGCCTCCCGGACCGCGGCCGCGGAGAGCGTGGCGGTGAGGATGACGACGCGGGCAGTCGGCTGGACGGCCAGCAACTGTCGTGCCGCTTCGAGACCACCCATTCGTGCCATGGCGAGATCCACGATCACGACGTCGGGGTTCGTTCGCTCTGCGGCCGCGACGACCTCGTCCCCGTCGTCGCACTCGGCGACCACGGTCATGTCGCCGCCGGCCGTCAGCAAATCGACCAGTGCACTCCGCACGAACTCGTTGTCGTCGGCGAGCAGCAGTCGGATCATCGTTCCTCCCGCGCGTCGTGGAGATGGACTCCTGGTGGCGTCAGCGCCTGCTCGCGGCTCCGGACGCTCGATCCTCCCGGTGGAACGCTGTGATCTTCCCAATGTGCGTCACAGGCTGCCGCCTGAAACACAGCAGGTCTGCCCCGCGACACGGGGTGAGGTCCCCCCCGATTTCGGGGAGCGATCGGAGGGCCGCCGTCACCGCGTGTCACGAGACGCCACCGAGCCGGTCGAGGCGCCCTCGACCGGTCCGGGCGGCGCCGGGTCGGGCACCTGCTCCACGGCGCCGGCTGCTCGCGGGCTCACCGGTCGATACGTGTACGCGGCCATCCGGACCGACTCGTCGGTCTCGAGCCCGGCGCCGAGCGCGCCGCCGACGGTGGCGAGCGAGCCGACCAGCCAGGCCAGCTCCAGCTGGTCGGGGAGACCGGCGGGATGACCCAGTGCCACGCTGAACAACGGGTCGACGACGAGCAGCAGGGCGCCGAGCAGCGCCAGCACGAAGAGCGCGGCGTAGAGGGACAGCACCCCGATCACCACGGTGGCCGTCGTCGCGAGGTTGGCCAGCGCCACTTGCTTGCGCACCCGTCGGGAGCGGGCCCGCTCCCAGAGCTCCGCGCCCACGATCAGGGTGACGGCCGTGGCGACGACCGAGCCGACCGCGACGGCGGACAGCCGCACCGGACCGAGGGCGTCGGCCAGCTGCCAGATGTCCGGCGTGATCAGGGCGAAGACCCCCGCCGCGATGGCCCCGGTGAGCGCGCGGGAGAGCCGGACGGCCAGCCGCCACGGCCGGTTGGCGCGCACCATCCCGACCAGCATCGACAGGTTGCCGGTCAGCACGCGCGCGGTGAAGCGCACCCCCTCCGTGGAGTCCGCCGGGTCGACGGCGAGCTGCCGGAGCCGGCGGCTGATCGCGGCGCGGTCGTCGGCGTCGTCGGGCTCGCCGTCCCCGGCCAGCGCCTGGACCAGTCCGACGGTCGTCTGCAGGGCCCGCCGCCGCCGGCCCACCGCGCCGAGGGCCGGCAGGGAGAGGACCGCGACCCCGTGGACGGGGCTGGCGTGTCCGACGACCGGGCGGCGGGCGCTCTCCAGCGGCACGTCGGTGATGCACACCGCCAGGTCCCAGTCCTCCCGCAGCAGCCGGTCGCGGGTGGCGCCCACCAGCTCGGCGTCGTCCGCCGGGGGCTGGACCAGCCCGTCCTCCACGGCGCGCACCCGCCAGGCCACGTCGGGGTGCTGCGTGGCCAGCTCGGCGGCGAGGTCGTCGCACAGGGCGGCGGCGAGGTCGGCGGCCGCCCCCGGCGCGGCCACCAGGCCCACGACGACGACGGGCGGGGCGAGCTCCGCCACGGCGGTTTCCTCCAGGTTCTCGGGATGACCCGCCACGGACGCGTTCCGGCGCCGCGCGGGCGGTCGGCCATCATGATCCGGTGGAGCGGACCGGGGCCGGCATGCGGGTGCTGCCGTACGGCGACCGCGCGCTGCTGGTCGAGCTCGCCGGGACCGACGCGGTGGCCGCCGTCCGCCGGGCCCTGGAGCTGGCGCCGCTGGGCGGGCAGCGCGAGCTGGTGCCGGCCGCGCGCACCGTGCTGGTCGTCCTGGACCGGGCACCCACGGAGCTCGACGTCGCGACGCTGCGCCGGCTGCCGCTGCACGACACGGGCGCACCGGGTCCCGCCCCGGCGATCACGCTGCCGGTCGCGTTCGACGGCCCCGACCTGGGGGAGGTCGCGGCCCTGGTGGGTCGGTCGGTGCCCGACCTCGTGGCGGTGCTGACCGACGTCGAGCTCACCGTGGCGTTCGGTGGGTTCGCGCCCGGGTTCGGCTACCTGACCGGCCTGCCCGCGGAGCTGCACGTGCCCCGCCGGGCGACGCCGCGCACGCGGGTACGGGCGGGGTCGGTGGCGCTGGCCGGGCCGTACGCCGGGGTCTACCCGCGTGCCTCGCCCGGCGGGTGGCAGCTGGTGGGCCGCACCGACGCCGTCCTCTTCGACGTCGGTCGCGAGCCGCCGGCGCTGCTGACGCCGGGCGTGCGGGTGCGCTTCCGCGAGGCGGGCTGACGTGCTGACCGTGCTCGCGCCCGGACCGCTGACGACGGTGCAGGACCTGGGCCGCTCCGGGCACGCCGCGATCGGGGTGACCCGGTCCGGGGCCGCCGACGCGCCCGCCGCCGGGTTGGCCAACCGGCTCGTCGGCAACCGGCCGGAGGCGGCGCTGCTGGAGGTGACCGCTGGTGGGCTGCGGGTGTGCGCCGGGCGCACGCTGCTGCTGGCGGTGACGGGTGCGCCCCTGCCGGTGGAGGTCGACGGCCGGCCGGCGCCCTTCGCCGCACCCATGACCCTGCGCGCCGGCCAGGTGCTGGCGCTCGGGTCCCCGGTCCGCGGGCTGCGCAGCTACCTGGCGGTGCGCGGGGGGATCGACGTCCCCCCGGAGCTCGGCTCGCGGAGCACCGACACGCTGTCCGGGCTCGGCCCTCCGCCGCTGACCGCGGGCACGCTGCTGCCGGTGGGGGGCCTGGCGGGCGAGGAGCCGGTCGTCGACGTCGCACCGGTCGGGTCCCCGCCGGACCGGCCGGTGCTGCGCGTGCTGCCGGGCCCGCGGCGCGACTGGCTGGACGACGCGGCGTGGGCCGCGCTCACCACGCAGGAGTGGGCGGTGGGCTCCGACAGCGACCGGGTCGGCCTCCGGCTGACCGGACCGCGGCTGGGCCGGGCGCGCGATGGCGAGCTGCCCAGCGAAGGCCTGGTGCCGGGCGCGGTGCAGGTGCCGCCCGACGGCGCGCCGGTGCTCTTCCTGGCCGACCACCCGGTGACCGGCGGGTACCCGGTGCTCGCCGTCGTCGTCACCGTCGACCTGCCCCTGGCCGCCCAGCTCCGCCCGGGCGACACCCTTCGGTTCCGGCCCGGCTGAGATCGTCGTGAGGAGCGGGGCCCGGAGGGTCCCCGACGAGCGACGGGGTCCAACTCCGCGAAGCGGGTCACGGCGAGCGGGGGGCCGGAGGCTCCCCCGAGCCGGGACGGGCGGGGCTCGTCGCAGGCCGGGAACGGCTCGTGGCCGCGGTGTCGTCCGGAGGACGACGATGTCATCGCCGGATGGGCAGCACGGCGAGGCCGTCCGGGCCGGACACGACCTGGGCGCGGGCGCCGTAGTGCGCCGCCAGCGCCGCAGGCGTCAGCACCTCGGCGGGGGTGCCCTCCGCCACCACCCGGCCGCCGGCGAGCAGGGTGAGCCGGTCGGCGTACTGGCCGGCCAGGGTGAGGTCGTGCAGCGTGCTCACGACCGTGAGCCCGTCCTGGCGACGCAGCCGGTCGAGCAGGTCGAGCACCTGCTGCGCATGGCCGAGGTCCAGGGCCGCCGTCGGCTCGTCGAGCAGCAGCACCCGCGGCCGCTGGGCCAGGGCCCGCGCCAGGACGGCGCGCTGCTGCTCGCCGCCGGACAGGGTGACCACCAGCCGGTCGGCCAGCGGCTCGAGGTCCAGTCGCTGCAGGACGTCGGCGACGACGTCCTGGTCGACCCGGCGCGGCGCGGCCAGCAGCGGCCGGTGCGGGGTCCGGCCCAGGGTGACGTACTCCCGGGTGCTGATGCCCTCGGGCAGCACCGGCAGTTGCGGGGCGTAGGCCAGCACCCGGGCCAGGTCGCGCCGTCCCATGCCGGTGGTCGGGACGCCGTCGATGCGCACCTGGCCCTCGTGCCGCTGCAACCCGAGCACCGAGCGCAGCAGGGTCGACTTGCCCGAGCCGTTGGGGCCGATGACGGCCAGCCACCCGCCGGGCTCCACGGTGAAGCGCACCGAGTCCAGCACCCGGGTGCGGCCGTAGGCGGCGCCCAGGCCGACGACCTCGACCCGGGCGCCGCCGGAGGGAGGGAGGACGCCGCTCATCGCCGTCGCGCTCCCGCCCACAGGAGGGCGGCGAAGAACGGGGCGCCGACGAAGGCGGTGACCACGCCGATGGGCAGCTCGGCCGGGGCCAGGATCACCCGCGCGATCAGGTCGGCGAGGACGAGGAACGCGCCGCCCACGAGCAGGGACAGCGGCAGCACGCGGGTGTAAGAGCCGCCGGCCAGCCGGCGCACGATGTGCGGCACGACCAGCCCCACGAAGCCGATGAGGCCGCTCACGGCGACGGCCGAGGCGGTGGCGAGGGAGGCGGCGACGATGACCAGGAGCCGCAGCCGCCCGGGGTGCACGCCCAGCGAGCTCGCCTCGTCGTCGCCGACGGAGAGCACGTCCAGCGCGCGCCCGCAGCACAGCAGGATCGCGCAGGAGACGCCCAGGTAGGGGAGGACCAGCGCGACGTCGGACCACTGCGAGCTGCCGAGCTGGCCGATCATCCAGCCGTAGATCTGGCGCAGGTCGTCGGTGTTCTGCTGCTGCACCAGGGTCTGCGCCGCGGACAGGAAGGCGGCGACCGCGATGCCGGCCAGCAGCAGGGTGGGGCTGTGCGAGCCGCCGGCCACGGTGCCCAGGGCCAGGGCGCAGCCGACGCCGAAGAGCGCACCGGCGAACGCGGCGAGCGGGACGATGCCCACCGGCCCGAGCGACTGCACGGGGGAGTAGGCGATGGTCAGCGTCGCGCCCAGCCCCGCGCCGGCCGCGGCCCCGAGGAGATAGGGGTCGGCGAGCGGATTGCGGAAGACGCCCTGGTACCCGGCCCCCGCGATGGCCAGCGCCGCCCCGACGAGCACGGCCAGCACCACCCGCGGCAGCCGCAGCTGCAGCAGCACCGCGGCCTGGGTGCCCTCGAGCCCGCCGGGCACGTCGACGCCGACGGGTGCGAGCGCGCGGTCGAGCAGGGTCAGCACGACGCCACCGGGGGGCAACGGCACCGCGCCCACCCAGATGGCGGCGAGCGCCGAGAGCACCAGCGCGAGGGCGGCCACCCCGGAGACCAGGGCGACCGAGCGCCGGGCACGCACCGCGCCCGGTCCGGCCGGGGTGCGGCCGGACCGGGGGCGGGACGTGACGGCGCTCATGGGAGAAGCGGGCCTCAGCCCTGCAGGGCCTCGGCGACGGTCTCGGCGAAGTCCGCGACGCGCGGGCCCCAGCGGGACGCGACGTCGTCGTCGGCCTCGATGATGCGCCCCTCGACCACGGCCGGGACCGTGCCGAAAGCGGGTCGCTCGGCGACCGTCCGGGCGCTCTCGCCGCAGCACTTGGTGTCGGCCAGCACGATGACGTCCGGCGCCTGCTCGACGAGGTACTCGGCGGAGAGCTGCGGGTAGCCACCGCTGGGGTCGGGGGCCCCGTCGGCGACGTTCTCCAGCCCGAGCATCGAGTAGATGCTGCCGATGAACGTGGAGCTGTCCGCGGAGTAGAGGCTCGGATCGAGCTCGTGGTAGACCCGCAGGCCCTCCGCGTCGGCGGGGACGGACGCGACGGCGGCCTCGATGCGGTCCTGGACGTCGGCGACGGCGTCGGCCGCCTCCTCGGCGTGACCGGTGGCCTCGCCGAGCAGCTCCATCTGCGCGTAGGTGTCGTCGAGGTCCTCGGCCGCCTCGAGCAGCAGCACCGGGACGTCGAGGGTCTCCAGCGCGTCCGCGATGCCGTTGGTGTCGTTGCTCAGCACCACGAGGTCCGGCGAGTAGCCGGCGATCGCCTCGGCGTTCGGCGTGAAGGACGACAGGTCCGTGGTCGGCGCCTCGGCCGGGTAGTTGGAGTTGTCGTCCACGGCCTCGACCTGGTCGCCGGCGCCGATGGCGAACAGCATCTCGGTGGCCGTGGGCGACATGGAGACGATCGCCTCGGGCTGCTCGTCGAGCGTCGCCTCGCCGTTGGCGGCGGTGACCGTCACCGGGAAGTCCTGGGCCTGCGACGACGACGGTGCAGCGGCGTCGTCCCCGTCGGCGGAGTCGCCGTCGGCGGAGTCCCCGCAGGCGGTGAGCGCCAGCAGGAGCGCGGCCAGCAGGGCCAGCGGGGCAGCGGGCGACGGCCGCCGGCGGGCGCGCGACGTCGACCGCGCCGCGCGGGGAAGGGAACCGGACAAGGGGAGT
Organism: Blastococcus sp.; assembly: GCA_042090795.1. GTDB lineage: Bacteria > Actinomycetota > Actinomycetes > Mycobacteriales > Geodermatophilaceae > Blastococcus. The sequence goes on along the minus strand of JBELIQ010000002.1, from coordinate 128,122 downwards.
GCCTCCAGCGGAGGCGGCGAGGGTCGGCTCCGAGCTGACCCGACGCCCGATGCGCGACCCCTGCCGCGAGGGTCGGTTGCATGGCGCAGAGCAGGCGATCTGGCTGGGGCACCCCGGGCCTCGGGAGGAGGGTGGCCACTCACAGTTGCGGGACAGCGCCGGATTCTCACCGGACTTCGCTGCTGCTGCGTCACCGGCGCACGGGCCGGCGCCGGAACGGTACCAGCGCGGCCGCTACGGGCGGGCCGAGAGCACGGAGGTGTAGACGTCGACGGTCTGCCGGGCGATGGCGGGCCAGCCGAACTCGGCCAGCACCCGCTCGCGCCCGGCCGCGCCCATCCGCGCCGCCCGCTCCGGATCGCCGAGCAGCTCGGTCATCCGCGCCGCGAGCCCGGCGGCGAAGGCGTCGGCGTCGTCCGGGTCGTAGGGCACCAGCAGGCCGGTGCGGCCGTCGTCGACCACCTCCGGGATGCCACCCACGGCGCTGGCGACGACGGCGGTGCCGCAGGCCGCCGCCTCCAGGTTCACGATGCCCAGCGGCTCGTACACCGATGGGACGACGAAGACGGTGGCGCCGCTGATGAGCGGGACCAGCTGCTCGCGCGGGACCATCGCCTCGATCCACACCACGCCCTCGCGGCGGGCCTGCAGGCCGGCGACGGCGTCGGCCACCTCCTGGCGCTCGGCCGGGGTGTCCGCGGCACCGGCGCAGAGCACCAGCCCCACGTCGGGCGGGAGCTGCTCGGCCGCGGCCAGCAGGTGCACCAGGCCCTTCTGCCGGGTGATCCGCCCGACGAACAGCGCGTAGGGACGATCCGGGTCGACCCCCAGCGACCGCACCGTGTCGGGTGCGTCGACCGGGCGGTAGGCGTCGGCGTCGACCCCGTTGCCGACGACGTGCACCCGGGCCGGGTCGAGGTCGGGGTAGGCGTCGAGCACGTCGGTGCGCATGCCGTGGCTGACCGCGATCACCGCGTCGGCGGCCAGGTAGGCGCTGCGCTCCACCCAGGAGGAGAGCCGGTAGCCGCCCCCGAGCTGCTCGGCCTTCCACGGGCGGCGGGGCTCCAGCGAGTGCGCCGTGACGACGTGCGGGACGCCGTGGACCAGCGCGGCCAGCAGACCGGCGCCGTTGGCGTACCAGGTGTGGCTGTGCACGAGGTCGGCGTCGCCGAGCGCGGCGGCGATCTGCACGTCGACGCCCAGTGCCTGCAGCGCGCCGTTGGCCGCGCGCAGTTCCTCCGGGACGGCGTGCGCGGTGGCGTCGCCGCGCGGGCCACCGAAGCAGTGGACGTCGACGTCGAGGTCGCCGCCGGCGGTCCCGGCCGGGAGCCCGCGGAGCGCCGCGACGAGGTGCTCGACGTGGACGCCGGCACCGCCGTAGACGTCCGGAGGCCACTCACGGGTCACGATGCCGATGCGCACGTCGTCACCGTAAGGGTTGGAGGACCACCCTTCCCCCATGCCTCGCACGCTCGCCGTGGGCCCCTGAAGGGTGGCCTGGGGGCCTCCGGGGGAGTCACCGCGCCGTCCAGCGGTTACGTTTCCGGCATGCGTGGCGGTCCTCGGGTTCTCGGCATCGTGCTGGCGGGCGGTGAGGGCAAGCGGCTGTCTCCGCTCACCCAGGACCGTGCCAAGCCCGCGGTGCCCTTCGGCGGGAACTACCGCCTCATCGACTTCGTGCTCTCCAACCTGGTCAACGGGGACATCCGGCAGATCGCCGTCCTCACCCAGTACAAGAGCCACAGCCTCGACCGGCACATCACCACGACCTGGCGGATGTCGCAGCTGCTCGGCGGCTACATCACGCCCGTGCCGGCGCAGCAGCGGCTCGGGCCGCGCTGGTACACCGGCAGCGCCGACGCGATCTTCCAGAGCCTCAACCTGATCTACGACGAGCGGCCGGAGATCGTCGTCGTCTTCGGTGCCGACCACGTCTACCGCATGGACCCGCGGCAGATGATCGACCAGCACCTGCAGACCGGCGCCGGCGTCACGATCGCGGGCCTGCGCGTCCCCCGTCGCGAGGCCACCGAGTTCGGGGTCATCGACTCGGCGGCCGACGGCAAGGTGCGGGGCTTCCTCGAGAAGCCGGCCGACCCGCCGGGGCTGCCGGACTCGCCCGAGGAGAGCTTCGCCTCGATGGGCAACTACGTGTTCACCACCGACGCGCTGCTCGAGGCGCTGCGCACCGACGCCGCCGACGAGAACTCCGTGCACGACATGGGCGGCTCGATCATGCCGATGCTCGCCGCCGCGGGAGAGGCGTGGGTCTACGACTTCTCCACCAACGTCGTCCCCGGGGCCACCGAGCGCGACCACGGCTACTGGCGCGACGTCGGGACGATCGACTCCTACTACGACTCCCACATGGACCTGGTCTCGGTCACGCCCGTGTTCAACCTCTACAACGACCGCTGGCCGATCTACACGCTGCCGCCCCAGCTGCCGCCGGCGAAGTTCGTGCTCGGCGGGCGGGCGGAGGAGTCCATGGTCAGCGCCGGCGCCATCATCGGCGGTGGTGCCGTGCACGGCTCGGTCATCTCACCCGGCGTGCGCGTCGAGCGCGGTGCGCGGGTGGAGGGCAGCGTCGTCATGGACGGCGTCGTCATCGGCGAGGGCGCGATCGTGCGCCGGGCGATCCTGGACAAGAACGTCGTCGTGCCGCCGGGTGCTCGCATCGGGGTCGACCTCGAGCTGGACCGCGCGCGGTACGACGTGAGCGCCGGCGGCGTGACCGTGCTGGGCAAGGGCGCCCGCGCAGTTGTCTGAACGGCCCCGTCCGGAGGCTCGCCCCGAGCGTGCGAGGGGTGAGGGGGACGGGGTCCTTCCACTGATCGTGACGCTCCTGCTGGAGGAGGCGGCGCAGCAGCGGTTCGACCGGTTGCGGGAGCAGCACTTCCCGCGCGAGCGCAACCACCTCGCCGCGCACGTGACGCTGTTCCACGCGCTGCCCGGCGAGCACCTCGACGCCGTCCGGGCGGACCTGGCCACGGCCGCCGACCGCCCGGGCTTCGACGTCGCGGTCACCGGGGTGCGCTTCCTGGGCCGCGGGGTCGCCTACTCGCTGGAGTCGCCGGAGGGGGTCGCGCTGCGGGCCGGGCTGGTCCAGACCTGGCAGCCGTGGCTGACCCCGCAGGACCGCCAGAAGCACTCCCCGCACGTCACCGTGCAGAACAAGGTGCAGCCCGCCGTCGCCCGCGCGCTGCACGAGCGGCTGCTCGCGGAGTTCGCGCCGTGGACCGCCCGGGCCCGAGGTCTGGGCCTGTGGCGCTACCTCGGTGGTCCGTGGGAGCCGGTGGGCGAACACCCGTTCGGCTGAATGGCCGACCGCCCGGTGGCGACGAACTAGGCCCGCTTGGTGGCGACCAGCAGGCCCTCACCGAGGGGCAGGACGGCGGACATCAGATCCTCGTCCTCCCGGACGGCCCGGGTGATCTCCCGCCAGGCGACCGTCTGCGGATCGCGGGCGGTGCGGTCGGCGATGCGGCCGCCGGCCAGCAGCCCGTGGCAGGCCAGCGTGCCCCCGACGCGCACCAGGCCGAGCAGCCCACCCAGCTGGTCGGCGTAGTCCCGCGGCGGGCCGGCGCACACGACCATGTCGTAGGCGCCGGGGGAGAAGCGGGGCAGCACCTCGCCCGGCGTGCCGAAGATCAGCCGGGTCCGGCCCGAGGGCACCCCGGCACCGGCGAACGCGGCCCGTGCGGCCCGCAGCTGCTCCGGATCGCCGTCCAGCGCCGTCAGCACCCCGTCCGGACGCATCCCGCGCAGCAGCCACAGACCGGACAGCCCGCCGCCGCTGCCGATCGAGACCACGGACCGCGCGCCCAGCCCGGAGGCCAGGACGGCGAGGGTGGCACCCACCGCGGGCTCGACGGGCGGGGGCCCCGGCAGCCGCACGGCGCGCTCCCGCGCCGCGGTCATCGCTTCGGACTCGCCGGCGAAGCGGTCGGCGTAGGCGGCGCCCTCCGTGCCGCCCCCGGGCGGCGGTGGCTGGGCGCTCATCACCGGCCGAGGGTAGTGGTCAGTGCCCTGCGGACGCCGTCCGGACGCCCCGGACCGTGACCGAGCTGTGAGTTCACTGGGAAGGGGGAGCTGCGGGAACACCGCCCGTCCGACCGTCCGTTGGACCGGATGTGCGCCTGATGCGAGCCCTGCCCGCCCGACCCACCGACGCCGATCCGGTCGCCCCCGGGGCCGTCGGCGATACTGGTCGCGTGTCCGAGCCCGCCCGCCCCGAGGTCGAGGGCTGGGTCGCGCCCACCTGGGAGCAGGTCGTGCGCGAGCACTCGGCCCGCGTGTACCGGCTGGCCTACCGGCTCTCGGGCAACCCGCAGGACGCCGAGGACCTCACCCAGGAGACCTTCGTCCGGGTCTTCCGCTCCCTCGCCGACTTCTCGCCCGGCACCTTCGAGGGCTGGCTGCACCGCATCACGACCAACCTGTTCCTCGACATGGTGCGGCGCCGGCAGCGGATCCGCTTCGACGCCCTCCCCGACGACACCGAGCGGCTGCCCGGCCGCGCGCCCAGTCCCGAGCAGGTCTACGCCGACACGCACCTGGACCCGCAGATCCAGGCGGCCCTCGACGCGCTCTCCCCGGAGTTCCGCGTCGCCGTCGTCCTCTGCGACATCGAGGGCCTGACCTACGAGGAGATCGCGGCCACCCTCGGCATCAAGCTCGGCACCGTGCGCAGCCGCATCCACCGCGGTCGGGTGCAGCTGCGGCAGGCACTGGCGCACCTGGCCCCCGGCCGGGTGCCCACCGACGACGACGTCCACCTGGGGGGTGGCGGCGCGTGAGCATGCCGGAGAGCCACCTGGCCCAGGAGGCGATCGCAGCGCTCGTGGACGGCGAGCTGACCGCCGGCCCCGCCGCGCGCGCCGCCCGTCACCTGACCGGTTGCCTGCAGTGCCGCATGGCCGTCGAGGCGCAGCGGGAGGCGAAGGACGCCCTGCACGGCTCCCAGGCGGTGGCGGTGCCCGGCGACCTCATGTCGCGGCTGTGCGCCATCCCCTTCACCGCCGACGTGCCCGGCTCCGGTGGCGGGCCGCTCGCGGTGGGCCCGGACTCCGCACGGCTCACCGTGCGCAACGGCGCGAGCGCCTGGGAGGTCGACCTCTCGCCGCAGGACCGTCCGCACCGCCCCGACCAGGCCCGCTGGCTGCGCCGCGGGCTGGTCGGCACGCTCGCCGGCCTCGGCGCCGGCGTCACCGCACTCGCACTCAACCTCCCTGCCGACGTCCCGGTGGCTCCCGGCACCGTGGCCGACTCCGCCGTGCGCGAGCACACCGAGGTCGTCCCGCCGGTCGTGCGCACGCTGAACGTCGGGACGGCGACACCGGTCGACCGCCTGGGCGGCACCCCCTGACCACGCCCGACGACCGGGGCGCCCGACCCCCGGAGGAGCCCCCGCCGAACGACCCGGTGTTCGCCCGGCCGTCCGGGCAGGACGGCCCGTTCGGCGCGGTGCCCGACCGCCTGGAGCCGCGACGGGTCGCCGCCCCGGAGCCCGGTGTCGCCCAGCAGGCCGCCTTCGGCCGTCCGGCCAGCGTGCCCGGGAGCTTCTCCGCCGACCGCCCCCGGCCGCCGTCCCGCCCCGTCCCGCCGCCGCCCCCACCGGAGGTCGTCCTCCGCGCGTTCGCGCCCACCACCCCGGGGCAGCGTGGCCTGCAGGAGCCGCCGTCCGGCCGCCCCGGGCGCCGGCGCACCGCCACGGGGCCGTGGTGGAAGTCCGACGCGCGCAGCGACCCGTGGCGCGATCCGTACGCACCCGCCGGGCTCGGCGCTCCGGCGGTCTACCCGGAGACGCCCGCGGAGCAGACCGGCCCGGTCGTCGTCGACGCCAAGGGGCGCAAGCGGCTGCGACTGCGGGACGTCTCCATCCGGCTCTCTGCCCTGGCCCTGCTCGCCGTCCTCCTCGTCGGGGCGGTCGGCGGTGGGGTGGGCTGGTTCCTCACGCGCAGCACGCCCGAGTCACCGCTGCTGTCGCCGGACACGACGCTGACGCAGCTCGACCCGGGGATCACCCGCGAGCCCGGCTCCATCTCCTCCATCGCCGAAGAGGTCATCCCCGCGGTCGTGTCGATCGAGGTGCGCGTCGGTCAGGGCGGCGCGACCGGCTCCGGCGTGGTCATCGACGGGGACGAGGGCTACATCGTCACCAACAACCACGTCGTCTCCGGGGCCGACGGCGTCGAGGGCGCCGAGATCCGGGCGGTGTTCTCCGACGGCAGCGGCTCGGCGGCGCGCATCGTCGGCCGCGACCCCGCCAGCGACCTCGCCGTCATCAAGGTCGAGAAGCCCGGGCTCGTCACCGCCTCGCTGGGGACGTCGGACGGCGTCGTCGTCGGCGATCCCGTGGTGGCCATCGGCTCGCCGCTGGGTCTGGCCGGCACGGTCACCAGCGGCATCGTCAGCGCCCTCGAGCGGCCGGTACGCCTGGCCGGCGAGGGCAGCGACACCAACGCCGTCATCAGCGCGGTGCAGACCGATGCCCCGATCAACCCGGGCAACTCCGGCGGTGCGCTCGTCGACGCGACGGGCGCGCTGGTGGGCATCAACACCGCCATCGCCTCGCTCGGCGGCAACGGCACCACCGGCGGCTCGATCGGGCTGGGCTTCGCCATCCCGATCGACACCGTGCGCGACGTGGCCGAGCAGTTGATCGCCACCGGCAGCGCGGTGCACTCGTCGCTGGGCGTCAACGCCCGCTCGGTCACCGACGGCACCCGCGACGGCGCCCTGGTGCTCAACGTCGAGCCGGGCAGCGCGGCCGACCAGGCCGGCATCCGGGAGCGGGACGTGATCATCGCGGTCTCCGGCAACCGGGTCGGCAGCTCCGAGGAGCTCGTCGTGGCCGTCGACCGCTACGCCCCGGGCGAGGAGGTCACCGTCGAGGTCGTGCGAGGCGGCAGCTCCCAGGAACTCCGCGCGACGCTCGACGCCGCCTAGGCTGAGCGGGCCCGCGGGACGGGCCGGAGGAACGGAGAGCGGCGGTGTTCGACTCGATCGGCTGGGGCGAGATCATCGTCCTGGGGCTCGCCGCGCTGTTCATCTTCGGGCCGGAGCGGCTGCCGCACCTGGCGAAGGACGCGGCGGCCGGGCTGAAGAAGGTGCGGGCGGCCCTCACCGGCGTCCGCACCCAGGTCAACGAGAGCCTCGGCGACGACCTGCCGCAGCTGCGCGACATCGACCTGCGCAAGTACCACCCGCGGACGTTCATCCGGAGCCAGCTGTTCGAGGACGACGAGCCGGTCGTCGGGCGCAGCGGGAGCACGGCGGCCTCGGTGGCCCCGCCGGTGGCCGCCCGGCCGCGGGACCGGACGGTACCGCCCCCGTTCGACCCCGACGCGACGTGATCCGGCGTCCTCCCGACGCGACGTGATCCGGCGTCCTCGCGGGAGCCGCCCGCCCCGCTCGTCAGGACCCCGCTGAGGCCCGGTCCTGCTCGGCGGCCTGCTTGAGCCGCTGGAGCGTGCCGCGGATCCCCTCGCGGTTGCGCTCGGGGAACTTCGCCCAGCGCACCACCGCGTCGGTGAACCCGTCCGCGCGCGAGGCGTCGAAGGTCTCGGTGACCGTCGTCCCGCCGTCGGCGGTGGGCGCCAGCTCGTAGCGCCAGCGGTTGGCGGTGAAGTGCCGCCAGGCGATCCGGCGGCCGGCCTCGAACTCGACGACGCGGTTGCGGATCACGTAGGGGACGCCGAAGAGCTTCATCCGCACCGTGAACCGCTGCCCCGTGGCGGTGAGCCGCTCCGGGGCGCTGATGACCGAGCCGACCGAGCCGGAGCCGTCGATCCGCGAGTGCTGACGGGGGTCGGCGAGGATCGCGAACACCACGTCGGGCGGGGCGTCGACGGTGATGCTCTCGGAGATCAGCTTGTCGGTCACCGGGACGACGGTAGGTGACCGCCCCCGGACGCACCTCTGGGGTGTTCCCCGCGCTCAGGGGGTCCTGCAGGACCCCGGGAGCGGGAGGAACACCCCAGAGGGGTGGAGCTCAGGTCAGCGCTTGACCGGGGTGAGACCCAGCGACATGCCGGAGAGCCCGCGCTGACGGCTGGCCAGCCCGTCGGCGATCTTCGTGAGCGCCTGCGCCGCAGGGGAGTCCGGCTCGGTCAGCACGATCGGGGCGCCCGCGTCGCCGCACTCCCGCAGTCGGGTGTCCAGCGGGATCTGCCCCAGCACCGGCACCCGGGCACCGAGGGTCTTGGTCAGCGCGTCGGACACGGCCTCGCCACCACCGGAGCCGAAGATCTCCATGCGCGAGCCGTCCGGCAGCTCCAGCCAGGACATGTTCTCGATGACGCCGACCACCTGCTGGTGGGTCTGGGTCGCGATCGCGCCCGCGCGCTCGGCCACCTCGGCGGCGGCGAGCTGCGGGGTGGTCACGATGAGGATCTCGGCGTTCGGCAGCAGCTGCGCGATCGAGATGGCGACGTCGCCGGTGCCCGGGGGGAGGTCCAGCAGGAGGACGTCCAGGTCGCCCCACCACACGTCGGCCAGGAACTGCTGCAGCGCGCGGTGCAGCATCGGCCCGCGCCACACGACCGGGGTGTTGCCCGGGGTGAACATGCCGATCGAGATGAGCTTCACCCCGAGGGACTGCGGCGGCATGATCATGCTGTCGACCTGGGTCGGCTTCTCCTCGGTGCCCAGCATCCGCGGCACCGAGTGGCCGTAGATGTCGGCGTCCACGACGCCGACGGCCAGCCCGCGCTTGGCCAGTGCCGCGGCCAGGTTCACCGTGACCGAGGACTTGCCGACGCCGCCCTTGCCGGATGCGACCGCGTAGACGCGGGTCAGCGAACCGGGCTGGGCGAAGGGGATGACCGGCTCGGGGGTGTCGCTGCCGCGGACGGTCTTGCGCAGCTCGGCGCGCTGCTCGTCGCTCATCACGTCCAGGACCACGGACACCCCGGTGACGCCGGCGACGGCGCCGACGGCCTGGGTCACCCGGTTGGTGATCGTCTCGCGCATCGGGCAGCCGGCGACGGTCAGGTAGACGTCGACGCGCACGGAGCCGTCCGCGGCGATCTGGACGTCCTTGACCATGCCCAGCTCGGTGAGCGGGCGGTTGATCTCGGGGTCCTGGACGGTGGCCAGAGCGGCGGTGATGGCGTCGAGCGCCGGGGTGCCGGTCAGGGTGTCGGACATCGGTGCGTCTTGTCTCCTTCGACGGGGGACCCGTCCGGCCTCCGGCCAGAGCGCTACCTGCGCACACGGGTCCCGGCCACTGTACGGCGGGCTGCCCGGACGGCCGCCGGTCGCAGGGGTGATCTGCTGCGCAGCCGGCTGCCATGCTCCTGGGCATGAGCGCTCCCGACGACGCACCGTCCACCGCGGACCCCGCCGCCGAGCGGGTGGAGGCGACCCGCTTCATCCCGGCCGCCCCGGCGGAGGTCTTCGCCGTGCTGCGGGATCCGCAGGGGCACGTCGACATCGACGCCTCCGGGATGCTCATGGACGCCGAGGGCGAGCCGGTCTCCGCCGTCGGCGACCGGTTCCTCGTGCACATGGACCGGGAGGCGCTGGGCGACCTGCCCATGGGGACGTACGACGTCGAGGTCGTGATCAGCGCCTTCGAGGCCGACCGCGAGATCGCCTGGACCATCGAGGGCACGATCAAGCCGCCGCTGCGGCACGTCTACGGCTACCGGCTGGAGCCCGTCGACGGCGGCACCCGCGTCACCTCGTACTGCGACTGGTCGGACCTGCGGGAGGACCTCCGGCCGTTCCTCACCTTCCCGATCGTCCCGGAGAGCGCGCTCAAGGGGACGCTGGGCATCCTCGACCGCACGGTGCGGCGGCGGGCGCGCGGCGGGGACGGCGCCGGGCGGGGCGGGGCCTAACCTCTGCGGACGTGTCCGACCCCGCCCGTTCCCGCACGCTGCGGAATGCCGTGGGCCTGGGGCTGGCCGTCGGCTTCTACGGCATCGCGTTCGGTGCGGCGTCCGACACCGCGGGGCTGGACGTCTGGCAGACCATGACCCTGTCGGCGCTGATGTTCTCCGGCGCGTCGCAGTTCGCGCTGGTCGGCGTCATCGGTGCCGGTGGCAGCGCGCCCGCCGCGGTGGGCAGCGCCCTGCTGCTGGGCACCCGCAACGCCGTCTACGGCGTGCGCCTGGCACCGCTGCTGGCGCCGCACAGCATGGTCGGGCGGGCCGGCGCCGCGCACTGGGTCATCGACGAGACGACGGCGATGGCCGTGGCCGCCCCCGACCGCGACCTGGGCCGGCTGGCCTTCTGGGCCAGCGGGGCGACGCTGTACCTGGGCTGGAACGCGATGACGCTGGTCGGCGCGCTCGGTGCCTCCGGCCTCGGTGGCACCGCGCAGGCGGCGCTGGACGCCGTCGTCCCGGCCGCCTTCCTCGCCCTGCTGTGGCCGCGGCTGACGCGGGCGGGCTCCGCCGAACCGGGGATGCAGCGGCGGGTGGCGCTCGGAGGAGCGGTGGTCGCGCTGGCGCTGACGCCGTTCGTGCCGGTGGGGGTGCAGGTCATCGCCGCGGTCGTCGCCGTCGGGCTGGCCGGCCGGCCGCGGACGGCGCAGCGGCCGGCATGAGCGACGACACGCTCTGGACGGCGGTCGTCGTCGCCTCGGTCGGCTGCTACCTGCTCAAGCTGGCCGGCCTCTCGGTGCCGGCGGCCTGGGTGGAGCAGCCGTGGATGGCGCGGATCGTCGACTTCGTCCCGGCCGCGTTGCTGGCCGCGCTCGTCGCCGTCCAGGGGCTGACCAGCGACGACCGCGTCGTCGTGGACGGCCGCCTGGCCGGCCTGGCTGTCGCCGCGCTGGCGCTGGCCCTGCGGGCGCCGTTCATCGTGGTGCTCGCCCTGGCCGGGGCCACGGGCGCGGGCGTGCACCTGCTGGCCGGCTGACCGCGTGGACGGCTTCTGGCTCGGCACGGTGCTCGCCGTGATCGCCTGGCTGCCGGCGGCGGGGTGGTTCCTCCTGCGGCGGTGGGGCCGCCCCGACCGCTGGTTCCTCGGCGCCGTCGCCTGGGGGGTCGCGGTCGTCGTCGTCGCGGTCGTGGCGGTGCGCGCCGGCACCAGCGGTGCCGGCGGGGCGGCATCTGACGGGCCCACCTGGTTGCTGGGTGGGACCTTCGTCTTCTGGATCAGCGTGACGATGATCCAGACGCGGCACCGCGCAGGGCGCTGAGCCGCGTCCGGGGAGCTCAGCCGACCGGGTCGCGCTTCTTCTTCGCCTTCTTCTCGCGCCGCTCGCCGTCGTCCCCGGAGTCCTCGGTGAGGCGGTTCAGCTCGCTGCGGATGAAGTCGCGGGTGGCCAGCTCGCCGACGGCGACGCGCAGCGAGGCCAGCTCGCGGGCCAGGTACTCGGTGTCGGCGCGGGTCGATGCCGCCCGTGCCCGGTCCTCCTCGGCCTGGACGCGGTCGCGGTCGGCCTGCCGGTTCTGCGCGAGCAGGATCAGCGGCGCGGCGTAGGCGGCCTGCGTGGAGAAGGCCAGGTTGAGCAGGATGAACGGGTAGGGGTCCCACCGGAGGTTGACCGCGACCACGTTCAGCGTGATCCAGACGAGCACGATGATCGTCTGGACCGCCAGGAAGCGGCCGGTGCCGAGGAACCGGGCGATGCCCTCCGCGAAGGCGCCGACCGAGTCGGGGTTGAGCCGCAGGAAGCCGGTGAACCGACGGGGTCCGCCGCTGGGGACGTCGAGGCGTGGCTTCTCAGCCACGGCGGGCCCGCTCGCGCCAGTCGTCGGGCAGCAGGTGGTCCAGGACGTCGTCGACGCTGACCGCGCCCACGAGCCGGCCCTGCGCGTCGACCACGGGTGCGGCCACCAGGTTGTAGGTGGCGAAGTAGTGGGTCACCTCGGCCAGGGGCGCCTCGGGGCGCAGCGGGTCGAGGTCGTCGAGGATGCCGCTGACCAGGCTGGACGGCGGTTCCCGCAGCAGCCGCTGGATGTGCGCCAGACCGAGGTAGCGGCCGGTGGGGGTGGCCGACGGCGGGCGGCAGACGTAGACCTGGCTGGCCAGCGACGGCGTGAGCTCGGGCTCCCGCACCCGGGCCAGCGCCTCGGCGATCGTGGCGTCGGGGGAGAGGATCACCGGCTCGCTGGTCATCATCCCGCCGGCGGTGTCCTCGGAGTACTTCAGCAGCTGGCGGACCGACTCCGCCTCGTCGGGCTCCATGAGCTCGAGCAGCCGGTTCCGGTCGACGTTGGACAGCTCGGAGAGCAGGTCGGCGGCGTCGTCGGGGTCCATCTCCTCGAGGACGTCGGCGGCGCGGCGCTCCTCGAGGGTGCCCAGGATGGTCACCTGGTCGGCCTCGGGCAGCTCGCCCAGGACGTCGGCCAGGCGCTCGTCGTCCATGGCCTCGGCGACCTCGTGCCGACGCTTGATGGGCAGCTCCTGCAGCGCGTGCGCCATGTCGGCGGCGTTGAGCTCGCGGTAGGTGGCGATCAGCGTCTCCGCGCCCTGACCGGTCTGCGGCAGCGCCAGCCCGGCGACCTCGTCCCAGGCCACCGTGTGCAGCTGCCCGCGGCGGCCGAGCCGGCCGGGCTCCTGGACGGCGAGCTTGGCCAGCTCCCACTCGCCGGTGCGGGTCTGCTCGATGCCGGCGTCGACGACGTGCGCGGGCTTCCCGCCGTCCACGATCTGCACCGAGCGGTCGAACAGCTCGCCCAGCACCAGCGTCTCGCCGGTGCGCTGCTCGAAGCGCTTGAGGTTGATCGTGCCGGAGGCGAGCATCACCGCGCCGGGATCGATCGCGGTGACCCGGCCCATCGGCACGAAGACCCGCCGGCGCGCGACGATCTCGACGACCAGGCCGAGCACGCGGGGGCAGGCGGTGCCCACGCGCAGGGCGACGACGACGTCCCGCACCTTGCCGACGCGGTCGCCGTTGGGGTCGAACACGGTCAGCCCGGCGAGCCGCGAGACGTAGGCCCTGCTCACCGTGGTCACGGACCCCTCCTCGCTGGTGCTCGCCGCCCCCGTGCCCGGAGGTGCTCCGTTCCCGGGCGCCCTCGCATGCCCGGGCGCCGAGCGAAGGCTACCGTCGGCGCCGTGAACGGCCCGGAGCTGCTGGAGTACGAGATCGTCGACGTGTTCGCGCCGCGGGCGTTCGCCGGCAACCCGCTGGCCGTCGTGTTCGACGCCGACGCGCTCTCCACCGCGCAGTGCCAGGCGCTGGCGAACGAGTTCCACCTCTCCGAGACCTCGTTCCTGTGCGCCCCGACCAAGCCGGGCGACGACCACCTCGGGTCGGTCGGCGGTCCGGCGGCCGACTACCGGGTGCGGATCTTCACGCCGTACGCCGAACTGCCCTTCGCCGGTCATCCGAGCGTCGGCGCCGCGCACACCCTGGTGCGTGCCGGGCGGCTGGCCGCGGGCACGCTGCGCCAGGAGTGTGGCGTCGGCATCCTCGACGTCGTCGTGGACGCCGACGGCGCCACCCTCTCCGGCGGGGCGCCGACGCTGGACGACGGGCCACCCGCCGAGGCGCTGGCTCGTGCGATGGGCCTGGACGCGGCCGACCTCGCCGGCGTGCCCAGCGAGGTCGCCGGGTGCGGGCTGCCGTTCGGTTACCTGGCCGTGCGGCCCGACGCCGTCGACCGTGCCGTCCCCGACCCCGCCGCGCTGCGCGGGTTCTCCGTGGGGGAGGGCGTCTCGGTGCTCTCCTGGGACGCGGCGACGGCGACCGCCCGCGCCCGCGTCTTCGCCGCCGACCTGGCCTGGGGCGAGGACCCGGCGACCGGCTCGGCGGCCCTCGGCGCCGGCGTCTGGCTGGTGGAGACCGGGCTGCTGCCCGGCGAGGGGACGTCGACGTACACCGTCCGGCAGGGCGAGGCGATGGGGCGTCCCTCCGTGCTGGCGTGCACCGTCACCGCCGCTGCGGGCTCGGCCGTGTCCGCCACGGTGCGCGGCACCGTCGTGCCGGTCGCGAGCGGCCGGATCCGGGTGCCCGGCCGGTGACGAACCGGCTCGCCGCCGGGGCCCTCCACGAGGGGCGGGCGGGCGGGACGGCGTCGTCCTGGGACGTGCAGCGGCCGGGCAGCCGGGACGTCGCGCTGATGGGGGTGGCCGTCCTCGGCGTCTCGATGTCCGGACCGCTCACCGCGCTGGTGGTGGCGCCGGTGCTGGCGGTCGCGTTCTGGCGCAACGCCGTCGGCGCCGCCGTCCTGATGCCGGTGCTGCTCACCCGCGAGCGCGCGACCCTGAACGGCCTGACGCTGCGCGACCTGCGCAGCTCGGTCGTCGCCGGGCTGTTCCTGGCCGCGCACTTCGCCGCCTGGCTGCCCAGCCTGACCATGACCACCGTGGCCGCGTCCACCGCGCTGGTCACCACCACCCCCATCTGGACGGCGCTGGCCGCCCGGTTCGCCGGGGTGCGACTGCCGGCCACCGTGTGGTGGGGGCTGGCGCTCTCCGTCGGGGGTGCGGGCCTGATCGCCGGCGTGGACGTCACGGTGAGCGTCGAGGCGCTGATCGGTGACGGGCTGGCGTTGCTGGGCGCGATCTTCGCCGGCGGCTACGTGCTGGCCGGTGCCCGCGCCCGGGAACGGCTGTCGACGTCGGCCTACGCCGTCGTGGCGTACTCCGTCTGCGCGGCGGCGGTCGCCGTGGGCGCGGTGCTGTTCGACGTTCCCCTGCTGGGGATGAGCGGCCAGGACTGGCTGCTCATCGGCGGGATCACCGTCTGCGCCCAGCTGCTCGGGCACACGCTGCTCAACCTGGTGCTCTCGACGGTCGGCCCGACGATGGTCAGCCTGGTGATCCTGCTCGAGGTGCCGGGCGCGACGCTGGTCGCGCTGGTGCTCCTGCAGCAGGCGCCGCCGCTGCTCGCGCTGCCGGGCATGGCCGCCGTCGTCGCGGGGGTCGCCCTCGTGGTCCGCGGCAGCCGGCCAACGACGCTGGTGGAACCCGCCACCTGAGGTGCTGCGCGCCCCGCTCCGCCACCCCCTCCGCCCGCAGACCTCCCGGCCCTCCGCCCGCCTCGTCGCCGAGTGAGCAGTTGTGGTCGTTCGCTCCGGCGCGTGGGCGCGTGTCGCCGACCACAACTGCGCACTCGGCCGGGGGACGGCGCTCTCGCCGGGTCGGCGCCCGGGAACCGCCGTCGCTAGGCTCCCGGCGAATCCAATCGTCGACTTCCAGTTAGCGGAGGCACTGTGGCCGAGCTCCGATCCCGCCGTTCCAACCTGGCCGTTCCCGGCAGCAACCCCCGGTTCCTGGAGAAGGCCAAGGGCCTCCCCGCGGACCAGGTGTTCCTCGACCTCGAGGACGCGTGCGCGCCGCTGGCCAAGCCCGGTGCCCGCAAGAACATCGTCGCGGCGCTGAACGAGGGCGGCTGGGGCGACAAGATCCGCACCGTCCGCGTCAACGACTGGACGACGGAGTGGACGTTCCAGGACGTGCTCGAGGTCGCGGGCGGCGCCGGCGCCAACCTCGACGCGATCATGCTGCCGAAGGTGCAGGACGCCGCGCAGGTCAAGGCGCTGGACATGCTGCTGACCCAGATCGAGAAGGCCAACGGCCTCGAGGTCGGGAAGATCGGCATCGAGGCGCAGATCGAGACCGCGCAGGGGCTGATCAACGTCAACGACATCGCCTTCGCCAGCGACCGCATCGAGACGATCATCTTCGGCCCGGCCGACTTCATGGCCTCGATCAACATGAAGTCGCTGGTCGTGGGCGCCCTGCACCCCGACTACCCGGGCGACCCGTTCCACTACATCCTCATGCAGATCCTGATGGCCGCCCGCGCCCGTGGCGTGCAGGCGATCGACGGCCCCTTCCTGCAGGTGCGCGACGTGCCCGCGTTCGAGGAGGTCGCCAAGCGCTCGGCGATGCTCGGCTTCGACGGCAAGTGGGTGCTGCACCCGGGCCAGATCGACGCCGCCAATGAGATCTACGCGCCGTCGCAGGAGGACTACGACCACGCCGAGCTGATCCTCGACGCCTACGACTGGGCGACGTCGGAGGCCGGTGGCAAGAAGGGCTCGGCGATGCTGGGCGACGAGATGATCGACGAGGCCAGCCGCAAGATGGCGCTGGTCATCGCCGGCAAGGGCCGGGCCGCCGGGCTGTCCCGGACGTCGTCCTTCACGCCGCCGGAGAGCTGACCCGCACACCAGGGCATGGGAAGCGATACCTGCGTTCTCGAGCGGGATACGCAGGTATTGCTTCCCATGCCCGGGTCGGTCAGGGGGCGAAGCCCTCGTCGGCCAGCGCGATCACCGCGATCAGCCAGACGACGATCATCATCACGAAGAAGGCGGTCACGATGCCGCCGACGATGATCCCGGCGAGCGCCAGGCCGTCGCCGTCCTCGTGGGTGCGGCGGATCTGCCGACGCGCCATGATCCCGGTGACCAGCCCGGCCGGAGCGAAGATGAAGGCCAGCACCAGCGAGAGGATCGCCAGGGAGTTGGTCGGCCGGCCGTAGGGATACCCGTAGGGCTGCTGGCCGTACTGCGGCTGCCCGTACTGGCCGGCCCCGGGGGGCTGCTGGGCGTACTGGCCTTGGCCGTACTGCGGTGGCGCGTCCTGCGGTTGCCCGTACCGCGGCTGGCCGTACTGGTCCTGGCCGTACTGCCCCTGGCCGTACTCACCCTGCCCGTACCGGGTCTCGTCGTACTGCGGCGGGCCGGAGCCGGGCTGGCCGTGTCCGGGCTGCCCCGGGTGCTGTTCGCCGGGGTAGCGGCCCCCGTCGTGGGGGGACGCCGTGCCGTCGTCCGGAGTGCTCATCGGATCTCCTCCTGTTCGTCGGCGAGGCCGGTCGCGCTACTCCACCACGCCCACCGCTGCTCCGGTTGCGACGGCACGCTGGCCACCACACGGCGGCCGCGTGGCAGGGGTGGCCCATACTCGGCGGTAACACGGACGCAGAAGTTCCGAAGGAGTGGACCGTTGACCCGCTTGGCACAGACCGCTGACCTGACCGACATCCAGCGCGAGATCCTGTCGACCGTCAGGAGCTTCGTCGACCGCGAGATCATCCCGCACGCGCAGGAGCTCGAGCACGGCGACATCTACCCGCAGGAGATCGTCGACGGGCTCAAGGAGCTCGGGATCTTCGGCCTGATGATCCCCGAGGAGTACGGCGGTCTCGGCGAGTCGCTGCTGACCTACGCCCTGGTGGTCGAGGAGATCGCCCGCGGCTGGATGAGCGTCTCCGGCGTCATCAACACCCACTTCATCGTGGCCTACCTGCTCAAGCAGCACGGCACGCAGGAGCAGAAGGACCACTACCTCCCGCGCATGGCCACCGGCGAGGTGCGCGGCGCCTTCTCCATGTCCGAGCCGGGCCTGGGTTCCGACGTCGCCGCCATCCGCACCAAGGCGACGAGGAACGCCGAGGGCGGCTACACGATCAACGGCCAGAAGATGTGGCTGACCAACGGCGGCAGCTCGACCCTGGTCGCCGCGCTGGTGCGCACCGACGAGGGCGCCGAGCGCGCGCACGAGAACCTGACCACCTTCCTGGTCGAGAAGCCGGCCGGCTTCGGCGAGGTCGTCCCCGGTCTCACGATCCCCGGCAAGATCGACAAGATGGGCTACAAGGGCGTCGACACCACCGAGCTGGTGTTCGACGGCTACCAGGCCAAGGCCTCGGACATCCTCGGCGGCGACCCCGGCAAGGGCTTCGCGCACATGATGGACGGCGTCGAGGTCGGCCGGGTCAACGTCGCGGCCCGCGCCTGCGGCATCTCGATCCGCGCCTTCGAGCTGGCCATCGCGTACGCCCAGCAGCGGGAGACCTTCGGCAAGCCGATCGCCCAGCACCAGGCGATCGCCTTCCAGCTCGCCGAGATGGCGATCAAGGTCGAGGCCGCCCACCTGATGATGGTCAACGCCGCCCGGCTCAAGGACGCCGGCAAGCGCAGCGACGTCGAGTCGGGCATGGCCAAGACGCTGGCCAGCGAGTACTGCGCCGAGGTGACCACGCAGTCCTTCCGCATCCACGGCGGGTACGGGTACTCCAAGGAGTACGAGATCGAGCGGCTCATGCGCGAGGCGCCCTTCCTGCTCATCGGCGAGGGCACCAGCGAGATCCAGAAGACGATCATCAGCCGTGGCCTGCTCCGGGAGTACAAGATCAAGAGCTGACCGCACCGCACGACGGAGGCCCCGAACCCACTCGGTTCCGGGCCTCCGCTGCGTCCCCGGGCCTTTCTGTACCGAGAGTCCGGGTACCCGGGGGGCCCGGGACCGCATCGGTCCTGGGCCTCCGGCGTTCCACGGGTCAGCGGGCGGGACACCGACGACGGGCCGGACCGGGGCGCGGCGCCGCTAGGTTGCCGTCATGCCTGGACGACCCCGCATGAGAGCCGTGGTGCAGGACCGCTACGGCCCGCCCGACGTCCTGCGCATCGAGGACGTGCCGGTCCCGGAACCCGCCGCGGGACAGGTCCGGGTGAAGGTGGCCGCCACCTCGCTGAACCTGAGCGACTGGGAAGGCCTGACCGGTTCGCCCGGGTACTCCCGCCTCGGCGGGCTGCGGGCGCCGCGGCGCCGGACCCTCGGCTCGGACGTCGCCGGCTGGGTGGACGCCGTGGGGGAGGGCGTCACCCGCTTCGTGCCGGGGGACGAGGTGTACGGCGACAACCTGGCGCTGAAGGGCGGGTTCGCCGAGTACGCGGTGGCGCCGGAGACGGTGCTCGCCGACAAGCCGGCGCAGCTGTCCTTCGCGCAGGCGTCGACCATCCCGCAGGCGGGTGCCATCGCGGAGAAGGGCACCCGGACGGCGTCGGCCGGCCGGCGGGTGCTCGTCAACGGCGCGGGCGGGGGGTCGGGCACCTTCGCCATCCAGCTCGCCAAGCAGCTCGGCGCGCACGTGACCGGCGTCGACAACGCCGGCAAGCTCGACTTCATGCGCTCGCTCGGTGCGGACGAGGTGATCGACTACCGCGCCGAGGACTTCACCCGCCGCGGCCCGTACGACCTGATCGTCGACCTGGTCGCCCACCGCTCGGTGTTCGCCTATCGCCGGGCGCTGGCCCCGGGTGGGACGTACCGCTGCGTCGGAGGGTCGGTGCGGTCGCTGCTGCGGGTGCTGACCGTGGGCGCCGTGGCCGGTCGGGTCACCGGCCGCAGCCTGGGCGTGCTGGTCGTGCCGCAGAGGCCGGCGCACTTCGCGGCGGTGGCCGCACGGTGCGCTGCGGGAGAGGTCGCCGTGCGCATCGACCGGACGTTCGGTCTGGACGACGTCCCCGCGGCGCTGGCCTACGTGGGAGCGGGACGGGCGTGCGGGAAGGTGGTCGTGCAGGTCGCCTGACCGCCCGGCCCCGCCCGGGTGAGGGCTCGACGCCTCGACCGGTGAACCTCAGCGACCCAGGACCGGCTCGGTCCTGGGTCGCCGGGGTTCAACGCTCCGGGTGCGCGGGTGCGCGGGTGCGCGGGTGCGTGGCCCACGGGGTGCCGTGGGTTCAGCGGGCGGGGCGGCGCTCGTAGGTGCGCCGCGCCCAGAGGTAGCCGACCAGGGCGATGCCGGCGCACCACGCCGTCGCCACCAGGCCGCTGGAGCCGATCGCCGTCCCGGTGAGCAGTCCGCGCACCGTCTCGATGATCGGCGTGAACGGCTGGTGCTCGGCGAACCAGCGCAGCCCGGCCGGCATCGAGTCCACCGGCACGAAGCCGCTGCCGAAGAACGGCAGGAGCATCAGCGGCATCGGCAGGTTGCTGGCCGCCTCGACCGTCCTGGTCCACAGACCCATCGCGATCGACAGCCAGGACAGCGCGAAGCTGGTCATCGCCAGGACGCCGGTCGCGGCCAGCCACTCGACAGCGTTCGCCTCGGGCCGGAAGCCGATGAGCAGCGCGACGACGACGACGATCGACAGCCCGACCATCGTCTGGATGACCGCGCCCACCACGTGCCCGGTGAGCACCGAGGCGCGGGCGATCGACATGGTGCGGAAGCGGGCGATGATGCCCTCGGTCATGTCCATGGCGACGCTGATCGCCGTCCCCTGGGCGCCGCCGGTGATGGCGAGGACCAGGATGCCGGGGACGACGTAGGCGAGGTACTCGGCCCGGCCGCCCGACGGTAGGCCCAGCCCGGCGCCGAGCGTCCCGCCGAAGACGAAGACGAACAGCAGCAGGAAGACGATGGGCAGGGCCGCGACGATCAGGGTCAGCCCGGGGTAGCGGATCGCGCGCTTGAGGTTGCGGCGCAGCATCGTCGCCGAGTCGGTCACGGTGAGTGCCAGCGTGGTCATGCGGTCACCTCGGCGGGGGTCGGGCGGCCGGTGAGGGCCAGGAAGACGTCGTCCAGATCGGGGGTGTTGACGGTGAGGCCGGCGACGTCGACCCCGGCGTCGTCCAGGCGGGCCAGCAGCGACTTGAGGTGCGCGACGCTGCCGTCGCCGGGGACCTCGAGGGCGAGCGCGCCCTCGTCGCCCGGCGGGACGCCGAGCGCGGAGGCCGCCCGCGCCAGCGGCTCGGGCCCCGCGAACTCCAGCCGCACGTGACTGCCCGTCACCATCCGCTTGAGCTCGGCGGCGGTGCCCTCGGCGACCAGCCGGCCGGAGTCCAGGACGCCGATCCGGTCGGCGAGCTGATCGGCCTCCTCCAGGTACTGGGTGGTGAGCAGGATGGTGACGCCGTCGGCCACGAGCGCGCGGACGACGTCCCACATGGCGCGGCGGCTGCGCGGGTCCAGGCCGGTGGTGGGCTCGTCGAGGAAGAGGACCCGGGGGTCGCCCATCAGGCCCATCGCGAGGTCCAGCCGCCGGCGCATGCCGCCGGAGTAGGTGCTCGGCACCCGGTCGGCGGCGTCGGTCAGCTCGAAGCGTTCCAGGAGGTCGGCGGCCCGGCGCCGTCCCTCCGCCCGGCCGACGTGCAGCAGGTCGGCCATGAGCCGCAGGTTCTCGGCTCCGGTCAGCAGGTCGTCCACGGCGGAGAACTGACCGGTCAGCGCGATGGATCCGCGCACGGCGTCCGGCTCCCGGTGCAGGTCGTGGCCGGCGATGCGGACTTCGCCGCCGTCGGCCAGGGTGAGCGTGGAGAGGATGTCGACGGTGGTCGTCTTGCCGGCTCCGTTCGGGCCGAGCAGGGCGAAGACGGTGCCCTCGGGCACGGTGAGGTCGAGGCCGTCGAGGACGAGCTTCGGGCCGAAGGACTTGCGCAGGCCGGTGACGGCGATGGCGGGGTTCATGGTCGGTTCCTCTCAGGCCCGGCGGATCGTGATGTCGCCGTAGGAGGTGCGGGCGTGGATCTCGACGGTCTCGTCGGCGCCGTCGGGGCCGTCGCTCTCGGTGAGCAGGTTGCGGACGCGGCCGGTGCCGGCCGAGACGTCCAGCCACGCCGCCGTCCCCTCGCGCACGCCGGCCTCGACCTCGCCGTAGGCGGTCTCCAGGACCAGTGAGCCGCGGACCGCCTGGCCGACGCGGACCTGTCCGTACTTGGTCGTGCCGGTCACCGAGCCGAGTGCGCGGTCCACGGTGACGTTGCCGTAGCCGGTCTCCAGGCGGGCCGGGCCGGCGGTCTCGCCGATCCGGACCTCCCCGTGGCTGGTGGTCACCTCGGTGGGGCCGTCGACGGTGTCGGCGGAGACGTTGCCGCTGGAGCTGCGCGCACGGAGGCTGCCGGCCTGGTCGAGGCGGACCGCACCGTGCTTGCACTCCAGGTCGGCAGCGCCCAGCCGGCCGAGGCAGGTGATGTCACCGGCGGTGGTGCGGACGTCGACCGACGAGCCGGCCGGGAGGGTGACGTCGACCTCGATCTCCGGGCCGGACCCGAAGAACAGCAGCCGGGGCCGGCTGGTGGAGCGGACGAACAGCTCGCCGTCGCGGAAGTCGACCTGGGTCTGCTCGGCGGCTGCGACGTCGGCGGAGCTCTCCGGGTTGCGCGGGCGGACGGTGACGGTGGTGTCGTGCCGGTCGCCGCCGCGGACCTGCACGGCGCCGTAGGTGACCTCGATGCGGGCCCTGATCGGGCCGGGTGTGTCGAACGTGGGCATGGCTGCGCCCTCCTCGGGGCAGAGGGGATCGCCCCCGGACCGGTCGGTCGGGGTCGGCGGTGCTGGTTCGGTGTGCCGGGGCGGGGCTGCTAGCGCGCCCAGCCGGTGTACTCGTCGCCGTGGGCCCGGCGGCTCCGGCGTGGTTCGGACGACGGGCGCCCCTGCGGGTTCAGCCCGGTGGCGACCGCCCGGACCAGCCAGGTGTTCACCGAGACGCCGAGGCGGGTGGCCGCCTCGTCGACGCGGGCCTTCAGCTGCTCGGGCAGCCGCAGGGTGATGCGGACGGTCTCGCCCTCGTCGACGTCGGGAGCGGTCTCGGCGACGACGGCGGCCGCGGGGGCCGGTTCGGGTGACGGGGGCGCGGTCACCGCGAAGCCGAGGTCGCTGCCGCGGAGCCGCACGTCGACGGCGCCGGGGGCGAGCTCGGCGGTGATCTCCTCGGCGGCCTGGGACAGTGCGGACAGCAGCGCCAGGCGGACCGAGGACTCCAGCGGAGCGGTGAGCCGCTCGGCCAGTGCGCGGGACTCCTCGCCGCCGGCGTCAGCGGCGGTCAGGAGATCGCGGCGCAGCTGCTCGACGAAGGGCGTGAGGTCCATGGCGTCACCATGACACCAAAGTGACGTCACCGCAAGACGCTTGTGGTGTCACGGCAGCGCATGGAGTAGGCAGGAGGCATGCGTGCAGCCGGAGTGACCGAGTTCGGTGGGCCCGAGGCCCTCCACATCGTCGACGTCGAGCCCGAGCCCCTCGGGCCGGGGCAGGTGCGCCTCCGGGTGCAGGCGGCGACGGTGAACCCCACCGACACCTACGGCCGCTCCGGCGTCTACGCCGGGCGCGACCCGATCAAGACGCCGCCGTGGGTGCCCGGCATGGACGTCGCCGGCGTGGTCAGCGAGCTGGGGGAGGGGGTGGACCACCTGGCGATCGGCGACCTCGCGATGGGGATCGTCCTCCCGTTCGGCCCCTACGGCGGCTACCGCGAGGACAAGGTGCTGCCCGGCGACTCCGTCGTCCGCGCACCCGAGGGCGTCGACGCCGTGGCCGCCGCGACGCTGCCGATGAACGGGCTGACCGCCCGGCTCTCGCTCAACCAGCTGGAGCTCGCGCCCGGCCAGGTGCTCGCGGTGACCGGGGCAGCCGGCTCGTACGGCGGCTACGTGGTGCAGCTGGCCAAGGCCGACGGGCTGACCGTGATCGCCGATGCCTCCGAGGCCGACGAGCAGCTGGTGCGCGACCTGGGCGCCGACGTCGTCGTCCGCCGGGGGGACGACGTCGCCGACCGCATCCGGGAGCACTTCCCCGAGGGCGTGGACGGCCTGGCCGACGGCTCCGTGCAGGACGAGCTCGTGCTGCCCGCGGTGAAGGACGGCGGCGCGGTGGCGACCGTGCGCGGGTACCGCGGCGACGGGCAGCGGGGCGTGCGGGTGTTCCCGACCCGGGTCAACAAGATCGCCCAGGACCGCGCGGCGCTGGACCGGCTGCGCCAGCAGGTGGAGGACGGCGCGGTGACCCTGCGGGTGGCGCGGGCGATCCCCGCCGAGCAGGCCGCCGAGGCCCACCGGCTGCTGGAGGCCGGCGGCGTCCGCGGACGGCTCGTCCTGACCTTCTGACCGAACGGCCGGACGGCGCTCCGCGGGCGCGGCGCCGGGGCGGGGGAGGATGACCGCCGTGATCCCCGATCCCTCCGCCCAGCGGCCGCGCGCCCCGTCCGGTCTGCGACAGCGGGCTCTGATGCTGCTGCCGGTCGTGCTGCCGTTGATGATCTACGCGCTCATCCGCATCGGGGACTCCTCGCGCGCGGGACTCGTGGTCGCCGGTGCGCTGCTCGCGGCGCTCGCCGTCGGAAGCCTGGTGCTGGCGCGGCGGCGCGCCGCGGAGGTGCCGGAGGGCTGAGCCGCCCCGGTGTGGCCGCCCGCTGTGAGCCATGCCATGGTCGGAGCCGTGAACGGTGCACAGGCTCTGATCAGGACCTTGGTCGACGCGGGCGTGGACGTCTGCTTCTCCAACCCAGGCACGTCCGAGATGCACTTCGTCGCGGCGCTGGACGACGTGCCGGAGATGCGGGGTGTGCTCACCCTCTTCGAGGGCGTCGCCACCGGCGCCGCCGACGGGTACGCGCGCATGGCGGGGCGGCCGGCGGCCACGCTGCTGCACCTGGGCCCCGGGATGGGCAACGGGCTGGCCAACCTGCACAACGCGCGCCGGGGCAGGGCGCCGCTGGTCAACGTCGTCGGTGACCACGCCCGCTCGCACAAGCGCCTGGACGCGCCGCTGGAGTCCGACATCGACGCCATCGCCGGCACCGTCTCCGCGTGGGTCCGACGGTCGCTGTCCCCGGCCGACGTGGCCGGCGACGCCGCCGAGGCCGTCGCGGCAGCGAAGAAGAACGGCGTCGCGACGCTGATCCTGCCGGCCGACGTGTCGTGGGAGGACGGCGCCGAGCCCGCCCTGCCGCTGAACGTCCGGCCCCGCCCGCACGTCGCGCCGTCGCTCATCGAGGGCATCGCGAAGGTGCTGTCGGGCGAGGAGACGGTGATCCTGCTGGGCGGCGATGTGATGGCGTCCCCGGAGGGCCAGCTGGCCGCGGCACGGGTCGCCGCCGGCACCGGCGTGCGGCTGGTGACCGAGACGTTCAGCGCGCGCACCGCTCGCGGGGCAGGTCTGCCCGACCTGCACCGGCTGCCCTACCCGCCGGAGATGGCGATCGCGGCGCTCAAGGGCACCAAGCACCTCGTCCTGGCCGGCGCCACGGCCCCCGTGCACTTCTTCGGCTACCCGGGCCTGCCCGGGCACCCGGTGCCGGACGACTGCACGGTGCACGTGCTCAGCGTCCCCGGGGAGAACGGCGTCGCGGCGCTGGAGGCGCTGGCCGAGCTGGCCGCACCGGGTGCTGAGCCGAAGGTCATGGAGCGGGAGACCCCCGAGCTGCCCACCGGGGCGCTGAACCCCCGGTCGATGGCGGCGGTGGTCGGGGCGCTGCTCCCGGAGGACGCGATCGTCGTCGACGAGGCGCTGACCTCGGGCGCGGGCCTCACCGAGATGACCTCGGCCGGGCCGCGGCACGACTGGCTGTCGCTGACCGGCGGCGCGATCGGCGACGGGCTGCCCATGGCGCTGGGTGCGGCCGTGGCCTGCCCCGACCGGCCGGTCATCGGTGTCCAGGCCGACGGCAGCGCGATGTACACGATCTCGGCGCTGTGGAGCTACGCCCGCGAGCAGGCGAACATCACCACGATCATCTGCGACAACGGCTCCTACGCGATCCTCGAGCACGAGCTGACCCGCGTGGGTGCCGCCAGCGACGGCGAGCGGGCGCGCAAGCTGCTCGACCTCACCGGGCCAGCCCTGGACTTCGTCTCGATCGCGCAGGGCATGGGGGTGCCGGCGTCCCGGGCGTCGACCGCCGAGGAGCTGGCCGAGCAGGTGCGGCACGCGCTGGCCGAGCCCGGTCCGCACGTCGTCGTCGCCACCCTGCGGTAGTCCGGGGAGCCGTTCACGGAGGGAGCTGACCGTCATGGCGGATCCGCAGGACCTGGCGGCGCGGTCCGCGCGCGAGGTGCTCGAGGACCACCTCCGGCTGGCCGCGGATCCGGACGGGTTCGAGGCGGACATCGCGCGCAACGTCGCCGAGGACGTCGTCGTGCTCACCGGGCGCGGGGTGTTCCACGGCATCGGCGGGGTGCGCGAGCTCGCCCGCCAGCTGACCGACGAGATCCCGGGCGGCGGGTGGACCTACGTCACCCAGCTCGTCGAGGGCCGGATGGGCTTCCTGGAGTGGGTCGTGGACGAGGGCCCGTTCCGGGTGCGCGACGGGGCCGACTCGTACCTGATCGAGGGCGGCCTGATCCGGGTGCAGACGATCCACTACACGGTCGAGGACGAGCACGGGAACGTGCTGATCCGGGCGGACGGCACCCGGCCGGACTGAGCCGGGCGATGCGGCACACGGAGAAGGCGCCGCACCTGCCCGGCTCGGCGACTCAGTGCTTCTTGGCGCCGTGCGTCAGGTTGTCCATCTGGGACGACGTGTCGGCGGCGTTCCGCTTGTCCTGCCGCTTCTCCTTGATGGACTTGCCGGCGGGCTTCTTCGCTGTCGACTGCTTCGGGGACTTGTCACCCATGGCGTGCGCTCCGCTCGTTGGAAGCCTGGACGGCTCCGTGGGGCGACGCTACGCGCCCGGCTGCGGTCGGTGGCCTCGCTGCGGCGCGCGCCGGTTGCCAGACTGCGGTCGTGGAGAACCTCACGCACTCGTCGTCCGTCGTCGTCGCTTCCTCGCCGGAGGCGGTGTACGACCTCGTGTCCGACGTGACCCGCACCGGCGAGTGGAGCGTGCAGTGCCGGGCCTGCTCGTGGGAGGGCGACGGCGGCCCGCGGGTGGGCGCGTGGTTCACCGGCCGGAACGAGGCGGCGGGCCGCACCTGGGAGACCCGCAACCAGGTGACCGTCGCCGACCGCGGCCGCGAGTTCGCCTGGGAGGTCGGAAAGGGCTACGTGCGCTGGTCGTTCAGCATGGAGCCGGTCGACGGCGGAACGCGGCTGACCGAGTCGTGGGCGTTCCTGCCCGCGGGCATCGCGTTCTTCCACGAGGCCTACGGCGAGGCCGCGGAGCGGCAGATCGCCACCCGCACCCGTGCCGCGCACGAGGGCATTCCGGTCACGCTCGAGACCATCAAGCAGATCGCCGAGGGCGCCGGCTGACCTCGGGCCGGCCCGAGGCGCCCGGCCGTTCACCCGGGCGGGTGGAGATGCGCCCCGTCGTCCACAGGTTGGCTGCAGAGCGTCACCTCGGACCGATCCGTTCTCTTAGGGTCCGGCCGTGGCGAGCGCTCTGGACGTGGTGGACGGGGAGGTCCGTGAGCTGATCCGTCGCCGCGGTCTGGACCCGTTCACCGACCCGGGCCCGGTGCGGCTGCTGGTGCGCGACGTCGTCGCCGACTACTCCGAGCGGTCCCTGACCTCGGCGCTGCCGCCGATCGGTGATGCCGAGTCGGTGGTGCGCGACGTGCTGGACCGGGTGGCCGGGTTCGGTCCGCTGCAGCGTTACCTCGACGACCCCGAGATCGAGGAGATCTGGGTCAACGAGCCGGGCCGGGTGTTCATCGCACGGCGGGGCCGGTCGGAGCTGACGACGACGATCCTGGCGCCGGGCGAGCTGGCCGACCTGGTCGAGCGGATGCTGCGCACCTCGGGTCGACGGATCGACATGTCGACGCCGTTCGTGGACGCGACCATGCCCGACGGCTCGCGGCTGCACGTCGTCATCCCCGACATCACCCGCCGGCACATGGCGGTCAACATCCGGAAGTTCGTGCTCCAGGCGCACTCGCTGGACGAGCTGATCGCGCTGGGCACGATCACGGTGCAGGCGGCCCGGTTCCTGGAGGCGGCGGTCGCGGCGGGGCTCAACGTCCTGGTCTCCGGCGGCACCCAGGCCGGGAAGACGACGCTGCTCAACTGCCTGTGCGCGGCGATCCCGGCGCAGGAGCGGGTGATCACCTGCGAGGAGGTCTTCGAGCTCCGGGTGCCGCTGCCCGACGTCGTCTCGATGCAGACCCGCCAGCCGAACCTCGAGGGCGCCGGGGAGATCCCGCTGCGCCGGCTGGTGAAGGAGGCGCTGCGCATGCGGCCCTCGCGCATCGTCGTCGGCGAGGTGCGCCAGGAGGAGTGCCTGGACCTGCTCATCGCGCTGAACTCCGGCCTGCCGGGCATGTGCACGCTGCACGCCAACAGCGCCCGCGAGGCGGTGGTGAAGATGTGCACGCTGCCGCTGCTGGCGGGCGAGAACATCGGGACGGCGTTCGTCGTCCCGACCGTGGCCTCCAGCGTGGACCTGGTCGTGCACGTGGGCACCGACCCGTCCGGCCACCGGCGGGTGCGCGAGATCGTGGCGCTGCCGGGACGCGCCGAGGGCGGGGTCATCGAGACCGCCGACGTCTTCACGACCCGGGACGGGCGGCTGGTGCGCGCCGACGGCTACCCGCCGCACCCCGACCGCTTCGCCGCGCGCGGCTTCGACCTCGCCGGGTTGCTGGCATGACGGGGCAGCGGACATGACCGGGCACGAGCGATGACGCAGTCCGGCGCGCTGCTGGGCCTGCTCCTCGGTCTCGGACTGCTGCTCATCTGGCGCAGCGGGCCACGGGCGCCGCGGCGGTCGACGACGCCGAGGAAGCCCGGCCGGACGCAGCAGCTGCTGGGGGCGGCGGGGCTGACCGGGATCAACCCGGCCCAGCTGCTCGCCCTGCAGATTGGCCTCGGGCTGGTCGTGCTCGTCGTCGTCCTGCTGACCACCGGCACCGTGACGGTGAGCCTGGCGTTCGGGCTGTTCGGCTTCGCGCTGCCGTATGCGCAGGTGCGCCGGCTGGCGGCCAAGCGGCGGGCCGACCTGCGCGAGGTGTGGCCGGAGGTGGTGGACAACCTGTCCTCGGCGGTGCGGGCGGGGATGTCGCTGCCCGAGGCGCTGTCGGCGCTGAGCACCCGGGGGCCGGAGGTGCTGCGCCCGCCGTTCGCCCGCTTCGCCGCCGACTACCGCTCCACCGGCCGGTTCGGGGCCGGGCTCGACCGGCTCAAGGACGACCTGGCCGATCCCGTGGGCGACCGCATCGTGGAGACGCTCCGGGTGGCGCGCGAGGTGGGCGGCACCGACCTCGGCCGGGTGCTGCGCACGCTGGGCACCTTCCTGCGCGAGGACGCGCGGGCACGGGCCGAGCTGGAGACGCGGCAGGGCTGGGTGGTGTCGGCCGCGCGGCTGGCCGTCGCCGCACCGTGGGTGGTCCTCCTGCTGCTGGCCACGCAGTCGACGACGCTGTCGGCCTACGACACCCCCATGGGCACGGTGATCCTGGTCGGCGGCGGTGCGGTCTGCCTCGTCGCCTACCGGCTGATGCTGCACATCGGGCGGCTGCCCCAGGACGTGCGGGTGCTCCAGTGAGCCCGGCCCTGACCGGGATGCTGCTCGGTCTGGTCGCGGCGTCCGGGCTGATCCTGGCGGTGCGGTACGCGCCCCCGTTCCGTGCGGTGCGGCTGGTCGACCGGCTCGCGCCCTACGTGCACGACACCCCGCCGCCGTCCCGGCTGCTCGGCACCGCGACCGAGCCGGGGCTGCTGGTCGCCGTCCGGCGGGTGTTCGGTCCCGCGATCGGGGACGGCGCCCGGTTGGTCGACCGGTTCCTCGGTGGGCGGGCCGCGGTGCGCCGCAGGCTGGACGCGCTCGGCGGGGAGATGACCGTCGAGGACTTCCGCGTCGAGCAGGTGGTGTGGGGCGGTCTCGGTCTGCTCGGTGGCGTGGCGGTCACCGCGGTCGGGTCGGCCGCGGCGGGCAGCCTCAACGTGCTGTCGGCCGCACTCCTGCTGGTGGCCGGCCTCGTGGGTGGGGTGCTGGGCCGCGACTGGTGGCTCACCCAGCAGGTGAACCGGCGCGAGGAGCTGCTGCTCGCGGAGTTCCCGGTGGTCGCCGAGCTGCTGGCGCTGGCCGTGACGGCGGGGGAGAGCCCGACCGCCGCCATCGCTCGTGTGACCCGGCTGTCCGGCGGGGAGCTGGCCCGCGAGCTCGGCAACGCGCTGGGCCGGGCACGCGCCGGGGTGCCGCTGACCGAGGCGCTGCAGCAGGTGGCAGACCGCACGTCGCTGGACGCGCTGGCCCGCTTCATCGACGGGCTGCTCGTGGCGATCGAGCGCGGCACCCCGCTGGCCGAGGTGCTGCGCGCGCAGGCCGCCGACGTGCGCGAGGCCGGCAAGCGCCAGCTGCTCGAGGCCGGCGGCCGCAAGGAGATCGCCATGATGGTGCCGGTCGTCTTCCTGGTGCTGCCGGTCACCGTTCTCTTCGCCCTGTTCCCGGGGCTGATCAGCATCGTCTCGCTGGCGCAATGAGCCACGGGACACGAGGAAAGGACGCAGCCATGCGCCCGTTCGCATACCTGACCGCGGCTCTCGCCGCCTTGACCGCGCGGCTCGAGGCCGACGATCCCGAGCGGGGGGACGTCCCCGGCTGGGTCATGATCACGGTGATGACGGCGGCGCTGGTGCTGGCCATCCTGATCCCGTTCCGGACGGCGATCGTGGACGCGGTGACCAACGCGCTCACCTCCGTCACGAGCGGTGGCTAAGGCCCCTTCGCAGGGTTCCGTCGCGAGCTCGCGAGTGGTGGGGGGCGAAGGGGTCCTTCCGGACGGCGAGCGGGGGAGCGCCGTCGTCGACTTCGTGCTGGTCTCGCTGCTGATCGTGGCACTGCTGCTGGCGGTGCTGCAGGTGGCCGTCTACGCGCACGTGCGCAACGTGGTGACGGCGAGCGCGCAGGAGGGTGCCCGGTTCGCGGCGAACGCAGACGTCGACTCGTCGTTGGGGGCAGCCCGGACCGTGGAGGTGGTCGCGCGGGCCACCACCGAGCGGACCGCCGAGGGACTGGCGTGCACCTCGGGGGAGGAGGTCGACCCGACCGGGCTCACGCTGGTCGTCGTCGAGTGCTCGGGGTCGGTGCCCTCGCTGATCTCCGCGCTGGGCGACCTGCTGCCGCTGGAGGCCACCGGGCGTGCGGTGAAGGAGGGCTCGTGAGATGGCTGCGGGCCCGGCTCGGGCAGGTCGACGGCGAGCGCGGGTCGGCGCTCGTGGAGTTCGTGTTCATCGCGCTGGTGGTGTTCGTGCCGCTGGTCTACATCGTGGCGGGCTTCTCGGCGGTGCAGCGCGGGGTGTTCGCGGCGACGGCGGCCGCGCGCGAGGCCGGCCGGGCGCTGGGTACCGCCGATGACCCGGTGACGGGTCAGGAGCAGGCGCTGCGGGCGGCGCAGCTCGCGGTGGAGGACCAGTCGGTGGACGCGACCGACGTGGGGGTGGCGTACGCGCCGTCGGGCTCGGACTGCGACGCGGCCGGTTCGTACATGCCGACGCTGGTGCCGGGGGAGGAGTTCTCGGTGTGCGTCACCGTGACGGTGCGGATCCCGCTGCTGCCGGAGTTCGTCGACGCCAACACCGCGACCGGGCAGTTCGTCGTCGAGCGCGACCGCTACGTCGACGGCTGAGGGCGCTGCCGACCCGCCGTCTCGTGGCGGCGATCGTTAGACCGAGCAGCTGCGGCAGGCACTGGCCGTCCTGGCCCGCACGTCGTCGCCAGTTCGCAGTAGCGCACAGCCGGCCGGCGCGCGGTTTCGAGGATCGGTGGTCGGGGCCCCTGAGCGGGCCCTCTATGCCTCGGCCCTTCCACCTGCTTGCGCGTGGTCACCGCATCCGACGGTTGGATCTGAGTCGACGACCCCTAGTCTTACGGGTCGGCACAGTGTTGCAACGAGGAGTGTGCGTGGTCCGGATCTCGACGATCTTGAAGATCCTGGGCTACCTGATCGGTGCGTTCGCCGCAGTCGCGGCCGGGTTGCAGGCGGCGAAGGTCTGGAAGCTGACCGGTACGACCCTCATCGTGCTCGTGGTCGGTGCGGCGACGGTAACCCTGATCTCCCAGCTTGTCGGTTTGTGGACCGCGGCGCGCAAGGGCCGCCGGGAACGACTACAGCAGGACGTACGCGACAGCCTCTTCACCATGTTCTTGAACGTGTTGGAGGACTCGGAGGCTCGCCCGGAGTCGCTCGGCTTCGCCGCGTACGAAATCCGACGCCGGTGGATCTGGCAGTGGCCCCGCTACACCAAGGGGTCCGGCTGGTCGTGGCGCCTCCCTCTCCCGTGGCGGGAGGTGCTGTGGCGGCTCGACCGGCACCAGGCTCACGACCGGCATGACGCCTCGGGAACCGTCTGGCGACCCGGTATGGGCATCATCGGCCTCTGCGTCCGCCGGGGCGACCTCGTCAGGGCTGACGTGGCCGACACCTGGGCAGACTGGGCCGACTCCTCGCCGGAAGAGTGGGCGGAGGCCCCGGAGAACGTGCGACAGGGGTTCTCGTTCGCGGAGTTCCAGGAACGGCGGGCGAAGGCGCGCGTCGTCTGGGCGCTGCCGATCATCCGCGAGGGAACGAACGGTCGGTCGAAGGTCGTTGGATGTGTAGCCCTTGACGGAGCTGCGGGAGATTTCGAGCGGTTCGAGAAGAACAGCGCCAAGACACGCCGACACTTGAAGGACGCGAGTTCAGCGATCAGTAACTGCCTGGCTCGCTAGCGCTACGACACTCATCACCGGTGAGCGAGATCACTGGTGGGCCACAGGCGCGCAGGTTAGGTTCCGTTCACGGAGAGCTAAGGGAGCCCATATGGCCACTACCCACGACAGCAGCCGCAAGCGACAGACCACTACCACCGGGCGAGTCCGTTCCACCGGCAAGTACGGCGTTGTGTCCGAGCACGTGCAGATCCCCAAGCACCCGTCGACGTCCTTCGTGAAGAAGCTGCGTACGGTCGGCGCTGGCGAGGGAACGATCCGCCGGGTAACCGGCAAGTAGCCCAGTCGACGGCCTCTACCGCGTGCGGTAGGGGCCGTCGTGCTTCCCGCCTCAGCGGCCGGCCGCGCGGGACACACCGCCCCCGCGTGACGACGACGGGCACCCGCCGGTCGTGGGCCTCCGTGGGCAGCTCGTCGACCAGCTCCTCGTCGAAGACCACCGCCACGACGACGTGCCCGAAAACGTCGGGCAACTGAATCTGCCTCGGCTCGGGTCTCTAGCGCACGAGTCGGACGGAGATCTCGTCGACGCCTTCGCGGTGGACCTCGACGCCCCTCCGCGCTAGTTCGGCGGCGGCCAGGTCGAACATGGTGCGCGTGAGGTCTGTGTGAGGTCCATGAGGTCAGGTGTGAGCCGCTGACCTGCGAGGGCGGCCAAGCCGTGAGGTCGCGTGAGGTCACATGGGCTCCACCCCCGGGAAAGGCTCCATGAGGTCGGCGTGAGGTCCGCGAGAGGTCGTGAGGTCGCCCGGGGTGGGCGTCAGCGCGGTCCAGACCACGGCCTGCCGAGATCCGGCCGGCGGCTCGTGGCGGTAGGCCTGGCCGGCGGACACGAGCCGGTTGA
The DNA here is from genome assembly GCA_042090795.1 of Blastococcus sp. Taxonomy (GTDB): domain Bacteria; phylum Actinomycetota; class Actinomycetes; order Mycobacteriales; family Geodermatophilaceae; genus Blastococcus. The sequence continues at coordinate 95,262 of JBELIQ010000002.1, read as the reverse complement.
GCTCGCGCCGCGCCTTCTCGGTCTGGCCGGGGGTCGCCTTCTCCGTGCCGAACGGCAGACCGGCGGCGACCTTGGCGGTCAGGCCATCCGGACGGTTACGCAGCATGGCCATGAGGTCGGCGCCCTCGGCGACGGTGGAGATGCCGCGGGCGTGGTCGTGGGTGATCTGGAGCGGGCCGACCTCGCCGCGGGGCTGCTTGAGGTGGCGCAGCTCGACGACAGGGTCCCCGGCGTCGCCCCAGATCAGGACGACCGAGCCGGCGCCAGCGGTCAGGTGCATCGACCCGTAGACGTCGGCCAAGGTGGTCGGCTTAGTGCCGTTCGGACCCCGCTTGACGAGGTGGTGCAGCTCTACCACCTCGATGCCGGCCGCCAGCGCGGTCTGCCGAGCGCGGTTGTATCCGGCGCCGACGGCGTCATCGACCAGGCCGACGGCAGCGTCCTTCAGAGAGTCCACGACGACCATGACCCGCCGGTCACCGAGCAACCCACCGACGCACTTGTCGACCAGATCGAGCAGGGCGTCGGGGTCCGTGGCCATGTCGGTCGGGGCGGTCCCTGCCAGACAACCAGCCGCTCATCGAGCAGCGCAGGGTCGACGCCGGCCATGATCCGGCGAAACGACCGGGCGATCTGCCGAGGCCGGTCCTTCGCGAGGTAGACGACCTTGTCGAAGGCCGCGAAGGCCTGGCCGAGCAGGTTGCGGGGATCGTCGGCGATGGCGGCGGCGACGAGCTGCTGCGCCACGGTGCTCTTGCCGACGCCGGGCGGACCGACGAGCAGTAGGGCCTCGCCGGACAGCATCAAGTCACCCCGGAGCTCGACAGCCTCGTCCTCGGTCTCGGCCGGGAAAGCCGACCCGCTGACGATGCGGCTGCTGGTCTCGATCGCAGGGGCAGGTGGACGGATGTCGTGGCTGGCGGCGAAACGACCGCCGGCCAGCAGGAAGGCGCGTACGCGGGACTCGGCCGCCGTCTTAGCCGAGGCGCGAAGGTAGCTGCGGTCGAGATCGGGGGTCCGCATCAACTGGTGCTGCAGGTCGCACTCGATGCAGTGCGCCTCTCGGTACCCGCGGTGCCGGTCGTGACGGTCGGCGGCCTCGGTGAGCCGCTGCGGGATGGCGGTCTCGATGCGCTGGTCGGGGCGGAAGAGCTGGTCGTCGGCGCCGACCACGCGGGACTCGCTGCCCCGGCCGGCAATCTCGACCATGAGCAGCGGGGCCTCGATGTCGCTCGGCAACCGGTCGGCCGGCTCGGCCAACGGCAGCGGCTCGGCAAGCCTGTCCGCGGCATCCTGGTGGAGCTGCGCCGCGATCTGGTCGACGCGATGGACGAAGTACGGGCTGCCAGGGCGCTTGTCCTTGGGCCAGTCCACGGGGTCGGCCGACTCGTAGTAGACGGCCAGATCAGCACGGTGGGCGCGCTCGGCGTCGGAGTAGAATACGGACGAGTCGGTGCTCTCAGCAGGGCTCTCAGTCATCACGGCGTCGTTCCCGGCCAGGGGAGCGGCGCCGTTCTCGCGGGCGGTCACGGCGCGGGCACCGCCTCGCGCTGGCGGGCGGTCACGAGCGTGCTGCTTGGCGATGAGGTCCGACCGCATGAACGGGCGCAGCGCGCTGGTCAGGCGCTCCCGCTGGTCGGCGGTCAGAGGCGGCGCGGTGGCGACGACGCGGTCGACGTAGGTCCGAACGGCGGTCATCACGCGGCCTCGCAGCGGCCAGCCGCCAGGAAGGCGTCGAGGTCGGAGGGGCGGAACCGAACAAGCCGGCCGACCCGGTAATGAGTCACGGCCCGCTGCGCGACGAGCCGGCGGACGGTGCGGGGGGAGACACCGAGCCGCGCGGCAGCAGCCTCGGTGTCGAACAGATCAGTCGCCAAGGCAACCTCCGGTGGACGAGCGGACCTCCAACCGGATGGCTGGTGGTCGTCCTGCCGGGACTGCCGTGGGAGGCTAGTGGTGGCCGCTATTGGCCACCTGAGGACACCGCCGGGTCTACCCCTAGGTGTTGACGGTTCTCAGCGGTCAGTGAGCCCATCGAGCTGCACGCTTATGCGGCGGTGGGGGATTACTTCCAGGTGATCCGCACGGCCTCGGGGTCGAGCACGCGGGCGCCCTGCTGGGTCCGGTCGAGCGTGATCGTCATCAGCGTGACGACGACAGTCCGGCGGCGACTCAGCGACAGGCCATCCCAGACGGTACGGACATCGGGGACACCGGCCAGGCCGTCGAGCAGGGGAGTGGAGTCGATGACCCGTCCGCGTACTGGTCGGCGGCCTCATGGAGCCGGGCCCGGAGCTGGTCGGCCTCGGACGGTGCGACGTTCGTCTGTGACGGGCCGACGATGGTGTCGCTGACTGATCGGGAGCTGAGCGAGGAGATGTTCGTGCAGCGGTGCGCCCGCTGACCGTGCCGAATGACGAAGAGCCCCACCCCGCCGGTTGCGGGGTGGGGCTCTGTCGGTGGCGCTGGGGCCGGCGGCTACCGGACCGGTCGCTACGGGGTGACGTAGCCGGGCGGCGGGTGACCTCGCCGACGACGTCGAGGATGGCGGGAGCCGAGCGGGGCGCACTGCCGTCGTCCACAGACCAGCCGTGGACGGGTATCAGCGCTGACGCGGCGGCAACCCGAAGGCCTCGATGACCATGTGGGCCACCTTCTGCCACGACTCGACAGACGCGGTGATTTCCCCGCCGACGACGATGTCCATCCCGCCCTTCTCGGCGTGGAACTGCTGGATCTCCTGCCTGAAGGTGACCTGGTCGGTCTCGGGGTCCCGGCTCATGTGCCATCCGCTCATGACGACGGAGCGTATGGGCCAGCCGTCAGCAGCGCCCATGAGTGCCCCGTGCGGGCAAACTCATGGCGTGCCGATCGACGAAGGTCCCGAGATCCGCCAGTGGGTGATCCAGCCGTACCTCGACGCTGGTCTCGGCCGCGTCGAGATCGAGGACCTCACCTTGCGCGTGGCGATGCATGCCTTCTCGACCGGCGCCTCGCACGCCTCTATGAACCAGTTGATGGCTTTGGTAGCGGACCAGACGCAGGAGTTGCAGGCGGCGTTCCGAGAGAACGTCGAGCGTGCGCAGGCTGTCACCAGCTGGAAGGCGAGCGCTCCAGGTCCTCCGATCGCGTGACGGGCCCGGGTAGCGCGCATAGCGCCCCCTAGCGGCGCCTGCTGGCGACGACGTCGATGTCAGGCAGGACGAGCTGGCGTCGGGACGCTCCTCGAGGTCCACCATGCGGAGTCACGGCCGACGCACCCCATTCAGGGCGAAGCTCACCAGCGCGAGCAAACCCACGAGCAGGAGCACGCTAATCATGATCGCCACGTCGTCATACGGGCCGCGCGCGGACGTCGACAGCAGTGTGGACGCCACCGCGCCGATGGTGAACCAGCGGCCGGCGTTGCTCGTGAACCAGCGCTTCACGGGGTCAGCCCCTTCCTCTTGTCCTCCTGCTTGTCGGTGCTTTTCGTCTTCTCGACGCTGGATGGCTCAGTGTCGGCAACATCGGTGCCGCTCTGCTGCTTGATGAGCCGCTCGAGCACGTCGACGATCTGCTGCTCAGTCACGTTGCCGTCGTCCTTCAGGATCGGCGTCATCGTCTGAACAAACATGAGTAGGAGCGTCGCCAGCGCAATCCAGCCCATGGGGCCCAGCCGGTCCCGGAGCCTGCGTACCGGCTCCGGAGCGTCGGCGAGCACTCGGTCGAGCCGGTCGGTCGCTCCAGGCCGGCCTTCCTGCACCGCCTTCGCAGCCTGCGCGAGGTGGAGCAGCTCGGTCAGCGTGATCGCCGAGAGGGTGACGGTCTGCCGCATGGCTCCGCGGTACAAGTCGATCTCGTCGCCGGTCCGCCGGTCGGTCAGCAGATAGCCGTCGGGCATTTCGGCCATCCCGCCGCAGCCTTCGTGTCGCCACCGTCCGGCTCGATGAAGAGGCACGTCGCGCGGCAGCACCGTCATGCCCGTTGCCACTTCCTCGTTGCACCCGGCACAGATCGCCTTGACCTCCAACCCCCGGGTGAAGTCGGCGACGCTGACCGACACTATCCAGGTGTCGTCCGTGGTGCGGGCGACTATCGCAACCTCGGAGTCTGCGGGACCCTGAAAGTTGACGGTGACCCCGGGCACGAGCCGGACGCTACGGCACCACAACAGATCGGACCTGCTCGAGAGGCGCTTCCCGCCCCTTGCGGCGGCGGTATCGTGGATCCTGCTGCAGACGTGGGCCGGCGAGTTCCACGACGAGATCCGCGGCCTGTGGGGGCTGCTCAGGCGGGCCAACGGGCACGCCGCCCCCGTCCGTAAGGTTCACCGGCTGCAGGCACCCTGCCCGTCCTGCCAGGTGCGGACCCTCACCCACCGGCCCGGGGCTGCCGCCGTCACCTGCGAGAACTGCGGGCACACCCAGACGCTGCCGGAGATGATGAGCGCATGAGCGACCTCGCCGCCTTCCTGCTGGCCCGCATCGCCGAGGACGAGGTGGACGCCAAGCAGCGTGCGGGACTGTCAGATCACAACCTCACGCCCCATGAGGGGTACCCAGTCGCGCCTGGCGTGGTGGTCTATGGCTTCGGCGAGAAGCCGGTTCCGTTGAGCGTGCTGTTCAATCCGGCTCGCGTCCTCGCCGAGTGCGAGGCTAAGCGACGGATCGTCGACCAGCTGGGCGACGCCGCTTGGTCGAGCGATGCGGTAAGGGACCACGTGCTCGGGAACCTCGCCCTGCCCTACGTCGACCACGAGGACTACCGCGACGAGTGGCGCCCATGAGCCGCTACTTCGTCCGCACCGCCGAGGAACTCGAGGACATCGACCTCGAGGAGGACCGGGTCACCTACCCGGAGGCGGCCATCATCGCCGGGGTGCGCGAGACCGCCGTCCAGCAGTGGAAGTCCAGGCGCGACCTCAAGCCCGTCGGCATCGGCGACGACGGCCGGCTGCTGTTCAAGCCGATCGACGTGCTCCGCGCCGAGGCGAAGACCCGCACCGCCGTCGCAGGCAGGCGCCGAAACGACTCCTGAGAACCGTCGGTACCGACGCATAGCTTGTGGGCAACTCCGGACCGCCCAGGACCGGAACCGACGATGGAGCACCCCATGACCGGACCGACCCCGCAGCAGAAGTGGGCTGGCGACCTGGCGAAGAGGATCGAGACGGCGGGCGACATCCCCGTCCGCCCGCCTCAGCACATCCTCGCTCGCCTCGCCGCCCTGCTCCCCCTGACTGTCGTGGAGCATGTCGACGTCGACTTCAAGGCCACCGAGAACGAGTCGAGAATGCGCGTCGACGGCACCATCACCCTGTTCACCGACAAGCTCGTGGCCATGGTCGCTGTGCGCGGGATGGCCCCGATGGGTGCCGGTGGCGGCGACCGGACCATCCACGAGTCCACCGGCGTGGACATCACTGTCGTTCCGCGCAGCGGTCTGCTGAACGTCGCCATGGTCGAGGACGTCACGCCGTCTCAGGCCCGGAATGACAGCGGCAGTTGGCAGGCCGCGTCTGAGACCGGCGACTGGCCCTACAGCGGGCGGCTCACCCTGACGTACAAGGGCCTCCCGAAGCCCGTGGTCCTCCCGTCGGGGCGTAACATCAGTGAGTTCGAGGCTTTCCTGCCGGGGCTCTTGGAGAACTGGACCGCCTAGCTGGCCCGCTTGGCGTGGTGGCGGCCCGGCGGCTGCACCACGCCGGGCCAGCCGGGCGGCCGCGGCAAACCGCCTAGGCGTCGACCGGCGCCTGCTCCTGGCCCTTGCTGTTGGTCTTCTTGCCGCTGGCCGCGCTGCGGGTCGTGTACTTGCTGCTGACTGCGCTTCGCGTGGTCGTCTTGTTCACCTTGGGCGATCTCACCGTCTTAGTCCCTGACGGAAGCCCGTTCTTGACGTGCTCGACGTGGTCGCCACTCGAAAACTCACTCTTGATTTCCGCGAGCAGCTGATGGACTCGCTGATAGGAGACGCCGGTCAGGACGCCGATGTCCCGCATCGAGTAGCCGGCCGCGTGAAGGCGCTCCGCGGTTGAGCGGCTGGTCTCGGCGGCCTCTGCCTGCGCTGCCTTGGCGGCGTCGGCTGCGGTGCGGGCGCTGAGGAGTAGGCCGTCGAGCTCGGGTCCAACCTGGGGCTCGACGTCCACGTGCACGGTTGAGGCATCCACGTCGAGCATGAGGGCGATCATGTCGCGGGCCATGTGTTCGACCTGGTCTAGGCGCTTGGCCTGCGTGACGCCGACCCCATCGACGTCGATGACCCACCAGTCGCCTTCGCGGTAGGCCTTGGCCTTGTAGGTGCTCACTGGAGCCATCCCTTCGGTGCGCAGGCGATCTGCTTCTGGATACTGCCGACGACCCCGGCGGTGATCTCGCGGCCGCGAGGCACTGGCGCCTTGTGCTCCTTGCCGCAGGTGCAGACGTACAGGGTGTGCTCGCCTCCTTCCCGCAGGAGGACTGCGCCGACGGCTCCGAGTTGCTTGATGACGTCTCGGCGCTTCATCGGCTTTGGCATACCATAAGTCTAGGGCGCTAGACACAGCAAGTCAAGGCGACTAGACAAAATATGCACGTGCGCGATAGGCAAGGCCCACGGGCTGCAACACGCCAGAAAGGCTGTGTCCGTTGCGTCACCTTCCGTCATATGTCTGGCTTCTGCCAGCGGATGAAGTGTCTCCGCACCCAGCCCGCCGTAAGAGCGCCCGGGCGTTGTCGTCTCCGGGGGGCATCCCGCGGGCGACGGCGGGGACAGCGCCTATCGGAGGGCAGCGTCCCCGCCCCCAACCTCCCGACCTGGACCAGGGGCCACCGTCGGGAACGGCTCCGCCTGCAACGGGCCACCACACCGCGGCCAGCTAGCAACGGCCCGGACAGCCGAATAGCGCGTGCCGCCCCGCAGCCTCACCGGCCGGGGCGGCACGGCACCCCCAGCCCTCACCGCCGACCGCCTGGGGAAGAGGTGACCCCTGGGCACCGGGGGCCCGTGCCCACCGAACCTGTGCTCGCCGCCCGCGAGGAGCGGATTGTCGACGAGCTCGCTGCGCGCCGCCTCGTGCCGTTGCGGGACCTGATCGAGGTGCTGCTGCTGGCCGACAACGAGCACGACGTCGCAGACGAGCTGCGGGTGGATGTGCCTACGCTCCGCACCCGCATCGCCGCCCTGGCGGCGCACGAGCGTGACGCGATCGAGGCGCGCCTGGCCGCGTCGGAGAGGTGGCTGGCGTGAGCCGAGGCAGGCTGCGGCCGGTGCGCGTACTGCGCCAGAGCAGCGGTGAGCACGATCGCCTGGGCGACCGAGCACGACGACCAGCCCTTCGTCGTCGAGGGTCGGGCACAGCTGCAGGCGCTGTTGTCCGAGCGCCGGTAGCCGACCGCCACGGCTTCGCCCGGTCGGCATACGGCGTTCCTGGAGTGGCGGGCCGGCAGGCGCCGCGACCGGCCAGTTCGTCGTCGAGCGCGACCGCTACGTCGACGGCTGAGCTGAAGTCAGCGCGCGGAGCGCGGCTGGGGTCACTGGCCTGGACGCGCAGCCCCGATGGCGACAGACTCCGCTGACCAGCACCGGACGACGACGTCACGGAGGTCGGCATGCCGTACCCCTTCGACCGCAGCGGCATCGAGGCGGCTCCGGACGGCATCCGCCGCTACCGCGACCTGCCGCGCAACCTGCCGGAGATCCTGCGGTCGGCGGTCGAGAAGCGACCCGACGCCGACGCCCTGGTCGAGCTCGGCGGCGAGCGGGTGACCTACCGGCAGCTGTGGGACCGCGCCGCCCGGGTCGCCGGCGGTCTGCGCGCGGCCGGGGTGCAGCCGGACGACCGCGTCGCCAACCGGCTGCCCAACGGCAACGACTGGGTCTACGCGTTCTGGGGCACGCTGCTGGCCGGCGCCGTCGTCGTCCCGGTGAACACCCGCTTCGCCGAACCCGAAGTCAAGTACGTCCTCGACGACTCCGGGGCCACCTTCGTGTTCGAGCCTGGCGTCCCGCTCCCGGACGGCGACCCGCTGGAGACCACCGACCAGCAGCACACCGACCTGGCCGGGATCTTCTACACGTCCGGGACGACGGGCTTCCCCAAGGGGGCGATGACCACCCACGAGAACTACCTGTCCAACATCGAGACCTGCCTGCGCTGCCTCAACCTCGGCCGCGAGCCGCGCACCACGCTGATCTCCGTCCCGCTGTTCCACGTCACCGGCTGCAACTCCCAGCTGCTCGTGGTCACCGCCGTCGCCGGGACGTCGGTGATCATGCCCGCGTTCGAGGTGCAGGCCTTCCTGCGGGCGATCCAGGACGAGCGCGTCGACGTCCTCACCACCGTGCCGGCCATCTACTGGCTGGCCCTCCAGCAGCCGGACTTCGCCGACATCGACACCTCCTCGGTCATGTCGCTCAGCTACGGCGGCGCGCCGATCGCCCCCGACCTGGTGCACCGCCTCCAGCAGGCGTTCCCGACGGCGCGGGTGGGCAACGGCTTCGGGCTGACCGAGACCTCGTCGGTGTCGACCTACCTGCCGCACGAGGACGCCGCCGAGCACGCCGACTCCGTCGGCTACCCGGCCCCGGTGGTCGACGTCGCGGTCGAGGACCCCGACCCGGACAGCGGCGTGGGCGAGCTGCTGATCCGCGGCCCGCACGTCGTGGCCGGCTACTGGGCCAAGCCCGAGCAGACGGCGGAGACGTTCGTCGACGGCTGGCTGCACAGCGGCGACCTCGCCCGCATCGACGACGACGGACGGGTCTACATCGTCGACCGCAAGAAGGACATGATCAACCGCGGCGGCGAGAACGTGTACTGCGTCGAGGTGGAGAACGCCCTGGCTGCGCACCCGGACGTGGGCGAGGTCGCCGTCATCGGGGTCGCGGACTCGATGATGGGCGAGAAGGTCGGCGCGGTGGTGGTCCCGCTGCCCGGCCGGACGCTGGACGCCGCGGGCCTGGTCGCGTTCGCCCGGGAGCGGCTCGCGGACTTCAAGGTCCCCCAGTACGTCGACGTCCGGTCCGAGCCGCTGCCCCGCAACCCCGGCGGCAAGGTGCTCAAGCCCTCCCTGCGCGAAGGAACCGACTGGCAGCCGGTGCGCTGAGCACCGCCCATCCACCCGAAGGGACAGCCATGCCCACCGTCGAGACCGTCCGTGGCCCGATCGACACCGCCGACCTGGGCCCGACCCTCATGCACGAGCACGTGTTCGTGCTCTCCACCGAGCACGTGCAGAACTACGGCGACGGCGACTGGTGGGACGAGGACGAGCGCGTCGCGGACGCCGTCACCAAGCTGGACGAGCTGAAGGCGCTCGGCATCGACACCATCGTCGATCCCACGGTGTGGGGGCTCGGGCGCTACATCCCCCGGGTGCAGCGGGTCGCCGAGCAGACCGACCTCAACATCATCGTGGCCACCGGCCTCTACACCTACGACGAGATCCCGCACCAGTACGAGCACCGCGGCCCCGGCCTGCTCCTCGACCTGCCGACCGATCCGATGGTCGACGACTTCACCTCCGACCTCACCGACGGCATCGCCGGCACCGGGGTCAAGGCGGCGTTCCTCAAGTGCGTGGTGGAGGCCAAGGGCCTGACCCCCGGGGTGGAGCGCACCCTGCGCGCCTGCGCGGCCACCCACCGGGCGACCGGCGCACCCATCACGGTGCACACGTCGGTCGGCAACCAGGCGGGAAAGCTGGTCCTGCAGGTGTTCCGCGACGAGGGCGTCGACCTCACCAAGGTGGTCATCGGGCACGCCGGCGACAGCAACGACCTCGACTACCTGAGCGAGCTGGCCGAGGCCGGCTGCCTGCTCGGCATGGACCGCTTCGGGCTCGACATCTACAACCCGACGACGTCGCGGGTGGACACCATCGTCGCGCTCGCCGAGCGGGGCTACGCCGACCGGATGGTGCTGGCGCACGACGCGAGCTGCTACATCGACTACTTCCCGGGCGTGGAGGCACAGGCCGCCAAGGAGCAGATCGCGCCGAACTGGAACTTCACGCACATCAGCCGCGACGTGCTGCCGATGCTGCAGGAGAGGGGTGTCTCCGAGGACCAGATCCGGCAGATGCTCGTGGAAGCGCCGCGGCGCTACTTCGAGTGAGCGACTGAGGGGCCGCCGGGTGCGGTCCTCGCCTCGACGGCCTGGGGCGTCCGACCCGGCACCGAGGTTCAGACGACCCAGACGCCGCTGACGACCACCCAGATCCCGCCGTCCCCCTCCCGCGCCGGCTGGCGGAGCTGCAGCACCACGATGCGACCGTCGGCCTCGTTGGTCACCTCGACCGTGTGCGGGTCGGCGAGCCGGGCCGTGGCGTCGGTCCAGCCGAGCTGGTGGTGGACGAACGCCTCGGCGACGGCGGCCATGTCCGTCCGCCACGGCTGGTGGCCCTCGTCGACCTCCCGCTGCAGCTGCTCGGCACCGTGCGTGGCGAGGGGCTCCCCGGGGATCGACGTCCCCGGGGTCGGAGCAGGGGCCGGCACCGTCCCGCTCGGATCGGCCGGTCCGGTCCCGCCGGGGGAACGCGTGATCGTGGGCGGAGTGGTCGTGGGCGGGGTGCTCTCCGACGTCGTGCCTTCGGCCGGGGAGGCGGGAGCGGACGCGGGATCGTCCTCGCCGCAGCCGGTGATCAGCGCGGCCGCGACCAGCAGGGACGCACAGGGCAGGGTCATCCGCCAGGGGGGACGCTCGGGCGGGCGCACCGGTGAGGCGCCGGCGGGTGGTACGAGGCGGACAGGGCTCACGGCCGCTCCGATCAGGTGCGGTGGGGAACGGCTCCAGCCTCGGGGGGCGTCCCCGGCGGCGCAGCCGTCCTTGGCCTCGATCCCCAGGGCCGGACGTCCCGCGTTGCCCGCCGCGCGGGGAGCTGCTGTCGTGCCGTACCGCGCACGACCGCGCCGAGCCGTCGCACACTGGGGGCGTGCCGCGCCTCTCCGTCGCCCTCCCGGGGGCGGCTGCCACCTCGTGACGGCGACCCAGCTCCAGACTCCCGGTACCCGCGGCCTGGCCGAGCCCCCACCGCCCGAGGGCGGCTGGCTCAAGCGGCTCGTCGGCTACTGCCTGCGGCACCGCCGCGACCTCTACGGCGCGTTCGCCGCCGCGCTGGTCGCCTCGGTCGTCGCCGGCCTCGCGCCGCTGCTGGTCCGGGAAGTGGTCGACCGGGTGGTGGCCGGGGTCGAGTCCGGCCGCGCCGTCGACGTCACGCCGTTCGTCGTCGCGCTGGTCGGCGCTGGCGTCCTCCGGTTCGCCGCCGGGTTCGTCCGCCGGTACCTGGCCGGGCGGTTGTCCCTCGACGTCCAGATGGACCTGCGCAACGACGTCCACGCCGCCCTCGCCCGGCTCGACGGTCCGGGCCAGGACCGGATGCAGACCGGCCAGACGGTCAGCCGGGCGATCAGCGACGTGACGCTCGTCCAGGGCTTGCTGGCGTTCCTGCCCAACCTGACCGGCAACGCGCTGCTGTTCGTCGTCTCGCTGGGCGTGATGGCGTACCTGTCCCCGCTGCTCACCCTCGTCGCGCTCGCCGTCGGCCCGGCGCTGTGGTGGGTGGCCCTGCGCTCGCGGCGTGACCTCTTCCCGGCGAACTGGGCGGCCCAGCAGCAGGCCGGAGCGGTCGTCGGCGACGTCGAGGCGGCCGTCACCGGCGTGCGTGTGGTCAAGGGCTTCGGCCAGGAGGACCGGGAGCTCGACCGGATCGACTCCGGCGCCCGCCGGCTCTACGGCACCCGCATGCGGGTGGTCCGGTACACCTCGCGCTACAACCCGCTGCTGCAGGCGATCCCGGCGCTCGGGCAGGTCGGGGTGCTCGCACTCGGCGGCTGGCTGGCGCTGCGCGGCTCGATCACCCTGGGCACGTTCCTGGCCTTCGCCACCTACCTGGCCGCGCTGGTCTCCCCGGTCCGCCAGCTGGCCGCCCTGCTCACCATCGGGCAGCAGGCCCGGGCCGGCGTCGAGCGGGTCCTGGAGATCGTGGACGCCCGGCCCGAGCTGGTGTCCGGCACCGGCGCGGTGCCCGACGGACCGCTGGCGGTCGAGCTCGACGACGTCACCTTCGGCCATGACGACGACCGGCCGGTGCTGTCGGAGGTGTCGCTGCGGATCGAGCCGGGGGAGACCCTCGCGCTGATCGGCACGGCCGGGTCGGGCAAGTCCAGCGTGGTGAACCTGCTGCCCCGGTTCTACGACGTGTCGGCGGGCGCGGTGCGGATCGGCGGGGTCCACGTCCGCGACCTGGACACCCGGGGGCTGCGGTCCGCGATGGGCGTCGTCTTCGAGGACAGCTTCCTGTTCTCCGACTCGGTGCGGGCCAACATCGCCTTCGGCCGCCCGGACGCCACCGACGACGAGGTGCGCGCCGCCGCCCGCGCCGCGCAGGCCGACGGGTTCATCAGCGAGCTCCCGCACGGCTACGACAGCGTGGTCGGGGAGCAGGGGCTGACCCTCTCCGGCGGCCAGCGGCAGCGGGTCGCGCTGGCCCGCGCGCTGCTGGTCGACCCGCGCGTCCTGGTCCTGGACGACGCCACGTCCGCCGTCGACGCGGCGGTCGAGGCGCGGATCCACGAGGCGCTGCGCGGCGCGATGCGGGGCCGCACGACGCTGCTGGTCGCGCACCGGCGCTCGACCCTGGCGCTGGCCGACCGGATCGCCGTCCTGGACGCCGGCCGCGTGGTCGACGTCGGCACCGCCGCCGAGCTCGAGGCGCGGTCGCCGCTGTACCGGCTGCTGCTCTCCGGAGCCGAGGGAGACGCACCGCCGCCGGCCGACGAGCTGCCGGCCGGGAGCACGACACCGGAGGCCTGGCCCGAGCCGGAGGCGGCAGCCGAGGACGACGGTCCGTCGCGGGCGGCCACGGGCTCCATCGGTGCCCCGGGCGGGGGCGGGGGCGGAGGCGCGGGGATGGCCGCCGCGGCCGCCCCGACCCCGGTGCTGCGGCAGCTGGTCGAGCGGCTGCCCCCGGCGGACGAGCTCCCCGACGTGCCGCCGGACCGGGCCCGGGCTGCCGACCCCGACTTCTCGCTGTGGCGGCTGATCCGGCCCTTCCGCTGGCCGCTGGCCGCCGGCCTGCTGCTGGTCATCGGGGACACCGCCGCCCAGCTGGCGATCCCGGCTCTCGTGCGGAAGGGCGTCGACGACGGCGTCTCCGCGGGCTCGCTGGGCCTGCTGCTGACCGTGGCGGGGCTCGCGCTGGCCGTCGTGGTCGTCGGTTTCGCGCTGTCCCGCGGCTCGGCCTGGCTGGCCGGGCGCACCGGCGAGCGGCTGCTCTACACGCTGCGGGTGAAGACGTTCGCCCAGCTCCAGCGGCTGGGGCTGGACTACTACGAGCGCGAGCTCGGCGGCCGGATCATGACGCGGATGACCACCGACGTCGACGCGCTGTCGGCGTTCCTGCAGACCGGGCTCACGACCGCCGTGGTCAGCGTGCTCACCTTGATCGGGGTGCTGGTCGCGCTGTTCGTCTTCGACGCGCAGCTGGCGCTGGTGCTGGTGGCCGTGCTGCCGGTGCTGGTCATCGCCACCGTCTGGTTCCGCTCGCGGTCGGTGCCCGCCTACACCGAGGCGCGCGAGCGGGTCAGCGCGGTCAACGCCCGGCTGCAGGAGGACGTCGCCGGGGTGCGCGTCACCCAGGCGTTCGACCGCACCGAGCACTCCACCGCCGTCTTCGAGGGGTACGCCCGGAACTACCGCGACGTCCGCCTGCGGGCGCAGCGCTACATCGCCACGTACTTCCCGTTCGTCGAGTTCCTGTCCGAGGTGGCCGCCGCCGCGGTGCTGGCGGTCGGCGCCGCCCGGCTCACCTCCGGCAGCATCACCACCGGCGTGCTCATCGCCTTCGTGCTGTACGTCGACACGTTCTTCGCACCCGTCCAGCAGCTCTCGCAGGTGTTCGACAGCTACCAGCAGGCCTCGGTCGGGCTGCGCCGGGTGCGGGACCTGCTGCGCACCCCGACGTCGACCCCGGCCGCCGTCGACCCGGCACCCGTGGGCCCGCTGCGGGGAGAGGTCCGGCTGGCCGACGTCACCTTCGCCTACAACGGGGCGCCGGCTCCGGCGCTGCGGGACGTGACGCTGACGGTCGCCCCGGGGGAGACGCTCGCCCTGGTCGGGGAGACCGGGGCCGGCAAGTCGACGGTGGTGAAGCTGGTCGCGCGCTTCTACGACCCGACGTCCGGGGCGGTGTGCGTGGACGGTGCCGACCTGCGCTCGCTGGACCTGCTGCAGTACCGGGCGCGGCTGGGCGTCGTGCCGCAGGAGGCGTTCCTGTTCGCCGGCACGGTGCGCGACGCGATCGCGTACGGCCGGCCGGACGCGACCGACGCCGAGGTGGAGGCCGCCGCCCGGGCCGTCGGCGCGCACGACATGGTCGCCGGCCTGCCGAAGGGCTACCGCACGCGGGTGGGGGAGCGCGGCCGGGCGTTGTCGGCCGGTCAGCGGCAGCTGCTCGCGCTGGCCCGTGCGGAGCTCGTCGACCCGGACGTGCTGCTGTTCGACGAGGCGACGGCGTCGCTGGACCTGGCCACCGAGGCCGCGGTCACCCGGGCTGCCGACGCCGTCGCCCGGCGACGGACCACGCTGGTCGTCGCGCACCGGCTGACGACGGCGGCGCGCGCCGACCGGGTCGCCGTGCTCGCCCACGGCCGGCTGGTCGAGATCGGGCCGCACGCCGAGCTGCTGGCCGCGGGCGGCGCGTACGCCGCGCTGTGGGCGGCGTTCACCGCGGACGAGGACGCCGACCCGCTCATGGACTGAGGCCGGACCGGACCCGCCCCGGGGCCGCTCAGCGCAGCCGGCGGGCGCGCAGGACGACGTCGTCCGCGTGGTGGGCGCCGGCACCACCGTCCGGCACGACCCGCGGGCGCTCCTCGTCGACCTCGATCCGCCAGTCCTGGTCGAGCAGGGCGGCGACCATGGAGGGCCAGACGTAGTCGGCCGGATCGGGCCGCCCCTCCTCCGGCACGTGCGTCTCCATCCCCGCGTGGTGCACCAGCAGCAGCACCCCGCCGGGGGCGACCGCCGCGAGCAGCGCGCGCTCGGCGGCCGCGTCCGGAGTGCGCCGCAGCGCCGGGTACATCGCGGAGACGAGGTCGAACGACGCCGGAGGTAGCCCGGCCTCCGCGAGTCCCGCGTGCACCCAGGTGACGGCGACACCGGCCTCCTGCGCGTGCCGCGCCGCCCGCTCGAGTGCGACGCCGGAGACCTCGAGGGCGGTGACGTCCCAGCCGTGGCCGGCCAGCCAGACGGCGTCCGCGCCTTCCCCGCACCCGACGTCGAGCACCCGCCCCGGTGCCAGGTCGGCGACCTCTGCGACGAGCGCACCGTTGGGCCGGCCGCTCCAGAGCCGGCCCGGGTCGGAGCCGTAGCGGTCGTCCCACTGCGCCCGCTCAGCGGGATCGCCGACGAACCCGTCCGAGGGGAAGGAGAAATCGGGTCGTCCTTCGATGTCGGTCACGCCCCCACGGTCGCCGGTGGGGTGCTGTTCCGCCAGCTCCCTTGCCGCTCCGGCAATCGGACGCGGGCGGGCAACGCCCCCGACGTGCCCGAGGAGCCGCCGCTCCGGCCCTACGTCGTCGCGCGTCGCTGACGCGGCCCGGGCACCGGTTCAGTCGGTCCGGTCGCCGTTGCGGTCCGGTGGCTCGAACGTGACGTGCACGGTCTCGAACCCCTTCAGCCGCTCGGCCTTCGCCTTGCCGGTGTAGCTGCGCCGGTCGCCGGGGGTGAGGTCGACGGCGTCGGTGAACGGGGTGAGCAGCGCACGTGGGTAGAGCCGGTCGACGCGCACCACGTTGATCTCCACGCACAGCACGCCGAACACCGCGGCCAGGTAGAGGAAGGCGAGCAGCCCGATCACCAGCGCGAACACCCCGTTGGAGGCGCTGGCGCTGTCCATCACCCGGCTCACGAAGGTGACGCCGAAGGTCTGCAGCAGCTGCCACAGGACGGCGGCGATCAGGGCGCCGGGCAGCACGTCGCGCACGGTCAGCCGACGGGTGGTGGCCAGGCGGAACGCGAACACGAAGATCGCGGCGTTGATCAGCACCGAGGCGATGAGGACCAGGGCGCGCGTGGCGCCGTCGAAGGAGCCGGCCATGCCTGCGCTGATCGTGGACAGCGCCGTCGTCCCCACCACCGTCAGCCCGGCGGTGGCCAGCAGCAGCACGCTGCGGCCCCGGGCCAGGAACGGGTTCGGCCGGTTGTTGCGCGGCACCGTCCAGGCGGTGTTCATCGCGTGCTGCACCGCCTGGGCGACGCCGAGGGCGCCGTACAGGGCGCCGAGGATGCCGATCACCACGCCCCAGGTGCCGCCGCTGAGCCCCTGCGGCTCGCCGAGCTGCTCACCCACCACCGGGAGCTGGCTGAGCGCGGAGTCGATCAGCCGCTCCTGCAGCTCCGGGTTCCCGTCCAGGACGGCAGCGAGGATCGTCGAGGAGAGCAGCAGCAGGGGGAACAGCGAGACGAACGCGTAGTAGGTGATCAGCGCCGACAGGAACGGGCCGGTGTCGTCGACGTACTTGTAGACGACGGCGATGGGGAAGCCGGCAGCCGGATGACGGCGCTGCAGACGGTCGAGCCGGTCCACGAGAGCCACGGATCCAGTCGATCACGTCCCGCGTGCACGCGCTCCCGGGGCCGCCCGCCGAGCTGCCCACCCGGACCGTTGAACCCTGGCGACCCACGCCGGCGCCCACGGTGGGTCGCCCGGGTTCAACGGTCAGGCCAGGCTCAGCGGGTCACGCGGTAGTCCGGGGCCTGGTACTTCTTGCCGTAGGCACGCCACATGCGCCCGGCATCCGCCAGCTGCGCCTGAGTGCACCCGCGCACGTAGCCGAAGTACCGCTTGTCCCGGGTCAGGCGGTACGCCATGCAGTCCGCCTGCCCCTCCATGCCGGTGCCCGGGTACAGCCGGTTCGCCGCCGCCTCCTCGGCGTCGTAACGGCCGTCCACGTAGCTCCGGTACTGCAGGACGTGGGCGCACTCGTGCAGGGCCACGCTCCGCAGCTGCGCCATGGGCATGCCGGACCGCAGCTCGATGAGGGTGGTGAGTCGGCCGCTCGTCGTGCCGCTGGGCGAGGTGTAGAACGACCACTCGCCGACCGCACGGCCCACCCGGCCGTACAGCCCCCGGCCGGCAACGGACGGCGTGTCGATGTAGATCGGTGTCTTGGGGCAGTAGGCGGCGATGAGCTTCCGCGCCCGGATGATGTAGGCCCGGTGCTTGCGTGCGTCCGTCTGGTGCACGCTGAACGGGGCGTCGACGTGGATGGTGGTCCACGCGGTCGGCCGGTTGACGACCCGGTAGCTGCCCATGCCGCCCTTGGCCGGGATGGCCAGCCGCACCGTCGCGTTCGTGGCAGTGCGCGGGGCCTGGGCCGACGCGACGTTCAGCCAGCGAGAACCCGACCTGCGCTGCAGGTCCACCCGCTGCCCGTAGGCGAAGCCGATGTCGACCGACACGACCTTCCTGGCCGTCGTCGTCGTGAACTCGGGGATGTCCACGGGGTAGACCGACCCCGTCACGCCCCCGACCAGAGTCAGGGTCACCTGCGCTTCGGAGAGGGGCGCCGAGGCCGATGCGCGGCTCAGCGCGCGGAAGGTGTACTTCCCGGGCTTGCTCACCAGGAGCGAGGGCGTGACGTCGACGCACCACTGGTACGGGAGCGTGGGGGAGCCGAAGGAACGGACGTCGGTCCAGGATCCATTCCTCAGGACCTGGACGAGCACGGTCTGTCCGGGCTGGAAACCGGCGTCGGAGGGACAGATCCCCACGATCTGCGACGGCTGGATCACCGTCCCGCCGTAGGTGCTCCAGCTGATGCCGGCCGACTGCGGAGCCGCCAGCGAGGCGGTCGCTCCAGCGGTCACCATCGCGGCGCACAGCAGTACGACTGCGGCTGCCTTCAAGATCCTTCGCACGGGGTCCTGCTTCCGGTCGTCGTCCCTGACCTCGCGGTCATCGGGCGATCCAGCCCCTGAGCTGAGGCGGGCGGGCCGGCACCACTCCGGACGGGTGAGGAACGCGAGCCCGCACGAGCCGAGCCGCGTGCCACGATGCGGACATGAGGCCTCTCCACACGGCCGTGGCCGTCGTCGTGCTGGTCGTCGTCGGAGCTCTGGGCATGGTCCTCGGGGAAGCGGACGACTCGCCGGGACTCCAGGGCATCGGCGGCCTGCTGATCCTGGGCGCCGCCCTGCTCGCCGTGCGCACCGTCCGACGTGGCCGGGCGCGCCCTCCCATCGGGCGATGAGCGCTCCTGCTCGTGCCCCAACTCCTCGCCTTCGGCGTGGTGGACGCCGACGGAGGCAACTCGGTGCCGGCCGGGGGCCAGTTGGTCAGCGTCGTCGTCCTCAGCGCGTCGGGCCTCGTGGCATACGGGCAGCGACGGACGTGGTGAAGGTCCGGCGGCACCATCGGGTGCCGGTTCCCGGAGCTGCCCCCGCAGACAGGTAGGGCTACCGTCCCAGCGGTGACGCCGCCCGACGCGCCCGAGAGCGCCACCGCCGCTGATGACGCGCCCGCGCGGATCGCCGCCGGTTACGAGACCTCAGGCCCCGCACTCGTCCTCGGCTCGGTGGTCCACGACGGCCGGCCGTACCCCGACCACCTGGTGCGCCTGCCTCTGGCGATGGTCAACCGGCACGGCCTGATCACGGGCGCGACGGGCACGGGCAAGACCAAGACCCTCCAGCTGATGTCGGAGCAACTGGCGGGCGCCGGCGTGCCGGTCGTCGTCGCCGACATGAAGGGGGACCTCAGCGGGCTCGTCCGACCCGGCGCGAGCGGGGACCGCATCGTCCAGCGCGTCGCGGCCACCGGCGACGACTGGGCGCCTACCGGATACCCGGTCGAGTACCTCTCCCTCGGCGGCATCGGGCCTGGCGTGCCGGTACGGGCCACCATGACCGACTTCGGGCCCGTGCTGCTGTCCAAGGTGCTCGACCTCAACGCCACGCAGGAGAGCTCGCTCGGTCTCGTCTTCCGCTACGCCGACGACGCCGGCCTACCGCTGCTGGACCTCAAGGACCTCCGGTCCGTGATCAGCTGGCTGGTCAGCGACGAGGGCAAGCCCGACCTCAAGAGCCTCGGCGGCCTGTCGGCGAGCACCGCCGGCGTTCTCCTGCGCGAGCTCATCGGTCTCGAGGAGCTCGGCGGCGACGTCTTCTTCGGCGAGCCCGCGTGGGAACCGGCCGACCTGATGCGCGTCGCCGCTGACGGGCGCGGCGTCATCAGCGCCATCGAGCTGCCCGCCGTGCAGGACCGGCCGGCGCTGTTCTCCACCTTCCTGATGTGGCTGCTGGCCGAGCTGTTCGAGGAGCTGCCCGAGGTCGGCGACGTCGAGAAGCCGAAGCTCGTCTTCTTCCTCGACGAGGCGCACCTGCTCTTCTCCGGGGCGTCGAAGGCGTTCCTGGAGTCGGTGACCCAGACGGTGCGGCTCATCCGGTCCAAGGGCGTCGGCGTCTTCTTCGTGACCCAGAACCCCGGCGACGTGCCGGCCGCCGTGCTCGGGCAGCTCGGCAACCGGGTGCAGCACGCCTTGCGCACCTTCACCCCCGAGGACGCGAAGGCGCTGCGGAGGACGGTGTCGACCTTCCCGGAGTCGGACGACTACGACGTCGCCGAGATGCTGACCTCGCTCGGCACCGGCGAGGCGGCCGTCACCGTGCTCTCCGACCGGGGGACGCCGACCCCGGTGGCCTGGACCATGCTGCGCGCGCCGCGGTCGCTGATGGCTCCCGTCGAGCCGGCCGAGATGCAGCGGGCCGTCGACGCGTCACCCTTGACCGCCACGTACGGCCGGCCGATCGACCGGGAGTCGGCGTACGAGCGCCTGGCCGCGCGGCTCGCCCCGCCGCCGCTCCGTGCGGAGCCGGACCCCGAGGTGCGGGTCGAGGCCGAGCCCACGCGCCGCACCCGCGAGGAGCCCGCGGACAGCGACCTCGTCACCAAGGTCCTCGGGTCCGCGGCCTTCCGGTCCTTCGCCCGTTCGGCGGCGTCGTCCCTGGGGCGGGAGATCACCCGCGGCCTGTTCGGCACCCGCCGGCGCCGGCGGTGACGGACGTCAGGTGAGGACGACGAGTCGCTGGGTCGCCCGCGTCATCGCGACGTAGCGGTCCACCGCCCCCTGGACGCCCGCGCCGAACGACTCCGGGCGCACGAGCACGACCAGGTCGAACTCCAGCCCCTTCGCCAGTACCGGCGTCAGCGACCGCACCCGCTCGGCCGGTCCGAACGCCGGGTCCCCGATCACGCAGGCCACCCCCTCGGCGTGCTCGGCCAGCCAGCCGGAGAGCACAGCGTCCCGTTCGGCCACCGATCCGTGCGCCACCGGGACGCCGCTGCTGCGGATCGACGTCGGCACGTTCGCGTCCGGCAGCACCGCCCGGATGACCGGCTCCGCCTCGGCCATCACCTCCGTCGGCGTCCGGTAGTTGACGGTCAGCGACGCCAGCCGCACCGAGCCCACCCCGACCCCCGCCAGCCGCTCCTCCCAGGACTCGCGGAACCCCTGCCGCGCCTGCGCTCGGTCGCCGACGACGGTGAAGCTCCCCGACGGGCAGCGCAGCAGCAGCATCTGCCACTCCGCGTCGGTGAGCTCCTGCGCCTCGTCCACGACCACGTGCGCGAACGGCCCGGCCAGCGGGTCGCGCTCCGCGGTGGGCAGCGCCGCCTCGTCGACCAGCGCGTCGCGCAGGTCGCCGTGCCGCAGCGACGTCATCAGCAGCAGCTCGGAGTCGTCGGCCTGGATCAGCTCCTCGATGACGCCGGCCATGCGCTCGCGCTCCCGCGCGGTGACGGCGGCCTGCAGCCGCGTGCGCCGTGCCGCCTCCGGATCACCCAGCCGCTGGCGGGCCGCGTCGAGCCACGGCAGGTCGGACACCGTCCACGCCGCGGGATCGGGCCGCTGCAGCGTCCGCACCTCGTCCGCGGACAGCCACGGCGCGCACCGGCGCAGGTAGGCCGGCACCGACCACAGGTCACCGACCAGATCGGTGGCCTCGACCAGCGGCCAGGCGCGGTCGAAGGACGCGCGCAGCTCGCGGTCCTGCTCGAGCACCGTCCGCAGCTCGTCGGGGGAGACCTCCTCCTCGTCGGCCTGGTCGACCAGCATCGCGAGCAACTCGTCCCAGACCCGCTCGCGCGCCTGGTTGTGCGGGGTCCCCGGGTCCGGTGCCTCGAACGCCTCGGCCCACTGGTCGGCGGTCAGCCGGAGGTCCGACCACGGCGTCTCGACGGTCAGCGGGCGAGCCGGTGCCTCCTCGTGGAACCGGACGGCCGCCTCGACCGCCTCTCCCACCCGCGCCGTCGCCTTCAGCCGCGCCACCCCGGGGTCCGGCTCGGCCCCCGCCGTCGCACCCTCGGGCACCAGGTCGCGCAGGGTCGCCGTCCGCACGCCCTCCTCGCCGAGCCGCGGCAGGACGTCGGAGACGTAGGCCAGGTACGGCTCGTGCGGGCCCACGAACAGCACGCCGCCCCGGTCGTGCCCGACGCGCGGATCGGCGTAGAGCAGGTAGGCGGTGCGGTGCAGGGCGACGACGGTCTTCCCGGTCCCGGGCCCGCCGTCCACGACGAGCGCACCGGGGGAGCCCGCGCGGATGATCGCGTCCTGGTCGGCCTGGATGGTGCCCAGGACGTCGCGCATCCGCGCCGACCGGTTGCCGCCGAGGCTGGCGAGAAAGGCGGACTGGTCGTCCAGCGAGGCGTGCCCCTCGAGCCCGTCGGGGGTGAACACCTCGTCCCAGTAGTCGGTGATCCGGCCGCGGGTCCAGCGGTACCGGCGGCGGCTGACCAGCCCCATCGGGTGCGCGTGCGTCGCGGCGAAGAACGGCTCGGCGGCGGGGGAGCGCCAGTCGACCAGCAGCCGGGCGCCGGTGGCGTCGGTGAGGCCGAGCCGGCCGACGTAGACCGGCTCCCCGTCGGCCGCGACGATCCGGCCCAGGCACAGGTCCAGCCCGAAGCGGCGCAGGGTGCGCAGCCGGGAGCTCAGCCGGTGGATCTCCAGGTCGCGGTCGAGTGCGGCCTGCCCGGCGCCGCCGGGGGCGCGGCGCTCGGCAGCGAGGCGATCCGACAGCTCGGCGATCGACCGGGACAGGCTTGCGGCGATGGCGGAGAAGTGCTGCTCGTCGGCGCCGACCAGGGCCGGATCGGCCTTGGCGGCGAGGGTGTCGGGAAGGGCGAACGTACTGGTGGGCAGGGGTTCCACGGCGTCAGCTCCCATCTGAGGCCCGCGACCCTAGAACGGAAAGAACGGCCTCATGAGGCGTGACCGGAACTGCTACAAAGAGAGTGGCGACAAGCTCGCCCGGTGGAGCAGAACGGATGCGGAGACCATGCCGCGAGGCGCTGTCCGGCCCGGCGAGTGGTCGCTCCGGCCCATGGTGGTCGGTGACCTGCCCGAACTGGTCGACGTGCAGGAGCGCGGTGCCGTGCTCGGGCTCGCCGACGTGTTCCCGCAGGCGCAGTACCCCTTCCCGCGCGACGACGTCTCCCGGCGCTGGGTGCAGGAGCTGGCGGACCCGGCGATCGACGCCTACGTCGTCACCGGCTCCGGCGGGGAGATCCTGGGTTTCGCGGCCCGCCGCGGCGACGAGGTGCTCCACGTCGGCACCGCCCCGGAGACCTGGGGGAGTGGCCTGGGCGGCTGGCTGCACGACGCGCTCGTCGCGACGTTCCCCCCGGACGTGCGGCAGCTCCGGTTGTGGGTCCTGGAGGGCAACGGCCGGGCCCGGCGGTACTACGAGAAGCTCGGGTGGACGCCGAGCGGCGCGGAGTCCCGCAGCCCGTTCCCGCCGTATCCAGGGATGCTCGAGTACGTCAGGGCGTGTAGATGCTCTCCAGCGCGGTGATCTCGCCGTCCTCGGTGCGGAACCGGGTGTAGCCGGCCGCCTCGGGGTTCTCCGACACCCAGTACGTGCCGGCCAGCTCCGCCACGTCGTCGATCGCGACGGCGTCCATGGTGTCCAGGTCCAGGTGGCTGAGCGACGCGGAGGCCGTGACCGGCAGCGTCGCCGTCTGCTCGCCACCGGCGCGCACGTAGTACTCGTTGCACCAGGCGGTCCCCTGGTCCGGGACGCCGTCGGCGCGGCAGGCGGCCGCGGCGGCCGCCCCCTCGAACCAGTCGACGACCAGGACGGTCACCTGGTCGGGCGCCACCGACAGCAGCACGCCGACGTGCTCGCCGTCGGCCAGGGGAGCGCCCCCGGCCGGTCGCGTGCCGGGCACCTCGGACGCCGTCTCGACGACGAACGACCTGCCGTCCCAGGCGTAGGTGACGGAGCCCCAGTGGCCGGGGCAGCAGTACGGGTCGTCGCCGGCGACGGTCGGGCCGCTCAGGGTGATCGCCGTCCCGTCCGGACTGACGTCGGCCTGCGGGTGGAACAGGTCGTCGCCCAGGACCCCCAATGGCGCAGGCCGGGCCGCGGTCAGGTCGAGGACCACCACGTGCTCTGCCGGCGTCGACGCCGCAGCCGGGCAGGTCAGCTGGACCAGCGCCTCGTCGGTCCCGTCGCCGGTCACGTCCGCGAACGTGGTCCGCACGGTCTCGGCGTCCCACGCCTCGCCGGGCAGGCCCTCGGCCACCCATTTGGCGCGGGTCGTGCAGTCCAGCGCGAGGTAGGCCAGGGACTTCCAGTCCGGGCTGCCGGTGGTGGCCACGACCGGCGCGGCGAGCGGAGCCGCGGCCGGCCCGGCCGGCGGCGCGGCGCCCGGCAGCGGCGGCTGGCTCTCGGCGGCGCAGCCCGCGAGCAGCAGCACGGCTCCGCAGACGACGAGGGCGGCGGTGCGGAGGCGTCGCGAGGGGTGCGTCACCTCCTCCCATCGGGGTGCACCGGCTGCTGGTTGACGCGATCTCACCCCTCCGGGTCAGACCGCCTCCCGGCCGGCCGGCGGGTCCGCGCTCACTCCCGGTGACATCGCCCTCTGGACGGAGGTCACCCGACCGGGTGGCGGCGCGCGACGGGTGCCGTGTGCGTGACCGCGAGACCTAGGTTCTGCTCGTGCGAATCACCGGTGCCGTCCGCCTGGGTGTGCCGGCGGTCGTCCTCGCCGCCCTCACGGCCTGCATGTCGTCGGAGGAGTCGGGTCCTCCGGTCGACCCGGACGTCGCGCTGCCCGCCTACGAGGCACCCGGAGGAGCTCCCGGCTTCTGCACCCGGCTGGCCTCCCTGGAGGAGCTGGACCGGCTCCCCGTCTCGATGGGCACGCTGACGGCCCGCACCGACGTCGAGGCGCGGACCCAGGTCACCTCCGCCGCACGCGAGCTGCTGGCCGTGCTCTCCGACGTGCGGACCGAGGGCGGTCACGACGGATTGGCGACGGCGCTGGAGGACCTGGTGGGCGCCCTCGGCGAGGTCGGCAGCGGCCCGCTGACCGATCGGGTGCGCGGCGCGGTGGCCGCCGGGCTGGAGCAGGTCGGCGTCCAGGCGCAGCCGGCGTGCGGCTTCCCGACGTGAGGCGGCGGGTCCTCGCCTCGGCCGTGCTCCTGACTGCGCCGCTGCTCGGCGTGCCGGTGGCGTCCGCGGAGCAGGCGCCGGAGCTGTGCACCTCGGACACCAGCCGCGGCGGCGTGCCGGAGGCCTTCCCGGTCGCGGCGTGCGTCGACGGCACCAGCATGACGCTGCACAACGACCGGGACCGTCCGGTCATCGTCACGGGCACGGGCGGGTTCGACGGGCGCGTGGCGCTGCGTGCCCAGAACAGCGCTCTCGCCGACGTCGTCCGCCGGACCTCCGAGGCGGCCATGGTCCTGCTCCCCGGTGAGGTCGTGCGCTGGGACATCGGGTCGCAGCCGGCCTCGCTGACCGTCGCGCCGCTGCCCATCCCGCCGGCTCCGGAGATCGCCGCCGTCCTGCGCCCGGCGCTGACCGGCGGGCGGGCCGTGGACGCCGAACGGGCGCTGCGCGCTACGGCGGGCGAGCTGGTCCTGGAGGTCGCCGCCGCGGTGCGGGCGCGCACCGCCTGCGTCGCCGACCGCAACTTCCTGCAGACGGCGGCGTGCGACGTGACGGCCGCGACCACGATCGGCCTGGCCACCGTGGACCGGCTGGACCGGAGGACGGCGGCCGAGGTGCTGCCGCAGCTGATCGACCGGGCTGCCTGGGCGGCCTGGCCGGCGGTCGATCCCGACTGGCCGGTGGACGCCGAGGGAACGCTGCGCCAGGGGCGGGCCCCCGTGGTGGCGCCCGCAGTGCGGACCCTCCCGGCTCCTGCGCCGGCTGCGAGCCCACGTCCGGCCCCGGCATCCCGGGCGCCGGAGTCCCGGCCGGCCGCGCCGGCTCCTCGCCCGCCGGCGGCACGGCCCGCACCTGCCCGCACCCCGGCTGCCACCCCCGCGCTTCCTGCGGCACCCGCCCCCGAGCCGCAGCCGGTCCGGCCACCGGTGCAGGCGGTCCCGCCCGCGCCGGCGCCGCCGCAGGTCGACCGGCTCCCGTGGCAGGAGATCCGCGAGCGGAACCTCGCCCGGCTGCGCGAGCTGGCGGCGGCCTGGGCGAAGGCCAGGGAGCGGGCCCAGGGCGACCACCGGGACCGTGGCCGCGACGGGGAGCGCGATGGGGACCGGGGCCGGGGGCGCGGCGACGACTGAACGCAGCACGGGGTGGCCGCGGACCCCGCGACCACCCCGTGCCGTACCTCGTGGAGCGGATCAGCCGCCGCGCTGGGTCTCGGCCTCGAGCACGCCGCGGACCGCGGTCGTGAGCGCCTCGTCCGAGGTGTCCCCGGAGTCCAGCGCCGCGCGGGCGGAGTCCGGCAGCAGGCTGCCGGACACGGTGTCGAGCCAGGTCACGTCGCCGTCGACGCGACGACCCACCTGCAGGTCCTCGCCGTCGCGACGCAGCACGTAGGTCTCGCCGTCGATGTCGATCGTCATGTCGTCGGTCATGGGGGCTCCCTACCCGCGGGGGCGCGCAACTCAATCAGCCGACTCGGAAGTAGCGCAGCACGGCCGGTGCAGCAGGATCGTGCCGTGGACGAGGAGTGCTGCGAGATCGTGGTGACCGACGCGGACGTCGATCGGCTGCTGGTGCTGACCCGCACGCTGGTCGAGGAGCGCCTGGTGGCCTGCGGGCAGCACCTCGCCCCGATCCGGTCGGTGTTCCGCTGGGACGGCGCCGTCCGGGACGAGGCCGAGGCGCGGGTCGCCCTGCACACCCGCCGGTCACTGGTGGACGCGGTCGTCGCCCGGACCGTGGAGCTGCACGGCTACGACGTGCCGTGCGTGCTGGCCCTGCCGCTGGTCGGCGGCAATCCCGCGTACCTTCGCTGGGTCGCCTCGGAGACCCGGGAGCCCTGACTCACCATTCGGGGGTGACCCGGCCGGTCCGGGGCTGACGCCCTCTCCTGCACGTGCCGATGAGTGGGGACGTGGACGCCGATGGCGCCCTTGGAGCGAACGGGCGGGGACGTGCGACCACGACCGAGCCGGGCACTGCCCGCCGACGTGCGCCGTCGTGCCGGTGACCGGCCCGGTGCCGCCCTGCTCGTCGAGGCCGTCCTGGACGCGCTGCCCTCGCCCACGCTGCTGCTCGACTCCAGCGGCACGGTGCTGCTGGCCAACTCGGCGTGGCAGATGGCCGCCGAGGTGCTGGACGACGACCGGTTCCGGGTGGCCGTCGGCGGCGACTACTTCGCGCTGGCGCTGCAGGTCCGCGACGACGACCACACCCGTGCCCTCGTGGCCGGCGTCCGCGAGGTCTCCATGGGCCTGCGCGACACCGCGACCGCCGACTACCCCGTGCCCCTCCCGTCGGGCACCCGCTGGTACCACCTCCAGGCCTCCCGGGTCGACGAGGCGGGCAGCATCGTGGTGACCCACACCGACGTCACCTCGCGGGTGCGCGCCCAGCGCACCTCGGCCTGGCAGGCGCGGCACGACGCGCTCACCGGCCTGCCGAACCGCGGCTACCTGCACGAGCTGATCGACGCCGACCTGGCCGCTCCGGGGAGGACGCCGGCGCTGCTGTTCCTCGACCTCGACGGGTTCAAGGGGGTCAACGACTCCCTGGGTCACGACACCGGTGACGACCTGCTCCGGGAGGTGGCCGCGCGGCTCACCGCGACGGTCCGCGAGGGCGACACGGTGGGGCGCCTGGGCGGCGACGAGTTCGTCGTCCTGTCCCGGAACAGCTCACCGGCCGACGCGGAGGCGCTGGCGGAGCGGCTGCGGGCCACCGTCGAACGACCCTTCGATCTCGCCGGCCGCGCGATCGGCCTGGGTGCCAGCATCGGCATCGCCGGCACCACGGGGCACCGGTACCTGCGCTCCACCGACCTGGTCCGCGACGCCGACCTGGCGATGTACGCGGCCAAGGCGACCGGGCGCAACCGCGTGCACGTCTTCAGTCCCGACCTCCGGGAGGCAGCCGTCCGGCGGGCGACGCTGGCCGGCGAACTGCGCGACGCCCTGGCCCGCGACGAGCTCGTGCTGCACTACCAGCCGGTGCTGCACCTGCCGACCGGCCGCTGCGCCGGCGTGGAGGCCCTCGTCCGCTGGCAGCACCCCGTGCACGGACTGCTCCAGCCCGGTGAGTTCCTGCCGACCGCCCAGGCGCACGACCTGATGACGCCACTGGCCCGCTGGGTGATGACCGCGGCGACCCGCCAGATCGCCGAGTGGTCCCGCTCCGGCCTGGACCTGACCGTGGGCATCAACATCGGTGCCGACCAGTTCTCCAGCGGCACGCTGGTCGAGGACGTGTTCGCCGCTCTGGCCGGTGCGGGCGTGCCCCCGGAGCTCCTGGTCGTCGAGCTGACCGAGACCTCGGTCGCGGAGGACCCCGAGCGCGCCGCGGGGCAGATGGCCGAGCTGCGACGTCGCGGGGTGGAGGTGTGCATCGACGACTTCGGCAGCGGCTTCTCCTCCCTCGGCCAGCTGGTCACGCTCCCTGCCGGGGTGATCAAGATCGACCGCAGCCTGGTGAACTACCGGGAGGGCCACGGCGACCGCGCCGCAGCCGCCATCGCCGCCGTCGTCGCGCTGGGCCGGGCCTGCGGCATGCGGACGCTGGCGGAAGGCGTCGAGACCGGCGAGCAGCTCGCGCTCGCCGCCCGCCTGGGGTGCACCCTGGCCCAGGGCTTCCACATCGCCCGGCCGATGCCGGCCGCCGCGGTGCCCGGATGGGTCGCGGCGCAGCACGATGCCGGCACGCGGACTCCTCTCGCCGTCCGCTGAACCGCCTGCCTGCCGGGGCGGGTGGCAGAGAGGTCTTTCCTCAGCCGGGCTCGCCCCGCGCCTTGCGGCGCACGATGACGACCAGGTCGACGACCGCCACGGCCGCGAAGAAGAACAACACGAACGCCGGCCAGGCCGGCAGGTCGGTCAGCAGCCACCCCACTCCGCCGGCCAGGCAGACGACGAGGCCGAACAGCGCGAGGACGAGCCGGAGGGTGAGCGCCGACTGGGCCGGGGGCGCGCCGGCGAAGCCGGCCGTCGGGTCGTGGTGGTCGGGGAGGCCGCGGGCGTAGTCCTCCCTGGTGCGGGGTTCACGAGGTTGGCTCATGCCACGGATGCCTACCCGGCCGCGGAGCCCACTACCCTGGGTCGACGTGGCCGCTGACTTCTCCGTCGTACTGGATGAACTGAACACGACCCTGGAGTCGATCGAGGCCGTCCTCGACGTGGACGACCTCCGCCAGGAGATCGCCGACCTCGAGCAGCAGGCCACCGCACCTGACCTCTGGAACGACGTCGAGGCCGCGCAGGCGCTCACCTCGCGGCTGTCGTTCCTGCAGGGGACGCTGCGCCGCGTCGAGGAGCTGCGCAGCCGGCTGGACGACGTCGCGCTCATGCACGAGATGGCGGCCGACGAGGGTGACGAGGGCACCATCGCCGAGACCGAGCGCGAGCTGGAGAGCATCCGCGCCGTCATCGACGAGCTCGAGGTCCGCACGCTGCTCAACGGCGAGTACGACTCCCGCGAGGCGCTGGTGACCATCCGCTCGGAGGCCGGCGGCGTCGACGCCGCGGACTTCGCCGAGATGCTCATGCGGATGTACCTGCGCTGGGCGGAGCGCCACAAGTACCCGACCGAGGTCTACGACGTCAGCTACGCCGAGGAGGCCGGCATCAAGTCGGCCACCTTCGCGGTGAAGGTGCCCTACGCCTACGGCACCCTGTCGGTCGAGCAGGGCACCCACCGCCTGGTGCGCATCTCGCCGTTCGACAACCAGGGCCGCCGGCAGACCTCCTTCGCCGGGGTCGAGGTGCTGCCCGTCGTCGAGCAGACCGACCACGTGGACATCCCCGAGAACGAGATCCGGGTCGACGTCTTCCGGTCCTCGGGCCCCGGTGGGCAGAGCGTGAACACCACCGACTCCGCCGTCCGCATGACCCACATCCCCACCGGCATCGTCGTCTCCTGCCAGAACGAGAAGAGTCAGATCCAGAACCGCGCCGCGGCGCTGCGGGTGCTGCAGGCGCGGCTGCTCGTCGTCCGGCAGGCCGAGCAGCGGGCCGAGATGGACGCGCTCAAGGGCGACGGCGGCAGCAGCTGGGGCAACCAGATGCGCTCCTACGTCCTGCACCCGTACCAGATGGTCAAGGACCTGCGCACCGAGCAGGAGAGCGGCAACCCGGGGGACGTGCTGGACGGCGGGATCGACTCCTTCATCGAGGCCGGCATCCGGTGGCGTCGGCAGCAGGAGGCCCCCGCCGCCTGAGCGCAGGCCGCCGGCCGCCGTCACGCAGGTCACACCGGGCCCCGCCGCGCCCGGGATCCCGACCGTCCGTGACCGGTGTCCTGGGCCTTCGCCGGGGGACGGTCGCCGTCCGTGAGGACGAGTCCCGCGAGTTCCGTGGCGAACGGCCGGTGGACACAGGTGTTGCTAGTACCGTGGCGCCTCGTGATCGAAATGCAACACGTCACCAAGCTCTACCCGGCCAGCGGCCGGCCGGCCCTGGACGACGTGTCGACGGAGATCGACAAGGGGGAGTTCGTCTTCCTCATCGGCTCCTCCGGCTCCGGCAAGTCGACCTTCCTCCGGCTCCTGCTGAAGGAGGAGGACCCGACCACCGGCACCGTCACGGTGAACGGCAAGTCGCTGAACTCGCTGAGCAAGCGGAACGTGCCGAAGCTCCGCCGCACCATGGGGTGCGTCTTCCAGGACTTCCGCCTGCTGCCCAATCGCACCGTGGCCCAGAACGTGGCGTTCGCCCTCGAGGTCATCAACAAGCCGCACCGCACGATCAAGCGGGTCGTGCCCGAGGTGCTCGAGATGGTGAACCTGGAGGGCAAGTCCAACCGGCTGCCCGGCGAGCTCTCCGGCGGGGAGCAGCAGCGGGTGGCCATCGCCCGTGCCTTCGTCAACCGCCCGCTGGTGCTGCTGGCCGACGAGCCGACCGGAAACCTCGACCCGGAGACCAGCGAGGGCATCATGCTGCTGCTGGAGCGGATCAACCGGACCGGCACCACGGTGATCATGGCCACGCACGACTACCACATCGTGGACTCGATGCGCCGCCGCGTGATCGAGCTCAACGGGGGAGCCCTCACCCGCGACCAGTCGCGTGGCGTCTACGGCGTGGGCCGCTGAGCGGCCCGGCCCGCCGCTGACCCAGACACTCCGAAACACACGACAGGACATCGATGCGCGTCAACTTCGTGCTCTCCGAGGTGGCCACCGGGCTTCGTCGCAACCTCACCATGACGGTCGCGATGATCCTGACGACGGCCATCTCGCTCGGTCTCATGGGCACCGGCCTGCTGATCGCCGGGATGATCTCCGACATGAAGGAGATCTACTACGACAAGGTCCAGGTCTCCATCTTCCTCGCCGAGGGCGTCACCGAGGAGCAGCGCGCGGCCATCGAGACCCAGCTGTCCTCCTCGTCCGAGGTGCAGAGCTACGTCTACGAGAACAAGGAAGAGGCCTACGAGCGCTTCCAGCAGCAGTTCAGCCAGCAGCCCGAGCTGGTGCAGAACACGCCGCCGGACGCACTGCCGGAGAGCTTCCGCGTCGAGCTGGTCAACCCCGAGCGCTACCCGGTCATCGCCGAGCAGTTCCCGAACGGGGAGGCCGGCGTCGACCAGGTGCGCGACGAGGGCGACTTCCTGGACCGGCTGTTCAGCCTGCTCAACGGCGCCCGCAACGCGACGATCGCCGTGGCGGTGGTCCAGGCGCTGGCGGCGCTGCTGCTGATCTCGAACACCATCCAGCTCGCCGCCTTCAACCGCCGCAACGAGACGAACATCATGCGGCTGGTCGGCGCCTCGCGCTGGTACACGCAGCTGCCGTTCATCCTCGAGGCCGCGCTCGCCGGTCTCATCGGTGCGCTGCTGGCCATCGGCGGGCTGGTGCTCACCAAGGTGCTGTTCGTCGACCGCACGCTCGCCGGTCCGATCCGGGCCGGCATCATCCCGCCGGTCGACTGGGGCCAGATCGCGCTGATCAGCCCGGTGATCGCCCTCGCAGGCGTGGGCCTGGCCGGCATCGCCGCCTACGTGACGCTGCGCCTGTACGTAAGGTTGTAGGCGAGAGACGTGAGCCGCCCTGCGGGGCGGGGCGAGGAGCGGGGGCCGAAGGCTCCCCGACGAGTCCCGGGGCACGCTCGTCGCAACGGAGGACGGCACCTGGCCGCGGTGTCGTCCGGAGGACGACGGAGGAACATTGCCGCGGGAACAGGGGCGCAAGTTCATCGCCCAGAACAAGAAGGCGCGGCACGACTACTCGATCCTCGACGAGTACGAGGTGGGCCTGGTGCTCACCGGTACCGAGGTCAAGAGCCTGCGCGCCGGCCGGGCCTCGCTCGTCGACGGGTTCGCCTCGATCGACGACGGCGAGGTGTGGCTGCAGCACGTCCACATCGCCGAGTACATGGAGGGGACGTGGACGAACCACGCCCCCCGCCGCAAGCGCAAGGTGCTCATGCACCGCAGCGAGATCGACAAGCTGATCGGCAAGATCAAGGAGGGCGGGCTCACGCTCGTCCCGCTCGACCTGTACTTCAAGGATGGCAAGGTCAAGGCCACCCTCGCGCTGGCGAAGGGCAAGAAGTCCTACGACAAGCGGCACGACATGGCCGAGCGCGACTCCCGGCGCGAGATCCAGAAGGCCTTCGGCCGGTACGTGAAGGGCCGCCGCTGACCCTGCGGTAAACCGCTCGCCGCGCCGCGGGCGCCGTAGCCGCATCGCGTACCGGTGGACCGCCGTACCGCGGCTCCCGCGGGGGCCGCCTACGGTGACCGCATGCGTGGAATGGCGTACGACCGGTTCGGGGACGACGACGTCCTGACGTTGCGCGACGACCTCCCGGAGCCGCCCGTCGGTCCGGACGTCGTCCTCGTCCGGGTGCACGCGGCCGGCGTCAACCCCGTCGACATGGGGATCCGAGCCGGTGGCCTGGCGGACTTCTTCCCGCACAACTTCCCGATCATCCCGGGCTGGGACGTATCCGGCGTCGTCGAGGCGGTCGGCCCCGCGGTGGTGGCCTTCGCGCCCGGTGACGAGGTGTTCGGCTACGTCCGCCGCGACGACGTCCAGTGGGGGACGGCGGCCGAGTTGGTGCCGGCACCCCAGCGCTGCCTCGCGCACAAGCCCGGGTCGCTCTCCTTCGCCGAGGCCGGGGCCCTGCCGCTCGCCGGGCTGACCGCCTACCAGGCGCTGACCGAGGCCCTCGACGTCGGCGAGGGCGACCGCGTGCTGATCCACCGCGCCTCGGGTGGCGTCGGGTTCAACGCCGTGCAGATCGCCGTCGCCCTCGGCGCGCACGTGATCGGGACGGCGAGCCCGCGCAACCACGGCTTCCTGAAGGACGCCGGTGCCGCCGAGGTGCTCGACTACTCCGCCGGTCCGATCAGCGGGCAGCTGTCCGAGCCGGTCGACGCCGTCCTCGACCTGGTCGGTGGCGACACCCTGGCGGACGCACCGCAGCAGGTCCGGGACGTCTCCCGCATCGCCTCGGTCGTCGACCCCGCGGTGAACGGGATGGGCGGCCGCTACGTGTTCGTGCGTCCCGAGCAGCACGATCTGGAAGAGCTCGGTCGCATGGCCGACGCCGGGCAGCTGCGGGTGCCGATCGCGAAGGCGTTCCCGCTCGAGGACCTCGTCGCCGCCCACCGGCTGGTCGCCGAGGGCCAC
Organism: Blastococcus sp.; assembly: GCA_042090795.1. GTDB lineage: Bacteria > Actinomycetota > Actinomycetes > Mycobacteriales > Geodermatophilaceae > Blastococcus. The sequence goes on along the minus strand of JBELIQ010000002.1, from coordinate 62,227 downwards.
GTCCGCGGCAAGGTGGTCGTCACCCTCCGCTGAGGACCGCGACCGGGCCGAGCACCAGGCCCGAGCACCAGGCCCGGGCACACGGCTGCCGGGCCCGGCGCGAGGCCGGGCCCGGCAGTCGGGGGAGTCAGACCGCGAGCGCCATCTCGGGTGCGGGGAGGTCGGACTTCCGCGCCGAGATCAGCGCGAGGGCGAGGACCAGGGCGACCCCCAGGAACACCGCGGCCCAGACGAACGCCACGTGGTAGCCGTGCACCATCGCGGCCACGGGCCCTCCGGCCGGGTCGGCGGCGATCCGGTCGGCGACGGCGGACGCGAAGAACGTGTTGAGCAGCGCCAGCCCCAGCGAGCCCCCGATCTGCTGCGCGGTGGTCAGCGTCGCCGAGGCCACCCCGGCGTCGTGCTCGTCGACCCCGAGCAGGGCGGTGCTCGACGCGGACACGAAGACCATCGCCATGCCGAAGCTGATGGCGATCTCCGCCGGCAGCACGCTGGTGACGAAGGAGCTGGTCTCGCCGATCTGCGTGAGCCAGAGCATCCCGGCACCGGCCAGGGCCAGGCCGCCGACGATCAGCGGCCGCGGGCCCACCCGGGGGAGGATCTGGGAGACCAGCCCCGCGCCGATGATGATGCCGCCGCTGAACGGGAGGAACGCGAAGCCCGACTCCAGCGGGGTGTAGCCCAGCGTCTCCTGGAAGTAGAAGGTCAGGAACAGGAACATCGAGAACAGGCCCGCGCCGACCAGCAGGAACACGGCGTAGGACCCGCCGCGGTTGCGCTCCAGCACGATCCGGAGCGGGAGCAGCGGGTGGGCGGCCCGGCGCTCGTGGAGGACGAATCCGACCAGCAGCACGGCGGCAGCGCCCAGCAGCGTCAGCGTGAGCGGGTCGGACCAGCCCACGCCCGCCTCGGCGGCCTTGCTGAACCCGTAGACCAGGCTGACCAGCCCGGCCGTGGACAGCAGGACGCCGGGCACGTCGAAGTGGCGGTCGCCCTCGGCCCGGCTCTCGCGGACCAGCACGACGGCGGCCAGCGCCGTGGCGACGGCGATGGGCACGTTGACGCCGAGGGTCCAGCGCCAGGACGCGAACTCGGTCAGGGTGCCGCCGAGGATGAGCCCGATGGCCGCTCCACCCCCGGAGACGGCGCCGAAGACGCCGAAGGCGCGGGCCCGCTCCCGGGGCTCGGAGAAGGCGAGGGCGAGCAGCGACAGCGCCGCGGGTGCCAGCAGTGCGGCGAACACGCCCTGGAGTGCGCGGGCGCCGAAGAGCAGCTCCTGGTTGGGTGCGATGCCCCCGAGCCCGGAGGCGGCGGCGAAGCCGAGCAGGCCGATGAGGAAGGCGCGCTTGCGCCCGATGATGTCGGAGACCCGGCCGCCGAGCAGCAGCAGTCCGCCGAAGGTGAGCGTGTAGGCGGTCACGACCCACTGGATGTTCGCCGCACTGATGCCGAGGTCGGCCCCGGCGTCGGGCAGCGCGATGTTCACGATCGAGACGTCCAGCACGATCATCAGCTGGGCGACGGCGATGACGGCGAGGGCGAGCCATCGCCGCGGGTCGGGTTGCGGCTGCGCGGGTGGCGAGCCGGTGGGGTCGTCCGGCAGGGGGGAGTTGCGGAGGTCGGGGAGGCTGTCGACGGGCATGGCTGCGCCGTCCTTCCTGCGCGGTGCGCAGCGGAGGGGATGAGGACGCGCGGGTCCGGGCGGCCGGCGGCGGTGCGCGGTCGCGGGGACGGGCGGGGGGAACGGGCCGACGGGAGTCAGGGCCGGCCGGGGGAGGAGCGGGTCAGCTCACGGGATGCGCGAGTCCTGCGCCGGCCCAGCGCAGGCAGTCGCGGACGGACCCCAGGAAGTGCTCGAAGGAGTCGTCGGGATCCCATGCCTCGATCGCCGTGGTGAACGCGGCGAAGGCGGTGTTGTAGAGGAGTGCCGTGCGGAGGGGATCGCCATCGGGCGTGCGGCGGCCGATCCACTCCTTGAGGTCGGGCTCGAAGGCGTCGCAGGTGCCCCGCGACGAGGTGCAGAGCTCCGGTGACTGCTCGAACAGCCGCTTCTGCAGGGGCAGCCGTTCGGCGAGCAGCCGTGCCAGACCGAGGGTGATGTCGGTCAGCGCCTCCCAGAGCGCCGTGTCCTCTCGCGGGTCCGCCAGCAGCTCACGCCACTGCTGCAGCTCCTGCGGGTCCAGGTCGAAGACGACGGCTTCCTTGCTCGGGAAGTAGCTGAAGAACGTGGTGCGGGAGACACCGGCGGCGCCGGCGATGTCCTCGACGCTGACGGCGTCGAAACCGCGCTCGCTGATCAGGCGGAGCGCCGTGCGGTGGATGGTGCGCCAGGCTTCGAGCTTCTTGCGCTCCCGGAGCCCCATGACCGAGCTCAGCGAGGTGCACAGCCTGTTCGCTGCGTTCGCCGGTCCGGTCACAGGAGTCACCGTAGGGAAAAGCTGCACTCAGTTCAAGTTTTTACCCAGACCAGTTTTCGGTGTCACCCGTTGGGCTGGCCTCCGCCGTCCGCCGCCCTAAGGTCGGGGCGTGATCGTGCCCCCTGCCGACGACGCCGACGTCCCCCGCTACTGGCGAGAGCTGGGGCTGCCCGGGCTGGTCGACGTGCACGTGCACTTCCTGCCCGAGCGGGTGCAGGCCAAGGTGTGGGACTACTTCGGCGCGGCCCGCGACCACTACGGCACCGCGACCTGGCCCATCACGTACCGGCTGCCGGTGGAGGAGCGGCTCGCCGTCCTGGAGCAGCTGGGGGTCCGGGCCTTCTCGACCCTTCCCTACCCGCACAAGCCGGGCATGGCCGCGTGGCTCAACGACTGGTCGGCCGAGTTCGCGCACGGCCGGCCCCAGGTGCTGCAGTCGGCGACCTTCTACCCCGAGCCGGGGGCGCCGGACTACGTCTCCGACGCCCTGGACCGGGGTGCCCGGGTGTTCAAGGTGCACGTGCAGGTGGGCGCCTTCGACCCGCGGGACCGGTTGCTCGACCAGGTCTGGGCGCGGCTGGAGGAGACCGGCACCCCGGTGGTCATCCACTGCGGCTCGGGGCCGCTGGCCGGGGAGCACACCGGTCCTGAACCCATGGCCGGTCTGCTGCAGCGGTTCCCGCGCCTGCAGCTGGTCATCGCCCACCTGGGGATGCCGGAGTACCGCGAGTTCCTCGACCTGGCCGAGCGCTACGAGCGGGTGCACCTGGACACGACGATGTTCGCCACCGACTTCACCGAGCGCGGCCGGAACGCCTTCGACCGCGCGGAGCTGCCGAGACTGTCCGACCTGCGCGGCAAGGTGCTGCTCGGCAGCGACTTCCCCTCCATCCCGTACGCCTACGCCCACCAGCTGGAGGCGCTGCACCGGCTGGACCTGGGGGAGGAGTGGCTGCGCGCCGTCCTGTGGGGGAACGGTGCACGACTGTTCGGACTGGAGGCCTGATGCCCGTCGTCACGTTCACCGCGACCGTCCTCGACACGCCCGATCCCCGAGGGCTCGCGCGCTTCTACCAGCGGCTGCTCGGCTGGCCGCTCCGGGACGACACCGATCAGTGGGCGACGCTGCGCCCGGCGGACGGGGGCGCCGGGTTGTCGTTCCAGCTGGAGCGCGACCACGTCCCGCCGGTGTGGCCGGCCGAGCCCGGGGCCCAGCAGATGCAGCAGCACCTGGACCTCCTCGTCGACGACCTGGACGCCGCCTGCGCGCTCGCGGAGGAGGCCGGCGCGGAGCAGGTGGGTGGACACGAGGACGACGACGAGATCGTGCGGGTCTACCGCGACCCCGCCGGGCACCCCTTCTGCCTGTTCGTGCGCCGCTGAAACCGGTGGCCCGGCCGCGGCCGGCTGCCTACCCTCCGGCGACGTGGCCGCCCTTCCCGATCTGCCCGCCGGTCTGACCGCCGTACCGCTCACCCCGGCGGACGTCACCGACGCCGCGGAGCTGCTGGCCGTGGCCGAGGCGGTCGACGACACCGGCGAGCACTGGAGCGCCGCGGACCTGATGGAGTGGTGGGTCAACGACCTCGTCGACCTCGAGCGCCACAGCCTCGCCGTGCGGACGACCGGGGGCGAGCTCGTCGCCTGGGCCACCGTGCTGGCGCTGCCCACGTTCCGGGACGCCTTCCGGATCACCCTGGAGGCGCGGGTCCACCCCGCCTGGCGGGCGCGCGGGATCGGTCGGGCACTGCTCGGGTGGCAGCTGGCGCGCGGCCGGGAGCTGCACGTCGCACGGCACCCGGGCTCGCCCGCCGTACTGGCGGTGTCGGCTCCCACCACGATGGCCTCGCTGGAGGGGCTGCTGCGCCGGGCCGGGCTCAGCCAGGAACGCTGGTACCTCAGCATGGAGCGCCCGCTGACCGGGCTGCCCCAGGTGCCGGACGTCGACGGGATCGCGCTGACGCCGTTCGCCTGGGACCGGGACGAGGAGGTCCGGCTCGCGCACAACGCCGCCTTCACCGGGCACCACGGGTCGGCCGACCGGGACGTGACGACCTGGCGGACGCTGTACACCGGCCAGCGCGCGTTCCGGCCCGGCCTCTCCTCCGTCGCCCTCGCGGACGGCGCCGTCGTCGGGTACGCGCTCGGCTACGTCTACGAGGCGGATTCCAGGGCCACGGGCTACGAGCAGGTGCACCTCGGGCAGATCGGCGTGCTGCCTCCGGCCCGGGGCCGCGGGGTGGCCTCGGCCGTCATCGCGGCCGTCCTGCGGGCGGCGGACGCGGCCGGCTGCCGGGCCGCCGGGCTCGACGTCGACAGCGACAACGCCACCGGGGCGACCGGCGTGTACGAGCGCCTCGGCTTCCGCACCGTCCGCAGGCAGGTGACCTGGTCGCTGGCCCTGCCGCCGGCCTCGGATGGCTAGGGTGCGCCCATGGTCAGCGTCGATCCGTCCTCCGCCACCCTCGATCCCAAGCAGATCGCCCGCGCGCACCGTGCCGTCGAGCTGCTGCACTCGCACGTCTACTTCGCCCCCGAGACCGAGCAGCACCTGACCGCGGCAGGGCTGCGGCCGGGGCGCATGTGCTACTTCGCCGGTCGTTCGGCGGCCATGGGCGCGGTCGGTGCCGGTGCGGTGATCGCCACGTTCTACAACTTCTCGCCGGCCCTCGTGGCGCGCACGATCCCCGAGGCGTGGACGCTGGCGAGCCCCGAGCAGGTGCTCGCCGCCCGCCTGGACGCCGCCCGCGCCTCGCTCACCCGGCTGCTCGGGGATGCCGCGTCCTCCGACGAGGTCGGCGAGCTGGGCGGGCTGCTCCGCGAGGCCACCACGGTGCTGTCCCCGGAGGGGCGGGCGCTCTACGCCGGTCACGCGGACCTGGCCTGGCCGGAGGAGCCGCTGCTGGTCCTGTGGCACGCGGCCACGCTGCTGCGCGAGCACCGCGGCGACGGGCACGTCGCCGCCCTGCTGCACTCCGGCCTGTCCGGGATCGAGGCGCTGGTGACCCACACCGCGATGGGGCGTGGCTTCACCCCCGAGGCGGCCAAGGCCACCCGTGGCTGGACCGAGGACGAGTGGGACGCCGCCGCGCAGGCCCTGGCCGACCGCGGACTGGTCGACGACGCCGGCCTGACCGAGGAAGGCGTGGAGCTGCGCGCCCGCCTCGAGGTGCACACCGACGCGCTCTCCGCCGACCCGTGGCTCTTCCTCGGGCCCGAGCGCACCGCCCGTGTCGTGGAGCTCGCCAAGGAGTTCTCGCGGACGCTGGTCGCCAACGGCGCCCTGAGCACATCGGGGCTGGCCAAGGCCTGATCCAGGCGTCGCCTGACGGCCGGCCGCGTGCGCCGCCGCCGTCGGGCGACGCGGCGCAGATCGACCGGGGCACGATCCTGCTGATCGGCACCGGCGCGCTCCTGATCGTGCTGCTCCTGCCGGTGCTGGTCGACCCGGTGCTCGGCAGCATGAACTGACGGGTCACCACGTGGGGGCAGGGACCGGCGCTTTCCCGGGCCCGCGTGGGACCATGGGCGACGGCGCCGCGACGGCCGGCGGTCCGGACCGAAGGGAGCGCGCATGCCCAGCGAGCCTCCCAGTACCGGTACCGGGGTCCTTCCCGTCTGACGTCCCCGTCCGCGCGCGTCGCGGACCGAGGTGGCCGGGCGGATGCGGACCTCTCCGGTGTCCACCGCCGTCCTCGACGCTCCGGAGTCCCGTCATGTCCGATCGCCGCCTCGCGCCGCTGAGCGCGCTGAGCACCCTCGCCCGCCGGCCCCGGCCCGAGGTGCGGCTCCTGCCGCCGCCGCCATCGAGCGCCGAACCCGAGGCCGGCCGTTCCCGCGTCGTCGACAACGCCGTCTACTCGGCCGGTCGCCGGGTCGCGACGCCGGACTCCGCCGCCGACAGCCGCGCCGAGCTGGACCTGGGCGAGGAGCGCCTGGTGTGGCTGGGTCTCTACCGGCCCGAGCCGCAGGAGCTGGGTGAGCTCGCCGAGCTGTTCGACCTGCCCGAGCTCGCCGTCGAGGACGCCATCAAGGCCCACCAGCGGCCGAAGTTCGAGCGGTACGGGGACACGCTGTTCGTCGTCCTCAAGGCCGCCCGCTACGAGGACGCGGCCGAGGAGGTCGAGTTCGGCGAGCTGCACCTGTTCCTCGGTGCCGACTTCGCCATCACCGTCCGGCACAGCGAGTCGCCGGACCTCTCGCGGGTGCGCCGCCGGCTGGAGAGCGAGCCGGCGCTGCTGGCCAAGGGCAGCGAGGCGGTGCTCTACGCGACGCTGGACGCCGTCGTCGACGGGTACCGCCCGGTCGTCGACGGGCTGGCCACCGACATCGACGAGATCGAGACCGAGGTCTTCCGCGGGGACCCCGGCGTCTCCCGGCGCATCTACGAGCTGTCGCAGGAGGTCCTGGAGTTCCAGCGGGCAGCGCAGCCGCTCACCGCGATCCTCGCCGCGATCACCGCCGGCTTCGACAAGTACGGCGTGGACGAGGAGCTGCGCAGCTACCTGCGCGACGTCGCCGACCACGTCGTGCACGTCATCGAGCGGGTGGAGGGGTTCCGGCAGCAGCTGCGCGACATCCTCACGGTCAACGCCACCCTGGTGGCGCAGCGGCAGAACGAGGAGATCCGCGAGCTGACCGAGACCAGCATCGCCCAGGGCGAGGAGGTCAAGAAGATCTCGGCCTGGGCGGCCATCCTGTTCGCGCCGAGCCTCGTGGGCGGCGTGTACGGCATGAACTTCGACCACATGCCCGAGCTGGACGAGGTCTGGGGCTATCCCTTCGCGCTGGCCCTGATGTTCGGCGTGAGCCTCACGCTGTACCTGGTCTTCAAGCGCCGCGACTGGATCTGAGGAAGGACCCTGCAGGCGATCGTCATCCGCGTGCTCGCGGACATGCCGCGGACGGCGTGTCGAGCGACCCGGAGGCGATGATCGACACCGGCTGGGTGACGCCGGCGGCGCGGGGGAACACGCAGCAGCCGCCAGCCGTTAGGCTGTCTGCACAACTGCACAGGGGGTGAACGGTCTCGACTTCGGTCGGGTGACCAGGGGAAGCGAGCCGAGGAAGCCAACGATGAGCTCGTTAACCATCCGTTGGAAAACACACAAGCGCCGATTCCAATCAGCGCGACTTCGCTCTCGCTGCCTGATAGCAGCTAGACGAGTCTGTCAGCCCGGGTTCGTCATCGGCCCGGATCCTGGCATCAGCTAGATGACTCACTGCACGCACCGGTCGCGGGTGCGTGCGGGACATCAAACAGCGACTGGGCCCGTCACGTCGACTTGTCTGCATGATCGACGGGGTCGAGCAGAGGCAACGCAGACTGCGCTCGGAGAAGCCCTGGTGATGCGTCGAAGGACGCGGGTTCGATTCCCGCCACCTCCACGGAGGGGTGCTGGCGAAAAGCCAGCCCCCTAGTTGGCGAAAAGGCCGGGGCCACCGCACACAGCGGTGGCCCCGGCTTCGTCGTCTGCGGGTGCTGTCCCGCAACCACCAGAGCCTGGCCGACGGCGGGCTGGTCACGAGCAAGGTGCTGGTGCGGGCCTGCTTCGCCGAGAATGCCCCGGGCGCCTGGGGCATTCTCGCGCTGGGACCCGAGTCCGGGGAGATCGTCGTCGTGAAGCTGTACGCCTCGGCGTTCTTCGGGACGTCGCTGGCCACGACGCTGCACGCCGCGGGCGCGGACACCCTGATGATCGCCGGCGTCTCGATGTCGGGCTGCGTGCGGGCCACCGCGATGGACGCGCTCAAGTCCGGTTTCCACCCGCATGTCGTGCGGCAGGCCTGCGCGGACCGGACACCGCGCTGGACGACAACCACCTCGCCGACCTCGACGCCAAGTACGCCGACGTCATCGACCTGGCGGAGCGCTCACGCACCTCTGACCATCAGCGGTCCGCGGGGAGCATGTCGTCGAGCGCAGCGCAGCCGACCCGCGTCATAGGACGTGTCGGCGCAGCGCCTCGTTGACGACCCCGGGAGCGGTCGCGTTCGGCAAGTGTGCGGCGCCGGGGACGATGGCGAACTGCGCCTCCGGGATGCCATCTGCGATGAACCGCACCATCTCCGGCGTCGTCGCCGGGTCTTCGGCGCCGGCGATCGTCAGGGTGGACGCGGTGATCTCGCCGAGCCTGTCGCGCACGTCGAACGCGCCGATCGCCTCGCAGCAGGCCGCGTACCCCTCCGGCGGGGTGGCGCGCAGCATGTCGAGCAGCCGCTTCGCCTCTCCTGGGGAGCGCTCCGCCCACTCGGCCGTGAACCAGGTGCCGGTGCGGGAGGACTCCAGGAACCCGGTGCCCTCCTCGCGCACCTGCTGGGCCCGCACCGCCCATGAGGGCGGGTCGGCGAACCGCGCGGCCGAGGCGATGATCGCCAGCCTGTCCAGTCGCTCGGGCACGGTGAGCGCCAGCTGCTGGCCGATCGCCCCGCCGATGGAGACCCCCGCGTAGGAGAAGCGTTCGACGCCGAGCCGGTCGAGCAGCGCGAGCACGTCGGCGGCCAGGTCAGCCATCGTGCACGGGCCCGGTACGACCTCCGAGGCCCCGTGCCCGCGCAGGTCATACCGGACGATCTGCAGCCGGTCGGCGAAGGCCGCGACCTGTGCGTCGAACAGGCCGGTGTCGGTGCCCAGCGACGGGCCGAGCACGAGTACCGGGGCGTCGGCGGGGCCGTCCATGACGGCGTGCAGGCGGGCGGTCATGTGTCCTCCAGGGTGGCGGCGCGGGCGGACTCGAGCGTGAACGTGTGCCGGTCCCAGCCGTCGGCCAGGGGCACCCAGTAGGAGAAGCGCACCCGCTTCTCCCGGTAGCGCCAGCCGGCCTCGGTGCGCACCAGCTCGTCGGTGTAGCGGCCGGCGGCCACGTGCGGGACGCCGTCGACGACGCACGGCTGCCACAGCAGCGAGGTCACCGAGGCGCGGTCGCCGTCCACCTCGATCTCCAGGTTGGACACGTGGTGCCAGAACGCGGTCAGGCCGCCGTCGGCCAGGCCGGCGAAGAAGGCCAGCAGGTCGGCCCGGCCCTCGACCCGGCTCAGGCCGTCGAAGATGCCCTCCGGCGTGAACAGCCCCACCAGCCCCGGCCATTCGCCCTCGTCGAGCAGCCGGCAGTAGCGGGCGTCGAGCGACCGGATCGCCTCGACGTCCTCCAGCCGCCGCAGCCGCTCCTCGATCGTCACCGGGCACCCTCCGGCAGGAAGTCCAAGGAGACGACACCGTCGCCCGCCGGGCCGCCGGCCAGGCGGATCGCGCCGCCAGCCCCGACCACGACCTCCACGCAGACCCGCGCGTCGAGTCTGGTGATCGCGGCGGGGTAGCGGCCCGGTGCCGGCACCGCCGTCCCCGGCGGGACCGCCAGCACGCCGCCGGCCAGCCGGCCCTCGACGCGGTGCGGCCGGCCCAGCACCCGCGCCGCGCCGGCGACGTCACCGGTGGCCAGACATGTGCGGACCTGTGTCGACGAGCACCGCACGCCCTCGGGGGAGAACAGGTCGACGCCGTCGGCGGCGAAGCCGTGCCGCTGACCGAGCTCGGCGAGGGTGGCGACATCCCCGGCCCCGCGGGCGCCGAACCGGAAATCGCTGCCGACGATGACGGCGTGGGCATCCAGCGCGTCGACCAGCACCCGCCGGACGAAGTCGTCGGGACACGTGCCGGCGAGCTCGGCGGTGAACGGCAGCACGAGCACCGCATCCACCCCGAGCTCCCCGGCCAGCTCCGCCCGCCGGCCCGGTGTCGACAGCGCGGCGGTGTCGCGCGGTGGGCCGACCACGCGGGCCGGGTGCGGGTCGAACGTGACCAGTACCGTCGGCAGGCCCCGCCCCAGACCCACGGCGACCGCTCGCTCGATGACCCGTACGTGCCCGCGGTGGACGCCGTCGAAGACGCCGATCGTCACCGCGCACGGGCCGAAGCCGGCCGGGACGTCGTCCAGCCCGTGCCAGAGCCGGGCGCCGGTCACGGTCGCCACGGTCATGGATTGGCGGAGAGGGCCGAGGGGTGCTCCGTCAGCGGGGTGACCGCGACGGTCATGAACGGGAACAGCGGCAGGTTCCACAGGATCTCGTGCAGCTCGTCGGAGCTCTCCACGTCGAAGATGCTCACGTTGCTGTACTGGCCGACCACCCGCCACAGGTGCACCCAGGTGCCCGTGCGCTGCAGCTCGAGCGCGCGGGCCTTCTCGTTCGCCAGCAGCGTCGTCCGTTCCTCGGGGTCGAGGTCGCGGGGCACGGCGACATCCATGCGGACGTGGAACAGCATGATCAAGGTCCTCCTGGGTTCAGCGGCGGGTGAAGCGGGCGACGGCGGCCGGGTCGAGCTCCACCCCGAGGCCTGGCCCCTCGGGCAGGTGCAGCGCGCCGTCGGCGTAGCGCAGGGGCTCGGTGAGCAGCTCCTCGCGCATGAGCAGCGGGCCGAACAGCTCGCTGCCGTAGCTGACCGCCGGGGTCGAGCAGGCCAGATGGAGGGACGCGACCGTGCCGATCGGCCCCTCGATCGCGGTGCCGCCGTGGCAGGGGATGCCGGCGGCCGCGGCGACGTCGGCGATCTGGCGGGTGTAGCGGAGGCCACCGGACTTGGTCGTCTTGAGCGAGAAGACGTCGGCGGCGCGCAGTCTGACCAGCCGCAGTGCGTCCGACGGTGTCCGGAGGCTCTCGTCGGCCATGACCGGGATCGGCAGCGCCGCGTTGATCTCCGCCAGCCACTCGACCTCGGCGCCCGGCACCGGCTGCTCGATGAGATCGACCCCCGCCTCTGCCAGGCGGGGCAGCCAGCGGAGGGAGGTGATGAGGTCCCAGCGGGCGTTGATGTCGACCCGGATGCTCGCGTTGCACGACAGCTTCTGGGCCACCTCGACGATCCGCGCGACGTCGTCCGCGGGGTCCTGGGCACCCATCTTGAGCTTGAAGCTGGAGTGCAGCCCGGCGTCCAGCTTGCCCTGCGCCTCCTCGATGACCTCGCCCGCCGACTCGGTGCCCAGCGCCCACGTCACCGGGATCGACGTGCGGGCCAGGCCGCCGAGCAGCGTGTGCACCGGGACGCCGAGGCTGCGGGCCCAGGCGTCGTGCAGAGCCACCTCGACGGCGGCCTTCGCGTAGAGGTTGGCGGCGACGACGTCGTTGATCGCCTGCTGGATGCCGGCGATGTCGTCGACGCGGCGGCCGATCAGGAGCGGCGCGATGTACCGCTCGATGATCAGCTGCATCGTCTCGACCGACTCGCCGCCCCACCACGGCCCGCCGGGGACGACGCCTTCCCCGATGCCCGAGACGCCGCCGCGGGTCGTGAGGGTGACCAGCAGCAGCGGCTGGGCGTCCATGCCGGTGCGCGCGAACCGGTGTGGTCGCCGCAGGGGGACGTCGAGGATCGCGGTGCTGACTCGTTCGATGTGCAGGTCGTTCACGGGGCAGCCCTCCGAGCAGGAGCGGGCATCAGGACGTGCGGGCCGGGAAGTGCAGGATCTCCAGGCCACCCGTCGCGAAGTTCGGGATGTCGGCCTGGGCCGCGGCGCCCTCCGGTGAGGCCAGGGCGGCGCCCATGTCCTCGGCCGAGTCGAAGTCGGCCTCGAAGACGGCGGTGAACGAGGGTTCGCCCTCGGCCGCGGCGACGTCGAGGCTGTAGCGCGCGGCCCGCACGCCGGGCAGCTTCTGTGCGAGCGGCAGGTGGACCTGCTCGTAGTACCGGTTGAACGCCTCGCGGTCGGCCGGGGGGCGGTACAGGACCATCAGGGTGTGCATCGGGGGAGCGCCTCTCGTTCGGGGGTTCAGCTGGCGGTGGCGAGGGGGGCACCGGCGGCCGCGAGGTCGGCGGCGTCGGTGAACTCCTCCTTGAAGACCAGTCGGGGGGCCATCCGGCGGCGCTTGAGCACCTTGCCGGCGGCCTCGACCATGGCGGGGGGCCCGCACAGGTAGGCCGACATGCCCTTGCAGCTGGCGAAGTCCTCGAGGACGACGTCGGTGACCATGCCGGTCGCGCCGTCCCACTGCTGTTCGGACAGGCACGGCCGGTAGTGGAAGTTCGGGTGCTCGGCCTCGAGCGCCCGGAACAGGTCGCCGTCGTAGAGATCGGCCTCGGTGCGCCCGCCGTGGTAGAGGTACAGCTCGGGCACCAGCCCCTCGGCCAGCGAGTGCAGCACCATCGACTTCATCGGGGCCAGGCCGGTGCCACCGGCGATCAGGATCGCCGGCTCCTCCTGGGGCCGGGAGATCCCGAAGACGCCCAGCGGGCCGCGGACGTCGACGGTGTCACCGATGGCCAGTGAGGCGAAGACCCACCCGTCGGTGGCGATGCCGCCGGGGGTCCGCCGGACGTGGAACTCCAGCCGGTGGGTCTCCGAGGGAGGGTTCGCCATCGAGTACTGGCGCCACACGCCTGAGCCCGGGACCTCGAGCTCGGCGTACTGACCCGCGTTGAACGGCATGGCCTCGGTCAGCTCGACCACGACCCGGCGGGTGTCGCGGGCGATGTCCTCCAGGACGACGACGCTGCCGGTGAGGTCGCGGAGCGGGTGCCGGACGACGCCGTCGTCGCTCACCTCGGCCAGCGGCTCGACCAGCAGGTCCGACCGCGGCGTCGCCTGGCACGCCAGGGTGATCCCCTGCTCCCGCTCCTCCGGGGTGAGGGTGAACGCCGGCGCGTTCCCGTGGTCGACCTCCCCGTCGAGCACCCGGAGCTTGCAGCTGCCGCAGGTGCCCTGCGTGCAGCCGTGCGGCAGCCAGACGTTGTCACGGAGGTAGGCGTCCAGGAGGGACTGGTCGCCGCGGCAGCTGGTGACCTTGCCCAGCGTCTGCAGGCGGACGGTGTGCCCAGTCATGTCAGCTCAGACCTCCCAGTTCGCGTGCAGCTCGACCGGCCCGCGGAAGCCCCAGCCCCAGAAGTCGATCTCCTTGGTCTCGTCCCGCTCGAGGTTGGGGATGCTCTCGAAGAGCTCCTCGAGCCCGATCCGGCACACCTCGCTGGCGAAGTAGATGCCCGCACAGCCGTGCTTGCCGGCGCCGAAGGCCATGTGCGGGACGGGCGCGCGGTCGAGGTCGTAGTCCGACGGCGCGTCGTAGGCGTTCGCGTCGTGGTTGGCCGAGCCGTAGGACAGCATCACGACCGAGCCGGCCGGCAGGAAGGTGCCGGCGACAGTGGTGTCGACCTTGTTGACCCGGGCGACGGCCGACCAGATGGGCGAGGTCCAGCGCAGGCTCTCGGTGATGGCCCGGCGGATCAGCTTGGGGTCGTCGACGACCCGCTCGAACTGGTCGGGTCGGGTCCAGAGGCCGGCGATGGTCGAGGCCATCGCGTGCCCCGGCTCCTGCATGGCGCCGAGCAGGAAGACGAACACGGTCGGGTAGATCTTCTCCCGGTCCCGTGTCTGGCCCTCGGGCATGCCGTCGTGCAGCCAGTGGGACAGGGCGCTGTCGTCCGGCTCGACGGTCCACTTGTCCAGCAGCGGGTCGAGCACCGCCCGGATCTCGGCGCGCGCCTCGTCACCGGGGATGAAGCCGTCCGGGTTGGCGAACTCGCCGTTCTCGTCCACCGCCGCGTTGGTGAACGAGACGTTCAGCTTGTGGAACCACTCCCGCAGCTTGTCCGAGCTGACCGACTGCAGGCCCATGAGGTCACCCAGGGCGCGGACGCTCACCGGCTCGCAGAACTGGGCCACCAGGTCGGCGTGCCCGTCGTTCTCGAAGGCCTCCACGTACCGCTTGGCGATGGGGCGGACGAGCCTGTCGACGTACCGGTCGACCTCGCTGGGCTGCAGCGCCGGGTCGACCATCCCGCGGAGCTCGTCGTGCTCGGGGCCGTTGACGTTGAGCACCGCGGGGTGTCCGAAGGTGCGGCCGCCGGCCGGGCTGATCACGCCGTCCCAGATGTCGCTCTGCGACCCGATCTCCTGGCAGGCCGCCCTCGTCGAGGCGATGTGGAGGCCGAGCGCGGGGACGAAGGCCACCGGGGCCTCCTTGCGCAGCCGCTCGTAGAACGGGTACGGGTCCTTCTCGAGCTCGGCCATGGTGATCTCGGCGATCCAGGCGGGCGTCTCGGTCACTGCGGTCACGCGGGGGTTCCTCCTCGTACGTCGGCGTCGGTGCCGATGGGGCGGGGGTGGTGGGCCGTCGGCCCCGTGCAGGGCTGCGGCCTCCGGTCGCTGGGTGACCGGAGGCCGCAGCAGAACGGTCGGTCAGGCGCGCTCGAGCTCGAAGTCGTAGGTGGACTTCAGCGTGCCGTCGCCCTGGTCCTGGGGGTCGAGCACCAGCTCGGGCTTGACCGCTTCGGCGACGTCGCTCTCCAGGTACTCGCCACCCTGGAAGTACAGCTGGGTGGTGATCGGCCGGTGTCCGGGCGCGCGCACGATCAGGTGCAGGTGCGCCGGACGCCACGGGTGCCAGCCGGCGGCGGTGATCAGCTTGCCGGTCGGCCCGTCGGTCGGGATCTGGTACGGCGCGGGCTGGATCGTGCGGATCTCGAACCGGCCCTCCTCGTCGGTGGTGACGACGCCCCGCAGGTTGCCCTCGGGCAGGTGGGGGGCGAAGCCGGAGTAGTAGCCCTCGCTGTCGGCCTGCCAGATGTCGACCTCGGCGCCGCCCAGCGGGGTGCCGTCGACGTCGCGGACCTGGCCGGCGAAGACCAGCGGCGTCCCCTTCTCGTCGTCCCGCACCGGGAGCGCCGCCTTCGCGGGCAGCGGCTTCGCGTCCGGCAGGTAGTAGGGGCCGAGGATCGTGCCCTTGCTGCCCAGTTGGGCCTGTGAGGTGACGTCCTCGACGACGTGCTCGACGAAGACGTCGAGGAACAGCGGCCATTCGCCGCCCTCGCCGACCTCGATCAGCCACGCCTTGGCGGCCTGGAACTCCGGATAGGTCACCTTCTGCTCGCGGATCGCGTTGTGGACGCCTTCCAGGACGCTCCGGACGACGGCGCTGACGCGCTCGGGTGAGACGTCGGCGACCTCCTTCTGGACCGATCGGAACGCCTGGGTGGCGTTGGCGCCGGAACCGGCGGCGGTGGGGCTGTGCTCGACAGTGGTCACGGATCGCTCCTCGTTGAGTGGGTGCGGGCCGCTGAGCCCGCGGGGGTGGGCGGAGGGGGTCAGCGGCGGTTGCGGAAGTAGGAGACGTCGTCGTTGCCGATGAGGTCGGGCACCGTCCAGCCGTCGAGGTCGTACTCGGAGAGGCATTGCTCGGCCAGGCCCTTCATGGCGCCGGTGGTGCCCTGGGCCTCGGCGGCGAAGAGCAGTTCGGCCTTCACGCCCTCGTGGTTGCCGGAGTAGTTGCGCTCGTACAGCTCGTGCCGGCCGCCGAACTCGGTACCGACCGAGTCCCAGAGCGCCTTCATGAGCTTGACGCGGTCGA
Organism: Blastococcus sp.; assembly: GCA_042090795.1. Lineage (GTDB taxonomy): Bacteria > Actinomycetota > Actinomycetes > Mycobacteriales > Geodermatophilaceae > Blastococcus. Next base: position 46,478 of record JBELIQ010000002.1, on the reverse strand, counting down.
CGGCCTCGATGCCGTTGGAGCCGCGCACGTACTTGTCCAGATAGGGCCGGATCTCGGGGGTCTTGAAGTCCAGCGAGTGCGAGTTCAGGTAGATCAGCCCGCTGGCGACGTCGGACTCGATGATCTCCTTCACCCGCGGATAGCCCTGGATCATGAACATCCGGTAGGTGAGGCCGTAGTCGAGCTTGGGCAGCATGGTGCCGCCGACCCACTCGTCGGGGTTGTGGATCATGGCGTCGCTCAGCGCCCAGAAGATGTTCCGCCAGCCGATGACCTCGCCGACGCGGGTCTGCACGCCGCGGAAGTCCTTGCTGCCGGTGATCTCCAGCGCCTTGAGCAGCAGGCCCGCGATGAAGTCGAGCTTGACGGCGAGGCGGGTGCAGCCGTGCAGGGTGAAGCGGGGGAGGAACCCGGACGCTGGGAAGAACCCGTTGATCTTCTCCACGTCGCCGTAGAGGAAGACGTTCTCCCACGGCACCAGGACCTTGTCGAAGATGAAGATCGTGTCGTTCTCGTCCATCCGGCTCGACAGCGGATAGTCGAACGGACTGCCCATCACCGCGGCCTGCTGGGTGTACGAGGCGCGGCAGATCAGCTTCACGCCCGGTGCGTCCATCGGCACCGTGCAGATGAGCGAGTACTCCTTCTTCTTGATCGGGAGTCCGTAGTGGGCGATGAAGTTGTAGTTGGTGATCGCCGAGCCGGTGGCCACGACCTTGGCCCCGGACACGATCAGTCCGGCGTCGGTCTCCTTCTCCACCTTCATGAAGACGTCGCCGACCTCGTCCGGCGGGAGGTTGCGGTCCACCGGCGGGTTGATGATCGCGTGGTTCCAGTAGAGGACCTTCTCCTGCGATTCCTTGTACCAGCGCTTCGCGTTGTCCTCGTAGGGCGCGTAGAACTCGCTGTTCGCGCCCAGGGTGCCGAGGAAGGCGGCCTTGTAGTCGGGGGCCCGGCCCATCCAGCCGTAGGACATCCGGGCCCAGGTCGCGATCGCCTCGCGGTCGGCGACCATGTCCTCGACCGAGTGCGGTGCGCGGAAGAACGGGTGGGTGACGCCGCCGCTCCCGGTGTCGGTCGGCGTCGTCACCTTGTCCTTGACGGCGGGGTCGTGCATCGAGTCGTAGAGCCGCGCGGTCATGCGGATCGGGTTGCGGAAGGCCGGGTGCGTGGTGACGTCCTCGACCCGCTCGCCGTAGATCCAGACCTCGCGGTCGTCGCGGAGGCTCTCGATGTACTCGTCGCCGGTCATGGGACGGGTGGCCGTGGGGGCGTCCAGATCCGGGACGCCGTCGGCGGCACTGGTGGGGCCAACGACTTCGCGCTCTTGCTCGAGTGTCACGGGAGAACCCTTCTTCGTCGGTGGAGTCGGGTGACGCGGTGGTGCAGGGGCCGCGCGGAGCTCAGGAGGCGGCGCGGTGCTCGTGGGAGTGCAGCGGGGTGAAGGTGGTCGAGGCGTCGAACCACCCCAGCTCCGGGCAGTCCATGGACCCGGCCCAGTGGATGCCGGTCGCCGGGGCGGCCAGCTCGCGGAAGCGGCCGCTGAAGAAGACGAGGGGCTCCTCGTCGGCGACCTGGAGGTCGGCGACCTCGCCGATGACGATCAGGTGGTCGCCACCGTCATAGGTGCGCCAGGGCCGGCACGAGATGGTCGCCGCATTGCCCACGAGAACGGGGGCGGTCGGACCCTCGGCCCATTCCGGCTCCGGGGACTGCGGCCGGCCCGCGAAGTGCCACGCCGTGTCCAGCTGCGCCGAGGACAGGACGTTGACCGCGAACGGCGCGGACTCCAGGTAACCGCAGGCCTTCGACTGCCGGGTGAGCGTCACCTGGCACAGAGCAGGCTCGAGGGAGACGGCGGTGAAGGCGTTGACGGTGGCCCCGTGGGGAAGCCCGTCGTCCTTGGCGCAGGTGACCACGGTGACGCCGGTGGCGAAGCGGCCGAAGGCGGTGCGGATCGTTCGTGGGTCGAGCATCGGGGGATCTCCTCGTCGAGGTCGCCGGCCGTGCCTGCAGGTTGTCTACTGCCCGCTATGCGTACAATCTGATCGCAACGCGTGCATGCAGTGTGCTGTGCGTCACCTGGCGCGTCAACCCCTCCGGTGCAGGAAGATGAGACCGATGGCCATCGCAGACGACTCCACCGGCGAGTCCCCCCAGGTCGACCGCGATCACGTGCAGAGCCTGGAGCGTGGGATCGCCGTCCTGCTCGCCTTCGACGAGGAGCATCCCGAGCCGACGCTGGCCGAGCTGGCGCAGATCACCGGCTTCTCCCGCCCGGCGGTGCGGCGCTTCCTGATCACGCTGGAGCGGATGGGGTACGTGCGCGGGTCCGGGGGCCGCTGGTCGCTGACCCCGCGTGTGCTCGCGATCGGCCAGCACTACACGGCCTCGCACGCCCTCATCGAGCTGGCCCAGCCGCACCTGCTGCGCCTGGCGGAGGAGACCCACGAGTCGGCCTCGCTGGCGACGCTGGACGGCGACGAGGTCGTCTACGTCGCCCGCGTGCCGGTGCGCCGGATCATGAGCATCAACGTCTCGGTGGGCACCCGTGTGCCGGCGCACGCGACGTCGATGGGCCGGGTGCTGCTGGCCTGGGCGCCCGTACCCGTGGTCGATTCGGTGCTCAACCGGCGGCCCCTGCGGCCGATCACTCCGCGGACGGTGACCGATCCGTCCGCCCTGCGCGCCGAGCTCGCCCGCGTCCGGGCCGACGGCTGGAGCATCGTCGACGAGGAGCTCGAGCTAGGCCTGCTGTCAGCGTCGGCCCCGGTGCGCGACCGCACCGGCCAGGTGGTCGCCGCGCTGGCATCCTCCACCTCCGCGGGCCGGTCGAGCCGCGGCGAGCTGGAGCGGAACGTCGTCCCGCTGCTGGTGGAGACCGCCGAGCGGATCACCGCCGACCTCGGCCGGCGCTGACGGCGGGGCCTGGCGACATGGCCGGATCTCGCCGGAAGGGGACGGCGGTGAGCGGGCCGCACGGCCCCGCCGCGATGGCTCATCTCGGAAGGGAACCCACGCAGACCTCGGTGGGCGTCGAAGCCGTGGCCGAGCCGCCCGCGGCGTGGGCACACCCCATGAATGGTGTGGCACACACGGTGTCACTGCTGAACGTCGGCTCCCCACGGTCCTCTACGCGGACGGTCGTCTCGGCGCGAAGATCAGCACGGCGGTCCGGGCGTCGTGGAGGTCGGAGCGACGCCCGCAGAGGCGTGTGCAAATCCGCGTCGATTCGTGTGCAACTCGAACAGGTCATCGCCATTCGTGGGCATGGACCTGCGGGTTTGCTTTTCGCCAGGCTCCCACCCCGGGATGTTGGCGAAATGCCAGCTCCCTAGTTGGCGAAAAGGCCGGGGCCACCGCGGACAGCGGTGGCCCCGGCTTCGTCGTCTCGGCTGCTGCTCAAGGCCGCCCACGTCTTGCCGGCAAGACGGCGTGCGCCCCCGCCACTCGCGTGCTGCCCGGCGCGGCCGCCTGCCGGTCTGGAGCGCACCGACGACGCGAGAGAGGCGGCGGGGAACTAGCTCAGGCACTCACGGGAGGACTTGAACTGCGGCGTCCTGGGTGCCGCGCTGTGCCGTTGAGTGTCACAACGTGGAACTGAGCAGGCCGGAGCCGCCATCTGGGCGCTGACTCGTGTCGGCCAGAGGTGCCGCGGCCCATGACCTCGACGCACTCGTCGCCGACGTCGTCATCGGGGCAGTCGGCGACGCCAGCGTGGCGCTGCGGTGGTCACCTCCGCCGAGTGCCAGGTTAGGTCGGGTCGCCAGGTTGACGGATGCCCTTCACTCGGGGAGCACCACGAGGGACCGTCGCTGCGCTCCTCCGCGGGCGGCCGCGGCGGCACGCTCCTCGGGCACGGAGCCGTAGGCCGTGGTCCGTTGGCGCACCGGCCGGCCGGCACCGGCGGCCAGTTCGGCCAGTTCCTGGGGGCTCTTGGCGGAGCCATGCTCGGAGCCGGCCATCCGGGAGATCGTCTCCTCCATGAGCGTGCCGCCGATGTCGTTGACCCCGCCGGCAAGCACCTGACGACACCCATCGGTGCCGAGCTTCACCCATGAGCACTGGATGTTGTGGATCCGGCCGTGCAGCAGCAGCCGCGCCATCGCGTGCACCGCCCGGTTGTCTCGGACCGTTGGCCCCGGTCGGGCCACGCCGGCCAGGTAGATGGGCGCGTTGGTGTGCACGAACGGCAGCGGGACGAACTCGGTGAAGCCGCCGGTCTCCTCCTGCAGTCGGGCGAGCAGCCGCAGGTGCCCGACCCAGTGGGCGGGTGTGTCCACGTGGCCGTACATCATGGTGCTGGTCGTCGGCAGGTCGAGCCGGTGGGCAGCCTGGATGACCTCGATCCACTGGGCGGTGGGCAGCTTGCCCTTGGTCAGGACCCAGCGGATCTCGTCGTCGAGGATCTCGGCGGCTGTCCCGGGCAAGGAGTCGACGCCGGCGTCCTTGACCGCGGCGAGGAACTCGGGCGCGGAGACCCCCATGCGGGCGGCGCCGTTCACCACCTCCATCGGGCTGTAGGCGTGTAGATGCAGGTCCGGTGCGCCCTGCTTCACCGCACGGGCGAGGTCGAGGTATGCGGTCCCGGGGAGGGTGGGGTCGATCCCGCCCTGCATGCACACCTCGGTGGCCCCGACGTCCCAGGCCTCCCGGGCGCGCTCGCTGACCTGGTCCAGCGACAGGCTGTACGCGTCGGCGTCGGTGCGCCGCTGGGCGAAGGCGCAGAAACGGCAGCCGGTGTAGCAGACGTTGGTGAAGTTGATGTTCCGGTTGACGACGTAGGTGACCTCGTCGCCGTTCACGTCCCGCCGGATTGCGTCGGCCAGCGCGCACAGGGCGTCGAGAGCCGGACCGTCGCAGGTCATCAGGGTGAGCGCCTGCTCGTCGGTGATACCGGCGGGGTCCCGCTCCGCGGCGCGTAGCGCGGCCTGGATGTCGCCGGCGAGGCGGGCCGGGGTAGCGGAGGCGGACAGGCCCGTCACCTGTTCCTGCACAGCCGTCCAGTCGCCGTAGACCTCGTCGAAGTCGGCGCGACGGTCGGCGCTGCGGCCCGCGGTGTCGATACTGGCGTGCAGGTCGGTGCGGCCGTGCGCGGCCACGCCGCCGTCCGGTTCCTGCCAGGGCAGGCCGGTTGGCCGACGACCCTCGACGGCGAGGCCCTGCTCGTCGGCGAGGGCCCGCACGTGGGGAAGAACCCGCGGGTCGAGCCAGGGTTCGTTGCGGCGGACGTACTCCGGATGCGCGGTGAGCCGCTCCCGCAGCCGGAAGCCCGCGGCGGCGGTGCGGCGGGCCAGCTCGTCCAGGTGCGGCCAAGGGCGCTCCGGGTTGACGTGGTCCGGAGTGAGCGGGGAGACGCCACCCCAGTCGTCGATGCCGGCGGCCAGCAGCCGCTCCAGCTCGTCAGTGGCCACGAGGTTCGGCGGTGCCTGGATCCGCGCCCGCGGGCCGAGAACCAGACGCGCGACGGCGACCGCGGCCAGATACTCGTCCAGCTCGGCGTCCGGCGCGTTGCGCATGGCGGTGTCGGGCTTGGCTCGGAAGTTCTGCACGATCACTTCCTGCACGTGCCCGTAGGTGCGGTGCAGGCGGCGTAGGGCGAACAACGACTCCGCACGCTCGGCCGGCGTCTCCCCGATGCCGACCAGGATCCCGGTGGTGAAGGGGATTGCGTGGCGCCCGGCGTCCTCGATGACGCGCAGCCGCAGGTCCGGGTCCTTGTCGGGGGAACCGTAGTGACAGCCGCCCGGTTCCGCCCACAGCCGGCGGGCGGTCGTCTCGAGCATCATCCCCATCGACGGCGCAACGGGCTTGAGCCGCTGCATCTCCGTCCAGCTCATGACGCCAGGATTCAGATGCGGCAGCAGGCCGGTCTCCTCCAAGACACGGATTGCCATGGCCCGGACGTAGGAAAGGGTGTCGGCGTAGCCGTGCGCCTCCAACCACTCCCGGGCCTGCGGCCAGCGGTCCTCGGGGCGGTCGCCCAGGGTGAACAGCGCCTCCTTGCAGCCGAGCTCCGCTCCTTCCCGGGCGATGTCGAGCACCTCATCCGGTGACAGGTACGGCGCCGGTAGCCGCCCCGGCACCGTCGCGAAGGTGCAGTAGTGGCACCGGTCGCGGCACAACCGGGTCAGGGGGATGAACACCTTGCGTGAGTACGTGACGGTCGCCGGCCGGCCCGCGGCGACCAGTCCGGCATCCCGCACCTGCGCCGCCACCTGGGTGAGGGCGGCGAGGTCCGCGCCGCGGGCGGACAGCAGCAGCGTGGCCTCGGCCGGATCCAGCGTCTTGCCGGCGCGGGCCCGCGCCAGGGCCCGACGCATACCCGGCGGGCTGGCCGTGGCGGTCATCCGCGGATCGTCCGGATCACGTGCGGGTACGCGGACGGGTCGATCCGCGCATCGACGAGCCGGGGGCCGGAGCCGGGCTGCGCCAGGGCAGCCTTCAGGTCCGCGACGTCCTCCACGGCGATCCCGGGCACGCCCATCGCAGTGGCCACCCCGGCGAAGTCGATGGGCTGATAGCCGACCGCTCCGGCGCCGCCCTGCCGCTCACCCTGCTTGAGCTTGATCAGTGTGAGGGTGGCGTCGTTGAAGACGACGACGGTGACGTCCAACTGGAGTCGGGCGAGCGTCTCCAGTTCGGCGAGCACCATCCCGAGGCCCCCGTCCCCGACGAAGCAGGCGATCCGCCGTCCCGGTCTGGCCAGGGCGGCGGCGATGGCCGCCGGCAGGGAGAAGCCCATCGTGGCGAGGCCGTTGGAGATGAGCACCGAGTCGGGCTCGTCGGTCTGCCACAGCGACATCGCCACCAGCATGTGGGCTCCTGCGTCGACGGTCAGCGGGACGTCGCCGAGCACCTCCCGGGTCGTGCGGACGACGTCGTGCGGGGTCAGCCGGTCGGAGGTCCATTCCAGCCGGTCGAGGCCGCGCCGCAGGGTCTCCGCCCCGATCCCGGTCGGCCACTCGGTTCGGCCACCGGCCAGCAGTTCGGGCAGCAGCCGGTCGTAGCCGCCGGTGACGAGCAGAGGCGCGCCGAAATACGCGGTCTCGACGGGATGCGAGTGCAGGAGGAGGACCGGGGCGTCGTAGGTCCAGGCCCCGGGCATCGGCTCCACGGGGTCGAGGCCGATGCCGAGAATCAGGTCGGCCTCTTCCAACAGCACACGCTCGATCACGGCTCCGGTGAACAGGCCGGCGTAGGTCGGCCAGGACTCCGGCACGGTGCCCTTGGCCTCGTAGGTGGTGAGCACCGGGCAGTCAAAGGGGCGCAGCGCCGCCCGGACCTCGGCGGCGTGCCGCGCCGCGTCGAGGCCGAGGACGACGATCGGACGGCGGGCGCCCGTCAGGAGCTCGCGCGCCCGGGCCAGCGCCGTGGGGTCGGTCGGGCTCGGACGCGCCGGGAGCTGCGGGACGGAGTCGCCGGGACTGGTCGGGTCGAAGGCCAGGTGGACGGCGCCGGCCGGCGCGGTGAGCGCGAGGGAGGCGGCCGCGGCGGCGACGCCGGCCGGGTCCTCGGTGCCGAGCGTTCCGCTCCACTTGGTGAGCGGGGCCGCAGCGGAGACCTGGTCCAGTCGCTGGTGAGCGGTCCGGGAGGCCGACTCGCGGGAAACGGCGTCACTGATCAGGACCAGCGGGAAGCGGTCGAGGGTCGCCTGGGCCAGGCCGTTGCCCGCACTGGTCAGCCCCGGGCCGCGGGTCACCACGGCGACGCCCGGCGTCCCGGTCAACCGGCCGTAGCTGGCGGCCATGATGCAGGCGGCCGTCTCCCCGTGGGCCAGGACGAAGTCGACGCCGAGGTCGGCCGCCGCTCCGATCATGTCCAGGTTCGGTCCGCCGCCGGGCATGCCGAAGATCTTCTGGACGCCTGCGGCGGACAGGCCTTCGGCAAGGGAGCGGGCGAGGTCGCGTGCGGTCACGGTCGGTTTCCTCCTGGGCCGGCGGGGGACGTGGGCGCGGGTGCGCGGCCGGGGTCGGCGTCGCGCCGCCTCAGTTCCTCGAGGACCTCGGCGGTGTGTTCGCCGAGCAGCGGTGCGCGGACGTAGCGGGTGGCAGGGGTGCTGGTGAGCTTGATCGGGTTGCCGGCGATCCCGATCGAGCGGCCTGCCGGGTGGTCGACCTGGACGATCATGTTTCGGGCGGCGACGTGCGGATCGGCGGCGATGTCGGCGGCGGTGTTGACCGGCCCACAGGGGATGCGCCCGGCCAGCGCGGCGATGACCTCGGCGGTCGGCCTCTGCCGTGACCACTCCTCCACGGCGCCGTAGACCTCGTCCGAGGACGCCAGCCGCGCTGCGTTGCTCGCGAAGTGCGGATCGGTGCCCAGTTCCGGCCGGCCGAGGATCTCGGTCAGCAGCCGCCAGTGGTGGTCGGAGGGCGTCGCCACGGTGACGAAGCCGTCGGCCGTGCGTACGACGCCGTAGGGACACAGCAGGGGATGGGTGTTCCCCTGCGGAGCCGGGCTCGTCCCGGTGATGGAGTGCTGGTACACGATCCGCTCGGTCAGGGCGAGGACCGAGTCGTACATCGCGACGTCGACGAGCTGGCCGCTCCCGGTCGCCTCGGCGTGCCGGACGGCCGCGAGGATCCCGACCGCGGCGAGCACGGCCGGGAAGATGTCGCCCACCCCGGGGCCGACCTTGACGGGGTGGTCGGCGTCGGTGCCGGTAACACCCATGATCCCGCCCATGGCCTGGGCGATGATGTCGAAAGCGGGCCAGTCCGAGTAAGGGCTCGCTCCGGTCCGGGGGTCGCCGAAGCCGCGGATGGTGGCGTAGACGAGCTTCGGGAATCTGGCGTGCAGTTCCTCATAGGACAACCCGAAGCGGTCCATCACCCCGACGCGGAAGTTCTCGACGAGGACGTCGGCGTCGGCGAGGAGATCCAGCAGGGCCTGACGGCCCTCGGCGGATTTGAGGTCCAGGCAGATGCTCCGCTTGTTGCGGTTCACACTGGCGAAGTAGCCGCCGTACGCACCATCGGGGCCCGGAGTCGCCCCCTCCTCTGCCTCCGTGACATGCGGCCCCCAGAGGCGAGCGACGTCGCCGGTCGGAGGCTCCACCTTGATCACGTCGGCGCCGAGGTCCGCGAGCACCATCGTGCAGAAGGGGCCGGACAGCACCTGCGTGAGGTCGACGACGCGCAGCCCTGCCAGCGGACCGGTCATCCCTCCACCGCCTCCCTGAAAAGTGTCAACACTCGTGTGAGCCGCGCCTACCGTAGACGGTGAGGTCAATCACGTCACGCGCTGGACGACGCGGGATCGGCTGGTTACAGTCCGCCCCAACTGTCAGCAGAGTCGCTGGCGGAACCTGCGAGCAGGGAGCACAAATGACGATCAAGGTGGCCAAGTTCAAGGACGTCGCGGACGGCACCCAGGCGGGTCAGTTCACGGTCGGGGACCACGAGGCCGTGCAGACCCTCGACGACCTCGACCCGGTCTACAAGCAGCTCATCGACGAACCGGTCACGGCCGTCGTCGCCGTCATCGGAGCCTCCGGCCGGGCCAATCTGACGCCGGTCTGGTTTGACTACGAGGGCAACACCGTGCTGCTCAACCTGGCCACGCACCGCAAGAAGGTCGACTGGCTGCGCAAGAATCCGCAGGCGACCTTCCTGCTGATGAACCCGCAGAACGCCTACCACTGGCTGAGCATCAAGGCCACGGTCGCCCGGGAGATCGCCGAGGACGACCCGGAGGAGGGTCCGCGCGTCACCGAGCAGCTGAACCGGATCTTCAAGAAGTACACCGGCGGCGAGACCTACGCGCTGCGCGACCCGTCGTTCGAAGAGCGCCGCGTGCTCTTCGAGCTCGAGGTCGACTCCGTCGCCACCTTCGGTCGTCCCTGACCGAGATCGACAACCGCAAGAGGGAGCAGCAGCGCGTCATGGCAATGCCGTCAGTGGCCGTGGTCGGTGGGTCCCTCGGAGGGCTTACCGCCGCACTCCTCCTCCGGGACGCCGGGTGCGACGTCACGGTGTACGAGCGCTCGTCCTCGGCGCTCGAGGCCCGGGGGGCCGGCATCGCTGTGCTGGAGCAGACCTTGCGCTACCCGGTCGAGCGTCAGGGGATCCCACCGGAGCGGATCAGCTCGAGCACCGACAGGATCCGATTCCTGGAGGCGGACGGCACAGTCGGGCACGAGCAGGCGCACCGCTATCGCTTCTCGGCCTGGAACACCATGTACCGGACCCTGCTCAGTGGACTCGGCCCGGACCGCTACATCCTGGGCCGAGAGATGACCTCGTTCGCGAGCGACGAGGACGGGGTGTCGGTCCGGTTCGCAGACGGGTCCGAGGTCCGTGCTGACCTGCTGGTCTGCGCGGACGGCATCAGCTCGTCATCGCGCAGCCTGCTCCTGCCGGAGGTGACCCCTCGCTACGCCGGCTACGTCGGCTGGCGAGGGGTCGTCCCGGAGGCGGAGCTGACGTCGGGTACGTACGAGGTGCTTCACGACGCCCTGACCTACCAGCTGCTGCCGAGCAGCCACATCCTCGTCTACCCGATCCCGGGGCTGGACGGCGCGGTGGAGCCGGGCCGCCGGCTGATGAACATGGTCTGGTACCGCAACGTTCCCGAGGACGAGCTGCCGGCCTTCCTCACCGACCGGACCGGAAAGCAGCGGACCGTGTCCCTGCCGCCCGGGGCCGTCCGGGACGAGATCGTCGGCGAAATGCGGCAGTTCGCCGCCGCGCACCTCGCGCCGCCCATCGCCGAGATGGTGACGTCGGTGCCCCAGCCGTTCGTCCAGGCGGTCTATGACATCGACGTCCCGCGGATGGTGGGCGGCCGAGCCTGCCTGATCGGGGACGCGGCCTTCGCAGTGCGCCCGCACGCCGCGGCCGGTACGGCCAAGGCGGCCGAGGACGGCTGGGTGCTCGCCGAAGAACTCGAGAAGGCCGGTGGCAACGTGCCGACGGCGCTCGCCGCCTGGGAGACCCGGCAGCTGGCCCTCGGTGCCGGGCTACTGGCACGAACCCGGGAGATCGGCGACAGCTCGCAGTTCACCGGTGGCTTCCGACCCGGCGACCCCCGACTGATCTTCGGCCTATACGCGCCTGGCCGTTGACCCGAAGCCCCTGCGACGAGGAGACATACGTGGACCGCTACGCCAGCGTCATCGGCGGTAAGGACGTCGAGAGCGCGGACGTCATCGACGTGCTCGATCCCGCCACCGGGCAGGCCTTCGCCCAGGTCCCGGCCGCCGGGAAGGCCGAGATCGACGCAGCTGTCGCGGCCGCAGCCGCGGCGGCCGAGGACTGGGCCCGGACGACGCCGGCCGTGCGGGGGCGACTGCTGCGCAACCTCGCCTCCCTCGTGTCGGCCCGGCGTGACGAACTCGCGGGCCTGGAGAGCGCCGACACCGGCAAGCCGATGAAGCAGGCGTACGCCGACGTCGACGTGGCAGCCCGGTACTTCGAGTTCTACGCGGGGGCCGCCGAGGCCCTCTACGGCGACACGATGACGACGTCACCGGAGCACTTCAGCTACACGCTGCGGGAGGCGCTCGGCGTGACAGGGCACATCGTCCCGTGGAACTACCCCTTGCAGATCAGCGCGCGCACGGTGGCCCCCGCGCTGGCCGCGGGCAACTGCAGTGTCCTCAAGCCCGCCGAGGAGGCGCCGCTCGGGCCGATCGTCTTGGCCCGGCTGGCCCGGGAAGCTGGCCTCCCCGACGGCGTCCTGAACGTCGTGCCCGGCTACGGGGCCGATGCCGGGGCAGCCCTGGCCGCCCACCCGGGCATCGCGCACCTGTCCTTCACGGGCTCGAACGAGGTCGGGCACCTCGTCAGCGTGGCCGCCGCCGCCAACCACGTCCCCGTCGTCCTGGAGCTCGGCGGCAAATCGCCGAACGTCGTGTTCGACGACGCCGATCTCGACCAGGCGGTGCCCGCCATCGTCAACGCGATCCTGCAGAATGCCGGGCAGACCTGCTCCGCCGGCTCCCGCGTGCTCGTGCACCGCGCAGTTCATGCCGAGGTGGTGGACCGCGTCGCCGAGCGGTTCGCAGCCGTGCGGGTCGGCGCGGGCGCGGAGGATCCCGATCTGGGCCCTTTGATCTCAGCCGGCCAGCGCGACCGGGTGGCCGCGTTGGTCCGAGGCGCCGTCGAGGCGGGAAACGGGCGGCTGCGGTACGGCGGAGGAGTGCCCAGCGGCCTGGCGGACGGGGGCTTCTTCTTCGAGCCGACGCTGCTGGACGACGTGGACGCGGCCGCGCCAATCGCACAGCAGGAGGTCTTCGGTCCAGTACTCGCGGTGACCCCCTTCGACAGCGAGGAAGAGGCGCTGCGCCTGGCCAACGGCACCGACTACGGCCTCATCGCCGCGGTCTGGACCCGCGACGTCGGACGGGCCCACCGCATGGCGCGAGACATCCGCGCCGGTCAGATCTACGTCAACACCTACGGCGCCGGCGGCGGTGTCGAGCTGCCGTTCGGCGGCGTGAAGAAGTCCGGTCACGGACGCGAGAAGGGCTTCGAGGGGCTGCTGGGGTACACGCAGCTCAAGTCGGTCGTCGTCCGCACCGCGCCGTGACTGCCGGGCCGGACCGTGACCCCGGCCCCCCGCTCACCGGCCGGGAACCGACGGAGTCTCCGGACGCGTCGGCCGACGGAGCCGCGGCCGTCCTCGTCCCGCCGGGCAGCCGGGGGTCCACCGGCGTGATCCATGCGCACCTTCGGTCGCGAATCCTCTCCGGGGAGTTCGCCGCCGGCTCCGAGCTCTCCCAGGCCCGGGTGGCCAAGGAGTGCGGGGTGAGTCGCGGCCCGGTGCGCGAGGCCTTCCGGCTGTTGCAGCGGGAGGGCCTGATCGAGGCCGAGGTCAACCACCGGGCGCGCGTCACCGGGTTGTCCATCGCCGATGTCGAGCACGTGTACGCGCTGCGCGTGGTGAACGAGGCCCTCGCGCTAACCGTGAGCGTGCCCCGGTTCACGGCCGAGGAGCTGCAGGAGATGGAGGACCTCGTCGCAGCGGTCGGGCGGTCGCAGGGGTTCGGTGCGTGGGAGGAACAGCACCAGCGCTTCCACATGCTGCTCCTCACGCACGCCGGCGAGCGGATGCTGCTCTCGGTGAAGCAGTGGGCCGAGCACACGGAGCGTTATCGCCGTGTCTACGTGCACGACGCGGGAGGCGGCTGGGCACAAGGGGCCCGTGAGCACGGGGAGCTGGCCCGCCTCTGCCGTGAGCGCGACGCCGCAGGGGCCGCCTGCCTGCTGGGCCGGCACCTGTCCCGGGCCGCGCTGACCCTGATCGCCGCGATGGACCCGACGCACGACCCGGCGCTACTGCGGGCCGCCGTGCGCCAAGTGACCGCGGCCGCGGAGCAGCGTGGGTGACCTCGCGGCGGCAGGGAACGCCGGGCCCCCGCTCTGGCGTGTACTGGTCCCGGTCAAGCCGTTCGCAGTGGGCAAGAGCCGGCTCGCTGGGCTGGGCCCGCGGCGACGGACCGAACTGGCCCGGGCGTTCGCCCTCGACACCCTGGCTGCGGCCGCCGGCGCGTCTCGCGTGGGCTGGGTGGGCGCGGTCACCGACGAGCCGCTCCTGCGCGAGGCAGCCGCGGAGCTCGGAATAGCAGTGCTCCCGGACCTGGGCGGGGGCGATCTCAACGCGGTCCTGCGCGTGGCCGCGGGGCAGTGGTCTCCGCAGGGTGCGGCAGGGGTCGCCGTCCTGACCGCGGACCTGCCCATGCTGGATCCGCACGAACTGGATCAGGCACTTGCAGAAGCCGAGCGGCACGGCCGAGTTTTCGCGCCGGATGCGCAGGGGCGCGGAACGACGCTGCTGACGGCGCGGGCAGGCCGCGTCCTGGAGCCCCGGTTCGGGAGCGGCTCGGCGCTCCGGCATCGACTCACCGGAGCACGCGACCTCCCGATGAGGACCGCAGGGCTGAGCCGGGACATCGACACCCCGGGTGACCTGCTCCTGCTCGATCCGGCGCGGTGTGGCCGGCACACGCGGGCGCTGCTCGCTACGGCGCCGACTCTCGTGCGAGGTCGGTGAGTCCCTGCCCCGAGCATCGGAACGCCATTTCCCGGCCCCGGAGGCGTCAGTCGGCGTGATGTGCGGCTCGGTGCGCCGCCAGGACGTCCAGGCCGAAGTCCGCCTGCGGATCGCGCCAGACCGAGTGTGCGTGGTTGGCGCCCCGCTGGGTGTTGTCCCACTCCGCCAGCAGACGGGGGGCCTGCAACCGGTAGTAGTGCGGCTGGCCGGGTATCGGCGAGCCGGCCCAGGCGAAGTGGACCTCGTCGAGATCGATCGCGGGCGCCAGGCCGTCTGGGACCCGCCCGACATACGTTGCCAACAGTGCCCGCAGGATCTCCCGTTGGCCGTCGTCCAGCAGGCTGCCGGGCACGCCCTTGGGGGCGGAGGTCAGGGCCAGCCGTCGGTGGTCGTCGGGGGTCACCCCCGAGGCGGCCTCGGCGGCGTCGCTCACCTTGTCCAGGAGGGCAGCGAGCTCTGGGTCGCTGAAGTGCCCCCGCCAGACGCCCCGGAGGGGGATCATCTGGTCCCCGTCCTGGAGGCGGGTGCGGTTGCCGCCGACGATGTCGGACGGGGCCCGATCGAGCAGGATCGCCCGCTGGGCGAGCTCGGCGGGCAGAGACCGCAGCAGGTCCCTCGCCAGGTCCTCGGCGCTGCCGAGGGGCCGCAGGGTCGAGTCGCCGAGGAGCGGGGCCGACGCGGGGTCCGCGCCGAGAAAGCACGGGGTCACCGAGCGGACCCGCCCGTCGACGACCACGTTGTTCAGCGAGACGTGGTGACCCCCGAGGCGCCAGCCCCAGATCCGGTCGATACCCGGGTCTCCGAACACCCGGATGTAGTACATGCCGGGGTCACGTCCGCGTTCGCGGGCCCAGTACGAGGAGAAGCCCTCGACGAGGTCCAGGACGTTCTCCCAGCCCATCACCGTCGAGACCGTGACGTACCCGGCGGTGGACAGGCCGCTTGCGATCAGCTGCATGGCCCGGCGCTGCTGCCCCGGACGCTGCTGACCCAACGGCAGTCCACCGTGATCCGTCGGCGTGTAGAACCAGCGCAGCCGCTCGGCCTCGGCGTCGTCCGCACTGCCCGGCGCGGGCCAGTGCGCCACGGCACGCTGCTCGGTGTCCAGGGTCTCCAGCCATGTTGTCGCGGCCGCGGCCATTCGGTCGGCGACCTCCTGGTCCACGCAGCTCGCGGGCTGGTGACTGGGCATGTCCATGGAGTCAGACCCTACGAGGGTTCAGCCCGTTCACAGAGGTCAGGACACCAGCGTCCCGGGACCGCTGGGGGCGCACCACCCGCCGCAGCTGACGGTGGTGAGAGCGTGGACAGTGCCTGGACGGGTCGACGGTCATGGTGGCGCCGCGCTCAGGTCGTCGCTACAGGTCCACGCCGGTGAGGATGAGCGCTCGGTCGTAAGTGAGGTCCTCCATCGCGAAGCGGACGCCTTCACGTCCGATGCCCGAGCCCTTCGTGCCGCCGTAGGGCATCTGGTCGGCGCGGTAGCTGGGTACGTCGCCCACGATGACGCCTCCAACCTCGAGGTCTCGGTGTGCGCGGAAGGCGGTGGCGATGTCGCGGGTGAACACGCCGACCTGCAGCCCGAAGTCGGAGTCGTTGACCGCGGCGAAGGCAGCATCGAGTCCGTCCACGGCCCGCAGTGACAGCACAGGCGCGAACACCTCGTCGCGGTCGACACGGGCGCCGGGGGGCACGTCGACGAGCACAGTGGGCTGCAGGCGGGCGTGGTCGCGCCCACCGCCGGTGAGCACGTGCGCGCCAGCGGCTGTCGCTTCGGTGATCCAGCTGTGCGCTCGCTGGGCGGCCCGTTCGTCGATCATCGGGCCCAGGGTGGTCTCCTCATCCTCGGGATCACCGAGCACTTGCGCCTCTACCTCGGCGACGACCAGGTCGCGCAGCTGGTCGAACACGTTGCGGTCGGCGATGACCCGCTGCACGGAGATGCAGGACTGGCCGGCTTGGCCGACGCCGAACGCGGCGATGCGCTGCGCGGCGTGCTGCAGGTCGGCGGGTGTGTTCCAGTCGGCGCAGACGATGACCGCGGCGTTGCCGCCGAGCTCGAGGGTGACGTGCTTGCGGGGCACCCGGTCGCGGATGCCCCAGCCGACGGGGCCGGAGCCGGTGAAGGACACCACGGGTAGCCGCGGGTCTGTGACCAGCGGGTCCATGCGTTCGTTGGGCACGGTGAGGATCGACCACGACCCGGCCGGGAGGTCGGTCTCGGCGAGCAGGTCCCCCAGGAACAGAGCCGATAACGGTGTGGCGGGGGCGGGCTTGAGCACGATGGGTGCCCCGACGGCGAGGGCGGGGGCGACCTTGTGGGCGACAAGGTTGAGCGGAAAGTTGAACGGGGTGATGCCCAGGACGGGTCCACGGCTCACGCGCCGGTTGAGGGCGATGCGTCCTTCCCCGGAGGGGTCGGTGTCCAGGCGTTGAAGTTCACCGACCCAGCGGCGGGCCTCTTCCCCGGCCAGCCGGAAAGTCGCCGCAGCTCGGTCGACCTCGGCGCGGGCCCACCGGATGGGCTTGCCGCCTTCGGCGACGATGACGGCGGCCAGCGCCTCGCGGGATTCGGTCAGCCGACGGGAGACGTGGGCGAGGGCGTCGGCCCGGCGGTGGGCGGGGAGGCCCGCGAACTGCGGGGCGACCTCGTGGGCGGCGGCCACGGCGGCCTCGACGTGTCCGGGTCGGCGACGGTCACGTGACCGAAGGGGTCACCGCCGTCAGGGCGAGTGACCGGTCTGGTCTCCTCACCTGTCACCGGTGCGCCGGCGACACGGATGGGGGTCGTTGCCTGCTGCACTGCGGGGTCCCTTCGATGAACGGCCGGGCATGGCCATGCCGCAGGTGGTCGACCCCGCGGGTCGACCACCTGCGGTACGCGGTCAGGCGAGAGCGGCGGCCGGCTTCTCGCGCTTGGCCTGCAGCAGCTCCAGCGCCTGGATCAGGTAGGTGCGGAACACCGCGTGGTTCTCACTCATCGGGAAGTGCCCGATCGCGGGCATGTAGATGAAGGATCCGTTGGTGATGGCGTTGGCGGTGCGCTCGCTGTCCTCGGGGGTGGTGAGGTAGTCGTACTCGCCGGTCATCATCACGACCGGGCACTTCTCGCCGTCGATCTCGCCGAGCCTGCCGCGCAGGTCGTGGTCGACGGAGTAGAAGTGCAGGTCGCCCTTGAAGGCCTCGGATCCCTGGGTGTAGTAGAACCAGGTCTTCCAGCGGTCGGCCTCGGGGGACTGGGGGGCCATGAGGTCCCAGGTGCCACTGGCGCAGACCTGGGCGGCGTTGGCGTGCGGGTGCTGCCACCAGTCCAGGTAGAAGCCGGGGGAGTAGTCGGCGCCCTCGACGCTCAGGACGCCGGCGAACCGGTCGGGCCGGCGCAGGGCCAGCTGCAGGGCCACGTTCCCGCCGAACGAGGAGCCCATGAAGATGGGGTTCTCCAACTCGAGGGCGTCGGCCAGGGCGATGATGAAGTTGGAGTAGTGCTCGGCGGAGAGCTGGTACTCCTCCTTCCACCACTCGGTGTTCTCCGGCGGGTCGGACTTGCCGTGGCGGGGCAGGTCGTAGGCGATGACCCGGTAGTTGGCGGTGATCTCCTCGTCCTCCAACAGGCCGCGCCACTGGTGGTTGTGGCAGCCCGCGGTGTGCTGGCACAGGATGGGCTGGCCGGTCCCGTTCTCCAGGTAGAAGACTTTGTACTCGAGGCCGTCGACGTCGACGGTCACGTAGTGGCCGGTGACGGGTGAAATCTTGCTGTTGCTCATGGGGGTGTCCTTCCTCAGACCGGGGAGCCGACGACGCGCAGGAGTTCGACCTGGCGGGTGATGCAGCGCAGGTTCTGCATGAGGACCAGGACGTCGCCTTCGAGCTTCATGTCGCGCTGGAAGCTGGCCGCCCAGATGCCGTGGAACATGGCGGCGGGGGTCTCCTCGCCGAAGCCGCGCCAGGTCTCGGCCGAGGCACGGATGGCGAACTGGTAGGGGACGTCGAGCGGGCCCGGGTCCACGGTGATGTGGCTGACCTTGCCGGACTCCACCTGGATCACGTAGGTGCGCTCCGTGGCGTCCAGGAGATAGGAGCAGGTGAAGTACTTACCGTGCGCCTGGATCTCGGGGTCGGTGTTGCTGGCGTCGGTGAACGCCGCGGCCCATGCTTCGGCCGACGGGGCGCGGGTGGGCGCACTCATCGTTGAGTCCTCTCGGAGGGGTACGGGGTGACCAGCCCCGGGGTGTCCCCGTGGCGGGCATCACCATCAGACGGTGACGACGCCCACACGTCCAATACCTGCTCCCTACCGAGCGATAGCCACGTTCTATTGGTCTTCGGGTCGGCCGGGGCCTACCTTCGGGTGATGCCGGACACCCCTGAGCTGCGCTCACTCCGGTACTTCGTCGCTGTGGCCGAGGAGCTGCACTTCGGCCGCGCCGCGGCGCGTCTGCACATCGCCCAGCCCTCCCTCAGCGTGCAGATCCGCAAGCTCGAGCACTCCCTGGGCGTGCGTCTCCTGGACCGCACCAGCCGCCACGTCGAACTCACCGCCGTGGGCAAGGTGCTACTGGAGGAAGCCCACCGCCTGCTCACCGGCGCTGACCGGCTGGTCGCCGCGACCCAGGAAGCGTCGCGCGGAGTGCACGGCACCCTCGTCGTCGGGTTCCAGGCCAACGCCGCCGCCGAGCTGACTCCCAAGATCCTCACTGCGTTCCAGACCCGGCACCCCAGGATCCAGGTCGAGATGCGTTCCCACGACTTCGCCGACCCCTACGTCGGGCTGACCAACGGCAGCGTCGACGTCGCCTTCGTCCGCCCCCCGCTGGTCGTGCACAACTGGCTCAGCATCGAGACGCTCTTCGTCGAGCCCCGCCTTCTTGTCACCTCGACCGAATCACCGCTGGCCAGCCGGCCGAAGGTCAGCGTGGAAGAGGTCCTTGACGAGGCCTTCGTCGGCCGCCGGGCCCCGGAGTACTGGCGGGACTTCTGGCTGGCCACCGATTGCCGGGGCCCGCACGCCGTCAACCTCGGCGCGGATGTCGGCAGCGTCGACGAGTGCTTCGAGGCCATCCTGTCCGGTCGCGGGGTCGCCTTCACCCAGGCCTCGACACAGCGCTTCTACGACCGCCCTGGACTGACGTTCATCCCCGTCGACGGTCTACCCCCCTCGTCCCTGGCGATTGCCTGGCGCAACGACATGGATGCCCCACCGGTGACCGACTTCGTCGAAACCGCCCGCATGCTCGCCGCGCTGGACCTCGTTCCCGGGGCGCTGACCCCGCAGCCCCCCGTGCCGGCTGAACCGCCAGCTCTGTCCGTCGTGGGGCAGTAGGCCGACCCGCGACCTTCCTCGCGTAACGAGGTACAGATCTCACCGCATCCCGGACGCCGATCGGACGCCTCGGTCGAGGAGGGCCGCACCTTCACGGCCGCCAGCTTTCCCGTCTTGCTGTCCAGGCGGAGCGTCCGGTCAACTCATGGGGCGGAGGCACAGGCCGTGTTGCGTGGTCGCGATGAAGACGGGGTTCTCGGCCGCGGTGGTCGATAGGCGTCGTCCACGCCGGCTGCCTGCTCCGCGGTGAGCAGGGCATACCCGTGGAACTCTGGTTCGGTCTGCAGCAGCGGATGGGCAGGGTCGCCGGCACCGGTGCGCTGGTGCCAGTTGCGCAGCTGCCGGACGTTGGATGCGGCGACTGCGAACGCCATCGCCAGGGTGACCAGGGGCAGGCCTGTGAAGCGGAAGTAGCCGCGCCGGGTGTTTTCGGTGTCAGGGTTCTTCAGGTGTCCCGCCCCGGGTTTAGTGGAGGCTCGGAACTGACGCGGCGACGGTAGTCGCCGCGGTGTTGTGCCGGTAGAAGTTGTCCTCGTGTTCGGCCGGTGGAACGTGGCCGATCTCGCCGTGCAGGCGTCGGTGGTTGAACCAGTCGATGTACTCGGCGACGGCGATCTCGAGGTCGTCAATGCCCTTCCACGGGCCCCGATTGCGGACCAGTTCGGCCTTGAACAGCGAGTTGAATGCCTCGGCCAGGGCGTTGTCGTAGGAGTCGCCGGTGGAGCCGACCGAGGCCACCGCGCCGGCCTCGGCCAGGCGCTGGGTGTAGCGCACGGCAACGTATTGCACGCCCTTGTCCGAGTGGTGGACCAGCCCGGTCACGTCGTGGCCGGCGCGCCGTCGGGTCCAGATGCCCATCTCCAGCGCGTCGAGAGCCAGGTCCGTGCGCAAGCTGCGGGACAGCTGCCAGCCGACCACCCGGCGGGAGAACACGTCGATGACGAACGCGGCGTACGCCCAGCCGGAGAAGGTCCGGCAGTAGGTGATGTCGGCGACCCACAGCTGGTCGGGGCCGGTCGCGGTGAACGCGCGGTCGACCAGGTCCGGGCGGGTGTCTGGGCCGCTGCCGGGCACGGTGGTGCGCGGCCCCTTCGCCCGGCTGATGCCGCGCAGACCCTTGCGTCGCATGAGTCGCTCGACGGTGCAGCGGGCCACCCGGTGCTCCTGCCTGCGCAGCTCGGCGTGCACCTTTCGAGCGCCGTAGACCCCGTAGTTCTCCGTGTGCACACGCTCGATGACCGCGGTGGTTGCCGCGTCGCTGACCGACCGCGCCGACGGCGGCCGCGACTGATGCGCGTAGTAGGTGCTCGGGGCGATCTTCGCGCCGGCCTCGGTGAGGACTGCGCAGATCGGCTCGACCCCGTGTTCGAGCTTGTGCTGATCGATGTAGTCGACGATCAGCGGGAGGGGCGGTCGAGCTCCGCCGCGAAGAAAGCCGACGCGCTCTTCAAGATCGCGTTCGCCCGGCGCAGCTCCCGGTTCTCGCGTTCGAGCTCGGCCAGTCGGGTGGCGTCATCGGTCGTGGTCCCGGGCCGGTGACCCTCGTCGATCTCGGCCTGGATGACCCAGTTGCGCAGCGTCTCGGGATTGATGCCCAGTTGCTCGCCGATCCGCTTCAACGCCCCGGTCCGGGTCGCCGGGTCGCGCCGGGCCTCGACCGCCAGCCGGGTCGCCCGCTCCCGAAGTTCGTCGGGGTACTTCCTCGGTGCTGCCATGACTCTCATCCTCACTGGATTGAGAGCCTCCATCAGACCCGGGGCGGGACAGAGACCCCCGATGACCAGTCGGCCATCCGGCCGGCGGTGAAGACCCGAAGCAACCGCTTCTACGGGATCACCGTCAAGCAGTTGCTCCATTCCGGCCTGCTCAGCCCGGGGGAGACGCTTACCTCGACGAACGGCGTCTTTCCCGCTACGGCTCTGCTGTGTGCCGACGGCGCCGTTGAGTATAACGGCAGGCCCCATCCCAGTCCCAGTAAGGCGGCCAGCGAAGCGAAGGGCGGCCTCGCGGCCAACGGCTGGGACTTCTGGGCGGTCGACCGCCCCACCGGCCGCGTGCCGTTGGCTACCGTGCGCGCCCGGTGGCTTCAGGAGCAAGGGCCGGCAACCCGTTGAACAGCAGCGAGTGGCGCCCGAGCTCGGTTCAGGAGACCAAACCGCCCCCTTACCGGTGATCTCACAGGGCTGTCACTGGAGCCCCCTATCGTGATCAAGATCGATGGGGATGTGGCCATCCCGTGTCGGTGCCGCTGCATCTCGCAAGCGCGCTGCGCCGTGGGACAAGGGCAGCGCGGAACGCAACGGGACGGGGAGACAGCAAGTTGAGGTTCTGCTGGACATGGTCGTCGGCTGATGCCGATCTGGCACGGCGGTGACAGCAACAGGAAGTCCCCGCCCGGATCCTCAACTGGGGCGTGCGGCTGCTGATGCCATCTGGGCATCGCAGACCTGGTGCCATCGGAAGGTGGACAGCCTCCGTCTCCTGGAGGGGGAGCGGGGGCGGCGCAGGGTCTCTCTTGACTGCACTCCGCCGCCGGAGCCTGGGTTGGCGGCTGAGGCCAGCGAACGCGTGCTGCCCTCGATCGAGTTCGTCGAAGGGCAAGTACTCGTACCGATCGCCATGATCAGCAAGGCCGTCATGCGCTCGCTGGATGTCAGTGACAGCGACGGCGGACCCTTGCCGGTTGCCAACACCGCCCAGAACGGTGAAGTCGCGTGGGCAGCGCTCTGCCATGCCTTGAGCCAGGTCACAGATCCCTTGCCCGGGCAGCTGGTGAAGAGCCTGGCCGAGATTGCGCAGGGAGCGCCAGCGGCAGCCGCCCTTCAGGCCGAGGACCTCCTGAGCACCGGCCAGGTTGACGGCGTGCACGTCTTCGATCCTCAAGCCGTCCCAGCGGCGGTAGGGGACCTCGTCCGAGACCTGGCCGACAACTTCCTGATGCTGGTGCTGCTACCAGCCAACGACGTGGGGACGCGTCAGATCCTCAAGTACTCATTTCACTGGCGATCGGTCCCAGAGGCGAACACCACGTGGCTGAACAGGGTGTTGACCGCCTTCGGGTTCAGTAGCGCGGAGTACTCGCTTGAGGCTCACGGGGCTTCGTGGGCGGCGTCGTATCACCTGGAGGTACACGCCCCGCCGGGGTTGACCTCCACCGGCCTTGAGCTCCCGCCGCGGGAGGCGGGAGGCGCCCCTGCCGGGCAGGACCTCACAGTGGACCCTGTTGCTCACGTCCACGGGTCTTACCCGGACCAGCCTCCGCTTGAGCCGCGGGCACGCCTTCAGCTCGCGGTGCCGTTCCCTGGTCTGCGGGCTACCGCACTCCTGGTTTCACTCTTCTCCGCCGTCATCTTCGTTCTTGAGCAGGTCCTCTCTGGCGCGCCCGAGGCGCTGCGGGATGCGGGCGACGGAGCCGCGGCCCTGCTGCTAGCGGCGCCGGCGATCGTGTTGGCACTCCTCTCGCGCTCCGGTGAGAACATCCTCGAAGCCCGGCTCCTCTTCCCCCTTCGAGCGGTTGTTCTAGGTTGCGCGTTGCTGTTGACCGCAGCGGCGGGCAGTGTTGTCGGGCAGCTGCACGAGCCCTACTTCAACTTGCTGTGGTGTCTCGGGGCATGGAGCACATCAGCAGCTACGCTGCTGCTCCTCCTCGCTGCGAGGTTGTCAGCAGTCCGGGGTAGAACACCGGGTAGCTCGGTTGAGGGCAACTAGGAGGGGATGACGTGCGCATCTTCAAGAGCATGAAAGCTCGCAAACCGATCGTCCGTATCACCACGATCGAGGGCAAGCGCAACGTGACAGTCCAGCAGTCGCCGCGGAAGTACGGTGAGGATCGCGCCCGGCTAGTGAGCCCAGCGACGAAGGTCGGCAAGAGTCGGGCGACGGCGTAGGGGCACACGGTTAGGCCGCACACCTCTTCGTGTGAGAGGCGCTCTGCCAGAGGTGGGCCCTGCTCGGGCCAGGGGTCAACTCCCTGACCTGCACGGGTGCTGATTTCAAGGCCGAAGGGTGCAAGCCGCTCGAGTTGTTCGTAGAAACGGATGCCTCGACCTCGCCGTTCGCCGATCTACGAACACCCCACCCCGGGGTTCTCCCCGAAGAGTTGGATTCGTTTCCCCGAATCCGGCGCTCGGAGAGAACCCCCAGGTGAACCCCCGTTCCACCACGTAGGGCCCGGTCAGCTGACCGGGCCCTACGTGCGTTGCGGCCTGGCCGCGGCCGTACGGCCTGACACGACCGCCCGACTCTCGGCGACCGTCGGTGTCGAGCCCCGGCTGCGGTGGAGCGAACCCGTGGGTCGACAACGCGCTGCCGTTCATCGGAACAATCGGACGCGTCGGGTCCTCCGGGCGATCAGAGCGCGTGGCCAGAAATGGGTTGTCTGTTGTCGGGATGGTCTGTCACCACCACATCTCGATCGTGACGTGATAGGTATGCCTCGCGCCGAACGCGCGGAGGCATGCTGAGAACCGACGGGCTGAACTGGTCGCCTACGGCCGTCGGGGAGCGAATGGCGAAACCGGGCCTTACTTCTACCCAAGGGACACTCGTGCGCCATCGCAATCGACTTCTCCTGACGACGCTCATCACGTCGCTCGGCCTGGCCACCACCGCCGCCACCGCCACCGCTGCGGCCGCGGACACGGGCACCGCCACCGGCCCCGCACAGTTCACCGGCACCGTCAGCGAGATCGTCGACCCTGCTGCGGAGACGGGCATCCCGCGCCGTTGGATGCGGCACGTGGGCAACCCTGCTCCTGACGGCTACAGCCACGGCTACCAGTGGGGCACGCCGAAGATCACGACCCCGGCCGACGCCGGTGCCGTCACCTTCACCGGCGCGCTCGACCTCACCGACGCGGTCGCCGGCGACTTCGGGCTCATCGGGTTGCTGGACACGGCGACCCTCGCCGCGGACGAGCGTGGCCTCAACGAGGGCAGCTACATCTACGTCACGATGAAGGGCGCTGCCACGGCCGTGATCGGCCTGAGCGACGGCCGAGCAGCAGGCGGCGAGTACGTCCAGACGTTCCACACGATCGACCTGACCGCGACGGACGAGGTCTTCGACATCACCTTCACCATCGACCCCGACGCCGATCCGGCGGGATGCGCGACCGATGCCGCCGACGAGTCGACCGCCGAGGGCTGCCTGACGCTGGCCGTCGACGACCGCCAGCTCCTCACCGACAGCTACGGCACCATCACGAACGACGTGGCGAACGGTGGCGTGGAGTTCCGCGACGGGGGCACGGCGGGCTGGGACGGCCTGGCTTCCGCCACGGCCGCGACCGGTATCGACTACGACTTCAGTGTCAAGCCGAGCGTCATGAACTCCCCGCAGACCAAGGATGACTGCAAGCGCGGCGGCTGGAGCACCTACGGGTTCACCAACCAGGGTCGGTGCGTCAGCTCCATCGCGGCGCAGCGCTAGAGACCCACGTCGTTCGCCCCGGCGACCTCCGTCGCCGGGGCGAGCGGCAGCCCCGATCCAGCTGCGCGAGCGTCGACGGGCATCATCTGCCGGCCGACGTCATGCGGGGCGGCTTCACGGGCGGCAGCCGAAGTCGCAGGTGGAGAACCGAGGCAGCGACCGTGTCAGCAGCTCACGATCGTGAGGTGCTAGCCACCCGGCCAAGATCGACTTCGTCGTCCCCTGCAACGGTCGGGCGACATCGGACCTCAGGGCTCGACGATCGCGAAGCCCGGGGTCGGCTGCACCATGAGCCCGAACAGGCGGCGGAGCGCCGCCACGTCGCCGTCGACCCCGATTGTTCCGGCCTGGATCCGGGCGGGGAGGGAAGCGAGGTCGGTGATCATCTCGGTCAGCGTGGCCTGAGGCATCGTGAGGACGACGTCCGCGTCGGCGTCCAGGCTCGGCCAGGAATTCAGCGCTCCGTGCTCCAGGCGCAGCGTCCACTGCTCCCCGGTGTCCGGGAACGACCAGCCGATGGCCAGCGACGTCCCGTCGGCCCGCGGGCCGTCGAGCCGGACCCCGAGCAGGTCGAACACCATCTCGACGGTCATCGCCCGCAGCAGGGGGCTCCGGCCGGCGCCGCCACCGGCCGGCTGCGGTGGCGTCGGGCGCCGCAGCTCCTGCGCGCCGGACAGGTAGAAGTTGCGCCAGGCACCTGACTCGGCCTGGAACCCGAGCTGCTCCAGCGCAGCGGCCTGGAGCTCGCGGGCCTCGGTGTTGCCGGGATCGGCGAAGACCACGTGGTTCACGACCTGGGCCACCCAGCGGTACTCGCCCGCCGCGAAGTCCTCCCGCGCCCGGGCGAGCACGGCCGCCGCGCCGCCCATGTACTCGACGTACCGCGCGGCGGCCGGCTCCGGGGGGAGCGGGTGCAGGTTGGCCGGGTTGCCGTCGAACCAGCCCAGGTAGCGCTGGTACACCGCCTTGGCGTTGTGGCTCACCGTGCCGTAGTAGCCCCGGTTCCCGAACTCCCCGGCCAGCGAGGGCGGGAGGTCCAGCTGCTCGGCGATCTCGTCCATGACCAGACCGTCGTTGGCCAGCCGCATCGTCTGGTCGTGCAGGAACCGGTAGGTGTCCCGCTGGGCGCGCAGGTAGTCGCGCACGTCGCTCGCCCCGATCCGTGGCCAGTTGTGGCTGGAGAAGACCAGGTCCGAGGAGTCCCCGAACAATCGGAGCGACTCGTTGATGTACTTGCTCCAGGCCAGGGCATCGCGCACCTGCGCACCGCGCAACGTGTAGAGGTTGTGCATCACGCTCGAGCAGTTCTCCGCCGCGCACAGCGCTCGCAGCTCCGGGAAGTGGAACATCATCTCCGCCGGCGCCTCGGAGTCGGGCGTGAGCTGGAAGACGATGCGCACCCCGTCGAGCGTCAGCTCCTCCCCGGTCGCGGTGATCTCGTGCGTCGGTGCGACGAGGGAGACCGACCCGGCGGGCACGGACCTGCCCAGGCCGCAGTCCACGTGGCCGAACTCCCCACGGGGCAGGGCGTTGCCGTACATGTAGCCGGCTCGGCGCAGCATGGCCGGCCCGGCCAGCACGTTCTCGGACACCGCCTCCTCGAGGAAGCCCTGGGGCGCCACGACGGGCACCTCGCGGGCGGCGAGCTCCTCGAGCGGGAGGACGCCGGCGAGCCCGGCGAAGTGGTCGATGTGGCTGTGGGTGTAGATGACCGCGCTCACCGGCCGGTCCCCGAGGTGCTCCCGCACGAGATCCATCGCGGCCCGGGCGGTCTCCGTCGACGTCAGGGGATCGATGACGATCCACCCCGTGTCCCCTCGGACGAGGGAGAGGTTGGCGAGGTCGTAACCCCGCACCTGGTACAGGCCGGGAGCCAGTTCGTAGAGCCCGTGCTCGCGGTTGAGTCGAGCCTGGCGCCACAGGCTCGGGTTCACCGACGGCGGTGCGGTCTCGCCGTCGAGGAAGTCCCAGTCGGCCGTGTCGAGGATGGGCTTCCCGGACCGGTCGTGGTGCACGACCAGCCGGTCGAGACCGGCGATGCGACCGTGCCGGACCCGGCTCAGGTCCGCCGGATCGGTCAACGGCAGATCCGCGGCGACGGACCGGTTGGCAGCGTCGGTGTGGTGCGAAGCCTGGGTCATGAGTGGCCCTCCCTGTCGTGTGCCCGGGGTTCCGGCACGGTGCGTGGCGCGGGTGCATCGCAGCCCGCACGGCGGTCGCGGTGGACGCCGTCGGTCGCCCGTCCGCCTGCCCGGACTCTGCCGCCTCGGCACGCCCGCGGTCCAGGACGGGTCGACCGCCCCCTCGTTCCGCGGGCCGGGGCGGACCCGCGACCTCCCGGGCAGCCGAGACGGCGCAGTGCTGCCATCCTCTCTGCATCGGCGGGATGTCGACCGGAGCCCGTGCGCGGGAGCCGGTGGATCACGACTCGGGAGGTCCGATGAGCGCCACGGCGGGACGAGCGACGGAGCAGGCCGACCAGGAGAGCCGCCGCGGCGGGTTCAGCTCCCGGCGCGTGTTCATCCTGGCGGCGATCGGCTCGGCCGTCGGGCTCGGCAACATCTGGCGGTTCCCCTACGTCGCCTACGAGAACGGCGGCGGCGCCTTCCTTCTGCCGTACCTGGTGGCGCTGCTGACCGCCGGCATCCCGTTCCTGCTCCTGGACTACGCGATCGGCCACCGCCACCGCGGCTCCGCACCGCTGTCCTTCGCCCGGCTCCGGCGCGGCACCGAGGGCCTGGGCTGGTGGCAGGTGGGCATCTGCTTCATGATCGCCGTCTACTACGCGGCGGTCATCGCCTGGGCGCTGCGGTACACCTTCTTCTCGCTCGACGAGGCCTGGGGCGAGGACCCCGAGGGCTTCTTCTTCGGGGAGTTCCTGCAGGCCGGCGACGTCGAGATCACCGCCGACGTGGTGCCCGGGGTGCTCGTGCCGCTCCTGATCGTGTGGCTGGCCGTCCTGGCGATCATGGCGCTCGGCGTGCAGCGCGGGATCGGCGTGGTCTCGCTGGTGTTCATCCCGGTGCTGGTGCTCGCCTTCGTCGCCCTCGTGGTGCAGGCGCTGCTGCTCGACGGCGCGGGCTCCGGTCTCGACGCGCTGTTCGCGCCGGACTGGGGGGCGCTCACCGAGGCCTCCGTCTGGGCGGCCGCGTTCGGCCAGATCTTCTTCTCGCTGTCCATCGGCTTCGGCATCATGATCACGTACGCCTCGTACGTCGGCCGGCGCGAGGACATGATCGGCTCCGGCCTCGTCGTCGGCTTCTCGAACTCCGGCTTCGAGCTCCTCGCCGGCATCGGCGTCTTCGCCGCGCTGGGCTTCATGGCGCAGGCGAACGGTGTCGCGGTCGACGAGGTCGCCAGCGACGGGATCGGGCTGGCCTTCATCGCGTTCCCGGCGATCATCAGCGAGGCCCCCGGCGGCGCACTCATCGGCGTGCTGTTCTTCGGCTCCCTGGTCATCGCCGGCATCACCTCGCTGGTCAGCGTCATCGAGGTCGTCATCTCCGCCGTCCGCGACAAGCTCGACACCGGCCGCCTCACCGCGACCCTGGCGGTCGGCGTCCCCGCCGCCGTGCTGAGCCTGGTGTTCTTCAGCACGACGAGCGGCATCTACGTGCTCGACGTCGTCGACCACTTCGTCAACCAGTACGGCATCCTCGTCGTCGCACTGATCAGCATGCTGGCCGTCGCGTGGGCGATCCGGGCCCTGACCACCCTCGGCGGGCACCTCAACGTGCACGGCCGTCCCCGGGTCGGTGCCGGCTGGCGCGTGCTGGTGAGCGTCGTCGCCCCGCTCGGTCTGGCCCTCGTGCTCGGCTTCGCCCTGGACGACGACCTGGAAGCGGCGTACGAGGGCTACCCGAGCTGGCTGCTGCTGGTCTTCGGCTGGGGGATGGTGGTGGCGCTGCCGCTGATCGCCTTCCTCGTCGCCCGGCTGCCGTGGCGCGCCGGGACCCATTTGGACGGTCCGCCACCGGGCTCCGATCCGGCGGCGCCGTTGGTGGCGGCGACCCCCACGACGGAGCGGACCTCCGCCGGCCGCCCGGTGACCGGGGACGACGAGGGAGGACTCCGATGAGCACGGCCGCGATCGTGATGATGGTGGTGGCGATGATCGTCATCTGGGGCGGCCTCGCCGTGGCCATCGCCAGCCTGGTCCGCCACGGCGCCGTCGAGGGTCGCGCCGAGCAGCCCGCCCAGGACGTGCCCCGGGACCGCTGACCTCGGCGGACGCGCCACGGTCGGAGGAATGATCTCCGTCCTGCCCGGCTTGCGAGGGTCATGACGACTCTCGGACTCATCGGCAGCGGACTCATCGGCAGCGGGATCGCCCGGCTGGCGGTCGCCGCCGGCTACGACGTGGTGCTGAGCAACAGCCGCGGCCCGGAGACCCTCGCCGACCTCGTCGCGGAGCTCGGCCCGCGCGCCCGAGCCGCGACCCCTGCCGAGGCGGCCGAGGCGGGCGACCTCGTCGTCGTCTCGGTCCCGCTCAAGGCCTACCGGGAGGTGCCGGTCGAGCCCCTGCGCGGCAAGGTCGTCATCGACACCAACAACTACTACCCGCAGCGCGACGGGCAGATCCCCGAGCTCGACGACGAGTCGACGACGGTGAGCGAGCTCCTGCAGGCGCACCTGCCGGAGTCGCACGTGGTGAAGTGCTTCAACAACGTCCCCGCCGCCGGCATGGTCACCCTGGCCAAGCCCGCCGGCGACCCCGACCGCTCGGTGCTCGCCATCGCCGGGAACGCCGACGAGGCCAAGCAGACCGTGACCGCCTTCCTCGACGCCATCGGTTACGACGCCTACGACGTCGGCCCGCTCGCCGAGGGCTGGCGCTACCAGCGCGACACCAGGGCGTACGCCGTCTTCTCCCAGCCGGGCCGCCCGGTCAAGGAGGACTGGCTGCGCAAGGGCCTGGACGCCGCCGTCCGCTACCGCGACATGTGAGCCGGGGGCGGCGGGCTACCAGGACCCGCCGCCACCGCCGCCGGCCCCTCCGCCGACGCTGCCCCCGCCACCACCGCCGGAGGACGACGACGAGGACGGCGCGGTGCTGGCGCTCGAGCAACTGCTGATGAACAGCGGGCCGTAGGCCGCGTACTGCCAGTGCCGGTTGTCGTAGCCCGCCTGTCGGGGCACCCGCACCGACTTCGCCAGGGTCGACCACCGCTCGGCCTCCCCGAGCGCGAGTGCCCAGGCCGTGTGGTCGCCCAGGCTCTCCCCGGCGATGGCGTCGTCGATCGCGGTGGGTGCGCACTCGGCGAAGTAGCGGCGCAGCGACTCCACCCGCAGCCACGTCGATGCGCCGTGCGGCGTCAGCACCCGGAGTTCCCAGGCGCGCAGCGCGGCCGAGACCCCGCCACCGGCCAGGGCCCCACCGGCCCCCGCCAGCACGGGCGGGAGGGAGACCTGCCGGGTCGACAGCCAGGCGGCGACGCCCACGAGGACCAGACCGAGAACGGCAGCGATGACGCCGAGCCACCGCACCCGCCCGGCCCGCCGGTCGGCCTCGGCGTCCCACATCCCCGACCCCAGCTGCCAGCCCGCCAGGTCGGTGCCCAGCTCGTTCCAGGCCGCGCCGAACGACTCGTCGTAGCCGCCCAGGCGGAGCCGTCCGCGGCCGGCGAAGGCGATGTCCAGCAGCCGTGCGTCGGCGGGATCGCCGTCCTGCAGGCGGACGAGGGTCATGTCCGTGCCGCCGTCGGACGCCGGCTCCAGCTCCACCACGCCGGAGACGGCGAGGCCGACCAGCCAGGCAGCCTTGTGCCGCTCGGCCACCGAGCCGCTGATCAGGACCCCGCCCTGGGCGGGCGAGATGTCCCGGGGGAGCGACGCCGACGGCACGGCTAAGCCGCCCAGCTCCTCGAAGTCGATCCGCGCCTCGCCGCCGGAGGAACCGACGGCGCTCGGCAGCCCGGAGCTGGGCACGTGCTCCCGCCCGGCCCGGCGCACCACCCGGGAGACCAGCGCCGCCGCGAGGAGCGCCAGGAGCCCGGCGACCGCCGCCGGCACCAGCGGGTCGATGCCCGGCTCCGCCGGCGCGGCGGCCGGCGGCACGGGCACGGCGGGGGCGGCGTCCAAGGCGGCCCCCACGGTCGCCGACACGGTCACCCCGTCGCCGGCGGCCAGCGAACCGGCCTCGGCGACCAGGTGCCCCGGAGCCGTCAGGCGCAGCTCGCAGCCACCGCGAGCTCCCTCTCCGCCGACCGAGCAGGAGTCGGCGTCCAACTCGACCGCCCCGGTCACGTGCACCTCGACGTCGTCGACGGGCACCTCCCAGCCGGTGCCGACGGCGTCCCATGTCAGCTCCCCGTCCCGGGTGACGCCGTCCAGGGTGTAGCTCAGGACGTAGCGGTGCCGGCCGCTGACCGTGGTGTCGGGGTCGCCGATCCGCAGCCGGACCGGGTCCTCGCCGGTGATGGTGACGTCGGCCGGTGCATCGGGTGAGGTGAGCTGGATCGGGTCGTCGGCGCGCAGGCCGGGTACCTCGCGGACGATGCCGCGGCGCTCCTCGAGAGCGAAGTCGTAGTCGATGACCTCGACGATGCGGGCGCTGCCGTCCTCGGCGACCGTGGCGTGCACCCAGAGCCGGGCGATCCGCTCGCCACCGGAGAGCGCGGCGACGGCGAAGGCCAGGAGGGCGACCAACGCGGCGGCGACGACGACCAGCCAGGCATCGATGCGACGACGTCGGCGGGCGGCCATGGAGCGGGCGGAGCGGGACACGAGGAGTCCTCCGGGTCGGGCGCGACCGCTCACCGGCTCCGGTGGGCCGCGCCACCCTAGCGGTGCAGCGCATAGGGTGCGCCGCGCACGCACGTCGAGCACCGGAGAGGACGCGGACCCATGGCCAGCCTGCAGATGCGAGTGATCTCGGGAGTCCTCCGCCTCACCCGCAAGCCCCGGACGGCCACGGTGGAACGGGCCCGCACGCGCATCGCCGCACCCAAGGGATCGGCCGAGCCGCCCGCCGCACTGCGCAGCCGGCACGACGTCCGCACCCGCCGGGTGCAGGGCTTCCCGTGCACCACGGTGGCGCCGCGCGAGGGCGGTACCGGGCCGGCGGTGGTCTACCTGCACGGCGGCTCGTACACCGGCGAGATCGCCAAGCAGCACTGGGCGCTGATCTCGCAGCTGGCCGACGCCGGCGTCCGGGTGGAGGTGCCGCTCTACGGGCTCGCCCCGCAGCACACCTACCGCGAGGCCTATCCCTTCGTCACCGAGGTCTACCGCGACCTGCTCGCCGAGGTCGACGCGTCGGCGGTCACCGTCGCCGGCGACTCGGCCGGGGGAGGGCTGGCGCTGGGGTTCGCGCAGACCCTCGCCGCCGCGGGGCTGCCCCAGCCGCGGAAGCTCGTGCTGCTCTCGCCCTGGCTGGACCTCACGCTGAGCCACCCCGACCTGCCTGCGCTCGAGCGCCGCGACCCCTGGTTGAACATCGACGGCACGGTCGAGGCGGGCAAGGTGTGGGCCGGCGGCGACGACCCCACCCAGCCGCGGCTGAGCCCGATCAACGGCGAGCTCGCGGGGCTGGCCCCGATGGACGTCTACGTGGGCACGCACGAGCTCTGCCTGGCCGACGTCCTCCTGCTCGAGGAGCGTGCCGCGGCTGCCGGCGCGGCGCCGCGGGTCACCGTCTGCCCCGGTGCGGTGCACGTCTACCCGCTCGTCCCCGCACCCGAGGGCCGCGCCGCGGCGCGGGAGATCGTCGCGGAGATCTCCGGCGGATCCCCGGCGCGCTGAGTCAGGACGTCGAGAACTCGACCTCCGCGGCCGCGGCGACCGTGCCCGTGCGCCCGGGCGCGGAGGCGAACTGCCAGTAGGCGTTGGTGTAGGCGATCGCCTCACCCGGGCCGATCGGCACGCCGAACGGGCGGAGGTCCTCGGTGGTGTGCGCGTCGGACACCAGCGTCGCGTCGTAGCCGCGCACGAGGGCGCCGTGCAGCGTGGACCGGATGCAGGCGTCGGTCTGCGCCCCGGTGACCACGAGCCGCCCGACGCCGCGCTCGGCGAGCCGCTCCTCGAGGTCGGTCGCCTCGAAGGAGTCGCCGTAGCGCTTGTGCACCAGCGGCTCGTCGTCCCGACGGCGCAGCTCCGGGACGTACTCCCACTCCGGCGAGCCCTGCGGCAGACCGTCGTCGGAGTGCTGCACCCACACGACCGGCACGTCCTCGGCCCGGGCCCGGGCCACCAGCTCCCCGATGGTGGCGACGACGCGGTCGCGCTCGAAGGCCTCGTCGACCACGCCGTTCTGGACGTCGATCACGAGCAGGGCGGTGCGCGGGCGGTTCTCCAGTGCGGTCATGGGATGCCTCCGGTTCTCCGAGCTGTCGGACGGTCACCGTAGGACCGGCCAGCGACAGTCCGCGGCCCTCACGCCGCGGCGGGGACCCCGTGGGCGGGCAGGTGCCGGTCCCAGGGGGCGGCGATCTCCAGCTGGCGGGCCAGCCGCAGCAGCAGCTCCTCGCTGCGCAGCCGGCCGACGAACTGCACTCCGAGCGGCAGGCCGCCGGGGGTGCGGTAGAGCGGCAGGCTGATCGCCGGGCGGCCGGTGACGTTGGCCAGCTGGGTGTAGGGCACCCAGCCGAGGTTGGCCTCCACCATCTGGTCGACGATGCCGAGGCGCCGGAGCACCGCCGTGGTCCGCGTCCGCAGCAGCACCTCGCTGATCCGCTGCAGGTGCGCCGGGGTGTCCAGGGAACCGATGCGGATGGGCGGCTCGCCGAGCGTCGGCGTCAGCAGCAGGTCGTGGCCGGCGTGGAACTCCGCGAGCGCGGCGATGTGGTCCCGCCGGCGTTCCTCGGCCGCGTGCAGCTCGACGGCGCCGAACGACCGGCCCAGCGCCGCCATGATGCGGGTGTCCACCTCGAACCCGTCGTCGCCGGCGCCGGTCTCGCGCGTGATCCGCTCCACCTCGGTGGCCTGGTGCACGAACCAGATGGTCAGGAAGTCGCGGCCGAGCTGGCGGTCGTCGTGCGGCGGGTCGACCTCCTCGACCTCGTGGCCGAGCTCGGTGAGCAGCGCGGCCGCGTGCTCGACGGCGCGGACCGCCTCCGGGTGCGGCTGCTCCCGCAGCGCGCAGCGGGTCGTGTAGCCGATCCGCAGCCGGCCCGGCGCCTCGTCCAGCCGGTCCAGCAGCGGCCGGTCGGGCAGCGCGGGGGCGAACGGGCTCATCGCGTCCGGTCCGGCCAGGACGTCGAGCATCGCCGCGGTGTCCCGCACCGTCCGGGACACCACCCCGGTGGTCGCCAGGCCGCCCAGTGGCTCGCTCTCGTCCGGGCCGAAGGGCACCAGCCCGCGCCCGGCCTTGAGCCCGACCAGCCCGGTGCACGCGGCCGGGATGCGGATGGAGCCACCGCCGTCGCTGGCCGCGGCGACCGGCACGATCCCGGCGGCCACGGCGGCCGCCGACCCGCCCGAGGAGCCGCCGGGCGTCCGGTCGAGGTCCCACGGATTCCGTGTCGGCCCGAAAAGGGTCGGCTCGGTGATGCCCTTCGACCCGAACTCGGGGGTGCTGGTCTTCCCGAACACCACCACGCCCGCGTCGAGCCAGCGCTGCACCACCGTGCTGGTCCGCTCCGCCGGGCGCCCGGCCAGGGCCCGGCAGCCGTCGGACGTGGGGGTGCCGGCGAGTTGCTGGTGCAGGTCCTTGAGCAGGAACGGCACCCCGGCGAAGGGGCCGGACAGCGGCCGGGCGGCCCGCTCGTCGGCGTGCTCGTCGAGCCAGGTGCAGATGGCGTTGATCGCGGGATTCACCGTCCGGGCACGCGTCCGGGCCGCGGCGAGCAGTTCGGCCGCCGTCACCTCGCCGGAGGCGACCAGCTCGCCCAGCGCGAGGCCGTCGTGCCCGATGTAGTCGTGCTGGTCCACAGGAGTCTCCTCGTCGCCGCCGCCCCGCCGTGGGACATCATCACCCGGT
Organism: Blastococcus sp.; assembly: GCA_042090795.1. Taxonomy (GTDB): domain Bacteria; phylum Actinomycetota; class Actinomycetes; order Mycobacteriales; family Geodermatophilaceae; genus Blastococcus. Next base: position 11,810 of record JBELIQ010000002.1, on the reverse strand, counting down.
GATCACGATCGGGGGAGTGCCCGGAACCGGCACCCACCGGGTCTCGTTGCGCCGATCATGATCTCGGACGGTGCCCCGCGACCGGTCACGGTCGCCCGGGACGGCGTGTGGGCGGAGTGGGCGCCCAGCGGCCGCACCGCCGTCCCGTTCATCGTCCTGCTAGTGATCATCGCCAACGCCGTCGGCGTCGGGACCGTCGTCCTGCTGCTCGTCGGCGTCGACGACGGCAGCGGGCAGAGCGGCCGCACCGAGGTCCTCTGGATCGCCGCGGCCTACCTCGTACTGGCCTTCCCGGTCGGGACCGTGGCGGGGCTCCGCCGGCAGCGTTCGACCAACCGCTGGCTCACCGACCGCCGGGAACCCACCGGCGAGGAGGCCGGGCAGGCGCTGCGGCTGCCGCTGGACACCGCGCTCATCGCCGCCACCATCTGGTTCGCCGGGGCGGTGCTCACCGCCGTCGTCGCCGCGGTGGTCTTCCCCGAGCCGCTCGTCGGGCTGCGGGTGGGCGTCGCGGTCACGCTCGGCGGGATCGTGACCGCGGGTGTCACCTACCTGCTCACCGCGCGCGCCGCGCGGGCCGTGACCGCGCGGGCACTGGCGGCCCACCCGCCGGTCGGCGCGCTGATCCTGGGTGTGCGGCCACGCCTCCTCCTCACCTGGGCGCTGACCAGCGGCGTGCCGCTGCTCGGCGTCGTGCTGCTCTTCCTCGACCCCAGCAACCCCGACGGGCCGGGGGAGGGGGCCGTTGTCTTCCTCGTCGTCGTCGCGCTGCTGGTGGGGGGCCTGGCCACGCTGCTCACCGCCCGGGCCGTGGGCCAGCCGCTGCGCGACCTGCGCCGCGCGGTGCAGCAGGTGGGCAGGGGCGACTACGACGTCGACGTGCTGGTCGACGACGCCGGTGAGATCGGGCTGCTCCAGGAGGGCGTCAACACGATGGTGGCGGGCCTGGCCGAGCGGGAGCGGCTGCGCGACCTCTTCGGCCGGCACGTCGGGACGTCGGTGGCCCAGCGGGCGCTGCGGACGGGGGTGAGCCTGGGCGGGGAGGAGCGCACCGTGGCCGCGCTGTTCGTCGACATCGCCGGGTCGACGTCGCTGGTCCGCCGCACGGGGCCCGAGGAGATGGTCGGGCTGCTCAACCGGTTCTTCGCCGTCGTCGTCGACACGGTGGAGGACGAGGGCGGGCTGGTGAACAAGTTCGAGGGCGACGCCGCGCTGTGCGTCTTCGGCGCGCCCACCGACCACCCGGATCCGGCGGGTGCGGCGCTGCGCGCGGCCCGGCGCATCTGCGACGCCGTGGCCGAGGCGGGCGAGGTCGACGTCGGGGTGGGTGTGGCCTGCGGGCCGGTGTGGGCCGGGCAGGTCGGAGCGGCCAGCCGGCTGGAGTACACGGTCATCGGTGACCCGGTGAACGAGGCGGCGCGGCTGACCGAGCTCGCCAAGGACCATCCCGGCCGGGCCGTGGCCAGCGGGCCGACCCTGAGCGCAGCCCCGACCGACGAGCGCGCCCGCTGGACGGCCGACCGCGAGGTACGACTGCGCGGCCGCGACGAGCACACGACCACCTGGGTGCTCGCGACCTAGGCCGTGCCGAGCGGGGCCCGAAGGTGCCCGTGAGGAGTGGGGCCCGGAGGGTCCCGCGATCGATCGGGCGGAGCCGCCCCGCGAGGGCCGCCGACGAGTGGGCCCGGAGGGTCCACGAGGAGGTGGCGGAAGGGCTCAGCGCAGCAGGGGCACGGCTCCTGGCCGCGGTGTCGTCCAGAGGACGACAAGAATCATTGCGTGGGCGGGCGGTTCGGCTTGGCGGGCTCGTGCGCCTTCACCACGACGAGCACGTCCTCGGGCTGCAGGGTGCCGATGAGCGGGTCGTCGAAGCGCAGCGTGCGCCCGCCGCGGGTGACCGACAGGACGATGTCGCGCAGGTCCCGCGGGCCGAGGCCCACCTCGCTGGACTTCGCGGTCCGCTGGTGCAGGTCCAGCCCCTGCCCGCCGGTGACCAGGTCCTCGACGACGGCGACCACGCGGGGCGCGTCGGTGGAGAGACCGAGCAGCCGGCCGGAGGTGGCCGAGGTGGTGATGACGGTGTCGGCGCCGGACTGGCGGAGCAGGTTGGCGTTCTCCTCCTCCCGGACGCTGGTCGTGATGGGGACGCTCGGGTTGAGCTGCCGGACGGTCAGGGTGATGAGGACGGCGGCGTCGTCCCGGTTGGCGGCGACGATCACCGCGCGGGCGCGCTCCACCGAGGCCCGCCGCAGCACCTCGGTGCGGCCGGCGTCGCCGATGATGCCGGTGAGGCCCATCGAGTTGGCCTCCTCGATGGCCCGGGGCTCGGGGTCGACGACGACGATCCGGTCGGCGGGCGTCCCGTTGGCGATGAGCGAGCGGATGGCGCTGCGGCCCTTGGTGCCGTAGCCGCACACGATGACGTGCTGGCGCACGCGGGACCTCCAGCGTCGGATGCGGAACTCCTCCCGCGAGCGCGCGGTCAGCGCCTCGAGGGTGGTTCCGATGAGCACGATCAGGAACATGATCCGCAGTGGCGTGACCACCAGGATGTTGACGAGCCGCGCTCCCGGGGTGATCGGGGTGATGTCGCCGTAGCCGGTCGTGGAGAGGGTGACGGTCGCGTAGTAGGCGGCGTCCAGCAGGGAGAGCGGACCACCCTTGCTGTCCTCGTAGCCGTCGCGGTCGAGGTACACGATGAGGATGACGACGACGAGCACGATCGCGGCGATCCACACCCGGCGCAGCACCTGCCGGACGGGTGAGGCCTCCTCGTGGGAGATCCGGACACCGGTGTGCTCGGTCTCGGTGCCCTCCCACTGGTTCTCCACGCCGCGGACAGTAGTGAGGCGGAGGCCGCCGCGCGCGCAACCGCCCCGATCGGGTCATGCGCCCGATCGGGACGGCTGCGGTGGGCGAGGCGTCAGCCGCCGACCTTCTCGCGTTCCAGGGCGGCCAGCTCGCGCTTGAGCACCTTGCCGGCGGCGGAGACCGGGATGGCGTCGATGAAGACGACGTCGCGGAGCCGCTTGTAGTGGGTCACCTTGTCGTTGACCGCCTCCAGCACGGAGTCCTTGCTGAGCGCGGCGCCGGCGTCGTCGGCCTTGCGGACGACGTAGGCGACCGGCAGCTCGCCGGCCTCCTCGTCGGGGCGCCCGACGACGGCGGCGCCGGCCACCCCCGGCACGCCGAAGAGGATCTCCTCCAGCTCGCGCGGGAAGACGTTGTAGCCCTTGTAGAGCAGCATGTCCTTGGTGCGGTCGACGATGGACAGGTAGCCGTCCTCGTCGAGGATGCCGACGTCGCCGGTGTGGAACCAGCCGTCGGCGTCGATCGACTCCGCGGTGGCCTCGGGCCGGTGCGCGTAGCCGCGCATCACCTGCGGGCCGCGGATGCACACCTCGCCGCGCTCGCCCTGGGGCATCTCCGCGCTGTCCTCGAGGGACCGGATGCTGATCTCGGTGTCGAAGACCGGGATGCCCACCGTGCCGGGCTTGCGGGTGCCGGACCGGAACGTGGGGTTGCCCGTGGCCATCATGGTGACCTCGGTGAGGCCGTAGCCCTCGCCGATCGTGGCGTTGGGCAGCAGCGACCGGAGCTTCTCGATCAGCGTCACCGGCAGCGGGGCGGCGCCGCTGGACACCCCGCGCACGTCCGGCCACTCGCCCTCGACGAACGCCGGCACCTGCAGCAGCGCCACGAAGATCGGCGGCGCGCCGCCGATGGAGGTGACGTCGTAGCGGGCCATGTCCTCGACGTACGTCACCGGGTCGAAGCGCGGGTGGATGACGACGGTCGTGCCGCTCATGACCATGCCGTTGAGGTAGCCGACGGCGCCCATCGCGTGGAACCAGGGCGTCAGGTTGATCAGCCGGCCGGTGCCCATGGCGGTCGGGTACTCGTCGGTGCCGGCCACCTGACGGGCGGTGACGTCGCCGTGCTCGTCGAGGTCGGGCACCGCGCCGTTGCTCCAGCACACCGACTGCAGCACGTTGGTGATCACGTTGCGGTGCGGGAGCTCCACGCCCTTGCTGACCCCGGTCGTGCCGCCGGTGTAGGCCAGATGGGCCAGGTCGGTGTCGACGTCGACACCGGCGTCGAGGTGCCGGTCGGTGGGGTCGCCGCCCAGCAGGTCGGCGGCGTCGACGTCTCCCTCGGCGAGGTCGAGGCGGGCGGCGAGGTCCAGCGAGTGCGCCTCGCCGGTGACGATCACGGTCCGCACGGGGGAGGCGGCCAGCGCGGGCCGCACCATCGGCAGCACCAGGTCCCAGGTGATGAGGGCGGTGGCGCCGGCGTCGCTGAGCTGGGCGGCGAGGTCGGCGGCCGGCAGCAGCGGGTTGGTGGGGGAGAAGGTGGCCCCCGAGAGCATGATCCCGAAGTAGAGCGCCGGGTACTGGCGGCAGTTCGGGATGTGCAGGGCGACGACGTCACCCCGGCCGATGCCGTGGTCGGCCAGCCAGCCGGCGACCGCGTGCGACCGGGCGCCCAGCTCGGTGAAGGTCAGCGGCAGGTCGTGCTGGACGAACGCGGCCCGGTCGCCCCAGCGGCGCACGGCTGCCCGGAGGATCGAACCGACCGGCACCGCGGGGTACTCCAGCGACCGGGGCAGGCCGGGCGGCCAGCTCGCGGTCGTCGGTCCGGTTCCCGGCTGCGTGGCTGTCATGCGGGTCCTCTCCCTCGGAACATCCCCGACAGGGTGGCCCAGACCACATGGGCTGTCGAGGGTCTGTGACCATGGAGCACATGAGCGACCAGCGGACGGCACTCGTACTGGGCGGCGGCGGCATCACCGGCATCGCGTGGGAGATCGGGATGCTCGCCGGGCTGGCCGACGCCGGCGTGGATCTGTCCTCGGCCGACCTGGTCGTGGGCACCTCGGCCGGGTCGGTGGTCGGCGCGCAGGTGACCACCGGAGCCGGGATCGAGGCCATGTTCGCCCGGCAGCTGGAGCCCCCCGCGGAGGAGAAGGTGGCCCGGATGTCGCGGTCGAACCTCGCGCGCTACGCGTGGGCGATGCTGGTCAGCCGCGGCCGCGACGTCGAGTTCCGCCGCCGGGTCGGGCAGGTCGCGCTCGCCGCCGAGAAGGCCGGGCTCACCCCCACCGAGCAGGAGCGGCTCGACGTCATCGGCTCCCGCCTGGTCGGGCGCGAGTGGCCGGACCGGCAGCTCACGGTGACCGCGGTCGACGCCGCCACCGGCGAGTTCCGCGCCTTCGACCGCACCTCGGGGGTGCCCCTGCTGCAGGCGGTCGCGGCCAGCTGCGCCGTCCCGGGCGTGTACCCGCCGGTCACCATCGACGGGCAGCGCTACATCGATGGCGGGATGCGCTCGACGGCCAACGCCGACCTCGCCCAGGGCTACGACCGGCTGGTGGTGCTCGCCCCGATCCCGCGGGGCGTCGGCCCGATCGCCAGCGTCGACGCGCAGGTGACCGGCATGGTGTCGGCCCGCGTCGCCGTGGTCACTCCCGACGACGGGGCGCGCGCGGCCATCGGCAAGAACGTGCTCGACCCCGCCGCCCGGGCGCCCGCGGCCCGGGCCGGCCGGGCGCAGGCGGCCGAGGTCGCCGAGCGGGTCGCCGACGCCTGGACCGGCTGAGCCGTCCGCCCGGGCCGGCGCCCGGCGTCAGCCCATGCGGTTGAGCCGCGTCGGGGAGATGCGCAGCACGATCCGTTGCTGGTCGCGCCCGCCGAACCACGGGTAGGGCCCACCGAGGTAGCGCTGGGCGAGCACCTCGATGTGCTCCTCGGCGCCGGCGGTCTCCGTGGCGGTCACGACGCCGCGGATCTCGACGTACCGGGACGGGTTCGTCGGCAGGCTGAGGGCGACGGCGACGCGGGGCTCGACCTCGATGTTGCGCACCTTCTGGTGGCCGACCACCGTGTTGATCAGCACGTCCCGGCCGTCCGTGTCGACCCAGGTCTGCGTGATCTGCGGAGAGCCGTCCGGCATGAGGGTCGTCAGGTAGCAGGTGGCCCCGGCGCGGAGCAGGTCGACGACGTCGGCGGGGAGCGCGACCTCGTCCGCGGCGGGAGCGGACGGGCGGGCGTCGGCGGTCATGGGAGCTCCTCTGCGGCACCACCTGGGCCGCGAGGCTGTGGGGTGCGCAGCGGAGCTCGGCGGCCGGGCGTCCGGCACCCGGACGGTATACGCGGCCCGGGAGCCGGTGGAGGCGGCGGCTGCCCGGGGCGGCGGGCACCCGGGGCGGTCGTCAGACCACCGGCTCGGCGACCAGCGACCCGGCCGAGTGCTCGGCCCGCAGCGCCGTCTTGAGCACCTTGCCGCTGGGGTTGCGGGGGAGCGCGGTGACCACGGAGTAGTCGCGGGGGTTCTTGTAGCGGGCGAGCCGCTCGCGGCACCAGGCCGCCAGCTCCTCCGCCGTGGGCGGATCGGCCGGGTCGCGGGGCGCGAGCACGGCCAGCGGCGCTTCGCCGTACCGCGTGTCGGGGACCCCGATCAGCGCGACCTCGCCCACCTTGGGGTGCGCGGCGAGCACGTCCTCGACCTCGGCGCAGTAGATGTTCTCCCCGCCGGAGATGATCATGTCCTTCTTGCGGTCGACGACGTAGAAGTAGCCGTCCTCGTCCTGGCGCACGAGGTCGCCGGAGTGGAACCAGCCACCTGCGAACGCCTCGGCGGTGGCCTCGGGCTTGTTCCAGTACTCCCGCATCACCATCGGGCTGCGGTAGACGATCTCGCCCACGTCGCCCCGCGGGACGTCGGCCATCACGTCGTCGACGACCCGCACCTCGACGTTGAGGATCGGGGTGCCCACCGAGCCGATCTTGCGCAGCGAGTCCTCACCGCGCAGCAGGCAGGTGACGGGGCTGCACTCGGTCTGCCCGAACGCGGTGATCACCTCCGCCTGGGGGAAGGCATCGATCAGCGCCCGGAGCAGCGTGGTGGAGGCCGGTGCCGCACCCCAGGAGACCCGGCGCAGGGAGGAGAGGTCGCGGTCGGCGATGCCGGGGACGGCGAGGACGGCCGCCCACATCGCGGGCACCAGGAAGATGCTCGAGACCTTCTCCCGCTCCATCAGGTCGAGCGTCTGGACCGGGTCGAAGGCGCCGGACCGGAGGATCACGTGGGTGCCGCCGAGCAGCAGCGGCGGCATCCCCCCGGCCAGGCCGGCGATGTGGAACAGCGGGGCGCCGGGGACGCCGACCCGGTCGTCGGGGTCCCAGCCCAGCGTGGTGATCTGGCTGAACGCGTGCATCAGCAGGTTGCGGTGGGTCAGCACCGCACCCTTGGGTCGGCCGGTGGTCCCGGAGGTGTACATGAGGAACGCCGCGTCGTCCTCGTCGACGGCGACGTCGAGCGGTTCGTCGCCGGCGTCGGCCAGGGCTTCCTCGTAGTCCCCGCCGATGACCAGCGTGCTCGTGACCGACGGCGCCTGCTCCCGCGCCTTCTCGGCGACCTCGGCCAGCGCGGTGTCGACCACCAGTGCCACCGCGCCGGAGTCGGTGAGCACGTAGGCGACCTCGTCGGCCACGAGCCGGAAGTTGACCGGCACGACGATCGCGCCCAGCCGCACCCCCGCCAGGTAGGCCTCCCACGTCTCCATGCCGTTGAGCGCGAGGACGGCCACCCGGTCGCCGAGCCCCACGCCGCGCTGCCGCAGGGCACGGGCCAGCCGGGTCACCCGCTCGTCGAGCTCGCCGAAGCTGCGCCCGGTTCCCTCGAAGCGGAGCGCGGGCAGGTCGGGGCTCTTCCGGGCGTGCCGGGCGAGCTGGTCGCTCATGGTCATGCCGCGGCCCTGCAGAACGGGGATCTCGACGGGCACGGACGCTCCTCGGCCGGCGGATGTGACCTGCGTCATGCTGTCGGTGGCTGTGGGGCCGGTCAAGCCTCGCCGTCGAGGCTGAGCAGCCGGGCGGCCAGCCGCTTCCAGAGCGCGAGGTGCGGATCGGTGGCGGCCGGCCGGTCCTCGAACGCGTACAGCAGGGCGACGCCGCGCATGCTGGTGAACAGCAGCTCGGTGAGGTCGGTGTAGACCGGCGACCCGGCGATCTCGGGCCCCCAGATGCCGTCGGCCACGGCGGCGATCGCCGCGCGGAGCGGGCGCTCCTCGGCGCGGAGCGCCGCCCGCAGCGCCGGGTCGGTGCGTGCTGCGGTCCACAGCTCCATCGCCGCCCAGAAGGGCGGCTCCTGGAACGTCGTCCACATCAGCTCGATGGCCCGGTCGACCCGCTCCCGTCCCGTCGGCTGGTCGGCCATGAGCGCCTCCGCGCGGAGGCGGACCTCCTCGAGCAGCGTCGACGCGAGGTGGTCGGCTGCCGCGACCAGGAGCTCCGCCCGGGACGGGAAGTGGTGCAGCAGCCGGCCGCGGGAGACGCCGGCCCGGGCCTGGACGGCGAGGGTGGAGGCGCCCGCCGCGCCGTCCTCCACCAGGCAGGCGACGGCGGCGTCGAGGATCAGCACCCGGCTGTCCGCGGTCCGTGCCGACCGGGTCCGGGGCGCCGGTGCGGTCACCACGGTCGCGGGCTCGGTCGTCATCGGGTGCAGCCTAGGTGCGGTCCCGGCCCGGGAACAGTCACCGTTGACCGGCACACCCCCACGGTGGAACCCTGCCGGAGGTGCCGACGGAACCCACCGAGCTCCGCTACGAGGTCGCCGACCGGATCGCGACGGTGTGGCTGCACCGACCGGAGCGGTTGAACGCCTTCACCTGGACGATGGCCGACGAGCTCGCGCGGGTGGCCGCCGAGGCCGACGCCGACGACGAGGTCCGCGTCGTGGTCGTGACCGGGTCGGGGCGGGGCTTCTGCGCAGGCGCGGACCTCGGGAGCGGGCCGGACACCTTCGCCGACCGCCGGACCAGACCCCGCCCGCCGGGCCCGCTGCGCGAGGAGATCGACGGCGTGCCCCGGGATGCCGGAGGCGTGGCGGCCCTGCCGTTCGCCGCCCTGCGCAAGCCGGTGATCGCCGCGGTCAACGGCCCGGCGGTGGGCATCGGGGCGACGCTCACTCTGCCGATGGACATCCGGATCGCCGCCGCGTCGGCCCGCTTCGGCTTCGTGTTCGGCCGGGTCGGCATCGTTCCCGAGGCCGCCTCGTCGTGGTTCCTGCCCCGGGTGGTCGGCATCAGCCAGGCGATGGAGTGGGTGGCCACGGGGCGGGTCTTCGACGCCGAGGAGGCGCTGCGCGGCCGGCTGGTGTCCCGGGTGGTGCCCGACGACGAGCTGCTCCCCACCGCCTACGCGCTGGCCCGGGAGATCGTCGACAACACCAGCGGGGTGGCCGTGGGCGCAGCCCGCCAGCTGCTGTGGTCGATGCTCGGCGCCCCGTCGCCCTGGGACGCGCACCGCGTGGAGTCCCGGGCGCTGGTCGAGCTCGGCGACGGACCCGACAGCGCGGAGGGCGTGGCCGCCTTCCTCGAGAAGCGTCCCCCGCGGTTCCCCGCGCGGACCGGGGACGGGCCGCTCGCCGGTGTGCCCCGGTGGCCGGCCCCGCCGCCGGACGTGCGGCCCGTCGACTGATCGGCTCACGGGGGCCCGGCCGCGAGCTCGGCCGGGACCCGACGAGTCAGCCCAGGCCCTTGATCGTGGCCGGGTCGAGGTGGCCGAGCAGGGTCTCGCCGAGGTCGCGCATGCCCTGCACCTGCTCGGGGGTGAGCTGGTCGAACAGGTGCGTGCGGACGCTCTCGACGTGGACCGGTGCGGCCGCCTCGAGGGCGGCCATGCCCTCGTCGGTCAGGACGGCGAGCTGCCCCCGGCCGTCCTCCGGGCAGACCTGGCGGCGCACCCAGCCGCGCTCCTCGAGACGGGACACCGCGTGGGAGAGCCGGCTGCGCGAGGACAGGCAGCGGTCGGCGAGCTCGCTCATGCGCATCATCCGCTCGGGGGCCTCCGAGAGGGCGACGAGGATCTCGTAGTAGGCGTGCGAGATGCCGGTGGCGTGGGTCAGCTCGCGGTCGAGCCGGTCCAGGAGCAGCTGGGCGCTGAAGAGCCAGGCCCGCCAGGCGCGCTGCTCGTCGGCGTCGAGCCACCGGGGCTCACCGAACTCCGGGGTGCCGGCGGGGGTGGACGACACGTGCGCGGTCATGGCGACATCCTACTGGCGGAATAGTTCAGCGCTCAACTATGCTACGGTCCGCAACAAGGTCACACGCTCAACCACTTGGAGACACCATGACCAGCACCGTCCAGATCCCCGGATACGTCGTCGGCACCTGGGACATCGACGCCTCGCACTCCACCGTCGGCTTCTCCGTCCGCCACATGATGGTCAGCAAGGTCCGCGGCTACTTCCGTGAGTTCTCCGGCGAGCTCGTCACCGCTGCCGACCCGGCGCAGTCCTCGGTCACCGCCACGATCGACATGGACTCGATCGACACCCGTCAGGAGCAGCGGGACGCCCACATCAAGTCCGCCGACTTCTTCGACGTGGGCAACCACACCGTCATGACCTTCCGCTCCACGGCGGTCGTGGCCAAGGGCGAGGACTGGCACGTCGAGGGCGAGCTGACCCTCAAGGGCATCACGAAGCCCGTCAGCCTGGAGCTCGAGCTCAACGGGTTCGGCCCCGACGCCTACGGCGGCACGCGCGCCGGCTTCTCCGCCAAGACCGAGATCTCCCGCAAGGCGTTCGGCGTCGACATCGACATGCCGATGGACGGCGGCGGCGTGGTCGTCGGCGACAAGATCAGCGTCGAGCTCGAGATCGAGGCCGTGCTCCGCACCGCCTGAAAAGCACCCCCTGCCCCCCACGCTTCGCGCGCTCAGCGTGGGCCCCTGCAGGGGGCCGGCCGTTCCAGCACGTCACGCGCGGGGCCCCGGACATCGCGTCCGGGGCCCCGCGGCGTCAGCGCAGCCGGACGGGGCCGGCGTCGACCGGGGTGCGGAACAGGGCGTAGGGCTTGCGCCGCACGTCCCGCCCACCCTGGTACTTCGCCTGCCGGTACAGCTGGTTGGCCGTCACGTACAGGTGACCGTCCGCCGCCACCGACATGGTGTCGGGCCACAGCAGGCGGTCGTCGTGCAGCACGGTCTCCCAGCTGCCGTCCGGCAACCGCCGGTGGACGGCGTCGTGTTCGCCGTCGGTCACGTACAGCCGCCCGGCGTCGTCGGTCTCCATGCCGTCGCCGGCCGAGCCCTTGTCGCCCTCGTCGACGACGGTGGCCGCGACGTCGTCGTCGCCGACCGACCGGTCCACCAGCGCGTCCGTGGCCACGCTGTACCAGCGGCGGGAGGCGAGCGGGCAGTAGAACAGCCGCGCGCCGTCGGCCGAGATGGCGATGCCGTCGGCACCCATGGTCACCGGTGACGTGCCGCCGTCCTCGTCCCGCTCGAGGAACTCCCGGCCCTCTACGACCATCCGCAGCTCCGGCGGAATGAGCGCCTTCGTGGACGGGTGGTCGTGCAGCCGCCGCCATGCCTCGCCGCTGGCCAGGTCCACGACGATGATCCCGTTCGGCCCGGAGTCGGCCGAGTCGGTGATGTAGGCGATGCCCGCGTCACCCCGGCGCAGGTCGAACCGCACGTCGTTGAGGTAGGTGGTCCCCAGCGCGACCGACGGATCGAAGGTGATCACCTGCGCCACCGAGTCGGTGTCCAGATCGACGCGGACCAGCTTGGGTCCGCCCGGCTCCGTGGGCTCGAACATCGGGCTGCCGGTGTCGAGCACCCAGAGCCGGTCGGCCGGGTCCACCACGATGCTCTGCACCGACACGAAGGCCCCTGCGTCATCCTTGCCCGACGGCGCGTTCCACGCCTCGTCGGGGAACGGCACCTCCTGCCCGTCGCGCAGCTCCACCACGGTGGCCGGCGGGTCGTCGCCCCACTGCGGGAAGTTCACGAACACCCGGCCGG
>JBELIQ010000040.1:0-29114 GCA_042090795.1 Blastococcus sp. | reverse complement strand
TCCTCAGTCAGATCCGGTGGTCACACGTCCTCGACCAACGTCTCTGATCAGTACATCTAGCCCAGCGGCCGGGGGTGCACCTGGCGACCGCCCGACCGGACACGAGTGGTGCGACTCCGGCAGCGGCGACCGTGGATCGGCGGACCGGGGTTCAGCGAGCCACGGGCAGACGCAGGACGAACCGGGCACCGGGGGCGGCGTCCTCGATGCCGACGTCACCGCCGTGCTGCCGGACGACGTCGCGGACGATGGCCAGGCCCAGACCGGTTCCCCCGGCGTCACGGCTGCGGGCGTCGTCGAGGCGGGTGAACCGGTCGAACACCCGCTCCCGCTGGTCGGGCGGGATCCCGGGGCCGTCGTCGGTCACGGTGAGCACCGCCTGGTCGGTGGCGGTGAGCGCGACGGCGACGGTCGTGCTGGCATGCCGCAGGGCGTTGTCGAGGAGGTTCTGCACGACTCGGGCGAGGGCGTTCCGGTCGCCGGTGATCCGGGCGCCGGAGACCGCGGTGGTGTCGACGTGCAGCGTGGTCTGCTCACGCAGGCGTCCCACCGTCTCCAGGACGATGTCGTCCAGGTCGACCTGGTCGCGGGCCAGCGGCACACGGGCGTCCAGCCGGGCGAGCCGGAGGAGGTCGTCGACCAATCGGGACAGCCGCTGCGCATCCTCGGTGAGCGCGGGCAGCTGATCGCGCCACCCGTCGTCGTGGTGCAGCGCGGCGACCTCCAGCTGGGCCCGCAGGGAGGCCAGGGGGCTGCGGATCTCGTGCGCGGCGTCGGCGAGGAACTCCCGCTGCTGCCGGGTCGCGGCCTCGGCCCGGCCGAGGAGGGCGTTGAAGGTCGAGGCGAGCCGGGCGAGTTCGTCGCCGCTGGGCGGAACGGCGAGCCGGCGGTCCAGCGCGTCGCCCGGGATGTCCGCGGCCTGCCGGCGCAGGGCCTCCACCGGACGGAGCGCCCGCCCCGCGAGCAGCCAGGTCAGGACGGCGAGCACGGTGACCACCGCCGGCGCGCCCAGGACGAGCGCGGAGGTCAGCTCCCCGACGCTGTCCTCGACGTCGTCCAGGGGGAGGCCGACCTGCACGACGAAGCGTTCGCCGTCGGGTGCGGTGACCGGCAGGGTTAGCACGCGGTAGGGCTCCTCGTCCTCGTCGGGCAGCGCCAGCTCACGCATGGTGACGACCTCGGGCGCGGTGCCGGCGGGGCTTTCCCGCAGCGCCCGGCCACCCGGCAGGTCCACGGACGAGGCCAGCACGGCACCCCCGCCGTCGACGACCTGGACGACCTCGTCGTCGTCATCGACGGCCAGGGACGACCCCGGCGGGTTGCCCGAGGTGATCGCCTCGGCCACGCGCTCCGCCCGGTCGAGCGCGGCCTCGTCGATGCCGCTCACCAGCGCCGACTCCAGCCGCACGACGAGCAGCACGGCCGCGAGGGCGATCGCGCCGGCGATGACCACGACCGAGGCGGCGGTCAGCCGGGCGCGCAGGGAACGGCGGCGGAGCCACCCGCCGAGGCCGTGCGGTGCGCCGGAGGTCATGCGGACCCGGCGTCGAGGCGGTAACCGACGCCGCGGACGGTCTCGATGCTGGCGCGGCCGAAGGGGACGTCGATCTTGCGCCGGAGGTAGCCGATGTAGACCTCGACGATGTTCGGGTCGCCGGCGAAGTTCTCGTCCCAGACCCTGCTCAGCAACTCGGACTTGGGGACGGCGTCACCGGCCCGCCGCATGAGGTGCTCCAGCAGCGAGAACTCCCGCGCGGTCAGCGAGACCTCGGCCGCCCCCCGGTGCACCCGGTGGGCGGCCGGGTCCAGGACCAGGTCGCCCGCCACGAGCACAGCCGGCCGCTCGGGAGCCCCCCGGCGCACGAGGGCGCGCAGCCGGGCCACCAGCACGACGAAGGGGAACGGTTTGGTCAGGTAGTCGTCAGCGCCCAGGTCGAGCGCATCGGCGATGTCGTACTCGCCGTCCTTGGCCGTCAGCATGAGCACCGGCGTCCACACCTTCCGGGCCCGCAGCTCGCGGAGCACGTCGTACCCGGAGCGGCCCGGCAGCATGATGTCCAGGACGATCACCGCGTAGTCCCCGTGCAGCGCGCGCTCCAGACCGCTTCCGCCGTCGCCGGCGACATCCACGCCGAACCCCTCGGCCTGGAGCCCGCGGGCCACGGCGACCGCCAGGTTCGCCTCGTCCTCCACCACCAGGACCCGCATGCCCACCTCCCTCGCCGGCAGGGTTCGTCCCCGCCGGGTGCTGCGGAGAACGCACCGAGCGGGCTGCTCCTGTTCCCGGCCGTCCTCAGCATCGCCTCAGGCGGTCCCGTCAACACTGGGGTCGCGCCCCGACGGGGCAGCCACGGACCCCAGGAGGAGACATGAAGAAGAGCACCCGATGGACCATCAGCGGCGCCGCAGCTCTCGCGGTGCTGGGCGGTGGCAGCGGTATCGCCCTCGCGGCAGGGGACGACGGACCTGACGTCTCGCTCACCGGAGACGCCCTGGAGCGCGCGAGCGACGCCGCCCTGGCCCACACCGGCGGCGGCGAGGTGACCGACACCGAGGCGGGCGACGAGGAGGGCGCATACGAGGTCGAGGTCACCCTCGAGGACGGCAGCGAGGTCGACGTCCACCTCGGCGAGGACTTCGCCGTGCTCGGCGACGAGCGCGACGACGAGCGCGATGACGACGCAGCCGATGACGACGCAGCGGGTGGCGAGCGCGACGACGACGCCGGCGAGCAGGACGAGCAGGTCACCGGTCCGGACCGCGACGCGGCCGGCGCAGCCGCCCTGGAGGAGACCGGCTCCGGGACCGTGACCGAGGTCGAGATCGCCGACGAGGGCGACACCGGCTACGAGGTCGAGGTCCGGCTCGACGACGGCACCTTCGTCGAGGTCCACCTCGACGAGGACCTCACCGTCGTCTCCGTCGAGAACGACGACGACTGATCGACTGATCGACTGATCGACTGATCGACTGGGCGGGGCGTCGGTGGCAGGAGCCGGCGCGCGCCGACGCCCACCCTCGCCCAGGGCGACGTCGCCGCCTGACTGCTCGGGTGGGACCCGCTGACGCGGCTGATCGGGATGCCTCCGGACCAGCACCTGCGTGGACGGAGCAGTCGAGCAGGGCGACGTCCGTCGACGATCGGCGTCCTGTCGGTGACCGGGACGGTCGGATCGCCAGATCCCCGCGGCAGATCCCGGTTCCAGGTGGTCATCGCCGAGTACGGTCAGGGTCCCCGTCGAAGGGTCGACCGATGCCCGTCTTCATGATCGAACGCCGGTATGCCGACGACCTCGAACTGACGGCCGATGGGGCCGACGGCGTCAACCAGATCAACGCCGACGAAGGCGTCGAGTGGCTCTACTCGTTCCTGTCCGCCGACAAGCGGAAGACGTACTGCCTGTACGAGGCGCCCTCCGCCGAGGCCATCCGGCGCGCCGCCGCACGCGCCGGGCTGCCGGCGGACGTCGTCGTCGAGATGACGGCGACGGTGCGCCCCGACGGCTCGATGGCGCCGCTGTGACCGACCGCGTCGCGGTCCGGACGGCGGCCGGCGGCTAGGTCAGCAGTCCGTGGGTGGCGGCGTACATCGCCGCCTGCGTCCGATTCCCGGACCGGGTCTTGGCCAGGATGCTGCGGACGTGATTGGCGGCGGTGTTCTCGCTGATGACCAGCCGCTGCGCGATCTCCCGGTTGAGGAGACCCTCGCCGAGCAGCCGGAGCACCTCGATCTCCCGGGACGTCAGGCCGCCGGGGCCGCGTGGTGCCGCTCCTCGGGCCGCTCCTTGTGCCGCCCCTCCGAGCAGCCGCAGCACCCGCCGGAGCCCCAGCGGCTCGGCCAGCTCACGGGCGCGTCCGGCGAGGTCCACCAACGCCCGCAGGTCGGCGCGGGTCCGGCGGCCGTGGACGACCTGTGCCACCAGGGTGTGCGCCTGGTGCACGGTCGAGCCCATCCGGGTGTCCATCTCCAGGGCCGCGGCCAGGCTGCCGGCCGCTCCCGCCCCGCCGAGCAGCGAGTCGAGTGCACCCAGGTAGCGGTCGGCGCTGCCGAACACGGCGACGAACTGACCGGCGACGAGATTGGTGCCCGCGTACTCGGCCATCATCGGCCGCAGCGTCCTCGCGGCCGACTCGTCCTCGAGGAGCAGTGCCGCCTCGACGGCGTAGACCAGGACGCAGGGCCACTGGGCCGAGTCCTGGTGGCGGGGTAGGCGCCCGTCCAGCAGCCAGCCCAGCAGGCGCGCCGCGGGTCCGCCCATCTCCAGCTCGGTGTACAGGGCGAGCAGACCGGGGGCCCAGTGGTCCTCGGGCCGCTCGTCGCCGGTGATCAGCGCCCGGACCCGCTCCACCGCACCGCTCTCCCGGCGGACCATGTAGCTCTGCACGGCACACGGGCCCTCGGTGTCGTCACTCCCGAACATGGTGCCCAGCTCCAGCAGGACGCCGCAGGTGCGGTGCGCCGCCGGGAGGTCCCCGGCGGCGAACTGCCGGGCGTAGCTCATGCAGCCGGCCATGTAGTCGAAGAAGGTCTGCCCCGTGGCCCTGGCCATGCGGACCAGGTCGTCATGGGCCTGTGCGAGGGCGACCGGGTCCCCCTGCAGGTAGGAGATGACCCCCCGGTAGTAGGCCGCTGGACCGAGGTGGCCCAGCGCGCCGGTCCGGTCGACCAGCCGGGAGAGCTCACCTGCACGGGCGAGCTTGTCGGGCGCATCCTTCGGCCGCAGGCCGTTCCAGAGGCTGGCCTGCAGGGCGTTCGCGAGCAGGTCGTCGTCCCCGATCGCCCGGGCCAGCTCGATCGCCCGCCGGCCCAGGGCAGCGGCCTGCTCGATGGCGCCGGTGAAAGCCGTCGCCCGGCCGAGGCTGGCCAGCCCACGGACGTAGCGGGGATCGGTCGGGTCCGCCTCGACCGCCACGAGGGCGTCGGCGAGCAGCTGCACCGCCCGGTGCCCGGGCAGGCCCGGGCGCCACGAGGCGTCCTCGTAGACCACTGCGGCCGTCAGCCGTCCACCGGCGTCCACGTCGCCGAGGGCCACCTGTTCGGCGAGGGCGCGGGCGCGGGCGAAGTCGCCGGCGAGGAGGTGGCTGTGCGCGGCCGACAGCAGCAGCCGGCTGCGGTGCGTGCCGTCGTCGACCAGGGCGGCGGCCTGCTCGAACCACCGTGCGGCGTCCTCGTGCGCGAGGTCGCGCGCGGCAGAGCGGGCGGCTGCGGTGAGGTGGCGCACGGCCTTCCCGGCGTGGCCGAGGGCCTGCGCCTGGGCGTAGTGGAAGGCCAGCTGCTGGGTTCGCCGCTCGGAGGCCGGGACGGTGGATTCGACCGCACGCGCTACCTCCGCGTGCAGGTTCAGCCGGCGCGAGGCCGGCATCAGGTCCAGCACCGCCTGGCGGGACAGCGCGTGCGGGAACCGGAGCACGTCGTCGGTCGGGGGCACGGGTTCGAGCAGCCCGAAGGCGACGGCTTCGTCCAGCCCCGTCAGGGTGGTCTGCCGGCTCCACTCCGCCGCCACCAGGACGGTCGTGACGTCGACGTCCTCGCCGATCACGGCGGCCAGCTCGACGGTCTGGCGGGCGGGGGCGGTGAGCCGCTCCAACCGGTCGAGGACCGTGTCGCGGACCGAGGCCGGCGCTCCACGCGTCGCCAGGTCGGGCGCCGACCGTCCCCGGGCCGAGTGGTCGCGCCAGAGCTCGCGGAGGAAGAACGGGTTGCCGCCGGTCTGGTCCCGCAGCGCCGTGGCGGCGCTGCGTGCGGCACGCGGGGAGAGGTGCCCTTCCTGCACCAGGTACTGGGCGATGTCCTCGGCGGCCAGGCCGGCCAGGTCCAGGCGGCGGACGCCGTCGAGCCGGTGCAGCTGCGCGATGCAGCGGACCAGGTCGGCGGAGCGGTCCGGCGCCGTGGTGCGATGGGTCGCCAGCACGAGCATCGGGCAGTCCGCGGTCCGCTCGACGAGGTGGGTGAGCAGCTGCAGCGACGGGGGCCCGGCCCAGTGCAGGTCCTCCAGCGCCAGGACCAACGGCCGGTGCGCGGCGACGTCGCAGACCGCGTCCACCGCCGCGTCGTACAGCGTCCTCCGGAACTCGTGCGAAGGGGCATCGGTGTCCTCCGGCGGGCTCCGCCCGGCCAGCGTGGACAGCCGCTCGTCGTGGCGGGGATCCTCACGGGTCCCGAGCAGTGCGTCGAGCGGGGCGCCGAACGGCTGGTACGGAGGCCCGAACTCCGCCGTGCAGGTGCCGACCAGCACGGCCGCGCCGTGGCCGTGCAGCGTCGTCGCGACCTCGGCCAGCAGACGTGACTTGCCGGCCCCCGGCTCCCCGCCCACGAAGACCACCTGCCGGCTGCCGACGCAGACCGCCGACCAGACCTCTTCGAGCGTGGCCAGCTCCGCCCAGCGGCCGACGAAGGACGGGCGCGCGGGTGCGGACCAGCGCGCCGGGAGCGGTGGTGGCGCCCAGCCGGACACGCACCTGACGCTAGTCCCCGCCACCAGGGGCGTCGATGACCAGAACTGGCCATGCCCGGCCGCCCGGCAGGTCACGCACATCTGGTCATGTGCGGCCCGCCCTCGCGCTCCTAGCGTCGGTCGTGCCCCGCGGATCCGCGGTGCACCGGCATCCACAGCGCGAGGAGCAGCCATGGCCATGCCAGCACTCGACAACCTGACGACGCAGGTGCAGGGGCCGGTCGTGCGGCCGGGGGACGACGGCTACGAGGACGCCCGGCACGTCTACAACGCCATGATCGACGCACATCCCGCCGCGGTGGTCCGGTGCTCCAGCACCGCGGACGTCGTCGCGACGGTCCGGTACGCCGCCGAGAGCGGCAGCCCGCTGGCCGTGCGCGGCGGAGGGCACAGCGTCCCGGGCTTCGGCACGGCGGACGACGCGGTCGTCGCGGACCTGTCCGACATGCAGGCCGTGGACGTCGACGACGAGGGCCGCACGGCCAGGGTCGGGGGCGGCACGACCTGGGGCCGCTTCAACGATGTCACCGCCGCCCACGGCCTGGCGACGACCGGCGGCATCGTCTCCACGACGGGCGTCGGTGGCCTGACCCTGGGCGGGGGCATCGGCTACCTCTGCCGTGGCTACGGCCTCTCGTGCGACAACCTGGTCTCCGCGGAGGTGGTCACCGCCGACGGATCGGTGCTGACGGCGAGCGGATCGGAGCACCCCGATCTGTTCTGGGCGCTGCAGGGAGGCGGCGGGAACTTCGGCGTGGTGACCCGCTTCTCCTTCCGGCTGCACACGGTGGCGACCGTCTACGGCGGGCCGATGTTCTTCGAGCTGTCCGACGGGGCGGCCGTGCTCCGGCACTTCCGGGAGTTCATCCGGACGGCACCGCGCGAGTACGGGGGCTTCCCGGCCTTCCAGATCGCCCCGCCGCTGCCGTTCGTGCCGGAGAACCGGGTCGGGGAGCCGTTCGTGGCAGTGGTGTCCTGCTGGACCGGCTCCACGGCCGAGGGCGAACGCGTCCTCGACGGCTTCCGGCAGATCGCCCGGCCGGTGGCCGAGCACATCGGCGAGATGCCCTACGCAGCGCTGAACAGCGCGTTCGACGGGCTCGTCCCGGCCGGCCTCCAGCACTACTGGAAGGCCGCCTTCGTCCGCGAGCTGACCGACGACGCGATCGCCGCGCACATGGAGCACGGGCCGAAGGTGCCCACCGTGAACTCCACCGTGCACCTCTACCCGATCAACGGGGCCGTCCACGACGTGGCTGCCGATGCCACGGCGTTCGGGCACCGCGATGCCTCGTTCGCGCCGGTCATCGCCGGCATGTGGCCCGATCCCGCGGACAACGAGCGCAACACCGCCTGGGTCCGCGACTACCACGCGGCGATCGCCCCGCACTCCGAGGCCGGCGGCTACGTCAACTTCGCCTCGGCCGACGACCAGGCGCGGGCCGGCGCCAACTACGGCACCAACCACCCCCGCCTGCGGGAGGTGAAGCGGCGCTACGACCCCGACAACCTGTTCCACCTGAACCAGAACATCCAGCCCTGATCGGGTGCCGGCAGCGGCACCAGGACCGAGGAGACATCATGCGCGCCTTCAACCGCACGGACCTGCCCATGGCGATCGAGGGGGACGGCGTCGAGTTCCGGGCGGGCCGGGCCGGCGAGAACACCATCGCCTGGGTACGCCTGCCCGCCGGAGCCGACCTCCGTCCGGGCCTGGCAGGACTGCCCGGTGATCTCTGCCCGTGCCCCCACTGGGGCTACCTGATCTCGGGCCGGTTGGTCATGCACACCAAGGACGGCGACTCCACCTACGAGGCGGGGCAGGCCTTCTACTGGGCCCCGGGTCATGCACCGGAGGCGCTGGAGGACTGCGAGTACCTCGACGTGTCGCCGACGAGCGAACTCGAGGACGTCGTCCGCCACCTGCAGGCCGGTCCGGCCTGACCTCCACCCCGGAGCCCGGCGGGGTGTGGGCGCCCAGGCGCCCAGGCGGCCGTGGCCATCGGTCACGGCCGCGACGGTGGTGGCACAGGACCGCGCGCCGGTCCCGAGGTCAGGAGGGGCTCGTGCGATCGGCGCCGCGCGCGGGGCGGTCCTCCGAGTGCGGCGCCAGACGATCTGCGAGATTGGCCATCGCCGGCCCGAAGTTCGTCGCCATGGACGTCAGAGCACTGGCGACGTCGGGGTCGTCGACGTGGCTGCTCGCGCCGGCCCCGGGGTTGAGCCGGCAGCCCTCGGTCCACGCGCCGACGTCGGATTCGGCACCGCGCGCGGCCAGCCCGCTCATCCCCGCGTACGCCGTCCGCAGCGCCCCCGCGACGTCGTCCTCGAAGGTCAGCACCGGACACAACCGGTTCTTCTCCCGGTCGTCGTCCCGGGTCGCCTCGACGTACCCGATGGTGGCGGCGCTCCACGGCACGAGGCCGACCGTCACGTACTGCAGCAGGATCCGGTCGTCGGAGAAGACGGGATGGGCGGCTGTGGCGCGGACCCCGGGTGCGGTGCAGTCGACGTACACCTCATCGGGCGTCGTCGGCAGCTCGGTCACGACGTCGTCGCGGGACAGCACCAGCGAGCGCCGGCCGATCCGGCGCACGTATCCCTCGCGCTCGACCCGGGAGATCGACCGCAGTGCGTCGATCTCCCGGCGGCTGATCGTGGCCCCTCGCCAGCTGCGCGGCTCGACGGCCGGGTCGATCCGCACGAACACGCCGGACGCTTCCAGTCGATCCGCGAAGTCGTCGCCATCGACCGCGTCGGCAGCCGCCTCCACCCACCGTGCCTGCAGTTGCATGAACGATCCGACCAGCTCCAGCGGCTGCATGAACGCCCGGTCGAACAGCCAGGGGTCGCGGGGCCGGATCCATCGGATCCGTTCCGGGTCGACACCCGCCTCGAGCAGCCAGCAGCACGTGTCCATCGCGGTCTTGCCGGCTCCGATGACGGTGAAGCCGTCCGGCGCCCCGCCCAGGTGGACGAGGTCGTTCGGCGGGATGACCTGCACTCCAGGGTCGACGGCATAGGCCGGCCGACGCTGCGACGGGATCTCGGACTGCACGTAGGTCGCGTCCACGAGCCTGCGCGCGTGGATCGTCGTCTCCGCGCCGGTCAGCAGCGACGCGACGTGGTGCCCCTCGCCGTCCGCACCCCGGTACCCGGACATCGGCAGGAAGCTGACCCGGCCCGACGGGAGGAAGTCCTGCTCCAGCACCTGCGCGAAGTAGTCGCAGATCTCGTCGGAGGCCGCGCGCTCGTACCAGCCCTCGTTGCCCCCGGCCTCGTCGATGCGATCGTGTCCGAGCCGCCGGGAGGGGACGCCGTAGTACGCCGACGGCTGGTGGAGACGGACGAACGGGTAGGCGTCGAGCCAGTGCCCGCCCGGCCCGTGCCGACGGTCGACCATGACGACCCGGGCGTCCGTCTGCGCCAGCAGCACATCGACGAACGCCATCGCCGAGGCCCCCGCGCCGACGACGAGATAGTCGGTGTCGATCTCGCGCATGGTCGCCCCCAGCAGCGGGGCCGCCCCCGGGGGACGGCAGGAGGGAAGGATAGGCCCCGGGGTGCCTGCCCGGCGCCCTTCGGTGCGCTCCGTCGCAGGTCGCCCGGTCGGCGCAGGACGTCCTCGGATCGCCACAGCGACCGGGCGCGTACGCACCGGCGGTGTCGTGGCGTGTCCCGGTGCGGTGGGTGCGCGATCGTGCCGGCGGGTGGGTGCGACGGGATGGCCCTACGGCACGACCGTGCTGTGCCGACCCTCCGGATCGTCCGGGACGACGCCGCCGATGACCTGCTCCTGGCGGCCGTACTCGCGGAACCGGGGACCGACCGTGCGCGTCAGCGACGAGCCATCGCCTCGCGAACCTGTCGGACCGAGGGATTCGTCAGGTGCTCCTTCCCGACGACCACGGTCGGCGAGAGCTCGTACCCCTTCTCGTGCCGCGCCCGGACCTCGGCCGCGCCCTCCTCGTCGTCGCGGAACCGCACCGACCGGTACGGCACCCGGGCCAGGGTGAGCTGCGCTCGGAGCTTGGTGGAGTAGGGGCAGCCCGGCCGGTAGTACAGGATCGGGACCTCGTCGTCCATGGCAGACCTTCCTGAGCATCGAAGGCTCTCCGCTCCGGTACCTCGGTCCGGATCGGCCTCGCCGGAGAGTCTCCTCGCGCACCGGTCCTGGCGGCAGCCGAGTGCTCGACGAGGTCGGCCAGCGGTGGGCGCCGCCGGGGACGCCCTCCCACCTGGGGGTGGGAACCGGGCTGGACCACGAGGGGCGACAGCGCACGTCTCGGGCCGTTGGTGGCGGGCCGCGGAGAGTGGGTGCCACGGCCACCGCTGGCGGGTGATCGGCCTGGGAGCATCTTTCGGCACGATGTCCGGTGCCGACCCTCCGCATCGCCCGGGACGACGCCGCCGACGAGCTCCTCGGTCGCGACCCGCTCGCACTGCAGATCTGGATGCTGCTGGACCAGCACGTGCGTCGACGAAGCAGTGAGGCCGCCGTCGTCGCCGGCGCCGCGACCCAGTAGCGGCCACGAGCGCTGTCAGAGCCCGAGATACCGGGCGACGGCGAGTTCGACCTCCTCGA
The DNA here is from genome assembly GCA_042090795.1 of Blastococcus sp. Taxonomy (GTDB): domain Bacteria; phylum Actinomycetota; class Actinomycetes; order Mycobacteriales; family Geodermatophilaceae; genus Blastococcus. The sequence continues at coordinate 18,074 of JBELIQ010000040.1, read as the reverse complement.
GCTCGTTGCGCTGGAGGAAGAACGCGGGCTCGTCGAGGACGGAATTGACGTCGATGGTGCGCAGCTGATCGACGAGGAAGCGGGTGGGAACTCCGCCCAGCTCGATCTGGGGCCGGAACACGGCGGGCTGCGCCTGGGTCGACGTCGGGACGATCGTGGCGACGCTCCAGGCCATGTCGGTCGGACTCAGGACGAGGCCGTACCGCCGGCCGCGCTGCTCGTGGCCACGACGGGCCTCGCCGAGGTCGACCCGGTAGACCGCGCCGCGGATCACCAGGCGTCGGCCTCGCCGGAGAGGTCTTCGGCGGCCAATCGCTCGGCGTCGGCCCGCGCTCGTGCGAGCCATGCCTCACGGTCGAGGAGGCGCAGCGCGCGGCGGATGACGTCGGCCGTTCGCTCGTCGTCCCTCATCGCCTCGCGGATGATCCGATCGTCCTCATCGGTCGGGCGGAATCCGATGGTCTTGGCCATGCCCGAGGTTAGACAAGTGCTTCACCGCCGTACAACACCTTCGCCTCATCGGCTCACTCATGCGGCTCGCGGTCATCGCTGCTGCGCGAGTGCACCAGGATCGCGATACGGCACCATTCCACTGTGCCGACCCTCCGGATCGCCCAGGACGACGCCGCCGACGAGCTGCTCGGTCGCGACCCGCTCGCGCTGCTTCTTGGCATGCTGCTCGACCAGCAGTTCCCGATGGAGCGCGCCTTCGCCGCACCCCGGCTGCTCGCCGACCGCCTCGGGGTCGACGTCCTCGACGCGGCCCGGCTGGCCGCCATGGATCCCGACGAGCTCACCGGTGTCTTCCAGGGCCCGCCGGCCCTGCACCGCTATCCCGGATCGATGGCCAGTCGCGCCCAGGAGCTGTGCCGGCTGCTCGTCGAGCGCTACGACGGGCGCGCGGAGAACCTGTGGGCCGACGCGCCCGACGGGAAGGCGCTGTTGCGCCGGCTGAAGGAGCTGCCGGGCTTCGGGGCGCAGAAGGCGTCGATCTTCCTGGCGCTGCTCGGCAAGCGGTACGGCGTCACCCCCACGGGCTGGCGCGAGGCCGCCGGCGCCTACGGCGAGGAGGGCTCGCACCGCTCGGTCGCCGACATCACCGGCCCGGAGTCGTTGGCCGAGGTGCGCCGGTTCAAGCAGGAGCAGAAGGCGGCCGCGAAGAAGACCGCGGGCGCCGGCTGACGTGCAGCGGCGGAACCGGTCCGTCATGACCGACCCCGGCCCCGACCCCAGCGCATCGCTGCCGCCGGCCGGGATCCCGGAGGAGGGGGCGGGCCCCCGGCGGGCGGCGTGGGCGCGGCCGGCCGTGCTGGTGCTCCTGATCGCGCTCGCCGCGGTCGTCGCGGTCCTGGTCGGGGTGCCGGACGCGCAGCAGCTGCGGGCCGACGTCGCCGCGGTGGGGCCGGCCGCTCCTGTCCTCTTCCTCGCCGTCTACGCGGCGGCCACCCTCGCCCCGGTGCCCAAGAACGTGTTCAGCGTGGCGGCCGGCCTGCTGTTCGGCCTCGTCGAGGGCACCGCCGTCGTCCTGCTGGCCGCGCTGCTGGGCGCCCTCGCCGCATTCGCCCTGGGGCGCGCGCTCGGCCGGGAGGCCGTCGAACGGATGACCGGCGGCCGGGCGGCCCGCGTCGATGCGCTCCTCGGCCGGCACGGTCTCCTGGCCGTCCTGGGCGTGCGACTGGTGCCGGTGCTGCCCTTCACCGCGATCAACTACGCGGCCGGACTGACGGCCGTGCGCCTCCGCGACTACGTCCTCGGCACCGCGCTCGGCATCGTCCCCGGAACCGTCGCCTACGTCGCTCTCGGCGCGTACGGCACGTCACCGGGGTCGTGGCCGTTCCTGGTCGCCGTCCTGGTCCTCGTGGCCCTGACCGCGGGTGGTGCGGCCTGGGCCCACCGCCGCCGCACCCGGACGGCGGAGTCCGACGGATCGGGAGCCGCCGGGATCTGACTCCGGTGATCCGGCGGTGGCGGGAGCGAGGAGCCGGCCGGCTCCTGTCCGGGGACCTGCGTCAGCCCGCCACCCGGCTGACGATCCCCGCGCTCGTCGTCACCCGGGGATCGGGACGACCGCGATCGGGCAGGCCGCCCGGTGCAGGACGCCGTTGGTGGTCGAGCCCAGCCTGGCCAGCCGGCCGCGGTGGCGGTGACCCACGACCAGGAGGTCCGCCTCGGCCGACGCGGTGAGCAGGGCCGTGGCCGGGGTGTCGCGCAGCACCTCCTCGTGGATCGCGACCCCGGGGTTCGCGCGGCGCACCGGACCGACCGCGTCGGTGAGCAGCCGGCGGGCCTCGGCCTCGACGCCGCCCCAGTCGACCAGTGGTCCGAAGCCGCCGAGGGCGGACTCCAGCGGGACGTCGCGCCAGGCGTGCACGGCCCGCAGGTCGGTCCCGCGCGCGGCCGCCTCGGACGCGGCGAAGGCCAGCACGGCGTCGTCGCCGGTTCCCCCGTCGACCCCGACGACCACCGACGGGGGAGAGCCGGCGGGCGTCGCGCAGTCGTCGGGGAGCGCGATGACCGGACACCGCGCGTACTGGATCAGCGCGCCGGCGGTGGAGCCCAGGATCAGGCCCGGGAGCCCGCCCGTGCCCCGGCGGCCGGTGACGACCATCGCCGCGTCGGCCGAGAGTGCCAGCAGCCCGTCCACGGGGTAGTCCTCGACCACCGTCGCCGTCACGTCGGAGAAGCCGGTCGCCTCCCGGACGCCGTCGGCCGCAGCCTGGACCAGGCGGGCGGCGCTGTCCGCGAACCGTTCCCTGATGTCGCGGTCGGCCATCGGCACGGCCTGGCCGGAAGGCCCGCGCGGCGTCACGTGCACCACCAGCAGCCCCGTTCCGCGTCGACGCGCGCACCCGGCCGCGTACGCGGCGGCCTGGGTGGCGGAGGCGGAGCCGTCGACGCCGACGACCACCCGCCCTGCTGCGGACACCTGCTGCTCGCTCATCGGTTCCCTCTCGTCGTGACACCCCAGTCCTACCGGACGGGCACCCCTCCGTGGCGAGGGTGGGACCGGGAGCACTCCGCCGCGCCTGCACGACCCCCCTGGGCGGTGGCACCATGGGAAGCGGATCCGGGGCAGCGCCGGGGTGTACGCCCCGGGCGCACCGGGCAGCGGAGGGATGGGCATTCGTGGCCACCAGTCAGCAGTTCCCGCGGCCACGTCGGGCCGAGCCGGTGCTGATCACCGAGGCCCAGGTCAGCCAGGTCGACCAGCACGCCGCTCGCAAGAAGCGCTACGCCATCACGATGCTGGTGCGCACGATCTGCCTGATCTTCGCCGCGGTCTTCTACCAGACCGTCTGGTTGATGATCATCCTCGCCGTCCTGGGCACGATCCTGCCCTGGATCGCCGTGATCATGGCCAACGACCGGCCTCCCAAGAAGCGCCAGGAGGTCAACCGCTACCAGGCGCGGCCGGACCGGCAGCTGGAGAGCCGACCGCACCGGGTCATCGAGGGCTGACCCGCCCGGTCAGCCCTGGGCCGGCACCGGCGTCCCGGCGTGGTGCCGGCCGATCGGCAGCATGAGCGGCTTGCCCGAGACGGGGTCGCTCACGACCCGGCTCTCGAGGCCGAACACCGCCTGCACGCAGTCCTCGGTCAGCACGTCGGTGGGGTCCCCGGCCGCGTGGATCCGGCCGGCCTCCAGCGCCACCAGGTGGTCGGCGTAGCGGGCGGCGAGGTTGAGGTCGTGCAGGACCATCACGATCGTCGTGCCCCGCAGCCGGTTGAGGTCGGTGAGCAGGTCGAGCACCTCGATCTGGTGGCTCACGTCCAGGAACGTCGTCGGCTCGTCCAGCAGCAGCAGATCGGTCTGCTGTGCCAGCGCCATCGCGATCCAGACCCGCTGGCGCTGCCCGCCGGACAGCTCGTCCACGGCGCGTTCGGCCAGCGCCGTCGTCTGCGTGGCCTCCAGCGCCGCGGCGACCGCGGCGTCGTCCTCCCTGTTCCAGCGGGAGAAGACGCCCTGGTGAGGGTGGCGGCCGCGCCCGACCAGATCGGCCACCGTGATCCCCTCGGGCGCGATGGGGGACTGGGGCAGCAGGCCGAGCGTGCGTGCCAGCTCCTTGGCCGGCATCCGGTGCACCTCCTTGCCGTCCAGCAGCACCCGCCCGGCCCGCGGGGCGAGCAGCCGGGACATGGAGCGCAGCAGGGTCGACTTGCCCGAGGCGTTGGCGCCCACGATCGCGGTGATGCGACCCGCCGGGACGGCGAGGTCGAGCTCCTCGATGACGGTGCGCTCGCCGTAGGCGAGCGTCAGCCCCTCGGCCGCGAGCGAGTGGGTGGCGGTCATCGTGCTCTCCGATCGCTCGTGTGCGGCGGAGCCGCCAGGACAGCGGAGCCACTCCCTCACAGCGAGCCTCCGACCCGGTTGGTGCGGATGATCAGGTAGATCAGGTAGGGCGCACCGAGCACCCCGGTGACGACGCCGACCGGGAAGCGGGTGTCGAACGCGAACTGGCCGACGAGGTCGGCCACCAGGACGAGCAGCGCCCCGACCAGCGCGGCCGGGACGAGCAGCGAGCCGTTGGCCCCCACGAGCCGAGCCGCGATGGGACCGGCGAGGAAGGACACGAACGCGATCGGCCCGCACGCGGCCGTGGCGAAGGCAACCAGGCCCACGGCGGCGATGATCGCGACCAGGCGGGTGCGCTCCACCCGGACACCCAGCGCGGCGGCGGTGTCGTCGCCGAGCTGCAGCGCCGACAGGTTCCTCGTCTGGCCCAGCAGCACCGGGGCGAGCACCAGCAGGGCGACCAGCGCGGGCAGCACCGCCGTCCACGTGGTGCCGTTCAGGCTGCCGGTCAGCCAGCGCAGCGCTTCCTGGTAGTCCCACTGGCCGGCCTTGGTGAGGACGTAGTTGATGACGCTGGTGAGCATCGCGCCGATGCCGATGCCGATGAGGATGAGCCGGGTGCCGGCGACCCCGCCCTTGAACGCCAGGCCGTAGATCAGCAGCGCGACGCCGAGGGCGGCGACGACGGCGAGCGTCGAGACCTCCGTGCCGTCCAGCGACAGGAAGACGATGCCGATGACGGCCGCCGCGCTGGCGCCGGAGCTGATGCCGATCACGTCGGGACTGGCGAGCGGGTTGCGCAGCATCGTCTGGAAGGTGACGCCGGCCAGGCCGAAGCTCAGCCCCGCGACGACGGCCAGCACCCCGCGGGGCAGCCGCAGCCGACCGACGGTGAACGAGGCCCCCGTGACGCGCTCGCCCAGGGCCACGCGGACGACCTCGCCCAGCGGGTAGAACGTCCGCCCCACCATCAGCGTGGTGACGAAGACGGCGACGACCAGCACCGCCAGCACGGTGATCACCAGGCGACGCCGCGACGCCCGGCGGACCCGGTTGCGGATGACGGCATCGACGTCGGCGGTCGGCGCGGTGAGGAGGGCGGTCACAGCTCGCGGATCCTCTGCCGGCGGACCACTGCGATGAAGAAGGGAGCGCCCACCAGGGCGGTGATGATGCCGACGTCGAGCTCCGACGGGCGGGCGACGATGCGGCCGAGGACGTCGGACGCCACCAGCAGGGAGGCTCCGGCGAGCGCCGAGAAGGGCAGCAGCCAGCGGTGGTCGACCCCGACCAGCAGCCGGCACAGGTGGGGGACGACGAGGCCGACGAACCAGATGGGGCCGGCCACCGCGGTCGCGGCGCCGCACAGCAGCACCGACCCGAGGGCGGCCACGCCGCGGGCGATGGCCACCCGCTCGCCCAGCCCGGCCGCCAGCTCGTCGCCCAGGGCCAGGGAGTTCAGGCCACGGGCGGAGAGCAGGCTGACGACGAACCCCACGGCCAGGAAGGGCAGCACGGGGGTGATCGTGGAGAAGGTGGCCCCGCCCACGCCGCCGACCTGGAAGGACTGCACGTTCGCCGCGATGTCGCCGCGCGGCAGTGCGATGGCGGTGATGAACGAGGTCAGCGCCGCGGACGTCGCGGCGCCGGCCAGGGCGAGCTTCAGCGGCGTCGGGCCGCCGCGGCCCAGCGCGCCGACGGCGTACACGAACACGGCGGCCAGGGCGGCGCCGGCGATCGCCACGAGGATCCGGCTGGTCGCGGTGAACAGCCCGAACCAGGCCAGGCCGGCCACCACGGCGAGCGAGGCACCCATGTTGATGCCGAGCACCCCGGGGTCGGCCAGCGGGTTCCGGGTCACGCCCTGCATGACCGCGCCGGCGAGCCCCAGCGCCGCACCGATCAGGACGGCGAGGACCGTGCGGGGGATCCGCTTGGTGACCGCCGCCTCCTCGATGGTCTCCGAGGATCCGCCGAGGGCCGCCCAGATGTCGGACCAGCCGACACCGCGCGAGCCGACCGCCACCGAGGCGGCCATGAGCAGGGCGAGGACCGCCACGACCACGAGCAGCCAGAGGAACCGGACCGACCCCGGGCGCCGCCGGGTGGCGGCGTCCGGGGTCGGGACGGGGAGTACCGAGGTCACGTGAAGGGGCTTCCGGGCAGGTGGGTCACGGGGCCTTGTCGGCGGCCTCGGCGAGCATGGACACGTAGTCCTCCAGCACCCAGGAGATCGCCAGCGGTGTGGGGTTCGCGGCCGTGCCGAGCGGGGTGTCCGGCAGCAGCACGATGGCGTCGTTCGCCACCGCGGGCATCTGCGACAGCAGCGGGTCGCCCTCCAGGGCGTCGACCAGCTCCTGGTCGCCGTAGGTCACGATGATCTCGACGTCGTCCAGCGTGTCGATCTGCTCGGCGCTGATCGTGCCCGAGAACTGGTCGGAGTCCGTCGACGCCGCCTCGACGCTCTCCGGGGTGGCCAGGCCGAGGTCCTCGAAGAAGGCGCTGCGGGTGTCGAACGGCGTGTAGTAGCTGACCTCGCTGAGGTCGGTGGTGTCGACGTGGGTCAGGAACATCGCGTTCTTGCCGGCCAGCTGCGGGTGCTCGCCGACGGTGTCCGCGATCTCCTGCTCGAGGTCGGCGACGAGCTCCTCGCCCTCGGCGGCCATGCCCATGCCGGTCGAGTTGATCTCGATCATGTCCCGCCACGAGGTCGCCCACGGGCCCTCGGGGTAGGCCACGACCGGCGCGATCTCGCTCAGGGTGTCGTAGTCCTCCTGGGTCAGTCCGGAGTAGCCGGCGAGGATGACGTCGGGCTCGGTGTCGGCGACCGCCTCGAAGTCGATGCCGTCGGTCTCGTCGAACAGCACGGGCACCTCGGCGTCGAGCTCCTCGAGGCGCTCGGACACCCAGGGGAGCAGTCCGTCGCCGTCGTCGTCACCGAAGTTGGCGGCCGCCATGCCGACCGGCACGACCCCGAGGGCCAGCGGCACCTCGTGGTTGGCCCAGGCCACCGTGGCCACGCGCTCGGGCTCGGACTCGATGGTGGTGGTGCCGAGGGCGTGCTCGATGGTGACCGGGGAGAAGTCGCTCGAACTGGCCTCCTCGGTGTCGGTGGAGGAGTCGCCGCAGGCGGCGAGCCCGCCGGTCAGGAGAGTGACGGCGGCGAGTGCGACCAGTCGTGGTGCGCGGTGCATGGTGTCCTTCCAGCGTCGTGCCGCGCTGCGGCGCAGCGCGGGGCGTCCGGCCGTCGGTGGGCGACCCGGCCGGCGGCGCGCGGATGTGGACCGGGCGGCACGCTGGAGGGCCGCCGGTGTAGTTGCCGACAGAGCCAGTGGCGTCGTGATGAGGTGAGGCTGGCCTAACCTAAGCGCTGCCTGCAGGACTGTCCATCACGGAAAGGTCACGTTCGTCGCCTGTCATCATGGACGTGGCCCGGCAGCGCCTGGCTCCCGGAGCGAGCCCCCGGACGCAGACCACGAAGGAGACCCCGTGAGCAGCAGCGACATCCTCGAGCGGCCGGACGTCCGCGACGCCGACACCGGCAACGCCAACGAGGTCTTCCACTACGTCCGCAAGAACAAGATCGCTGAGAGCGCCGTCATGGGCACCATGGTCGAGGCGCTGTGCGGGGAGGTGTTCCCGGTGACCAAGACCCCCAAGCCGGGCAGCCCGGTGTGCCCCGCCTGCAAGGAGGTCTACAACGAGCTCAAGAAGGACTAGGACACCGTCGTCCTCCGGACGGCACCGCCGGCCGGCAGCCGTTCCGCGCTGCGGGGAGCCCCGTCCCGCCTCCCCGGCGGGACCCCCGGGCCCGGGCCGGTGACGCGGAGGCGCTTCGCGCCTAGTCCCCCCGGAGCCGCCTGGCCTCGGCGGCCAGCTTGGCCTCGCGGCGGGCCCGGCGACGGCGTTCGTGGCGGCGCAGCGGCGCCGGCCAGCGGGCCTGGAGGGTCGCGTTGAGCTCGGCGCCCAGCAGGACCGCCATGCCGAAGAAGAAGCAGAACAGCAGGATGCCGATGGGGGCGGCCAGCGCGCCGTAGGGCAGGGCCGCGGTGAGGACGTCGGCGACGTAGGTCCGGAGCAGCAGGGCGGCCACCATGAAGAAGGCCAGTGCCAGCACCGCGCCGGGCAGGTGCCGGCTCCACGGCAACCGGTTGGGCAGTACCACGTTGTAGAAGCTGGTGAGGGCCAGCAGCAGCCCGATGATGACCACCGGCCAGTAGATGCCGTTGATCAGCACGGCCGCGACCGGTTGCCACCCCGAGGGCAGCAGCTCCACCAGCACGCCCCGGCCGAGCACCAGCAGGGGCAGGGTGAGGACGGCGATGACCATGCCGACGACGAACAGCCACAGCGCCTTGAGCCGGGTGCGGATCGGGCCGCGGACGTCCCGCTGGTCGTAGGCGATGACGACGGTGTTCATGAACGTTGCCGTCGCCGAGGAGCCGGCCCACAGGGAGATCAGGAAACCCAGGCTGACGACGTCGAGCCGTCCGGAGCCGAGGATGTCGTCCAGCGTCGGGGCGACGAGGGAGTCGACGACGTCGGGGGTGAGCACCTCCGCCGACGAGGTGAGCAGGTACTCCTCGATCTGCCGGACCGGCTCGGCGCCGATGAGGTTGCTCAGGTAGCCCAGGGAGCCCAGCAGCCCGATGAGCAGCGGCGGGACGGAGAGGATCTGCCAGAAGGCCGCTTCGGCGGACAGTCCGAGGATGCGGTCCTGCCACGCCTTGGCCAGCGTGCGGCCCAGGACCTGCAGGGGCACGCGGAGGAACGCCGGCCACGAGTCCAGCCGGCCGGGGGTCCGGTCCTCGACCGGGGGCGCAGCAGGCTCGGATAGCTGCCGGCCCGGACGCTCGTCCGGTGGGTCACCGACGCGTGCCGGGGCGTCGGTCTGCGCCGGCGGATCGCCGGGTGCAGGGGCGTCGATCTGCGCCGGCGGATCGCCGGGCAGCACAGCGCTCATCCGGTCAGTCTGCACGTCGTGCCGCACGCCGGAGGGTGGCACCCGTTCGTCCGGGTGAGCTCCGCCGGGGGAGACGGTCAGCGCACCCGCCGGCCGCCGGCGCGACCCTTCCCGTGGCGCCGACCGGCCGGGCGGCGCCCGCTCGGCGTCCGGGGGGCGGCCGGGGCCGTGCCTTCCTCGCCGGCCGGCGGGGCGGGCGGCTCCTCCGCCGGATCGGCCGGAGGCACGCAGGTGATGACCGCTTCGGCGTTGTACCGGGTGCGGAAGTCCTCCCGCTCGATCTCCGCCCCGCTGCCCAGTTCCTTGAAGATACGGGTCACCGTGATGTCGAAGCCGGGCACGCCGGACTGGGGGATGCAGTCGCCGTCGTCGACCTTCTCGATCACCGCCGGCTTCCGCGGGTTGCGGCGCTCGCTGCTGACCGACTCGATGTCGTACCGCTTGGTGCCGTAGAAGGTGACGGTGAGGGAGCGGGGCGTCCACTGCGTGTCGACGAAGACCCCGGTGTCGCTGTCGTTGCGCCACTGGAGGTCGATCGCCCCCTCGTAGACCGTCGCCTCCCGGCCGGCCGGGTAGCGGCTGATGTAGAAGCTGTGCGGCTTGTGGTAGACGTCCTCGAGCCCGGCGAAGAACACGGCGTTGAACATCGTGGTGGCGAACTGGCTGATGCCACCGCCGACCGCCGTGGACAGCTCGCCGCCGCTGATCACGGTGGCCGGCACGTATCCCTGGGCCGTCCCGCGCGGGCCGGTGAACGTGTTGAGGCTGAACGTCTCGCCCGGGAGGACGAGCGCGCCGTCGACCTCGGCGGCCACCACGCGGATGTTCTCGCCGCTTGCGGGGTTGCTGATGTTCGTCGTGAAGCTGCTGATCTCCTCGCGGATGCCCAGCGCCTCGGCCTCCTGGGTGGTGAACTCGGCCGGCACGGGGCCGGGTTCGGCGGTCACCGACCGCGGTGCCGGGTCGTCCAGCACGGGCAGGAGCTGCTCGACCAGGTGCGCGGGGTCGATGCCGGTCCCGTCGACCGAGGGCACCACCTGCACCGAACCGTCGGCGACCTGGAAGCCGGCGTCCCGGGCGGGGGTGCCGAAGACCGCCAGCTCGTCGCCGAGGGCCGCCTGCAGCGCGGCCGGGTCGAGGCCGACCTCCAGCACGCCGTCCTCGGTCGGGGTGAAGGTCAGCGACGCGGCGAGCGCGCTGACCGGCACCTCGGCGGTCGGGCCGTCGGCGCCACCGGTCACCGCGACCGGAGCGGCGAGAGCCGGCTCGACCGTCTCGGCGAGCACGCGCTCGGCCTCCGGCGTGTCGACGTCGACCGGATCCACGTCCACGGGCAGTTCGAGCGGGGCGGCCGGATCCACCTCGCGGGTCAGGGCCGCCGTGATCGTCTCCTCGGCGCCCTCGCGGTCCAGCGTCCGCCCGTCGGCCGGCTCGACCACGCGGGGCGTGGTGCCCTCGATCGCGATGGTGGCGTCGGACGGTGCGCGGTCGACCTGCTCGGCGAAGGTCTCCAGCTGTGCGCCGACGGAGCCGAGCTCGTCGGCGACCGCCGCCTCGTCGACCTCGATGACGGGCTCGACCTCGCGGTCGGAGAACAGCGTGGTGAGACGGGTCCAGGGGTTGAGCGGCTGGTCGTCCGCGGCGTCGACGGTCTCCGCGGCGTCCAGCCGGATGCCGGCCCGGGTGGGGGAGAAGACCCCCTCCACGTCGTCGGCGACGATGCGCCGGTCGGCGGCCACCCGGTCACCGAGTTGTTCGTCGAGCCGGTCCGCGGCGGCGGCGGGTGCCAGCCCGCCGATGTCGACGCCGGCGACCACGGTGGAACGCGGCACGTCGCCGGAGGAGACGACGAGGTCCGCGCCGTAGACGGCGGCCAGCACGGCGAGCGCGCCCGCCGGGACGAGCACCGCCCGGCGTCGCCACCAGGGCGAGCCGGCGGCCCCGTCAGCGGCGGGAGGAGGTGGCCCGTCGCCACCGTCCCCGGCGTCGTGCAGGGCCGGCGCCGTCAGCCACCCCGTGGCGTCGTCGGTGCGGTCCGCCGACGGGACGTGGCCATGGGGGTCGGCGGGCGCGACGGCGGGGTCCTGCTCCGCGGTGGTCGAGGTGTCGTCCTCGGGCGCACCGCTGAGCCAGTCGCGCGGGACCGGCCGGGTGTCGTCGACCGCACCGGGCGCCGTCGGAGAATCCTGGACCCCGGGCGTGTCGGCGTCCTGCGCAGCGGGCCGCGACGGCTCCACCGGGGGCCGGCTGTCGGGCCTGTCGCTGCGCAGGCGCACCGTCTCGTCGTGCGCGGGGGGCTGCTGGGACATGGGGGGATCCTCCGGTCGCCGTCGACCGGGAGTGCCCGGGAACGACGGAGCCGCCGGCCCCCCGTCCGCACGAGGCGGGACGGGGGAGCCGGCGGCGTCGTCGGGTGAGGCTGTCATCGCGGGCGCGACGATAGCGGTTCTCTCACGCAGTTACGTGCTGCTCGCCCTCGGTGTCGATGATGTCGACGGCGATGTCGCGGAGCTTGTCTTCGTACTCCCGTGCGTGGTGCCCGCAGAAGACGAGGTCGCTGCCACTGGCGAGCACGACCCGCACCTTGGCCAGAGCACCACAGCGATCGCAGTGGAAGGGAACGACGAGGTCATCGGTGGGCGGGGTCGTCGTCAGCGTCTGGGTCATCTGGCTCATCACTCGCTCTCTACCGCACGGATCCGCGGATGCGGATCGGCCTCCTGCACAGCGCCAGGATGGCCCCTCGTGTTCCCGCTCCGCTGCTGGCGAACACGGACTCGCCGATCGAGATGAGTCCGTGATGTGCCGGCAGTCGAGCGGGTTCAGCAGGGGACGTCACTGGGGTGGTACCGGTACTGCTCGTGCTGGTCTCGCGTGCCGTACCGACCGGGTGACCGGTACGACGGTGGGTCCGCTGCTGTTCTGACGTCCCCCACGCTACGCGGTCTACCCGACAGATGTCGGCGCCAACCCGTGCGGCCGTCCCACCCGCCCCATACGGGGTGGATCAGTCGAGGTAGTCGCGCAGCACCTGGGAGCGGCTGGGGTGGCGGAGCTTGCTCATGGTCTTGGACTCGATCTGCCGGATCCGCTCGCGGGTGACCCCGTAGACCTGCCCGATCTCGTCCAGCGTGCGCGGCTGGCCGTCGGTGAGGCCGAAGCGCAGGCGGACGACGCCGGCCTCCCGCTCCGACAGGGTCTGCAGCACGCTCAGCAACTGGTCCTGCATGAGCCCGAAGCTGACGGCGTCGACCGCGACGACGGCCTCGGAGTCCTCGATGAAGTCACCGAGCTGGCTGTCGCCCTCGTCGCCGATGGTCTGGTCGAGGCTGATCGGCTCCCGGGCGTACTGCTGGATCTCCAGCACCTTCTCCGGGGTGATGTCCATCTCCTTGGCCAGCTCCTCCGGCGTGGGCTCGCGGCCCAGGTCCTGGAGCAGCTCGCGCTGGATGCGGCCGAGCTTGTTGATGACCTCGACCATGTGCACCGGGATGCGGATGGTGCGGGCCTGGTCGGCCATCGCGCGGGTGATCGCCTGGCGGATCCACCACGTCGCGTAGGTCGAGAACTTGAAGCCCTTGGTGTAGTCGAACTTCTCGACCGCCCGGATCAGGCCCATGTTCCCTTCCTGGATCAGGTCCAGGAAGGCCATGCCGCGGCCGGTGTAGCGCTTGGCCAGCGACACGACGAGACGCAGGTTCGCCTCGAGCAGGTGGTTCTTGGCGCGCTCGCCGTCGCGGACGATCCAGTTGAGGTCGCGGCGCATCTGCGGGGAGAGCTTGATGCCCTCCTCCTCGACCTGGCGCAGCCGCTCGGAGCCGTAGAGGCCGGCCTCGATCCGCTTGGCGAGGTCGACCTCCTCCTCGGCGTTGAGCAGCGCGACCTTGCCGATCTGCTTGAGGTAGGCGCGGACCGAGTCGGCCGAGGCGGTGAGCTCGGCGTCCTTGCGGGCCTGCCGCAGCGCCTCGGACTCCTCCTCCTCGTCCCACTCGAAGTCCGTGCTCGCCTCGGCGGTCTCGTCCTCGGCGGGCGCGACCTCGACGCCGTCCTTGCCGGTCACGACCGTCTCGTCGAGCTTGAGGCCCTCCGAGCCGCCGTCGACCACGGCGACGGTGGTGCCGTCGCCGGCCACGGCGGTCAGGACGGCGCCCTCGCCGGCCGGGGTGGAGGGCGTGATCGCCGGCTTCGTCTTCCCCTTGGCGGGTGCCTTCGCGGTCTTCTTCGCCGCGGCCTTCCTCGTCGGGGCCGCCGTACCGGTGCTCTCCGGGACCGCGGCGGTGGCCCTCGGGGCGCGGGTACCGGCGGCGACCGTCCTGGCGCGCGTGGGTGCGCTCGCGTCGGCTGCTTCCGGTGCTGGCTGGTCGGCGGGCACTCAGGTTCCTTCCCGTGCTGGGGACGTACGCCAGGGACCGTCTGATCCTCGGGTAGCGGCTCGGGCTCTCGCCCCCGACGGCGGGGGAGTCCCGGCAGACCGGTGCGGTGTTTCGACCGCGGCGGGGTGGGGGATCCCTCACGGCTGGAGGGCGGCGGGCTGGGGCATCGCCATTGTAACGACGGGCCTCCGCTATTCCACTGCCCTTTCGTGCCCGCTGTGCCGGTGACGCCGGGTGGGTGACCGCCCGGCCCCCGGGTTCACCCCTCCGGGCGTTCGTGCGCCGCCAGGGCCGCTCCGACGATGCCGGCGTCGTTCTGCAGCTCGGCGGGGACGACGGGCGTCCGCGTGCTGAGCAGCGGCACCCACTTGGCCGCCTTCTTGCTCACGCCCCCGCCGACGATGATCAGGTCGGGCCAGAGCCCGGCCTCGAGCACGTCGAGGTACCGGTCGACCCGCGCGGCCCACTGGGGGTAGCTCAGCTCCTCGCGCTCGCGGGCCGACGCGGCGGCGCGGCGCTCGCCGTCCTCACCGTCGACCTGGATGTGGCCGAACTCGGTGTTCGGCACCAGGCGGCCGTCGACGAACAGGGCGCTGCCGATGCCGGTGCCGAAGGTGAGCATCAGCACGACGCCGTCCCGGTCCCTGCCGGCGCCGTAGCGCATCTCGGCGATGCCGGCGGCATCGGCGTCGTTGAGGGTCTCCACCGTGCCGGGGATCCGGGCCTCCAGGGCCGCGTCGACGTCGGTGCCGATCCAGCTCTGGTCGACGTTGGCCGCGGTGTGCGCCACGCCGTGCTTCATGACGCCGGGGAACGTGACACCGAGCCGCTCGGTCCAGCCGAAGTGCGCCACGATCTGCCCCACGGCGTCGTACACGGGGTCGGGGAGGGCCGGCTGCGGCGTCTCCATCCGCAGCCGCTCGCCGAGGAGCTGACCCTTCTCGAGGTCCACCAGGCATCCCTTGATGCCGCTGCCGCCGATGTCCACACCGAAGCCCTGCATCCGCTCAGGCTAGTAAGAGGGCCCCGTCGCCCCCGACACGCGCTCCGCACGCGCCGGGTCCCTGCGACGGGGCCGGGGTGTACCGGCCGGAGGAGGATCGCTGCATGACCGTGCTGCCCGACACCCGATCCCTGCTGGCGCTGGCGGTGGCCACCGCCCGGGAGGCCGCCGAGCTGATCGGCCACGGCCGTGCCACGGCCCGCGACGACGTCACCACCAAGTCCAGCCCCGTGGACGTCGTGACCGCCGTGGACACCGCCGCCGAGCACCTGATCGTCGGCCGGCTGCTCGGTGCCCGGCCCGACGACGGCGTGCTGGGGGAGGAGGGCGCCGAGCGGGCCGGCACCAGCGGCGTCTGCTGGGTCGTCGACCCCATCGACGGCACGGTGAACTTCCTCTACGACCTACCGGCCTACGCCGTCTCCATCGCCGCCGAGGTCGACGGTGCCGTCGTGGCGGGCGTGGTCCTCAACGCCGCCACCGGTGAGCTGTTCACGGCCGTGGCGGGCGGCGGGGCGTTCCGCTCGACCCCCGCGGCGCCGGAGCCGGTGCGGCTGACCGGCGGCCTGGCCACCTCGCTCGGGCAGAGCCTCGTCGCCACCGGCTTCGGGTACCGGGTCGAGCAGCGGCGGGCGCAGGGGGCGGTCGTCGCCGCGCTGCTGCCGCAGGTGCGCGACATCCGCCGGCACGGCAGCGCCGCGCTGGAGCTGTGCGCCGCGGCGGCTGGACAGGTGGACGCCTACTACGAGGTCGATCTGCAGCCGTGGGACCACGCCGCCGGCGCGCTCGTCGCCGCCGAGGCCGGGCTGGTCGTCGCGGGGCTGCCGGGCCGGCCCGTCGGCGAGCCGATGGTCGTGGCCGCGGCCCCGGGCATCGCCGGGGAACTCCTGGACCTGCTGGCCGAGTTGCACCCCGCCTAGCGGTGGCCGCTCAGCAGTCGGCCGCGGCCTCGTCGGCCTCGGCCAGGGCGGCGTTGACGGCGTCGTTCGTGGCCAGGCTCTCGCCGATCACGAAGTCCGGCCCCAGGACGAGGTCGACCTGCTGGGTGGCACGGACGTCCTGGTAGAGGTCTGCGCCGGGGAGGTAGAGCGCCAGGAAGGCGGCGGTGGACTTGCCGCCGACGCCGTGGCGCACCTCGCCCACCCCGGTGACCTCGCGGCTGGTGTTGTCGTTGGCCACCTCGGCGATGGTGAACCCGCGGGCACCCAGGTCGTCCGCGACGGCCTGGGCGATCCCCGCCTGGTCGGAGGCGTTGAAGACCCGCACCGACACGGTGGCGGGGTCCAGCGCGGCCGGGGCGGACTCGGCGGTCTCGCAGGCGGCGTCCTGCTGGGCCTGCCGTTCGGCGTCCTGCCGGAAGACGTTCCACCAGACGCCGAACGCGACCAGGGCAAGCACCAGCAGGAAGATCAGCGGCGGCAGTGGCCGCCGCCCGCTGCGGGCACGCACCGGGGGGCGTTCGGTGCCCAGCGTCACTGTCACTCTCCTCGCGAGGACCCGCGCGCCCGCATCGGCCGGGGGAGCCCGGCGGCGAGCGCGACGGTGGGTCGGTCGGGTCCGAGCCTAGAGGCGGACCGGTCGGCTAGATCGCACCGTCCTCGAGCGCGGCGCGTCCCAGCTCCACCACGGGATCGATGCGCTCGGCGTACCCGCTGGTGTTCTTGCCGGCCATGGCGCCGGCCGCCGAGCGGGCCACGATGCCGGCGATGATCGCGGCGAACTTGAAGAAGGCGAAACCGACGTACCAGTTGAGGTCGGCCAGGTCCACCCCGGTGCGCTCGGCGTACCGCTGCGCCGCCTCGAGGCGGGTCGGGAAACCGGGCAGCGTGGTCAGCGCGCTCTGGGTCGAGGCGCGGTCCTCACCGGCCTGCGGCCAGTAGACGAACATCATGCCGATGTCGGTCAGCGGGTCGCCGAGCGTCGACATCTCCCAGTCGAGGACCGCCTTGATGCGGCCCGGCTCCTCCGGATCGAGCAGGCAGTTGTCCAGCCGGTAGTCGCCGTGGACGATGCCCGAGCGCTGCGTGGTCGGCACCGTCTCGGCGAGCCGGGCCGCGAGGGCGTCGAGGTCGGGCCGGTCGCGGTCGCGGGTGGCGTCCCACTGCTTGGTCCAGCGGCGCACCTGGCGTGCGGCGAACCCCTCGGGGCGGCCGAAGTCGGTCAGTCCCACGGCCTCGTGGTCGACCGAGTGCAGGTCGGCCAGGACGTCGATGAGCCCCTCACCGACGGCGCGGCGCTGCGCGGGCTCGTCGGCGTACCCGGGCGGGAAGGCGTTGACGGCGTGGATCCCGACGACGCGCTCCATCACGTAGAACGGCGCACCCAGCACCGACTCGTCGGTGCACATGTGCAGCGTGCGCGGCACGGGCACGGGGGTGCCCTCCAGCGCGGTGATCACCCGGTGCTCCCGGGCCATGTCGTGGGCGGTGGCCAGCACGGCGCCCGTGGGCGGCCGGCGGAGGATCACCGCGTCGTCGGCGGAGCCGCCCTGCGGGGTCACCACGTAGGTGAGGTTGGACATACCGGCCGCGATGAGTTCGACAGTCACCTCCGACCACCGCTGGTCGCCCAGCGCACGCGCCAGGTAGGGGCCCACGACGGTCGGATCAGCACCCACGGGAGTCGCCACGGCGGCAGGGTAGCCTCTGCCGCTCCACTGCCCGGACGCCCGTCCGTGCGCCCGAGGTGTCGCCCGTGATCCCGCGGGCACAAACCGGGCCCGTAGGGCGTTGGGCGGCTGCCGGTCCCGTCCGCCGTCCATCCGGACGGCAGCGAGCGACCGGTGCGGACCGGGCGCCCCGCAAGCGGGCTCCCGGCACCAGGCACACCGATCGCCCACCGGCGATCGGCCGAGACGACGGAGCCCACCCGGCGCCGCGTCAGCAGAGCGGGCCCGACGCCCGCGAGAACCCGGAGGAAGGGCACCCCATGGCCACCGACTACGACGCCCCGCGCCGCAACGAGGCCGACGAGCTCGGCGAGGACTCGCTCGAGGAGCTCAAGGCACGCCGTGCCGAGGCCCAGTCCTCGTCGGTCGACGTCGACGAGACCGACTTCAACGAGAACCTCGAGCTGCCCGGCGCCGACCTCTCGAACGAGGAGCTGACCGTCCGCGTGCTGCCCAAGCAGGAGGACGAGTTCACCTGTTCCCGCTGCTTCCTCGTGCAGCACCGCAGCCGGCTGGCCGCCACCAAGGGCGACGCGCTGTACTGCCGCGACTGCGCCTGAAGAAGGACCCCTCTGCCCGCCGCCACTCGCAGGCTCGCGGCGGGACGCTGCAGAGGGGCCGCCTCGGTCACCCACGATGGGAGGGGATGCGGTGAGTGAGCACACGGCGCGGACCACCGCGCCGCGCGACGTCCCGCCACCGCGTCCGGTCGCGCCCGTCCCGGTCCAGGCCGAGGACGGCGGGCTGGCCCGCGCGGCGCGCGCCCTGGCCGAG
>JBELIQ010000016.1:0-105194 GCA_042090795.1 Blastococcus sp. | reverse complement strand
CAGGCCTCGCCATGGCTTGACATCCATAGGAGCGTCCCTCCGGGCCCCACTCGGCACGACCACGCAGACACCGCGGTCAGGAGCCGTGCCACCGCGATCCTCCGGATCGCACCGCGACCAGCGAGACCTCACGCTCGGTGGAGCGCGTCCCATCGCACCTGCGGGAACCCTCCGGGCCCCACTCGGCACGACCATGCAGAAAGGGGCGGCTCCGCCGCGGCGGAGCCACCCCGTTCTGGTGGCCGTGTCGGCCGGAGGCCGACAGTGTTGCCGCTAGGCAGTGCCGCCGGCGATGAAGCCGACCCGGCGCTGGTCGGCCTGCGCGATCTCGACGTAGGCGATGCGGTCGATGGGGACGACGATGCGCCGGCCCCGGTCGTCGACCAGGGTCAGCAGGCCGTCCTTGGTGGTGCCGGACATCGCTGCCGACACATCCGCAGCGATCTCGTCAGGGGTCTTGGGGCTGTCGATGACCAGCTCCCGGGGGGAGTGCTGGACGCCGATCTTTACTTCCACGTGGGCGATGCCTCCTCGGTTCGCGCGACTGACCCCAACGCTAGTCCAGCCGCGCGACGGGGGGCCGCCGGAGCAGGTGCGCCGACAGCGAACGTCGTCAGTCCAGGGGGAGGACGCCGTCGATCCGCGGGAATCCGGAGATGCCCCGCCACGCCAGGGCCGACATGAGGGACACCGCCTCGTCGCGCGACACGGTTCCCTTCCGCGGCAGCCACCAGCGGGCGCTGGCCTCGGCCAGACCGGTGAGGCCGGCGGCCAGGAGCAGCGCCCGCTCGGCATCGGCGCCGGTGTCGGCACCGATCACCTCCGCGATCGCCTCGACGCAGGCGCCGGTGCCGCGGTCGACGATGGCCCGGACGTCGACGTCGTTGCGCAGGTCGGACTCGAAGACCAGACGGAAGGCCTCGCCGTCGGCGTCGATGAAGTCGAAGTAGGCGCCGACCGCCGCATCCACCCGCGACCGGTTGTTGTCGGTGGCGGCCATGGCCTCGGCGACCCGGTCGGCGAGCTCGGAGACCTGCTCCTCCAGCAACGCCAGGTACAGCTCCCGCTTGCCGGGGAAGTGCTGGTACAGCACCGGCTTGCTCACCCCGGCGCGGTCGGCGATGTCGTCCATGGCGGCCGCGTGGAACCCCTGGGCGACGAACACGTCCTGGGCCGCCCGCAGCAGCTGGATCCGGCGGGCCCCCCGGGGCAGGCGGGACGCACGGCGGTTCGCTGCGGGCGCGGAGGATGGCGGATGCATGGCACGGGGATGCTACCGGCGGGTTCGTGCCCCGCATCACACGCTCTCCCGCTGGATTACCGTCGAGGCGATGCCCGACATGCCCAGGTCAGACGCCGGCGGGGCGCCGCCCGTCGTGCACGCACCCGACTCGCCCACCGTCCTCCCGGAGGTGGGGCACCTCCGGCCGCCGTGGCCGGGGCAGGAGCTCCCGGTCGGCGGCGGCGAGGTCTTCGTCCGGTGCACGCCGTGGACCGGCCCGGTCGACGGCGAGCGGGCCGGCGCCCCCCGCGAGCGGGCGCTGTACGTGCACGGGCTGGGTGGCGCCTCGACGAACTGGACCGACCTCGCGGGGCTGCTGGCCGTCCGCCTCGACGGCTGGGCCGTCGACCTCCCCGGGTTCGGGCACTCCCGGCCGCCGCCGCGGGCGCGGTACTCGATCCGCGGTCACGTCCAGGCGGTCGTCGACGTCCTCGAGCACATCCGCCGGCAGCCGGGTGAGGCCGGGGGCCGGCCGGTGCACCTGCTGGGCAACTCGCTCGGTGGCCTGGTCAGCCTCTTCGTCGCGGCCCGCCGGCCCGATCTGGTGGGGTCCCTGACGCTGATCTCCCCGGCCATGCCGGTGTACCGGGTGCCCCCTGCCTTCAGCCGTGCGCTGCTGCTCCTGCTCCTGCCGGGTGCCCTGACGCTGGCCGAGCGCCGCCTCGCCGGGGTCACCCCCGAGCAGAACGTGCGCTCCATGATCCGGATGTGCTTCGGCCGGCCCGACCAGGTGCCGCGCGAGCGGGTGGAGCAGGCGGTCGAGGAGATGCGCATCCGGGCCGAGCAGCCGTGGGCCGACCGTGCGCTCGCCGGCAGCATGCGGGCGCTGATCACCTCCTACCTGCGCGTGGGCCGGGCCAACGCCTGGCGCACGGCCGGGGCGCTGCAGCAGCCGACGCTCGTCGTCTGGGGCGGCCGGGACCGGCTGGTCGATCCGGCGATGGCCCCCAAGCTGGCGGCGGCGATCCCCGATGCGCGACTCCGGGTGCTCGAGGACGTCGGTCACGTGGCGATGCTCGAGGCGCCGGAGCCGACCGCGCGCGCCGTGCTGGGCATGCTCGAGGCGCTGCCCGGCGGCTGAGCGCGGCCCGACGCGTCGACGAGGCCCGGTGTCTCCGGCTGCGGCCGACACGCCACGCAGCGTGAGACCCTGGATCCGGATCGTCGATCGGGAGGCCAGGGAGGTTCGGGAGTGCCGGTACGCCGCACCGACGGCCGGGCCGACCTCGGAGGTCGTCCGGCCCGCCCGTCGTCCCGGAACCGCCCAGGCCCGCTGGTCGCCGCACCGGACCCCGGAAGGGGCCGCGGACCGACGCCGACCGACGGTCCCGTGCGCGGCTTCGTGCGCCGGTACGGCTGGCGCGCCTACGCCATCCCCCTCCTCACCCTGGCCACGCTCGCCGCTCTGGTCGACGTCGCCGTCGACCGGCCGACCGGCACGGAGCCCGCCGGCACCACCAGCAGCCCGATCGCGGCGCCGGCGCCGACGGTCCTCCCGATGCCCGACGACGGCCGCCCGGCCGACGCGCCCGCGCAGGGGGACGCCGAGCCGAGCGAGCTGCCGGCACCGGCGGACACCGTGGCCTACGTGGAACGGGGCGCCGGCACCGTCTCCGTCGTCGACGGGAGCTCGACGGTCTACGGCACCGGACCGCTGCGGCGCTTCGTCGTCGAGATCGAGGACGGCATCGACGTCGACGGCGCGGGGTTCGCCGAGGCCGTCGAGGGGACGCTGGGTGACCCGCGCTCCTGGGGCAGCGGCGGGCAGATGTCCTTCCAGCGGGTGGGTGCCGCCGAGGCCGCGGCCGGTGAGTACGAGTTCCGGGTGTCGCTGGTGAGCCCGGGCAGCATGGAGATCTACTGCCCGGGGGTGGGCACCGGCGGCTACACGTCCTGCCGCTACGGCGAGCGCGCCGTCATCAACCTCGCCCGCTGGGCCACCGCCGTCCCGGACTACCAGGGCGACGTCGCCACCTACCGGCACTACGTGGTCAACCACGAGGTCGGCCACGCGCTCGGCAACGGTCACGAGCCCTGTCCGGGGCCCGGTCAGCTCGCGCCGGTGATGCAGCAGCAGACGCTCGGCCTGCAGGGCTGCGCCAAGAACCCCTGGCCCTACCCCTAGCCGAGACCCCCAGCCGAGATCCCCAGCCGAGACCCACGGCCGAGCGCTGGTGCGGGGCGGGTGCGTCGGGCGGGAAGGAACGCGGCTGGCACGCTGTTGTGCGGATGAATGTGCCGGCCCCGGCCGGAGAAACCGCCACACGGAGGAGCCCGCGTGTCCCTGCCACCCCTGGTGGAGCCCGCCGCCGACCTGTCCATCGACGAGGTCCGCCGCTACAGCCGCCACCTGATCATCCCCGACGTGGGCATGGACGGGCAGAAGCGCCTGAAGAACGCCAAGGTGCTCGCCGTGGGCGCCGGTGGCCTCGGCTCGCCGGTGCTCATGTACCTGGCCGCGGCCGGTGTGGGCACCCTCGGCATCGTCGAGTTCGACACCGTCGACGAGTCCAACCTGCAGCGCCAGATCATCCACGGGCAGTCCGACGTCGGCCGGTCCAAGGCCCAGAGCGCGCGGGACTCCATCAAGGAGATCAACCCGCTGATCGACGTCCGGCTGCACGAGACGCGGCTGGACAACGAGAACGTGATGGAGATCTTCAGCCAGTACGACCTCATCGTCGACGGCACGGACAACTTCGCCACGCGCTACCTGGTCAACGACGCCTGCGTGCTGCTGAACAAGCCCTACGTGTGGGGCTCGATCTACCGGTTCGACGGTCAGGTGTCGGTCTTCTGGAACGACCACGGCCCGAACTACCGCGACCTCTACCCGGTCCCGCCGCCGCCCGGCATGGTGCCCAGCTGCGCCGAGGGTGGCGTGCTCGGCGTCCTCTGCGCCACCGTGGGTGCCATCCAGGCCACCGAGGCGGTCAAGCTGATCACGGGCATCGGCGACACGCTGCTGGGCCGGCTCATGGTCTACGACGCCCTGGAGATGACCTTCCGCGAGATCAAGGTCCGCAAGGACCCCGAGGGCGAGCCGATCACCGGCCTCATCGACTACGACAACTTCTGCGGCGTCGTCTCGGTCGAGGCGCAGGAGGCGGCGGCCGGCTCGACGATCACCGTCGACGAGCTCAAGGACATGATGGACGCCGGCAAGGACTTCGAGCTGATCGACGTCCGGGAGCCCAACGAGTACGAGATCGTGTCGATCCCCGGGGCGACGCTGATCCCCAAGGACGAGCTGCTGTCGGGCCGCGCGCTGTCGCAGCTGCCGCAGGACAAGCCGATCGTGCTGCACTGCAAGACCGGCGTGCGTTCGGCCGAGGTGCTGGCCGCGATCAAGGGCGCCGGCTTCAAGGACGCCGTCCACGTCCAGGGCGGCGTGACCTCCTGGGCCACGCGCATCGACAAGACGCTGCCGACCTACTGAGGCGCAGCGACGGCCCGGTTCCTCCCCAGGAGGAACCGGGCCGTCGTCGTTCCCGCCCCAGCCTGCGCCGACCGGGCACGTCGAGTTCCGGCCATGTTCACTGAGGACATGTCTACTGGCGGCATGGACCGGTACTCACCCGTCGAGCTGCTCGCACTCTTCCAGCGCGCGCAGGCGCTGTTCACCGACCGGGTGGACGCCGTCGACCCCGACCAGTGGGAGGACGAGGCGCTCCCCGGCTGGACGGTCGCCGACCTGGTCGCGCACCTGGTCAGCGAGCAGCTGTGGGCCCCGCCGCTGCTGGCCGGTGAGCCCTACACCGAGGGTCGCGTCCCCGACGACACGGGCGCCCTGCTCGGCGACGACCCGTTCACCGGCTGGGAGACCGCCGCAGACGGCTCCCTGGCGGCCTTCGCCGAGGACGACGCCCTGACGCGCACCGTGCACCTGCAGCGCGGACCGACTCCGGCCACCCGGTACATCCTCGAGATGACCGCCGACCTGACCGTGCACGCCTGGGACCTCGCCCGGGCCACCGGTGAGGACACCGAGCTGGACGGCGACCTCGTGACCGCGGCGCTGGTGCTCGCCGAGGAGCTGCCCCGCGACGGCGTCCCCGGGTTCTTCGACCCGCCGCTGGACATGCCGGCGGCCGCTCGCCCGCAGACCCGCCTCCTGGCCCGGTTCGGTCGCAAGGAGGACTGAGCCCACGGTCCACCATGGGCACGTGACCGATCCCGCGCTGGACGTCGACGAGGCCGTCTTCGACGTCGTGGAGCAGATCCCGCCGGGGCGGGTCAGCACCTACGGCGCGATCGGCCGGCTGGTCGGGGTGGGTCCGCGCCGGGTCGCCCGGGCGCTGAGCTCCGGCGGGGGAGCGGTGCCCTGGTTCCGGGTGCTGCGCGCCGACGGCACCGCAGCCGAGCCGGTGCGCGCGCGGCAGCTGGAGCTGCTGGCCGCCGAGGGAGTGCCGGCGCGCAACGGCCGGGTCGACCTGTCCGCCGTCGGCTGGCCGGACCGCGACACGGACGTCGTCCCCAGGGATGACGGCGGATCGAGCAAGATCGTCTCCCGGGACGACGCGGGAGGGCGGTCCCGGAGGATGGGATGAGGGGGTGCCGAACCTGACGCAGCAGCGCACCGTCCCGTCCAGCCGACGCCTCCGCGTGCTCCGGCGTGCCCGCCGTTCCGCGGTCGCGCTGGTGGTGGTCGCACTCCTCGCGCTGGGCGCCGCGTGGATCGCCACCCCGGGCGTGGCCGACGCCCGCGACCGGGTCGACGCGCGCCTGGCTGCGTACTCCGGGACGCCGCTCGGCGAGGAGATCCCGCCGCGGATCGCCGCAGCCCTGCTGGCCACCGAGGACAGCCACTTCGCCGACCACGTCGGCATCGACTGGCGTGGTGCGCTCCGGGCCCCGCTCGGCCTCG
This sequence comes from Blastococcus sp., assembly GCA_042090795.1. GTDB lineage: Bacteria > Actinomycetota > Actinomycetes > Mycobacteriales > Geodermatophilaceae > Blastococcus. The sequence continues at coordinate 99,045 of JBELIQ010000016.1, read as the reverse complement.
TCAGCGGCAAGGACCGGGGAGGGTCCACGCTGCACCAGCAGCTGGCCCGGGTGGTCTACGAGGACGGCGCCACCGATCCGCCGGCCAAGGCGCGGGCGGTCGTGCTGGCGCTGAAGATCGACCGGTCCTGGAGCAACGAGGAGATCCTCCGGATGTACCTCGACGCCGCCTACTTCGGGCACGGCTTCTACGGCGTCGACGCCGCGGCGCAGGGGTACTTCGGGCTGTCCCCGGCGGAGCTGGACTGGGCGCAGGCGACGGTCCTCGTCGGCCTTGTCCAGGCACCGAGCGCCTACGACCCGCTGGTGCACCCCGAGCTGGCGAAGGCCCGGCAGGGGCACGTGCTGGACCGGCTGGTCGACGTCGGCACGCTGGAGCGCGCGGACGCCGACCGGATCACCGAGGCCTCCTGGCGGCTGGCCGGCTGATCCGTTTCACGCGCTGACCGGGCGCGTGACCGGCGCGTGTCCGGATGACCCGTACGAACCATTTCCGGCCATTGCCTATAGCTCGGCGGTGCAATTGCCGACCAACCATTCATGAACAACATCGCGTGCCGTGCTGTCGCGCAGGCCGGGCTGGTCGCTGCGACGGCGTCCCTCGACGACGAGGACGCGTGGCCGTTGCTGCAGGTCGCCGGCTGGCTGACGACCGCGACGGACCTGATGCTCGAGGCCGGTCAGGTCGAGGCGGCCCTCGCGCTGATCTGAGGTACTGCTCGTCCTGTCCCGCGCCGTCCCGGACTTGTCGGTGGGGCGTGCTTCCATCGAGAGGTGGCGCAGGGGGGAGCAGCACCGGTCTACCGGCTGGTGCAGGGTGAGCGGCCGGCACCGGCGCCGCCGCGGCTGGATCCCACGCAGCAGGCCGTCGTCGACCACCCGGCGGGGCCGCTGCTGGTGCTCGCCGGCCCCGGCACGGGCAAGACCACGACGATCGTGGAGGCGGTCGCCACCCGCATCGAGGCGGGTGCGGACCCGGAGCAGATCCTCGTCCTGACCTTCAGCCGCAAGGCCGCGGCGGAGCTTCGCAGCCGCATCACCACCCGTGTCGCGCAGACGATCCGCGAGCCGCTGGCGCGCACGCTGCACTCCTACGCCTACGGCGTCCTCCGCCGGGCTGCCCTGCTGCGCGGCGAGGCCCCGCCGCGGCTGCTCACGTCGGCCGAGCAGGACGCCGTCGTCGCCGAACTCCTGCGCGGGGACGTCGCGGAGGAGGGCGCGGTCCGCTGGCCCGCGGACCTGGCTCCGGCGCTGGGCACCGCGGGTTTCCGCACCGAGCTGCGCGAGCTGCTGCTGCGGGCCACCGAGCGCGGCGTCGCCCCCGAGCAGCTGGCCGCGTGGGGCCGGGAGAGCGGCCGCGAGCACTGGGTGCACGCGGCGGCGTTCCAGGAGCAGTACGAGGCGGTGACGGCCTTCTCCACCCTCGGCGGGGGAGATGCGTCCGGCTACGACCCGGCGGAGCTGGTCCGGCAGGCCATCGCCGAGCTCGACGGCGACGCCGACCTGCTCCGCCAGGAGCGCGACCGCGCCCGCTGGCTGTTCGTGGACGAGTACCAGGACACCGACCCCGCCCAGGTCGAGCTGCTGGCGCTGCTCGCCGGCCGCGGGGGCAACGTCGTCGCCGTCGGCGACCCCGACCAGTCGATCTACGCGTTCCGCGGAGCCGAGCCGCGCGGCATCACCGAGTTCCCCGACCGCTTCCGGCACACCGACGGCCGTCCGGCGGCCCGCGTCTCGCTGGGGGTGTCCCGGCGGTCGGGTGCCGAGCTGCTCCGCATCGGGCGGCAGGTGGCCGACGGGCTGCCCGGCCCGTGGGAACACCGCCGGCTGACGGCGGGAGAGACGGCCGATGCCGGGTCGGCCGAGGTGCACGTCTTCGGGTCCGCCGCGATCGAGGCCGCCTACCTCGCCGACCGGCTGCGGCGCGCCCACCTGCTCGAGGGCATCCCGTGGTCGCAGATGGCGGTCGTCGTCCGCACCGCGGTCGCGCTGGGGCCGCTGCGCCGCGCGCTGGCATCGGCCGGGGTGCCGGTCGCCGTCTCCTCCGACGACGTGGCGCTGGCGGGGCAGCCGGCCGTCGCCCCGTTCCTCGGGGCGCTCACCGCGCTGCTGCCGCGGCCGGCCACCGATCCCGCCGACGGCATCGCCACCGGCCTGGACGAGCCGGCGGCCGAGGCGCTGCTCGCCTCGCCCCTGGGCGGCGCCACCGTGCTGGACCTGCGCCGGCTGCGCCGCGCCGTGCGCGTCGCGCTGGCCCGGCGCGGTGTGGATGCCGCCGAGCGGAACGCCCCGCTGGCGATGGCCCTGGAGGACGACGCGCTGCTGGAGGCGTTGCCCGAGCACGTCGCCCGCCCGGCGCGCCGGGTGGCCGACGTGCTCGCGGCCGGCCGGCTGGCGATGGCCCAGGACGGCACCGCCGAGGACGTCCTCTGGGCCATGTGGCAGCGCAGCGGCCTGGCCGGGAAGTGGGCCCGGGCCAGTGCCGCCGGTGGCCCGCCCGGCGCCGTCGCCGACCGCGACCTGGACGCCGTCGTCTCGCTCTTCGACGCCGCGGCCGGCTTCGTCGACCGGCTGCCCTCGGCCGACGTCCGCGCCTTCGTGGCTCACCTGTCCGCCCAGGAGCTGCCCAGCGACTCCGGCGCCGCCCGTGCCGCAGCCGGCGAGACGGTCCGGCTGCTCACCGCGCACGCGTCCAAGGGCCTGGAGTGGGACCTCGTCTGCATCGCCGGGGTGCAGGAGGGCGTCTGGCCGAACCTCAGCGAGCGGTCCTCGCTGCTGGGTGCGGAGGTGCTGGTGGAGCGGGCCGCCGGCATCGACGGCGCCGTCGTCGACCGTCGCACGCTGGCCCTGGCCGAGGAGCGCCGGCTGTTCTACGTCGCCGTCACCCGCGCCCGCCGGAGGCTGCTGGTCAGCGCGGTGCAGGGGGCCCTGGACGGTGCCGACGCCGGAGCCACCGCGTCTCGCTTCCTCGACCTGGTGCAGCCGCCGCCCGAGGAGGGGCGCACGCTCACCGAACTGCCGCGCTCGCTGACGCTGCCGGCGCTGGTCGCCGAGCTGCGCCGCGCGGTCACCGATCCGGAGACCCCGGCACCCCGCCGGTCGTCCGCCGCCTCCGTGCTGCGCCGGCTCGCCGACGAGGGAGTGCCCGGGGCGTCGCCCCGCCACTGGTGGGGCCTGGCCGCGCTCTCCGACGACGCCCCGCTGGTGCCCGAGGACGACGAGGTGCGCGTCCGCCCGTCGCACATCGAGACCTTCCAGCGCTGCCCGCTGCGCTGGGTGCTGGGTGCGGTGGGCGCCGAGGCCTCGCCCGACTCCACCCGCACGGTGGGCACGGCGGTGCATGCCGTCGCGCAGCAGGTGGCCGAGGGCCTGCCGCCGGCGGATGCGGTGGCCGCGCTCGACGGCGAGCTGGACCAGCTCGACCTGGGGCCGGGCTGGGCCGACCAGCGGCAGCGGCAGTCGGCGCAGGACATGCTGGCCCGCTTCCTGCGCTGGCACGCGGCCAACGACCGCGAACTGGTCGGGGTGGAGGAGAACTTCGACGTGGTCGTCGGCCGGGCCCGGCTGCGCGGCCAGGTCGACCGGCTCGAGCGCGACGGCGATGGCCGGCTCGTCGTCGTCGACCTCAAGACCGGGAAGACGGCGGCGAAGAACACCGAGGAGCACGGGCAGCTGGCCGCCTACCAGGTGGCGGTGGCCGCCGGTGGCTTCGGCGACCACGGTGCCGTTCCCGGCGGAGCCGCGCTCCTGCAGGTCGGCACCGGGGCCAAGGCCAAGGAGCAGCACCAGCAGCCGCTGCCGGCCGACGTGCCGGTGACGACCACCTGGGCCGGCGAGCTCATCACCGACGTCGGCGACGGCATGGGCGCCGCCACCTTCGAGGTCCGCACCGGCAGCCACTGCTCGCGCTGCCCGGCCCGGCGCAGCTGCCCCATGCACGAGCGCGGCCGGCAGGTGACCGGGTGACCCAGCTGTCCTTCGACGACCTGCTGAGCGAGACGGCCTCCGCACCTGCCGCGCCGCGCCGGCTGCTCACCCCGGCGGAGGTCGCCGCCCGGTGCGGCCTGTCCTACGCCCCGTCGGCGGAGCAGGCCCGTGTCGTCCAGGCGCCCGCCGACCGGCCGCTCGTGGTGGTCGCCGGCGCGGGCTCGGGCAAGACCGAGACGATGGCCGCCCGCGTCTCGTGGCTGGTGGCCAACCGGGTGGTCGCCCCCGAGGAAATCCTCGGGCTGACCTTCACGCGCAAGGCCGCCAGCGAGCTCAACGAGCGCGTCCACCTGCGGCTCGGCGCCCTGGCCCGCCACCCCGACACCGAGCTCGACCTGCGCGAGCGCCTCGCCGTCGCCCAGCCGACCGTCTCCACCTACCACGGCTACGCCGCCGCCCTGGTCGCCGAGCACGGCCTGCGCATCGGGGTGGAGCCCGGCGCCGGGGTGCTCGGCCCGGCGATGTGCTGGGGCCAGGCGGCGACCGTGGTCTCGGCCTGGACCGGCGACATGAGCGACGTGCCGCTGACCCCCCTCACCACGGTGGAGGACGTGCTGGCGCTGGCCGCCGAGCTGGGGGAGCACGACGTCTCCGCGGAGGCGTTGCGCGGTTGGACGGCGCGGCTGGAGGCGCAGATCGCCGGCTACGCGGACGCGCCCAAGAAGCGCGGCCCCTACGCGGCGGTCACCGAGATGCTCGCCCGGCAGCGGGCCCGGGTGGCGCTGCTGCCGCTGGTGGAGGCGTTCGAGGCACGCAAGCGGGCCATGGGCTCCATCGACTACGCCGACCAGGTGGCGCACGCCGCGCGCATCGCCGTGAGCGCGGCCGAGGTCGGCCGCCGGGAGCGCACCCGCTGGAAGGTGGTGCTGCTCGACGAGTACCAGGACACCAGCGTCGGGCAGTTGCGGATGCTCGAGGCACTGTTCGGGGGCAGCACCGGCCACGCCGTGCTGGCCGTCGGCGACCCGCGGCAGTCGATCTACGGCTGGCGGGGTGCCTCGGCCGGCACCATCGAGCGCTTCGACCGCACCTTCCCCGGGCGCGGGCCGAAGCGGGCGCAGCGGCTGACCCTGGCCACGAGCTGGCGCAACGACGACAGCGTGCTGGCCGTCGCGAACGCGGTCTCCGGGATGCTGCCGCCGCCCGAGCACCCGCTCCCCGACCTGGCGCCGGCGCCGACGGCCGGCCGCGGAGCGGTCACCGTGGGTCTCTACGCCACCATCGCCGAGGAGACCGCGGCGCTGGCCGACCGCATCGCGCTCTGCTGGCGAGGCGAGGACCCCGTGGTCGGGCGCCGCCCCGACCTCCGCCCGCCGACGGTCGCGGTGCTGGCCCGCACCCGGAAGCAGCTGCCCGGCATCGCCGCCGCGCTGCGCGAGCGCGGTCTGCCGGTCGAGGTCGTGGGTCTGGGCGGGCTGCTCGAGGTGCCCGAGGTGTCCGACGTCGTCGCCACGCTCACCGTCCTGGTGGACCCGACGGCGGGCGATGCGCTGGGCCGGCTGCTCACCGGTGCCCGCTGGCGGATCGGCCCCCGCGACCTCGCCGCGCTGGAGGCCCGCGCCCGGGCGCTGGTCCACTCCCGCCGGCCTCCGCGCCCCACCGACGAGGGTGCCGCGCCGGTCGTCGAGGCGCCGGTCGAGCGGGGCAGCATCGTCGAGGCCCTGGACGACCTCGGCGACCACGCGCAGTACTCGCCCGAGGGCCACCGCCGGTTGCGCCGGCTGGGTGCCGAGCTCGCGCACCTCCGCAACCGGCTGGGGGAGTCGCTGCCCGACCTCGTCGACGAGGTCGCCCGCACCCTCGGGCTGGAGACCGAGCTGGCCAGCGCCCCGGAGGCCAGCCCCGCCGGCGCGCGCGCCCACCTCGACGCCCTGCACGGCGTCGCCGCGGAGTTCACCGAGCTGGCCGAGCTGCCGTCGCTGCCGGCGTTCCTCGGCTACCTGCGCGACGCCGAGGAACGCGAGCGCGGTCTGGAGCCCGGCGAGGTCGCGGTCAACCCGGAGGCGGTGCAGCTGCTCACCGGTCACTCCGCCAAGGGCCTGGAGTGGGACGTCGTCGCGGTGCCCGGGATGACCGTCGACCAGTTCCCCGCGCGCAGCAACGCCAGCGACTCGTGGATCAAGGACCCGGGTGCCGTGCCCGCCGAGCTGCGGCTCACCGACCGCGCCGAGCTGCCCGCCTTGAAGCTCCCGGTGCCGGGCTCGGGCGACCAGGCAGCGGTGCGGGACACGCTCGTGCAGTACGTGCAGGACTGGAAGGACTTCGGCCGCGACGAGGAGATCCGCCTGGGCTACGTCGCGGTCACCCGCGCCCGGCACCTGCTGCTGTGCTCGGGTAGCTGGTGGCGCGACGGGGTCAACCCGTGCGGGCCGTCGGTGCTGCTGCACACCGCCCGGCAGGCCTGCGAGGACGGCGCCGGGGACGTGGTGCAGTGGGCGCCCGCCCCCGACGACGGCGCCACCAACCCGGCGCTGGAGGAGTGGCCGATCGGTGTCTGGCCGGCCGACCCGCTGTCCGCCCGCCGGCGCCGCTCGCTGAGCGCGGCCGCCCAGCTGGTGGAGTCCGCGGCTCCGCACCCGCTGGACCCCGAGCTGTCGCTCGGCGACGACGACCCGCTGGTCGCCTCCTGGGTCCGGGACGCCGACCTGCTGCTGCGCGAGCGCGCTCGGCACGCCAGCCCCACGGTCGACGTCCCGCTGCCCTCGCACCTCTCGGTCTCCGCGCTGGTCACCCTGCGCCGCGACCCCGGTGAGCTGGCCCGGCGGCTGCGCCGGCCCATGCCCGCCGCACCGGCACCGCAGGCCCGCCGGGGAACCGCCTTCCACACCTGGCTCGAGGAGCGGTTCGGCGCGGCGCGCCTGGTCGACCTCGACGAGCTGCCTGGTTCCGGCGACGAATCCGCCGCCCCCGACGCCCAGCTGGAGAAGCTGCAGGCGGCGTTCCTCGACAGCGAGTGGGCCGACCGCCAGCCGCTGGAGGTGGAGGTGCCCTTCGAGACGCCGCTGGGCCCGCTCACCCTGCGCGGCCGCATCGACGCGGTGTTCGTCCGCGAGGACGGCGGCTACGAGGTCATCGACTGGAAGACCGGTCCGCCCCCCTCGGGCGCCGAGCTCGCCGCCGCGGGAGTCCAGCTGGCCGCCTACCGCCTGGGCTGGTCCCGGCTCACCGGCGTCCCGGTGGCGCAGGTCAGCGCCGGCTTCCACCACGTCGCCGACGGGCTCACCGTCCGCCCGGTCGACCTCCTCGGCGAGCAGGCGCTCCTGGACCTCGTGACCGGCGCCGGCACCTGAGGCCGGCGGAAGTCGGTTGACCGGCCCGGGACAGTGAGCCCGTGCCCGTGACCATCCGCCCCGTCGCCGAGCCCGACATCGCCGCTGTCGTCGACCTGTCGCTGCGCGCGTGGGCCCCGGTGTTCGACTCCTTCCGCCGCGCACTGGGCGAGGGCATCTACCGGCACCTCTATCCCGACTGGAGCGCCATGCAGGCCGCCGCCGTGGAGCGGGTCTGCCGGGACGAGGCCATGCCGACCTGGGTCGCCGACCACGAGGGACGGGCGGTGGGGTTCGTCGCGGTCGTGCACGACCGGACCGACGACGAGCCGGACAGCAGCGAGATCGAGATGATCGCCGTCGACCCGGAGCACCAGCGGCGCGGCATCGCCGCCGGCCTGATCGCCTTCGCGGAGGACCGCATGCGCGAGCACGGCGCGCGGCTGGCCGTCATCGGCACCGGCGGGGACCCCGGCCACGCACCTGCCCGCGCCGCCTACGAGCAGGCCGGCTTCACGCCCCTGCCGCTGGTCCGCTACTACAAGCTGCTCTGAGGCGGGCTCAGCTGGAGGCGACGCGGTCCAGGATCGCGGCGGCCAACTGCTCGGGTGCCTGCTCGGGGATCCAGTGCGTGACGCCCGGCAGGGCGACGAACCGGTAGTCCCCGCTCACGAACTCGGCGCACGCCTCGGCGGCGGTCCGGCCGATGGCGACGTCGGCGTCGCTCCACACGTACGTGGTCGGCACCTCCACCCGGTCCACCCGGTTGTCCGAGCTCATCGCCCGGTACCAGTTGAGCGCGGCGGTGAGCGCTCCGGGCGCCGACAGCACGGCCACGTACTCGTCGACGGCCTCGGGGGAGATGCCGCTGTTCTCGACGTCGTACATCCGGCGCAGCCGTCGCGCGTCGTCGGCCAGCAGCACCTCCTCGGCCTTGCCCTGCTGCCAGAACAGCCGGATGTAGGCCGAGCGCTCCTTCTGCTCCGGATCGACGCGGAAGGCCGCGGTGTAGGCGGCGGGGTGCGGCACCGACACCGCGGTGAGCGACCGCACGCGGTCGGCGTGCCAGGCGGCCAGCGTCCACGCGACGTTGGCGCCCCAGTCGTGCCCGACCACGTCCGCGGCGGGGATCGCCAGCGCCGTCATCAGGTCGGCGGTGACCTGCGTCAGGTTCTGCACGGCGTAGGCGTCCACGTCCCCCGGCCGGGCGCCGGGGGAGTAGCCGAGCTGGTCGGGGGCGTAGGTGCGCAGACCCGCCTGGGTGAGCAGCGGTGTCACCGCCGCCCAGCACGCCGAGGTCTGCGGGAACCCGTGCAGCAGCAGCACCGGCCGCCCGTCCTCGGGACCGTCGACGCGCACGTCGAAGGTGAGGTCGCCGACATCGGTGCGCAGCAGTTCTCCGGCCATGCCTGGACGCTAACGGTCGGCGGTCGGAGCCGCGCCCGCCCGGTCCCGGCGGGAACGTCCGGCACCCGATTCCTCGTTGCACCCCACATGTCCCTGACCCGACGGCAATTGCTCGCCGCGGCCGCGGGCGTCGGTGGAGCGGCCGTCGCCGGCGGCGTCCTCGCCGACCAAGTGTACCCGCTCCTCGGCCGCGAGGACCTCGTCCCCGGCCGCACCCCGGAGCTGGCGCTGCCCGCGCAGGCCTGGACGACCACCCCCGACCGGCTCACCTTCGCCGCGGTCGGTGACACCGGCACCGGTGGCCGGCAGGCCGTGGCGGTCGCCACCCGGATGGCCCAGGGGTACGAGCAGAACCCCTACGGGCTGATCACCCACCTCGGCGACATCTGCTACTACGGCCGGATCGAGGACCGCTTCGAGGACGTGTTCCTGCGCCCGTACGGGCCGCTGATCGAGGCCGGCGTCGACGTCGAGCTGGCCATCGGCAACCACGACGGCGACGTCCACTTCAGCGACTCCCGGCTGGAGGAGATCGAGATCGAACTGCGGCTGCTCGGGACGCCGGCCCGCTACTACCGGAGCACGCACGGCCCGGTCGAGTTCTTCTACCTCGACTCCAGCCGGCCGGGGCTGTTCGGCGACACCGCCTCCGAGCAGCTCGACTGGCTGGACGACGCCCTGAGCAGGTCGGCCAGCCAGTGGAAGGTGGTCTGCCTGCACCACCCGCCGTACTCGTCGGGCCGCCACGGCTCCACCCCCGGGGCCGAGGACCTGCTCGTGCCCGTCCTGGAGCGGCACGCCGTCGACCTGGTGCTGGCCGGCCACGACCACAACTACGAGCGCACCATCCCGCTCGACGGCGTCACGTACGTGGTCAGCGGCGGCGGGGCCAAGCTGACCCCCGTCCGCCCGTCCCGCATCACCGCCGCCGCTGCGTCGGTCCTGCAGTACCTGCACGTGGAGGTCGACGGCGACCGGCTGACGGGCCGCTGCATCCGCCCGGACGGCCGCACCGTCGACCGGTTCACGCTGCGTGCGCGCGAGGGCCGGTGAGCACGCGACTGCGGGTGGACGGCGTCGTCCGGGAGGGGGCCGCCGGGGTGTACGCGGTGCTCGCCTTCGGCGTCGTCGTGGCTCCCGCGCTGATCATCGACTCGACGGCCAGGGGCGGCGGCGTGGCCCCGACCTGGCAGGCCCTGGACCTGCTCGCCGTGAGCGCCGTCCTGGGTGTCGCCTACGGGGCGGTCTGCTACCGCAGGCTGCGCCGGCAGGCGACGATGACCCGGTCCCGGCCCAACGTGTGGATCGGGGCCGCGCACGCGCTGGTGGTCCTGGCCCTGCTGTCCTCGGTCCTGCTCGCCGTGGTGCTGCACGAGCTGGGTGCGATGCAGGCGCCGCTGGCCGGCCAGGAATGGACGCTGCTGGCGCTGTGGGGCGGGATCCAGCTGGCGGCGATCGCCACCGCCGAGGCGGTCGAGCGCGGCGTCTTCCGTTGGCTCACCGCCCCCGAGCGGCGCGCGGCGGCCGGGCACGGTCGACGGGCGGTCCCGGCCCGCCACTACCGTCGGGCACCGTGACCAGCGCCGAACGCGAGTTCGTCCTCGCCCACCTCGACGACCTGCACACCGACCTGGACGCGTGGCTGCGGATCCCGTCGATCTCGGCCGACCCGGCGCACGCACCCGACGTAGCGGCCAGCGCCGAGTGGCTGGCCGACGCGCTGCGGCGCACCGGCTTCCCCACCGTGGAGGTCTGGCCGACCGCCGGCGCGCCCGCCGTCTTCGCGGAGTGGCCCAGCGCCGACACCGGCGCCCCGGTGGCGCTGGTCTACGGCCACCACGACGTGCAGCCGGTCGACCCGCCCGGGCTGTGGGACCACCCGCCGTTCGAGCCCACCGTCGTCGAGGGCCCCGACGGCCCGGAGCTGCACGCCCGCGGCGCGATCGACGACAAGGGCAACGTCGCCTTCCACCTCCTGGGCATCCGCGCCCACCTCGCCGCCACCGGCCGCGACACCCCCGCGGTGACCGTCAAGCTGCTGATCGAGGGGGAGGAGGAGTCCGGGTCGCCGCACTTCCGCACGCTGCTCCAGGAGCGCCGCGACCGGCTGGTCTGCGACGTCGGCGTCGTCTCCGACACCGGGATGGCCGCACCCGACGTCCCCAGTGCGGTCACGGCCATGCGGGGACTGGCCGACGCGGAGATCACCCTGCGCGGCCCCGCGGTGGACCTGCACTCCGGCTCCTTCGGGGGCGCCGTCCCCAACCCGCTGCACGCACTGGCCGGGCTGCTGGCGAAGCTGCACGACGACTCCGGCCGCGTCGCGCTGCCCGGCTTCTACGACAAGGTCCGCCCGCTCACCGACCGCGAGCGGGAGCTCCTGAGCCGCGTCCCCTTCGACGAGCAGGCCTGGCTGGCCGGCCCGGCCGCGTCCCGGGCGACCTACGGCGAGGCCGGGTTCAGCACCCTGGAGCGCACCGGGGCCCGGCCGACCGCCGAGGTGAACGGCATGTGGGGCGGCTACACCGGTCCCGGCCACAAGACGATCATCCCGGCGGAGGCGCACGCGAAGGTGACCTTCCGGCTGGTCTCCGACCAGCGCCCGGAGGACGTCGGCCCGCTGCTGCGCGCGTGGGTCGAGGCCAACGTGCCCGAGGGGATCCTCGCCGAGGTGCACACCCCGCCCGGCGGTGTCGCCCCGTGCGCCAGCGACCTGGACTCCCCGGCCATGGAGGCCCTGCTGCGCGCCATCGGGCAGGCCTTCGACACCGATCCTGCCGACGTCCTGTTCACCCGCGAGGGCGGCAGCGGACCGGAGGCAGACCTGGTCGAGGTGCTGGGTGCGCCGCTGCTCTTCCTCGGCGCGGGTCTGCCCACCGACCGGATCCACTCGCCGAACGAGCGGGTGCTGCTGCCCATGCTCCACCGGGGTGCGGAGGCCGCGGCCCACCTCTGGCGGGAGCTGGCCGCGCTGCACCGCTAGCGCGTGCCGACGACGACGGTGGCGCCCCGCTCCTCGTCGTGGACCACCCGGGGGCGCAGCCCCGCGCCGGCCAACACGGCGAGGGCGATGTCCACCTGCGCCTCCCCGGTCTCGAACAGCAGCGAGCCGCCCGCAGCCAGCCACTCGCCGGCGCTTCCCACCACCCGCCGCGCGATGGCCAGCCCGTCGTCCCCGCCGTCCAGGGCCAGCCGCGGTTCGTGGTCGCGCGCCTCCGGCGGCAGCAGCGCCACCGCGGCGGTGGGCACGTAGGGGACGTTGGCCACCAGCACGTGCACCCGCCCGCGCAGCTCCATCGGCAGGGCGGCCAACAGGTCGCCCCGGTGCACCGGCACGCCCGGCAGGTTCGCCCGGGCGCAGCGCACGGCGGCCCGGTCGAGGTCCGCGGCGTGCAGCTCGACCCCCGGGAGTCGCGCCAGCAGCGCAGCGCCCACGGCCCCCGAGCCGCAGCAGAGGTCGACGACGACGTCGCCGGGCCGCAGCAGCGCAGCCGCTTCGGCGACCAGCAGCTCCGTGCGCCGGCGTGGCACGAAGACCCCGGGGTCGACGCCGATCCGGAGGCCGTCGAAGGCGGCCCAGCCCACCAGGTGCTCCAGGGGCTCGCCCGCCACCCGGCGCCGGACGAGATCCTCCAGCTGCGCCGGCGACGCCGCCTCGGCCACCAGCACGGCGGCCTCGTCCTCGGCGAAGACGCAGCCGGCCGCACGCAGCCGGTCGACCACGGCGGACGGCGCCGGTGCGACGCCCACGGTGCCTCCCTCGACGAGTCCCCGGGACGCTACGCGGGCGCCTTAGGGTTGGGCCGTGACCTCCTCCGGGCAGCCCACCCCGCCGCCGGGCTGGTACGCCGACCCCGACGGCGCCCCGGGGATGGTCCGCTGGTGGAGCGGCTCCGACTGGTCGGACGTCGCCACCCCGGCCGGCCCCGGCGTCGCCGTCCAGAGTTCCCCGGTGCTCGCCCCGCAACGCCTCGCTGCGCCGCCGTCCGCACCGTGGACGGCGGCCGACGACGCGGGCCCGGCGCGGCCCCGGCGCACGGCGTGGGTCGTGGCCGGCGTGCTCGGCGTCGTCATGGCCGTGGTGCTGGCGTTCGTCGTAGGTGGCGGGGGAGGGGACGACGCCGCCGTCACCGCGCGCGAGCCCGCGCCCCTGGGGCAACTACCGTCCGGACCGAGCTTCGCGCCGGGCACGGTCCGGATCGTCGACGAGTCGGCGGGGATCGCCTACCCCTACCTCGGGTCGGGCTGGTCGGAGTACGACATGGCGTTGGTGTACGAGACCACGACGGTCGCCGGGCAGTACTTCACGACCCAGGACGACACCCCCGAAGGCAGGTTCATCGCCCAGGTGACGTCGGGGCCCGTCGCCCCGGAGTACGGCTGGGCGGGCGCGGGCAGTCTCCCCACGACCGTGGCGGCACTGGCCGACAGCGTGCGCGGCAACTACTACCCGGCGCCCAACGAACGGCGCATCCTGCGGGACGAGGCGCTGACGGTGGACGGACGCCCCGCGCACGTCATCGAGTTCCAGCTGTCCTGGGACGTCGAGGGCTACGACGCCTCGGGCGAGCGGGCCGCGCTGCTGCTCATCGACGTCGGCCGGCCGGCACCCGCGCTGCTCTACATCTCCATCCCGAACACCCACGCCGAGCTCTACGGCGTCATCGACCGGCTGATCGACGCCGTCGACGTGCTGTGACATCTGTCGGCCTCCGGCCGACACCGCGGCCACGTGCCGTCCCCAGCTGCGCTGAGCGGATCCGTCCCGCCTGCGCGGACCCCTCCGGGGCCCACCCGGCGCGACACCGCGGCCAGGTGCCCTCGGGACCGTGCCCCTCGGAGACGGCCCGGTGCCGGCCACGGCTACCGTCGGCGACCGTGACCTGCCCGGACCGTGCGCACCCGGCCGCCCGATGAGCGACGAGAACACCGACCGACGCTTCGGCCCATACCGCATCCTCGGGGTGCTCGGCAGCGGCGGCATGGGCGAGGTCCTGCGCGCCCACGACGACGAGCACGGGCGCGTCGTCGCCCTCAAGGTGCTGCACCCCCAGTGGGCCACCGACGAGGAGTTCCGCGAGCGGTTCCGGCGCGAGGCCCGCATCGCCGCCCGGCTGAACGAGCCGCACGTGGTCCCCATCCACCGCTACGGCGAGATCGACGGGCAGCTCTTCCTCGACATGCGGCTGGTCGAGGGGGAGGACCTCGCCGCGGTGCTGCGGCGGGCGGGACGGCTCGCCCCGGCCCGGGCGGTCGACGTCGTGGGGCAGGTCGCCCGTGCACTGGACGCGGCGCACGCCGACGGCCTGGTGCACCGCGACGTCAAGCCCTCCAACGTGCTGCTCGTCGCCCGCGCCGACGGTCAGGACCTCGCGACCTCCGCGGCCGGCGAGGACTTCTGCTACCTCGCCGACTTCGGCATCGCCCGCGCCTCCGACGACCTGACCGGTCCGGCGCTGACCGGCACCGGGAAGGCGATCGGCAGCACCGAGTACATGGCCCCGGAGCGCTTCGCCCCCGGAGCGCCCGACGGCCGCGCCGACGTCTACTCCCTGGCGTGCGTGCTGTTCGAGCTGCTCACCGGCCGCCGGGCATTCCTCGGCGGGGACCCGGTGGCGCTGATGGCCGCCCACCTGCACCAGCCGCCGCCCCCGCCGTCGGCCCTGGTGCCGGGCATCCCTCAGGCCCTGGACGAGGTGGTGCTGCGCGGCCTGGCCAAGGACCCCGACCAGCGCTGGACCACCGCCGGTGCCATGGCCTCCGCGGCCCGCGCCGCGCTGGCCCGTAGCGGGGTGCCGGTCCCCAGCGAAGCTCCGACGACCGTCGGACCCGCCGCTGCGGAGGACGCCGGCGGCCGCGAGGTCACCCGCCGCCAGGACGGCGCCGCCGATCCGCCCACCGCCGCGCTGCCGGGCGGGATGCCCACCGCGGGTGCGTCCGCCGCACCGGTGCCGCCCACGTCGTCGGAGCCCCGGCCGGCGCGTCGCCGGCTGCCGTGGGTCGTGGCCGCCGCAGCCCTGGCGCTGGCGGTCGCGGCGGCGGTGCTCGTCGCGATCACCGCCGTCGGGGCCTCCCGGACGGCCGAGGCGGCCACCGAGGCCGGCCAGCGCCTGCTGGACACGACCCTGGCCGACGGTCAGGACGCGGAGGGCTGCACCGCCAGGGAGGTCGGCGACGGGGTCCTGCGCCAGCTGACCTGCCCGGGCGACCCCGAGGAGGCGCCCACGGTCATCGGGTACACGGCCCACGAGGGCGGGGGCGCTGCCGCCGCCATCGACGACGACATCGCCGCCAACGACCTCGGCCGGCTCGACGACCGGTTCGACTGCGGGCAGACGGTCGACGACGGCGGGCCGGGTCCGGAGGGCTGGCTGCCGGTGGTCGACGACGAGGACGTCGAGGTGGGCCGCATGGCCTGCTGGGTGGACGGCGACGGCGACGCGGTGCTGTCCTGGGCCTGGGACGACCTCGGCACTCTCGGGGTCGCCGAGCAGCGGGGCGGGGGCGCCCGCGGTCTGTCGGAGCTGCGCAGCTGGTGGGACTCGACCGCCGACCGCGGCTTCAACTAGGCGCACTCGGTCGGGCCTCCCGTCCCGGGCCGCACTAGTGTCGATGGCGTGACAGCAGCCGGAACCGCACTGACCCTGAGGCACCCGGTCGAACGGTTCACGCTGGACAACGGGCTGCGCGTGGTCCTGGCCCCGGACCGCAGCGTGCCCGTGGTGGCCGTGAGCGTCTTCTACGACGTCGGCATGCGCAACGAGCCCGAGGGCCGCACCGGGTTCGCCCACCTCTTCGAGCACCTGATGTTCCAGGGCTCGGCCAACGTCCCGAAGATGGAGCACGCCCGCCTCGTGCAGGCCGCGGGCGGCACGTTCAACGGCTCGACCCACCAGGACTTCACGAACTACTTCGAGGCGCTGCCGGCCGAGGCGCTGGAGCGTGCGTTGTTCCTCGAGGCCGACCGCATGGCGGCACCGGCCATCACCGAGGAGAACCTCCGCAACCAGATCGACGTGGTCAAGGAGGAGATCCGGGTCAACGTGCTCAACCGGCCCTACGGCGCCTTCCCCTGGCTGCAGCTGCCGCAGATCGCGTTCGAGAGCTTCGCCAACACCCACGACGGCTACGGCTCGTTCGTCGACCTGGAGTCCTCCACCGTCGACGACGCGACCGACTTCTTCTCCACCTACTACGCCCCGGGCAACGCCGTCCTCTGCATCGGCGGGGACCTCGACGTGGCCGAGACCGAGCGGCTGGTGCAGCGCTGGTTCGGCCCCGTCGCCGCCCGGGAGGTCCCGCCCACCCCGGAGACCGGCGAACCGAATCCCACCTCGGTGCGGTCGGCCGTCATCGAGGACCGGCTGGTCACCGCACCCGCCGTCGCCCTCGGCTGGCGGGTGCCCGACCCCGTCGCCGACTTCGACTCCTACCTCGGCACCGTCCTGTTGGCCGAGCTGCTCAGCGAGGGCGATGCCTCCCGGCTGGAGCGCCGGCTCATCCACGACGACCGCACCGCGATCGCGCAGAGCAGCTACGTCGGTCTGTTCGGCGACCCCTTCGACGTCCGCGACGCCACCCTGCTCACCACCCAGGTGCACCACCCGACCGGCGTCGGGGTCGACCGGGTCACCGCCGCGGTGCACGAGGAGATCGCACGGGTCGCCGCCGACGGCGTCCCCGCCGAGGAGCTGCGCCGCGTGCAGGCCCGCACCGAGGCCCAGCTGCTGCGGCAGGCCGACTCGGTGCTCGGCCGCACGCTGGCCTTCGCCGCCGCGGAGCTGGTCCACGGCCGCGCCGAGCTCGCCGGCGAGCTCGCGGCCCGGCTGGCTGCCGTCACCCCCGACCAGGTGCAGGCCGCTGCGGGCGGGCTGGATCCCGGCACCGTCGCGATGCTGGAGCTGCGCCCCGTCGGAGGACGACCGTGACCGCCGCGCCCGAACTCTCCCTCATCCCGCCGCTCGGCGAGCCGCGGCCCCACCCGGTGCCGGCCGCCTCCGAGACCACGCTGGCCAACGGCCTGCGGCTGGTCGTCGTCCCCCGATCCGGGGTGCCGCTGATCGAGCTGCGGCTGCGCGTGCCCTTCGCGGCGACGAGCGTCGGGTCCGCCGGTGTCCACTCCGCGCGCGCCTCCGTCCTCTCCGGCGCCGTCCTGCTGGGCACGGCCTCGCACGACCAGACCGGCATCGCCGAACTCCTGCAGGGCCACGGAGCGGAGATGTCGGTGTCCGCGGACAGCGACCGGCTGCTGCTCGGGACGACCCTCCTGCCCGACGGCCTGCGCCCGGTGCTGGGGGTGCTCGCCGAGCTCCTCACCAGCGCGACCTACCCGGCCGACGGCGTCGAGGGGGAGCGCGATCGGCTCGCGGAGCGGATCACCATCGCCCGCTCGCAACCCGCCGTGCTCGCCCGGGCGGCGCTGAGCGCCCGCCGCTACGCCGGTCACCCCTACGCCGTCACGCTCCCCGACGCGGAGCTGGTCTCGGAGGTCACCGGCTCCGCACTGGGTCAGCTGCACCGGGAGCGCGTGCTGCCCGCCGGCAGCACCCTCGTCCTCGTCGGCGACCTCGATCCCGCGGCCGCGGCCGACGCGGTGGCCGACGCGCTGGCCGGCTGGACGGCGCCCGGCACGGCCACGGAGTCGGCGCCGGCCACCCCGCAGCACGATCCGGTGCTCGAGCTGGTCGACCGGCCCGGAGCGGTGCAGTCCAACATCCGGCTCGGCGGTCCGGCACCCACCCGCACCGACCCCGACCTGGCCGCCGTCCGGCTCGCCGCGATGGTGTTCGGTGGCTACTTCTCCTCCCGCCTGGTCGAGAACATCCGGGAGCGGAGGGGCTACAGCTACAGCCCGCGCAGCTCGGTGGAGCACCAGGCCGCCGACGCGTCCTTCCTCGTCGAGGCCGACGTCGCCACCGAGGTGACCGGTCCGGCGCTCATGGAGACGCTGTACGAGCTGGGCCGCATGGCCCTGACCCCGGTCACCGAGGCGGAGCTCGACGCCGCGCGCCGGTACGTCCTGGGCAGCATGGCCCTGTCGACGGCGACCCACGCCGGCCTGGCGAGCACGCTGTCGGCGCTGGTGGGTGCGGGACTGCCCGCCGACTGGCTGGCCGGGCACCAGCAGGCGCTCGGGGCGGTCACCGTCGAGCAGGCGCAGGAGGCGTCGCGCCGCTACCTCGCCCCGGGTGCGCTCACCGCCGTCGTCGTCGGGGACGCCGGTGAGGTAGAAGCGCAGCTGGCCGCACTCGGCCCGCTGACCGTCCGCCAGGACACAGGGGCATGAGCGTTCCCGCAGGCGGGAGCACGCCCGCCGACAACCCGCCGCAGCCGCAGGGCCGGGCCGCCGCATGGCCGGACGGTGCGACGCCCTCGACCGGCGCCGTGCCGGTGCTCTCCCGGGTGGCGCACGACCGGGCGCACCTGGCGCGCGCGCTGTCCGACCCCACCGGCGGGCGCCCCGTCCGGGTGCTCACCGTCGACGGGCACCGGAACGTGCCCGTGCGCGAGGCCCCGGAGGGTCCCCGGCTGCTGTGGGACGAGCAGCCGGCGCTGCCCACGGGCGCGATCTTCCTCGGCGAGGCCGACGGGGTGCCCTACGCCGCCGTCCGGGGGGAGCGGGCCCTCACCGTCAGCGGGACGCCGGTGGACAGCTGGACGGGCCTGCGCGACCTCGCCACCGTGCTGGACGACCTGGACGCCGGACTGCTGGTGCAGGCCATCGGCATCGTGGAGTGGCACGAGCGCAACCGCTTCAGCCCCCTCACCGGGGCGGCGACGACCATCGAGCGCGCCGGCTGGGTGCAGCGCGATCCCACCACCGGGACCGACATCTTCCCGCGGACCGACCCCGCCGTGATCATGCTGGTCCACGACGGGGCCGGCCGGCTGGTGCTCGGCCGGCAGGCGATCTGGCCGCCGGGACGCTTCTCGATCCTCGCCGGCTTCGTCGAGCCGGGGGAGTCGGCCGAGGCCGCGGTGGCCCGCGAGGTCGCCGAGGAGGTGGGGCTGACCGTCACCGACGTGCGCTACGTGGGCAGCCAGCCCTGGCCCTTCCCGCAGTCGCTCATGCTCGGCTTCGTCGCCCGGGCCGAGGACGTCGGGGAGCTGGTGCTGGACCCCGACGAGATCGAGGAGGCCCACTGGTTCTCCCGCGACGAGCTGGTGGCCGGCGGGAAGCTCGCGGCCCTGCCGCCGGCGGTCTCCATCGCCCGGTACGTCATCGACCGCTGGCTGACCGGCGAGTTCGACGACTGCTGAAGGACCCCTGGAAGGACCCCCTCCTCCCCGCCACTCGCACGCTCGCGGCGGTTCCCAGGAGGGGGCCTGAGGCTGCTCGCAGGCTCGCGTCGAGCCTCCGGACGGGGCCGCCCGGTCAGCTGAAGCGGTCGCCGAGCACGAGAGCCGGGCGGTCGGGGTGGTCGGCCAGCACCACGGCGTCGGCGAGGCCGACGGGATCCACCTCGTCGTCGTAGCGGTCGAAGGCGGGCAGTGCCCAGGCCTGCTCGGCCGGCGTGCGCCGTCGGCGCGCGGCCGGCCCGACCCGAAGGTGGATCACCACGTCGAAGTCCAGGCCGATGCCCTGCAGCAGGGCGCCGGTGACCAGCAGGACCGCCTCCGGCGGCGCGGGCTGTCGGCGGGCCCGGACGGCGCGGTCGCTCTCCAGGTCCCACAGCACCGGCAGGTAGTGGCCCGATCCGCCCGGCCCCAGCGGGGCCAGCACCTCACGGGTCAGGGCCCCCGCATCGAGCCAGTCGCTGTACCGCGCGTCTGGATCGGTCCGGCCGTGCTCCAGACGCAGTGAGGCAGGCCGGTAGAAGCCGTCGGCGCGGACCACGACGGCGCTCCGGCCCAGAGCCGGGAGACGCGCGGCCATCGCCTCGGCGAGGGTGTCGGGTCCGGCCAGCTCGGGACCGTCGACGGCGACGCGCAGCGCAGCGGCCCCCGGCTCGGCCGGTCGGGCGGCCAGCAGCGTGGCGAGCCGGTCGGCCAGCGCTGCGGGGGTGAGCGGGACGGGGTGGGTCAGGACCGGCCGTCCGCCGCAGCGACCGGACGGACCGGATCGGCGGCGACCGTCGTTGCCGCGGTTGCCGCGGTTGCCGCGGTTACCGCGGTGGTCGGGGGGGCTGCTGGTCCGTCCACGGCGAGCCCGTCCAGCACGGCCCGCGCCAGCTCCGCCACGGGCCGTCCCTGCGAGCGGGCATCCCGGCGCAGCGTCTCGAAGGCGGCACGGGCGCTGACCGCGTGCCGCTCGGCGAGCACCCCGATGGCCCGCTCCGTGCTCACCCGTGCGGCCAGTGCGTGCTCGAGCTGGGACACGGTGCGTTCCAGGGCGGCGATCCGCAGAGCGGCCTCGTCCACCACGGGGGGCGTGGTCCCGGCGATGACGACGGCCCCGCGAGCGGACCGGCGGGTCGAGCGGTCGGGCTCGGGGAGCGCGCCGAACTCCTCGGCGATCAGGTCGGCCAGCGACATGCCCTCGACGACGTCGCCGACCGGGTGGCTGGCGGTGTCGGTCCGGACGACCCAGCCACCCGGCGTGCGGGTCAGCGAGACCGGTGCGGACCGGCAGTCGACGAGCCGGTCCACCGGGTCACCCGGCCCCGAGAGCAGGCGGGACTGCCCGTCCGAGGGGCGGGGACCCGGGATCATCGGGAGGTCACGCCCCCGAGGCCGTGGCGAGCTGCGCCTTGACCTGGTCGATGCTGGGGTTGGTCAGCGCGGTGCCGTCGGTGAAGATCAGGGTGGGGACGGTGCGGTTGCCGCCGTTGGCGTTCGCGACCAGGTCCGCCGCCGCCGGGTCGGTCTCGATGTCGACCTCCGCGAAGCCGATGCCCTCCATCTGCATGAGCTTCTTCAGGCGCACGCAGTAGCCGCACCACGTGGTGGTGTACATCGTCACGTCGGTGCCGGGGGTGGTGGTCATCGCGGTGGAGTCTCCCTGCTAGGTCGTGGCGGGTCCAGCCCCGAGTGGGGTGCCGCACGGTGTGTCGAGCTCAACGCGGCCGTCCTGGGGATGCTTCCCCACGACGTCGGGGGCGGCTGGGAGGATCAGCACGTGACGCGAGCCAGGATCCGATGAGTGCGGCCACCCGGTCGGGGTCCCGCGCGGAGGACGTCCTCGCGGGTCTCGACGAGGAGCAGCGGGCCGCGGCCCAGGCGGTGAACGGCCCCGTGTGCATCCTGGCCGGCGCGGGCACCGGCAAGACCCGCACGATCACCCACCGGATCGCCTACGGCGTGCACACCGGGATCTACGTGCCGGAGCAGGTGCTCGCGGTGACCTTCACCGCGCGTGCCGCCGGTGAGCTGCGCACGCGCCTGCACGCCCTCGACGTCGGGGGCGTGCAGGCGCGTACGTTCCACGCCGCCGCGATGCGCCAGCTGCGCTACTTCGCGCCGCGGGTCCTGGGCGGCCCCATGCCGGACCTGATCGAGAACAAGCTGCGGGTGGTGGCCACCGCGGCGGCGCGCAACCGGCTCACCACCGACCGGACGAGCCTGCGCGACCTCGCCAGCGAGATCGAGTGGGCCAAGACCACCCTGGCGACGCCGGAGGACTACCCGGCGCGGGCGAAGGCCGCGGGCCGGGAGCCCCCGTTCGAGGCCGCCGCCGTCGCCGCGGTCTACGCCAGCTACGAGTCGGCCAAGGAGCGCGACGGGGCACTGGACTTCGAGGACCTGCTGCTGGTCACCGCCTACGCGCTCGAGGGCCATCCCGACGTCGCCCGCACGGTCCGGGACCAGTACCGGTACTTCGTCGTCGACGAGTACCAGGACGTGAACCCGCTGCAGCAGCGGCTGCTCGACGCCTGGCTCGGCGGCCGGGCCGCCGTCTGCGTCGTGGGGGACCCCAACCAGACGATCTACTCCTTCACCGGCGCCGACCCCGACTACCTGCTGGGCTTCGCCGACCGCTATCCCGACGCCGAGGTCGTCAAGCTCGAGCGCGACTACCGGTCCACCCCCCAGGTGGTGGGCCTGGCCAACCGGCTGATCGGCATGGCGCCGCGGCGCAAGGGCCTGCCCGGCCTGCGCCTGCTGGGCCAGCGGGCCGACGGTGTGGAGCCCCGCTTCGTCGAGCACGCCGACGAACCCGCCGAGGCAGCCGCCGTCGCCGCACGCTGCAAGGCGCTGGTCGACGAGGGGACGCCGGCCAGCGAGATCGCGGTGCTCTTCCGCATCAACGCGCAGTCCCAGGTGTACGAGTCGGCGCTGGCCGACGTCGGCGTGCCGTACGTCCTCCGGGGTGGTGAGCGGTTCTTCGAGCGGCCCGAGGTGCGCGAGGCGGTGCTGCTCCTGCGCGGGGCGGCCGCCGGCGGCAGCGAGCCGGGGATGCTCGTCCCGACCGTGCGCGACGTGCTCGCGTCCACGGGGTGGGTCGAGCACCGGCCACCCGCCGGGGGAGCGGCCCGCGACCGCTGGCAGTCCCTCGCCGCGCTGGTCGACCTTGCCGTGGACCTGGTGGCGGAGAACCCGGAACTGGACCTCCCCGGCTTCGTCACGCACCTCGCCCAGCGGGCCGACGCGCAGCACGCGCCCACCGTGCAGGGCGTGACGCTGGCGTCGATGCACGCGGCCAAGGGCCTGGAGTGGGACGCCGTATTCGTCGTCGGCCTCGTCGACGGGGTGCTCCCCATCGCCCAGTCGCTGTCCCGCCCGGAGGCGGTGGAGGAGGAGCGGCGGCTGCTCTACGTCGCCATCACCCGGGCCCGGGAACAGCTCACCCTCTCCTGGTCGCTGGCGCGCAACCCCGGAGGGAAGCGGGCGCGGCCGCGGAGCCGCTTCCTCACCGGTCTGGCCCCCGACTCCGGGCCGACGGCGCCGCTGTCCCGCACGACGGCCAAGCGACCCAAGGTGGTCCTCGAGGGTGAGGCCGGAGAGCTGTTCGAGCGGCTGCGCGCCTGGCGGAGCCAGGCCGCGCAGGCGCAGTCCGTGCCCGCGTACGTCGTCTTCACCGACGCGACGCTGCAGGCGATCGCCGAGACCCGGCCGGCCAACCTGCGCGAGCTCTCCGCGCTCCCGGGCATCGGCTCGCGCAAGCTCGAGTTGTACGGCGAGGACGTGCTCGCCGCCGTGACCGGTTGACGGAAGTTCGCGCGGGGCGACGAGCCGGTCGCCGAGAGCGAGGGCGAGCCGGTTCGCCGACGGGGAGGACCCGATCGGCGGACGTACCGGTTAATTGGTTTGACCTCGTCCGAGACGCGGTCCTAGTGTCCTGAACCACACGAGCTGCACCCAGCCCGAGCACGGCCGACCGGCCCCGCTCGCGACCCGGAAGGAGGGGTGGACGTGATCAGCACGACGTGGACCGACGCCCCCGCCGGGTTCTCCGGCCCGGGCCACATCGGTATGTCCCCGCACACCTCCGCTCCCGTCGTCGACGGCGGCGCCCGGACCGCCATGGCGCCCGTCGCAGCTCCGGTCCAGGGGACCGGTCTGCCCGTCGCAGCCCGTCTCCGTCCGATCGATGAGCGCGGCGTCGCGCACGAGTCCTACCTGCAGAAGTTCGCCGTCGACTGCCCGACGAGCACCGGCACGACCGACATCGACAACAACGGCACCACCCTCGGGATCCACCCCCCGGGGAGACCGCAGAGCTAACCGCTCACCGGTCCTCCTCGAGGCCGCGGAACCCGAACCCGGGATCCGCGGCCTCTTCGTTTCTCCGCGGCACCCGGCCCCGACTTCGGTCGGCGGGCCACCGCCGGCCGTCAGACGACGAGCACGAGGAGGAGCGGCAGTGCCGCACACGATCGAGCGCGCGACGCCCCACCGGCGGACCGGCCTGTCCGGCCCCGGTGGCACGACGCCGCCGTACGGACCACACCCACCCCGACGGTGGCCGACGCCACCGCTGTCCCCGGCGCCGGTGCGGCGCCCCGTGCCGTGCCGCGAGGAGGACCCCGAGCTCTGGTTCGCCGAGAGCCCGACGGTCCTCGAGCAGGCCAAGGCGCTGTGCACCTCCTGCCCGCTCCGGGACGCCTGCCTCGCCGGTGCCCTGGACCGGGGTGAGCCGTGGGGGGTCTGGGGCGGCGAGATCTTCGACCGCGGGGTGGTCATCGCCCGCAAGCGCCCCCGCGGCCGTCCCCGGAAGGTGACCGCCGCATGAGCCCCGCAGAGCAGTCCGCCCCCGCGCATCCGGCGAGGGCGTCCACACCAGCCATCAGAACCGAGGAACAGGTCATGCACAGCTACGAACACGCGCTGGCCCGCAGCCGCATGCGCGAGATGCAGGAAGAAGCGCTGAACGCCTCACGCGCACACCGGCTGTACCGGGCCCGCAAGGCCGCCCGCCGCGCGGACCGGGCGGTGCGCCGCGCCGCCCGGCTCAGCGCGTCGGTCTACTGAGCACACCGCGGTCCTCCGGACCGCACCGCGGCATCAGAGCCCTGCACGGACCCTCCGGGGCCCACGCGGGGCGACAGCACCGCACCGCGACGCCGTCCCCCTGCTGCGCCGAGCGCACAGCCCCCTCCGGGCCCCGCTCGGCGCCGCAGGGGGATCCCGGCGTCAGCCCCTGAAGCCGGGGAGCCACTCCTCCAGCACGCCTCGGAAGTCGCCCTCCGCGTCCAGCTGGCACAGCACCCCGATGGAACCGATCGTCACCCGGTGGATGAGCAGGTAGGCCGGCGGCAGGTTGAGCTGCCGACCCAGCCGGCTGGCCTCGAGGCGCGGATCGGCGACCCGGGCCGCCTGCTCCTGCATCCAGGCGCGGGTGAAGCGGAACCGGGGTTCCGCGATGGGATCGAGCATCGGCCGCAGGAAGTCGTGCACCCCCTGGGCATCGATCTGCGCGCCGGGCAGCACGAAGCCCTCCGCCCGGAGATCGGCCAGGACCTCCTCCGCCTTGCCCTCCAGGGCCCAGCGCAGCAGCCGGCCGATCGGCTCCGGGTGGCCGTCCGGTAGCCGCGCCGTCGCCCCGAAGTCGATGACACCGAGGCGGCCGTCGGCCAGCAGGCGGAAGTTGCCGGGGTGCGGATCGGCGTGCAGCAATCCGGCCCGCTGCGGCGCGGAGAAGTGCAGCAGCGCCATCAGGACACCGGCGCGGTCACGCTGCTCCCGGCTGCCGGTGGCGATGATCCGCGACAGCGGTATGCCCTCGAGCCACTCGGAGACGATGACCTTCGGGGCGCTCGCGACCACCCGGGGCACGACGATCTGCGGGTCGTCGGCGAAGGCGGCGGCGAAGCCCCGCTGGGCGTCGGCCTCCAGGCTGTAGTCCAGCTCCTCCACCACCCGTGCCTTGAGCTCGGCGATGAGCGGCTTGACGTCCATCCCCGGGAAGAGGACGGCGAACAGGCGGGCGAAGCGGCTGAGCTGGTTCAGGTCGGACATCAGCGCGGTGGCAGCGCCCGGGTACTGGATCTTCACCGCGACGTCGCGGCCGTCGCGCCAGGTCGCCCGGTGCACCTGGCCGATGCTCGCCGCTGCCGCCGGCTGGTCGTCGAACTCGGCGAACCGCTGCCGCCAGGTGCCGCCGAGCTGCTGGGCGAGCACCGCGTGCACGGTGCGCACCGGCATCGGCGGTGCCTCCTCCTGCAGCTTCACCAGCGCCTCGCGGTAGGGGGCGGACATCTCCTCGGGCACCGCGGCCTCGAAGACCGACAGGGTCTGCCCGAGCTTCATGGCCCCGCCCTTGAGCTGCCCCAGGACGGCGAAGAGCTGCTCGGCGGTGCGCTGCTGCAGCTCCGCGGAGACCGCGTCGGCCGACTGGCCGGACAACCGTTTGCCCAACCCGAGGGTGGCCCGGCCCGCGGCCCCCAGGGGGAGGGAGGCCAGCCGCGCGGTCCGGGAGACCGAGCCCCGCGGCATCACCGGTCGGTCGTCACTCACGCGGTCCCCTCGCTGGCGCTCGTCGGCCGCGTCCGCGGGACTGCTCCGCCCGTCGGTGAGCTCGCAGGCTCGCTCACTGGTCCTCCTCGTCGGCGCCGCACCCGGCCTCCGCGGCACCGCGGAGGCGTCTCGGGCGAACCCGCGAGCACGCTCACGGGCCATTGTCCCCTGCCCTGGGGTCCCGCTGCTGGACGCAGCCGCACTCGGGGTGCGTCGTCCAGCGCCGCACCCGCGGAACGAGGTCGGGCGGGACCAGCTCCAGGGTCGCATCCAGGGAGACCGGGGCGGCACTGCCATCCAGGTAGGCGAGCACCTGCACGGCAGCGGTCGCCGCCGTCAGCAGGCAGGTGACGGCGGCGCCGCTGGGCGGCGGTTCCGCGGCGGTCAGCTGCGCGGCGAGGTACGGCCAGCGCGGGTCGGCGTCCCGCCGGTGCAGGTCGGCGCAGCGCAGGCAACTGGTGACCCCCGGCACCACGAGCGGCCCGACCACGCCGATGGCGCCCCGCACGGTGGCGACCAGGTGCGGCACGCCGGCCCGCGACCAGCCGGCCACGGTGGGATCGGAGGCGGCCCACGGCCGGGCGAGCACCACGAGGTCGGGGACGGCGCCGTCGGTCAGGGGACGCAGGTCGGTCAGCGGACTGGCCCGCCGCACGGCGTCGGCGGCGGCCACGGGCCGCGGGCGTCCCTCGTCCGCCGCGGTGGCCCCTCCGACGACGGCGTCCCCCGCGGCCACCAGGCCGGTGTCCCGGACGCTCACCCGGCCGACGCCGCTGGCCGCGAGGACGGCGGCCAGCGGCGTACCGACCCGGGTGGCCCCTTCGACCACGACGACTGCGGCGCGCCGGGCACGCCAGCCGCCGGCCGGCGGGGGCTCCACGGCACGACGGGCCATGGCGGCGGGCCCGGCGTCCGTGGCCAGCAGGTCGGCGGCATCCACGTCGACCAGGAGGTCGGTGGCGCGCAGGCCGTCGAGGACGGCGGTCACCGCGTCGGCGTCCAGACCCTGGCGTGCGGCGTCCGCCAGCACCGCGCGCTGCACGCGTCGCCCGTCCAGGCTGCGCAGCAGCCGGGCCAGCCCGTCCGGCTGGGGGCTCACCAGCAGGCCGTCGGCCGTGTCGACGCCGCCGATCTGGAGGGAGTCGGCGTCGCAGCGCAGCAACGGGACGGCGGCGGGCAGCAGGGGACGGGCCGTGTCGCTCACCGGGGGAGCGTGACAGCGCCGGGGAGCGCGGCGGGCCCGCCGTCCACAGGCAGGCGCCGGGGACGACGACGGCGGCGCCCCCGAGGGGAGCGCCGCCGTGGTCAGCCGCCGAGAGGGTCGGGCTCAGGCCTTGCCGAGGATCCGGTTCATCTTGGTGCCGCAGACCGGGCAGGTGCCCTGCGCCATGCGGCGACCGGACTCGCTGACCTTGACCTCGCCGTCGAAGTCGCGCTTCTCCTTGCACTTCACGCAGTAGCCGTTGTAGCTCTCAGCCACGGGGATCTCCTCGTCTCGGAAGCGCCTCGGCATGCGTGCCGGGCGTCGCTGCGCTGGCACGCTACCCGTGTCGGCGCGTCCCGGTAGCGGCGGCGGCCGTCCTCCGACGACCGGCTGCCCACAGCCTGTGGACAACGTTGTGGAGCACGTGGGGACCCGTCGGCGTGTCCCTGTGCGCGGACGGGGGGCGGAGCAGGGGACAACCTCCCCGGGCGGGGTGCGCGCACCGCTCCCGACCTGCGCGGACACCCCCGGGCGGGTTGTGGACCGTACCGGTCGGGGCGGGTGGTGACCGAGTGCGCCCGCGTCGTGTCCACCGTCCGTGCGACCTGTACCCGAGAGGGTGTCTCCGGGCGGGCGCGCGGACGGGGGAGTGGCTTACGGTTCCCCCGTGCCCGGTCCGCCCCCCGACGCCTCCGCACACCCCGAGTCCTCCGGCGTCCCGCCGGTGCCTCCGGGTGCGGGCCGCAGCGTGCCCATGGCACGGGGCCGGGCGCGCGGTGACGGCGGTGCCGTCCCGCTGGCCGGTGCCGACGGCGACCCGGTCGTGGAGGTGCGGCGCAGCGCCCGCCGCCGCCGCACCGTCACCGCCTACCGGGAGAGCGGTCGCACCGTCGTCCTCATCCCGGCGGCCTTCAGCCCGGCGGAGGAACGCCGGTGGGTGGCGCAGATGGTCGCCAAGCTGCAGACCCGGGAGGAGCGGCGACGCCGGTCGCTCGGGGGTGACGACGAGCTGATGGCGCGTGCCCGCGCGCTCTCGGCCGCGCACCTGGACGGCCTGGCCGAGCCGGCATCAGTGCGGTGGGTGGACAACCAGCAGCGGCGGTGGGGGTCGTGCACCCCCGCCGACCGCAGCATCAGGCTGTCCAGCCGGCTGCGCTCCATGCCCGAGTACGTCGTGGACTACGTGCTGGTGCACGAGCTGGTCCACCTGCTCGAACCCGGCCACGACGAGCGGTTCTGGGCGTTCGTGGCGCGCTACCCGCGCGCCGAGCGGGCCCGGGGGTTCCTGGAGGGCGTGGAGCTGGCCAACACCGCAGGCGCGGCCGGTACCGCGGAGGAATCGGACGCCGACGTCGTCGACTGAGCCGCGACCCTCGCTGCACCGGGGCCGCGGACGTCAGCCTCGCCCGGGCTCGTCGTCCCCGGGCTCCGTGGCGTCCTCGGGCTTCGCGACGTCGCCGCCGGTGAGGGCCTCGAGCTCGTCGTCCAAGCCCTGGCGGGTGACGAAGTCCATGGGCTCGTCGAGGTCGTCCGACGTCGGCAGCAGGTCGGGGTGGTTCCACAGCCGGTCGCGGTCGGCGCCGCCGTGCTGCTGCGTCATGGCCGCCCACACGGTGGCGGCGTCGCGCAGCCGGCGGGGGCGCAGCTGCAGGCCCACGAGGGTGGCGAAGGTCTGCTCGGCCGGCCCGCCGGAGGCCCGGCGACGGCGCATCGTCTCGGCGAGGGCGGAGTGGCCGGGCAGCCGGTCCTTCGCAGCCTCCGCGACGACGGTGTCGATCCAGCCCTCGACCAGCGCCAGCAGCGTCTCGAGCCGGCGCAGCGCCATCGCCTGCTCGGGCGTCTCCTCCGGCTCGAGCATCCCGCTGCCCAGCAGCCGCTGGATGCTCTCCGGGTCGCTGGGGTCCAGGCCCTCGATGCCACCACCGGCCATGGCCTCGCTGATCCCGCGTTCGATGGCCTCGCGGTCGATGGTGATGCCGCGGGCGTAGGCGTGGACGGCGTCCTGCAGCTGCTGCCGCAGCCACGGCACGTGGGCGAACAACCGCTGGGCCGCGGCCTCGCGCAGCGCCAGGAACAGTCGCACCTCGTCGGCGGGCCGGTCGAGACCGTCGGCGAAGGCCGCGACGTTCTGCGGCACCAGCACACCCGTACCGGCCGGGGCCAGCGGCAGGCCGACGTCGGTGCTGGTGAGCACCTCGTCGGCGAGCTTGCCCAGGGCCGAACCGACCTGGGCGCCGAACATGAGCCCGCCCATCCGGCCCATGATCCCGGCGATCGGCCCGAAGCTCATCGCCGCCTCCTGCGGCAGCGCGCTGGTCATCGCCGCCACGACCTTCTCCGCGAGCGGGTCGATCAGTGCGCCCCAGGCCGGCAGGGACTGCTCCACCCACTCGACCCGCGACCAGGCCGCCGTGCGGTCGATGCCCGAGGGCAGCTCGGTCACCTGGTCCAGCCACAGGTCGGCCAGCCGCAGCGCCTCCGCGACGGCCGTGCGCTCGCCGTCGGACGAGGGCTGGTGGCCGGCGGACAGCTGGCTGATGGCGCTCTGCCGGGCGAGATCCCAGTTGACCGGGCCGCCGGACCAGTTCATCAGCTTCTGCAGCTCGGCGAACAGCGGCATCTTGCCCAGCACGTCCTCGGGGGAGCCGCCGCCGGCCATGCCGCCGAACAGCGCGCCGAGGCCGAACGGGTCACCCCCGCCCGGGTTGCCCCCGCCGTCGTCACGGCGGTCGGGATCGCGGTCGGGGACACCGAAACCGAAGGGGACGTCGCTCATGGGTCCACGGTAGACGCGTGATCCACATGCGGAGCCGGTGCGCGCAACGGCCGGTTGCGCCGTGGGCGGACGGCGTCGGGTGGCCACGGCGATCTAGGCTCGCCGGTCGTGACCCGTCGCATCGCCGTCCTGAGCGCCGGTGGCGTCCTGCTCGCGTTCTTCGGCCTGCTCGGCACGGTGCTCCCGGTGCCCTACGTCGCCCAGGTGCCCGGCCCGACCTACAACACGCTGGGTGACATCGACGGCGAGCCGATCATCGAGGTCGAGGGCCGCGAGCGGAACGAGGTCGACGGCAACCTCAATCTCACGACGGTGGGCGTGAGCCGTGGCGACCTCAGCCTGGTGCAGGCGGTCCGTGGCTGGTTCGACGACGAGGTCGCCGTCGTGCCCGAGGAGTCGGTGTACCCGCCCGACCGCACGGTGGAGGAGACCCGCGAGGTCAACCGCCGGGCGTTCCTCACCTCCGAGCAGGCCGCGGAGGCCGTGGCGCTGGGACGTCTGGGCTTTCCGCAGAAGGTCGTCGTACGGGCCGTCCCGGAGGGCTCGCCGTCGGAGTCGCTGCTCGAGGAGGGGGACGCCGTCGAAGCGGTCGACGGCCGCCCGACCCCGGACTTCGCCGCGCTGGAGGCCGTGCTGGCCTCGATCCCGCCGGGCACGGAGGTGACGGTCGACTACACGCGGCTGGGGAGCCCGGAGAGCGCGACGGTGACCACGCGCGCCGCCGAGGACGGCGAGGGCTCCGTGCTCGGGATCAGCGTGCTCGAGCTGCCGTCGGCGCCGTTCGACATCGACATCCAGGTGGAGGACGTCGGCGGACCCTCGGCGGGGCTGATGCTGACTCTCGGCATCCTCGACCTCGTGGGGGACGAGGACCTGACCGGCGGGGCGGTCGTCGCCGGCACCGGCACGATCACCGTGGACGGCGACGTCGGCCCCATCGGTGGCATCCCGCTGAAGATGGTCGCCGCCCGCGAGATCGACGCCGACCTCTTCCTGGTCCCGGCGGCCAATTGCGCCGAGGCGCTCGCCGCCGAGGACCCCGGCTTCCCGCTGGCCAGGGTCGCGACGCTCGACGACGCCCTCACCGCGCTCGAGGACCTGAGAGCCGGACGTACCCCCGCCGGCTGCTGAGGCCGGCGCCCGGGAACCCCGTCGTGCCTGGAGCGTTGTGCTGGGATGAGCGGGAGCGGCGCCGAGGGTCGGGCGCCCCCACCTCGCCGGTGGCAGCGGCCGTGGCCGTACCACCGGATCCACCCCTGACCCGTAACTGAAGGAGACCGCTCGTGGCCATGCGGCCCCCCGTGCCGGTGCCGACGCTGTCGCGCCGCGCGAAGCTGGTCCTCGGCGCCATCGCCGTGCTGCTCGTGCTGTTCACCGTGATCGGCTCGCTGACCAACGTCTACGTCGACTACCTGTGGTTCGACGAGACCGGCTACACCGAGGTCTTCTGGACCGAGCTGCAGAGCCGGGCCCTGCTCTTCGCGGTGGCCGCGGTGGCGACCGGTGGCCTCACCGCGCTGGCGATCTACCTCGCCTACCGGTTCCGCCCCACCTTCCGGCCGATGTCGCTGGAGCAGCAGAACCTGGAGCGCTACCGGCAGTCGCTGGAGCCGCGCGCCGGCCTGGTGCTCACCGCCGTCGCCGTCGTCCTCGGGCTGTTCGCCGGCTTCGCCGCGCAGGGCAGCTGGGAGACCTGGCTGACCTTCCGCAACAGCACCGACTTCGGGGAGACCGATCCCCAGTTCGGGCTCGATCTGTCCTTCTTCGTGTTCGAGTACCCCTTCTACCGGCTCGTGCTGGGCTTCGGGTTCGCCATCGTGATCCTGGCGCTGATCGGCTCGCTGCTGACCCACTACGTGTTCGGCGGGCTGCGGCTGCAGACACCCGGCCAGAAGCTGACCTCTGCGGCCCGGGTGCAGATCTCGGTGCTGCTGGGGTTCTTCGTCGCGCTCAAGGCGGTCGCGTACTGGCTGGACCGTTACGGCCTGGTCTACTCCGACCGCGGTGACGTGTTCACCGGCGCCAGCTACACCGACGTCAACGCCCTGCTGGTACCCAAGACGATCCTGGTGTTCGTGGCCGCCGTCTGCGCCATCGCGTTCTTCGCCAACATCGTCGTCCGCAACTTCCTGCTGCCGGCGGCGGCCCTGGTGCTGCTGCTGGTGTCGAGCCTGATCATCGGCGTGGCCTACCCGGCGATCGTGCAGCAGTTCGTGGTGAAGCCGAGCGCCAACGAGCGCGAGGCCCCGTACATCGAGCGGGCCATCGAACTGACCCGGCAGGCGTACGGCCTGGACGAGGTCGAGTACGTCAACTACGCCCAGGAGACGACGGGTGACGAGGTCGACCCGGAGGTGGCGCTCGCCGAACTCCGGAACGACACCGAGACGATCCCGAACGCGCGCCTGCTGGACCCCAACGTGCTGACCGACACCTTCACCGCACGCCAGCAGATCCGGAACGTCTACGGCTTCCCCGACAAGCTCGACATCGACCGCTACACCCTCGACGGGGAGACCGGCGACTACGTCGTCGCGGTCCGCGAGCTCAACAGCGCCGGCCTGAGCGAGAACCAGAGCACCTGGATCAACCGGCACACCGTCTACACGCACGGCAACGGGTTCGTCGCCGCCCCGGCGAACGAGGTGGTCGCCGGTACGGAGGGCGGGGAGCCGAACTTCACCACCCGCGACCTGCCCGTCCGCGGCGAGATCGTGCCCGACGAGTCGCGCATCTACTACGGGGAGCTGATCGAGGACTACTCGGTGGTCGGTGCTCCCGAGGGCGCCGAGCCGCGGGAGTTCGACCTGCCCGAGGGTGGTTCCGACGACCGGCAGATCAACAACACCTACGACGGCGAGGGCGGGGTGTCGGTCGGCAGCTTCTTCCGGCAGCTGACCTTCGCCATCCACTACCGCGAGCGCAACTTCCTGCTCTCCAGCGCGGTGAACGAGGAGTCGAAGGTGCTCTACGTCCGCGACCCGCGTGAGCGGGTCGAGAAGGTGGCACCCTTCCTCGAGGTCGACGGCGACCCGTACCCCGCGGTCGTCGACGGGCGGGTCGTCTGGATCGTCGACGGCTACACGACGTCGGACTCCTACCCCTACGCCGAGCAGATGGAGCTGGGCGAGGCGGCGGCGGACGCGCTCACCGGTACCGGCACGACCGCGCTGCCGAACGACACCTTCAACTACATCCGCAACTCGGTGAAGGCCACCGTGGACGCCTACGACGGCACGATCACCCTGTACGCCTGGGACCAGGAGGAGAACCCGGACCCGGTCCTGCAGACCTACATGAAGGCGTTCCCCGGGGTGGTCCAGCCGCAGAGCGAGGCGTCCGAGGAGCTCGTGAGCCACGTCCGGTACCCGGAGGACCTGTTCAAGGTCCAGCGCGACATCCTCACCCGGTACCACGTCGACGAGCCGATCACGTTCTACGAGGGCAGCGACCGGTGGCAGATCCCCGAGGACCCGACGCAGGACACGCAGCAGAACCAGCCGCCGTACTACATCCTCGCCCAGCGGCCGGGTGACGACGAGGCCAGCTTCCAGCTGACCAGCGCGCTGAACGCGTTCGAGCGGGACAACCTGTCGGCGTTCGTCTCGGCCTCCAGCGCGCCGGACACCTACGGCGACCTGCAGGTGCTGCAGCTGCCCGGCAACACGCCGTTCCGGGGGCCCGGGCAGGTGCAGAACTCGTTCACGACGAACAACCAGGTCCGGCCGGACCTGACCCTGTTCGAGAGCGACAACTCCAACGCGGTGTTCGGCAACCTGCTGACCCTCCCCATCGGCGATGCGGGCCTGCTCTACGTCGAGCCCCTCTACGTGGAGGGGGCCGGCGACAGCGGCTTCCCGCTGCTGCAGCGGGTGCTGGTCAACTTCGGTGACCGGATCGGCTACGCGAACACCCTCGCGGAGGCTCTGGACCAGGTCTTCGGCCCGGGTGCCGGTGTGGTCGCCTCCGACGCGGATGCCGTGCCGGACGACGTGACGGAGGACGAGGACGTCCCCGGCGAGGAGACGCCGGCGGATCCGTCGCCGGTCCCGCTCCCGGAGGACGACGAGGGCGGCGAGGCGGCCACTCCGGACACGGAGCAGGCCGTGGACGACATCAACGCGGCGCTGAACCGGCTGCGCGAGGCCCAGCAGGGCGGTTCCTTCGCCGACCAGGGGCAGGCTCTGGAGGACCTGGACGTCGCCGTCCGCGCCTACCAGGACGCGCAGGCGGCCGAGGGCACAGCGGCACCCGCCGACTGAGCGGAGGAGGGGGCGGCGCACACCCGCGTCGTCCCCTCCGCCCGCCTGGTACGGTTGTCCTACCGACGCGGGGTGGAGCAGCTCGGTAGCTCGCTGGGCTCATAACCCAGAGGTCGCAGGTTCGAATCCTGCCCCCGCTACTCAACGGGACCTGGAAACAGGTCCGCACCGAAGGAAACCGGCGCAATCGCGCCGGTTTTCGTCGTCTCTGGGGCGAGTTGCGTTATGTCCCGGCCGGCTGGACCATGCCTGCCTACGCAGCGGAGCGCGGGCCTTCCGGAGTCGTGAGGCCTGCCGGGTGGCGGAAGCCCTGGCCGACTACTGCTCCTGGTCGATCACACGGTCGGGCAGCAACGGCGACGACATCATCGAGAACGACGGGCCGGACCGGCGGCTTCCCCCCGGTGACGCTGAGCCCGGGGCAGGACTTCGGGCACAGCCGCTGCGGGACGTTCGTGAAGGCGCCTGGCGGTGGCGCGTCAGTTCTCGCGTGGTTGGGTCGGCATCGCGAGGGTCACCCAGTCGTGCATGCCTCCGCGGTAGTAGGCCAGAGCGTCGGCCGGGTACCCGGCCTCCAGGAGCTGGTGGATGGCGTCCGGGGACTGCGGGCACTGGGGGCCGTTGCAGAACATGATCGACAGCCGTCCGGGGTCCAGCTCGCTGCGGCGCTCGAGCATCTGGTCGTGGGGGAGGAGCGCAGAGCCGGGGATGGTGCGGCCTCCGAAAGAGCCGGCCGTGCGGCAGTCGATGAGTGCGGCTCCCTGTCCGACCAGCTCGATCAGTTCCAGTTCGCCGACGGTGCGGACCCCCGGAGCCGCTTCCAGTCGCTGGATCTCGCCCCAGGTGGTGTCCACCGCGACGACATCGGCCTCGCCGTCGACGGGCCAGGGAACGCTCCGTGGCGGTTGCTGTCGGGTGCGTTCCTGCCGTCGCATCTCTGGCTGGTCCATGCGCTGAGCCCCCTCGCCGACGTCTCGGAGCCAGGCTGCCAGAAGGACGAGGGGCGCGCGGGGCGAGCCGCGAACGACCGGTCCCCCTCGGGTCAGGCGAGGGAGAGGAAGAGCTTCTCCAGCCGGGCGCGGTCGAGGGCGGCGGTGCCGTCGGCCCCGGCGGTGATGCACTGCTCGAGTCCGGTGGCGATGATGGCGAAGCCGGCCTTGTCCAGGGCCCGGGAGACGGCGGCCAGCTGGGTGACGACGTCCTCGCAGTCCCGGCCGGCCTCGAGCATGCGGATGACGCCGGCGAGCTGGCCCTCGGCTCGCCGGAGGCGCTTGATGACGTCGCCGACGACCTGGGTGTTCTCGAGCTGCATGTCCTCATCCTCTCCCGTTCACCGGGTGATACCCCGGCGGGTACGGCTCCAGGGAGCGCCGCGCGGTGCGTGGGCATTCCCGAGCGCACCGCGTAGGCGTCCGGGTCAGGCCCCGGCGGGGCGGGGGCCGACGATCCCGGCGTGGCGGAGCGGGCAGCGAGGCACGAATGCCGAGCAGGTCCCCATCGCCGCGGCCACACCGAGGAGTGCGATGAGCGCGGGGATGCGCGCCCCGTCCGGCGCCTCCTGGACGAGCACGAACGCGCCCATGCCCAGGACGAACCAGCCGAAGGCCCGCCGCAGGGCGTCAGCCGGGATGCGGTCGACGAGCCGGGCGCCGGCGAAGCTCCCGGCCACCGCCGCGACGGTGATCGCGGCCACGAGCGGCCAGTCGAGGGAGACGGTGGCGAGGTAGCCGCTCAGCCCGGCGAAGGACTTCATGGCGATGACGAGCAGCGAGGTGCCGACGGCCACGCCCATCGGGAGCCCCCCGAGCAGGGCCAGCGCCGGCACGACCAGGAACCCGCCGCCGGCGCCCACCAGCCCGGTGACCAGGCCGACGACCACGCCGTCCAGGAGCACCCGACCCACGGGCAGCTCGGTGTGCGCCTTCGCGGGGTCGACGCCCTTGCGGCCGCGGAGCATCGCCACCGCGGTGGCGACCATCATGAGCGCGAAGCCGATCATCAGCAGCTGCCCCGGCAGATGGCCGCCGGCGAATCCGCCGGCGAACGCGCCGGCCATGCCGGCGACGCCGAAGAGCAGTCCGGTGCGCCAGCGGACCCGGCCGGCGCGGGCGTGGCCGACCACGCTCACCGCCGCGGTGACGCCGACGACGACCAGCGAGGCGGCGATCGCCTCCTTGGCGTCCATGCCGGCGACGTACACCAGCAGCGGGACCATGAGGATCGATCCGCCTCCGCCGAGGAGCCCCAGGGCCACCCCGACGACGACGGCGAGCGCGACGGTGAGCGTGATCAGCACCGGGTCACCTCGCCGCGGTCAGCTGGTCCAGGGCCGAGCCGGTGGACCGGGCGCCCCGCTTGTTCCACGGCATCTTCGCCAGCGCCATGCCCATGGCGCAGGTGTTGGAGACGGCGGCGAACACCAGGCCGCCACCGACGAAGGCCGACAGCCACTTCGCCCGGGGCGCGATGGTGCTGGCGGCGATGCCGGTGACCACGAGGGAGCCCGCGGCCAGCCGCACCTGCCGCTCCAGTTCCCACGCCCGCCGGCCACGGTCGAGCTCCCCGCCGGTGGCCTCCCAGTCGACGATGCCCCCGGTGAGGACCCGGCTGGCGCCGAGCCCGGCCCGGTGCAGGGCCTCCTGCGCCTGGCCGGCGCGCTGGCCGGACCGGCAGACCAGGACGACGTCGTGGTGGTCGTCCAGCACGGCGCAGAGCTGGTCGAGCGAGCCCTTGAGCTCGTCGAGCGGCACGTTGACCGCTCCCGGGATGTGCCCGGCCTCGAACTCGACCGGGGTGCGGACGTCGATCAGCGTGGGGACGGAGCTCGTGGCGCCGCCGAGGCGCTCGGCGAGGGCGGGGGCGTCGAGGGTCGAGGTGGAGCGGGTCATGCGGAGATCTCCTGGAGGGTCGCGGTGGTGAGGGGGAGGCCGGCGGGGCCGGCGTTGTCGAAGGAGTCGTCGATCGCCACGACGTCGACCCCGTGGGCGTCGAGGAGGGCGGCCACGACGCCGGCGCGGTAGCCGCCGGCGCAGTGCACCCAGACCTCTCCGGCCGGGACGTCGTCGAGGCGGCCGAGCACCTCGTGGATGGGGATGTGGGTCGAACCGTCGATGTACCGCTCGGCTCGCTCCTGGTCGCGGCGCACGTCGAGCACGGCCGTGCGCGGGTCGCCGGCCAGCTCGGCCGCGAGGTCGGCGAAGGTGGCGGTCCGGTAACTGCGCAGCGGCTCTCCGCCGGCCCACTCCTCGGGCGTGCCGGTGGCCATCCCGGCCGGCCGGTCGATGCCGACGCGGACCAGCTCGCGTTGCGCCT
Organism: Blastococcus sp.; assembly: GCA_042090795.1. Lineage (GTDB taxonomy): Bacteria > Actinomycetota > Actinomycetes > Mycobacteriales > Geodermatophilaceae > Blastococcus. Next base: position 61,993 of record JBELIQ010000016.1, on the reverse strand, counting down.
CGGCGACGTCCTCGGCGGTCTCGCCGAGCAGCGTCACCGGGGTGCCCCACGGCATCAGCCAGGCGAGGTAGGTGACGAACTGCCCGTCCAGGCCGAAGTTGACCGTGCCGCCGACGTGCCCGGCGGCGAACGCGGTGCGGCTGCGCAGGTCGACGACCCACTCACCGGCCTCGATCCGCCGGCGGAGTTCTGCGGGGTCGGCCTGGGTCGGGAGGGACAGATCGGCCTCGCCCGGACCGGCGGAGTTGGCCGGGCCCATGTGCGCGTAGTACGCCGGGTAGGCGTCCAGCCCGGCGAGCAGGTCCTCGACGTAGCGGGCCTCGTCGGTCGTGAGCGCCGGGTTGGCCAGCTTCTCCCGGCCGATGGTGCTGGCGGTGCCGCCGGACTGGGTGGCCGAGCAGAAGCTGCCGAAGCCGTGCGTCGGGTAGACGGCGGTCTCGTCGGGGAGCTCGGCGGCCAGTCGCCGGGCGGAGTGCCACTGGGCGTGCGCCAGGGTGTCCGTGTGGTCGGGGCCGAGGAGGTCCGGGCGGCCGGTGGAGCCGAAGAGCAGCGAGCCGCCGGTGAACACCGCGACCGACTCGCCGTCGGCCTCGAGCGCGAAGGAGAGGTGGGTGTGGGTGTGCCCGGGGGTGAGCAGCACCCGCACCCGCATGCGGGTGCCGACCTCGACGACGTCGCCGTCGGAGACGCCGGTGCGCTCGAAGGAGACCGGGTCGTCGGCGTTGAGCAGGTATCGGGCACCGACCTCGCGGGCCAGTTCCAGGCCCCCGGTCACGTAGTCGTTGTGGATGTGGGACTCGAAGACGTGGGTGATCCGGACGCCGGCTGCCTCGGCGAGGCCGAGGACCCGGTCGTAGTCGCGCTGGGGGTCGACCACGAGGGCGACCTCGCCGTCGTGGGCGAGGTAGGTGCGGTCGCCGAGTCCAGGGGTGTCCAGGGGTAGGACGGTGACGCTCACGGGGAGGTCCTCTCTCGTGCGGTGTCTGGAGCGGTCAGGCGGCGGTCTCGACCGGTCGCCCGGCCTCGATCCACGCACCGGTGCCGCCGGTGACGCTGGTGGCGTCGATGCCCACAGCGCGCATCAGCTCGGTGGCCTGCGCGCTGCGGCCGCCGGCCTGGCAGATCACGTAGACCGGCTGGTCCTTCGGCAGCTCCGGCAGCCGGGCCGGCAGCACGCTCAGCGGCACGTTCTGAGCGCCAGGGACGTGGCCGGGGCGGTACTCGCGCGCCTCACGCACGTCCAGGACGACGGCATCGCCCTCGGCGAGCCGGGTGGCGAAGGCGTTCTGATCGATCTCGGGGATCACGTCGGCTCCTCAGGGCGTTGGGTAGATACCCCGGGGGGTATGTAGCTCCGAACGGTAGCACGCCCCAGCACATTCCCCCGGGGGTATGCTGGGACCGGCTCTCGGAGGTTCCCTCGGCGTGGAGCGGCGCACCGGGTCGGGGCGCCGGGCGACGTCCCGGGTGGTCGGTCAGGCCGCCGTACCGTCGGGGGGAGGGAGGTGGTCCGGATGGCACGGCTCTGGGCCGCGCTGCTGCTGCTGGCCGCTGTCTTCGCCATGCACGGCGTCCAGTGCATGGCGGCGGGGTCGGCCCTGGACCACGGGTCCACGTCGCTCGGCGCGGTTGCCTCGGTCGGTGCGCCCGCAACGGCCGTCCATGTCGGCGGCGTCGCCGAGGCGAGGCCGGACCACGGGCTCGTCGCAGCCGCACACGGGGCAGAAGACGTAGGCGCTACCGGGTCCACCGGCGGGTCGGCCCCGTGGCACGACGCGCACGTCCTGGCTGTGTGCCTCGCCGTCCTGCTCGCGGGGCTGACGATCCTCGGGGCCTCGGCGCTCCGCCGGGGCGGAGCCGTGCCGCTCGTCCGCGGCTCGCCCATGTCCGCCCGGTGGCCCACCGGGTGGGCGAGGCAGCCCCGACCGCCCGATCTCTCCGCTCTCTGTCTCCTACGGATCTAGGCCGAAGCGCTGCGCCCCGACAGCTCCCGCTGGTCCGGGGCCCCGCCCGCACGCCTGCATCCCTTCAGACAGGAGACCCAGCATGACCCGTAGCAGCACCCGCACCCGCACTCGTCTCGTCCGCCTCGCCGGCGGGCTGATGGCCACCGTCGTCGTCCTCGCCGGCTGCTCGGACACCGCGGAGACCTCCGCCACCGACGGCACCGCGGCCGACGACAGCTCCGGCGAGCAGAGCGCGGAGTTCAACGACACCGATGTCGCCTTCGCTCAGGAGATGATCCCGCACCACGAAGGCGCGCTCATGATGTCCGCGGTCGCCATCGACCGCGCCTCCGATCCCCGGGTCGTGGACCTGGCCGAGCGGATCGAAGCAGGTCAGGAGCCGGAGATCGACCTCATGAGCGGCTGGCTGGAGGAGTGGGGCCAGCCGCTCGAGGAGTCCGGGGGCATGGGCGGCATGGGCCACGGGTCCGGGGGCATGGACGGCGGCATGGGTATGGGCGGCGGCATGGACATGGGGGACATGCCGGCGGCCGGCCGGGACTTCGACCGCATGTGGCTCGACGCCATGATCGAGCACCACGAGGGCGCCGTCGTGATGGCGCGGACCGAGATCGAGGACGGTCGCAACGCCGGCGCCATCGACCTCGCTCGCTCGATCAGCGAGACCCAGACGCGGGAGATCGAGGAGATGCAGGAGCTGCTCACCGAGCTGGGTGACTGATTCGTGTCATCGTCGCCGGGGCCGTCGGTGCTCGGGGCAGGCTGAGAAGCGGCCGACGACGCGAGCGGTGGTTCGGCCGGTCCCGCCGCTACTCGCACCGGCAGGGCCCGGTCGCCACGGTGACCGGGCCCTGCGTCGTCCGTGCCTCGACGTCGTCGGTCGCTTCGTGGTTCGCTACGTCTCGATTCCGGCCCGGCCGGACGACGTCCACCCCGCAGCGGATCACCCGGGAGTCGCAATGGCGCTGACGCGCGAGGCCACTGTCGAGGAAGCCGTGGCGGCCGTGGACCGCGACGGCTACGTCCTGATCGAGGGGCTGATGGATCCGGAGTGGGTGGCGGCCGCCCGGGCCGACCTCCAGCGGGTGCTGGCGGAGACGGGCACGGGGCGCAATTCCTTCGAGGGCTTCTCCACCCAGCGCGTCTACGCGCTGTTCGCGAAGACCCGCTTCTTCGACGGGCCGGGCACCCATCCGCTCGTCCTCGGCGTCCTCGACCACGTGCTCGGCCACTACCAGTTCAGCGCCCCGGTGGGCATCCAGATCGGGCCTGGCGAGGTCGCGCAGGTCCTGCACCGCGACGACGACGTCTACCCGCTGTCCCGGACCGGCAGGGACGTCGTCGTCAACACCATGTGGCCCCTCGACGACTTCACCGTCGAGAACGGCGCGACGCGGTTCGTGCCGGGGAGCCACCGGTGGGAGCCGGGTCGGCAGGCCACGGAGGAGGAGACGACGGCTGCGGTCATGCCGGCGGGCTCGGTGCTGATCTACGTCGGCAACCTCATCCACGGCGGGGGTGCGAACACCACCGACCGGCCCCGCCTCGGCGTCATCCTCGAGTACGCGGCCTCCTGGCTGCGGCCGCAGGAGAACCACGTGCTCGCCGTGCCGCGGGAGGTCGCCCGCGAGCTGCCGGAACGGCTCCAGGAGCTGCTCGGGTACAACATCCACCCGCCGTTCCTGGGATACGTCGACGGCCGGCACCCGAGGCGGTCGCTCACCTCGTCCTGACGTCGGCGGGTTCCGGTGCCCTAGGTTGGCGCCGTGGGCACCCCGATGACGGAGATCCAGGTCCAGGCCGGCGGCCTGACGTTCGGCTGCCTGACGGCGGGACCGGAGGACGGACCGCTCGCGCTGTGCCTCCACGGTTTCCCCGACACCGCGCACACCTACCGGCACCTGCTGCCCGAACTGGCGGCCGCCGGCTTCCGGGCGGTCGCCCCGTTCATGCGGGGCTACGCGCCGACCGACGTCCCCGTCGACGGTCGGTATCAGACCGGTGCGCTGGCCCGCGACGCCAACGCCCTGCACCAGGCGCTGGGCGGCGACGAGCGCGCCGTGGTGATCGGCCACGACTGGGGTGCACAGGCGACGTACGGCGCCGCGGTCGCTGCCCCGGATCGCTGGCGCAGGGTCGTGGCGATGGCCGTCCCCGTCGGCCCTGCGCTGGCCGGTTCCTTCTTCACCTACGACCAGATCAAGCGGTCGTTCTACATGTACTTCTTCCAGAACCCGCTGGCCGACGTGCTGGTGGCGGCCGACGACCTCGCGTTCGTCGCGCGGCTGTGGTCGGACTGGTCACCTGGGTACGACGCCACCGAGGACCTCGCCCTCGTCCGTGCCGCACTCGGGACGCCGGAGAACCTCGCGGCGGCCCTCGGCTACTACCGCGCGCTGTTCGACCCGGCCCGCCAGTCGCCCGAGCTGGCCGCCGAGCAGCAGGCGGTCAGCGGCGTCCCGACGCAGCCGACGCTGTACCTGCACGGCGCCCAGGACGGCTGCATGGGCGTCGGCGCCGCGGAGGCGTCCCGCGGTGTGCTCTCGCCCGGCTCCGAGGTCGCCGTCGTCGAGGACGCGGGGCACTTCCTGCACCTCGAACGACCGGCCGAGGTCGACGGGCGCATCCTCGCGTTCCTGGCGTCCTGAGCAACGCCGGGGAGTGATCGCCGTCAGACGGGGCTGAGCTCGTCGCTGCGACGTCGCCGGTTCGGATTGGACTGCGGTGCGGCGGCCCGGACGGGGGGCTCGGGGCGGGAGGCAGGGGCGAGCCGGTCGTGGACGGCCGGCGGCGTCCGCGCGTGCTCCGGCTTCGCCGGCCGGGTCCGCGCGTCGGCGAGCAGCGCGTGCGGGCGCGTGGCGTCGTCCTCGTCCGGGACGTCCGAGGGCGCCTGGGCAGGGGCGGCGGGGAACGACTCGCACCGCGGCGGCCGGGAAGGGTCGGGCAGCCGCAACTCGGCGAGGTCCTTCCAGGTGGAGTGGCGCAGACCGTCGACGACGCAGCGGACGCGGGCCAGCACCCGCCCGTCGTCGGTGGTCCAGCCCAGCAGCTCACCGGAGTACCAGATGCCGCCGTGGTGGATCTCCACGGGCTGCGGGTCGCCTGCGAAGAGGCTCACCACCGGGATCCCGCTCACGAGGCGGACTGTAGGTGGGTGCTCCGGTCGGGCCGGGAAGGCGCGCGTGCGTCCCGCGGCCTGCGTGACGGGCCAGTCCCACCACTCACTCCGGTGCCTGCCGCAACCCCCGGCGGCGTGGGTGCCGGCGCCGTGTAGAGTGGCAACTACCGACGCGGGGTGGAGCAGCTCGGTAGCTCGCTGGGCTCATAACCCAGAGGTCACAGGTTCGAATCCTGTCCCCGCTACCACGTTGGAACGGCCCTCACAGTCGCACTGTGAGGGCCGTTTCTCATACGCCCACGGCGGCACCGCCCCGGCGCAGCGCGCGCCCTGCGCGCTCGCCGAGGTGAGCGTGCCCGGCAGCTCGAGGAGGAGCAGTGGCTCGACGAGGCCAGCCCCAGACGGGGGCTCGCCGCACCGCACCGCGCAACCAGCGGCGTGCCCGCGGGCCGGAGGACGTCATCTCCGTGCTCGCCCGTGCCGTGCGCGAGGTCGAGGCCGCCGTGCAGCGGGGTGCGGTGACCGGTTCGGTGCGCACCAAGTTCCAGGCCGTCGCGCTGGTGGCGCGGGACGAGCGGGCGCGGGTCCGGGCAGACGAGGAGAGCAGCCCGAGCCACAAGGCCGAGCAGCTCAAGCGCCTCGACGGCATCGCGACCATCCTGGCCAGGACCGCCGTCCGCGACTCGGGGCTCCTGGCGCTGCTCGGCGAGGACGCCGTCGTCTCGGGGTCGGCCAAGGCCCTCAAGCTGGAGATGCTGCGGGCCGCAGGTGTCGAGCCCGCCGTGGAGGAGGCGCCGCCCGAGGAGGTCGCCCCGGTCCCGGCCAACGGTGAACGCCGCGTCGTCCCCCAGTCGGTGGTCTCCCGGCAGCTGGCCAACCCCTTCCTCGCCCCCGACTTCGAGGCCGCCCGGCAGACCGCCGCGCGACCGCGCCGGCTGGCCGGGTGGGAACTGATGGCGCCGCTGCTCAACTCCTTCGAGCGCGCCGGCGGCGGGGCCCCGGCGTGCATGGACCTGCCCTTCCCGACCGCCCGGTTCACGCCGATGGGGTCGGACCTGATGCCCCACCAGGGCCAGCTGGTCGCCGCCGCGGCCGAGGGTCACCGCACCTTCCTGCTCGCCGACGAACCCGGGCTGGGCAAGACCGCCCAGGCGTTGCTGGCCGCGGAGGCGGCGGACGCCTATCCCTTGCTCGTCGTGGTCCCCAACGTGGTCAAGACCAACTGGGCGCGCGAGGCCGGCCGCTGGACGCCGCACCGCACGGCCACCGTCGTCCAGGGCAACGGCGAGACGGTCGACGGCTTCGCCGACGTCGTCGTCGTCAACTACGAGGTGCTCGACCGCCACGTGGGCTGGCTCGGCGAGTTCGGTTTCCGCGGCATGGTGGTCGACGAGGCGCACTTCATCAAGAACAAGACCTCGCAGCGCTCGCAGCACGTGCTGGAGCTCTCCGAGCGCATCCGCGTCCGCACCCCCCGCCCGCTGCTCATGGCGCTGACCGGCACTCCGCTGATCAACGACATCGACGACTTCCGGGCGATCTGGCAGTTCCTCGGGTGGATCGACGACGAGAAGCCGCTGGGCGAGCTGATGGAGCGCCTGGAGGACACCGGCCTGACGCCGGCCGATCCGGGCTTCTACCCGGCGGCCCGGCAGTGCGTCATCGACATGGGCATCGTCCGGCGCCGCAAGGTCGACGTCGCGGCCGACATCCCCGCCCGCCGCATCGCCGACCTGCCCGTCGAGCTCGACGACAAGGCCGGCAGCTCGATCCGCAAGGCCGAGCGGGAGCTCGCCCGCCGGCTGGTCAAGCGGTACGAGAGCGCGCTGGCGGCTCGCGAGTCGGCCACCGTGGTCGAGGGCATCGACACCGACCTCGTGCGCAAGGTGGCCGGCTGGGAGCTCAAGGACACCAGCACGAAGACCACCGGCGAGAACGTCTTCGGCATGATGCGGCGCATCGGCCAGGCGAAGGCGGCGCTGGCCGCCGACTACGCGGCCCAGCTCGCCCGCAGCGCCGGCAAGGTGGTCTTCTTCGCCAAGCACGTCGACGTCATGGACGTGGCGGAGGAGTCCTTCGAGCGGCAGGGGATCTCCTACGCCTCGATCCGCGGCGACCAGACCCCGCCCGCGCGGCAGCGCAACATCGACGCCTTCGTCAACGACCCGTCCGTCGCCGTCGCGGTGTGCTCGCTGACGGCGGCCGGCGTCGGGCTCAACCTGCAGGTCGCCTCGAACATCGTGCTCGCCGAGCTGTCCTGGACCGACGCGGAGCAGACCCAGGCCATCGACCGGAGCCACCGCATCGGGCAGACCGAGCCGGTGACCGCCTGGCGCATCATCGCCGCGCAGACCATCGACGCCCGCATCGCCGAGCTCATCGACAGCAAGGCCGGGCTGGCCGCGCGGGCGCTGGACGGCTCGGACGAGGTGTTCTCCTCCACCGACGTGCAGCTCGAGGCGCTCGTCGCGCTGCTCACCGCCGCGCTCTCGGAGGCGCCGTAACCAGCAGACCGGCCGGTCGGACCGAGGACAGCCGGCAGGAGATGCCCCCCGAGTGTTGTGCGTCACCCGTCGGCTCTCTACCGTCAGCGCTGACCGTTTTGTCTTCGACAGTGAGGCGCGCCCCGTGTCCGTGAACACCCCCGTCGATCCCTCGCAGTTCGACATCGAGGCGATCGACCTCTCCGACCGTGACTTCTGGGCGGAGCCGCCGGCGGTGCGGCACGCGGTCTTCGACCGGCTGCGCGCCGAGCGCCCCTTCGCGCACTTCGCCGAGCCGGAGATGCCGGGGATGGAAGGGGAGCCCGGGCCCGGCTACATCGCGGTCACCCGGCACGCCGACCTGGACGCCATCAGCTCGCAGCCGCTGGTGTTCTGCTCGGGCAAGGGCGCGGTGTCGATCCAGGACATCCCGGCCGACCTCAACGAGTTCTACGGCTCCATGATCAGCATGGACGACCCGCGGCACGCGCGGATCCGGCGGATCGTGTCCAAGACCTTCACCCCGCGGATGCTCGAGCAGGTCATCGACTCCGTCGTCGGCATCGTCGACGACGTGCTGGCCGAGGCCCGCCGCAAGGCCGAGGCGGGCGACGGGTCCCTCGACGTCGTCGCCGACATCGCCGCCCCCATCCCGCTGCGGATCATCTGCGACATGATGGGCGTCCCCGAGGAGGACCGCGCCGAGGTGCTCGCCGCCTCCAACGTCATCCTCGCCGGCGGCGACCCGGAGCTGACCGATCCGGTTGACCCGCTGGGTGCGCTGATCAACGCCGGGATCACGCTGGCCGGGATCATGGAGCGCCTCGCCGCCGAGCGCCTGGCCCGCCCTACCGACGACCTGACGACGGCGCTGGTGACCACCGAGGTCGAGGGCGAGAAGCTCTCCCACCAGGAGATCGCCTCGTTCTTCATCCTGCTGCTGGTGGCCGGCAACGAGACCACCCGCAACGCCATCTCCCAGGGCCTGCTCACGCTGTCGGAGAACCCCGAGCAGCGGACCCGCTGGATGGCCGACCCGTCGCTGGACAAGACCGCCGTCGAGGAGATCGTCCGCTACATCAGCCCGGTCACCTGGATGCGCCGCACCGCCACCCAGGACGGCGAGGTGAACGGCCACGCGTTCAAGGAGGGCGACAAGTTCCTGCTCTTCTACTCCGCCGCCAACCGTGACCCGGAGCTGTTCACCGACCCGCACGTGTTCGACCTGACCCGCAACCCGAACCCGCACGTCGGCTTCGGTGGGCACGGGCCGCACTTCTGCCTGGGTGCGCACCTGGCCCGGCGGGAGCTCGCGGTGACCTTCCGCCGGCTCTTCGAGGTGTGCCCGGATCTGGAGATCACGGGGGAGCCCGCCCGCCTGCGCTCGTCCTTCGTCAACGGCCTCAAGCGGCTGCCGGCGCGGCTGACGGGCGAGCGATGAGCAGGGTGCAGGTGGACCGGGAGCGCTGCGTGGGCTCGGGGGTGTGCGAGTCGCTGGCCCCGGACGTGTTCGAGGTGGACGACGACGGCCTGCTGATGGTGCACCGCGAGGAGCCCGACGCGGACCAGCTGGAGGACGTCCGGGACGCCGTCCAGCAGTGCCCGGCCCGTGCCCTCGCGCTGAGCGAATGATCGAAGTCTCGCGTCCGGGGTAGGGGCGGGTCATGGAGCCCACCGTCACCAACGCCCCGGACGCGAGCCGCTACGAGATCCGCGACGGCGACCGGCTGCTCGGCCACGCCGACTACCAGCGGGACGGTGACACCGTCGTGTTCACGCACACGGAGGTCGACCCGGACGCCGGGCAGTCCGGTCTCGGCAGCACCCTGGTCCAGGCCGCTCTGGACGACGTGCGCGCCCAGGGCGGGTCCGTCGTCCCGGAGTGCTCGTTCGTCCGCGGCTGGATCGGCAAGCACGAGGAGTACGCCGACCTGGTCAGGGGCCCGGCGAGCTGACCCCGCCCGGAGCCGTACGGTCGGCGGGATGATCCTCGAGCACGCGCTGCTGACCGTCCGGCCGGGGGAGCAGGCCGCCTTCGAGTCGGACTTCGCCAGGGCGCGGCGGCTGATCGCCGCCTCGCCTGGTTTCCGTGGGCTGCGGCTGTCGCGCTGTCTGGAACGCGACACCGGCTACCTGCTGCTGGTCGAGTGGGACCGGCTGGAGGACCACACCGACGGGTTCCGCGGCTCACCGGCCTACCAGGAGTGGAAGGCGCTGCTGCACGGCTACTACGAGCCGTTCCCGGTCGTCGAGCACTTCGTCACCGTGCTGACGGCGGAGCCGCCGGTCTAGGCGGTGAGCGCGGTCCGGTCCGCCGGTTCACCCACCCCGGAGCTCGCCGAGACCTCGGCGGGGGACCGGTCGCCCCGGGCCGTTCGCAGCAGGGCGCCTACGCTCTTCCCGGCCCCGTCCCGAGGCTCGCGCCGAGCGTGCGAGGGGTGAGGAGGACGGGGTCCTTCCCATACCGGGATCGGAATACCGGAAGCACTGAGGAGAGACCGTGATCGAGCTGCGCACCCCGGGTGAGATCGACGCCATGCGTGCGGCCGGAGCGGTCGTCGCCGACATGCACGCCGCTGTGCGGGCGCTCGCCGCGCCCGGCGTCCGCCTGACCCAGCTCGACGCGGTGGCCCGCGACGTCCTGTCCGACGCCGGCGCCACCTCGCCGTTCCTGGGCTACGCGCCGCTGTCGACGACCCCGCCCTTCCCGGGCGTGCTGTGCCTGTCGGTCAACGACGTCGCGCTGCACGGCATCCCGACGCCGGAGGTGCTGGACGACGGCGACCTGCTGAGCGTGGACGCCGGAGCGGTGCTGGACGGCTGGGTGGGTGATGCGGCCATGACCTACCCGATCGGCACCCCGCGTCCGGAGGACCTCGCGCTGGTCGACACCACGGAGCGGGCGCTGGCGGCCGGTATCGCCGCCGCCGTCGTCGGCAACCGGATCGGTGACATCTCCGCCGCCATCGGTGCGGTCGGCCGGGCCGGTGGGTGCGGCATCAACACCGACCAGGGTGGGCACGGGGTGGGGCGCTCGATGCACGAGGCCCCGTCGGTGCCCAACGAGGGCCGCGCCGGCCGGGGCGTGAAGCTCCGCGCCGGGCTGGTCATCGCCATCGAGCCGTGGTTCCTCGCCGGTGGCAGCGACGACTACACCGTCGACGCCGACGGCTGGACGCTGCGCAGCGCCGACGGCAGCCGCGCCGCCCACGTCGAGCACACGGTCGCCGTCACCGAGGACGGCCCCAGGATCCTGACCGCGCCGCGGTGAGCGGCGTCCGGCCAGACTGAGCCGGTGCAGGAGGCGCTGATCATCGACTTGGACGGCGTCCTCAGGAGCTGGGCCGGCCAGGGGACCGCCGCCATCGAGCAGCGGTTCGCGCTGCCCACGGGAGCGCTGACCGCCGTCGCCTTCGCCCCGGACCGGCTGCTCCCCGCGGTCACCGGCCGCCTGACCGACGCGGAGTGGCGCGCGGGCGTCGCAGAGGAGCTGGCGCGGCGGTACGGGACGGACGGCACCGCCGCGGTCCGTGAGTGGTCGGAGCCGGTGGGCGAGGTCGACGCGGACGTCCTGCACCTGATCCGCGCGCAGCGCCGGGTGCGCACGGTCGCGCTCCTGAGCAACGCCACGGACCGGCTGCGCCCGGACCTGCGCGCGCTCTCCCTGGAGGAGGAGTTCGACGCGGTCTTCAGCAGCGCCGAGCTCGGGGTCGCGAAGCCGGACCCGGAGGTCTTCCGCCACGTGTGCGCGTCGCTCGGGCGGGAGCCGGGGCAGTGCCTGTTCGTGGACGACTCCGCCGGCCACGCCGCGGCTGCCGCAGCCGTCGGGCTGCGGGCACACCACTTCCGATCCGTGACCGGCCTCGAGGACTTCCTGGCCCACCGCGGGTGACGGCCGGCTGCGGGTGACGGCCGGCCGCGGGGAGCGCGGACTCAGAGGGGACGGGCCATCTCCAGCTCGGGTCCGGCCACGGTGGTGACCCGCCCGCCGGTGTCCCGGAAGCCGGCCTTCTCGTAGGCGCGCCGGGCCCGGCCGTTGTCCACGTGGACGTGCAGCCGCGCCCGGGACAGGCCGCGCTCCCGCGCCCAGTCGGTGGCCGCACCGAGCAGGCCGCCCAGCAGGTCCCGGCCGCGGTGCCCGGGGTCGAGGAAGACGCCGACCACGTGGCCGCCGGACTCCTTCACGACCGCCCCGGCGAAGTCCACGTCCCCGGCCCGCTCGACCAGCACGGTCGCCGTCCCGACCCACGTGCCGTCGTCGGCGACGGCGACGAACTGGCGCACGCCGGCGTCGCCCCCCGCATCGGTGCACGAGCCCCGGACCCGGTCCTGCCAGAACTCGTCGGGCCGGAGCGCCGCGTCGTCGTACGACTCGAGGAAGGCGATCGGTGCGGCGTCGTCGCGCAACGCGGCCAGCCGGAGCGCCTTGACCTCCCGCCACTCGTGCGCCCGGATCGGGCGCACGGTGTACGACGGCGTCACGAGCCCAGCGCCTGCTCGAGATCGGAGATCAGATCATCTGCGTCCTCGATGCCGACCGACAGCCGGACGAGATCGCTGGGCACCTCCAGCGGCGAGCCGGCGGCGCTGGCGTGGGTCATCCGGCCCGGGTGCTCGATCAGCGACTCCACGCCACCCAGCGACTCGGCCAGCGTGAACAGCTCCGTGCGCTCGCACACCCGCAGGGCCGCGTCCTCGCCGTCCCGGAGCCGGAAGGAGATCATCCCGCCGAAGCCGGACATCTGCCGGGCGGCGACCTCGTGACCGGGGTGGCCGGGCAGCCCCGGGTAGAGCACGGTGGCGACGTCCGGGCGGCCGGCGAGGAACTCCGCCACCCGCGCCGCGTTGGCGCAGTGCCGGTCCATCCGGACGCCGAGGGTCTTGAGGCTGCGCAGCACCAGCCACGAGTCGAAGGGGCTCGCGACCGCGCCCATCGCGTTGTGGTTGTAGGCCAGCCGCTCACCGAGCCCGGCGTCCCGGGTGACCAACGCGCCCCCGACGACGTCGGAGTGCCCGCCCAGGTACTTCGTGGTGGAGTGCACGACGACGTCGGCACCGAGGGTCAGCGGGCGTTGCAGGTAGGGCGAGGCGAAGGTGTTGTCGACGACGAGCAGCGCACCGGCCTCGTGGGCGATCGCCGCCGTCGCCTCGATGTCGGTGATGTTCAGCAGCGGGTTGCTGGGCGTCTCGCACCAGACGACGCGGGTGGTGGGGCGGATCGCGGCGCGGAGGGCCTCGGCGTCGTCGAGGTCGACGGCGCTGTGCTCCAGGCCCCACTCCGAGAGCACGCGGGAGATCAGCCGGAACGTGCCGCCGTACGCGTCACCCCCGAGGACGACGTGGTCACCCGATCGGCAGACGGTGCGGAGCAGGGTGTCCTCGGCCGCGAGTCCCGACGCGAAGGCCAGCGCCCTCGTGCCCTCCTCGAGCGCGGCCAGCGCGGTGTGGAGGGTGTCGCGGGTGGGGTTGCCGCTGCGGCTGTACTCGTAGCCGCCCCGCAGCCCGCCGACGCCGTCCTGCTTGTAGGTGGTGGTCAGGTGCAGGGGCGGGATGACCGCACCGGTCGCCGGGTCGGGGTCCTGGCCCGCGTGGATGGCTCGGGTGTCGAAGCCGTGCTGGTTCTCGCCGCTCATGACCCGACCGTAGGCGCGAGGCCCGCGAGGTGTCCCAGCACGTCCTGGCGGGTGACCACGCCGGCGGGCTTGCCGTCGACGTGCACCAGCAGCGCGTCGGCACCCCCGAGCTGGGCGACCGCGGCGCTGACCGCCTCGCCGGATCCCACGATCGGCAGCGGCGGCGACATGTGCTTCTCGACGCGGTCGGCCAGCGACGCCTTCCCGGCGAATAGCGCATCGAGCAGCGCCTTCTCGTCGATGGAGCCGACCACCTCGCCGGCGGTGACCGGTGGCTCGGCCCGCACGACGGGCAGCTGGCTGACGCCGTACTCGCGGAGGATGTCGATGGCGTCGCGGACGGTCTCGTTCGGGTGCGTGTGCACCAGCGTCGGGGTGCTGCCGCCCTTGGCCTCGAGCAGCTCGCCGATCGTCTCGCCGCCGGAGGCCTCGAGGAAGCCGTAGTCGGCCATCCACGTGTCGTTGAAGATCTTGTTCAGGTAGCCGCGCCCGCCGTCGGGCAGGAGCACCACGAGGACGTCGTCCTTCGTCAGCCGCTCGGCCACCCGGAGCGCTGCGACCACGGCCATCCCGCACGAGCCACCGACGAGCAGGCCCTCCTCGCGGGCCAGCCGGCGCGTCATCGCGAAGGAGTCCCCGTCGGAGACCGCGATGATCTCGTCGGCGACCTCCTGGTCGTACGTGGTCGGCCAGAAGTCCTCGCCGACGCCCTCGACCAGGTACGGGCGGCCGGTGCCGCCGGAGTAGACCGAGCCCTCGGGGTCGGCGCCGATCACCTGCACCCGTCCCTGGGAGGCCTCCTTGAGGTAGCGCCCGACGCCGCTGATCGTCCCGCCGGTGCCGGCACCGGTGACGAAGTGGGTGATCCGGCCGTCGGTCTGCGTCCAGATCTCCGGCCCCGTCGTCTCGTAGTGCGAGCGCGGGTTGTTCGGGTTGGAGTACTGGTCGGGCTTCCACGCGCCGGGCGTCTCGCGGCTGAGCCGGTCGGACACCGAGTAGTAGGAGCGCGGGTCGGCCGGGTCCACGGCGGTCGGGCAGACCACCACCTCGGCGCCGTAGGCCCGGAGCACGTTGACCTTCTCCTGGCCGACCTTGTCGGGGCAGACGAAGATGCACTTGTAGCCGCGCTGCTGGGCCACGAGAGCCAGGCCGATGCCGGTGTTGCCGCTGGTCGGCTCCACGATGGTGCCGCCGGGCGCGAGCTCGCCGCTGGCCTCGGCGGCGTCGACCATGCGCACCGCGATCCGGTCCTTCACCGAGCCGCCGGGGTTGAGGTACTCGACCTTGGCGAGCACCAGCGGCGCCTCGGGACCCAGGCGGCGGGTGACCGAGGACAGCCGCACGAGCGGGGTGTTGCCGACCAGGTCGATGACGGACTCGGCGTACTGCACGGCGGCCTCCTCGCGGGCCCCGACCACCGGGACCCGTCGGTCACCATCCCACCAGAGGTGACTGCGCAGGGGCACCGGGACGAAGATGCGGGCATGACGCTCCCAGCACCCACCCGCACCCTCGGCGGCCTGACCGTCTCCGCTCTCGGCCTCGGCTGCATGGGCATGAGCCAGAGCTACGGCGCGGCCGACCGGCCGGAGTCCCTGGCGACGATCCACCGGGCCCTCGACCTGGGCATCACCTTCCTCGACACCTCGGACGTGTACGGCAGCGGGCACAACGAGGAGCTGGTCGGCGAGGCGATCGCCGGACGCCGCGACGAGGTGCAGCTGGCCACCAAGTTCTCCATCTCCCGCGACGACCGCGGCCGGATGCGCATCGACGGCCGGCCGGAGAACGTGCGGGCCTGCGCCGAGGCCAGCCTGCGGCGTCTGGGCGTCGACGTCATCGACCTCTACTACCAGCACCGGGTCGACGCCAAGGTGCCGATCGAGGACACCGTCGGAGCCATGGCCGAGCTGGTGCAGGAGGGCAAGGTGCGCCACCTCGGGCTGTCGGAGGCCAGCGCCGCCTCGATCCGCCGGGCGGTCGCCGTGCACCCGATCGCGGCGCTGCAGAGCGAGTGGTCGCTGTGGACGCGTGACCTGGAGGGCGGTGGGGCGGGTGGCGAGTCAGTGCTCGGGGTGGCGCGGGAGCACGGCATCGGCATCGTGCCGTTCAGCCCGCTCGGCCGCGGCTTCCTCACCGGTGCCATCACCAGCCCGGACGACTTCGGCGACGACGACTTCCGCAAGAACCAGCCGCGGTTCCAGGGCGAGGCGTTCCAGGCGAACCTGCGGCTGGTCGACGCCGTGCGGGCGATGGCGACGGAGAAGGGCGTCTCGCCGGGGCAGCTCGCACTGGCGTGGGTGATGGCGCAGGGCGACGACGTCGTCCCGATCCCGGGGACGAAGCGGCGCAGCTACCTGGAGGAGAACGCCGGCGCCGTCACGGTGGAGCTGACCACCGACGACCTCGCCCGGCTCGACGACATCGCCCCTCCCGGTGCCGCGGCGGGCACCCGGTACCCCGACGGCGGCTACGTCTACGGGAACAGCCCGGAGCGCGCCGCGTGACCACCGCACCGGGGACGAGCCGCGTGCGCGGCCGGGACGGCGTCGAGGTGGCGGTGCACCGCTGGGGCGCGCCGGGGGACCGGCCGCCGGTGCTGCTGCAGCACGGCTTCGCCGCCGACAGCCTGCGCAACTGGCAGGACAGCGGCGTGGTGGCGGCGCTGCTGGCCGACGGTCGCGAGGTGGTGGCCGTCGACGCCCGCGGGCACGGCGACTCGGACAAGCCCCACGACCCCGAGCGCTACGGGGAGCGCGCCATGGCCGCGGACCTCTCCGCGGTCGCCGACGCCCTGGACCTGCCGACGTTCGACCTCGCCGGGTACTCGATGGGCGGGATCGTCTCGCTGGTGCTGGCCGGCACCGACCGGCGGGTGCGCCGGCTGGTGGTCGGAGGCATCGGGGCCGGGGTGGTCGAGCGGGGCGGACTGGACACGCGGGCCGTCCGCACCACCGCGCTCGCGGCCGCGCTCGAGACCGACGATCCGGCATCGATCCCCGACCCGATGGCGGCCGCCTTCCGCACGTTCGCCGACAGCACCGGTGCCGACCGGCTGGCGCTGGCCGCGCACGTCCGGGCGGTCAACACGGAGCCGCTGCCGCTGGGGGAGATCGGTGCGCCGACGCTCGTGGTCGCCGGTGAGGCCGACCCGCTCGCCGTCCGGCCGCAGGTGCTCGCCGACGCGATCACCGGAGCCCGGTTGGTCACCGTGCCCGGTGACCACCTGGGCGCCGTCCGGACCCCGGAGTTCACCGCCGCTCTGGTCGGGTTCCTGGGGGACGACGGCGGCTCGTGACCGGTGGGGTGTTCCTCGGCGCCGACCTCGGCACCAGCGGGCTGAAGCTGGTCGCCGTCGACGACGCCGGGGCGGTCGTGGCCGAGGCCGAACGGGAGTACGGCTACGACCGCCCGGCGCCGGACCGGGCCGAGATCGACGTCCGCGTGTGGCGGGCGGCGTTCGGGGCCGCGGTCGGCGAGGTGGTCGCCGCCCTCGCCGGCCGGCCGGTCCGGGCGCTGGGGCTGTCGGGGCAGATGCACGGTGCCGTGCTGGTCGATGTCTCGGGGCGGCCGCTGCGCCCGGCGGTGCTGTGGCCCGACGGCCGGGCCGTCCGGGAGCTGGACCGCTGGCGCCGGCTCCCCTCCGACGACCGCGCCTCGCTCGCCAACCCGCTCGTGGCCGGCATGACCGGGCCGGTGCTCGCCTGGCTGGCCGCGCACGACCCGGAGGTCGTCGCGCGCGCAGCGGCGGTGCTGCTGCCCAAGGACGCGCTCCGGGTCGCGCTGGTGCCGGGGGCCGAGGTGGCGGTCACCGACCGCAGCGACGCCTCGGCGACGCTGCTCTGGGACGTCGTCGCCGACGGCTGGTCCGCGCCGGCGGCCGAGGCGGCCGGTGTGCCGGCGGACCTGCTGCCGGTCGTGCGGGCGGGCACGGAGGTGGCGGGGACGACGTCCATCGGCGGGGCGGACGTCCCGGTGGTGGTCGGCGGCGCGGACACGCCCCTGGCCCTGCTCGCCGCCGGGACGACGGGACTGCAGGTGAACCTCGGCACCGGCGCCCAGGCGCTGGCGCCGGGCTGGACGCCCAGGCCGGTCGCCGACCCGGCAACGCACGGCTACGCCGACGTCTCCGGTGGCTGGTACGCGATGGCGGCGCTGCAGAACGGCGGCTCGGCCTGGGAGTGGGTCCGGTCGGTCCTGGGCCTGAGCTGGGCGGAGCTGGTCGACGCCGCGGCGGGTACGGCGCCCGGCGCCGGGGGAGTGTCGTTCCGCCCGTTCCTCACCGGCGAGCGCGGCGGCGTCGCGGGCCCGGACGACCGCGGCAGCTGGACCGGCCTGTCCGCGGCCACGACCCGGGCCGACCTGGCGCGTGCGGCGGTCGAGGGCGTGGCCGCCGCGGTCGCTGCGGCGGCGCGGTCCCTGGACGTGCCCGACGACCCCACCGTCGTCCTCACCGGGGGAGGGGTGCGGGCGCCGGTGGTGCGGCAGGCGCTGGCCGACAGCCTCGGCCGCCCCGTCCGGCATCTGCCGATGCGCAGCGCGTCGGCGATCGGTGCGGCGGTGCTGGCCGCCCGCGGGGTGGGCGTGGAGGTGGTGCCGCGTCGGCGGCCGGGTCCGCCGGTGGAGCCGCGACCGGGCCCTCGGCCGGTCTGACCCGGCGGAACGACGCCGGTCCTGCGACCGTTCACCCGACGACGGGGCCGCTCGACGGCCCCGCGCACACGGAAGAGGAGGCGGCCGCCATGGCGTCGCTGTTCAACAAGGTCGTCCAGTTGGCGAACAGTCCCAAGGGCAAGCAGGCCATCCAGCAGGCGACGGTGAAGGCTCAGCAGCTGGCCAACAGCCCGAAGGGCCAGCAGGTCATCCGGCAGGCCGCGGACAAGGCCCAGCAGCTGGCCAAGGACCCGAAGACGCGTGCGCGGATCGACGACGCGCGCCGTCGTCTGCAGGGCGGCCAGGGCGGCACGGGCAGCGGCAGCACCGCTCCCTGATCCCGGCCCCGCCCCGCGGCTCGGGGGAGTCGCGGGGCTCAGTCGGCCGCGGTGCCGAGGGTCCGCAGTGCGGCGTCGTGCAGCGTGCCGTTGGTGGCCAGCGCGCTGCCCCCCGCGGGCCCCGGGGTGCCGGTCAGGTCGGTGAACCGCCCGCCGGCCTCGCGCACGATGACGTCGAGCGCGGCGAGGTCCCAGAGCGAGACCTCGGGTTCGCACGCGACGTCGACCGCGCCTTCGGCCAGCAGCACGTAGCTCCAGAAGTCGCCGTACGCGCGGGTGCGCCACACCGAGCGGGTCAGGTCCAGGAAGCCGTCGAGGGCGTTGCGCTCCTCCCAGCCGGACAGGCTGGAGTAGGACAGGCTCGCGTCTGCGAGCTCACGCACCCCGGAGACCGTGCATCGGACGGCGTTCTCCAGCCGGCGGCCGGTCCACGCGCCGACGTCCTTGGCCGCCCACCAGCGCCGGTTCAGCGCTGGTGCCGAGACCAGGCCGACGACGGCCTCGTCGCCGTCCATGAGGGCGATCAGCGTGGCCCACACCGGCACGCCGCGGACGAAGTTCTTCGTCCCGTCGATCGGGTCGAGCACCCACTTGCGCGAGCCGTGGCCGGTGGTGCCGAACTCCTCGCCCATGACCGCGTCCCGAGTGCGGGCGCGGCTCAGCGTGATCCGCAGCTGCTCCTCGACGGCCCGGTCGGCGTCGGTGACCGGGGTCAGGTCGGGCTTGGTCTCGACCTGCAGGTCCTGCGCCTTGAACCGCTCCATGCTGATCGAGTCGGCCTGGTCGGCCAGCACGTGTGCCAGCCGCATGTCCTCTGAGAAGCCCCGACCCGACGTCATGGGCACCCAACCTAGTCCGGGCTCAGTCGAAGACCGCGGAACTCACGCCGCTGGGTCCCTCGTACTGCCGGTCCTCGATGCCGCGCAGGGCCTCGAGCACGTCGTCGCCGCCGCCGTGCTGCTCGGCGTGGGCGACGATGTCGTCCTTGCCCGCCGGGTAGTCGATGCCGGACAGGGCCTTCTGGATGTCGATGGGGCTCACCATGGCCCCGGGCTACCCGGAGCCGCCCGCATCGATGCGCCGATACCGTCGGGGAATGGACGCCGCGACGATCGCCGGGCTGCTCGCCGACCCCGTGCGACTGAAGGTCGTCGCCGCCCTCGCGCTGGGCGCCGGCACCCTCGAGGAGGTCGCCGCGGTCGCCGATCTGCCCCTCAAGGACGTCGCGCTCGCCGCGCGGAGGCTGGGCCGGGCGGGGCTGGTGACCCGCGACCGGCACGCCCTCGCACTGCGCGCGGAGCTGTTCGGTGCCGCCGCGCGTGCCGCGGCGGAGGCCGCGCCGCCGCCGGAGCCGCTGTCCGAGGACCCCGCGCAGGACGCCGTCCTGTCCGCCTTCGTCCGGGAGGGGCGGCTGACGTCGATCCCCGCGCACCGGAGCAAGCGGCTGGTGGTGCTCGACCACCTGGTCCGCGTCTTCGAGCCCGGCGTCCGCTATCCCGAGCGGGAGGTCAACGCGCTGCTCGCGGTCTGGCACCCCGACGTCGCGGCCCTGCGCCGCTACCTCGTGGACGAGGGGCTGCTGTCCCGCGAGGCGGGCATCTACTGGCGCACCGGCGGCTACGTCCAGGTGTGAGTCCACGTGCGATCCCGTTGGCGCGGTGTCGATGCGTCGACATCGCGCGATGTCGACAAGTCGGTCGACGGGTGCGGGCCCGCACCGCACACTTCCCGGGTGCCGACGCCGTCCGCCGACTCCTTCGCCGCCCTGGCGCGCTCCTCGCCGTGGCGGTGGTCGACGCTGCGCTTCACGGTCTCCTGGCCCGGCGACCGGTGGCGTTCCGGGGAGGTCCGCGCCTGGCTCCGCCGGCCGGACTCGCTGCGCGTGGAGGCCGTCGGCGGCGGGCTCCTGCGCGCCGAGCGGACGTCGCCGCCGACCATCGGCATCCCCGGGCCGGACGGCGGATCGACGCGGTCGGCGGTCTGGGCGTCCCGGACCGCCCGTCCACCGCTGCGACCGGACGGGCTCGTCGCCGAGCGCCCGGAGGACCCGCTGCTCACCTACGACGACCCGATGCACGACACCTACCACTGGGTGGCGATGCTCGACCCGGCCGAGCTGGCCGACGGCGTCGACGCGGACACGGGCGCCCACGCACCGGCTCTGCAGGTGGAGTCGGTGCGGGCGGTGGAGCACGCCGGCCGCCCGGCGTGGGAGGCCGTGGTGGTCCCCGAGGACACCTATGCCCCCCGCTGCGGGTGCTGCCCGCTGCTGCGGACCCGGGCGGTCGACCTGGTGGAGTACCAGGAACTTCCGGAGCACCTGCTCGAGGCCTATCCCGACGCGTTCCGAGTCCGGCTCGACGTGCAGACCGGCGTGTGCGTGCTCACGGCGGAGATCGGTGGGCTGCACCCGGGCGCGGGGCACGACGTGCAGATCGAGGCGGTCGACGAACCGATGGACGACGCCCTGTTCACCGCGCCGCGCCGTCGGCCCTTCCGGCGCGGGCCCGGATGGGCGCCGTCGCCCGGCTGCCAGTAGGCCGGCGCCGCCCGTCAGTCGAACGGGTTGGTGAGCACGGGGCGGGCCTGGAGGACGTCGAAGGTGACGGGTGGGCCCTCGGTGGTGGTGCTGCCCGGGACGGGGACGGTGAGGCCGCCGTCGATGCTGAAGGTGCCGGTCCAGGTGGTGGTGAGGAATGCGGTGTAGGTGCCGCTGCCGTAGTCGTGGCTGATGGTGTGGTCGGGGTAGGGCGCGCCGGGGTCGGTGGTGGTGAGGTCGGTGCCGTCGCCGGTGTGCCAGGTGAAGGACGACGCGGTGGCGTCGATGTCGACGGTGAAGCCTCGGATGTCGACGGTGAAGGTCTGGGTGGTGGGGCCGTCGGTGAAGAAGATGACGGGCAGGCCGACCAGTCCGTTGCCCGGTGGTTGCTGCTGGGTGGGCAACTGGGGGAGGGGGAGGGTCTCGAAGTAGCGGAACACCTCACCCGGCGACGGCGCCGGATTCAGCGCCGTCACGTCGATGCACGCCCGCGTGCCGCCGATCCACGGTCCCACCGGTGAGCCCACAGGTGCTTCACCGGGCGGGAAACCGTCGATGGTCCGGTTCACGCCATCCGGACCGGAGAGGACCAACCGCCGTGACTCCGGGATGAAGTCTTCGACGACCCGTCCAGGGGGAGCAGGGCACTCGTAGAAGTCGCTCGCTCGGCATTCGCCGCTGTCCCGGCCGCTGACGATGCAAGGGTGCGACAACTGGTAGGTGAAGGGGTGCTCGACCGGGGCATTGTTCGACGCGATCCATCCGCCACCGGGTGTCCGCTCCAGGTAGGCCGCGGTCAATGCGCCGGCGCCCGTCTCGACACGGGGACATTCGCCGCGACGACACTCGGTCGTTGGGGCAGGCGCTCCCGAGGCCCTGTCCGGCGCGACCGCCAACGGTGTGACGGTCGTCAGCAGGAGTGCCAAAGCCAGCAGGCCTCGTCTCACCCCAGCGTCAACTCTGTAAGCGTCCAGGAGTGCAGCGACGGATTCCAGACCGTGATGGTCCCTGATGACAAGGCGTCTTCACCGTCGAATGCAAGTCCAGGTACCGGAGTGCCTTCGCGGTCGAGGACCGTCATAGGAGCTTGGTCCGCCGTAAAGGCGGATTGGGCCTCGGCGGGTCCGGTCATGGCCATGGTCATCTCGCCGACAACGGTCAGTTCGCCCCCGCGGTAGGCGTATCCCTGGGCGGCATCGTCCTCTGTCTCGCGGGCAACACGTTCGCAGACGTCGCACCCGTCCTCGGCGAACTGGCGTAGGTACTGAGGGTTCATGTCGGTCAGCGACATATTGAGCAACTCGAAGTAGTAGCGGACGAAGGCCTCGGCTCCGGCGGCGTCCTGGGTGCGGGCCTCGTCGGGCATCGGCAGGTCCTCGGGGCCCAGTGGCGGCAGCGCGTCCTCGGTGGGTGCGGCACTGCTGGTCGACGGCAGGCTCTGGCCGGCCTCCTGCTTCTCCGAGCAGCCCGTCAGCGCTGCGGCGCCGGCTACGAGGCAGGCCGTCAGGCGCAGCGCCCACCGTCGCGTCACGTCGTCACTCCCCGAGTCGATCACCGATCGCCGGAGACTACGCAGGTCAGCAACCGCGCTGCATCTCCCGATGTGGACAACCACCCGATCGCCTCACGGGTGTTCCTCGCGCTGAGGAGGTCCTGCAGGACCCCAGGAGCGCGGACAACACCCGGGGAGCGTCAGTAGCCGGGGCCGACCTGGCCCACGGCGGCAAGCAGCACGCGGAGCGCGGCCAGCTGCTCCTGGCGCTCCGGGGGACCGGCCGCCGCCCACGGGTCCAGCGCGCAGTCGGGGTCCTCGGCGGTGTGCCCGCAGCCGGGCGGGCAGTCGGCCGCGACGTCGGCCATCTCCTCGAACGCGGAGAGGACGTCGGAGGCGGTGACGTGGGCCAGCCCGAACGAGCGGATGCCCGGGGTGTCGATGACCGTGCCCCCACTCGGCAGGTCGAAGAGCACCGCCGACGACGACGTGTGCCGGCCCTTGCCGATCTTGCTGACGTCACCGGTGGCCCGCAGAGCGTCCGGCACGAGGCGGTTGACCAGGGTCGACTTGCCGACCCCCGACTGCCCGACGAAGACGCTCATCCGGTCGCCGATCCGGCTCAGCAACTCGTCCAGCGGCTCCTCGCGGGACATCGGCACGGCATCCAGGCGCAGGCCCGCGTACCGGTCGAGCAGCGGCTGCGCCGAGGCCAGGTCGGTCTTGGTCAGGCAGAGCAGCGGTTCCAGGCCACCGGCGTACGCGGCCACCAGGCAGCGGTCCAGGAACCCCAGCGCGGGTTCGGGATCGGTGACCGAGGTGACGATCACCAGCACGTCGGCGTTGGCCACGACCACCCGCTCGGTGGGATCGGTGTCGTCGGCGGTCCGGCGCAACGACGTCGTGCGCTCCTGGATCGTCACGATGCGCGCCAGGCTGTCGGTGCGGCCGCTGGTGTCGCCGACCACCCGGACCCGGTCGCCGACGACGACGCCGTGCTTGCCCAGTTCCCGGGCGCGCATGGTGGTCACGTCCACCGCACCCTCGGGCGCCTCCACCCGCACCGTCATCCGGCCGCGGTCGACGGCGATGACGAGCCCGGGGACGGCGTCGTCGTGGGTGGGCCGGATGCGGGTGCGCGGGCGGGAACCCCGCCGGCCCGGGCGGACGCGGACGTCGTCCTCGTCCATCCGCCGGGCGTCGCGCTGGTGGGCGCTCAGTGGGGCGCTCCCACCGGCTCGTCGAGCAGCTGTGCCCACCGTTCGCGGAAGTCGGGCAGCGTCTTGGTGACCGCCCCGGGGTCGGCCACCTCGACGCCGTCGATCGCCAGCCCGAGGACGGCGGCGGCCATGACCATGCGGTGGTCGGCGTAGGAGTCCAGCAGCGCCGGCCGGCGCGGACCCGGCTCGATCTCCAGGCCGTCGGGCAGCTGCCGGACGCGCGCCCCGACGGCGCTCAGCACCTCGTCGAGCGCCTGCAGCCGGTCGGTCTCGTGCCCGCGCAGGTGCGCGATGCCGGTCAACCGCGAGGGGCCCTCCGCCAATGCGCAGAGCGCGGCGAGCACCGGGGTGAGCTCGCCGACCTCGCCCAGGTCGGCGACCAGCGGGCGGATCGGACCGGCGCCGGTCACCCGCAGCCCCTCGGGCGTGCGCTCGACGTCGGCCCCCATGAGGGCGAGGAGGCGGTCCAGCTGAGCACCGGGCTGGGTCGTGAACTCCGGCCAGTCCCGCACCGTGACCCGCCCGCCGGTCACCAGGGCGGCCGCCAGGAAGGGCGCGGCATTGGAGAGGTCGGGCTCGATGACACGGTCCACGGCGGCGACGGGGCCGGGCGCCACCCGCCACCCGCGGTCGGTCGCGGTGACGTCCACCCCGTGCTCGCGGAGCGTGGTCACCGTCATCTCCACGTGCGGCATGGAGGGCACACCGCCGGTGAGGGCGAGGTCCAGACCCTCGTCGAAGCGGGCGGCGGCCAGCAGCAGTCCGGAGACGATCTGCGAGGACTCACCGGCGTCGACCTCGACCGCGCCACCGCGCACCCGGCCGGTGCCGTGCACGGTGAACGGCGCCCGACCGCGCCCGCCGTCGTCGACCGGCACGCCGAGCGCGCGAAGGGCATCGAGCAGGCCCGCGTTGGGGCGGTCCCGCATGCGCGGGTCGCCGTCCACCACCACCGGACCGTCGGCGAGGGCGGCCAGTGGCGGGAGGAACCGGAGGACGGTGCCGGCCAGTCCCGCGTCGACCTCCGCAGGTCCGCGGAGGGGGCCGGGCGTCACCACCCAGTCGTCGCCGTCGTCGTCGATCTGCGTCCCCAGGGCGCGCAGCCCGGAGGCCATGAGCTCGGAATCGCGGGCCCGCAGGGGGCGCACGAGCCGGCTGGGGCCGTCAGCGATCGCCGCCAGGACCAGCGCCCGTGCGGTGATCGACTTCGACCCCGGCAGGGACACGACGGCGTCGACGGGAACAGGATGGTGCGGCGCGGGCCAGACGTCACTCACGTGATCAGTCTGCCCGCCCGCGCCGCACCTGCGTGCACCTGCTCAGCCGGCCTGCGGCTTCTCGGTCTTCTTGACCGGGACCGTGCGCATCAGCCGCCGGTTGGCGAACTCGAACATGGCCAGCTCGGACAGCTCGCGGCCGTAGCCCGACCGCTTGATGCCACCGAAGGGAAGCTCCGGCGAGGAGCCGGTCGGCTGGTTGATCCAGACCATGCCCGCCTCGAGCTGCTCGGCCACCGACTTCACCTGGTCGGCGTCGCTGCCCATGACCGTGGCGCCCAGGCCGAAGTCGCTGTCGTTGGCCAGGGCGACCGCTTCGGCGGCGTCCTTCACCTTGTAGACGACGGCCGCGGGACCGAACAGCTCCTCGCGGTAGGCCCGCATCTCCGGCGTGACGTCGGTGAGGATGGTGGCCTCCACGAAGGCGCCCGCGTGCTCGGGGCGCTTGCCGCCGGCGACCACGGTGGCGCCCTTGTCGATGGCGTCCTGGATCTGCGCCTGCAGGTCCGCGGCCGCCTTCTCGCTCGACAGCGGCGCCAGCGACGTCGCCGGGTCGGCCGGGTCACCGGGGGCGAAGGTGCCGAACGCCTGCTTGAGGCCCTGGACGAAGGGCTCGAAGACGTCCTCGGTCACGATCAGCCGCTTGGACGCCGTGCAGGCCTGGCCCGTGTTGCCCATGCGGCCGGCGGTGGCGGCCTTGACGGTGGCCTCCATGTTCTCGCCGTCCAGGACGATGAACGGGTCGCTGCCACCGAGCTCCAGCACCGACTTCTTGAGGTGCTTGCCGGCGAGCGCGGCGACCGAGGAACCGGCCCGCTCGCTGCCGGTCAGGGTGACGCCCTGGATGCGGGGGTCGGCGATGACCTGCTCGACGTCCGAGATGCGCAGGAAGACGTTCGTGTAGACGCCTGCCGGGGCGCCGGCGTCGGTGAACAGCTGCTCGATGGCCTCCGCGCACTGCGGCGTGATCTCCGAGTGCTTGATGATCACGGTGTTGCCCAGCACCAGGTTCGGGCCCGCGACGCGGACCACCTGGTAGAAGGGGAAGTTCCAGGGCTCGATGCCGAGGAGCGCACCGACCGGCTTGGTCTCGATGACCGCCTCGCCGCCGCCCATCATCGGCTCGATGGACGTGGGCTCGAGGAACTTCGGGCCGTTGCCGGCGTAGTACTTCAGGATCATCGAGCAGAGGAAGAGCTCGCCGACGGCCTCGTCCCGGCGCTTGCCCATCTCCTTGGTGATGAGGGCGGCGAAGTCCATGACGCGCTCGTCGAGCAGCTCGGCGGCCTTCTGGACAACGGCCGCGCGCTCCTCGACCGAGCGGTCGCGCCACTCCAGGTACGCGGTGTGCGCCTGGCCGATGATGCCGTCGATCTCCGACGTCTCGGTGAAGGGGTACTCCTTCTCCGTCTCGCCGGTGAAGGGGTTGACGGTCGCGTAGCGCCGGTCGGCGCTGTCGCTGGCGGTGGTGGGGGCGTTCTGCGTAACGGTCACGCGGTGATCCTCGTCTCTCGTCGGCTGTTCCGCCTAGGCCTACCCCACGAGTGCCCGGCTGTCACGGGCGGCCGGGTGTCAGCACACGCACCTAGAGTGCGAACGGTCAGCCGAACCTCGCCGAGGAGGCGCCCGTGTGCGGTCGCTACGCCGCCAGCCGCAAGCCCGAGGACCTGGCGCTGGAGTTCGAGGCCGTGCCGGCGGGGGGACAGCCGCCGGTGCCCGCCGACTTCAACGTCGCCCCGACCAAGGACGTGCACGTGGTGCGCTGGAAGAAGGAGCGCGACGCGGAGGGGGCGCTGACCGGTGCAGGGCACCGGGAGCTCCGGCCGGTCCGCTGGGGGCTGGTGCCCTCCTGGGCCAAGGACGTCTCCATCGGCAACCGGATGATCAACGCCCGCGTCGAGTCCCTCACCGACAAGCCGGCGTTCCGCACCGCGGCGCGCACCCGCCGCTGCCTGGTCCCGGCCGACGGCTGGTACGAGTGGGCCAAGCGACTGGACAGCCCCGGCAAGCAGCCGTACTTCATCACCCCGCAGGACGGCTCGGTGCTCGCGCTGGCCGGGCTCTGGGAGGTGTGGGGCCGGGGCGATGACCGCCTGTACACGTGCACCGTCGTCACCTCCCCGGCCACCGGCGCGCTGCACGAGATCCACGACCGCATGCCGCTGGTCCTGCCCCGCGACCGGTGGGCGGGCTGGCTGGACCCCACCCGCGAGGACGTCGAGGAGCTGGCCGGGCCCACGCCGCCCGAGCTCGTCGAGACCCTCGAGCTGCGGCCGGTGAGCACCGCGGTGAACAACGTGGCGAACAACGGCCGGCAGCTGACCGAGCGGGCCGAGACGGTGGCGGAGCCGGCCGACCAGCCGGCCCTGTTCTGACGTGGGTGCCACCACCGCCACCGGCGAACTCCCCGGGGCGCCTCCGTCCGCGGTCCCGCTCCCGGCCTGGGTCGCTGCCACCGTCACGTTCCTCAGCTCCGGCGCCGTGCTGGTCATGGAGATCGTGGGCCTGCGGCTCATCGCCCCCTACGTCGGCGTCACGCTGCAGACCAGCACCGCCGTCATCGGGTTCGCCCTCGCCGCCATCGCGCTCGGGGCGTGGACGGGCGGCGCGGTCGCCGACCGCGTCGATCCGCGCAGGCTGATCGCCCCGCTGATGGTGGCCGGCGGTGCGCTGGTCATCGCCGTCCTCCCGCTCGTGCGCTTCGCCGGCTCCGTCGTCACCGGAGCGGACGCGGGCGCGGTGCTGCTGCTGGCCGCGGTCGCGGTCGTGGTCCCGGCCGCGCTGCTCTCGGCCGTGCCGCCGATGGTGGTGAAGCTGCAGCTGTCGAACCTGGACGAGACCGGAGCGGTGGTCGGCCGGCTGTCCGGCATCGGCACGCTGGGGGCGATCGCGGCCACGTTCGTCACCGGCTTCCTGCTGATCGCCGTCCTCCCGAGCAGCGTGATCCTGGTCGGCACCGGCGTGGTCACGGTCGCGGCAGGTCTGGCGCTGGGCGTGCTGCTGCGCCGGGGCGCGGCCGGCGGGCAGGGGCGGGTGCCGGTGGCGCTGGTGCTCCTCGCGGTGGTCGGTGCGCTGCTGGCCGCGGTCGCGCCGACCCCGTGCGAGGAGGAGACCGCCTACCACTGCGCCCGGGTGGTCGCGGACCCCGAACGGGAGTCCGGGCGGGTGCTGATGCTCGACACGCTCCGGCACTCCTACGTCGACCTCGACGACCCCACGTACCTCGAGTTCGAGTACGTGCAGGCCGTCGCCGCGGTCACCGACGCCGCCTTCCCGGCGGACGAGCCGGTCTCCGCGCTGCATCTCGGGGGCGGCGGGCTGACGCTGCCGCGCTACCTGGCGGAGGTGCGGCCCGGCACCGTGAGCCGGGTGGTCGAGGTGGACCCCGGTGTGGTGGCCATCGACCGGGAGCAGCTGGGACTGGAGACCTCCGACGCGCTGCGCGTCGACGTGGCCGACGGCCGGGTGGGGCTGACCGAGGAGCGGGCGGGGGAGCGGGACCTCGTCGTCGGGGACGCCTTCGGTGGTCTCTCGGTGCCGTGGCAGCTCACCACCCGCGAGGCCCTGGAGCTGGTCGACCGGTCGCTGGCCGCCGACGGCGTCTACGCGGTCAACCTCATCGACCACCCGCCGCTGGACTTCGTGCGCGCCGAGCTCGCCACCCTGCGGGACGTGTTCGACCACGTGGCGCTGCTGGCCCGGGAACCCGTCCTCGCCGGTGAGGACGGCGGCAACGTCATCGCGGTGGCCTCCCAGCAGCCGCTGGACACCGAGGGGATCGCCGCCGCCCTCCGCGAGCGCGACCTCGCCTGGCGGGTCGCCGAGGGCGCGGACCTGGCTGCCTTCGTCGGCGATGCCGAGGTGCTCACCGACGACCACGCCCCGGTCGACCAGCTGCTCACCCCGTACGGCCGGCCCTGAGCCGGCCGCTCGCAGGGTCCCGCCGCGGGCTCGCGAGCGGTGGGGCGTGCTCAGCGCGCGAGGGCCGCGGTCCGCGCGCCGGTGAGCCGGACGAGCTGGTCGGGCGGCAGTTCCACCTGGAGTCCGCGCCGTCCGCCGCTGACCAGCACCGTCGGGAAGTCCAGCGCCGATCCGTCGACGACGGTGGGCAGCCTCGTGCGCTGCCCGAGGGGGCTGATCCCGCCCCGCACGTAGCCGGTGGCCCGCTCGGCGTCGGCCGGTTCGGCCATCGCGGCCTTCCGGCCGCCCGTGGCCGCGGCCAGCGCCTTGAGATCCAGCTCGCCGCTCACCGGTACGACCGCCACCGTCAACGCCCCGTCCACGCGGGCGACCAGCGTCTTGAACATCCGCCGGGGGTCGGCGCCCAGCGCGGCCGCGGCGGCCTCGCCGTAGCCGGCCCCGGCCGCGGCGCCGGCGTCGTAGGGGTGCAGCGCGTACGGCACGGACGCCCGCTCCAGGGCCCGGATCGCGGGGGTCGCTGCCACGGCGCGAGCCTAGGGCGACCGGCGGGTCGGGAATCGGCGTGCACCCCGCCCCGTTGCACCGGCCGTGAGCAGCACCGTCTCCAGCACCCGCCCACGGGTCGCGCGCCGACGTCCCCCGGGCCGTCCGGATGCCGCGCGGCTAGGATCGATCGACGTGGTGCCCCGCGTCCGGGGCGCCCAGAGAGGACGGTCGGTGCCCGAGGAGCCCACGATCGAGAACCCCGGTCAGACGCCCGGAGCCCCGGTGGAGGTTCCCGAGGCGCGCGAGGGCGGTAGCCGCACGGAGGTCGCCGAGACCCGTGCCGAGCGCGACGTGCGCTTCGAGCGCGACGCCCTGCCCTACCTCGACCAGCTCTACCCGGCCGCGCTGCGGATGACCCGCAACCCGGCCGACGCCGAGGACCTGGTCCAGGAGACCTTCGTGAAGGCGTACTCGGCCTTCCACCAGTTCGCCGAGGGCACCAACCTCAAGGCGTGGCTGTACCGGATCCTGACCAACACCTACATCAACAGCTACCGCAAGAAGCAGCGGCAGCCGCAGCAGTACCCGACCGACGAGATCCAGGACTGGCAGCTCTACGCCGCCGAGGAGCACAGCTCCAGCGGGCTGCGCTCGGCGGAGATCGAGGCGCTGGACCACCTGCCGGACTCCGACATCAAGGAGGCCCTCCAGCAGCTGCCGGAGGACTTCCGGCTGGCGGTGTACCTCGCCGACGTCGAGGGCTTCGCCTACAAGGAGATCGCCGAGATCATGGGCACCCCCATCGGCACGGTGATGTCCCGGCTGCACCGCGGCCGCCGCGGACTGCAGAAGCTGCTGGCCGACTACGCCCGCGAGCGCGGTTTCGTCCGCGCCGGAGCCGGTGAGGAGGCGAGCTCCTGATGGCCGACGACGCCCCTCAGGGTGACGAGCCGATCGAGATCAACTCCTGCGACGACGTGCTGACCCACGTCTTCGAGTTCCTCGACCACGAGACCAGCGACGCGCGACGGGGCGTCATCGCCGAGCACCTCGAGGACTGTTCCTCGTGCCTGCGCGAGTTCGGCATCGAGCAGGAGTTCAAGGCCCTCGTCCGGCGCCGGTGCGGCGGCGACGTGCCGCCGCCCTCGCTGCGCGAGCGGATCAAGATGCAGCTGACCAGCGTCTCCTTCGAGGAGGACGGCACGCAGGTCACCGTCGAGCGGATAACCGTGGAGCGCTCCGGGGAGTAGCCCCGCACCACGGCGAAGGCCCCGTTCCCGCAGCAGCGGGGACGGGGCCTTCGTGCCTGCGGCCCCCTGCAGGGTCCCGCGGCGAGCGTGCGAGTCGTGGGGGGCAGGGGGTCCTTCGTCAGGCGTTGGGGCGCTTGCCGTGGTTGGCGCCGCTCTTCTTGCGAGCGCGACGCTTGCGTCCTCGCTTGGACATCGCTGCCCTCCTCTCTCTGCCGGTGGGCCGCGTCGACCCGGTGGTTCGCGGACCCGGGCGACGGCGCACGTATCGTGCGCGGCGACGCCGGAGCCGCCAAGCTGACGACGCCAGCCTCTCACGGGGCAGCGACGGGCATGCGCCGGGCGGGGGGAACGCAGGAGGAGCCGTGGCACAGGTCGGGATCGAGAGCGTGCTCGTGGCGGGGCGCGGGCCCGTCGCGTGCGGCGTGATCGCTTCGTGCGGACGGCTGGGGGTGAAGGCCGTGGCCGTGCACTCGGAATCGGAGCGCTCGGCGCGGCACGTCCGACTGGCCGACGACGCCGTCCTGCTCGGCCCGGCGCCGGCAGCCGAGTCCTACCTCGCCGTCGACCGGATCGTCGAGGCCGCCCGCCGCAGCGGCGTCTCCGCGGTGCTGCCCGTCCCGCCCGCGCTGGCCGGCAACGCGCGGCTGGCCGCCGCCGTCCGGGACGCCGGCCTGCTGTGGGTGGGCCCGGACCCGGACGTGCTGGAGCGGCTCGGGGGAGACGGCGTCGAACCGGCCAGCGAGCGCGGGCTGCTGGCCTGGGTGACCGACGGGGGGCTGCGCTTCCCGACCCCCGTCGTGCGCGACCGCGCCGCCGGTATCG
Organism: Blastococcus sp.; assembly: GCA_042090795.1. GTDB lineage: Bacteria > Actinomycetota > Actinomycetes > Mycobacteriales > Geodermatophilaceae > Blastococcus. The sequence goes on along the minus strand of JBELIQ010000016.1, from coordinate 30,794 downwards.
CGCGGGTGTCGTGGACCCCGGACGTCCCCGCGCCGATGCCCGCCGCCGCCTCCCGGCTCGCCGAGGTGGGCTGGCGCGGCCTGGTCACGGTGGGCATCGCCCCCGACGGGGAACTGGCCGAGGTGGCCGCCGGGTTCTCCCTGGACATCGCCGTCCTCGAGCGCGCGCACGGCGTGGACGCCGTGGAGCTGGCCCTGCGCAGCGCGGCCCCTCCGCGGGGCGACGCGCCGGCTCCCGCCTCGGCGCCGTGGCGCCCGGCCGTGGCCGTCCAGCTGCGCGCCGGTCTCCCGCCGGGGGAGGCCGGCCGGATCAGCGGCCGGCTGCCCGGGACCGGGCGTCCCGACCCGCGGCCCGAGCCCGGCGTCGACCTGGTCGCCGTCGGCGGGTACGAGCCGGGTGACCGGCTGGACGGCTGGTACGACGCGCTGCTGGCCACGGTCAGCGCCGGCGCCGCCGACACGGCCTCGGCAGCGTGGGCCGTGAGCCAGGCGCTGTCGGGGCTGCCGGAGGTCGGCGTGCCGCACGACGGCCCGGAGGTCTGCGGCGTCCTGCGACGGCTCGCCGACGCCGCTGCCGTGACGGGCGCCTGAGCGCGCACGCCGTGCCAGGATGACGGCAGGCGTCGTGATCTCGGCGCGGCGGTGCGTGGAGGGAGTCCGGTGGCGGTCGAGGAGATCCATGCCGAGATGGTCTCCAGCGTGTGGAAGGTCCTGGTGACGCCCGGCGCACAGGTCGCCGCGGGGGACACCCTGGTCATCCTCGAGTCGATGAAGATGGAGATCCCCGTCCTCACCGAGCTCGCCGGAACGGTGCAGGCCATGCACGTCGTCGAGGGCGAGGTGCTCCAGGAGGGCGACCTCATCGCGACCGTCGCCTCCTGAGCCCTCAGAGGTCGAGGGTGTAGACCAGCAGGTCGACGCCTGGCACGGGCGACCAGTCCCGCTCCGGCAGCCGGGTGAAGCCCAGCCGCTCGTAGAGCCGGTGGGCGGTGGTCATCGCGGTACTCGTGGAGAGCACCATGCGGCGCTTGCCGGCAGCACGGGCACGCTGCAGGCACTCGGTCATCAGGAGCGCCCCGACGCCGCGTCCCTGGGCCGCCGGGTCGACGACCAGCATGCGCACCGCGGCCTCGTCGTCGGACTCGGTCACCTCGCCGAAGTCCCCGTCCAGGACCAGGGCGACGCTGCCCACCACCCGACGGCCCTCGTCGCGGACCACGAGCAGCTCGGCGCGGTCGGCCCGTCCGGCGACGTCGGCCAGCTCCGTGGCGTAGTCCCCACCGGCCAGCCCGCCACCGACGTACACCGCCACGGTGAGCTCGGCGATGCCGGCGTGGTCCTCGGGCGTGGCCCGTTCGATCCGGACGGCAGGCAAGGCGGGGACGTCGACCACGCGGAGAGCCTAGTGAGCGGACCCCGTCCTCCTCAGCCCCTCGCAGGCCCGGGCCGAGCTCCGGGAGGGGGCCATAGGCTCGGGCGCACCATGAGCAGCCTCTCCGAGCGCCTCACCCGCGGGTCGGCCTCCAGCCCCGCCCAGATCGATCACTGCCGCCGCCTGGTCGCCGACTGGCAACTGCTGGCCGATCTCTCCTTCGCGGACCTGACGCTGTGGGTGCCGCTGGCCGAGGGGGCGTGGTGGTGCGTCGCCCAGGTGCGGCCGCTCACCGCGCCCACCAGCCGCCCCGAGGACCTGGTCGGCGTCGAGATCGCGGGTCCGGAGGCCCAGCCGTTCCAGGTCGCCTACCGCGACGGCCGTTCCGTGACCGACGGCGGACCCGACCGCTCCGGCGCGCCGCCCCGCCGCCACGAGGTGATCCCGGTCCGCCACGACGGCGTGGTCGTCGCGGTGCTCGCCCGGGACACCAACCTGGCGGTGACCCGCGCCCCGTCCACGCTGGAACTCACCTACCTCGACATCGCCGCTGACCTCTGCCTGATGGTCTCGGCGGGGACCTTCCCGCCGGAGAAGCTGCAGGACGCCGAGATGAGCCCGCGCGTGGGCGACGGGCTGCTGCGGCTCGACCGGCTGGGCCGCGCCGTCTACGCCAGCCCCAACGCGCTGTCGGCCTACCGGCGGATCGGCGTCGCGGGCGACGTCGTCGGGCGGGAGCTGGCCGAGGTGACCCGGGCGGCAGCGGACGAGCGCGTGGCCGGCGAGGAGGTCGGAGCCGGCATCGCGGCCGCCGTCGCGGGCCGATTCCCCGACCCGATGGACGTCGAGGCCGCCGCCGCCACCCTGCTCGTACGAGCTCTGCCGCTGCGCGCTCCCGGCGCCGAGCCCGGGGCGCTGGTGCTGGTCCGGGACGTGACCGACGTGCGCCGCCGCGACCGGGCGCTGCTGAGCAAGGACGCGACCATCCGGGAGATCCACCACCGGGTGAAGAACAACCTGCAGACGGTCGCGGCGCTGCTGCGGCTGCAGGCCCGGCGCATGACCGAGCCGGCCGCGCGTGCCGCCCTGGAGGAGTCGGTGCGCCGGGTCGCCTCCATCGCGGTGGTCCACGAGACGCTGGCCGGCGGCCGCGAGGACGTCGTCGACGTCGACCAGGTCTTCGACCGGGTGATGCCGATGCTGGGCGACCTCACGTCCGTGGGCCCGGCGGCCCGCACCCGGCGCACCGGCTCATTCGGCGAGCTGCCGGCCGAGGCCGCGACACCGCTGGTCCTCGCGGTCACCGAGCTGCTGCACAACGCCGCGGAGCACGCCTTCCCCGAGGGCGAGCCGGGGGTCATCGAGCTGGTCGCCGAGCGAGAGGGCGACGACCTGGTCGTGCGGGTGCGCGACGACGGGCAGGGGTTGCCGGCGGAGTTCGACCCCGCGGCCGGTCAGGGTCTGGGGCTGCAGATCGTGCGGACCCTCGTGGTCAGCGAGCTGGGCGGCAGCCTGACCATGGGCGTGCCGCCGGGGGAGCGCGGAACCGAGGTCGTGCTCACGCTGCCCGGTGCCGGCCTGCCGCGGCGGTAGCGACGGGCTCGGGAACGAACGCCGAGGCCGGTCCGGGGAGCTCCCGGACCGGCCTCGTGGCGATCGGTGTGGCCCTCAGGGGCCGTGGTGCGGGCTGGTCAGGCGGTGCGGACCCGGGTGCGAGCCTGGCGGCGCTTGAGGGCCCGCCGCTCGTCCTCGGACAACCCACCCCAGACGCCGGAGTCCTGGCCGGAGCTCAGCGCCCAGTCCAGGCACGACTGCACGACGGGGCAGCGCTGGCACACGGCCTTGGCCTGTTCGATCTGGACGACTGCAGGGCCGGCCGTCCCGATCGGGAAGAACAGCTCGGGGTCTTCGTCCCGGCAGAGCGCGCGGTGGCGCCAGTCCATGGCTGTGTTCTCCTCGGTGTCGTCGACGGGTGGTACATCAGTCGCTGAACTCGGTCCGACCACGGGGTCGGACCGACGCGGCCGGACCGACACCGGAGGTCCCAGCGCCATGACGGCAGCGACTGCCTGCCTGGCTTGTTACCGGCAGGTTGCGTTCTGGATGCGATGCTTTCACGCGACCGTCGCCTGTCAAGCGAAACCAGCTCGACGGCGACCCCCGCGTGAGCAACCTCACCACGGCCGTGCTAGGCCCGCCACTCGGCAGGGCGAGCCTGCTTGCGCTCGCCGCGGACTCCTGCGTAGCGCCGTCAGGAGACGACGCGCAGTGCGTCCGGCACGGAACGGAGGCGCAACGCCGTCGCGGTGCCGAGGTGGTCACCGTCGACCTGCCAGCCCTGTGGCCGGTCCGCGGTCAGCGACAGCTCGGGGAGGTCGTGCCGGCTGTGCAGGCCGCGGCCCCGCAGCTGCGGCCGGGGGGTCAGCGCCTGGCGCAGGGTCCGCAGCATGCCGACGGGGTTCGTGCGGCCCAGCGCGAAGACGTCGAGGCCGGTGTCGAACGAGGCCTCGGGGGAGGGGTTGACCGGCCGGGCCCCCAGGTAGGTCCACGGGCTGACGTTGGAGACCAGGCAGAGGAACAGCTCCTCGACCGGCGGCTCCCCAGGGGCGTGCAGGGTCATGGCGGGCCGGCGCCGCTCCCGCCCGACGAGGAAGGCATTGGTCGCCTCCCGGACGTACAGCGCCCCGGTGGAGCGGCGTCCGGCGGCCCGCTGCGCCTCCACCCGTGCGATGACCTCGGCGTCGAAGCCCAGGCCGGCGGCGAAGACGAACCAGCGGGGCGTCGTCCACCCGGGTCGCTGCTCCGCGTCGACCTCGGCGGTGCGGCCGGCGTCGTCCGGATCGCCACCGGCGAGCGGGGCCGTGCTGGTGCCGGCTGCGCTCGCCGTGCCGAGCGACACCCTCCGGGTCCGGCCGGCGCGGATGGAGGCGAGGATCTCCGCGGTGGCCTCGACCGGGTCCCGGGACCGGCCGAGCGCGCGGGAGAACACGTTCGTCGAGCCGCCCGGTACGACGGCCAGCATGGGGAGGTCGGGACGGGGGCCCTGCCCGAGCAGCCCGTTGACCACCTCGTTGACGGTGCCGTCGCCGCCCAGCGTGACCACGAGGTCCAGCCCGTCGGCCGCGGCGCAGGCGCCCAGTTCCCGACCGTGCCCGCGGTGCGTGGTCTCGGCGACGTCGACCTTCAGCTCGCTGGCCAGCGCACCGACGAGGACGTCGCGCATCTTGGCCGTGGTGCTCGTCGCCGCCGGGTTGACCACCACGAGCGCACGCATGATCTCCAGGCTAACGGCGGGCCGGGGCGGGGCGTGGGAGGTCCGCCCGGCGAGGACAGCGGCCGGTCCCGGGGCGCCGCGTAATCTCGCGGTCGTGCCCGAGCAGACGCCGTCGCCGCGCCGGCTGGCCGATCGCCTCTTCGGCGCGGTCACCGCCGCCCCCGCACCGCGACCGCAGCAGCCGCGCCCCGTGGCCCCGGCCTCGGTGCGCCAGGCCGCCGTCCTCGTGGGCGTGGAGGCCATCGGCCTGGTCGTGCTGGCCGGGGTGCTGCTGTGGCTGACCCTCACCGGGAATCCCGAGAGCGTGCCCCGCGCCCTGGCCGAGGTCGTCCTCGCCGGGCTGGCCGCCGGTCTCCTGGGTGCCGCCGCGGCCGGCCTGCGCCGTCTCGCGGGCTGGGCGAGGGGCCCGGTGATCGCCCTGCAGATCCTGGTCGCCGCATCCGGCTTCGTCGCCGCGTTCCAGGCCGGCCGGCCGGGGATCGGCGTCCCGCTGCTGGCCGTGTCCGCGGCCGTGCTCTACCTGCTGCTCACGCCCGAGGCGCGGCTGGCCTTCCTGGACCGCTGAGGAAGGACGACCCCGTTCCCTGCCGTTCGGCCGCCTTCAGGGACCCGCCGCGAGCGTGCGAGTGGTGGGGGGAAGGGGGTCCTCTGTCACACCAGGTCGATGACGTCGGCGATCGAGTCGAGGATCCGGCCGGGCCGGAACGGGAACCGGGCCACGTCGGCGGCCGCGGTGGAACCGGAGAGCACGAGGATCGTGTCCAGCCCGGCCTCGATGCCGGCGACGACGTCGGTGTCCATGCGGTCGCCGACCATGATCGTCGACTCCGAGTGCGCCTCGATCCGGTTCATCGCGCTGCGGAACATCATCGGGTTGGGCTTGCCCACGAAGTAGGGCTCGGCGCCCGTCGCGCGGGTGATCATCGCCGCGACCGACCCGGTGGCCGGCAGCGGACCCTCCGGCGAGGGGCCGGTCACGTCCGGGTTGGTCGCGATGAAGCGGGCGCCACGACCCACCAGGCGGACGGCCCGGGTGATCGCCTCGAAGGAGTAGGTGCGCGTCTCGCCGAGCACCACGTAGTCCGGGTCGGTGTCGGTCATGACGTACCCGACCTCGTGCAACGCGGTGGTCAGGCCGGCCTCGCCGATCACGTAGGCGGAGCCGCCCGGCAGCTGCGTGTGCAGGAAGTCGGCGGTGGCCAGCGCGGAGGTCCACAGCGACTCCTCCGGCACGTGCAGCCCGGTGCGCGCCAGGCGGGCGGCGAGGTCGCGCGGGGTGAAGATCGAGTTGTTGGTGAGGACGAGGAAGCGGCGACCGCGGTCGACCAGCCGCTCGAGGAACTCCGCCGCGCCGGGGAGCGCCTTCTCCTCGTGGACCAGGACGCCGTCCATGTCGGTCAGCCAGCACTCCGCCGGGAGTCGCTCGGTGGTCACGGTGGCCACGCTAGTGGGAGCAGTCGGCCGCGACCCGGCGGCCGGGCCTAGCGCAGGCCGGCGGCGGCGAAGGCGGGAAGCGCCTCGTCGGTGAGCCGGAAGACGGTCCACTCGTCCATCGGGACGGCACCTGCGGCCGCGTAGAACTCGATCGACGGGGTGTTCCAGTCGAGCACCGACCACTCCAGGCGCGAGTAGCCGCGCGCCACGCAGATCGCGGCCAGCGTCCGGAGCAGTTCCCGCCCCAGGCCGCGCCCCCGGTGGCCGGGCTGCACGTAGAGGTCCTCCAGGTAGATGCCGTGGGTGCCGCGCCAGGTGGAGAAGTTCAGGAACCACAGGGCGACGCCGACGACCCGCCCGTCCTCATCCTCGGCGACGTGCCCGAACAGCGCGGGGGAGTCGCCGAACAGGCACGCGGACAGCTGCTCCTCGGTGAGTCGCACCTCGGACAGCGCACGCTCGTAGTCGGCCAGCTCGCGCACCAGCCCCACCACCGCCGGGACGTCGTCCGGGCGGATCGGGCGCACGGTCACGAGAGGGCCTCCTTGACGGGGTCGGGCACGAGGCGGGCCAGCGGCGAGAGCGCCGGTACGAGCACCGGTGCGAACAGGTAGCCGTAGGCCAGCGCGATGGCGGTGACGACCGGCGCCAGCGCGACGGCGACGACCAGGACCACGGCGACCGCCACCGGGCCGTAGGGCTTGCCGCTGCGCGGGCTGACCAGCGAGCGGAACGAGCGGTAGCGGACGTTGCTCACCATCAGCAGGGCCGGGACCGCCATCACGAGCAGCACCCACAGCCGGTCCCGGCCCTGCATCTGGTCACCGAAGGCGAACACCGACGCGAGCACCACGCCGGCCGCGCCGGGGCTGGGCAGGCCGGTGAAGTACCGCTTGTCCGCGGTCGGGTCGATGGTGACGTTGAAGCGGGCGAGCCGGATGGCCGCGCACGCCACCCACAGGAAGCAGACCACCCAGCCCAGCAGGTCCCACTCGTCGCGGCCCTCGGAGAAGAGGGTGAAGGCCACGAGCGAGGGGGCCAGCCCGAAGGAGACGAGGTCGGCCAGCGAGTCGAACTGCAGCCCGAAGGGAGTGACGGCGCCGACCTTGCGGGCCACGGCGCCGTCGACGATGTCGAAGAGCACCGACAGCCCGATGAGGATCGCGGCCAGCCCGTGCTCACCCCGGATGGACACGAGGATCGCGCCGAAGCCGCACCCCATGTTGGCCAGGGTGAACAGGCTCGGCAGGGTCGCCAGGGCGCGTCGTCGGGAGCCGCGGACGGACCCCCGCACGAACTCGACGGTGGCCGTGCGCCGTGTCGGCACCGGGGACCTCAGCGGGTCGAGGGCCAGCGGGCGATGACGGTCTCGCCGCCCCGCACGCGCTGTCCCTTCGTCACGGTGAGCTCGCACCCGAGCGGTACGAACACGTCCATCCGCGAGCCGAACTTCATCAGGCCCATCCGTTCGCCGGTCTCGAGGCGCTGGCCCACGCCGGTGCGCGTGACGATCCGCCGGGCCAGGACGCCGACGATCTGGCGGAACACCACGGTGCGGCTGCCAGGGCCCTCGCCGTCGCGCAGCCACAGCTCGCTGCGCTCGTTGCGGTGCGCCGATTCGCGCCGGTAGGCGGCCAGGAAGCTGCCCGGGTGGTACGAGCTCTCGACCACCTCGCCGCGGTAGGGGGAGCGGTTGACGTGCACGTCGACGACGGACAGGAAGACGCTCACCTGCTGCCACTCGCCGTCGGGTGCCACGCCCTCCTGGGGCTCGCCGGCGACCATCACGACGCCGTCGGCGGGCGACACCACCTCGTCGCGGCCCGGAGCGACCCGGTCGCAGCGCCGGTCGGGGTCGCGGAAGAACAGGGCCATGTAGGCCGACAACGCCAGGAACGGCCAGCCGGCCCGGCCCAGGCCACAGCGTCCGGTCACCCGCCCGGCGCCGGCGAGCACGGCAGCCGGAACAAGGGGTCCGGTGAGGAAAGGCCACCCGGCCCGGTCGATGCGCATCGTGGCTGAACCGTACCGGCCGCGCCCCGGGTCAGTCCGGATGAGCCGCGGTGCCCGCCGCCGAGGCCCGCTCGGGATCGGCGCCGTGCTCGGTGCGGCGGTCGCGCGGCGGGCCGCCGTACCAGTCGAGGCAGACCATCGTGGCGTCGTCACGCAGGTCGTTGCCGGTGGCCCGCAGCACGGCGGCGCCGAGCTCGTGGACGACCTCGCGGGGGTGCAGGTCGGCGCTGTCGGCCAGGGCCGCGGCGACGTCGAGCGCGGCGGCGTTGCGCTCGAGCATGCCGTCGGTGAGGAAGACGATCCGGTCGCCGGGCTCCAGCGGGAACGGCTGCACCGCGAAGGTCTTGCCGGGGAGCACGCCGAACGGCGCCTCCACCTCCAGGTCCACCTCCTCGACGCGGCCGTCGCGCAGCCGCAGCGGGAGGGTGTGGCCGGCGTTGACGATCCGCGCCGTCTCGGACTGCAGATCCACGCGGAGCAGCTGACCGGTGACGAACTGGCCCGGCGAGCAGTTCGCCGCCAGCGAGTCGTTGGCGTAGGCGGCCTGTGCGGCGAGGTCCATGCCGCGGCGCCGCCCGTTGCGGAGGCTGCCGACCAGCAGCGTCGCCAGCAGGGCGGCCTCGACCTGGTGGCCCACCGCGTCGGTGATCGAGATCTGCAGGCAGTCGCGGTCGAGGGTGTAGTCGAAGGTGTCCCCGCCGACGGAACTGGCCGGCTCCAGCCAGCCGGCCAGCGTGAACTGCCCGGCTTCGCAGGTGTAGGAGGCCGGCAGCAGGCGGCGCTGGATCTCCGCGGCGAGGGCGAAGGGCGTGGAGCGCTGGCCCCACTCGAAGACGTCGGTGTACCGGCGGGCCGCGATGACCACGTAGGCCAGGGCGTGCGCCGCGCTGCTGATGTCGGCGGTCTCGCGGTCGGAGGGGTACCGCGGGAGGTCCAGCTCCAGCAGTCCGATGGCGTCGCCGCGGTCGGTGACCGGGACGACCACCCGCGCGCCGCCCTCGACGGCCTCGATGTCGGGGCTCTGGGTGCGCAGCACCCGCTCGTAGCGCGTGCCCGCCAGCCGGAGGGTCTCGGCCTGCTCGACGCCGCGGCTGCGGGCGCCGGAGACGTTCGTCTCGGAGGTGAGCCGGATGACGGCCCGGCCGCTGAAGTCGGCGATGAGCAGTGCCACCGAGCGGGCCGAGACCATCTCGCCGAGCGCGTCGGCGACCGCCGCGACGGCATCGATCGGGGCTGCGGCCTCGACCCTCTCCAGCAGCGCGCCGACGTCGATCACCAAGTCCTCCGGTCCGCGCATGGGCGAACCCTAGGCGCACGCGCGACCGCGCCGAGGGGGGACGACAGCGGACTGCCGGGCCACCCACGAGGGGTGACCCGGCAGCCGGGCCCCGTCCAGAGGCTCGCTCCGAGCGTGCGAGGAGTGAGGGGGACGGGGTGTTTGTCAGGCGGCCTTGGTCTCCCAGAAGATCGTGTCGATCTCGGCGATGAAGTCGAGCAGCTTCTGCCCCTCGGCGGGGTCCATGCTGCCCTTGCCGCCGGCGGCGCCGGCCTGCTTGGTCGCCTTGTTGAACAGCTCGTGCAGGTGCGGGTACTTCTCGAAGTGCGGGGCCTTGAAGTAGTCGGTCCACAGCACCCACAGGTGGTGCTTGACCAACTCGGCGCGCTGCTCCTTGATGAGCACGCAGCGCATCTTGAAGACCTCGTCGTCGCTGCCCTGGAACTTCTCCTGGATGGCCTTGACGGACTCCGCCTCGATGCGGGCCTGGGCGGGGTCGTAGACGCCGCAGGGGAGGTCGCAGTGCGCGGTGGCCTCCACGGCGGAGAACAGGCGGGTGAGACGCATGGAGGTGCCTCCGGATGTCGTGGATATCGGTCGTCTGCGACCCTACCCGCGGTGAGCGACGTCGACAGTGCGGGTGACCAGCAGGTACCGCCCCTGGACACCGCCTGGGCGCTCGCCCGGGTGAGCGGTCCCTCCATGTCGCCGACCGTGGCCTCCGGTGACCGCCTGCTCGTCCGCCGGGTCCGCGACGCGGGGTCGGTCCGGGACGGCGACGTCGTGCTCGCGCGGTTCCCGGCCCGGCCGGAGCTGCTCGTCGTGAAGCGGGTGCGCCGGACCGTGCCGGGCGGGCACTGGGTGCAGGGCGACAACCCCTTCGTCGCCGACGACAGCCGGGCGTTCGGGCCCGCCGTCGTCGTGGGACGCGTCGTCGGTCGGCTCTGGCCGCGGCCGGGCCCGCTCCTGCCCGCGCCGGACGGCGGGTGAGTCAGCGACCGCGCAGCTGGGCGTACCGGGCGGCGCTCTCCGCGTAGGTGGGCAGCAGCCCCCGCTCCTGCGCCTCGGCCAGCGTGGGCGCCTCGCGGTCCTTGGCCGACAGCTCGAGCTCGACGTCGGCCGGCCAGGGCAGGTCCAGCGCCGGGTCGAGCGGGTGGACGCCGAACTCGCGGGCGGGGTCGTAGCCGCTGGAGACCAGGTAGGTGACCGAGCTGGCGTCGGCGAGGGAGACGAACGCGTGGCCGAGTCCCTCGGCGAGGTACACCGCCCGCGGCTGCTCGCTGTCCAGCACCACGCTGTCGTGCACGCCGAAGGTGGGCGAGCCGACCCGGACGTCGACGACGACGTCGAGGACACGGCCGACCGGGCAGTAGACGTACTTGGCCTGACCCGGGGGGACCAGGGCGAAGTGCACGCCACGGAGCGCACCCCGGGCGGAGACGCTGTGGTTGGCCTGGGCGAGGGTCAGCGGGTGTCCCACTGACTGGGACAGCAGGTCGGCTCGGTACCACTCCGTGAAACGGCCTCGCGTGTCGCCGTGCGGCACCAGGTCGACGACGTAGCTGTCGGGCACGGCCAGTTCGCGGATCTCCACGTGGGCACGGTAGCGGCAGGAGCCCCTGCGGCCCCGGTTACGCTCTTGCATCCATGAGCGGGATTCGGCGCGCGCAGGACGACCAGGACGACCGCTTCGCCGACGACCCGGCGTTCGCGGTGCACGAGGGTGGGAAGCTCTCGGTGGTACCCACGCGCCGGATCGAGTCGATCGCCGACCTCTCGCTCACCTACACCCCCGGCGTCGCGCGGGTGTCCAGCGCCATCGCGGCCGAGCCGGCCCTGGCGCGCCGGTTCACCTGGGCCTCGCGGGTGGTCGCCGTCGTCTCCGACGGCACGGCGGTGCTCGGACTGGGCGACATCGGGCCGGCCGCGGCCCTGCCGGTCATGGAGGGCAAGGCGTGCCTGTTCTCCGAGTTCGCCGGCCTCGACGCCGTGCCGATCGTGCTGGCGACGACGGACGTGGACGAGATCGTGGACACGGTCGCGGCGATCGCCCCGTCCTTCGGGGGCATCAATCTCGAGGACATCAGCGCGCCCCGCTGCTTCGAGATCGAGGCCCGGCTGCGCGAGCGGCTGTCCATCCCGGTCATGCACGACGACCAGCACGGGACGGCGATCGTCGTGCTTGCCGCGCTGCGCAACGCCGCCCGGGTGACCGGCCGGACCCTCGCGGACCTGCGGGTGGTGGTCTCCGGCGCCGGAGCGGCCGGGGTGGCGTGCACCAAGATCCTGCTGGAGGCGGGCGTCGGGGAGATCGCGGTGGCCGACTCGCGCGGACTGCTGCACGCCGGCCGCAGCGACCTCTCCCCGAGCAAGCAGTGGCTGGTCGAGAACACCAACCCCTCCGGTCACGCCGGGACGATGGCCGCCGCCCTCGCCGGCGCGGACGTCTACCTGGGGCTCTCGGGCGGCACGGTGCCGGAGTCGGCGATCGCGGCCATGGCCGAGAACTGCATCGTCTTCTCGCTGGCCAACCCCATCCCGGAGGTGGACCCGCAGATGGCGGCCCGGCACGCCGCCGTCGTCGCCACCGGGCGCAGCGACCTGGCCAACCAGATCAACAACGTCCTGGCGTTCCCCGGGGTGTTCCGCGGCGCCATCGACGCCGGGGCCACGAGCATCACCGAGGAGATGAAGCTGGCGGCCGCGGAGGCGATCGCCGGCGTCGTCGGGGACGACCTGCATCCGGACTACATCGTGCCGAGCCCGCTGGACCGGCGGGTGGCCACCGCTGTCGCCGACGCCGTCGCCGCCTGCGCCCGGGAGCAGCACGTCACCGTCTGAGAGTCAGCCCGGGCCGCCGAGCATGCCGTGGTTGTCGCTGCTCGAACCGTGGGTGGGTGCCCCCGGGCTCGGGGGCAGGCGCGGTGAGTCGGCGCCGGCTCCCCGCTGACGACGGTTGGCGGCCAGCACCAGCACGAGCAGCAGGACGGCGGCGGCCGCCGCCCAGATCAGCAGTTCCACGAGGTGCTCCAGCCTCTCGGGTCAGCCGGAGCTGACGAACCGGTCGACGATCGGGTCGAACGCGTCCCGGACATCGGTGTTCACCCAGATGAAGCCGACGGTGGCGAGCATGAACAGTGGCACGAGGACGGCCTTCTCGATCACCGTGCCGGTGCGCATGGGGGAGAAGGCGATCCGGGTCCGCCGGAGCAGCCAGAGCACCGGCAGCGGGACGCCGGCGGTGGTCAGTGCGTCCCCGGCGATGTGGGTGAGCACCCCGAGAGCCACCGCCCAGGGCAGCCAGGTGGGTGGCGGACTGTGCTCCAGGAGCCACCAGGCGCCCACCCACGACAGGACGATGTTGCCGACGATCGTCGTCTCGGTGGTGCCCGGGATGACGAAGTGCAGCGCGTGCAGCGCCAGACCGATGGCCAGCGCCATGAGCAGCAGGCTCGACCAGTAGACGTCCGCCGCGAGGATGGCCAGCCCCCCGAGGGCCAGCGGCGCCAGGACGGCGTCGTGGGTACCCCAGCGGTGGCCGCCGGTGAGCTTGCCGACGATGCCGGAGGGGACGTCGGTCACCGGCCCCCACATGTCCGAGACCGTCGATCCGCGGTGGTCCAGGTCCGGCAGCATGGCGAACCCGCCCGCAGCGGCGATCCAGGACATCTGCGCGACGGTGCCGTGGACCGGAGCCCACGGCAGGGTCGCCGCCCCCGCGGCGAGACCGGAGAGCGCATGCGAGTGACCGAGCATTCACCCAGCGTGCGCCCCCGTCAGCCGTCGGTGACGGAGGCGCACCGGTCCGGGAGCTCAGTCCTCGTCGTCGTCCTGGTCGGCGCCGCCGCGGGCCAGCCAGGTGGCCAGCCGCTCGACGGGCACCTCGAAGTCCGGGTGCTGGTCGACGAACGCCTGCAGCTCGTCGGCCAGCCAGGCGAGGGTCACCTGCTCCTCGCCCCGCCGCTGCGCCAGCTCCTCCAGGCCCCTGTCGGTGAAGTACACGGCTCGATCCCGCCCGCGCCCGTCAGTCCGCGAAGGCCTCGGCGACGAGCTGGCGCTGCTCGACGTCGTGCACCTTGGCCGAACCGACGGCGGGGCTGGCCGACGCGCGACGGCTCACGCGGCGGAAGGTCCGGCCCTGCGGCAGGTGCTCGGGGAGGTTGACGGCCATGAACTGCCAGGCGCCCATGTTCGCCGGCTCCTCCTGCACCCAGACCACGTCGGTGGCGTCGGGGTACTGCTCCAGCGCCTCGGCGATCTGCTGGGCGGGCAGCGGGTAGAGCTGCTCCACCCGGACGACGGCGACGTCGGTGGTGCCCTCGGACTCGCGCTGCGCCATCAGGTCGTAGGCGACCTTGCCGCTGCACAGGAGCACCCGGCGCACGGCCGAGCCGTCCAGCGGCGTCCCACCCACACCGGGGTCGGGGAGGACGGACCGGAAGATCCCGTCGGTGAAGTCGTCGACCGGGCTGACCGCCACCTTCGCCCGCAGCAGCGACTTCGGGGTGAACACGACCAGCGGCCGGTGCACGTCGGAGAGCGCCTGGCGCCGGAGCAGGTGGAAGTAGTTGGCCGGGGTGGTGCAGTTGGCGACGGTCATGTTGTTCTCCGCCGACAGCTGCAGGAACCGCTCGATGCGGCCGCTGGAGTGGTCGGGCCCCTGGCCCTCCATCCCGTGCGGCAGCAGCAGGACGACGCCGGAGCGCTGACCCCACTTCGCCTCGCCGGAGCTGATGAACTCGTCGATGACCATCTGCGCGCCGTCGACGAAGTCGCCGAACTGCGCCTCCCAGAGCACCAGGGCCTTGGTGTTGGCCACCGAGTACCCGTACTCGAAGCCCACCGCCGCGTACTCGCTCAGCAGCGAGTCGTAGACGAAGAACTTCGCCTGGTCGTCGGTGAGGTTGGCCAGCGGCGTGTACTCCGCCCCGTTCTCCCGGTCGATGAGCACCGAGTGCCGCTGGACGAAGGTGCCGCGCCGCGAGTCCTGCCCCGCCAGCCGGACCGGGACGCCCTGCATCAGCAGCGACCCGAACCCCAGCAGCTCGCCCATGGCCCAGTCGATGCCGCCCTCGGTGACCATCGCGGCGCGCCGCTCGAGCATCTTCTTCAGCTTGGGGTGCGGGGTGAAGTCCGTCGGGAAGGAGACGTGGGCGTCGCCGATCGCCTTGAGCACCTCGGGGGTGATCGCGGTGGCGACCTGCGACTCCTGCGCCGTGCGCGGGTCCATGACCGGCTCGGGCTTGGAGGAGTCCTGGGCGTCGTGCGTCTCGGCGAAGGCGCGCTCGAGCTGACCGCGGTAGTCCTTGAGGGCCTCCTCGGCGTCCTCGAGGGTGATGTCGCCGCGGCCGACCAGCGCCTCGGTGTAGAGCTTCCGGACCGAGCGCTTGCGGTCGATGATGTCGTACATCAGCGGCTGGGTCATCGAGGGGTCGTCACCCTCGTTGTGGCCCCGGCGGCGGTAGCAGACCAGGTCGATGACGACGTCCTTCTTGAACGCCTGCCGGTACTCCACGGCCAGTCGGGCCACCCGGACGCAGGCCTCGGGGTCGTCGCCGTTCACGTGGAAGATCGGCGCGTTGACCATGCGCGCCACGTCGGTCGAGTAGAGGCTCGAGCGGGCGGAGCCGGGGCTGGTGGTGAAGCCGACCTGGTTGTTGACGACGACGTGCACCGTGCCGCCGGTGCGGTAGCCGCGCAGCTGGGACAGGTTCAGGGTCTCCTGGACCACGCCCTGACCGGCGAACGCCGAGTCGCCGTGCAGCAGGACCGGCAGCACCGTGTAGCCCTGGTCGCCCTTGTCGATCATGTCCTGCTTGGCCCGCACGATGCCCTCGAGCACGGGGTTGACGGTCTCGAGGTGGCTGGGGTTGCTGGCCAGGGAGACCGAGATCTCGGCGTCGGGGCGGAACGGGTTGCGGAAGGTTCCGGTGGCACCGAGGTGGTACTTCACGTCGCCCGACCCCTGGACGGTGCCGGGGTCGATGTTGCCCTCGAACTCGCCGAAGATCTTGGCGTAGCTCTTGCCGAGCACGTTGGCCAGCACGTTGAGCCGGCCGCGGTGCGGCATGCCGATCGCGACCTCCTCCAGGCCGTGGTCGGTGCCGGCGAGCAGCACCTCGTCCAGGACGGGGATCAGCGACTCACCGCCCTCGAGGCTGAACCGCTTCTGGCCGACGTACTTGGTCTGGAGGAAGGTCTCGAACGCCTCGGCGGCGTTGAGCCGGCCGAGGACGTGCTTCTGCTTCTCGCGCTCGGGCTGCTCGTGGGCGACCTCGACCCGCTCCTGGAGCCACTCGCGCTCCTCGGGGTCGGTGATGTGCATGTACTCCACGCCGACGGTGCGGCAGTAGGAGTTGCGCAGCACGCCGAGGATGTCGCGCAGGGCCATCATCCGCGCGCCGGCGAAGCCGCCGACCGGGAAGGTGCGGTCCAGGTCCCACAGCGTGAGCCCGTGCTCGCGGATGTCGAGGTCGGGGTGGGTGCGCACCTTGAACTCGAGCGGGTCGGTGTCGGCCATGAGGTGGCCGTTGCGCCGGTAGGCCTCGATGACCTCGATGACGCGGGCTTCCTTGTCGATCTGTCCCTCGTGGCTGAACCGGACGTCGGGCATCCAGCGCACCGGCTCGTAAGGGATCCGCAGCGAGCGGAAGACCTCGTCGTAGAAGCCGTCCTCGCCCAGCAGCAGCGCGTGCAGCGTGCGCAGGAAATCGCCGGACTCGGCTCCCTGGATGACGCGGTGGTCGTAGGTCGAGGTGAGCGTGATGATCTTCGAGATGCCCATCTCGGTGAGCGCCTCGGGGCTCATCCCCTGGAACTCGGCCGGGTACTCCATGGCGCCGACGCCGATGATCGCGCCCTGGCCGGCGGTCAGCCGCGGCACCGAGTGGTTGGTGCCGATCGTGCCCGGGTTGGTCAGGCTGATCGTGGTGCCGGAGAAGTCCTCCATGGTCAGCTTGTTGTTCCGCGCCCGGCGGATGATGTCCTCGTAGGCGGCCCAGAACTGGGCGAAGTCCATCTCCTCGGCGCTCTTGATCGAGGCGACCACCAGCGACCGCGAGCCGTCGGGCTTGGGCAGGTCGATGGCCAGGCCGAAGTTCACGTGCTCCGGCTGGACGTGCACCGGCTTGCCGTCGACCTCGGCGAACGCGCTGTTCATGTTCGGGAAGGCGTCGAGCGCACGCACCAGCGCGTAGCCGATGAGGTGGGTGAAGGAGATCTTCCCGCCCCGGGCGCGCTTGAGGTGGTTGTTGATCACGATGCGGTTGTCGGCCAGCAGCTTGGCCGGCACCGCCCGCACGCTCGTCGCCGTCGGCACGGTGAGCGAGGCGTTCATGTTCTTGACGACCGCCGCGGCGGCGCCGCGCAGCGGCGACTGCTTCGCACCCGCCGCAGGAGCGGGGGTCGAGGGCTTCGGAGCCGGGGCGGCGGGCTTCTGCTGCTCGGTGCGGTCGGCCACGGGTGCCTCGGCCTTCGGCTCGACCCGCGGCTGCTGCGCGGGGGTTGACGGGGCGGGGGCGGACGGGGCGGGGGCGGACGGGGCGGGGGACGGCTTCCCGGCCGCCCGCGCCGGCGCCGACTGCGCGGCGGCGGGTGCGCTGTCGCGGCCACCGCCCTCGAGCGGGCTGCCGGGCCGGTAGTCGGCGAAGAACTCGTGCCAGGCCTGGTCCACGCTGGACGGATCGGCCTGGTACTGCTGGTACATCTCCTCGACCAGCCACTCGTTGGTGCCGAAACCGGTCACCGGGGACTGGGCGGAGGGCCGGGTGGAGTTCTCGCTTGACACGGGGTCGAGTGCCTTCTTCGTCTCTGGGCTGCGTCGTCAGGGCATCGCTGGCTGAGGGGGCAGTCTACGCCCGTCCCGGTGTCGCGACCGGGTGCGGCGAGTCGGTGCGCCGACGGTCCCCCCGCCCCCGCAGGGACGGGAGGGACCGTTCAGACGACGTCGCGCCGGACCGCCAGCAGGGTCCCGAGGAGGGCTGCCAGCAGCCCGTAGCCGAGCAGCAGGAGGCCGCCCTGCCACGGTTCGAGCAGGCCCGGGGTCTCGAAGTCGCTGGTGATCGACTGCACGGCGCCGCCCGGGAGCCACTTGTAGATGTCCCGGACGGCGCCCACGGCGCTGAGGATCCCTTCGACCACGAACAGGTAGACCAGCGCGCCGACGATCGCGCCCACCTGGTTGCGCAGGAGAGCGCCGACGCCCACGCCGATGATCGTGAAGACCACGAGCACCAGGAACGACGACGCGAGGGTCGCGAGGTTGTCGCCGTCGAGCGAGGGAGCGCTGCCCCGTGCGCCGGCGAAGAGCAGCACGACCAGCACGTTGACGGCCAGGATCACCAGGGCGAAGGGCACGGCGACCAGCGCGTACGCCAGCAGCTTCGCGATCACCACACGGCTCCGGCGCGGGGTGACGAGGAACGTGGGAGTGGCCGTCCGGTGCCGGTACTCCTGGGTCATCCCGATGATGCCCAGGATCAGGAGCAGGATGTTGGCCTGCGCGCCGACCGAGAAGGCCAGCTCCTCGAACACCGGGTCACCGACGGGGGGGATCCCGGGACCGCCGTCGCTCTCGGCGCCGGCCAGGGCGGTGAACAGGACGGCGAAGCCGCCGACCATCACGCAGGCGCCCAGCAGCAGACCCAGCCACACCTTGGTCGTGAAGAGCTTGGTCCACTCGGCGCGGACGAGGGCGGTCATCGGGCTGCTCCCTGGGGGGCCGGTGCGCCGGGGGTCGGGGCGCTGAACTGTTCCTGGCCGGCGGTGAGCTGGAAGTAGATCTCCTCGAGTCCGCTGGTGTGCGGCCGCAGCTCGTGCAGCTCCACCCCGGCGGTGAAGGCGCGGGAACCGATCTCGGCGGCCGTCCGGCCGCTGACGGTCAGCGATCCGTCGGTGGCGGGCACCACCCCCGCGCCGTCGCCGCGCAGGACGTCGGCGAGCCGGTCGGCCTCCGGGGCGCGCACGAGCACGGTGCCGTTCCCGGCCGCGCCGGCGCGCAGGTCGGCCATCGAGCCCTCGCGCACCAGGCGGCCGGCGCCCACGATGACGACGCGGTCGACGGTCTGCTCGACCTCGGAGAGCAGGTGGCTGGAGACGAGGACGGTGCGTCCCTGGTCGTGCGCCAGGTGGCGGAGGAAGCCGCGCAGCCACTGGATGCCCTCGGGGTCCAGCCCGTTGGCCGGCTCGTCGAGGACGAGCACGCCGGGGTCGCCGAGGAGTGCGGCGGCCAGGGCCAGCCGCTGGCGCATGCCGAGGGAGTAGTTGCCCGCGCGGCGACCGCCGGCGTCGGCCAGCCCGACCTGGCGCAGCACCTCGTCGGCGCGCTCGACCGGCAGCCCGGCCGCGCGGCAGTACACCCGCAGGTGGTTGCGCCCGGACCGGGCGGGGTGGAAGGCGGTCTCGAGCACCGCGCCCACCGTGCGCGTCGGGTCGGGCAGCGCCGCGTAGGGGACGCCGTCGAAGGTCGCCGTCCCGGTGTCGGGACGGATGAGCCCGAGCACCATGCGGAGGGTGGTGGTCTTGCCGGCGCCGTTGGGCCCGAGGAAGCCGGTGACCGAGCCCGGCTCGACGGTGAAGCCCAGGTCGCTCACCGCCCGGACGGCCCCGAAGGACTTGGTCAGAGCGCGTACCTCGACCCGCACGGGGCCGGTCGGCGCGGTCGATGCGCTGGAAATGGCGTTCTCCTCGTCGTCGGCCCGTTACCCGGCCATCCAATCGCACCCGCCCCCCGGGGCGGCAGCCCCGTCGCCCGGTCGGCGCGTCCCCGGGGACGGTGGGGGCGGCGGTCGTCGCGGACGGGTGGCCCGGTGCGTCGGTGCTGGTCGGAGGCGCGTCACCTCGTCCGCCCGCCCGGCCTGCGGGGTGGCTCTCCGGGTGTCCCCGGGCATCCGGTCGCCTAGAGTGCGCGCCGTGAGCGACAGCGCGAACGCCTACCGCACGGTCGTCGTCGGCACCGACGGGTCGGAGTCCTCCCTGCGGGCCGTCGCCCGTGCCGGGTCCATCGCCGGCGCGTGCGGGGCCACCCTCGTCATCGCCTGCGCCTACCTGCCGACCGAGACCGACGACCGGGAGCTCTCCCGCGCGCAGGACGTCCTGCGGGACGAGGCGTACCAGGTCGTGGGGTCGCACCCCGCCGAGGACACCGTGCGCACCGCCGCCGAGCGGGCCGGTGCGGCCGGCGCCGGCGACGTGCGCACCGTCGCGGTCCAGGGCTCACCGGTCGAGGCGCTGCTCGACGTCGTCCGCCGCGAGGACGCCGATCTGCTCGTGGTCGGCAACCGCGGCCTGGCGGGCATCAAGGGCCGGCTGCTCGGTTCGGTGCCCGCCGACGCCACCCGCCGCTCGACGTGCGACGTGCTCGTCGTCCACACCACCGGCTGAGCCCGGACCCGCATGGACGACGCCGGGCCCCTCCCGGGCTCCGACGCCCGGGACGCGCTGGAGCGGCTGCTGCTCGACGGCCCGCGCCGGTACACCCGGCTGCAGGTCGCGGCCCTGTCCGGGATCCCCCCGGAGCGGACGCAGCGGCTCTGGCGGGCGCTGGGCTTCCCGGACGCCGCCGACGACGACGTCGCGTTCACCGACGCCGACATCGAGGCGCTGGCGGTGCTCTCCACCCTGATCGACTCCGGCTTCGTCGACCCGGGCACCGAGGCCTCCATCGCCCGGGCCATGGGGCAGTCGCTGTCCCGGCTGGCCGACTGGCAGACCGACATGCTCGCCGACTCGCTGGCCCGCACCGCAGGTCCCGGCCGGCGGACGGTCTCCCCGGACGACGCCGTCGAGGCCGCCCGGGCGCTGCTGCCGAGGCTGCGCCAGGTGCAGGACTACGTGTGGCGCCGCCACCTCGCGGCCAACGCCGGCCGGCTGGTGACCGCGGTCGGGCAGGGCGACCGGCGCGAGCTCACCGTCGGTTTCGCCGACCTCGTCGGGTACACCTCCCGCAGCCGCGGGATGGGCGGCCGGGAGCTCGGCGCGATGGTCGAGGACTTCGAGAGCATCGCCGCCTCGGTCATCGCCCGGCACCACGGCCGGGTGGTCAAGACCGTCGGCGACGGCGTGCTGTTCACCGCGGCCGCCCCGGCCGACGCCGCCGCGATCGGGCTGACGCTGCCGGATGCCTGGACCGCACCCGAGCGCCCCCTGCTCCGCGTCGGCGCCGCGTTCGGGGCGGTGCTCACCCGGCTCGGCGACATCTACTCGCCGGTGGTGAACCTGGCCAGCCGGCTCACCTCCATCGCCCGGCCCGGCACCTTCCTCGTCGACCGGGAGCTCGCGCACCGGCTCCGGGACCTGCCGGAGTACCGGGTGCGCCCGCTGCGGCGGGTGTCGGTCCGCGGCTACGACCACCTGCAGCCCTGGCTGGTCCGCCGGCGCCGGGCCGACGACGGCCTCGATGACAGCGGCTCCGACGACAGCGGCTACGACGACAGCGGCTACGACGAGGACTCGTTCGACCAGGACTCGTCGGACCAGGACCCGCTCGACCAGGAGTGAACGGGCTCCCGGCGGCGGATGGGACGCTGGGCCGGTGAGTGCCACCCTCGTCGCGCGCGGCCTGGCCGCCGGTCACGGCGCCCGCGTGCTGTTCGCCGACCTCCATCTCGTCGTCGCCCCGGGCGACGTCGTCGGGCTGGTCGGGGTGAACGGCGCCGGGAAGTCGACCCTGCTGCGCACGCTGGCGGGCGAGCTGCCGCCCGAGGCCGGCAGCATCTCGGTGAGCCCGCCGTCGGCGACGCTGGGCTACCTCCCGCAGGAGCACGAGCGGCAGCCGGGGGAGGACGTGCTCGCCGCCCTCGCGCGGCGCACCGGTGTCGCGACCGCCCAGGCCGCGCTCGACGACGCGACCGAGCGGCTGACCGCCGGCGAGGACGGCGCCGACGACGCCTACGGCGACGCGTTGGAGCGCTGGCTGGCCCTGGGTGGCGCCGACCTCGAGGAGCGCGCCGCCGAGGTGGTGGCCGACGTCGCGCCGGGGGTGTCCCTCGACTCGCCGACGACCGGGCTGTCCGGTGGGCAGGCGGCCCGCGTGGGCCTGGCCTCGCTGCTGCTCTCGCGGTACGACCTGCTGCTGCTCGACGAGCCCACCAACGACCTCGACCTGGGCGGGCTGGACCAGCTGGAGCGGTTCGTGGCCGGTTCGCGCGCGGGCATCGTGGTGGTCAGCCACGACCGCGAGTTCCTCTCCCGCACCGTCACCCGCGTCGTGGAGCTCGACCTCGCCCAGCAACTGGTCCGCGTCGTCGACGGCGGCTACGAGGCGTACCTGGCCGAGCGTGAGGTCGCCCGGCGGCACGCCCGCGAGGAGTACGAGGAGTTCGCCGACACGAAGGCCGGGCTGGAGGCCCGCGCCCGGATGCAGCGCAACTGGATGGCCAAGGGCGTCCGCGACTCGATCAAGAAGTCCAAGGACGGCGACAAGCACATCAAGGCCGCCAACCGGGCCTCGTCGGAGAAGCAGGCGGCCAAGGCCAAGCAGACGGCGCGGATGATCGAGCGGCTCGACGTGGTCGAGGAGCCGCGCAAGGAGTGGGAGCTGCGGATGGAGATCGCCGCCGCCCCCCGGGCCGGTGCGGTGGTCGCCACCCTGCGCGGCGCCGTCGTCCGCCGCGGCGGATTCACCATCGGGCCCCTGGACCTGCAGGTCGACTGGGGTGACCGGGTGGCGATCACCGGCGCGAACGGCTCGGGCAAGTCCACCCTGCTCGCGGCGCTCCTGGCGCGGGTGCCGCTGGACGAAGGGACGTCGGCCCTGGGGCCGGCGGTGCAGATCGGGGAGATCGACCAGGCGCGGGGGCTGTTCTTCGGGGCGGAGCAGCTGCTGGACGCGTTCGGGGCAGAGGTCCCCGACTGGCCGACGTCGGAGGTGCGCACGCTGCTGGCCAAGTTCGGCCTGACCGCCGAGCACGTGCTGCGCCCGGCCGGGACGCTGTCACCGGGGGAGCGGACCCGGGCCGCGCTCGCGCTGCTCCAGGCCCGCGGCGTGAACGTGCTGGTGCTCGACGAGCCGACCAACCACCTCGACCTCCCGGCGATCGAGCAGCTGGAGCGGGCCCTGTCCGAGTACACCGGCACGCTGCTGCTCGTGACCCACGACCGCCGGATGCTCGACGCCGTGCACACCACGAGGCGGCTCCAGGTCTCGGGCGGGCAGGTCGTCGAGGGCTGAGCCCTGGGCTAGGTTCGGGCGGTGAGCGAGCGCCGGATCCTGGACATGTTCCGCCTCGACGGCCGCGTCGCCGTCGTCACGGGGGCCTCCTCGGGCCTCGGGGCGGTGTTCGCGCGGGCCCTGGCCGAGGCCGGTGCCGACGTCGTCCTGGGCGCCCGGCGGGTCGACCGGCTGGCCGACACCCAGCGTGCGGTGGAGGAGACCGGCCGGCGGGCGCTGGCGGTCCGCACCGACGTCGCGGTGCCGGAGGACTGCACGGCGCTCGTCGAGGCCGCCGTGGCCGAGTTCGGGCGGGTCGACATCCTGGTCAACAACGCCGGCGTCGGCACCGCCTACCCGGCGACCCGGGAGACCCCCGAGCAGTTCCGCCAGGTGATCGACGTCAACCTCAACGGCTGCTACTGGATGGCCCAGGCCTGCGGCCGGGTGATGCAGCCGGGCAGCTCGATCGTCAACATCTCCAGCATGCTCGGGCTGACGACGGCCGGGCTGCCGCAGGCGGCCTACGCCGCCAGCAAGGCCGGCCTCATCGGGCTGACCCGCGACCTGGCGCAGCAGTGGACCGGGCGCAAGGGCATCCGGGTCAACGCCCTCGCCCCCGGGTTCTTCGCCTCGGAGATGACCGACGCCTATCCCGAGGAGTACCTGGACTCGCAGCTGCCCCGCATCCTGGTGGGCCGCAAGGGCCACCCCGAGGAGCTCGCGGCCGCGCTGATCTTCCTGGTCAGCGACGCCGGGGGCTACGTCACCGGCACGACCATCCCGGTCGAGGGCGGGATGCTCACCAGCTGAGCGGCCGGGTGCGGCGGACGGGCCGGCGTGCGGCCATGGCCGACTTCGCCGAGGTGGCGGCACGGGTCTGGGTCGCGCGCTACGACTGGCTCGACGTCAACGTGACCGCCATCGGGAGCGACCGCGGCCTCGTGGTGGTCGACACCCACAGCTCCGGCCTCGCCGCGGCGGGGGTCGTCGACGACCTGCGCCGCCTGGCCGCCGGTGAGGTGGTCGCGGTGGTCAACACCCACAGCCACTTCGACCACACGTTCGGGAACGCCACCTTCCGCGGGGTGTACGGCGACGTGCCGATCCACGCCCACGAGAACGCCGCCGCGGCCACGGCGCCGTCCGGCGAGCGGATCAAGGGCCACTACCGCGACGACCCCGACGACCCGCACCGGCAGGAGGTCCTCGACACCCTCGTCCTCCCGGCCGACCGGACCTTCTCCTCCGCCGCCTCCCTCGACCTCGGCGACCGGGTGGTCGAGCTGCTGCACCCGGGCCGCGGCCACACCGACGGAGACCTGGTCGTACACATCCCCGACGTCGACGTGCTGCTGGCCGGCGACCTGGTCGAGGAGTCGGCGGCGCCGGCCTACGGCACCGACTGCTTCCCGCTCGACTGGCCGCTCAGCATGGACGTCGTGCTGGGCCGGACCACGTCGGCGAGCGTCGTGGTGCCCGGCCACGGGGCTCCGGTGGGCCGGGCCTTCGTCGAGGCGCAGCGCACCGACCTCGGGCTGGTGGCCGACGCCATCCGCACCCTGGCCCGCGCGGGAGTGCCGCTCGAGGGCGCGCTCGAGGCCGGCGCGTTCCCGTTCCCCGCCGACGGCCTCGGCCACGCGGTGCGGCGCGGCTACGAGCAGCTCGGTCGGAGCCGGCCGGCGCGGCGGTCCCCAGGGGGCACGCCCTAGACGCGGCCCTCGACCCGGGCGACGAGCCCGCTGATCCGGTCGATGAACTCCGGCCAGAGCCCACGGGGCAGGTCGTGGCCCATCCCGGGGACCTCGACGAACTCGGCACCGGGGACGGCGGCCGCGGTGGCGCGACCGCCCGACACGTTCACCAGGGCGTCGTCCGAGCCGTGGATCACCAGGGTGGGGACGGCCACCCGGCCGAGGTCCGCGGTCCGGTCGGGGCTGGTCACGATGGCGGCCATCTGGCGGGCCACACCGGCCGGGTCGTGCGCCCGGTCGTAGGCCAGCGCGGCCCGCGCGCGGACCGCATCCTCGTCGAGCGTGAAGCCGGGGGAGCCGATGACCCGTGAGGTCTCCAGCTGGCGCAGTACCGCCCCGTCCCGGTCGGCGGCCGCCGGTGCGTAGAGCACGGCCTGGGCCGCCTCCGACGCGCCGCCCACCGACCGGTCCCCGGTGGTGGACATGATCGAGGTCAGGCTGCGCACCCGTTCCGGGTACGTGAAGGCGACCCGCTGGGCGATCATCCCGCCCATGGAGACCCCGACCAGGTGGACCGAGTCGAGGCCGAGCGCCTCGATCAGCCCGGCGGTGTCGGCCGCCATGTCGGCCAGCTCGTAGTGGACGCTCGACCGGTCACCGCGCCGGACGTCGCCGAGGCGGGGGAGACCGGCGGCGTGCAGGTGGGTGGACAGGCCCACGTCGCGGTTGTCGAACCGGATGACGAACATGCCGCGCTCGGCGAGGCCTGCGCAGAGCTCGTCGGCATAGCTGATCATCTGCGAACCGAGGCCACTGACCAGCAGCAGCGGCGTCCCGCCGGGGTCGCCGAAGGTCTCGTAGGCCAGTTCCATGTCCCCGACGGTGGCCGTCGCGATGCCGCTGCTCTCCATGACCGCGGAACCTAGTGCAGCCGGACGAGACGCCGATCACTGCCCCGGACCCCGACGTCGTCGGTGGCGGGTGCGGGAGTGCCTCGGCCGCGACCCGCGCGCGCCGATCACGCTGCTCGCTGTGGCCGGCCTCGGCGAGCCCGACCTGCTCGTAGAAGTGGAGGCGGTCGCCGTGCTGGCGTGACCGCCGGGCCGGTGCGGGACCGGTCGGATAAGAAGAGTGCCCCCGGCAGGATTCGAACCTGCGCCCCTGCCTCCGGAGGGCAGTGCTCTATCCCCTGAGCTACGGGGGCTCATCTCGTTCCGCACGACCGTATCAGCCGCGGGTGGCCGTGCGGGCGGAGGGCCTCAGGGTGCCGGGAGAGGTGTGCCGCCCCGCGCGGTGAGCATGTCGGTCATGGTGTCCACCTCGAAGCTCTGGGACGCCTCGATGCTCTCCGCGAGGTCCCGTACGGCGTCGACCTCGGCGTGCTCGGCGGCCTGCTGCGCCATGCCGAAACCACCCTGGTGGTGACGGATCATCAGCCGCAGGAACTCCACGTCGAAGGCAGGACCCGACAGGCTGCGCAGGTTCGCCAGCTCCGCCTCGGTCGCCATCCCGGGCATGAGCGCACCGCTGCCCATCGCCGCCATGTCGTGCCCCGCGTGGCCGGCGTCGTCCATCCAGGCCATCGTGTCGCCGCCCGTGGGGGAGATGTCCCACAGCGCCAGCCAGCCCTGCATGCGGCCCGCCTGGTTGGTCTGCGTCGCCGAGATGTCGAACCCCAGCGACTCGACCTCCGGGTCGTCACTGCGCTCGGCGACCAGGTTGGCCATCTGGACGCCCTGCAGGTGGTGCACGGCCATGTCGCGGCTGAACCCGGCGTCGACCGAGTCCGCCGTCGGGGTCACCGGGATGCGGTCGACGGCGACCGCGACCGCCACGGCCACCCCGCCGCCGACGAGCATGAGCCCCACGGCGATCACGGCCAGCAGTGCGGTGCGCAGCGGCGAGCGGGGTCCGTGCGCGGGCGCGGTGGGGTTCGCGTCAGCCGTCCGACTCGCCCCCCTCGGTCATGGAACCGTCGACGGGCTCGTCGCCCTCGCCGGGAAGGGTCTCGCTGGGGGCGCCGGCCACGACGGGGTCGGCGAGGAAGTCGGGCCGCTCGCAGGTGGCGCCCGGCTCCGGGAACTCCCCGGCCTTGAAGGTCAGCAGGTCGGCGAACTGCTCCAGCCGCTCGTCGTCGGCGCTGTCCACCTTCAGCTGCTTGCCCCAGGACTGGATGCTGATCGGGGAGTCCAGGCCCTCGTAGGGCGACATCATCCGGCCGTTCACGCCCTCGACCAGGTCGGTGAGCGTCGCGATCTCGTCGTCGGACACCTCGTCGGGGTCGTAGGTGACCCAGACACCGCCGTGCTCGAGGCTGTGCACGGCGTTCTCGTGCCGGATGTCCACGTCGTAGACCGTCCCGGTGCAGTCGGCCCAGACGTTGTCGTGCTCACCGCCGACCGGCGGGGACTCCGGGTAGTCGACCGGGGTGGCCACGTGGTTGCCGCCCTCGTACTCGTAGGTCTCGATGCCGGCGATCTCGTCGACCGCCTCGACCCTGTTCGCGTTCGCCTCGTTGACCTGCGCCACGGCGTAACCGATGACGGCCGCGGCGAACACGACGACGGCCACCGCACCCGCGATGAGGCCCCACGGACGCTTCTGCGCGTTGGCCACCACCGTCGTCGGGGGCCGGGTCCGGCCGCCCCTGCCGCCGGCCCGGGCGCGGTTGGGGTTGCCGCCTCCGGACCGGGTGGCGCCGCCGCTGGGGCGGGCGTCGTCGGGCTTGCGGTCCTTGGCCAAGGCCACTCCTCGGATACGGGGTGCACGGTGCGACGGCGAGTCTAGGTTGCGAACCTGGGCGTTCCCTGCATCCGCCGGGCGGGGGCGCCGAGGCGGCAGCGGCCGGTCAGTACGCTCGTGCGGTGACACCGGAGCAGCTGCAGGACGTCGTCCGTACCGCCGTGGCCGCGGTCGTCGACCGCGGCGCGCTGCCCGTCGAGGTGCCCGCCGAGGTCGTCATCGACCGGCCGAAGATCCCCGAGCACGGCGACTACGCCACGAACATCGCCCTCCGGCTGGCCAAGCCCGCCGGTCGCCCGCCGCGCGAGGTGGCGGAGCTGCTCGCCACGGAGCTGCGGGCGCACGAGGGCATCGCGTCGGTCGACGTCGCCGGTCCCGGCTTCCTCAACATCGTCCTGGCCAAGGACGCCCTGGGGCAGATCGCCGTCCGTGCGGTCACCGCGGGGGAGTCCTACGGCCGGAGCGACGCCCTGGGCGGCCAGAAGCTGAACCTCGAGTTCGTCTCGGCGAACCCGACCGGGCCGGTGCACATCGGCGGCACCCGGTGGGCAGCCGTCGGTGACGCGCTCGGCCGGCTGCTGACCGCCGGCGGGGCCGAGGTCACCCGGGAGTACTACCTGAACGACGCCGGTGCACAGATCGACCGGTTCGCCCGCAGCCTGCAGGCCGTGGCGCTGGGCCGGCCGGTCCCGGACGACGGGTACGCCGGGCAGTACGTCGGTGAGATCGCCGGCCAGGTCGTCGCCGCCGAGCCCGGCCTGCTGGAACGGCCGGAGGACGAGCAGGTCCCGGTCTTCCGGGTACGGGGCGTCGAGCTGATGGTCGCCGAGATCCGCAGCTCGCTGGCCGTGCTCGGCGTCGAGTTCGACGTCTTCTTCTCCGAGCTCGGCCTGTACAGCTCCGGGGCCGTGGAGAAGGCCGTGGCCCGGCTGCGCGAGCAGGGGCACGTCTACGAGGCCGACGGTGCGGTGTGGCTGCGGACGACGACGTTCGGCGACGACAAGGACCGGGTGCTCATCAAGGCCGACGGCGAGACGACCTACTTCGCCTCCGACTGCGCCTACTACCTGGACAAGCGGGGGCGCGGCTTCGACAAGGTCGTGATCATGCTCGGCGCGGACCACTCCGGCTACGTCGGCCGGTACAAGGCCCTGGTCGCGGCGACCGGTGACGACCCGCAGGTCCACCTGGAGATCCTCATCGGCCAGCTGGTCAACCTGCTGCGCGACGGCGAGCCGGTGCGGATGAGCAAGCGCGCCGGCACCGTCGTCCTGCTCGAGGACCTGGTCGAGGCGGTCGGGGTGGACGCCGCCCGGTACGCGCTGGCCCGGGCATCCGTCGACCAGCAGATCGACCTCGACATCGAGCTGTGGACGAAGAAGAGCAACGACAACCCGGTCTTCTACGTGCAGTACGCGCACTCGCGGATCTCGTCCGTGGTGCGCAACGGTGAGGAGCTGGGTCTCGCCGTCGGCGATCCCGCCACGGTGGAGGCCGGGTTGCTCGAGCACCCGCGCGAGGGTGACCTCCTGCGGGCCATCGGCGCCTTCCCGGGGGTCATCGTCTCGGCGGCCGAGCTCCGGGAGCCGCACCGGGTGGCCCGCTACCTCGAGGAGCTCGCGGGCACGTACCACCGGTTCTACGAGGCGTGCCGCATCCTCCCGCGCGGTGACGAGGAGCCCTCCGAGCTCCACCGTGCCCGCCTGATGCTGTGCGCGTCCACGGCCACCGTGCTGCGCAACGGTCTCGCGGTGCTCGGCGTGACCGCCCCGGAGCGGATGTGACCATCCGTGCCGGAGGACCGGTGACCGACCTGCACCGTGGACGAGCCATCGGGGGAGACCAGTGAGAGCGCATCCCGCCGGGCCGCTGCACGGCAGCATCCAGCAGCCGACGGGGGCCGGCGCCCCGCCGGCAGAGCTGGGGGCGCTGGACCCGCAGGTCTGGCCGCGGTCGGCCACCCGGGTCGACGGCGAGCTGCACCTGGCCGGCCGCGCCGTCACCGACCTCGCCCGCGAGCACGGCACCCCGTTGTTCGTCCTGGACGAGGGCGACTTCCGCAGCCGGGCCGCGGACTTCGCGACGGCGTTCGAGGGTGCCGACGTGCACTACGCCTCCAAGGCCTTCCTGTGCGGCCAGGTCGCGCGGTGGATCGCCGAGGACGGCCTGCACCTGGACGCCTGCAGCGGCAACGAGCTGGCCCTGGCCCTGGCCGCCGGGTTCCCGGCGGAGCGGATCGCCCTGCACGGCAACAACAAGTCACTGGTGGAGCTCCGGCTCGCCGTCGACTCGGGCATCGGGCACGTGGTGCTCGACTCCTTCGACGAGATCGACCGGCTGGCCCCGCTGGCCGCTGCCCGGGTGGCTGCCGGCGGTGCGCCTGTGTCGGTGCTCATCCGCGCGACGGTCGGCATCGAGGCGCACACCCACGAGTTCATCGCCACCGCCCACGAGGACCAGAAGTTCGGCTTCTCGCTGGCCACCGGCGACGCCCTCACCGCGGCGGTCCGCGTGATCCGCGAGCCGGCGCTGCGGCTGGCCGGCCTGCACAGCCACATCGGCTCGCAGATCTTCGACACCGCCGGCTTCGAGGCGGCCGCGCACCGGGTCGTCGGGCTGCTCGGCCAGATCCACCAGGCCACCGGCGAGCTGCTGGGGGAGCTGAACCTCGGTGGCGGCTTCGGCATCGCCTACCTCGCCGACGACGACCCGGTGAGCCCCGGCGACGTCGCCGCGAAGCTGCGCACCGTCGTCGCCGCGGAGTGCGCGGCCCTCGGGCTGCCGGTGCCGCGGCTGGCCGTCGAGCCCGGCCGGGCGATCGCCGGGCCCGGCACGGTCACCCTCTACGAGATCGGCACCATCAAGCCCGTGCGGCTCGGCGCCGGTGGGGGCCCCGGCACGCCGCCGGTGCGCAACTACGTGTCCGTCGACGGCGGCATGAGCGACAACATCCGCACCGCGCTCTACGACGCCGACTACACGTGCGTGCTGGCCAACCGCGTCTCGGACGCACCGCCGGCGCTGTGCCGCGTCGTGGGCAAGCACTGCGAGAGCGGCGACATCCTGGTGCGCGACCTCTGGCTGCCCTCCGACGTCGCCCCCGGCGACCTGCTCGCCGTGGCCGCGACCGGCGCCTACTGCTGGTCGATGGCGAGCAACTACAACTACCTGCTCAAGCCGCCCGTGGTGGCCGTCCGGGACGGGGTGGCGACGGAGATCGTGCGGCGTCAGACACTGTCCGACGTGTTCGCCCTCGACGCCGTCCTCGCCGACGTGCCCGCGCCCTCACCGGCGATCGACCAGCCCGCCCCCGAGCACGCCGCCGGAGCCCGGTCGTGAGCGGGCCCTCGGGGGTTCCGCTGCGGGTGGCGCTGCTGGGCTGCGGCACGGTCGGCAGCGCGGTCCTGCGGCTGATCGGCGACCAGGCGGGCGACCTCACCGCCCGCGTCGGCCGGCCGATCGAGGTGGTGGGCATCGCGGTGCGCCGCCCGGCCCACCACCCCGACGTCCCCCAGCACCTGCTCACCACCGACTCCGCCGCACTCGTGCGCCGGGACGACGTCGACCTCGTCGTCGAGGTCATCGGGGGGATCGAGCCCGCGCGCAGCCTGATGTACGCCGCGTTCGAGGCCGGCAAGTCGGTGGTCAGCGCCAACAAGGCGCTGCTCGCCGAGGACGGGCCGGGGCTGCACGCCGCCGCCGCGAAGGCCGGGGTCGACCTGTACTACGAGGCCGCCGTCGCCGGCGCCATCCCGTTGCTGCGGCCGCTGCGCGAGTCGCTCGCCGGCGACCAGCTGCGCCGGGTCGTCGGCATCGTCAACGGGACGACGAACTACATCCTGT
>JBELIQ010000015.1:0-106086 GCA_042090795.1 Blastococcus sp. | reverse complement strand
GACATCGCGGACGCCGTCGCCGGTACCGAAGCGGTCGCCGCGCGGCCACTCGGCCCCGACCCGCGCCTGGTCGCCGTCCTGCACGACCGGCTGGTGGAGGCCGGCGCCGACCCGGGCGACCCGCGCACCGCCGTCGTCCTGGCGGCAGCGGGCTCGAGCGACCCGCGCTCGGTCGCCGACGTCGAGAACACCGCCGGCCTGCTGCAGCGCTCGTGGGCCGGACCGGTGACCACCGGCTACGGCTCGGCCGCCCAGCCCCCGGTGCCGGACGCGGTCGCCGCGGCCCGCCGGGCCGGCGCCGAGCGCGTCGTGCTCGCCTCCTACCTGCTCGCCCCGGGTCACTTCCACGACAAGCTCGGCGGCGCCGGGGCCGACCTGGTCACCGCTCCCCTGCTGCCCGACGCGCGCATCGCCGACGTCCTGCTCGACCGGTACGACGCCGCCGTTCCGCCGGCTCCCGACGGGACCGCCCCGGCCGCACGGTGACCTAGGGTGGGCCAACGATGACCGACCCGACCGACGGGCAGGCCGCCGACGCGGGCCCCCCGAGCACAGAGACGACGCCACAGGGCGGCCGACGGTGGAACCGGGTCGTCTCCGGCGTCGTGACCGCTGCGCTGGCGCTGGTGCTGGGTTTCGGCCTGGTCGTCCAAATCCGCAGCACCGAGGAGGCCGAGGAGCGCACGGGGGCGACCGAGGCGGACCTGGTCCAGATCCTCGACGAGCTGGACACCCGCGAGGAGGAGCTGCGCGGCCAGCTCACCGAGCGGGGGCAGGCGGTGGAGGAGCTCAGCGGCGGCCGGACGCAGTCGGGCTCCGCACTCGCGGAGGCACAGCGCCGCGCCGAGGCCATCGGCATCCTCGCCGGCACGCTGCCCGCCCGGGGCCCGGGGCTGCGAGTGGTCGTCCAGGACCCGGACGGCGCCGTCACCCCGGCCGTGCTCCTCGACGCGCTCCAGGAGCTCCGCGGCGCCGGCGCCGAGGCGATCGAGGTCGACGGCGTCCGCGTGGTGGTCTCCAGCTACGTCGGAGGCTCCCCGGGCGAGCTGCAGGTGGACGGGCAGGAGCTCAGCGCCCCCTACGAGCTCGTGGTCATCGGGCCGCCCACCGACCTCGAGGTCGCCCTCAACGTCTCCGGCGGCGTGGTCGCCGACGTGGCCCGCGCCGGCGGCAGGGCCACGGTAACCCAGTCCGACGACCTCTCGGTCGACAGCGTCGTCGACGGCAGCTGATCAGCCGCCGGTCGCCACCGGCCGGTCGGGGTCGGCCGACCACTGCGACCACGATCCCGGCCACAGCGCCGCCTCCACCCCTGCGACGGCCAGCGCCGCGACCTCGTGCGCAGCGGTCACGCCGGAGCCGCAGTAGACGCCGACGTCCGACCCGGCCCGCACGCCGAGCTCGGCGAACCGGTCGGCCAGTTCTCCCGGCGGGCGGAAGGTGCCTTCGGCCGTGAGGTTGCCCGCCGTCGGCCCGCTCGTCGCCCCCGGCACGTGGCCGGCCCGTGGATCGACCGGTTCCACCTCCCCGCGGTAGCGCTCGGCCGCGCGGGCGTCCAGCAGCACCCCGCCGCGACCGGGCAGAGCGGCGGCGTCGTCGGCGTCGACCACCGGCATGCGGCCGCCGGGGAGGACGACGTCCCCGGGTGGTGGGACGACGTCGCCCGATTCGAGTTCGCCGCCGGCGCGGACCCAGGCGCCCAGCCCGCCGTCGAGCAGTCGCACGTCGCCCAGGCCGCCCCAGCGCAGCAGCCACCACGCCCGTGCCGCCGCCAGGCCACCGCTGTCGTCGTAGGCGACGACGGGCCGGTCCGCGCGGACGCCCCAGCGCCGGGCCGCTGCTTGCAGCCGCTGCACCGACGGCAGCGGGTGCCGGCCGAGTGCCGGCGTGGGTGGATCGGCGAGCTCGGTCTCCAGGTCCACGTACACCGCGCCCGGCAGGTGGCCGGCCAGGTATTTCTCGCGGCCCCGGTCCTCACCCAGGGCCCAGCGGACGTCGAGCAGCACCGGCACCTCGTCGGCCGCGAGCAATTCCGCGGCGGAGACCAGGACGCTCACTGCGCTTCCCTGTTCGCTCCCGCGGGACGCTCCGCTCCTCGCTCGTCCCTCGCTGCGATGCTCACGCCCCTGTCCGCTCACTGCGCTTCCCTGTTCGCTCCCGCGGGGCGCTCCGCTCACTGGGCCGCCAGCAGGCCGCGCAGCTCCTCGGTCAGGGCGTCGCGCGCCTCCGGGTGCTGGTGCCAGGCGGCCGGCGTGGCCTGCAGGAGCTGGATCCGCCAGCGGCCGGCCCCCTCCTCGACCGCGACGACGGTGTGCACGGTGTGGAACTGCGGCTCCACGTCGTTGCCACCCGGCGGGATCATCCCGGCGTGCGCGAGGAGCACCGCCACCCCGGGCGCGGCTGCGCGGACCGAACGGATGACCGCGACGTAGGAGGCGGTCTGGTGGCTGCCGAAGATCTGCCGGAGGTCGGCTGCGATGGCCAGCCGACCGTGGTGGTGGGTCCCGTCGTAGCCGACGATGTCGCCGTCGTCGGCGAAGCAGGCCGCCACTGCTGCACCGCTGCGCCGGTTCCAGCCGTCGAGGTAGGCGGCGTACAGGGAACGGATCTGGGCGTCGGACGGATGCGCGGATGTCACGTGTTCTCCTCGCTGGCGCTCGTCGAGCGCGTGCCAGCTTGTGCTGTGTTCATGGGTGGCCTCGCAAGCTCGGTCACCTGTGTGACGGTAGTGGTCAGCTCGCGGCGACCGTCCGGGCCTCGCCGTCGGCGAACTGGGTGCGGTGCAGGTCGGAGTACCGCCCACCGAGCGCCAACAACTCCGCGTGCGTGCCCGACTCCACGATGCGACCGCCGTCGACCACGAGGATCTGGTCGGCGCTGCGCACGGTGGACAGCCGGTGCGCGATGACGAGCGACGTGCGGCCGGCCAGGGCGGCGTCCAGTGCCCGCTGGACGGCGGCCTCGGACTCGCTGTCCAGGTGCGCGGTCGCCTCGTCCAGGATCACGATGCCCGGCGCCTTGAGCAGCACGCGGGCGATGGCCAGCCGCTGCTTCTCGCCCCCCGAGAGCCGGTGCCCGCGGTCGCCGACGACCGTGTCCAGGCCGTCGGGCAGCGTCCGCACGAGGTCGGCGATGTGCGCGCCGTCCAGCGCGGCCCACAGCTGCTCCTCGGTGGCCTCCGGGCGGGCGTAGAGCAGGTTGTTGCGCATCGTGTCGTGGAACAGGTGCGCGTCCTGGCTGACCACCCCGATGGCGTCGCGCAGCGAGGCGAGCGTCGCCGAGCGCACGTCGACGCCACCGACCAGGACGGCGCCGCCGGTGACGTCGTACAGCCGGGAGACCAGGCTCGCGATGGTGGACTTGCCGGCCCCGGAGTGGCCGACCAGGGCGACCAGGTGTCCCGGCTCGACGCGGAAGGAGACGTCGTGCAGCACGTCGACCGGGCCGCCGTGCTCGGGCAGCGACACTTCTTCCAGTGACGGCAACGAGACGTCCTGGGCCGCGGGATAGCTGAAGGAGACGGCGTCGAACTCGATCGACCGGTCCTCGGTGGGCACCGGGACGGCGTCGTCGGCCTCGCGGATCATCGGCGGCAGGTCCAGCACCTCGAAGACGCGGTCGAAGCTGACCATCGCGCTCATGACGTCGACCCGGACGTTGGCCAGCGCGGTGAGCGGGCCGTAGAGCCGGGAGAGCAGCAGCGCCAGCGCGACGACGTCGCCGGGGCTCAGCGAGCCGGTGAAGGCCAGGTACCCGCCCAGCCCGTAGACCAGCGCCGTCGCCAGCGCCGCGACCAGCGTCAGCGCGGTGAAGAAGAAGCGGCCGTACATGGCCGACAGCACGCCGATGTCCCGCACCCGGGCCGCGCGGCCGCTGAAGGACCGCTCTTCCGCCTCGGGGCGGCCGAACAGCTTGACCAGCAGCGCGCCGGCGACGTTGAACCGTTCGGTCATCGTCGCGTTCATCGACGCGTTGAGCTCGTAGGACTCCCGGGTGATGTCCTGCAGCCGCGCGCCGATGCGCCGGGCGGGCAGCACGAACAGCGGCACCAGGACCAGCGAGAGAAGGGTGATCTGCCAGGACAGCGTGAGCATGACACCGGCGGTGAGCACGAGGCCGATGACGTTGGAGACGACGCCGGACAGCGTCGAGGTGAAGGCCTGCTGGGCGCCGACGACGTCGTTGTTCAACCGGCTGACCAGTGCCCCGGTCTGGGTCCGGGTGAAGAACGCGACCGGCATGCGCTGCACGTGCGCGAAGACCGTGCTGCGCAGGTCGTAGATGACGCCCTCGCCGATCCGCGCGGAGTACCAGCGGGTGCCCAGCGAGATGGCGGCGTCGACGACGGCGAGCGCCGCGATGAACAGCGCGATCCGGACGATGTCACCGGCCGTGCCCTCCAGCGAGGCGATCCGGTTGACGATGTTGCCCGCGAGCAGCGGGGTGATCACGCCGATCAGCGCCGAACCGACCACCAGGGCCAGGAAGAACCCGAGGTCGCGCCGGTAGGGCTGGGCGACGCCGAGGATCCGGCGCACGGTGCCCGGTGGCAGCTTCCGACCGACCACCGACGGATCGCGGCGGAACGACCGCATCGCCGCCATGGAGGTCATGTTCGGGGTCATGGACCTGCCTTCTCTGGCGCGCCGATCCGGGTACCGGCCCTGGGGGCAACACCGACCGGCGGGACGCTGTTCCGTGCCGACCGGCGGTGCCTCACGGGCCGATCCTGGCGGACACCTCCGACAGTCAGCGCCCGGCGGCGAGCTCCTGGAGCCGGCGCACCTGTGCGGCCCGCTCGGCGGCGTCCTGGGTGTCCGGGTCGTTGCGCACGGCCGAGCGCACCAGGGCGGCGGTCGCGCGGCTGGCGGCCACCGGCGGGGCCAGGAGAGCCGCGGTCAGCTGCGCGACGGCGTCGTCCAGCTGCTCCCGCGGGACGACGACGTTGGCCAGCCCCAGCGCGTGGGCCTCGGCCGCACCGACCGGACGGCCGGTCAGGCAGATCTCCATGGCCCGCGAGTACCCCACCAGCTCGACGAGGGTGCTGGTGCCGGTGAGGTCGGGCACCAGCCCCAGCGTCGGCTCGGGCAGCCGGAACTGCGCGTCCTCGGCGAGCACCCGCAGGTCGCAGGCCAGCGCCAACTGGCAGCCGGCACCGATGGCGTGCCCCTGGACGGCGGCGACCGAGACGACACCGGGCCTCCGGAGCCAGCGGAACCCGGCCTGGTACCCGCGGATGACCTCCTCGGCCTCCTGGGACGGCCGTCGTCCGAGGTCGCCGAGACCGCCCGCCGCCCCGGGCTCCGCGCTGAACATGCTGCGGTCGAGCCCGGCGGAGAACGACCGCCCCGACCCCCGGAGCACGACCACGCGCACGCTGTCGTCCAGCGCCGCACCGATCGCGGCCAGCGCCGACCAGGTCGCCGGGGTCTGGGCGTTGAGCTGCTCGGGCCGGTCGAGGGTGACGGTGAGGACGGCGCCGTCCTGGCCGGTGCGGACGAAGCCGTCCGGGGCGTCGGCCGGACTCACGCCTTCTTGGTGTTCCGGTTGGCCCCACCACGGCTGCGCAGGGTGGCTCCGGACTCGGAGAGGAGCCGGTGGACGAAGCCGTAGGAGCGCTTGGTCGACTCGGCCAGCGAGCGGATGCTCTCGCCGCCGTCGTAGCGCTTGCGCAGCTCGTCGGCGAGCGTGCTCCGGTCGCCGCCGGTGATCCGCTTGCCCTTGCCCAGGTCCGCAGTGCTCGAGTCGGCCATGGCTCCCCTCCGTGTCAGCCCCCGGCCGGACGCGTCGAGCCGACGCGCACGTGCCGGGTTCGTGGCTGTCCCTGTGGTGCCGCCGTCCCGCTGACGCGGCCCCTGGCAACCCATGATCACCCAGTCGACGGACCCCGGCCATGCGAGCGATCACATCGCGGTCCTCCGGACCGCACGGCCCGGCGTCCTGACCCGGCCGGTCCCGAGCATGGGAAGCGATACACCCGTTCCCGGCGCGGAAACGGGTGTATCGCTTCCCATGCCCGGGTGGGGTCAGGCGAGCTCCACCAGGTCCGCGAGGTCCTCGCTCCAGGCGTCCTCGGTGCCGTCGGGCAGCAGGATCACCTTGTCGGGGTTCAGCGCACGGACGGCGCCCTCGTCGTGGGTGACCAGCACGATCGCGCCGGTGTACGTGCGCAGCGCCTCGAGCACCTGCTCCCGGCTGGCCGGGTCCAGGTTGTTCGTCGGCTCGTCGAGCAGCAGCACGTTGGCGCCCGAGACGACCAGGGTGGCCATGGCCAGCCGGGTGCGCTCTCCGCCGGACAGCGTGCCGGCGCGCTGGTCGACGGTCTCGCCGGTGAAGAGGAACGCGCCGAGGATGCGCCGCAGCTCGGTGGCCGTGCTCTCCGGCGCCGCCGACTGCATGACCTCCAGCAGCGAGCGGTCCATGTCGATCGTCTCGTGCTCCTGCGCGTAGTAGCCCACCCGTAGCCCGTGCCCGGCCTTGACCTCGCCGGTGTCGGGCATCTCGGTGCCGGCCAGCATCCGCAGCAGCGTCGTCTTCCCGGCACCGTTGAGCCCGAGGACGACGACCCGCGTCCCCCGGTCCACGGCGAGGTCGACGTCGGTGAAGATCTCCAGGGAGCCGTAGCTCTTGCTCAGCCCCTCGGCGAACAGCGGCGTCCTGCCGCATGCCGCCGGCGTCGGGAAGCGCAGCTTGGCGACCTTGTCGGCCACGCGCACGTCGGCGAGGCCCGCGGCCAGCCGCTCGGCGCGCTTGTCCATGCTCTTGGCGGCCTTGGCCTTGGTGGCCTTGGCGCGCATCTTGTCGGCCTGGGCGTTGAGCGTGTCGATCTTCCGCTCGGTGTTGGCCCGCTCCTGCTTGCGACGGCGCTCGTCGGTCTCGCGCTGGTCGAGGTAGCGCTTCCAGCCGAGGTTGTAGATGTCGACGGTCGCGCGGTTGGCGTCCAGGTGCCACACCTTGTTGACGACGGCCTCGAGCAGCTCGACGTCGTGGCTGATCACGATGAGCCCGCCGCGGTGGCTGGTCAGGAAGCCGCGCAGCCAGGTGATCGAGTCGGCGTCCAGGTGGTTCGTGGGCTCGTCGAGCAGCAGCGTCTCGGCATCGGAGAAGAGGATGCGGGCCAGCTCCACGCGACGGCGCTGGCCACCGGACAGGGTGCGCAGCGGCTGCGACAGCACCCGCTCGGGCAGGCCGAGGTTGGTGCAGATGCGGGCGGCGTCGCTCTCCGCGGCGTACCCGCCGAGGGCGGCGAACTGGTCCTCGAGGTTGCCGTAGCGGCGCACGGCCTTGTCCTGCTCGGCGTCGTCGGCCGGCTCGGCCATGGCGACCTGCGCCTTGACCAGCTGGTTGCGGATCACGTCGAGGCCCCGACCGGAGAGGACGCGGTCGCTGGCGGTGATGTCGAGATCGCCGCTGCGCGGGTCCTGCGGCAGGTAGCCCAGCTCACCGGTGATCTCCACCGAGCCGGCGTGCGGGACGCGCTCACCGGCGAGCGTGGTGAGGGTGGTGGTCTTGCCGGCGCCGTTGCGCCCGACCAGGCCGATGCGGTCACCCGGCTGGACGCGCAGGCTGGCTTCGCTGATGAGGATGCGGGCGCCGGCGCGGAGCTCGAGGCCGGTCGTCGTGATCACTGAACCCAGGGTAGGCGCTCGGAGTGCGATACCCCCCACGTTCCCGGGGTGACATCGGCGGCATCCCCACCCGGGTGCCCACGGGGCCGGCCCGCCCTACGGTGGGGACGCCTCGGGGGACGGGAAGGAGGCGGTCATGCCGCAACCGGTCGACACAGCACCGCTCCCTCCCCTGCCCTACCGCGCCCGACCGCCGCAGGTGCTGCTCGGGGTCGGTGCGGTCCTGCTGGTCAGCGCCGGCGCCGTGGTCGCCTCCGCGTACGGCGGCGGCCCCGCCCGGACGCTGCTGCTCGCCCTGGCCGCCGTCGCCACCGGGTTCGCGCTCCGGGCGGCCCGAGCCCGGCTGCGGAGCTCCCAGGAGGTGCTGGGAGCCAGCGCGACCGGCCTCGCCCTCAGCGCCAGCGGGGTCGGCGGTCTCGGCGGGAGCGCCCTGGGCACCGCCGGCGCGACCGCCGCGCTCGCGGCCGCCTTCCTCCTCCTGCACCGCCTGGCACCGACCACCGCGGCCTGGCCGCTGGCGTCCTGGATCGCCGCGCAGCTCGCCGTCCTCCGGGGACTGGACGGCGTGCCGGCGGAGCTGCGCACGTCGCTCCACCTCGGCGTCGCGCTGGCGGGACTCGGGATCGCGGTGTTCGCGCGGCGCGCGGTCGCCCGCATCGCGCTGCTGACCACCGCACCGTGGTGGGTGGCCGGGGTGGGCAGCGGGACCGCGACCGCCTGGACCGGTTCCGCAGCCGGGCGGTACCTCGCGGCCGCCCTGGTGGTCCTCGCCTGCCTCGGCCTGGTGGTGACGCGGTTGCGGCAGGAGCTCGAGCCGCTGACCGGGCCGCCGCGGGCGGCTCCGCTGCTGGCCGGCGTCGTCGCCGGTACCGCCGTCACCGGCGCGTCCTCCGTCCTCGGGACGGCGGCGGTCACCCTCACCGGGTACGCCGGTGTCCTGCTGGCCACCCTGGCGACGGCCTCCCTGACCGGTTGGCGTCGGGGGTTGTTCCTGCCGCTCGCGCTCGCCGCCGGTGTGGTCATGACGGCGCTGAGCGTGGGTCGGCTGCTCGCCGACCGGCAGTGGACGGCGATCTCGCTGCTCCTGCTGCTCACCGCCGTCCCGACGGTGTGGGCGGCCGTCCGGCAGCCCGGGGGCCGGCCGCAGTCGGTCCCCGTGGCCGTCGGTTGCCTGGCCGGCGCGGTGCTGCTCGCCGTCCCCGGCGGGGTGCTGTCCCCGACGTCCGCCGCGGTGGCGCTGACCGCGGTCCATGCCGGCGCGATGGTCGCCGGAGCCTGGCTCGACATCGCGTCCCGGCGCGCGACGGCCGTGGCCGCCGGCGGGTGCGCCGTCGCCGCGGTCCTGCTGCTCCTGCCGTGGGACGAGGCGCCCGCGCTCGGTGCGGTGCTCGCCGTCCAGGGGGTGTTCACGGTGGCCTGGGCCGGGCGCACCTGGCGGTCGCAGCGCACGGCCGGCGACGCCGAGCTGCGCCGCGGCGCCTGGCGGGTGGGCGCCGCCCAGCTCGTGGGAGCCGCCTGGGTACTCGCGGCGGCGCTCGACGCCGGCGTGATCGAGGCGTACTCCCTGCCTGCGGCGGCCGGTCTGCTGCTCGCGTCCGGACCCGGCCTGCTGCGCGGCAGCTCGTGGGCGGCGTGGGGGCCCGGTCTGCTCGTGGCCGCGGTGCCCTCGACCGTGCTCGCGGTGGTCGCGTCGGATGCTCCGCGGACGGTGGCCGTGCTCCTGGCGGCAGCCGTGCTGCTCGTGGCCGGCGGACGCGGTGGCTTGTGGGCACCACTGGCGGTCGGTGCCGGATCCGCACTCGCGGTGGCCGTCGGGCTGGCGGCGCAGGCCCTGCCCTGGCCCGTCGGGACGGCACTGGTGGTGGGCGGCGTGCTGCTGGCGGTGGGCGCCCGCCGGGAGCGCCTTCCCGTCGCCGGCTTCGCCATCCGTCTGGCGGATCTCCGGTGAGTCTGGCGGGTCTCCGGTGAGCGGCGTGCCGGCCGCGGATGCACCCGACCGGCTCCGGCCGGGCGACCTCCCCGCCGTCCTCGCCATCTACGAGGAGGCCTTCCCGCCGAGCGAGCGCGTTCCCTCGACCGTCCTGGCCGAGGGCTTCGGCAGTGACCGTGCGGGCCTGGTGCTGCGGGACGCGGGCCGGGTCGTCGCCTTCGCCAGCCTCATCGGGCTCGCGCCGGATGCCCGGTTCCTCGAGTACCTCGCCGTCGGCAGCGACGCCCGGGGCGGCGGCCACGGGGGCCGGCTGCTGGATCACCTGCGCGCGGAGGGCGGCGCCGTCCTGCTCGAGGTCGAGGACCCGGAGGAACCGGGGATCGCCCCGCACGAGGCCGCCACGCGGGAACGCCGGATCGCCTTCTACCGCGCGCACGGCGGCCGGCCGGCACCGTTCGGCCTCAGCTACACCCCGCCGTCGTTCGACGGCTCGCCGGCCGCGCGCATGCTGCTGTTCGCACTCGGCGCTCCGGAAGGCTGGTCGCTCGCCGACCTGCTGGAGCGGCTGAGCGCCGCATCAGCGGTGACCTACGCCCGGGCACGCTGACCCCGGACGTGCTCCTGCGGTCAGGCGAACGCCCGCGGGCCTCGCCCACCTACCCCGGACGCACTTCTGGGATGTTCCTCGCGCTCTACGGGTCCTGCAGGACCCGCACAGTGGGAAGAACACCCCAGAAGCAGCGGTGTGAAGGCTCGCTAGACGCGGAAGCCGAGGGCGCGGAGCTGCTCGCGGCCGTCGTCGGTGATCTTGTCGGGACCCCACGGCGGCATCCAGACCCAGTTGATCCGGATGTCGTCCACGAGCCCCGGGCCGGGACCACCGGTCAGCGCCTGGCGGGCCTGGTCCTCGATGACGTCGGTCAGCGGGCAGGCCGCCGAGGTCAGCGTCATGTCGATGATGGCGATGCTGGCGTCGCCGCTGCTGTCGTCGACGTCCAGGCCGTAGACCAGCCCCAGGTCGACGACGTTGACGCCCAGCTCGGGGTCGACCACGTCGCGCATGGCCTCCTCGAGGTCCTCCAGGAGAGCCGTCTTGCCGACCGGCAGGTCACCCGGCCCACCGTCGGTGGCGGGGGTGGCGTTCTCGGTGCTGCTCTCAGCGGTCATGGCGTGCCTCCGGTGGGGGCGGTGGGGTGGGTGGCTGGCAGAGCGTCGCTCGTGGACAGTGCCCGGGCGGAGGCGTCCTTCAACGCCATCCAGCTCATCAGCGCGCACTTGATCCGGGCCGGGTACTTCGAGACCCCGGCGAACGCGACGGCGTCCTCCAGGCTGTCCTCGAGCTTCTCGGCCACGGTGGGGTCGCCCTTGGCCTGCATGAGCGTCACGAAGTCCTCGCCGGTGGCGAGGGCCTCGGTCACGCTCTTGCCGAGGACGAGGTCGTACATCGCCGAGATCGAGGCCTGGCTGATCGAGCAGCCCATGCCCTCGTAGGAGACGTCGGCGACGGTGTCGCCCTCGAGGTGCAGCCGGAGCGTCACCTCGTCACCGCACGTGGGGTTGACGTGGTGCACCTCGGCCTCGAAGGGCTCGCGCAGTCCACGCCCGTGCGGGTTCTTGTAGTGGTCCAGGATGATCTCCTGGTACATCGACTCGAGCTGCATCAGATCGACCTCACGCCGTTCCGAAGAACTTCTGGGCCGTGCGAATTCCGTCGGCCAGGGCGTCGATGTCGTCGTAGCCGGTGTGCACGTAGAACGTGGCCCGCGTGGTGGCCGGGACGCCGTACCGCCGCACGACCGGCCAGGCGCAGTGGTGCCCCACGCGCACGGCGACGCCGGAGTCGTCCAGCACCTGACCGACGTCGTGCGGGTGGATGCCCTCGACGGTGAAGGAGATCGCTCCCCCACGGGCCACGGTGTCGGGCGGGCCGATCACCGTGACGCCGGGGATCTCGCCGAGCTTCTCCAGCGCGTAGCCGGTGAGCACCTTCTCGTGCTCCTCGACGCGATCCATGCCCAGGCCCTGCAGGTACTCGACCGCGGCGGCCAGGCCGATGACCTGCGCGGTCATCGG
Source organism: Blastococcus sp. (assembly GCA_042090795.1). Taxonomy (GTDB): domain Bacteria; phylum Actinomycetota; class Actinomycetes; order Mycobacteriales; family Geodermatophilaceae; genus Blastococcus. Next base: position 94,455 of record JBELIQ010000015.1, on the reverse strand, counting down.
GACGCCCGCCTCGAAGCGCTGCGGCGGCGCGGCGAAGGTAGAGGCCTCCATCCGCACGACCTCGATCATCGAGCCGCCGGTGAGGAACGGCGGCAGCTTGTCGAGCACGTCGTAGCGGCCCCACAGCACGCCGACGCCCGTGGGCCCCAGCATCTTGTGCCCGGAGAACACCAGGAAGTCCGCGCCGAGCTCGGTGACGTCGACGGCCTGGTGCGGCACCGACTGGGCGCCGTCGACCAGCACCAGGGCACCGACCTCGTGCGCCCGGGCGATGATCTCGCCCAGCGGGTTGATCGTGCCGAGGATGTTCGACTGCTGGGTGACCGCGACGAGCTTGGTGCGCTCGTCGACCACGGTGGACAGGTCCGCGAGGTCCAGCCGGCCGTCGTCGGTCAGCCCCAGCCAGCGCAGGGTCGCCCCGGTGCGCTCGCACAGCTGCTGCCAGGGCACCAGGTTGGCGTGGTGCTCCATCTCGGTGACCACGATCTCGTCACCCTGGCCGACGGCGTAGGTGCCGAACTCCTCCTCCTTCGCCGTCGCGGCGTTGGAGAGGGCGTAGGCCACCAGGTTGATCGCCTCGGTGGTGTTGCGGGTGAAGACGATCTCCCGGTCCGGGGCGCCGATGAACCCGCCGATGGTGGCGCGGGCGGCCTCGTAGGCGCCGGTCGCCTCCTCGGCGAGCGCGTGGGCGCCCCGGTGCGGGGCGGCGTTGACGTTCTCGTAGAACCAGCGCTCGGCATCGAGCACCGACCGCGGCTTCTGCGAGGTGGCACCGGAGTCCAGGTAGACCAGCCGCTTCCCGTCCCGCACGGTCCGCGTCAGGATCGGGAAGTCCGCCCGGATCGCCTCGACGTCCAGCGGCAGCGGCTCGTGCGCCCCGACAGGACGCGAGACGGTCTGGGTCATGCTCGTGCGACCTCCGCGGCGGCAGCCTCGTTGGAGTCCTTGACGTAGGCGGCGTAGCCCTCGTTCTCGAGCTTGTCGGCCAGCTCCGAGCCACCCTCGTCGACGACCTTGCCGGCGACGAAGACGTGCACGAAGTCGGGCTTGATGTAGCGCAGGATCCGCGTGTAGTGCGTGATCAGCAGGACGCCGATGTCGCCCTCCTCGCGGGTGCGGTTCACGCCCTCGGAGACGACCCGCAGCGCGTCGACGTCCAGACCGGAGTCCGTCTCGTCGAGAATCGCGATGCCCGGCTTGAGCAGGCGCATCTGCAGGATCTCGTGGCGCTTCTTCTCGCCACCGGAGAAGCCCTCGTTGACGTTCCGCTCGGCGAAGGCGGAGTCCATCTCGAGCAGTTCCATCTCGCTCTTGACGTCCTTGACCCAGGTGCGCAGCTTGGGCGCCTCGCCCTTGATCGCGGTGGCCGCGGTACGCAGGAAGTTCGACACCGAGACGCCGGGCACCTCGACCGGGTACTGCATCGCGAGGAACAGGCCGGCGCGGGCGCGCTCGTCGACGCTCATCGCGAGGACGTCCTCGCCGTCGAGGGTCACGGTGCCGCCGGTGACGGTGTACTTGGGGTGGCCGGCGATGGAGTACGCCAGGGTCGACTTGCCCGACCCGTTGGGGCCCATGATCGCGTGGGTCTCGCCCGAGCGGACGGTCAGGTCGACGCCGCGGAGGATCTCCTTGGTGTCGTCACCCTCGCCGACCGTGACGTGCAGGTCGCGGATCTCCAGAACGGACACTTCTACTCGCTCCTCAGTTGCCGGCCGCGCCGGAAGGCTGGACGGCGTTCGTCTCGGTGTCGACGAGCACGTCCTCCCCTTCCACGCGGACCGGGTAGACGTCGACCGGCTCGGTCGCCGGCAGGTTGGTGGGCTCGCCCGTGCGCAGGTCGAAGCACGAGCCGTGCAGGAAGCACTCGATGGTGGGGGCGCCGCCGAACAGCTCGACGTCCCCCTCGCTCAGCGGGACGTCGGCGTGCGAGCACCGGTCCTCGAGGGCGTACAGCTGCCCCTCGAAGCGGACGACGGCGACGTCGATGTCCGCGAGCTCGACGCGCAGAGCGCCGTTCTCGGGGACGTCGGACAGCCCGCAGACCCGTTCGAAGGCCATGGTCAGGCCACCTCGACCGGCTGGTCCTCGAGACCCGGCAGGGCGCCGAGGCGCGACTCGATGGTGCCCATCAGACGGTCCTGGAGGGCGTCGATCCCGATCCGCTGGACGACGTCGGCGAAGAAGCCACGCACGACGAGGCGGCGGGCCGTCTCGGCGTCGATGCCGCGCGAGCAGAGGTAGAACAGCTGCTCGTCGTCGAAGCGGCCGGTGGCGCTGGCGTGGCCGGCGCTCACGATCTCGCCGGTCTCGATCTCCAGGTTGGGCACCGAGTCGGCGCGGGCGCCGTCGGTGAGCACGAGGTTGCGGTTGAGCTCGTAGGTCTCGGTGCCGGTCGCCTCCGGCCGGATGCGGACGTCGCCGATCCAGACCGTGCGCGCGCCCTCGCCCTGCAGCGCGCCCTTGTAGAGGACGTTGCTGGTGCAGTTGGGCACGGAGTGGTCGACCCAGAGCCGGTGCTCCTGGTGCTGGGTCTCGTCGGAGAAGTAGACGCCGAGCAGCTCTGCGCGGCCGCCGGGGCCGGCGTACTGCACGTTGCTGACCAGGCGCACCAGGTCACCACCGAGGGTGACCGCCACCTGCGTGAAGCTGGCGTCCCGGCCGACCACGGCGTCGTACTGACCGCCGTGCACCGAACCGGGGGCCCAGTCCTGGACCGACACGAGGGTGACCTGCGCGCCGTCGCCGGCGAGCACGGTCACGCCGCCGGAGTACTTAGCGGCGCCGGTGTGGTCGAGCACGACGGTGGCCTTGGCGAACGCGCCGACCTCGATGACGAGCTGGCCCCAGACGACGTCGTCGCCACCGGTGCCGGCCAGCGCCAGCGCGACCGGACGGTCGAGCTGGGCCTCCTTCGCGACGCGCACGACGTCGGCGCCGCCGGCCCGCTGACGGGTCAGCGCAGCCAGCCGGTCCACCGGCTCGGGCAGACCCTTGATCAGCGGGTCACCGGCCTCGACGCGGGTCAGCTCGACGCCCTCGGGCAGGTCGGTCGTCCAGGTCAGTCGCGCGTCGGACGCGGCACCGTCGAGCAGCGGCTTGATCCGCTTCATCGGCGTGAAGCGCCACGTCTCCTCGCGACCGGTCGGCACGCCGAAGACGTCCGGGTCGGTCGACTTGAGCCGTTCCGGCGGCGAGCCGGTCGGGGTGGGGCCACCGTGCGAGTGCGCGCCGGGCGACACGTCGCCGGCGCTGCCGGTGTCGGACGCCGGGGTGGTCGGGGGGCCGGCCTGCGCGCCCACGCCCGGAGCGAAGAGCTCCGAGGCGAGGGTCGCCGGCTGGGTGGTGAGATCGGTCGTGCTGGCGTTCTCGGTCGACATCAGCCGACGGCACCTTCCATCTGCAGCTCGATGAGCCGGTTGAGCTCGAGGGCGTACTCCATGGGCAGCTCGCGGGCGATCGGCTCCACGAACCCGCGCACGACCATCGCCATCGCCTCGTCCTCGGACAGACCGCGGCTCATCAGGTAGAAGAGCTGGTCGTCGCTGACGCGGGAGACCGTGGCCTCGTGGCCCATGGAGACGTCGTCCTCGCGGACGTCGACGTACGGGTAGGTGTCCGACCGGCTGATCGTGTCGACCAGCAGGGCGTCGCACTTGACCGTGGACTTGGAGCCGTAGGCACCCTCGTCCACCTGGACCAGCCCGCGGTAGGAGGTACGGCCGCCGCCACGGGCGACGGACTTGCTGATGATCGTGGAGGAGGTGTGCGGCGCCGCGTGCACCATCTTGGCGCCGGCGTCCTGGTGCTGTCCCTCGCCCGCGAAGGCGATCGAGAGCACCTCGCCCTTGGCGTGCTCGCCGGTCATCCAGACGGCCGGGTACTTCATCGTCACCTTGGAGCCGAGGTTGCCGTCGACCCACTCCATGGTCGCGCCCTCGTGGGCCACGGCCCGCTTGGTGACCAGGTTGTAGACGTTGTTCGACCAGTTCTGGATGGTCGTGTACCGGCAGCGGGCGTTCTTCTTGACGATGATCTCGACGACCGCGGAGTGCAGCGAGTCGCTCTTGTAGATCGGCGCGGTGCAGCCCTCGACGTAGTGCACGTAGGCGCCCTCGTCGACGATGATCAGCGTCCGCTCGAACTGGCCCATGTTCTCGGTGTTGATCCGGAAGTAGGCCTGCAGCGGGATCTCGACGTGCACGCCCGGCGGGACGTAGATGAACGAGCCACCCGACCAGACGGCGGTGTTCAGCGCGGCGAACTTGTTGTCGCCGGACGGGATAACAGAGCCGAAGTACTCCTGGAAGATCTCCGGGTGCTCCTTCAGGGCCGAGTCGGTGTCCAGGAAGATGACGCCCTGGTCCTCGAGCTCCTTCTGGATCTGGTGGTAGACGACCTCGGACTCGTACTGGGCGGCGACGCCGGAGACCAGGCGCTGCTTCTCCGCCTCCGGGATGCCCAGCCGGTCGTAGGTGTTCTTGATGTCGTCGGGCAGGTCCTCCCACGAGGCGGCCTGCGCCTCGGTGGAGCGCACGAAGTACTTGATGTTCTGGAAGTCGATGCCGGAGAGGTCCGAGCCCCAGTCGGGCATGGGCTTGCGCCCGAAGAGCTTCAGGGCCTTGAGGCGGCGCTCGAGCATCCACTCGGGCTCGCTCTTGCGACGGGAGATGTCGGCGACGACGTCCTCGTCGACGCCGCGACGGGCCGACGCACCGGCGACGTCGGCGTCGGCCCAGCCGTACTCGTAGCGGCCGAGCTGCTCGATCTGCTCGTCCTGCGTCAGCGGCTGCGCCGATGTGGCTGCCGGCTGCTGGGTGCTGGTCATGCGGGCGTCCTCTCCCGGTCGATCTCGAGGGCATTGCTGGACTGGCTGGTGCGCGCGCCGGAGGGCGCTGATCGCTCACCAGGTACAGGGCGTGCGGGGGCCGTTCTGTTCCCCGGACGCAGTGGTCCGGGGAGGTGGGTGGTGCAGATCCCGTCGCCGTGGGCGATCGTGGCCAGCCGCTGCACGTGGGTGCCCACGAGCCGGCCGATCACCGCGGTCTCGGCCTCGCACAGCTGGGGGAACTCCGCGGCCACGTGCGCCACCGGGCAGTGGTGCTGGCAGAGCTGCCCCCCGCCGGAGATCGCGGAGGCGGTGGCAGCGTAGCCCTCGGCCGTGAGCGCAGCGGCCAGGGCCTGGGCGCGGTCCACCGGCACGTCCCCGGCCGCACGCACGGCGCTCTCGACGGCGCTCGACGCGCGGGCCTCGAGCCCGGCGAGCTGCTGCTCGGCGACGGCGCGGACGGCGTCGGGGCCACCGGAGGCGGCGACGAACCGCAGCGCGGTCAGCGCCAGGTCGTCGTAGGCGTGCGGGAAGGTGGAGCGGCCCGCGTCGGTGAGGTGGAACCGTCGGGCGGGACGACCGCGACCGCGGTGCGCCCCGACGCCCGCCCGCCCGGCCACGCGCTCCTCGATGCGGCCCGCGGCGACGAGAGAGTCCAGGTGCCGGCGGACGGCGGCCGGCGAGATGCCCAGCCGGCCGGCGAGCTCGGAGGCGGTCTGCGGCCCGTGCTCGAGGAGCAGGGCGCTCACGCGGTCGCGGGTACGCCCGTCGTCGGCCGGAGCCGACGAGCGCGGGGGTCCCACGACGCTTTCCACAACACGAGTGTGTCCTAAATCGGGAGCCCTGCAACCAAGGTCGACCTAAGAAGCGGCCCTCCCCGCCCTGATCCGTGAGCAGCGTCACTGCGCCGGTCGCGCGTACGCCCGCGCACCGGCCGCAGGGGCGGCTGCACGACCTAGCATCGGGGCGTGCCGGTCCTGCCCCGCTCCTTCTCCCCCGCGACCGTCTCGCGCCTCGCGCTGGCCAACGCGGTCGCCAACGGCCTGATCGTCGTCACCGGCGGCCTGGTCCGGCTGACCGGTTCCGGGCTGGGCTGCCCGACGTGGCCGCGCTGCACCGACGACAGCTTCGTGACGACGCCGGAGATGGCCGGCCACGGCCTCATCGAGTTCGGCAACCGCCTGCTCACGTTCGTGCTCGCCGCCGTCGCCATCGCCACCCTGGTCGCCGTGTGGCGCTCCCCGCGCCGCGACCTGCGCCTCCTCGCCGCGGCGACCTTCCTCGGCATCCCCGTCCAGGCAGCGCTCGGCGGGGTCACCGTGCTCACCGGCCTCAACCCGTGGACCGTCGCGGCGCACTTCCTCATCTCCGCGGTGCTCGTCGCGCTGGCGACGACGCTGTGGCTGCGCTCGCGCGAACCGGGCGTGGGGCAGCCGTTGCTCCGGCGTCCGTTCGTGCTGCTGGTGTGGGGCATCGCCGCGACCACCGCCGTCGTCCTGGCCATCGGGACGGTGGTCACCGGCAGCGGCCCGCACAGCGGCGACGTGCCGGAGGACCCCGACGCCGCACCGCTCCGCATGGGCTTCGACCCCGAGCTGATGAGCCAGCTGCACGCCGACGCCGTCTTCCTGCTGCTCGGCCTGACCATCGCCCTGCTGGTCGCCCTGCACGCGACCGACTCCCCCGGCCGTGTCCGCCGGGCCGCCCGCGACCTGCTGGTCGTCCAGCTCGCCCAGGGCGTCGTCGGCTACGTGCAGTACTTCACCGATCTGCCGGTCGCGCTGGTGCTGGTGCACATGCTGGGCGCGGTGCTCGTCACCGCGTTCACGGCCCGGCTCGTCTGGTCGGTCCGCGGCCCCGCGTCGGAGGTGGTGACCCCGTCCTCCTCTCGGGGACACCGCCGCCAGGTGCCCTCCCCGACCTGAGCGGAGCCCGGCCGGATGAGGCCGGCGTCCCCGCAGGGCGGACCACTTCCGATGTGCTGCTCGGCCTACCCGTGCCGGACGAGGACGAGCGCGGTGCCGCCGTCGGCCGACTCCCACCGGCCGCCGGTCACCGAGTCCGGCTCCGGCAGGCCCGTGGTGAGCGCGGTCCTGGCGTCGGCCCAGGCGGGCCAGGCGTCGTCCTCGTCGTGCCAGACGAGTCGTCCACCGGGCAGGTAGGTCACCACCGGGCACCCGCCCTCGGCCAGCGCCTCGGCCTCGGAGCGCTCGATGCGCGTGGTCCGCCGCCGGTAGGTGCGCCCGTCGGGCCCGATCAGCGCGCCCGGCCCGGGCGCCTTCCAGTCCCGGTCGGGGAGGTCGCGGCGCACAGGCGCAGAACCTGGTCGTGGCTGCCCGTCAGGGGCCCGCGCCGAGCCCGCGAGACGTGGGGGGAAGGGCGGTCCTCAGACGATGGCGTCGACGATGATCGCGACCATCAGCAGCGACAGGTACGAGATCGAGACGTGGAACAGCGCCATCGACCGGATGTCGCCACCGCGCTTGATGCGGGCGAGCAGGCGGTGGGACTCCACGACGAACCAGGCGCCGAGCAGGACCGCCGGGACGGTGTAGCCGAGCCCGATCCCGTAGTCGGTCGCCACCGGCCACAGCAGCAGCGAGACGGCCACGGTGGCGTAGGACCAGGCGACGGACTGGCGGCCGACGGACAGCGCCGACGTGACCACCGGCAGCATCGGGACGTCGGCCCGGGCGTAGTCGTCCTTGAACCGCAGCGCCAGCGCCCAGAAGTGCGGCATCTGCCAGCAGAAGACGACGGCGAACACCACGACGGCCGGCCAGTCCAGCGAGCCGGTGACGGCAGCCCAGCCGATGAGCACCGGAGCCGCGCCCGGCACCCCGCCCCACTCGGTGCTGCGGCGGGTGTGCCGCTTGAACACCATCGTGTAGAGGACCGCGTAGTAGAAGATCGCCCCCGCCGCGAGCGCCGCGGCCAGCAACGTGGTGGTGGCCGCGAGCAGCGCGATCGAGCTGACGGTCAGGACGACGCCGAAGACCAGGGCCGCGCGGGGCGTCACCTCACCGGTGACCAGCGGCCGGTTCCGGGTGCGCTGCATCAACCGGTCGATGTCGCGGTCGAAGTAGCAGTTGAAGACGTTCGCCGCCCCGGCGGCGAGCGTGCCGCCCACCAGGGTCGACAGCAGCAGCGCGAACGACGGCCAGCCGCGCGCGGCGAGCATCATCGCCGGGACCGTGGTCACCAGCAGCAGCTCGATGATCCGGGGCTTGGTCAGGCCGACGTAGGCCAGCACCCGGCTCCGGACGGCGGACGCACGGCCGCTCGACCGGGCGCCCCGGCGGGCCGGGGCCGCACGCTCGGACAGCGCCGTCACCGGGGGTCCCCGGACGCGGCGGCGAGCGGGCGTCGGGGCACTGCAGCCCAGTGGACGAGCACGAGGGGGCCTACTCCGAGCCGGGGATTGGGAACGCACGCCACTGTAGCCCGCGAGCGCGGCCTCCCTGGGCGCGGCTCGGGTCCGGCACGACTAGGCTTGATCACGTTGATGCTGCGCGTGCAGCGGGTAGGGCCGAGTCGACGACGACGTGCTCGCATACCGGCAACGAAGCCGGGAGCACGGCGGCCCGTCGCCGCCGCGCACGTCCTCCGCCCGGACGCAGTCGTATCCCCGGGCGGCCCCGCCAGGCCCGACCCGAGGGAGCACCGAGCCACGATGGCACCGGACAGCACGAGCACGGGAAACACCCAGAGCACCGAGCCCGAGGCTCCGGCCGAAGCCGCGACGGACACGCCCACCGGCTCCCCGAGCCAGCCGAACCCGACCCTCCCCGAGGGGTTCGGCGAGCTGGACCGCCGCGCGATCGACACCGCGCGCGTCCTCGCGATGGACGCCGTCCAGAAGGTCGGCAACGGCCACCCGGGGACGGCGATGAGCATGGCGCCGACGGCCTACCTGCTCTTCCAGAAGTGGCTCCGCCACGACCCCAGCGACCCGAACTGGGTCGCCCGCGACCGCTTCGTCCTCTCCATGGGGCACTCCAGCCTGACGCTGTACGTGCAGCTCTACCTCTCCGGCTACGGCATGGAGCTCGACGACCTGAAGGCGCTGCGTACCTGGGGGTCGCAGACCCCCGGGCACCCGGAGGTCAACCACACCCCCGGCGTCGAGACGACCACCGGCCCGCTCGGCCAGGGCGTCGGCAACGCCGTCGGCATGGCGATGGCCGCACGCCGCGAGCGCGGGCTGTTCGACCCCGACGCCCCCGAGGGCGAGAGCCTCTTCGACCACACCGTCTGGGCCTTCTGCTCCGACGGCGACCTCGAGGAGGGCGTGAGCGCCGAGGCGTCGTCCCTGGCCGGCACGCAGCAGCTCGGCAACCTCGTGCTCGTCTACGACGACAACAAGATCTCCATCGAGGACGACACCAACGTCGCCTTCACCGAGGACGTCGGCAAGCGCTACGAGGCCTACGGCTGGCACGTGCAGCGGGTCGACGACGGCGAGGACCTCGCCGCGCTCGACGCCGCGTTCGCCGCCGCGAAGGCCGAGACCCAGCGCCCGTCGATCATCGTGCTGCGCACCATCATCGGCTGGCCCGCCCCGAACAAGCAGAACACCGGCGCCGCCCACGGCTCGGCACTCGGCGAGGACGAGGTCCGGGCGACCAAGGAGGTCCTCGGGCTGGACCCCTCGACGTCCTTCGACGTCGCCCCCGAGGTGATCGGGCACGCCCGCAAGGTCGTCGACCGCGGCCGGGAGGCGCACGCCGCCTGGCAGGAGCGCTTCGACGCCTGGAAGCAGGGCAACGGCGCGGCCGCCGCCCTGCTGGAGCGGATGACCACCCGCACGCTCCCCGAGGGCTGGGCGCAGAAGCTGCCGAGCTGGGACGCCGACCCCAAGGGCGTCGCCACCCGCAAGGCCTCCGGCGAGGTGCTCGCCGCCCTCTACCCGGAGCTCCCCGAGCTCTGGGGCGGGTCGGCCGACCTGGCCGAGAGCAACAACACCGCGGTGAAGGGCGAACCGTCGTTCCTGCCCGCGAACCGCCAGACGAAGATGTGGAGCGGCGGGCCCTACGGCCGCACCCTGCACTTCGGTGTCCGCGAGCACGCCATGGGCGCGGTCATGAACGGCATCGCGCTGCACGGCGGCACCCGCGTCTACGGCGGCACGTTCCTCACCTTCTCCGACTACATGCGCGGTGCGGTCCGCCTGGCCGCCCTCATGCAGCTGCCGGTCACCTACGTGTGGACGCACGACTCGATCGGCCTCGGCGAGGACGGCCCCACGCACCAGCCGATCGAGCACTTCGCCGCGCTGCGGGCCATCCCGGGCCTGGACGTCGTCCGCCCCGCGGACGCCAACGAGGTCTCCGTCGCCTGGCGGACGGTGCTGGAGAACAACGACCGCCCGGCCGGCCTGCTGCTGTCGCGGCAGAACCTGCCCGTGTTCGACCGCGGTGAGTTCGGCTCCGCCGAGGGCACCGCGCGCGGTGCGTACGTGCTCGCCGAGGCCTCGTCCGGCACCCCGGAGGTGATCCTGATGGGCACCGGGTCCGAGGTGCAGATCGCGGTCGCCGCCCGCGAGCGGCTGGAGGCCGACGGCGTCCCGACCCGGGTGGTCTCGGTGCCCTGCGTCGAGTGGTTCGCCGAGCAGGACCAGGCCTACAAGGACCAGGTCCTCCCGCCCTCGGTGCGCGCCCGGGTCAGCGTCGAGGCCGGTGTGCCGATGGGCTGGCGCGAGTTCGTGGGTGACGCCGGCCGGATCGTCGGCCTGACCCACTACGGGGCGAGTGCGGCCTACTCGGTGCTGTACGAGAAGTTCGGCCTCACCGACGAGGCGGTCGTGGCCGCGGCCCGCGAGAGCATCGCGGCCGCCGCCTCCGGGAACGCCGTGCCGGCCGGCCCGGTTGCAGCCACCGGAGGCCTCCCCCACCCCACCGGCGACCGCTGAAGAAGGACCCCGCCGCCCCCCGGACCTCGCGAGCTCGGCCCGGGTCCCTGCGGCGGGGCCTTCCAGACTCACCCACCGAGATGCACGTCCGGAAAGGCTGATGACATGGCACAGAACGAGAACCTGGCCGAACTGAGCTCGGCCGGAGTCGCAGTCTGGCTCGACGACCTGTCCCGCGACCGCATCCGCAGCGGCAACCTCCAGTCGCTGGTGGACGAGCACTCGGTCGTGGGGGTGACCACCAACCCGACGATCTTCGCCGCGGCGATCAGCGGGTCGGACTCCTACGACGACCAGTTGCACGCCATGGCCGTCCGCGAGGTGCCCGTCGGGGAGGCGCTGCGCACGATCACCGCCGCCGACGTCCGGGATGCCTGCGACCTGCTCGCGCCGGTCGCCGCCCGGCAGCCCGGAGACGGGCGGGTCTCCCTGGAGGTCGCCCCCGGGCTGGCGAACGACACCGACGCCACCGCCGCGGAGGCGGCGCACCTGTGGTGGCTGGTCGACCGGCCGAACCTGTTCATCAAGATCCCCGCGACCGAGGCCGGCCTCCCGGCGATCCAGACGTCGATCGCCCGCGGCATCAGCGTCAACGTCACCCTGATCTTCAGCCCCGACCGCTACCGCAAGGTCATGGACGCCTACCTGTCCGGCCTCGAGGAGCGGCTGGCCGCCGACCCGCAGGCGGACCTGTCCGGCATCGCGTCGGTGGCCTCGTTCTTCGTGTCCCGCGTGGACACCGAGATCGACAAGCGGCTGGAGCAGGCCGGCGCGGACGCCGGGCTGAAGAGCAAGGCGGGCGTCGCCAACGCCCAGCTGGCCTACCAGGCCTACGAGGAGGTCTTCTCCTCCGACCGCTGGAAGGCCTTGGAGCGCAAGGGCGCCCGCCCGCAGCGGCCGCTGTGGGCCTCGACCGGCGTGAAGAACCCCGACCTGCCGGACACGCTCTACATCAGCGAGCTCATCGCGCCCGGCACCGTCAACACCATGCCGGAGAAGACCCTCATGGCCTACGCCGACCACGGCACGCCGGGCACCCCGGTGCAGAAGGCCTACGACGACGCCGCCGGCGTGATGAAGGCCGTCGCCGACGCCGGGGTCGACCTCGACGACGTCTTCCGGGTGCTCGAGGTCGAGGGCATCCAGAAGTTCGTCGACTCGTGGGACGAGCTCACCGAGTCGGTGCGCACCCAGCTGGAGGACAAGAAGTGAAGCTGGAGGTCAGCGCGCAGGGCTTCGAGGTCCCCGCGGACCTGCGCAGCCGGCTCGCCGCCGACGACGTCGCCGCACGTCTGGTCCGCAAGGACGCGACGCTGTGGGGACCCGAGGCGGAGAGCGAGGCCGCGATCCGGCTGGGCTGGCTGGACCTGCCGTCGTCCTCCCGCTCCCTGGTCGCGCAGCTCGGCCGGTTGCGCGAGGACCTGCTGTCCGAGGGGCTCGACCGCATCGTGCTCTGCGGCATGGGCGGTTCCTCCCTCGCCCCCGAGGTCATCTGCCGGACCGCCGGCGTGCCGCTGGTCGTCCTCGACACCACCGACCCCGGCCAGGTCGCCGCGGCCCTGACCGACCTCGAGCGCACCGTCGTCGTGGTCAGCTCGAAGTCCGGCGGCACCGTCGAGACCGACAGCCACCGGCGGATCTTCGCGGCTGCGTTCGCCGCGGCGGGGCTCGACGCGGAGCAGGTCGGGGCCCGCTTCGTCGTCGTCACCGACCCCGGGTCGCCGCTCGCGGACACCGCCGCCGCCATGGGCGCCCGCGCCGTCTTCCTCGCCGACCCGACCGTCGGGGGGCGCTACAGCGCGCTGTCCGCGTTCGGGCTGGTCCCCTCGGCGCTCGCCGGCGCAGACGTCGGGGCGCTGCTCGACGAGGCGGAGGAGCTCGCCGAGCACCTGGCCGATCCCGGCAACCCCGCCGCAGAGCTGGGTGCCCTCCTGGGGGCCGCCGCGGTGCAGGGTCGCGACAAGCTGGCGCTGGCCGACGCCGACCCGGACACCGGCACCGCCATCGAGGGCTTCGGCGACTGGGCGGAACAACTGGTCGCCGAGTCCACCGGCAAGGAGGGCCGCGGCATCCTGCCCGTCGTCCTCGAGTCGGCGACCGCCCCGGGCAGCAGCGGCCCGGACACGCTGCTGGCGGTGGCCGGCACCGACACGCCGGCGGCGGAGCCGTCGCTGACGGTCAGCGGCCCGCTGGGCGCCCAGTTCCTCGGGTGGGAGTACGCGACGGCGGTCGCGGGGCGGGTGCTGAGCATCAACCCCTTCGACCAGCCCAACGTGACCGAGAGCAAGGAGAACACCGGGGCGATCCTCGACTCCGGCCTCCCGGACGAGCAGCCCGCCGCCACCATCGGCGCCATCGAGGTGCACGGGAGCGGCGGCGTGCTCGACGGGGTCGACCTGAGCTCCCTCGACGGCGTCTCGCTGGCCCTGGACGCCCTGCTGGCCGCCGTCCCGGAGCGGGGCTACCTGGCCGTCATGGCCTACCTGGACCGGACCGCCGACGCGAGCGCCGCCGACCTGCGCGCCGCGCTGGCCGCCCGGACCGAGCACGCCGTCACCTTCGGCTGGGGACCGCGCTTCCTCCACTCGACCGGCCAGTACCACAAGGGCGGCCCGCAGACCGGGGCCTTCCTGCAGATCACCGGAGCCGTCGCCGGGGACCTCGCCATCCCCGACCGGCCCTACACCTTCGGAGTGCTGCAGGCGGCGCAGGCCGGCGGTGACCGCAAGGCCCTCGCCGACCGGAAGCGCCCCCTGCTGCACCTGCACCTGACCGATCGGGCCGCAGGCATCGGCCAGCTGCTGACAGCCCTCGCCTGAGACGCCCCGCAGCTGCCGGCCACAGCGGCCAGGCCCACCGCCGACCCCGAGGACGGATCATGGCTCTCCCCCCGCTTCGCGGCCCCCGATGATCACCAATCCCCTGCGCGACCCGAGGGACCGGCGCCTGCCCCGGGTGCCGGAACCCTGCGCCCTCGTGGTCTTCGGGATCACCGGTGACCTCGCCCGCAAGAAGCTGCTGCCGGCCGTGTACGACCTGGCCAACCGCGGCCTCCTGCCCACCAACTTCGCGCTGCTGGGCTTCGCCCGCCGCGACTGGGGCGACACGGAGTTCGCCGAGCTCGCCCGGGACGCCGCCCGCAAGAGCGCCCGCACGCCCTGGCGCGAGGAGGTGTGGGAACGGCTGGCCGCCAGCGTCCACTTCGTCCAGGGCTCGTTCGACGACGACGACGCCTTCGACGAGCTGGCCGGCGCGCTCGCGGAACTCGAGGGCAGCCACGGCATCGGGGGCAACGCCGCCTTCTACCTCTCCATCCCGCCGGCGATGTTCCCCACGGTGCTCAAGCAGATGCAGCGCACCGGCATGGCCGACAGCACCGGCGAGCGCTGGCGCCGCGTCGTCGTCGAGAAGCCCTTCGGCACCGACCTGGCCTCCAGCCGGGAGCTCAACGAGCTGGTCGACTCGGTGTTCGGTGCCGACGACGTCTTCCGCATCGACCACTACCTGGGCAAGGAGACCGTCCAGAACCTGATGGCGCTGCGGTTCGCCAACAGCCTGTTCGAGCCGATCTGGAACGGCCACCACGTGGACTCGGTGCAGATCACCATGGCCGAGGACGTCGGCATCGGTGGGCGCGCCGGCTTCTACGAGGAGACCGGCGCCGCCCGAGACGTGCTGCAGAACCACCTGCTGCAGCTGCTGGCGCTCACCGCCATGGAGGAGCCGGTCGAGTTCTCCGCCGAGCAGATCCGGATCGAGAAGCTCAAGGTGCTGCGCGCCATCTCGCTCCCCGACGACCTGCAGACCTTCGCCGTGCGCGGGCAGTACGAGCAGGGGTGGCTGGCCGGCGAGCGGGCCAACGGCTACCGGCAGGAGGACGGCGTCGATCCGGAGTCGACCACGGAGACCTACGCCGCCGTCCGCCTCGGCGTGGAGACCCGCCGCTGGGCCGGCGTCCCGTTCTACCTGCGCACCGGCAAGCGGCTCCCCCGCCGCGTCACCGAGATCGCGCTGGTGTTCAAGCGGGCGCCCCACCTGCCCTTCGCCGACACCGACACCGAGGAGCTGGGCAACAACCAGCTGGTCGTGCGGGTGCAGCCGGACGAGGGGGTCACCCTCAAGTTCGGCTCGAAGGTGCCCGGCAGCGTCATGGAGGTCCGGGACGTCTCGATGGACTTCCTCTACGGCGAGCAGTTCACCGAGGCCTCGCCCGAGGCCTACGAGCGGTTGCTGCTCGACGTCCTGCTCGGCGACGCGACGCTGTTCCCCCGCAATGCCGAGGTGGAGGCCTCCTGGGCGGTGATCGACCCGCTGGAGGAGTTCTGGGCGGGCTCCGAGCCCTACCCCTACCGCGCCGGCGAGTGGGGCCCCCGGGCGGCCGACGAGATGCTGGCCGCCGAGGACCGTCAGTGGCGCCGACCGTGACGGCCCGTCCGCTCCACCCCCGTACCCCGGGACCCCGAGTCGAGGAGACACCGTGACGACGCTGTGGGACACCACCGGCTCGGCCGTGGTGAAGGAACTGGCCGCCCAGCGGCGGACCGGCGGCGCCGTGCTGTCCGGCGTCGCGCTCACCCTGGTCGTGATCGCGGACGAGTCGCGGGTCGCCGAGGCCGAGGAGGCCGCCACCCACGCCGCCGAGATGCACCCCTGCCGCGTGCTCATCGTGGTGCGCCGGCAGATCGATGCGCCGGTGCCCCGCCTGGACGCCGAGGTGCAGATCGGCGGGCGGCTCGGGCCGGGTGAGGCGGTCGTGCTGCGCATGTACGGCCGGCTGGCGCTGCACTCGGAGTCCGTCGTCCTGCCGCTGCTGGCCGCCGACGCCCCCGTCGTCGCCTGGTGGCACGGCCCGCCCCCGGAGCGGCTGTCCACCGACGCGCTGGCCGTCTTCGCCGACCGCCGGATCACCGACAGCTCGCTGGCCGACGACCCCCGGGCGGCACTGCGGACCCGGGCCGAGGACTACGTCCCCGGCGACACCGATCTCACCTGGACCCGGAGCACCGCCTGGCGGGCCGTCCTCGCCTCGACCGTGGACTCCGTCGCCGGGCGCCGCGCGGACGCGGTGCAGATCCGCGGGGGCCGGATCGAGGGCGACCCGCACAATGCGACGGCACAGCTGCTGGCCGGCTGGATCTCCTCCCGGTGCGGCAACGGCGTCGAGGTGACCGACGGCTCCGCCCGTGGCGCCGGCCCGAGCGGCGTCGAGTCGGTGGTGCTGCAGCTGGACCAGGACGAGGAGGTGCGGGTCACCGCCGACCACCGCAGCGGCGCGGTCATCACCCAGCCCAACCGTCCCGACGGCACGGTCGCGCTGCCCGCCCGCGCGCTGGGCGACCTGCTCAGCGAGGAGCTGCGCCGGCTCGATCCCGACGAGCCCTACAGCGACGCACTCGAGGCGGCCACCGGGGTCAGCGGGCTGACCGAGCGCTCCCCTGAGCGCGAGCACGTGTGGTTCGACCCGTCGGACGACGGCGGGCGGGACGACGCGTCGGCAGCGAGGAGCTCGTCGTGAGCCTCTCCCCCGGCGACGACGTGGCGGGGCAGCTCCCCGGCGACGGTCGCCGCACGCCCGACGTCGTCATCGAGCCCGACGCCGACCGGCTGGCCCGGGCCGTGGCCGAGGCGCTGGTCGCCCGCCTGGCGGCCGCCCAGGCGGTGCACGGGACGGCGTCGGTGGTGCTGACCGGCGGCGGGATCGGCACCGCCGTGCTCGAGCAGGTCGCCCGGCTGGCCGCGGAGCCGGTGCGCGAGACCGTGGACTGGGGGTGCGTGGACGTCTGGTGGGGTGACGAGCGGTTCGTGCCCGCCGACGACGACGAGCGCAACGAGAAGGCGGCCCGCCGGGCACTGCTCGACGCGGTCGGCGCCGATCCGGCGCGGGTGCACGCCATGCCGCCGTCGGACGGGGACTTCGCCGAGCCCGAGGACGCCGCCGCCTGGTACGCCGACCAGCTGGCGGGCGCGGGCGACGGCGGGCAGGTGCCGCGCCTGGACGTGCTGCTGCTCGGGATCGGCCCCGAGGGACACGTGGCCTCGATCTTCCCCGACTCCCCCGCGGTGCGCGACGACCGCCCGGTCGTCGCCGTGCGCGACTGCCCCAAGCCACCGCCCACCCGGATCAGCCTGGGCTTCGCCGCCATCAACGCGGCGGAGGAGGTCTGGCTGCTCGTGTCCGGGGAGGGCAAGGCGCCGGCGGTGGCCGCGGCCCTGTCCGGCGCCGATCCGGTGGACCTGCCGGCCGCCGGGGTGCACGGCGTCCGGGCCACGCGGTGGCTGCTCGACCGCGCCGCGGCGGGTGAGCTGCCACCGCGCTGAGCCCGGTGGTGCGGGCTGCGCCGGAGCGCTACATCCCGCGGCGGGCCCGCAGCCGGGTGAGCGCCTCCTCGAGGAGGGCGTCGCCGTCGGCGTCCGTACGGCGCTCCCGCACGTAGGCCAGGTGGGTCTTGTACGGCTCGTTGCGCGGGGCGGGCGGCGGGTTGCGCTGGTCCTGCCCGGCCGGGAGCCCGCAGCGCGGGCAGTCCCACAGCTCCGGCACGTCGGCGTCGCTGGCGAAGGCGATCCGCGTCTCGTGCCCGTTGGCGCACCAGAACGGCAGCCTCAGTCGCGGCGCGGACTCGCCACGCTCGGCCTCGCCGATCGGACCTGCCCCGACTCTGCTGCCCCGGATCGCGTTGCCACCAGCCACGAGCACTCCCTGAAATCCGGACCCGACGTGTGGCAGATCACCACAGCGTCGGAAGTCTAGATCCCGGAAAGGCGATTCCCGGTCACGATTCGCACGCGATCTGCCAGGACCGCGCGGGGGTCAGCCGACCTTGACGAGGAGACCCAGGCCGACGATGCAGACGGCCCAGATCAGCGCGGTGAAGATGGTGAGCCGGTTGAGGTTCTTCTCCACCACCGACGAGCCGGACAGCGAGGCGGACGCGGCGCCGCCGAACATCGAGGAGAGACCGCCGCCCTTGCCGCGGTGCAGCAGGATCAGCACCACGAGCAACGTGCTGGTCAGGACCAGCAGCACGTTCAGGACAATTTCGATCATGACCTCTCCAGCCTCACGACCGGCGCCGGGCGCCGGATCTCGTCCACGAGCCTAACCGACACCTCACCGCGATCCTGCCCGGTGCGCTTCCGCGCCCCGGTCCGCTCCTCGCTCGCTGGCGCTCGCTGCGATGCTCCCGGGGCTGTCAGCGCACGCCGGCCGTGGCGAGGTCGTAGCCGCCGTAGGGCCGCATCACCACTCCGTTGTGCAATCGCTGTCCGGCGATGAGCTGGATCCGGGTCTCCGCCAGTGGCACGTACGCGGCGGTCTCCTCCACGGCCGCAGCCACCGCGCGCCACGCGTCCCACCCCTGCTCGCCGTTGCCGGCGATGCGGGCGGTGTCGATCAGCTCGTTGATGTCCGGGTCGTCCAGCCGCGCGTAGTTCGTGTTGCCCACCAGGCGGATACCACGACCGTCGGCGAGCGGCGCCAGGAGTGACCCTGCGGTCGGGAAGTCCGGCGTCGAGGTGGCCAGCACGATCCCGTACTCGTTGGCGGCGACGCTGTCGGGATTGCCGACCTCGGTGGCGTAGAAGCTCGCCGCGTCCAGCGGGCGGACCTCCACCTCGATGCCGACCGCGGCCAGCTGCCCGGCCACCACCTCGGCGATCTCCACGCCGGCCCGGCCGTCCGGCACGGCGAGCACCGTGGCGAACCCCTCGGGCAGCTCGCACTCCTCCAGGTGCCGGCGGGCGGCGTCGAGGTCGGGAGCGGGGTCGGCGTCCTCCGGCCCGTCGCCGAGCGTGCGCGTCCAGAGCCGGGAGGTGCGCACGGCGTTGCCCGCGCCGCCGAGGGCGTCCTGCACCGGACGGCGGTCCACCGCCGCCGCGACCGCTGCCCGGCAGGCGGGGTTCCCGAACGGGGGCACGTCCGTGGGCAGCGCCAGCAGCCGGAGCCCACCGGTGGTGACGTCGTCGACGCGGTTGCGCAGCGCCTCGCTGTCCTCGCCCTCCAGCCGGGCGCTGGTGATCGCCTGCGCACCGGAGCCGGAGATGTCGATGTCGGCCGACCCGGCCAGCAGCGCCTGGTCCCGTTCGATGCCCGACAGGCCGGTCCGCACGAGCACGCGGTCGGGCAGCGCCGTCCGGACGTCGTCGGTCGCCGGATCCCACTCGGGGTTGCGGTCCAGCTGGATGCCCACCGCGGCGTCGACGGAGGTGATCGCGTACGGCCCGGAGGAGACCGGGTCGATCGCGTAGTCGCCGCGGGTGTCGGCCTCCTCGGGGACGGGGCTGCTGGACGGCAACGCCAGCACGTGGGGCAGGTCGGGCTCCGGTTCGCGCAGCCGGAAGATGATCGTGCGGTCGTCCGGCGTCTCCACGGCGGTGAGCTCCGGGTCGTCCTCCTCCGCCGAGAAGGGGCCGGGGTAGCGGTTGGCCGGGTTGTCGAAGAGATCGACGACGTAAGTGGGACCGCCGACGACCACCTGGGCGTCGAAGGACCGCGAGATGCCGTACTTGACGTCCTGCGCGGTGATCGGCCGGCCGTTCTCGAACCGCACGCCCTCGCGGAGGGTGAACGTCCAGCTCAACCCGTCCTCGGACGGCGTCCCCAGGTCCGTGGCCAGGTCGGGGACGAGCTCACCGGTGCGCCCGGGCTCGGACGAGTACGTGACCAGCGTCCGGGTGTAGAGCCGCATCAGGTTCCACACCCCCGGCAGGTAGGAGCGCTGCGGATCGAGGCTGTCGATCTCCGGTGCCACCACCCGGAGGGTGCCGCCGGTCGCGTCGGAGGGCGCGCGCACGCCGGTGACACCGGCGTCCGGCTCCCCTCGGACCACCGGCACGTCGGCCCGCCCACCAGCGCCGCCGAGGCAGCTGACCGCGAGGACCAGGACGACGACGGCGAGCGCCGTCACCGCGAGCGCCAGCCGCGCCTGGCGGCCCCGCGCCCACTCCGGCAGTCGCCGGCCGAGCCGTTCGAGCGTCTGGTTCACGACGTGCTGTTCCACCCCCGGGAGTACGGCCGGCGGCGATCAGCAGGAGCTAGCTGACCTCGGCGGCGGTCCGACAGATCTGTGCGAACTCGTCCGCGTCCAGGCTGGCACCCCCGACGAGCGCACCGTCGACGTCCGGCCCGGCCAGGATCCCGGCCGTGTTCGAGGCCTTCACCGACCCGCCGTAGAGGATACGGACGGACTGCGCCGTCTCGGTGGTGAAGCGCTCGGCGAGCCGCGCCCGCAGTGCGGCGCACACCTCCTGAGCGTCCTCCGGGGTGGCCACCTCCCCGGTGCCGATCGCCCACACCGGCTCGTAGGCGATGACGATCCCGCCGCCCGCACCGGCCGGCCCGGCGACCTGCTCGGCGGTCAGCCCCGCCAGCGCGGCGTCCAGCTGGGCGGTGCAGTGGGCGACGTGCTCGCCGGCCTTCCGGACCTCGAGCCCCTCCCCCACGCACAGGATCGGCACGAGGCCGTGCCGCAGCGCGGCACGCACCTTCGCGGCGACGAGCTCGTCGGTCTCGGCGTGGTAGCCGCGCCGCTCGGAGTGGCCGACGACGGCGTAGCTGCAGGCCAGCGCGCTGAGCATCGCGCCGCTGACCTCACCGGTGTACGCGCCGGAGTCCTGCGCGGACACGTCCTGCGCGCCGTAGCCGATGCTCAGCTTGTCGCCGGCCACCAGCGTCTGCACGCTGCGCAGCGCGGTGAACGGCGGCACCACGACGACCTCGGCGGCGTCCAGCTCGGTCGGCTTGAGCGAGAAGACGATCTTCTGCACCAGGCCGATGGCCTCCAGGTGCGTCAGGTGCATCTTCCAGTTGCCGGCGATGAGCGGCCGGCGCCCCGTCCGGGCGGCGGGCTGCTGCGTGCGTGCCATGCGTGCTTCCCCGCTCAGTCGGTGAGCACCGCGAGGCCCGGGAGCTCCCGGCCCTCGAGGTACTCCAGCGACGCGCCGCCGCCGGTGCTGATGTGGCCGTAGGCGGCCTCGTCCAGGCCCAGCTGCCGGACCGCCGCGGCGGAGTCCCCGCCCCCGACGACGGACAGGCCGTCGACGGCGGCGACGGCCTGGGCCACGCCACGGGTACCGGCCTGGAAGGGCGCGAGTTCGAACACGCCCATGGGCCCGTTCCAGAACACGGTGCGCGCGGCGCCGAGCTCGGTCCCGAACACCTCGACGGTGCGCGGACCGACGTCCAGGCCCATCAGGTCGTCGGGGATCTCGGCGACGGGGACCACGCTGGTCTCGGCGTCGGCGCTGAACGCCGACGCGGCGACGACGTCGACCGGGAGCACGATCCGCTCACCGGCGGCCGCGAGCAGCCGGCGGCAGGTGTCGACCTGATCGGCCTCCAGCAGCGACTTCCCGACCCCGTGCCCCTGGGCGGCGAGGAAGGTGAAGCACATGCCTCCGCCGACCAGCAGGCGGTCGACCTTGGGCAGCAGCGCCTCGATGACGGCGAGCTTGTCGCTGACCTTGGAGCCGCCCAGGACGACCACGTACGGGCGGCCCGGGTCGGTGGTCAGCCGGGTGAGCACCTCGAGCTCGCGCGCGACCAGGCGCCCGGCGTAGTGCGGCACCCGCTGGGCGACGTCGAACACCGAGGCGTGCCTGCGGTGCACGGCGCCGAACGCGTCGTCGACGTAGACGTCGGCCAGGGCGGCGAACCGGTCGGCCAGCTCGCCCCGCTCGGCGTCGTCCTTGGACGTCTCGGCCGCCTCGAAGCGGACGTTCTCCAGCAGGAGGACGTCGCCGTCGCCGAGGGCCTCGGCCTTCGCCCGGGCGTCGTCCCCGGCGACGTCGGCGGCCAGCGGGACCGTCGTCCCCAGCAGCTCACCGAGCCGCGCCGCGACCGGCGCGAGGGAGAACTGCGGGTCCGGCGCGCCCTTGGGCCGGCCGAGGTGCGCGGCCACGATCACCCGGGCGCCGGCGTCGCGCAACGCCTGGAGCGTGGGCAGGCTCGCGCGGATCCGGCCGTCGTCGGTGATCGCCTGGGTGGTCTTGTCGAGCGGGACGTTCAGATCGGCGCGCAGGAGCACGCGCCGACCCGAGACGCCTTCGGCGAGGAGGTCGTCGAGGGAGCGCATCGTCAGAGCTTCGACCCGACCAGGGAGGTGAGGTCGACGAGGCGGTTGGAGTAGCCCCACTCGTTGTCGTACCAGCCGAGCACCTTGGCCATGTTGCCGAAGACCTTCGTCAGCTTGGCGTCGTAGATGCAGGACGACGGGTCGGTGACGATGTCGGAGGAGACGATCTCGTCGGAGGTGTAGGTGAGGTACTTGCCCAGCGGGCCGGCGGCGGCCTCGCGGTAGGCGGCGTCGATCTCCTCGGCCGTGGCCTCGCGCTTGAGCTGCACGGTGAGGTCGGTGGCCGAGCCGGTGGGCACGGGGACGCGGATCGCGTAGCCGTCGAGCTTGCCCTTGAGCTCGGGCAGGACCAGTCCGATGGCCTTCGCCGCACCGGTGGAGGTCGGCACCATGTTCAGCGCGGCGGCCCGTGCGCGGCGCAGGTCCTTGTGCGGGCCGTCCTGCAGGTTCTGGTCGGCGGTGTAGGCGTGGATGGTGGTCATCAGGCCGCGCTCGATGCCGAACGCGTCGTTGAGGACCTTCGCCAGCGGGGCCAGGCAGTTCGTGGTGCAGGACGCGTTGCTGATGATCGTCTGCGAGCCGTCGTAGAGCTCGTCGTTGACGCCCATGACGATGGTGATGTCGTCGTCGCTGGCCGGCGCGGAGATGATGACCTTCTTGGCGCCACCGGCGTCGACGTGCTTGCGGGCGTCCGCGGCCTTGGTGAAGAAGCCGGTGGACTCGACGACGACGTCGACGCCGAGGTCGGCCCACGGCAGGTTCGCCGGGTCGCGCTCGGAGAGCACCTTCATCTTCGTGCCGCCGATGGTGATGCCGTCGCCGTCGGCGGCGACGTCCTGCGGCAGCCGGCCGAGGATGGTGTCGTACTTGAGCAGGTGGGCCAGGGCCTCGTTGCTGGTGAGGTCGTTGACCGCCACGATCTCGATGTCCTGGCCGCTGGCCGCCGCGGCCCGCCAGAAGTTGCGGCCGATCCGGCCGAATCCGTTGATGCCTACCCGGACCGTCACTGCAGACCTCCACGTCGAGTTCGCTGTCGCGCCACCGGGCCGCACGCAGCGCGCGGCCTCCTGCCGGAGACCCTAGCGGGCGCGGCCCCGCCCGGCTGCCGGTCACCCGACCGGGCGTCCGCCGCGGGGTGGACACGGGACGCGGCCACGTCGGGCGCGTATCAGCCGCCGAGGAGCAGCTCGTCGGCGGGCGCGTGCGCGGGTACGGGCAGCGCCCCGGGGCCGCCCGGTGCGGCGACCACCCGGTTCCGTCCGGACGCCTTGGCGGAGTACAGCGCCCGGTCCGCAGCGGCCAGGAGTGCGTCGGAGCGGGCGCCGCCGACCGGCCCCGCCGCAACGCCGGCGCTGACGGTCACGGTGACGGTCTCGCCACCGAGGACGTGCTGGAGCGCGGCGCAGTCACGGCGGATCTCCTCGGCGCGCTCGACGGCTCGGCCGGCGCCCGCGCCCGGGAGCACGAGGACGAACTCCTCACCGCCCATGCGGGCCACGGTGTCGCCGTCCCGGGTGGCGCGCCGGAGCACACCAGCGACGGCCCTGAGCACCTCGTCACCCGCTGCGTGCCCGAAGCGGTCGTTGACGTCCTTGAACCGGTCGATGTCGACGACGACCACGGCCGACTCCAGGTCGCCCGCACGGTGGCGGCGCTCCGCGGCCAGCGTGCGCTCCAGCTGCCGCCGGTTGTGCAGCCCGGTCAGCGGGTCCCGGACGGCCTCCTCGGCCAGTTCCGCCCGCAGCCGCTCGATCTCGCGCACCTGTTCGGCGAGCTGACGGTTGAGCTGCTCCACGGCCGCCTGCCGCAGCTGCTGCTCACTGACGTCCCGGATCACCAGGATCCGGCCCAGGGGCCGTCCCCGGGCATCGCTGACCGCGGTGTCGCGGACGTCGATCCAGAAGTCCGGCGCGACCTCGGCGAGGCGGTGGCCATCTGCCCGCTGGACCTGCTGCAGGGCGGCGACCGCCCGGGTCCCGGCGACGTACGACAGCGGCCGGCCCATCACGTCGACCCCCTGAAGTTCGGGGCGGAGCCGGCACAGCAGACGAGAGGCGGCCGGGTTGAGGTCGATCAGCACGTCGAGCGGGTCGACGACCAGGACGGCGTCGGTAACGGTGTCGACGACCTGTTCCCGCGCGACCGGAACCAGCCGCAACAGCCCGAGCCTGAAGATGGCCCAGCAGGACACCAGGCCACTGACGAGGAAGAACAGCGGGGTGACGTCCATGCCCTTCCCGTCCGCCTGGCCCGCGACGGCCACGACGTTGCCCGCCGTCGACAGCACGCCCGACGCCAGCACGACGCCGGCCTGGCGGCGGAAGACACCGGCGGCGCTCCAGACCCGGCGCACCAGGTACGCGTAGCCGAGCCCGACCAGCACGTAGGAGTAGGCGGTGTGGGCCAGGAAGAGCGGCCCCATCACCTGCCGCGCGGTCGAGCTCCCGTTCAGCCCGACTCCCGAGAACACCAGGTCGCGGCTGGCCGGTACGGCCGCGACCACCACCAGGACGACGGGTTCGATCGCCAGGAGGACGGCGGCCCGGCGTGACAGCCGCCACGAGGGGGTGGAGAGCGACCGCGCGAGCGAGTAGGAACTCACGACCACGAGGCCGACCGACGCGAGCAGCACCGGGGGGTAGACCAGGCGCACCACCTGGGCCTCGACGGAATAGACGACCGCATCGGCGGCCGACCAGCACGCGACACCGGCCATCGTGAGCGCGAGCCAAGTCGCGGCGGGACTCCGGCCCCGCCGTCGCCAGGCCAGCACGGCGGTGACGACGGCGACGACGACTGCGCAGGCGAACAGGAGCGCCCACTGCTGTGGCGTCATCCCGCCTCCTCGGTCGAGGGCGAGCCAGTTGCCGGCCACTCCCGAAGAGATCGGAGACTGCGTCGTTCTCCTGTAGCCGCGTCACCCGAACGGGGGAGCTCGGCCGCCGCCTGTCGCGGGACGGCGGCCGCGTCCGCTCCTGCGTGAGCATGTCGTCGGTGACGACGGCGCCCATGCGTACGTGAGCATCCGTCGCCACCGGCGGTCCGCAGGGCCTACTGCGTGAGCATGTCGTCGGTGACGACGGATTCCGTGTCCGGGATGCCCAGGTCCTTGGCGCGCTTGTCGGCCATCGCCAGCAGACGCCGTATGCGGCCGGCGACGGCGTCCTTGGTCATCGGCGGATCGGCCCGCTGACCCAGCTCTTCCAGCGAGGCCTGGCCGAACTCCAGCCGCAGCCGCCCGGCGATCAGCAGGTGCTCCGGAGCGTCGTTGGCGAGGATCTCCATGGCCCGCTCCACGCGCGCACTGGCGGCCACGGCGGCGCGCGCCGAGCGGCGCAGGTTGGCGTCGTCGAAGTTGGCCAGCCGGTTGGCCGTCGCCCGGACCTCGCGGCGCATCCGCCGCTCCTCCCAGGCCATGACCGCGTCGTGGGCGCCCATGCGGGTGAGCAGCGCGCTGATCGCGTCGCCGTCGCGGACCACCACCCGGTCGGCGCCGCGGACCTCACGGGCCTTGGCGGCGATGCCGAGCCGGCGGGCGGCACCCACGAGCGCCATGGCGGCCTCGGGGCCGGGGCAGGTCACCTCCAGCGAGGAGGACCGGCCGGGCTCGGTGAGCGAGCCGTGCGCGAGGAAAGCGCCACGCCAGGCCGCCTCGGCGTCGTTGATGCTCCCGGACACCACCGCCGGCGGCAGGCCGCGCACCGGGCGGCCGCGCTGGTCGACCAGGCCCGTCTGGCGGGCGAGGCCCTCGCCGTGCTTGGCGATGCGCACGAGGTACCGCACGCCGCGGCGGATGTTCCCGCCGGCCAGCACGCTGACCCCGCTCGTGTAGCCGTAGACCTCGCTGATGTCGCGCCGGAGCCGCCGGGCGACGGAGCCGGTGTCCAGCTCGGCCTCGATGACCACACGGCCCCCGACGATGTGCAGCCCGCCGGAGAACCGCAGCAGCGCGGTGACCTCCGCCTTGCGCTCGGAGGTCTTCGTGCACTCGACCCTCGAGAGCTCGTCCTTCACCATGGCCGTCATCGCCACGTCGTCCACCCCCACGTAGCTACGGGGCTACCGGTCGTCGTCCGGGTCATCGCCATGCGCGGCGTCCCCTCTTCCCCCTCGTACGGCCAGGTCCGATGGTTCCGGTACCCGGCGTCAGTCCTCTACTCGTTCAGCGCCGCCCGACCACGGAGGCCAGGGCCGCCGACAGGCGCACGGGATCGTGCCGTGGCGCACCGTCGAGTTCTGCGACCGGCGCCAGGACGAGCTCGGCGCCGCACGAGCGCACCGCAGACAGGAGACCACGGCGGTCAACCACCGAGTCCGCATCTGCGATCACGCTGTGCAAGGGCACTCCGCCCAGATGGGCCTGCAGCACCGTCACGTGCTCCTCCGGGGAGAAGCCGTCGGTCTCCCCGGGCTGCGGTTCCAGGTTCAGCACCACCACCACCTTCGCCATCGCGGCGGCCAGCGCCGTCCGGAGCTGGGGGACCAGCAGGTGCGGCAGCACCGAGGTGTACCAGGAGCCGGGACCCAGCGAGACCACGTCGGCCGCGGCGATCGCCTCGAGCACGGCCGGGTTGACCGGAGGATCGGCCGGTGAGAGCCGGATCTCCCGCACCCGCCCCGGGGTCGTGGCGATGGCGACCTGGCCGCGGATGGTCCGCACCTGCGTGCGGTCCTCCCGGTCGACGGGCTGCACGCGGGCGACGAGGTCCAGCGGGACATCGGCCATCGGGAGCACCCGCCCCCGGGCGCCGAGCAGGCCGGCGAGCTCGTCCAGCGCCCGGACGGTGTCCCCGCCGTACAGCTCCACCAGCCCGGTGAGCAGCAGGTTGCCCACGGAGTGGCCGGCCAGCCCCCCGGTGCCCCCGAGCCGGTGCTGCAGCAATGCGGCCAGCCCCTGCTCGCGCTCCCCCGCCCCGGCCAGGGCGGTCAGGGCCATGCGCAGGTCGCCCGGCGGCAGCACGGGCAGCTCCCGGCGGATGCGGCCGGAGGAGCCCCCGTCGTCGGCGACGGTGACCACGGCCGTGACGTTCGGCGTCAGCTCCCGCCACGCGGCCAGCGCGGCGGCGAGCCCGTGCCCCCCGCCGAACGCGACCACCCGGAGCGCCCGCGCGCCCTGTCCCGGGTCCGCGGCCACTACTCGCGGCCCAGGTCGCGGTGCCGGGCCACGGCGGCGGTGCCGTCGGCGGTCAGCCGGCGGGCGAACTCCTCGGCGATCGCCACGCTGCGGTGCTTGCCCCCGGTGCAGCCGACCGCGAGCGTCAGGTAGCGCTTGCCCTCGCGGCGGTAGCCGGGCACGAGCAGCCGCAGCACCTCGGTGTAGCGGTCGAGGAACTCGGCGGCGTCCTCCTGGCCGAGGACGTAGTCCCGGACGCCGGGATCGCGCCCGCTGTAGGCGCGCAGCTCCGGGACCCAGTGCGGATTGGGCAGGAACCGCGCGTCGACGACGAGGTCGGCGTCGAGCGGGACCCCGTACTTGAACCCGAAGCTCATCACCGTCGCGGTCAGCGGCGGGGTCTGCCCCTCGCGGGCGAAGGCGTTCTCCAGCGTGCCGCGCAACTGGTGGATGTTGAGGTCGCTGGTGTCGACCCACAGGTCGGCCTCGCCGGCGATCCCGGTGAGCAGGTTGCGCTCGGCGGTGATCCCGTCGACCAGGGTGCCGTTGCCCTGCAGCGGGTGCTCCCGCCGGTTGGACTCGTACCGCTGCACGAGCACCTCGTCGCGGGCGTGCACGTAGAGCACCCGCGGCCGGTGACCGGCCTCGGAGAGGACCCGGATGGCCTCCTGGAGGTCGCTGGAGAAGGCGCGGCTGCGCACGTCGACGACGGCGGCGAACCGCCGCAGGTCACCCCGGGCGCCGAGCTCCACCATGGGCAGCAGCAGGGCGGGGGGCAGGTTCTCGACGACGAACCAGCCGAGGTCCTCGAGCACCCGGCCGGCGCTGTTCTTGCCGGCGCCGGACAGCCCCGTGACGACGATGACCTCCAGGGGCGCCGTCTCGGTGCTCGCGCCGTCGAGGCCGGGGACGCCGGCTTCGGGGGCGCCGGCGCCGTCGGGCTCCGGTCCGGGCAGGCCCACTTCCGGCGCGCTGGTCGACGGATCGCTCACGCGTCCTCCTCGCTGGCGCTCGTCACCCGCGTGATCGGCGCTGCTGTGCACATGTGTTCGCTCGCACGCTCGCTCACGACGCCACCCGGCCGACCTCGGCGGTCCGTCCGGATCCTGATCGGGGTGCGCCCGGGACAGCCGGGCCCTGCGGCGCCGTGCTGGTCTCCAGGGCCGGGTCGGCGTCGGCGACCGCACCGGCGGGGTCGGCCGGCTCGGCGACCGCCGCCTGCACCGCCTCGGCGGTCCGCCGGCCGATGCCGGGAACGGCCGTGAGCTCCTCCACGGTGGCGGCCCGCAGCCGTTTGAGCGATCCGAACTCCTTCATGAGCGCCTTCCGTCGCGACTCCCCGAGACCGGGGACGTCGTCCAGCAGGGAGACCAGCATCGTGGTGGACCGCTTCTGCCGGTGGTAGGTGATCGCGAACCGGTGCGCCTCGTCGCGCACCCGCTGCAGCAGGTAGAGCGCCTCGGAGGTGCGGGGCAGGATCACCGGGTCGCTGTCGCCGGGGAGCCAGACCTCCTCCATGCGCTTGGCCAGGCCGCAGACCGCGACGTCGACGACGCCGAGCTCGTCCAGCGAGCGGGCCGCCGCGGCGACCTGCGGGGCGCCGCCGTCGACGACGAGCAGATTGGGTGGGTAGGCGAACCGGCGCGGGCGCCCCTCCTCGGCGGCGACCCCCTGCTCGTCGCGGCGGTCCTGCTCGTCCTTGAGGTGCCGGGCGAAACGACGGCGCACGACCTCGGCCATCGCCGCGGTGTCGTCGGTTCCGTTCGTGACGGAGAAGCGGCGGTAGTCCGACTTCTTGGCCAGGCCGTCCTCGAAGACCACCATGCTCGCCACCACGTTGGTGCCCTGGACGTGGCTGATGTCGATGCACTCGATGCGCAGCGGGGCGTCGGGCAGCTCCAGCGCCTCCTGGAGCTCCGACAGCGCGAGGGACCGGGCGGTGAGGTCGCTGGCGCGCTTCACCCGGTGCCGGGCGAACGCCTCCTTGGCGTTGCGCTCGACCGTCTCCATCAGGCTGCGCTTGTCGCCGCGCTGCGGGACCCGCAGGGACACCTTGCCGCCCCGGAGCTCCTCGAGGAGCTCGGTGTAGACGTCCGCGTCGTCGGGCAGCTCGGGCACCAGCACCTCGCGGGGAACGGCCTCCCCCGCCTCTCCCACGCCGGTCTGCTCGTCGACGCCGCCGTAGACCTGGAGCAGGAACTGCTCCACCAGCTCCCCGGTGCTGACCGCCTCGACCTTGTCGACGATCCAGCCCCGCTGGCCGCGCACCCGCCCGCCACGGACGTGGAAGACCTGGACCGCAGCCTCCAGCTCGTCCTGCGCGAAGGCGACGACGTCGGCGTCCGTGCCGTCCCCGAGGACGACGGCCTGCTTCTCCATCGCGCGCCGCAGCGCACCGAGGTCGTCGCGCAGGCGCGCTGCCCTCTCGAACTCCAGCGCCTCCGACGCGGCCGCCATCTCGCGCTCGAGCCGCTTCGTCATCGCCTCGGTGCGGCCGGCCATGAAGTCGCAGAAGTCGTCGACGATGGCGCGGTGCTCGTCGGGGCTGACGCGGCCGACACAGGGCGCGGCGCACTTGCCGATGTACCCGAGCAGGCAGGGGCGGCCGATCTGCCCGGCCCGCTTGAAGACGCCGGTCGAGCAGGTGCGCGCCGGGAAGACGCGGGTGAGCGTGTCGAGGGTCTCGCGGATGGCCCACGCGTGGGCGTAGGGACCGAAGTAACGGACGCCCTTCTTCTTGGGCCCCCGCATGACCTGCAGCCGCGGGAACTCCTCGTTCAGCGTCACGGCGAGGCTCGGATAGCTCTTGTCGTCGCGGTAGCGGACGTTGAACCGGGGGTCGTACTCCTTGATCCAGTTGTACTCGAGCTGGAGGGCCTCGACCTCGGTGCCGACGACGGTCCACTCCACCGCGGCCGCCGTGGTGACCATCTGCCGCGTCCGCGGGTGCAGGCCGGCGACGTCGGCGAAGTAGCTGTTCAGCCGCTGGCGCAGGCTCTTGGCCTTGCCGACGTAGATGACGCGGCCGTTCGGGTCGCGGAACTTGTAGACCCCGGGGCTCTCGGGGATCGAGCCGACCGCCGGGCGGTATGTCGAGGGGTCGGCCATGCGTCCAGATTAGGTCGAGGGGGTGACAGGGCGCCCGGGCCGGGGCACGGCCGTCACAGGCGTCACAGGAACCCGGGCAGCCCTGTGCCGGGGCACACCGCGGTGTGCCCCGGCACACGCGGGACGAGGGAGGAGGAGCGTCAGCCGACCGGCTGCGAGCGCCGCACGGTGACCGACGTCGGCACCTTGGCGGCGAGGGCCCTCACCCCGGGGGCGCCCGAGCGGGACACCCGGCGGACCAGCGACACGGCCGCGAGCACCGCGATGGGGGCTGCGGCGAAGTCGAACGCATCTGAGACGGCACGGGTGGCCACCACGGCCAGCGAGAGCCCGAGGATCGTGACCAGCACGGCGACGGACAGGACGGTCGCCCCCGGTCCGCTCTTCCCCTGCCACGGCTGTCCGCAGTGGCTCATGTCGGGGTCGCAGTCGGGCGTGAGTGCGCTCATCGCGGCCTCCTCGCGGGCCGCAGCGCAGCCCTCAGTGACGTCTCTCACAAGGACCATAGCCGTTGCGTGACCACGATCACAAGCCGAGCGACCGACGGGGCGCTCGCGCCGTCTCCCTGGAGAGCACCGCGGGAAGCGGCTGGTCCAGGACGACGGCGCACGGCATCACCGGTCAGAGCACCAGTCCGAGCCCGCCGTCGACGAGGAGGGTCTGGCCGGTGGTGTAGCGGGAACCGATGAGCCCGAGACAGGCGTCGGCGATGTCGTCGGGCGTCGCGATCCGCTTCAGGGGGGCCATCGAGGTCACTCCCTCCCTGACCGCGTCCCAGGTCTCGGTCCACGGCGTCGCCACCAGACCGGGAGCCACCGCGTTGACCCGGACCCCGCCGCCGGCATGCTTCGCGAGCAGCGTCGTCAGGTGGTCCACGGCTGCCTTCGACACGGCGTACGGCAGCGAGCTACCCGTCTGGCGGATGCCGGCGATCGAGGTGATGTTGAGGATCCACCCGTCCTCGGCGGCACGCAGCAACGGGAGCGCGGCCTGCGACACCAGGAACGTTCCCACGACGTTGACGCCCAGCACGCGGTTCCAGTGGTCGACCGTGACGCCGTCGATGTCCGCGAGCGGCACGTCCGCCGTCACCGCGGCGTTGTTGACCAGCCCGTCGAGCCGTCCCCAGCGGTCGTGGGCCGCCTCGACCAGCGCGCGTGCCGTGCCGGGGTCGGAGATGTCCCCCTGGACGTAGCAGGCCTCCCCCAGCTCGCCGGCCAGCCGTTCCCCGGCCTCGACGGACCGGGCGGAGTTGACGACGATGCGAGCGCCCGCGCTCGCGAGCCTCCGGGCGACGGCCTCGCCGATGCCGCTGCTCGATCCGGTGACGATGACGACGTGGCCGGTGAGATCCACAGCGGGCTCCTTGGAGTGGTCGGCGTGCGCGAGGTCCGGAACCGAGTCTGCGGCCACGTCAAGACCGGACTGGACGGGCCGACCGGTACCGGGACGGTGGCCCCGCCGGATCGAGGACGGCCTCGCCCCTGGTCGGCCGGGTCGGCCGGACCCGTGCCGTGCGGGCTGCCCACCCCCTACGGTGGCCGGGTGCGCGTCGGGGCGGGCAGGACGACCGGTGGAGACCGGTTCTCCCGGGGCAACCCCGGGGATCGCAACGTTCCCGAGCATCTCGTCACCCGCCAGGCCGTGCGCTCCGCGCACCTGATGGCGCCTCGATCAGGGGCTGGCTGGCTGCTCCGGCGCGCACACCGACCATGAGTGCACCGACCGCGCGGGCACCGACCGAGCGCCGGGCGGCCGGTACCGCGGCCGGCATCGCGACCGCGCTGCTGGGCGGCCCGTGGCGACGACCGGAGATGATCCGCCGCACGGCGGTCGCGCTCGGCCGCGATCGAGCTCCCCGGTGGGTCGGGACGCTGGTCGGCGAGGTGCTGGACGCCTATCGCGACCCGCCGGTGGACCGGCCGCGGGAGCTGGCCGCGCTCGTCCGCACGACGGCAGGCTGGGCACGGGCGTGGACCGTCGTGCCGCAGCCACGGATCGTCCGGTGGCAGCCGACCCCCACGGCGCCCGTCCGCCGGCCGCACGGCGTCGCGGATCTGCCGGATCTGGCGGCGCTCGCCCGGCTGCTGGATCTCGACACCGGGGAGCTGGCCTGGTTCGCCGATGCGCACCGGCTCGAACGCACGGTGCCGGAGCCGCTCCGGCACTACCGCTGGACGGCGGTCGGTGACCGGCTGCTGGCCGCCCCCAAGCCGCGGCTCAAGGAGGCCCAGCGACGACTGCTGCGACACGTCATCGGGCCGCTGCCGGCGCACGAGGCGGCGCACGGGTGCGTGCCCGGACGGTCGGTGCGGTCGGCGGTGACCCCGCACAGCGGTGCCGCCCGGGTCCTGCAACTGGATCTGGAGTCCTTCTTCGCGAGCATCGCCGCGGAGCGGGTGCACGGACTGCTGCGGTCGCTGGGCGGACTTCCCGAGCCGGTGGCACGCGCCGTGACCGGCCTGGTGACGACGGTGGTGCCGGAGTCGGTGTGGCGCGGCGTCCCGGTGCCCGACGACGTCGAGCGCCACCGCCGCCTGGGCCGGCGCCTGGCCGTTCCGCACCTCCCGCAGGGGGCCCCGACCTCACCGGCGCTGGCGAACCTGGTCTGCTTCCGGCTGGACCGCCGGCTCACCGGGTTGGCGGCTTCGTTCGGGGCGACCTACACCCGGTACGTGGACGACCTGACCTTCAGCGGCGGACCAGGCATCGACCAGGGCTCGTTCGAGCGGCTGATCGGCGAGATCGTCGACGCCGAGGGTTTCCGGCTGAACCGGTCGAAGACCCGGTCGACGTCGTCGGCCGGGCGGCAGTCGGTGCTCGGCACGGTGGTGAACGTCCGTCCGACCCTGCCGCGGCCGGAGCGGGATGCGCTGAGGGCGCTGCTGCACAACTGCGCGACCCGCGGCTGGACGACCCAGGTACGCGACCGGGATCCGGCGACGTTCCGGGACCACGTGCTCGGCCGGGTGGCCTGGGCCGCCTCGATCGATCCGGTGTTCGGGGCTCGCCTCCGGTCCCGGGCCGAGCAGATCGACTGGTCTCCCGAGCCGGCTCCCCCGCCGGCATGACGCCCGGTCGGTCGAGGGACGGGCATCGCCCGTCCCTCGACCGATCAGCTCAGCTGGCCTTCTTGCGCGTCCGCTTCTTCGGGGCGCCCGCCGCGGCCACGGCGTCCTCGTCCAGGATCTTCGCGAGGTACCGACCGGTGTGGCTCTCCGGCACGGTCGCCACGAACTCCGGCGGCCCCTCGGCGACGACGGTGCCGCCGCGGAACCCGCCCTCGGGGCCCATGTCGATCAGCCAGTCGGCGCTCTTGATGACGTCGAGGTTGTGCTCGATGACGATGACCGAGTTGCCCTTGTCGACCAGCCCCTGCAAGACCAGCAGCAGCTTGCGGATGTCCTCGAAGTGCAGGCCGGTGGTCGGCTCGTCGAGGACGTAGATGCTGCGGCCGTTGGACCGCTTCTGCAGCTCGCTGGCCAGCTTCACCCGCTGGGCCTCACCGCCGGAGAGCGTCGTCGCCGGCTGCCCGAGACGGACGTAGCCCAGTCCGACCTCGGTGAGCGTGCGCAGGTAGCGGGCGATCGCCGGGATGGCGGCGAAGAAGTCGGCCGCCTCCTCGATCGGCATGTCCAGCACCTCGGCGACCGTCTTGCCCTTGTAGTGCACCTCGAGGGTCTCCCGGTTGAACCGGGCCCCCTTGCACACCTCGCAGGGCACGTAGACGTCCGGCAGGAAGTTCATCTCGATCTTCAGCGTGCCGTCGCCGGAGCACGCCTCGCAGCGCCCGCCCTTGACGTTGAAGGAGAAGCGCCCGGGCAGGTACCCGCGCATCTTCGCCTCGGTGGTCTGCGCGAAGAGCTTGCGGACCTGGTCCCAGACCCCGGTGTAGGTGGCCGGGTTCGACCGCGGGGTGCGCCCGATCGGTGACTGGTCGACGTGCACGACCTTGTCCAGCTGGTCGAGGCCGGTGATGGTCCGGTGCCGCCCGGCGACCATCCGCGCGCGGTTCAGCACGTTCGCCATGGTCGTGTAGAGGATGTCGTTGACCAGGGTCGACTTCCCCGAGCCCGAGACCCCGGTGACGGCGACCAGGACGCCCAGCGGGAACGTCACGTCGATGCCGCGCAGGTTGTTCTCGCGGGCGCCCTTGACCACGAGCTCGCGGCCCGGCGTGAGCTCCCGGCGCTTCTCCGGGATCTCGATCGACCGGCGGCCGGAGAGGTACTGGCCGGTGAGCGACCGCTCGCTGGCCAGCAGGTCGGCGACCGTGCCGCTGACGACGACCTCGCCGCCGTGCTCGCCGGCGCCCGGGCCGATGTCGACGACCCAGTCGGCCACCTTGATGGTGTCCTCGTCGTGCTCGACGACGATCAGGGTGTTGCCCATGTCGCGCAGCCGCACGAGCGTCTCGATGAGCCGGGTGTTGTCGCGCTGGTGCAGGCCGATGGACGGCTCGTCGAGCACGTACAGCACGCCCACCAGGCCTGATCCGATCTGGGTGGCCAGCCGGATGCGCTGCGCCTCGCCGCCGGCGAGCGTCGCTGCCGGGCGGTCGAGGGAGAGGTAGTCCAGGCCGACGTCGACCAGGAACGACAGCCGGGCCTGGATCTCCCGGAGCACGCGGTCGGCGATCGCCTTCTCCCGCTCCCCCAGCTCCAGGACGCCCAGCCACTGCGAGGCCTCCCCGATGGAGAGGTTGGTGACCTCGGCGATCGACCGGCCGTTCAGCTTCACGGCGAGGATCTCCGGCTTGAGCCGGGTGCCGTGGCAGACGGGGCACGGGACGTCGCGCATGTAGCCCTCGTACTTGTCCCGCATGTACTCGCTGTCGGTGTCGTCGTGCCGCCGCTCCAGGAAGGGCAGCACGCCCTCGAAAGCGGCGTAGTAGCTGCGCTCGCGCCCGTAGCGGTTCTTGTAGCGCACGTGCACCTGGTCGGGCGAGCCGTGCAGGATCGCCTTCTGCACCTTCGCCGGCAGCCGCTCCCACGGCTCGTCCATGGAGAAGCCGATCTGCTGCCCCAGCCCGGTGAGCAGCCGGGTGAAGTACTCGTTGCTCATGGAGCTCGACCACGGCGCGATCGCGCCCTGGCCCAGGCTCTTCTCCGGGTCCGGGACGACGAGCTCGGGGTCGACCTCCTTGCGTGTGCCGATGCCGGTGCACTCCGTGCAGGCGCCGAACGGCGAGTTGAAGGAGAACGAGCGCGGCTCCAGCGCCTCGAACGACAGGCCGTCGTCCACGCAGGCGAGGTGCTCGGAGAAGGTCCGCTCCCGCTCCGGGTCGTCGTCGGGCAGGTCGACGAACTCGAGGACCACGAGCCCGCCGGCCAGACCGAGCGCGGTCTCCACCGAGTCGGTCAGCCGCCGCTTGGAGCTCTCCTTGACGGTGAGCCGGTCGACGATGACCTCGATCGAGTGCTTCTCCTGCTTCTTCAGCTTCGGCGGCTCGGTCAGCGGGTGCACCGTGCCGTCGACGCGGACGCGCGAGAAGCCCTGCGTCTGCAGGGAGCTGAAGAGGTCGACGTACTCGCCCTTGCGCGCCCGGACGACGGGGGCCAGCACCTGGAAGCGGGTGCCCTCCTGCATGGCGAGCACCTGGTCGACGATCTGCTGCGGCGTCTGCCGGGAGATCGGCTTGCCGCAGTTGGGGCAGTGCGGCTGGCCGGCGCGGGCGTAGAGCAGGCGCAGGTAGTCGTAGACCTCGGTGATCGTGCCGACGGTGGAGCGCGGGTTCCGGTTGGTCGACTTCTGGTCGATCGACACCGCCGGCGACAGGCCCTCGATGAAGTCGACGTCGGGCTTGTCCATCTGGCCGAGGAACTGGCGGGCGTAGGCCGACAGCGACTCCACGTACCGGCGCTGGCCCTCGGCGAAGATCGTGTCGAAGGCGAGGCTGGACTTGCCGGAGCCCGACAGGCCCGTGAAGACGATGAGCGCGTCCCGGGGGAGGTCGAGGTCGACGTTCTTGAGGTTGTGCTCTCGGGCGCCGCGGACGACGAGCCGGTCCATGTGATCCCTGTCGGTCGCTGGTGGATGTCGCAGGTGCTGGTGCTGCGGGGCCGCATCGGGACGCCGCCGAACTGCTGGGTGCAACGCCCGCGCCCGCCGTGGTCGTCCGCCGCGCACTGTGAGCTGCGCGGCGTCCGCGGTGCGCGGAGGGAGCTCTCAGGGCCCGGAGGTCGCGGGCGCGGTGGGGTCGAAGACAGGCGCGTAGCGACGCCACGGGAGCCGGCGTTCCAGCTCTCCGGCCAGCCAGAGTAGACGCCCCTCGGCGCCCGGGGGGCCGACGAACTGGACGGCCACCGGTGGCCCGGTGGGGCGGCTCGCGGCCGGGAGGACGACCGCGGGCAGACCAGCCAGGTTCCACGCCGCGGTCCACGGCGCCCAGCGCGCGTTGGCGGTGATGTTGGCCAGGAAGGAGCGCTCGTGCCAGAGCCGCGCCGGCAGCGCCGGGCCGGTGGTCACCGGGGTGAGCAGCACGTCGACGTCCCCGAAGAACTCGACCATCCGCTCGCGGAACCGCTCCTGGGTGCGCGGCCGCACCAGGCCCAGCCGGCGGACGAGCCGGCCCAGCCGCGCATGGGTGCGGCTGCGCGGCTGCAGCTCGGCGCGGTCCAGGCCCAGGAACGCCGCGTCGTCCTCGGCGCCGGCCATCCAGCGGACCAGCGCGCCGGCCGCGGCTCCGGGGGTGATCGGGGGGTTGCGGCGCACCACGGTGTGCCCGTCGGCCTCGAGCTCGGCCACCACGGCGTCGACCGCCGCCCGCGTCGCCGCGTCCGCGCCCACGCCGGGTACGGGAGAGCGGGTGGTGACGGCGATCCGGAGGGGCCGCCCCGGTGCAGCGGGGGGCTCCGGCGTCTCCCCCGCCAGGACGGCGTGCGCGAGCGCCAGGTCGGCCACCGTGGTGGCCAGCGCGCCGTTGACCGCCATGCCCGACCAGTCGTCGGCACCGATCCCACCGGGGACCACGCCGCGGCCCGGCTTGAGCGTGACCAGGCCGCACGCCGCGGCCGGCAGCCGCAGCGACCCCATGCCGTCGTTGCCGTGGGCGATGGGGACCGACCCCGACGAGACGGCCGCAGCGCTCCCGCCGGAGCTCCCGGCCGGGGAGAGCGCGGTGTCCCAGGGGTTGCGGCTCACCGCACCCGGACCGTCGGTGGCGGCGTAGAGGCACAGCTCGGGCGCACGGGTGATCCCGACGACCACCGCGCCCGCCTTGCGCAGCCTGGTCACCACCGGGTGGTCCTTGCGCTCGGGCCCGCCGTGGTGGGCCGGCGAGCCGTCCGTGCAGGTCTCCCCCGCGACGGCGATGTTGTCCTTGATGGCCACCGGCACCCCGGCCAGCGGGAGGGCGAAGCGGGTCAGGCTGGCGTCGACGGCGGCGGCCTCGGCCAGCGCGGCATCCCGCCGGACGACGCGGAAGGCGCCGACCCGGGCGTCGACGGCCTCGATGTGGTCGAGGTGCGCGCGGACGACGTCGACCGCGGTGATCTCGCCCGTGCGCACGCGTGCGGCGATCTCCGCGGCCGGCAGGCCGACGAGCGAGGGGTCGCTCGGCATCCCGTCGAGTTCACCCGCCCAGGGCACCGGCCGTCCCGCCGACCCGTCACCGGCCCGCAGCACGATCGGGGGCAGGCCGAGACCTCCGCTAGCGTCCATGCCTGGACCGTAACGGCGCACGCCGACACTTTTCGAACGGAGGCCGGAGATGAGCTCGTACACCGGGAACGTCGAGGTCGGTGGGGCCCCGGACGTCCGTGAGCTGCCCGGGCTGACGATCCGCAAGCTGGCGGTCAGCGAGATGGCGAACAACGCCTACCTGCTCACCTGCACGGCCACCGGCGAGGCCCTGCTGGTCGACGCCGCGGCCGAGCCGGAGGCGCTGCTGGCGATGGTGGGCGATGCCCCGCTGCGCACCGTCGTCACCACCCACGGGCACTGGGACCACCACCGGGCGCTCCCCGACGTCGTCGCCGCCACCGGCGCGGTCACCGTCGCGCACCCGGCCGACGCCGCCGACCTGCCCGTGCCGGTGGAGCGGCCGGTCGAGCACGGCGACACCGTCGCCGTCGGTGACCAGGTGCTCGAGGTCGTGCACCTCCGGGGGCACACGCCCGGCAGCATCGCGCTGGTCTGGCGTGGTGGCGGCACGCACGTGTTCACCGGCGACAGCCTGTTCCCCGGCGGTGTCGGCAACACCCAGCAGGACGCCGCCCGGTTCACCAGCCTGATCGACGACGTCGAGCAGCGGCTCTTCGGCACGCTGCCCGACGAGACGTGGGTCTACCCCGGCCACGGCGGCGACACGACGCTCGGCGCCGAGCGCCCGAACCTCCCGGAGTGGCGCGCCCGCGGCTGGTGAGCAGCCGCGCTCCGTCGCCGGCCGGTCTGCGCTGATCAGGCCGGCGCGGCGGACTCGTCGTCGTCGTCGTCGAAGGCGGCGGCCAGCTCGTCCGGCGTGCCCGGCAGGTAGAGCGGCAGGATCGACACGTCCCAGTCGGGGCGGCGCTGGTCGACGCCGACCGCGAGGTCCCAGGCGGCCCGCGCGGTCAGCGGGCCGAAGCAGCCCTCGTCGCCGTCGTCGCCCACCGCCACCTCGACCAGCCACTGGTCGGAGAGGTCGGCGGCGAGCTCGGCGAAGTCCGGCAGCGCCTCCTCGTCGGAGTCGGGAGCATCCGCCAGGACGGGATAGATGAGCGCCATGCCTCACCGTAGAGGGGCCGCGACCGTCGTGGGTCGCCGCCTAGCCTGACCCGCATGAGCAGTGGAGCCGACGCGCAGGACACCCGCTCGATGCGCGAGCGGATGGAGGCCGGCGACCCCTACCTCGCGGACGACCCGGAGCTCGGCGAGGCGAGCGCCCGGGCGCTGGACCTGATGGCGGCCTACAACGCGACGTCGGTCCGCGAGGCGCCGCTGCGCCGCGAGCTGCTCGGGCAGCTCCTCGGCTCGATCGGCGACGGAACCGAGCTGCGCCCCCCGCTCCACGTCGACTACGGCACCAACATCACCATCGGCGCGCGCTGCTTCGCCAACTTCGGGCTCGTGGCCCTGGACGTCGCCCGGATCACCATCGGCGACGACGTCCAGTTCGGGCCCAACGTCCAGCTGCTGACCCCGACGCACCCGCTGGAGCCCGAGCCGCGCCGGCAGAAGTGGGAGGCCGCGCAGCCGATCACCATCGGCGACAACGTCTGGATCGGTGGCGGCGCGATCGTGCTCCCCGGCGTCACGATCGGCGCGAACACCGTGGTGGGTGCGGGCGCCGTGGTCGCGAAGGACCTCCCGGCGGACGTCGTCGCCGTCGGCAACCCGGCCCGGGTGGTGCGGACCCTCGACGTACCCGGCGGGTCAGCTCCCGTCGGCTGAGCGAGGTGCGAGCCGCTCGTCGCGGTCGGCCGGTGACTGCGCGGCGAGCCGGTCGATCCGCGCCGACTGCCGGCCGCTGCTGACCCACACGACGGCGACCGCGACGGCTCCGACTGCCGCTGCGGCCGACGCCATGCGCCACCCCAGGTCGACCCACAGCATCGAGGCGACGACGACCACCGCCGAGAGGGCGGTGACGCCCACGGCGAGGGGGCGGGCCCCACGCTGGAACCGCTGGGCACGCCGCAGCAGCGGGCCCCACTCGGCGGGATCGGCGTCGTCGGGCAGTCGGCCACGCTTCAGCGCCCGCTCGTACTCGCCCATCCGCCGGAAACTGCCCATGCGCCGGCGCTGCCACCAGAGCACTCCACCGACGCCTTCTTCCTTCCCCCGGCAGGCATCCTGGCCGACGTCATCCGTCGGCGCGAACCGTCCCCTCGATCGGGTGCTCGGACTCCACGACCTCGGCCTCCACCACCTCGGCCTCCACCACCTCGGACTCCACCACCTCGGACTCCACCAGTTCGGCCTCCGCCGGGCCCGGGTTCGACGGCGTCGGCAGCCAGCGCGCCCACCACCGCAGCAGGTGCTCGAAGCGGGCCAGCCGGTGCTTCGGCCGCCCCGACCGCGACAGCTCGTGCCCCTCGCCGGGGAAGAGCAGCAGCTCCGAGGGGACGCCGCGCCGCTTCAGCTCCACGTAGAGGCGGGCGCCCTGCTCGACCGGGCAGCGCCAGTCCTCCTCGGAGTGGACGACCAGCGTCGGCGTGGTGATGGCGCCGGCCCCGGCAAGGGCGCTCTGCGCGGCGATGCGGGTGGGGTCGGTGCCCACGTACTGGTCCGGGAAGACCCAGCCGATGTCCGACGAGCCGACGAAGCTGACCGGGTCGAGGAACGCCCGCTCGCTCACCGCCGCGGCGAACCGGCCCGTGCGACCGATCAGCAGGGTGGTCAGGTAGCCGCCGTAGGAGCCGCCCAGGATCCCGACCCGCTCGGCGTCCAGCGCCGGATCGGCGAGCACCGTGTCGAGGAAGGCCAGCACGTCGTCGGCGTCCACCGTGCCCAGCGCACCGCGGATGGCGCGCCCGTGCGCCGCGCCGTAGCCGGACGAGCCGCGGGGGTTGCACTGCACGACGGCGTAGCCGGCCGACACGAGCACCTGGGTCTCGTCGAGCAGCGTCCAGCCGTACTGGGCGAACGGGCCGCCGTGGATCATCAGCAGCACCGGGTGCGGGCCCGGGTCGGCCGGTGCGGTCACCCAGCCGTGCACCGGATAGCCGTCGGGCGCGGTCGCGGTGCGCTCGCGCATCCGGTGCACCCGTCCCGTGGCACCCAGCGGACGGCCGAACGCGGTCAGCAACCGGCGTCCGCCCCCGATCAGCGCGATCAGCTCGCCGGCGGAGCGGTCGTGCGCCACGGTGGCGACGACGACGCCGCCCCCGGCCGCGACGCCGCGCACGGTGAACCGGCCGTCGACGAGCACCTCCGGCGCCGCGCCGTCCACCGGGACGCGCAGCAGCTCGACCGCGCCGCGCCGTTGGATCCCGACGAGGACGGCGTCGTCGGCCAGCACCGTTCCGGGGGTGTCGTCGCCGCGGTGGTCGTGCTCCGGGTCGAGCAGCGGGTGCAGCCCGCCGTCGGGGTCCACGCGGCACGGCACCGCCTGCCGGGCGACGAAGTCGACGCCCTCCCGCCCCAGGTCGGGGACGGCGGTGACGAACAGGGTGCCGTCCGGGCCGTACACCGGACCGGCGCACCCACCCCGGGTGGCGGTCACCCGGCGCAGGCCGCTGCCGTCGACGCCGATCTCGTGGACGTCGCGGACCAGGTCGCGGTCGGCGCGCGGGTGCCGGGCGGAGACGAACGCGAGCGCGCCGCCGTCGGGGCGCCACGCGACGTCCGCGCAGTCGGCGTCCCCGGAGGTGACCTGCACCGGCTCGGGAAGGGCCGCCGCGTCGTCGTGCCGGGCGGGCGGCAGGTCGACGACGAAGAGCTGGCGCCGCCGGTCGGCCACGAAGCCGACGCCGTCCTCGCGGTACTGCAGCGTGGTGATCAGCCGGGGCGCCTCGGCCTCCGGCCCGACTCCCTCGACCGTGCCGTACCGCCCCTGCTCGGGGACGCGGGCGGCATAGGCGAGCCGCCGGGAGTCCGGCGACCAGACCGGGGGCCCCGCGCCCAGCAGGTGGTCGGTGAGCCTCCGGGGCTCGCCCCCGGCAGTGGCCAGCAGCCAGAGCTGCGGCTTCCCGCCCCGCTCCGCGCCCAGGTAGGCCAGCCAGCGGCCGTCGGGCGAGAACGCCGGGGCGCTGTCCCGGTGCCCCGCGCTGATCGGCCGGGCCGGCGCGGAGCCGTCGGTGGGCACCGCCCACAGCTGGCCGCGGTACTCGTCGGCCTCCAGATCCAGCCGCTCCACCGCGACGACCGCCATCCGCCCGTCCGGCGAGACGGTGGGGACGCCCGGCGTGCGCAGGAGCGCGAGGTCGTCAGGGCGCATGAGCCTCGACGCTAGTCCCTGCGGCCGGAGACCTGACCTCCCGGCCGGTGCGGCTCAGGACGCGACCCGCGCCGCGCGGATCGTGCCGATCAGCGCCAGGCTGCCGAGCAGGGGCAGCGCCGCGAGCAGCAGCAGGCTGCGGTCCACGCCCAGGACCTCTCCCATCCCCCCGACGACGGCGGAGCCCACGCCGCCGCCGACCAGGAACACCAGCGTCGCGATGCCCAGCGCCACGCCACGGACGTCGGCCGGGACGGCGTCGCCCACGGCGGCCATGAGAGCCGGCTGGCCCAGCCCGAAGGCGAGCGTCACGAGAACCACCGCCGTCACCAGGATCGCCGCGGACCCGCGCGCCGCGCCGAGCGCGGCGACCGCCAGGGCGACCGCAGCGGTGGCGTCGGAGGTGACCAGCGACCGGGCCGGGCCGAGGCGCGCGAGCAGCGGGCCGGCCAGTCGCGGCGCGAGGAAACCGGTGACGGCGCTGGGCACCAGCGCGAGCCCCACCTGCAGCGGTGTCCAGCCGCGCGCGGCCAGGACGGCCGGGACGGCGATCAGCAGCGCGAACCAGGCCGCCGGCACCGCCGAGGCCGCCAGTGCGCTGCGGACGACGACGGGCTCGCGGACCACCCGGCGCGGGAGGAAGCCCTCCGGCCGGCGGTGGACCCAGGCGGCGACGGCAGGGATCCCGAGGCCCAGCAGCAGCGCCCCGGCGGTCGCCACCGCGACGCCGGACGCAGGTGACTGGACCAGCAGCACCAGCCCCGCCGCGGTGCCGGCCACGAGTGCTGCGCCCAGCAGGTCGAGCCGGGCGCCGGTGCCCTGCGTCGGCAGCGCCCGCCACAGCGCGGGGACGACGAGGAGACCCAGGGCCGGCAGCGCCACGACCGCGCGCCAGCCGGCCAGGTCGGCCACCAGCCCGCCGGCGAGCGGGCCCAGGGCGCTGACGGCCGCCGCCGTCCCGGCGACCTGGCCCAGCGCGGTGGTCCGGACGGCGCCCTCGTAGCGCGCGCTGACGATGGCCATGCCGAGGACCGGCACCGCGGCCGCGCCCGTGCCCTGCAGCACACGGGCAGCCAGCAGCACCTCGATGCTGGGCGCCAGGCAGCCGAGGACGGCGCTGCCGGCCATCAGCCCGACGCCCACCAGGAGCGGCAGGCGGATGCCGGCCAGATCGGCGGCCCGGCCGTAGACGGCGGTGGCCACCGCCAGCATCAGCGCGTAGAGGCTGATGACCCCGGAGACGCCGCCGGTGGTGAGGTCGAGGTCGGCCGCGATCGCCGGGAGGGTGACGGCGACGGCCGCGCTGCCCATCCCCGCCAGGCCGAACAGCAGGCCGACGAGCAGCGCGACGCGGCTCGCGTCAGTCCGGTCCCCCACGACCATCGGCCAACCGGCGGGCGACGGAGTCTGTTCCGCCGCCTCAGCGGCGGACGGACTCCTCGTCCGGCTCGTCGGCGATCCGGGCCTCGGCCTTCGCGGCCGCCGCGGGCCCGCCCGTGGCGACGGACTGCGCCGTCTCGGTGTCGACGTCGGGAGGGCCGGGGACGGCGATCTGGCCGCGGGTCTTCAGCAGGCTGGCCACGGTCGCGATGACCAGCACGCCGAGGATGATCGACAGCGACAGCCAGATCGGGATCTCGGGGATGGCGTCGATCGGCTCGCGCTCACCCGCGAAGGGCAGCTGGTTCTCGTGCACCGCCTCGAGGATCAGCTTGACGCCGATGAAGGCCAGGATGACCGCCAGCCCGAGGGACAGGTACACCAGCCGCTTGAGCAGGCCGCCGAGCAGGAAGTAGAGCTGGCGCAGGCCCATGAGGGCGAAGACGTTGGCCGTGAACACGATGAAGGGTTCACGGGTGAGGCCGAAGATCGCCGGGATGCTGTCCAGCGCGAAGATCAGGTCGGTCGTCCCCAGCGCCAGGATGACCACGATCATCGGCGTCCACATCTTCTTGCCGTTCTCGGTCACCCGGACCTTGGCCCCGTGGTATTCCTGGGTGATCGGCAGCACCTTGCGCATCCGCCGGATGAAGGCGTTCTCCTCGTAGTCCTCGTCGTCGTCGCGGTGCCGGACGAGGTTGAACGCCGTGTAG
This sequence comes from Blastococcus sp., assembly GCA_042090795.1. Taxonomy (GTDB): domain Bacteria; phylum Actinomycetota; class Actinomycetes; order Mycobacteriales; family Geodermatophilaceae; genus Blastococcus. The sequence continues at coordinate 50,473 of JBELIQ010000015.1, read as the reverse complement.
ATCAGGAAGATGCCGAAGATGTAGAAGACCCACACGAACCGTTCGATGACCACGGCGCCGAGCAGGATGAAGATCCCGCGCAGGACGAGCGCGATGATGATGCCGATCATCAGCGCTTCCTGCTGGTACTTCCGCGGCACCTGGAAGCGGGCCATGATGATCACGAAGACGAACAGGTTGTCGACCGAGAGCGAGTACTCGGTGAGCCAGCCCGCGTAGAACTCCGTGGCGTAGGTGCCGTTGGTGAACGCCAGCATCAGCAGCCCGAAGATCAGCGCGAGGCTGATGTAGAAGCTCACCCAGAGGCTGGCCTCCTTGATGGAGGGCTCGTGGGGGCGGCGGGCGACGATGGCGAGGTCGGCCAGAAGCAGGACGGTCAGCCCCACGAACGTCGTGATCTCGAACCAGACGGGGAGCTCCACGAGCCGAGACTCTACGTCCCGGTCCGACGCCCCGCGCCACCGAGCCGGGGCGGCGGCGCGTCGCCCCGGCTCGGCTCAGGAGGTCACGAGGACGTCCCCCTGCGGGAGCCCGTCCGGTCGGCCCCGTGCCCGTCCACACCGCGCCCCAGGGGGTCGCCGTCCGGGCGGTCCAGCCTGACCTGGGGGTCGGCATTCTCGGGCCGTTCCTCGGCGGCGAGGTCGACCGGCGGCTCCGGGACGTCGACGCGCGTCGCGGCGTGCTGCTCCCGGTCGCGCCGGCTCTTCGCCAGGCTGAGCACCGTGGTCACGACCAGCGTGACCAGGATGACGGTCAACGACAGCCACGTCGGGATCTCGGGGATCAGCGTGATGTGCTCGCCACCGTTGAGGAACGGGAGCTCGTTGGTGTGCAGGGCGTGGATGACCAGCTTGATCCCGATGAAGCCGAGGATGACCGCCAGCCCGTAGGCCAGGTACACCAGCCGGTCGAGCAGACCGTCGATGAGGAAGAACAGCTGACGCAGCCCCAGCAGGGAGAAGGCGTTGGCCGCGAAGACCAGGTAGGTCTCCTGCGTGAGGCCGAAGATCGCCGGGATCGAGTCGACCGCGAAGATGATGTCCGCGGTGCCGATGGCGATGAGCGCGATCGCGAGCGGCGTCAGGTAGCGCTTGCCCTGCAGCTTCGTCGTGAGCCGGTCGGAGTGGTACTCCTCCGTCGTCCGCAGCCGCCTCCGGGCGAACCGCATGATGCCGTTCTCCTGGTAGTCCTCGTCGTCGGAGTGCCCGCCGCTGCGCGCCTGCACCCAGGCGGTGTAGATCAGGATGGCGCCGAACAGGTAGAAGACCCAGCTGAAGTTCGCGATCGCGGCGGCGCCCACGGCGATGAAGACGGTCCGCAGCGCCAGGGCGAAGGCGATGCCGAAGAGCAGCACCTTCTGCTGCAGCTCCCGTGGCACCCCGAAGCTGGCCATGATGATGACGAAGACGAAGAGGTTGTCGACCGACAGGCTCTTCTCGGTGATGTAGCCGGCGAAGTACTCACCGCCGAACTGGGCGCCGTAGGAGACCCAGATCAGGATGCCGAAGATGATCGCGAGCGCGACGTAGATCGCCGACCAGGTGGCCGATTCGCGCAGGGTGGGTGCGTGCGGGGTGCGCACGTGACCGAAGAAGTCGAAGGCGAGCATGCCCACGATCGCTCCGACGGTGACTGCCCACACCCAGAACGGGACGTCCAAGGAATTCCTCCGATGACTGGCGATTCGTCAGTACCGGAGGTCTCTCCCACCGCCACCCGTGGTGCCGGCCGGCGGGCCGGGGGTCATGGGACCCCGTATTGACGACCTCGCCACGCGGGGATACTCCCCTCCAGCGGACAGCACTCAACCGAGCCTGTCCGTCTCGTGCCCCAACGCCCCGCTCCCCGGACGGGTTCCCCGGTGCCGGCCGGTGTGGCGTAGATCGCATCCCCGGAGATCTCACCGCCGGTCCGTCCGGGCTCAGGCCCCGGTTGCGAGGTAGGCGGCGCGGGCTCGCGCCAGCATCCTTCGCCGCTCGGCGTCACGCAGGTACCCGGCATGGATCTGCTCGTCGACCGCCGCGGCGTACCGGGTGAGGTAGCCCTCGACGTCGCCGTACCGCTCGGCCAGCTCGGCCGCGGAGAACGGCTGCCAGCCACCCCAGTTGCCGCACACGTCGGTGATCGAGGAGGTGCCCACCGGGCCCAGCGCGACGGGCACGGGCCGGCCCAGCGGGACGACGGCGTCGGGGAACCGCACGCCGCCCCGGGGCTGCGCGGTGTCGTCGTCGACCGCGGGCACGAGCAGCGGCACACCGGGCAGACCGTTCACGTCGGCATCCGGCGCGGCGGGCACGAGGTCGAACACCGCGGACGCGGGCAGACCGGCGTCAGCGCCCTCGGCGGTGCCGGCGTCGGGGCTCCGGAGGACACCGGCGAGGCGGGCGACGAGCGTGCGGAGGTAGGGGTCGTAGGCGATCGGGTTCCGCGGCACCTCGATGCCGCCGTTGCAGCCGAGCGCGCCGAACACCAGTGCGTCGGGGTATCCGGGACCGGCGTGCGGAGCCGGCCAGTCGTACCGGTGGACGCCGTCGGCCCGCTCCGCGTGTGCGGTCACGCTCGCCCGCAGCCGGTAGTAGTCGGTGTAGGTGGCGACGTCGACGTACAGCGGGTCGGCGGCTCCGCGGCCGAGGATCTGCCCGTAGACCAGCGGCACGCCGTCCTCGAGCAGGTAGGGGCGCTGCTGCTCCCCCGCCGACTGGTTGATCGCCAGCCAGTTGCCGGTGCCGGAGACGGCCAGCGCGGCGGCGTAGACCCGGCCACCCGACCGCGGATCGACGTTGAAGCCCTCGGCGACGAACGTGGTCACGAACCAGGCGCTCTGACTGATCCCGGTGAGCATCGCGGTGCCGAACCGCGGCACCGCGCCGGCGCCGGGAACCGGGTCGTCCGCCGCGCCGGTCAGCAGCCGGCCGAAGTCACGGACGACGACCTCCCCCACCCCCTGGGCGGAGGCCGGTACGCCGGCCGCGATGCCGGCCTCCCACTGCACGCGGGCGTAGCCGAGGTCCTGCTCGGCCAGGAACCCCGTACCCCGGCCCGGCGGGTACACGGCTCCGGTCGGGGTGCTGTCGGCAGTGGCGAGGGACAGCTGTTCCAGGGCGAGCAGCGTCGCCGGGCGCCCCCGGTTCTCCATGTCGACGACCACCAGATCGGCTGCGCCTCCGGGGTCGAGGACCTCGAACTCCACGCGGTAGGTGTGCCGGCCGTGCTCGTCGGTGGGGAGCCCGGTCAGACCGACGACCTGCTCGCGCGGGTCGACGACGCCGTGCAGCGTGCCGCGGGTGTGCCGCCACGTGCGGTCGCCCAGTTGCACCGTGCCGGTCGTGGCGTCGATGTGGGTGACGGCCGACCGGAGCGGCCCGCCGGGGCCGCCCCCTGCGGCCGCGTCCACCGGATCCGGACCGGGCGTGCTCACCATGCGGACGGGCTCCCCGGTCAGGCGTGCGCGGCGTCGAACTGGCGGAGTTCCTTCTTGAGCTCGGTCAGCTCGTCGCGCAGCCGGGCCGCGACCTCGAACTGCAGCTCCCGGGCCGCCGAGAGCATCTGCTCGTTCATGGTCTGGATCATGTCGGCCAGCTCGGCCCGGGGCAGGCCCTGCACGTCGATCGACCCGGCCTTGGCCTTGCCCTTGGAGGAGAGACCGGGCACCGGGGACTTGCCGCGCGACTGCTGCCGCCCGGAACCGCCCAGCAGCTCGGTGGCGGCCTCCGCGTCCTCGGCCGCCTTGTAGATGCCGTCGAGGATGTCGACGATCTTCTTGCGCAGCGGCTGCGGGTCCACCCCGTGCGCGGTGTTGTAGGCGATCTGCTTCTCGCGCCGCCGGTTCGTCTCGTCGATGGCCTGCGCCATCGACGGGGTGATCTTGTCGGCGTACATGTGCACCTGGCCGGAGACGTTGCGCGCCGCACGGCCGATCGTCTGGATGAGCGACTTGCCGGACCGGAGGAAGCCCTCCTTGTCGGCGTCGAGGATCGCCACCAGGGACACCTCGGGCAGGTCGAGCCCCTCGCGCAGCAGGTTGATGCCCACCAGGACGTCGTACTCGCCCTGCCGGAGCTCGCGCAGCAGTTCGACCCGGCGCAGGGTGTCGACCTCGGAGTGCAGGTACCGCACCTTGATGCCGAGTTCGAGCAGGTAGTCGGTGAGGTCCTCGGACATCTTCTTGGTCAGCGTGGTGACCAGGATGCGCTCGTCCTTCTCGGTGCGGACGCGGATCTCGTGCACCAGGTCGTCGATCTGGCCCTTGGTCGGCTTGACGACGACCTCGGGGTCGATCAGGCCGGTGGGCCGGATGACCTGCTCCACGACGTCGCCCTGCACCTTGCCGAGCTCGTAGTCCCCGGGCGTCGCCGAGAGGTAGACCGACTGCTTGATCCGGTCGGTGAACTCCTCCCACTTGAGCGGGCGGTTGTCCATCGCCGAGGGGAGGCGGAAGCCGTGGTCCACGAGCGTGCGCTTGCGGCTCATGTCGCCCTCGTACATGCCGCCGATCTGCGGCACGGTCACGTGCGACTCGTCCACGACGAGCAGGAAGTCGTCCGGGAAGTAGTCGATGAGACACGCGCCGGCGCTGCCGGGTGCCCGGCCGTCGATGTGCCTCGAGTAGTTCTCGATGCCGGAGCAGAAGCCGACCTGACGCATCATCTCGATGTCGTACGTGGTGCGCATGCGCAGCCGCTGGGCCTCCAGCAGCTTGCCCTGCTTCTCGAGCTCGGCCAGCCGCCCCTCGAGCTCGGCCTCGATGCTGCCGATCGCCCGCTCCATGCGCTCCGGCCCGGCGACGTAGTGGCTGGCCGGGAAGACGAACAGCTCCTCGACCTCCCGGACGACCTCGCCGGTCAGCGGGTGCAGGTAGTAGAGCCGCTCCACCTCGTCGCCGAACATCTCGATGCGGACGGCGAGCTCCTCGTACACGGGGAAGACCTCGATCGTGTCCCCCCGCACCCGGAAGGTGCCGCGGGTGAAGGAGAGGTCGTTGCGGGTGTACTGCTCGGTGACCAGGGTGCGCAGCAGCTCGTCGCGGTCGCGCTCCTCCCCCAGCTTGATCTTCAGGGCGCGCTCGACGTACTCCTGGGGCGTGCCCAGGCCGTAGATGCAGGAGACGGTGGAGACCACCACGACGTCGCGCCGGGTGAGCAGGCTGTTCGTCGCCGAGTGCCGGAGCCGCTCGACCTCCTCGTTGATCGAGGAGTCCTTCTCGATGTAGGTGTCCGTCTGGGGGACGTACGCCTCGGGCTGGTAGTAGTCGTAGTAGGAGACGAAGTACTCGACCGCGGCGTCGGGCAGCAGTTCCTTGAACTCGTTGGCCAGCTGGGCCGCGAGGGTCTTGTTCGGGGCCATCACCAGCGTGGGGCGCTGCACCTGCTCGATGAGCCAGGCGGTCGTCGCCGACTTGCCGGTACCGGTGGCCCCGAGGAGCACCGTGTCCGCCGCACCGGCGTTCACCCGCTCGGCGAGGGCGGCGATGGCGGCCGGCTGGTCGCCCGCGGGCTGGAACTCGCTGACGACGCGGAAGCGGCCCTGCGTGGGCCTGAGGTCGGTGGTCGTGCGCACGGGGACGACGGTACGACGAGGGTACGACAGGACGGCGGGTCGCGGAGCCGGGACCTCGCGCGCGGGCCGGCGGGAGCCCCGTCCGAACCGGACGAAACGGACCCGTCGCACGTACTTGCGGCAGCCGGCGCCGTCGTCCTAGCGTCCTCCCTCGCAGGGGCGTCCCCGGGCCAGCGCCACCCGGATCCTCCGGGCGAGGTCGGTCCGCCGCTCCGCGCACGGCGCCCCCGCGGTTCGACCGCGGGGGCGCCGTCGTGCCTTCCGGACAGCCGCCAGGGTCACACCGTTCCCAGGTGTGCACGGGCACTTCCGGGGGCACCGCCGTACGGTCGCCCCGTCCCGGCCTCCTCCTGCCCCATGGAGAGAGGTCCAGCCCCCTGTGCGGGGCAAGCAGCAGGAGGAACCAGTTCATGACCCAGGTATGGCCCGGCAGTGCCTACCCCCTCGGGGCCACGTACGACGGCACCGGCACGAACTTCGCGATCTTCAGCGAGGTGGCCGACAAGGTCGAGCTCTGCCTCTTCGACGACGAGGGCAACGAGGAGCGCATCCGGCTCCCCGAGATGGACGGCTACGTCTGGCACGCCTTCCTGCCCGGCGTCCACGCCGGGCAGAAGTACGGCTTCCGCGTGCACGGGCCCTACGACCCCGAGCAGGGCCTGCGCTGCAACCCCAGCAAGCTGCTCCTCGACCCCTACGCGAAGGCCATCGACGGCCAGGTGGCGTGGCACCCCTCCTGCTTCGGCTACGACTTCGAGACCAAGGAGCGCAACGACGAGGACTCGGCCCCGCACATGCCGAAGTCCGTCGTCGTCAACCCGTACTTCGACTGGGGCGTCGACCGCCCGCCGAAGACGCCGTACAACAAGACCGTCATCTACGAGGCCCACGTCAAGGGCCTGACGATGACCAACCCGCGGATCCCCGAGGAGCTGCGCGGCACGTACGCCGGCATCGCCCACCCCGCGACGATCGAGCACCTCACCGACCTGGGCATCACCGCCCTCGAGCTGCTTCCGGTGCACCGGTTCGTGCAGGACGACACCCTGCAGCAGAAGGGCCTGCGCAACTACTGGGGCTACAACTCGATCGGCTTCTTCGCGCCGCACGACGAGTACGCCAGCGACACCACGGCGGGCCAGCAGGTGCAGGAGTTCAAGGGCATGGTCCGGGCCCTGCACGAGGCGGGCATCGAGGTGATCCTCGACGTCGTCTACAACCACACCGCCGAGGGCAACCACCTGGGCCCCACGCTGTCGTTCAAGGGCATCGACAACCAGGCGTACTACAAGCTCGTCGAGGGCGACGAGCAGCACTACATGGACTACACCGGCACCGGGAACACGCTCAACGTCCGGACCCCGCAGTCGCTCCAGCTGATCATGGACTCGCTGCGCTACTGGGTCACCGAGATGCACGTCGACGGCTTCCGCTTCGACCTCGCCTCCGCGCTGGCCCGCGAGCTGCACGCCGTCGATCGGCTGGCCACCTTCTTCGACCTCGTGCACCAGGACCCCGTCGTCAGCCAGGTCAAGCTGATCGCCGAGCCCTGGGACGTCGGCGAGGGCGGCTACCAGGTCGGCAACTTCCCCGCGCTGTGGACCGAGTGGAACGGCAAGTACCGCGACACCGTCCGCGACTTCTGGCGCGGCGAGGGCGGCACCATCGGCGAGTTCGCCGACCGCATCTCCGGCTCCTCGGACCTGTACCAGCACTCGGGCCGCCGGCCGATGGCCAGCATCAACTTTGTCACCGCGCACGACGGCTTCACCCTCAACGACCTCGTCTCCTACAACGAGAAGCACAACGAGGCCAACGGCGAGGGCAACAACGACGGCGAGAGCCACAACCGCAGCTGGAACCACGGCGTCGAGGGCGAGACCGACGACCCCGAGGTCCTGCAGCTGCGCGCCCAGCAGCGGCGCAACTTCATCGCCACGATCATGCTCAGCCAGGGCGTGCCGATGCTGCTGCACGGGGACGAGCTGGGGCGCTCGCAGGGCGGCAACAACAACGGCTACTGCCAGGACTCCGAGCTCACCTGGATCGACTGGGAGAACGTCGACGAGGGCCTGCTCGAGTTCACCAAGAAGGTCACCCAGCTGCGCTGCGACCACCCCACGTTCCGCCGGCGCCGGTTCTTCCACGGCCGGCCGGTCCGCCGGGGCCTCGGCGACCCGGTCCCCGACATCGCCTGGCTGACCCCGGCCGGGGAGGAGATGGCCGACGAGGACTGGGACGCCGCCTACGCCAAGTCGATGGCGGTCTATCTCAACGGCGTCGGCATCCGCGAGACCGACGAGCGCGGGGAATACGTCAAGGACGACCACTTCTACCTGGCGTTCAACGCCTCCGCCGAGGCGATCGAGTACACGCTGCCCAGCGACGACTACTCCCGTGCGTGGACGACAGTGCTGGACACCGCGGAGATGCACGAGGTCGAGCCCGTCGAGATCAAGCCTGGCGACACGGTGACCGTCCAGGGACGCTCGATCGTCGTCCTCACCGGGCCCGCGGAATGACCGAGCCGGCCCAGCCGGAGGGCGAGCGTCGCCGAGGGGTCCCCGCCTCGACCTACCGGCTCCAGGTGCACGCCGGTTTCGGTCTGGACGACGCCGCCGGGGTCGCGGACTACCTGGCCGACCTCGGCGTCACCCACGCGTACAGCTCGCCGCTGCTGCGCTCGGCCGAGGGCAGCACCCACGGCTACGACACCGTCGACCACGCCCACATCGACGAGGCGCGCGGTGGACGGGCCGGGTTCGACCGGTTCGTCGCGGCGCTGCACGAGCACGGCCTCGGCCTGGTGCTGGACCTCGTGCCCAACCACATGGGCGTCGACGAGCCCTCGGCCGCGCCGTGGTGGTGGGACGTGCTGCAGCACGGGCAGCGGAGCGCGCACGCGGGCGCCTTCGACATCGACTGGGAGTTCGGCGGGGGCAGGGTCCGCATCCCGGTGCTGGGCTCCGCCGGCGACGTCGAGAAGCTGGAGGTGGTGGACGGCGAGCTCCGCTACTACGACAACCGCTTCCCGATCGCGCCCGGCACGGCGCAGGGCAGCCCGCAGGAGGTGCACGCCCGCCAGCACTACGAGCTGGTCGACTGGCGCCGCGCCGACTCCGACCTCAACTACCGGCGGTTCTTCGCGATCAACACCCTCGCCGGCCTGCGGGTGGAGGACCCGGCGGTCTTCGACGCCACCCACGACCTCGTCCTGCAGCTGGTCCGCGACGGCTCGGTCGACGGGCTGCGGATCGACCACCCGGACGGGCTCGCCGACCCGAAGGGCTACCTGGCCCGGCTCGCCGAGGCGTCGGAGAACCGCTGGACCGTGGTCGAGAAGATCCTCGAGCCCGGCGAGGAGCTGCCCGAGGGCTGGGCGACGGCGGGGACGACGGGATACGACGCGCTCACCGAGGTCGACCGGGTGCTCGTCGACCCGGCCGGGGAGCCGGCGCTGACCGCGCTGGACACCGAGCTGGCCGGCCGCGCGGTCGACTACGCGGAGCTCGTACGGCTGTGCAAGCGCGAGGTCACCGACGGCATGCTCGGCTCGGAGGTGGCCCGGCTGGTCCGCGTGATCGGGCCGCTGCCGGGCGTCGACGTCGCCCAGCAGACCGAGGCGCTGGCCGAGCTCCTGGCCACCTTCGCGGTCTACCGCAGCTACCTGCCCGACGGGCGCGAACACCTCGACGCCGCCGTGGGCGCCGTGCGCACCCGCCGGCCCGACCTGGTCCACGCCGTCGACGCCGTGCACTCGGTGCTGTCCGCCGGCTCGGAGGCGGCGACCCGGTTCGAGCAGACCAGCGGACCGGTCATGGCCAAGGGCGTCGAGGACAGCGCCTACTACCGCTGGTCGCGTTTCGTGGCGCTCAACGAGGTGGGCGGTGACCCCGCGCACCTCGGCGGCACGGTCGAGGACTTCCACGCCGCGCAGCTGCACCGGCTCGCGGTCAAGCCCCAGGCGATGACCACGCTGTCCACGCACGACACCAAGCGCAGCGAGGACGTGCGGGCCCGCCTGGCCGTGCTGGCCGAGCTGCCCTCGGAGTGGTCGCAGCTCGTCCGCGGCTGGCTGGCCCGCCACCCGCTGGCCGACCGGTCGCTGGCCCACCTCGTGTGGCAGAACCTGATCGGCGCCTGGCCGCTGTCCCGCGAGCGGGCGCACGCCTACGTGGAGAAGGCCGCCCGCGAGGCCGGCACCTCGACCACCTGGACCGACCCGTCGCAGGAGTTCGAGGAGCAGTTGCACGCGGTGGTCGACGCCGCCTTCGACGACCCTGCGACGACGGCGGAGATCGAGGCCTTCGTGGCCCGGATCGCGCCGCTGGGCTGGTCGAACTCACTGGCGCAGAAGCTGCTGCAACTGACGATGCCCGGCGTCCCCGACGTCTACCAGGGCACCGAGCTGTACGACTTCTCCCTCGTCGACCCGGACAACCGGCGGCCGGTCGACTACGCGCTGCGGCGCCGGTTGCTGGCCGACCTCGACGGCGGCACGGTACCGGACGTCGACGGGACCGGCGCGGCGAAGCTGCTGGTGACGTCGCGGGTGCTGCGGTCGCGGCGGGACAGCCCGGAGCTGTTCACCGGCTACGCCCCGATCGAGGTGACCGGGTCGGCCGCCGACTCCGTGATCGCCTTCGACCGGGGCAGTGCCGACTCCGACGGCGTCGTCGTGGTCGCGACCCGGCTGCCTGCGCGGCTAGCGGAGAGCGGATGGGGCGACACAGCGCTGCAGCTGCCCAACGGCGCCTGGCGGGACCTGCTCACCGGGGAGCGCTTCGTGTCCGACGTCGCCGGTATCGCCGCCGACGTCCTGCTCACCCGGCTGCCGGTGGCCCTGCTCGTCCGCGCGTAGTCACCGAGATCTGCACACTCGGGGCCTTCGCGACGTCGGAAGTCCCGAGTGTGCAGATCTCGTGGGTCGGTCATGGTGGGATGCGGCATGCACATCGACGCGCTCTACCGGTTCCCGGTGAAGTCCATGCTCGGCGAGCGGGTGGAGCGCGCCTCGCTCACCGGCCGGGGCGTGCTCGGCGACCGGTCCTACGCCCTGGTCGACCCGGCCGACGGCACGGTGGCCAGCGCCAAGCACCCCCGCAAGTGGGGCGCGCTGCTCGGCCTGTCGGCCCGCTTCGTCAGCGAGCCGGTTCCCGGTACGGCCGTCCCCCCGGTGCTGATCACCATGCCGGACGGCAGGGAGCTGCCCAGCGACGGCGCGGGCACCGATGCCGCGCTGTCCGACCTGCTCGGCCGCCCGGTGCGGCTGACCAGCGAGGTGCCGGCGGGCAGCAGGTTCGAGGAGCAGTGGCCGGCCATCGAGGGCCTGGCGCCGACGGAGTTCATCGAGGGGACGACGCACTCCTTCGAGGGCGACGAGCCGGTCAGCGCCATCGACCTCGGGCAGATGGCGCCGCCGGCCACCTTCTTCGACCTCGCCGCACTCCACCTGCTGACCCGCGCGACGCTCGACCAGCTGACCGAGCTCGGGACCGGCAGCGACTTCCACGCCCTGCGGTACCGCCCCAACGTCCTCGTCGGCGGCACCGAGCCGGGCTTCGCCGAGGACGACTGGGTCGGCCGGAGCGTCTGCCTCGGTGACTCCGCCCGTGCGGGCGTCCGCATGCTGACGATGCGCTGCGTCATGACGACCCTCGCCCAGGGCGGTCTGCCCGAGGACCGCGGCACGCTGCGCACCGTCGCCCGCCACCACCGCCGCGAGATCCCGGGGCTCGGGACGTGGGCCTGCGCGGGGGTCTACGCCGACGTCACCGGCGAGGGCGTGGTGCGCACCGGCGACCCGGTCACCCTCGTCTGAGTTCGGCATGCGCCGAGATCGGCGATCTGGGGGCGTAGAGCTCCGCTATGCGGCGAGATCGGCGATCTGGGGGCGTACGGCTCCGCCGGGCACCGATCGTCCCCTCGGCTGCGCGGGCGGCGATAGGTTCCGGCAGGTGAAGGCAGCGGTACGCACCCGGTACGGACCTCCCGACGTCGTCCACGTCGGCGAGGTGCCGAGGCCGGAGCCGGGTCCCGGGGAGCTGCTCGTCCGGGTGCACGCGACGACGGTGAACCGCACCGACTGCGCCTACCGGGCCGGCACCCCGTTCGTGATCCGTGCCGGCACCGGGTTCCCCGCTCCGCGCACCGCGGTCCTGGGGACGGAGTTCGCCGGAGTGGTGGAACGGGTCGGCACCGCGGTCACGGCGTTCGCCACCGGCGACCGCGTGTTCGGCTACGTCGAGGGCCGCTTCGGTGCACACGCCGAGCACCTCACCGTGCCCGAGCGCGGATCGGTCGCGGTCGTTCCCCCAGGGATCGGCTTCACGGAGGCCGCCGCGGCGACCGAGGGGCCGCACTACGCCCTGGCGATGGCCCGCGTGGCCAGGACACGACCGGGACACCACGTGCTGGTCCTCGGCGCGAGCGGCGGCATCGGTTCGGCCGCCGTCCAGCTCCTGAAGGCCGGCGGCGTCACGGTCACCGCCGCCACGCGCGGCGCCCTCGACCGGGTGGCCGGCCTGGGCGCGGACCGCGTGGTCGAGGCGGCGGCGGACGACGTGCCCGACGACGGCACCCTCTACGACGCCGTCTTCGACGCGGTGGGGAAGAGCTCGTTCGGCCGGTACCGCCACCGGCTCACCGAACGGGGCGTCTACACCTCCTCCGAGCTCGGACCGAAGGGGCAGAACATCCCGCTGTCGCTGCTGTCACCGCTGTCCCCTGGCCGCCGGGTCCGGTTCCCCTTCCCCCTGCACGACCAGGCGATGATCCGGCACTTCGCCGACCTGCTGGCCGACGGCCGGCTGCGCCCGCTGGTCGACCGGCACTTTCCCCTCGACCGCATCGTCGAGGCGTACCGGTACGTGGACTCCGGCCAGAAGGTCGGCAACGTCGTCATCGACGTCGTGCCCTGACGGTCCGGTCCCCGCGGCCGGGGGCCGACCGGGTGCTGCCCGGCATACTCCGCGGATGGCGCTCTACGACCGGATCGGTCGCTCGTACCGGCGGACCCGGCAGGCCGATCCGCGCATCGCGGCCGCCATCCGGGATGCGCTCGGGGACGTCGACAGCGTCGTGAACATCGGCGCCGGAGCGGGCGCCTACGAACCGCCGCAGACGGTGCTCGCCGTCGAGCCGAGCCGCGTGATGCTCGACCAGCGCCCCGCCGGGGCAGCCCCGGCCGTGGAAGCGGTGGCCGAGGCGCTGCCGCTGGCCGACGGCGCCGTCGACGCGGCGCTCGCCGTGCTCACCGTGCACCACTGGACCGACGTGGCCGCAGGCGTGGCCGAGATGCGGCGGGTCGCACAGCGGCGCGCGGTCTTCTTCACGTGGTGGCCGGAGCGGGTGGCCGACTTCTGGCTGCTGCGGGACTACCTCCCGGCGGCCGCCGAGACCGATGCGCGCCTGGCCGTGCGGACCCAGGAGCTCACCCGCCTGCTGGGCGCCCACACCGAGGTCCGGTCGGTCCCCGTGCCGCACGACTGCGTCGACGGGTTCGCTGCCGCCTTCTGGCGTCGTCCCGAGGCCTATCTGGACCCGGAGGTCCGCGCGGGCATGTCGGTGTTCGCGACGACCGACGAGGCGGCGGTCCGCGAGGGGCTGGGGCGGCTGGAGTCCGACGTCCGCTCGGGCGCCTGGCATCGGGCCCACCCCGACCTGGTGGCGGCCGACTCCCTCGACGTCGGGTACTGCACGGTCGCCGTCGACCTCTGACCACGGCCGGCGGTTGACCCGCCGCGGTCCGGGCATGATCGACGCGCCGCTCCCCCACCCTCGTACCGCCCCGGAGGCCCCCGCATGCCCGCACCCGTCGAGTTCGCCGTCTGGGCACCGCTGCCGGAGCGGGTGCGCGTCCAGGTCGACGGCACCGTCCACGAGATGACCCGCGACGACGACGCGTGGTGGCGCGCCGAGGTCGAGGCGGAGCCCGACGCCGATTACGGCTACCTGCTCGGCGACAACGGGACGCCGCGACCCGACCCGCGGTCGCGGCGGCAGCCCCACGGCGTGCACGGCCTCTCCCGTCGCTACGAGCCGGGCTCCTACGAGTGGGGCGACGCCACCTGGACCGGGCGCCCGCTGGCCGGCGGCGTCGTCTACGAGCTGCACGTCGGCACGTTCACCCCGGAGGGCACCCTCGACGCGGCGATCGGCCGGCTCGGGCACCTGGTCCGCCTGGGCGTCGACTTCGTCGAGCTGCTGCCCGTCAACGGGTTCAACGGCACGCACAACTGGGGCTACGACGGCGTCCTCTGGTACGCGGTGCAGGAGGAGTACGGCGGCCCGGCGGCCTACCAGCGGTTCGTCGACGCCTGCCACCAGCAGGGTCTGGGCGTGATCCAGGACGTCGTCTACAACCACCTGGGCCCGTCGGGGAACTACCTGCCCGAGTTCTTCCCCGTGTTCGCCGAGGGGGCCAACACCTGGGGCAACTCGATCAACCTGGACGGCCCGGACTCCGACGAGGTCCGCCGCTACGTCATCGACAACGCCCTCATGTGGCTGCGCGACATGCACGTCGACGGGCTGCGCCTGGACGCCGTGCACGCGCTGGTCGACGAGCGGGCCACCCACGTGCTCGAGGAGATGGCGCAGGAGGTGGACAAGCTGTCGGTCGCCGTCGGCCGGCCGCTCACCCTCATCGCCGAGAGCGACCTGAACGACCCCCGCATGGTCACCCCGCGGGTCGCCGGCGGCATCGGTCTGACCGCGCAGTGGAGCGACGACTTCCACCACTCGCTGCACGCCACGCTGACCGGCGAGGGCCAGGGCTACTACTCCGATTTCGCCGAGGCGGGGATCAGCGGGCTGGCGAAGGTGCTCACCGGCGCCTTCTTCCACGACGGCGCCTGGTCCAGCTTCCGGCGCCGCCACCACGGCCGCCCGGTGGACACCGCCACGCTCCCCGGCTGGAAGTTCCTCGCCTACCTGCAGGACCACGACCAGATCGGCAACCGCGCCGTCGGTGACCGCATCTCGGCCACCCTCTCTCCCGCGCAGCTCGCCATCGGCGCCACCGTGGTGCTCACCAGCCCGTTCACCCCGATGCTGTTCATGGGCGAGGAGTGGGGCGCGACCACCCCGTGGCAGTTCTTCACCAGCCACCCCGAGCCGGAGCTGGGCCGGGCCACCGCCGAGGGCCGGATCGGCGAGTTCGCCGAGCACGGGTGGGACGCCGACGTCGTGCCCGACCCGCAGGACCCGGAGACCTTCACCCGGTCCAAGCTCGACTGGTCCGAGCTCTCGCAGGAGCCGCACGAGCGGCTGCTCGCCGTCCACCGGTCGCTGCTGGCGCTGCGCCGGGCGCACCCCGACCTCCTCGACCCCGACCTGGCCGGGGTCGAGGTCGACTGGGACGACGCCGACCGCTGGCTGGTCATCCACCGCGGGGAGCTGCGGGTGGTGGTCAACCTGTCCGACGAGCCGCGGGAGATCGACCTGGACCGGCCCGCCGACGAGGTGCTCTTCGCCACCGCCGAGCTGCCCACGCTGGACCGGAGCACCGTCACCGTGCCGCCGGAGAGCGCGGCCGTGCTCAGCACCCGCTGACGATGCGCCGCCTGCTGCCCTCCCCCGGACCGGACGAGGGCGACCTGGACGACGCGGCGCTGGCGGAGGCCTACCGGCTCCCTGCCGGCCGGTCGCTGCGGATGGACTTCGTCGCCTCGCTGGACGGTGCGGTGAGCGTCGACGGGCGCAGCGCCGGCCTGGGCTCCCCCGGGGACAAGCGGGTGTTCCGGGTGCTGCGGGCCCTCGCCGACGTCGTGCTGGTCGGCGCCGGCACCGCGACCGTCGAGGGGTACCGGCCGGTCCGGCCCGACTCCCCCGTCGGCCGGCTGCGCGACACCCTGGGCCGGCCGGCGGAGCTGCCGATCGCCGTCGTCACCCGCCGGGCTTCGCTGGATCCGGCATCTGACCTGGCCACGGCCGGATCCACCCTGGTCGTCACCTGCGCGGCCGCGGACGCCGACCGTCGCGCGGCCCTGGCCGCGGCCGGAGCGACCGTCCTGGTGTGCGGCGACGACGACGTCGACCTGACCGCCGCCGTGGCGGCGCTGGCCGAACGCGGCCTGGAGCAGGTGACGTGCGAGGGTGGCCCGCAGCTGCTGCGCGCGGCGCTGACCGCCGGGGTCGTCGACGAACTCGACCTCACGATCGCCTCCGCGCTGGTCGGTGCGACGCACCGGCTGCTGCCCGACGCCCTCCCGGCGCCGGTCGCGCTGGAGCTGCGCCAGGTGCTGGAGGACGACGGCGTGCTGTTCACCCGCTACGGCGTGACAGCCGCCGCCCCCTAGTCGGTCGAGCGCCTGGACTTTCTGTGCAGAAGGTCCGGAACTTCCGGTACAGAAGGTATGAGTCGTCCGATCCCGGACGTCCGGGACGAGGAGGAACCACCGTGGGCGTGCCGGCAGCGCTGGACCGGGACACCGTCGAGGGGCGGCTCGTCGGCTTTCCGCGGGTTCCGGCCGACCGGCCCGACCTGAAGCAGGCCGCCGTCGCGCTCTGCGTGACCGCGCAGCACGGCGTCCCCACCCTCGTCATCACCCGCCGCGCCGCGCGACTGCGCGCGCACGCCGGCCAGTGGGCGCTGCCCGGCGGACGCCTCGACCCGGGTGAGGGTCCGGTGGAGGGGGCGCTGCGCGAGCTGCACGAGGAGATCGGGCTCGACCTCGGACCGTCCGCCGTGCTCGGCCTGCTCGACGACTACGTGACGCGCTCGGGCTACGTGATGACGCCGGTGGTCTGCTGGGCCGGTCCGGTCGAGAGCTTCGCCGGCTCGGACGCGGAGGTGGCCGCCGTCTTCGAGATCCCGCTGGCCGACCTGGACGTCGACCCGGTCTTCGAGGCCATCCCCGAGTCCGACGGCCCGGTCATCAAGCTGCCGTTGCTGGAGGGGTTCGTGCACGCCCCCACCGCCGCCGTCGTCCACCAGTTCATCCGCATCGCCTGCCGCGGGGACGTGCAGCGGGTGGCCCACTACGAGCAGCCGGTCTTCGCCTGGCGCTGACCGCGCAGGGCGGCGCCGACCATGGTCGGCTGCTTGACTGACCGGCATGGACCTGCCGCTGAACCCGCCGGTCAAGCCGATGCTGGCCAAGGCCGCGACGAAGCTCCCCGTCGGCGAGGGACTGTTCTACGAGCCCAAGTGGGACGGCTTCCGCTGCATCGTCTTCCGGGACGGCGACGAGGTGGAGCTGGGCAGCCGCAACGAGCGCCCGCTCACCCGCTACTTCCCCGAGGTGGTCGAGGCGGTCAAGGCGCACCTGCCCGAGCGCTGCGTGGTGGACGGGGAGATCGTCGTGCCCGCCGGCGACCGCCTGCACTTCGAGGCGCTGCTGCAGCGCATCCACCCCGCCGAGTCCCGCGTCCGGCTGCTGGCCGAGCAGACGCCGGCGTCCTTCGTCGCCTTCGACCTGCTCGCGCTCGGGGACGAATCACTGCTGGACCGGCCCTTCGCCGAACGACGGCAGCGGCTGCAGACGGCGCTGGCCGGCACCCGCCCGCCGGTCTACCTCACCGGGATCACCGAGGACGCCGGCACCGCGCAGCGCTGGTTCGACACGTTCGAGGGCGCGGGTCTCGACGGCGTCGTCGCCAAGCAGGCCGACCTGCCCTACGGCCCGGACCAGCGGGTGATGACCAAGGTCAAGCACGTGCGCACCGCCGACTGCGTGGTCGCCGGGTTCCGCTGGCACAAGAGCGGCCCGATCGTCGGGTCGCTGCTGCTGGGCCTGTACGACGACGGCGTCCTCCAGCACATCGGCGTCGCGGCCTCCTTCCCGATGAAGCGGCGGGCCGAGCTGGTCGAGGAGCTGGCGCCGTACCGGGCCGAGGCGCTGGACGGGCACCCGTGGCAGGACTGGGCCAACGCGCAGGTGCAGGAGAACGGTGAGAACCGGATGCCGGGAGCGGTCAGCCGGTGGAACGCGAAGAAGGATCTGTCCTGGGTGCCGCTGCGCCCGGAGCTGGTCGTGGAGATCAAGTACGACCAGCTCGAGGGCCGACGACTTCGTCACACCGGGCACTTCCTGCGGTGGCGGCCCGACCGCGAGCCGCTCAGCTGCACGTACGACCAGCTCGAGGTGCCGGTGCGCTACGACCTGGCCGAGGTGCTGGAGACCCCCTGACCGGGTGATCATGGTCTCCACCGCGCATGATCGCCTGCACGGCCGCCGGAGGCCTCCTAGGCTCGTGATCATGCGTCTGCACCGCGGCCGGCGTGCCGTCGTCCCCAGCCTGCTCGCCCTGCTGACCCTCCTGGCGGCCGGGTGCACCTCCGACGAGGGCTCCGACCAGGAGACCGCGCCGTCGACGAGCACCGCCCCCGCCGAGCCCACCGCCGAGCCCATCGCGTGGACCGACTGCAACGAGCCGCTGCAGCCGCTGGTCGCCGGCCGGCCCGGCAGCGAGCGCGGGCTGTCCTTCGAGTGCGGGCAGGTCGAGGTGCCGATCAGCTACGACGAGGCCGGCGGCGAGCGCCTGCCGCTGACCCTCGTGCGCGCCGTGCACCCCGGGCAGACCGACCGCATCGGCTCCCTGCTGATCAATCCCGGTGGTCCGGGCGGCTCCGGCGTGGACGCCGCGATCGGGCTGGCGCTGACCCTCCCCGAGGACGTGCTGCGCAGGTTCGACATCGTCGGCTTCGACCCGCGCGGGGTGGCGCTGTCCTCCCCCGTCGAGTGCATCCCCGACGAGACCAAGGACCGGCTGGTCGCCTCGGAGCCCCAGCCGACGAGCGCCGAGCAGCTGGACGACGTGTTCGGCCTGGCCCGCGAGGTGGCCGAGGTCTGCGCCGAGCGCTACGAGTCCCCCGAGGCGCTGGGCGCGTTCAACACCGTCGCCACCGCCCGCGACATGGACCTGATCCGCGAGGCCCTCGGCGAGGAGCAGCTGAACTACCTCGGGTACTCCTACGGCACGACCCTGGGCTCCACCTACGCCGAGCTCTTCCCCGACCGCGTCCGCGCCATGGTGCTGGATGCCGCCGTCGACCCCGACGCCGACCTGATCGCCGACGCCGAGGCGCGGGCCGCCGGGTTCGAGGCCGGTTTCGACGCCTTCGCGCAGAACTGCACGACGCTGATCGCCGGCTGCCCCCTCGGCCCGGACCCGCGCCGATTCCTCGAGGAGGTCCTGCTCCAGGCGTCCGAGGGCGCCATCCCCAGCAGCGAGGAGGGCGAGACGCGGCAGGCGACGCCGGGCGTCGTCCTCACCGCCGTGCAGGCGGCCCTCTACGACACCCGGACGTGGCCGCAGCTGTCGCAGGCGCTGGCCGCCGCCCGCAACGGCGACTCCGCGGGCCTGTTCTCGCTGGCCGACAGCTTCTCGGGCCGGCTGGAGGACGGGACCTACTCCAACCTGCTCGACGCCAACATCGCCATCAACTGCGCTGACACCGAGGAGGAGATCGGCACCGACGAGGTGCGGGCCCTGGCCGCCGAGTGGGACGAGACCTACCCGCTGTTCGGTGCCGGTGCGGCCGCCGGGCTCTACACCTGCACCCCCTGGGAGGGCGAGCGCAGCCCGCTGCCCGAGCGCGACGCCGAGGGCAGCGCGCCGATCCTCGTCGTCGGCACCGCCGGTGACCCGGTGACGCCGCTGGCCGGGGCCGTGGATCTCGCCGAGGACCTGACCGCCGGCGTGCTGCTGACCTGGCAGGGCCAGGGGCACACCGCCTACCCGAAGAACCAGTGCGTCAACGACGCGGTCAACGCCTACCTCATCGATCTGGTGGTTCCGCTGGACGGCCTCACCTGCCCTGCGTGACACTCGGCGCCCGGCCGGGGAGCGGCTCCGGGCCAGGGGGGACGGCACGCGGATGGCGAGCAGCAAGGACGCGGTGATCCTCGACGTCGCGGGGCACGAGGTGCGGGTCTCCAACCCGGAGAAGCCGTACTTCACCGACAAGGGCATCCGCAAGATCGACGTCGTCGAGTACTTCGTCGCCGTCGGCGAGGGCATCCTGTTCGCGCTGAAGGACCGGCCGACGACGCTGGAGCGCTGGCCGGGGGGCTTCTCCCCGAACGCGAAGATGGCGACGCGGGCCGACACGCACGGCGACGCGTTCTACCAGAAGCGGGTGCCCAAGAACGCCCCCGAGTGGGTGCCGACGGCGCACATCACCTTCCCCAGCGGGCGGACCGCGGACGAGATCGCGCCGGACTCCGTCGCCGTCGTCGCCTGGTGCGCGAACCTGGGCACGCTCACCTTCCACCCCTGGCCGGTGGACAAGACCGACGTCGAGTCGCCGAACCAGATCCGCATCGATCTCGACCCGCAGCCGGGCACCGACTTCTCCGACGCCGTGTGGGTGGCCCCGCACGTCCGGGAGCTGCTGCACGAGTTCGGCATGGAGGGCTGGCCGAAGACCTCGGGCGGCCGCGGGGTGCACATCTACGTGCCGATCCAGCCCCGGTGGACCTTCACCGACGTGCGGCGCGCGGTCATCGCCTTCGGCCGCGAGCTGGAACGCCGCCTCCCCGACCGCGTGACGATGTCGTGGTGGAAGGAGGAGCGCGGCGAGAAGATCTTCATCGACTACAACCAGATGGCCCGGGACCGCACGATCGCCTCGGCGTACTCCATCCGGCCGAAGCCGCACGCCCCCGTGTCGGCGCCGGTCGACTGGGACGAGCTGCCCGACGTCTCGCCCTTCGACTTCGACGTCCTGACCATGCCCGAACGGTTCCGGCAGGTCGGCGACAAGCACGCGGGGCTGGCCGAGCACGCCTTCGGCATCGAGCCGCTGCTCGAGCTCGCCGAGCGCCAGTCCGCCGACGACGGGATGGGCGACCTGCCCTATCCGCCGGACTACCCGAAGATGCCGGGCGAGCCGATGCGCGTGCAGCCGAGCCGGGCGAAGCGTTCTACCAGCGAAGAGACGGTCGAGTGACGCGTCCGAGCTGCTGGCGCACCATCAGGGCCTCCCTCCCGGTCACGTAGACCCACCGTCGGCCGCCCACTGCCAGGACCGGTTCGCCGGAGGCGACGCGCGGCGTCATCCGACAGGCTCGTTCCCGCCGACCGTGTCCGGGAATCGTCGTGCAGTCGAACACGGGTGCAGCTCGGCTACCCCGCTCCAGGCAAGGTGAGTCGCCAGATGTCGGTGACCTCATCGAGCATCCGCTCGCGGTCGATGCTCTCCTGTCCGAGCACGACGATTCGGTACGCGAGCTGGTCGAGCTGGATCATCAGCAGCTGAAGCCGCAGGTGGGCGCGATCGCGTTCGTGTGGCGGGACACGTGAGAGGTAGCCGGACATCTCATCGGCGAAGCCGGCGAAGTTCCCGTCGACCTTCTGAGCGAGGTGCTGGTTCGCGGCCAGGGCTTCGCGCACCGGTCGCAGCAGGTTCGAGTGCTGCTCGTACCAGTTCAGCGTGTTGCGCAGGGACGCCCGCAGAGCGCCGCGGTCACCGCTGACCAGCGCCGTGTCCACCTCGCGCCAGTAGTCGGGGGTCTCGGCCAGGTTGGCCCGCATGAGGGTCATGAGGACGTCGGACTTGTCGGTGAAGTGGAGGTAGAACGTCGCCCTGCTGACGTTGGCGGAGGTGGCGATTCTCCCGACCGTGGTTCCCGAGTAGCCATCGCGCTGGAAGATCGCCTCGGCTGCGGACAGCAGTCGCTGACGGGTCACCTCCCGCAACTCCTCTCGCACGGTCGTGGTCGGAGAGGTGCCGGGACCCGGCCCGGGGTCCGGCAGTGCATCCACGGCGCGACGATAGGTGATGCTCATGCCGGTCAGCCCTGGCTCATGACGCCATGAAGAGGATCTGCTCCCGGGTGTAGGTCCGCCCCGGATGCGCCTCGCTCAGGTGAGCCTCCGCCTTGGCGACGAGGTCGTCCTCGTCCGCGCCCTCGATGACTTCCCCGCAGGGGCAGTTCAGGTACATCTCCATGCGCTCTCCTCCACGGGTGCCGGCGACTGACACAGCGACATTGACTGGACACTGTGTCAGTTGTAGCCTGCGTCACACCCTGAGGACCATCCCGAGAGGCCAGGAATGCTCGTCACTTTCGTCCTGCAGGACAAGACCGCCCGCACCGTGGAGGCCGAGCCCGGCTGGAAGCTCATGGAGGTCGCCGTCGACAACGCGATCCCCGGCATCGACGGGGACTGCGGCGGGGAGGCGGCCTGCGCGACCTGCCACGTGTACGTCGCCCCCGAGTGGCGGGACGCCACGGGCGAGCGCACCCCGGACGAGCAGGCCATGCTCGGCAGCACCTTCGGCGTCCGCGAGAACAGCCGGCTGTGCTGCCAGATCGAGACGTCCGAGGACCTCGACGGACTGTCCGTCGAGGTCGTCGGGACCTGAGGCCCCGCCCGGCACACGGTCGCCCTACCGACGGCGAGCCGTACGCAGCAGGAGCAGCGCCCACGCCGCCGCGAACCACTGGCACCGCCACCATCCACGCACGGAAATGGAAGGCAGACGCATGACCACTGCAACGCGAGCGGGCACGGGGCCGGATCAGGAACAGGTCGACGCGCGAGAGCGCATCTACGCCGCACCCCTGGAGTCGCTCGACCCGGGCAACCCGGCGCGCTTCCCGACCGGCGAGTGGCAGTACGTCTTCGAGCGCCTGCGCGCCGAGGACCCGGTGCACTTCACGGCCGACGAGCACACGGAGTTCAACCGGTACTGGTCGCTGACCAGGTGGGCGGACATCCAGGCCGCGGACACCAACCACGAGGCGTTCTCCGCGGACGGGCTCATCACGCTGAACCGGCCGCAGACCCCCGAGCAGGCATCGTCGATCTTCAACGACGGCACGATGACCCAGGAAGAGATGCGGAGGCGTCAGCAGGCGGGGATCCGCTCGCTGCTGAGCATGGACCCGCCCGATCACGAAATCCACCGCGGCGCCGTGAACGAGGGGGTCGCGCCGGCGAACCTCGCACTCCTGGAGCCGCTCATCCGTGAGCGCGCCGGTGCGATCCTCGACGGTCTGCCCATCGGGGAGGAGTTCGACTGGGTCGACAAGGTCTCCATCGAGCTGACCGCGATGACCCTGGCGACGCTCTTCGACTACCCGCAGGAGAAGCGCCGCCAGCTGACCCGCTGGTCCGACATCATCACCACGCCCGCCGACCCCACCGCGCCCGAGGAAGTACGGGCGGAGCGCGACCGGGAGGTGCGCGACTTCTTCCTGACGATGTCCGAGATGGTCACGACCCGGCGGGGAGAGGAGCCCCGGCTGGACTTCATGTCCTTGATGGCGCACAGCCCGCACTCGACCGACTTCAGCGAGGCCGAGCTGTTCGGTGACAGCGTGGTGCTGCTGGTGGGGGGCAACGACACCACCCGGAACACGATCACCGGTTCGGTCTACTTCCTGCACACGCATCCGGAGGAGAACGCGAAGCTGCGGGCCAACCCGAAGCTGATCCCGTCGATGGTCTCGGAGACGATCCGGTACCAGACGCCGCTGACCCACATGACGCGCCGGACCACCCGGGACGTCGAGATCGGGGGCAAGGTCATCCCCAAGGGCGACCGCGTGGTCCTGTGGTACGTGTCGGGCAACCGCGACGCGGCCAAGGTGGCAGACGCCGATTCGTACATCATCGACCGCAAGAACCCCCGCCAGCACCTCTCCTTCGGCTTCGGCATCCACCGCTGCCTGGGCAACAAGCTGGCCGAACTGCAGCTGCGGATCATTTGGGAGGAGATGCTGGCGCGCTTCCCCGAGATCACCGTCGTCGGGGAGCCCAAGCGCAGTCACCACCACTTCATCAAGGGCTACGAGGCGATGAACGTCGTCATCCCGCGCCGCAACTGATCGAGGTCTCGTGACGCTGTCCTCCGTCGTCATCATCGGCGCGGGCGCCGGCGGCGCCCAGGCCGCCGCCTCGCTGCGGCAGGGCGGGTTCGAGGGGTCGATCTCGCTGGTCCACGGCGAGCCCGGCCTGCCCTATCACCGGCCACCCCTGTCGAAGGCGTACCTGCTGGGCCGGCTCGAGGCCCGGAAGCTGCTCCTGCGGCAGGAGACCTGGTACGCCAAGCAGAACGTGGACCTGGTGCTCGATCGCGTGGTCTCCATCGACCGCGCCGGGCACCAGGTCCGCCTGGCCGGCGGCCAGGTGCTGACCTACGGGCACCTGATCCTGGCCACCGGGTCGCGCAACCGGAAACTGCCGGTCCCCGGCACGCACCTGGAGGGCGTCATCGGCATGCGCACCCGGGTCGACGCAGACGAACTGGCGAGCCGCCTGCGGGCCGACGTCGAGGTGGTCGTGGCCGGCGCCGGGTTCATCGGTCTGGAGTTCGCGGCCGTCGCCGCCGCGCACGGCGCGTCGGTGCACGTCTTGGAGCTCGCCGACCGACCCATGGCGCGCGCCGTCTCGGAGCCGACGGCGCAGTTCATCCGCAGGGCCCACGAGCACTGGGGAGTACGGTTCGACTTCGGTCAGGCGCTGACCGCCATCGACGGCGAAGGCCGCGTGACCGGCGTCGAGACCAGCGACGGGCGGCGCCTTCCCGCCGATCTCGTGGTCTACGGCATCGGCGTCGTCCCCGAGACCGAGCTGGCGGAAGAGTCCGGGCTGGCGATCGAGAACGGCATCCGCGTCGATGACCGGTTGCTGACCAGCGACCCGGACATCTCGGCCATCGGGGATGCGGCCAGCTTCCCGAGCACGCACACCGGCGGTCGCATCCGACTCGAATCGGTCCAGAACGCCGTCGACCAGGCGCGGCACGTGGCCGCACGACTGATGGGCGCCTCGATCGGCTACGACGCACTGCCGTGGTTCTGGTCCGACCAGGGCGATCTCAAGATCCAGATCGCCGGGCTCGCGGACCCGAGGGACGAGGTCGTGGAGTTGCTCCTCCCGGAGCTTCGGGAGAAGGCCGTCCTGCGCTTCCGGCAGGACCGTCTGGTGGCGGTCGAGACGGTCAACCGACCGGGCGACCACATCCTCGCCCGGCGGATCCTCGCGGGGAGCACCGGCCCGACACCCACCGAGGCATCGGCCCCGGACTTCGACCTCACGACGTGGCACCAGGCGCATGGATTGGCCACGACCGGCTGACGTGACGCACACGAGCCGGAGTGCGGTCCGCGGCGGCTTGCCGTCGGCCGGAACGGAGCTGCCCCGCGGTCATTCACGCCGATTGCCGCAAAGCCAACTGCTTCATCTCGACCCGACCGAGGAGCTCGAAGACGAATGTCGGCTCGCCACGTGAGCCGATCGGGCGGACGGCAGACCGAGTAGCGCGTGGGACCTGTCCATTCGTCCATAGGCGCCGACGGCCCACACCCCACGGTGTTCGCCCGACAACCTGCCGACTTCCGCTCACCGACGACCTGCGTCTTTGCAGGTCAGCACACCGATTCGTGGGTTTGCACCCCGAAGATGCCCGGCGAGCCGATGCGGGTGCAGCCCAGCCGGGCGCGCACGGCCGATCCCGCGGACGGCTGACCCGTCACTCGGCCAGGGCGCGCTGTTCTCGGAGCGCCTGGAAGACCCGTCGGCGCAGCTGGTCGGCGTCCCGGTCGGGGACGTCGAGAAAGCTCAAGGAGATGACCCAGCCCGGGCCGCCGGCCTGCTGCCGCACGACGACTCCGCGGAGGTGGACGACGTCGTCCGCCAGCGTGAGACAGATGTCCAGACGCGTACCCGGCTCCGGCGGGAGGCCCCAGCCGTCGAGGAGGACCCGCACGCCGGCTTCGCTCAGGTCCACGGTCTCACCGACCAGCTGGCCGTCGAGCCACGGGAGGTAGACGGGCACGGTCAGGCGAGCGCGCACTGCCTTCCGCCGCTGGCTCCGTTCGGCCGGCCCGGTGGCCGCCAGGTGCCAGCGCACCTCCTCGCCCGGCTCCACGCCGACGATCCTCGCGGGCAGCGTGCGCTCCTCGTTCGCACTGATCCAGTAGAGCGCCACCGCGTCGCCGTCCTTGACCGAGGCCTTCCACGCAGCCCCCTCGCCGTCGGGGCGCACCACGACCGCGAACTCCGTCGAGACGTCGACGCCCGCGGCCACCGTGACACCCCGGGCGACGAGTGTGACGTCTGTGCGCGATCCCTCCTCCGGCCTGCTCGCGTCCGGGATCGTCGTCATGGGGGCCTCCGCTCGAGCGCGAATGTGCAGCGACCACACCATGCCGCCGACCGTCCATCGGACCCTCCAGCAGCGATGTTGAGCGGAACTGGCAAGGGTCGAATCGGAAGTTCTCGTTCCGGTGGCCCCTGCCACGGCGGGCCTCCGTACGTGGACCCGCCGGGTCAGCCCGCCAACCGGTGGACGGGCTCTCCGCGCAGCGACCGCTCGGCCGTGGGCGCGGCGGCACGCAGGGCGACGGCGGACTCGGCGAGCCGGTCGGCCAGCACCAGATCGAGGTCGGCGTCGTGCAGGTCGTCGACGGTCCACAGCGGCACGGGTGCGCGGTCCCCGGAGACGGAGACGGAGACGAGGCCGGCGGGGGTGGTGGTGAAGGGGTGCATGAGGGCTCTTCCACGAGTGGCGGCGTGCCGGTTCACCGGCCGATCCACCGTCCGTCGCCGACCGCGGGCCAGCCCCCACGGAGCCACAGGAAATGCGCAAGACGGCCCCGATCGGCCGATCCGTCCCCCATCGGGGTGAGAGCCGGTCCCCGAGGCGCCTGTCGCGCCGGATACCTGGGCAACGCTGGTCGAAGGCAGGCGTCGGTGTCCCGACGTCGGACCAGCGGAGGAGGCGGGGATGAGGCGTGCACTCGTGGCGTACGGCGCCGCCCTCGTCGTCCTGATCATGCTGACCCGCGAGTTCGAGGCCGCCGGCTGGCAGGACGTGGGAGCACTCGAGATCAGTGCGGCCCTGGTGAACTCCCTGCTCGTCCTGGCCGTCGCCGCCGGCCTGCTGCTCGCCGGCCGCCTCGGGCTCGAGCGCTGGGCGCGCTCGATGGCGAGATGGCGCCGGCAGAGGGCACTGGCCGAGCACCTGGACTGGCCGGAGGCAGAGGTCGTCGGTGTCACCTCCTGGCGCACCGGTACTCCCCCACCACCCGCGGAGATCGGCCCGGTGCCGACGACGGGACCGCCGGCGTCGGCGGGCTTCACCTACGTCGGACCCGCCTACGGCGAGGAGATGCGTCCCAGCCCGCCGTTCCCGGACCGGCGGGCCCGCCGGATCTGAGGCCCGGGCGCCCACCCAGGCCGGTCCCGAGCACGCATCCCTGGTCGCACAGGGTGCCGAGCCGCTACGCTTTCACCCGTCGGGAAGGCCCTGCGCTATGGCAGGACCCCGATGTACCACCTCAGCTAGGAGCGAGCAATGCCCGAAGGAACTGTCAAGTGGTTCAACGCCGAGAAGGGGTTCGGCTTCGCCACCCCCGACGGCGGCGGACCTGATGTGTTCGTCCACTACTCCGCCATCCAGTCCAGCGGGTACCGCTCGCTCGATGAAGGCCAGCGGATCGCGTTCGACATCGAGCAGGGCCAGAAGGGCCCGCAGGCTGCGAACGTCACGCCGCTCTGATCATCTGATCAGCACGCGCAGCGCCCCCGCCCGGTACACCGGGCGGGGGCGCTGTCGTTCCTACGGCGTCAGCGCGTGCGCGGCACGTAGCCGCCGATCAGCGCGGACATGAGCAGCGCCCCGTCGTGCGGGCCGACGGCCGCCGCGGCGTCGGAGAACGCCTGCCAGCGCTGCCGCTCCACCTCCGTCGGTGCCCGCTCGGCCCGTGCGGTCAGCTGCTCGAGCAGCCGGTCCCACTCCCCCTGCGGCGTGGGCCAGAGCCCGGCCAGCCGCCGCGCCTCCGCGGAGATCGCGGTGATGCGCACGATGTCCCCGGCGTGGTTGGTCAGCGGCTCGATGTAGCCGGCGGCCGCCAGCGCCTTCGCCGCCACGACGACGTCCGCCTTGGGCAGTCCGCTGGCCGGGACGACCGCGCCGAGCAGGTAGGGCGAGCCACCGTGCTCGGGGGCGTCCACCAGCCGGGCGATGGCCCGCAGCACGGGCAGGTCACGGGGAAACCAGGTGTCGGGCAGCGGGGACGTCACGGGCCCAGTCTCCCCGCACCCCGCGAAGGACGACGCCCCGCCACCCCGGGTCGGGGGACGGGGCGCCGTGGCGTTCCTGCAGGGTCCCGCTGCGAGCGCGCGCGGTGGGGGCAGGGAGGTGCGTCAGCGGTCGCGGACGCCGGTCAGCTCCGGGCGGACGGCGAGGAGGATTCCCAGCACCGTGTAGCCGACCAGCAGGTGGGCGGCCCCGACGAAGGAGCCCACCTCGACGCTGGCCAGCGCGGAGACGGGGAGCATCACCAGCACCCACGTCTCGGCGACCGCGGGCCAGACCCGCGCCGGGCCCCGCCACCGGCCGGCGATGGCGATCCGGATGCCGATCGCCGCCATGCCCAGCATCGACAGCGGCCAGAAGGCGTCCAGCGCCAGGAAGAGCGCGTCCTCCGACACGTCCGGGGCGACGATCCACTGGATCGACGACGCGATGGCCAGACCGAGCAGCACGTGCTCCGCGTGCAGGAAGCCCCGGGCCAGCCGCCCGGTCCCGGTGGCCCGCGTCCGCAACTGGACCGCCACCAGGGCGACCAGCCCGAGCTGGAACAGCAGCGAGCTGGCCTTGTACGCCAGCGGGTACTCGCCGTCGATGGGGTCGACGTCGTACGTGAGCACCGTGCCCAGCGCCCACGCAGCGGCGCCGGCCGCCATCGCCAGGCCGCCCAGCCGGACGGGACGGGTCGGGTCGGCCGGCGGCGCGGGAGTGCCGGCGGTGTCGGTGCGCGCGGGCGCCGGGCTGGTGTTGACGGACATCGGTCCTCCGGAGGAACACGGTGCGATGCCCCGGTGGCACCGCTGGGACCGACCGTCGTGGGCCGGCGTCCCGGGCAGCCAGGGGCGCGGCGTCCGGATCCGGCCCGGAGATGTCCCGGGTCGATCGGGACACCGGGACCCTGTTCTCCGGGACACCGCTCCCGGCATGATCCGCGCGTGGAGGTCCGGGAGCTCACCGCCGCGGCCGTGCGGGAGGCGCCCCCGCCGGCCCGCGCACGCGGGGACCGGAGGGTCGCCGCGCTCGGCCGGCTGGTCCTGGCGACCACCGTGGCCGCTCTCGCCGGCAGCGTCGTCCTGGACGTGATCACGCCGGAGGCGGCACGGGCGGCGACGGAGTCCGGCCCCGGCTGGGAGATCGGGCTGTCGGGCCTGTTCCTCGCCGTCCCCGGGGCCCTGCTGCTCAGCCGCGCCCCGCGCAACGCCGTCTCCTGGGTCGTCGCCGGGAGCGCGCTGTTCTGGGCGCTCGACGGCCTGGCGTCGTCGTGGCTCACCTACGCCGTGTGGCAGGACCCGCCCCTGCCCGGCGCCTCCCTGTCCTTCTGGTTCGTGCAGCGCTTCGGGGCCTGGCTGCTGCTGGGGCTGCCGTTGCTGCTGCTGCTCTACCCGGACGGCCGGTTGCCCCGGGGCCGCTGGCGCACGGTGTCGCTGGTCAGCATCGGCTGCGCGGCGGCGCTGCCCGCCCTCGTCCTGGTCACGCCGGCGGAGATCCTGGAGCAGCGCGCCGTGGCCCCGCTCCCGGACGTCTTCCGCGGGCTCGAGCTCGATCCGACCAGCCTGCCGCTGCCGGAGCACCTCGTCCTGCCGCTCGTGCACCTGGCCTGGCCGCTCAGCGCCGTGGGCATCCTGCTGCCGCTGACCGTCGTCGTCCACCGGCTGCGGGCCGCCTCCGGGGAGGCCCGGCGGCGGATGCGCTGGCTGCTCTGGGCCGGGGTCGTCGACGCCCTGGTGATGCTGGCCGCGCTGCTGTTCCCCACGACCGCCGTGAGCATCGACCTCGCCCTCGCCGTCGGCCTGACCGGGCTCGCCGTCACCGTCGGCATCCTCCGGCCCGGCGCCGTGGACATCGACCGGCTGCTCGGCGGGACGCTGGTCTACGGCGGGCTCGCGGCCGGCGTCGTCCTCCTCGACCTGCTCGTCCTCGGCGCCGCCGGCGTGCTGCTCGACGACCGCTTCGACGAGCGCAACGCACTGCTGGTGACCCTCCTCGTGGTCGCCGCCGTCTACGTGCCGCTGCGGGCGGCGCTGTGGCGGATCGTGCGCCGCTGGGTGCTGGGTGAGCGGGAGGACCCCTACCGGGTCGTCGCCGGCCTGGCCGAACGCCTCGAGCGCAGCGACGGCACCGACGAGCAGTTGATGGCGGTCGCGGCAGCGGTGGCCGAGGCCTTCCGCTCGCGCTACGTCGGGGTCGAGGTGACCTCGGGGACCGGTGAGCGGGTGCTCGCCGAGCACGGCGCCCGACCCGCCGAGGTGCAGTCCCTGCCGATCGCCTACCGCGGCGAGGACATCGGCCGCCTGCTGCTGCCCCGCTCCGGCGTCCGCGCCCAGCTGCTCACGCGGGACGAGCGGCTGCTCGCCGACGTCGTCCGGCAGGCCGCCGCTGCGGCCCGGGCCGGCTCGCTGGCCGCGCAGCTGCAGGCCGGCCGCGAGCAGCTGGTCGCCGCGCGGGAGGAGGAGCGCCGCCGGCTGCGCCGCGACCTGCACGACGGCCTGGGTCCCTGCCTCGGCGCGGTGGTGCTGCGCATCGACACCGCCCGCAACCTGGCCGCGTCCCGGCCGGAGGAGGCCGACCGGGTGCTGCGGCAGGCCCGGGACGACGTCGCCGCAGCGCTGACCGACGTCCGCCGGCTGGTGCACGACCTGCGCCCGCCGGCGCTGGACGACCTCGGCCTGGCCGGGGCGGTGCGCCAGCAGGCCGAGCGCATCCTGCCCCCGCACCTGGCGGTGACCGTGACCGCGGAGGAGACCGGCGACCTCCCCGCGGCGGTCGAGGTGGCCGCCTACCGGATCACGTCCGAGGCGCTGGCCAACGTGGCCCGGCACGCCCGCGCCTCGCGGTTGCACGTCGCGCTCGGGCGCGCCGACGGTGCCCTCGTGGTCACCGTGACCGACGACGGGTGCGGCATCGCACCCGACGCCCCGGCCGGGTCGGGCTGGTGTCGCTGCGCGAGCGGGCGGCGGAGCTGGGCGGATCGTGCACGGTCGAGTGCCCGGCCGACGGCGGAACGGTGGTGCGGGCGGTCCTGCCCGCCTCCGGAGGGAGCGCGCACGATGGCTGAGCCGGACGAGGGCCCGCTGCGGGTGCTGGTCGTCGACGACCACCCGGTCTACCGCGACGGCCTGGCGATGCTGCTCGGCTCGGTGCCGGGGCTGGCCGTCGTCGGCACGGCGGCCGACGGCGCCGAGGCGGTGCGGTGCGCCCGGCAGGAGCAGCCCGACGTCGTCGTCATGGACGTGCAGATGCCCGGCATGGACGGCATCGCCGCGACCCGCGCCATCACGTCCGAGTCGCCGTCGGTCGGCGTGGTGGTGCTGACCATGAGCGAGGACGACGGCACCGTCTTCTCCGCCGTCCGCGCCGGAGCCCGCGGCTACCTGCTCAAGGGCGCCGACCAGGAGGAGGTCGTGCGGGCGATCACCACCGTGGCCGGCGGTGGCGCGGTGTTCGGTGCCGCGCTCGCGCGCCGGATCGCGGAGTTCTTCGCCGCCGGCCCCGCCGGACCGGCGACCGCCTTCCCGCAGCTCACCGCGCGCGAGCGCGAGGTGCTCGACCTGGTCGCGGCCGGCCGGTCGAACGCGCAGATCGCCGCCGCGCTGTTCCTGTCCCCGAAGACGGTCCGCAACAACGTCTCCAACGTGCTGACCAAGCTGCAGGTCACCGACCGGGCGCAGGCCATCGTGCGGGGCCGCGACGCCGGGCTCGGCCGCTGAGGGCGGGAATGGCGCCCCGGCGGAGGCCGTTCCCCTGGACATGACGACCTCCTCCCAGCAGCCGCAGGTGCAGAAGACCGACGAGCAGTGGCGCGCGCAGCTGTCGCCCGAGGAGTACGCGGTGCTCCGCCAGGCCGGCACCGAGCGGGCCTGGACCGGTGAGTACGTCGACACCAAGACCGTCGGCGTCTACGAGTGCCGCGCGTGCGGTGCCGAGCTCTTCCGGTCCGAGACCAAGTTCGACTCGCACTGCGGCTGGCCCTCCTTCTACGAGGCCTCCAGCGAGGACAACGTGATCCTCCGCGAGGACCGCAGCTACGGGATGCTCCGCACCGAGGTGCTGTGCAAGAGCTGCCACAGCCACCTGGGCCACCTCTTCGACGACGCCCCGCAGACGCCGACCGGTGACCGCTACTGCATCAACAGCGTGTCCATCCGGCTCCAGCCCGCCGAGGGCTGACTGCAGAAGGGGTGCAGGGTGCCACCCCCGGAGCCACGGGTGGACGAAGCGAGCTGATCGGTCCGGCACCGCTTCGGGGGTGTTTCTCGTGCCCCGGGGGTCCCGCAGGACCCCGAGAGCGCGAGGAACACCCCCGAGGCGCGTCAGGCGAGGTCGCGGACCAGCTCGGCGATCGGCTTGCGGACGCCGGTGTAGAACGGGATCTCCTCGCGCACGTGCCGGCGTGCGCGGCTGGCCCGGAGGTCACGCATCAGGTCGACGATGCGGTGCAGCTCGTCGGCCTCGAACGCCAGCATCCACTCGTAGTCGCCCAGGCCGAACGAGGCGACGGTGTTGGCCCGCACGTCCGGGTAGGGCCGGGCCTGCATGCCGTGCTCCTTGAGCATGTCGCGCCGCTCCTCGTCCGGGAGCAGGTACCACTCGTAGGAGCGCACGAACGGGTAGACGCAGACGTAGCGGCGCGGCTCCTCCTCGGCCAGGAACGCCGGGATGTGGCTGCGGTTGAACTCCGCCGGCCGGTGCAGCGCCATCTGCGACCACACCGGGTCCAGGTGCCGGCCCAATGCGGTGCGGCGCAGCCGGGTGTAGGCCTCCTGCAGGGCCTCCGGCGTCGCGGCGTGCCACCAGACCATGACGTCGGCGTCGGCGCGCAGCCCGGCGACGTCGTAGACCCCGCGCACGACGACGTCCTTGCCGGCCAGCTCGTCGATCAGCGAGGAGGCCTCGTCGGCGGCGGCGGTGCGCGCATCGTCGGCCATCGGCCGGATCAGGCGGAACACCGACCACATCGTGTAGCGGATGCTCGCGTTGAGCTCGTTCGCCCGCTTGCCGATGCTGCGTTCCTCGGTCTGCTCGGTCATGTCCCCATCATCCCCCCGGACAGAGCTCCGCCCGCGACCGGTCCGGGTCGCGGGCGGAGACGTTCAGCGGTGCGCGGCGGCGCGGCGCCGGCCGGACAGCAGATGTGCGTGCTGCTGGCGGCAGTCGTCGCAGGCGGCGAGCCAGACGTGGTGGCGGAGGCAGCGGGGGGCGGGGCGGGACCGGATGTCGGTGCGGGTGCGGTCGTGCTGGGTGGTCACACCCGGTTCAACACCGGATCCCTCCCCGGGATGCCCCGGCCGTCGGTGGCGCCGGACACCTGTCCCGGTCAGCCCGGGACGACCACCAGTGCCGGGCGGCCGCGCCCGGGCCTGCAGGCCAGTGCCGCCAGCGCCACCGCGGCGCCGTCCTCGAGCAGCGCCGCCGCCAGTGCCGGCATCCGGGCGGCCGCCCACCTGCGCCAGGCCACGCCGGCCACGGACCCCGCCGCCGCCGCGACCGTGCCCACCGTCGCCGGCAGGGCGCCGTTGGCGCCCACCCGGGTCGCCAGGCGCGCGCCGCCCTCGAACCCGCCGACCAGCCTGGACGGCAGACCCGCGGCGCTGAGCCGTGACGGGGCGTCCGGCTGCTTGTCGCCGACCAGCTCCCCGGCCAGGGCGACAGCCGTCAGCACCTTGGCCGGACGGCCGGCCCGGCCCGGTCCGGTGCCCCGCGGCGCGGTGAGGATCGGCCCCGCGAAGCCCAGGCTGCTGCGACTGCCCGCGGCCAGCCCCAGGAGCGCAGAACGCAGCACGACGCCGGCACCCGCCGCGCGACGCGGCGTCCGGTTCTCCCGGTCGGTCGGAGCGGCCTCCAGCACCGCCTGCACCGCCGTCCCGTAGGCCAGGTGCGGCACGGCGTCGGCCGCCCAGTCGGCGGCCGACCAGGTGCGCGGGTCGCTGATGCCGAGGCCTGCGACCGTCAGGTCCGTGGCGGCCGTCGACGCCGCTCCGGCGAGCACCGCACCCACGGGGGCCGGGAAGCGCACGCCGTAGGAGCGGAGGGCGCTGGCCAGCACGCCGACGCCGAGCCCGTTGGCGAACCCGGCCAGTGCGCCGAGCGCGGACCGGCGAGCCTCCCGGGTCGCCCCGCTGCCGGGCACCGGGTGTCCGATGCGCTCGGCCACGGCGTCGACCACCTGCCCGGGCACGGGGCTGGCGGGGCGCCCGCGCACGGCCATGTCCAGGTAGCTGACGGCGTCGAGCGCGACGGTGCCGGCCGCGCCGGCGGCCAGCCCACGGAGGAAGGTCCCGGTCATGACCCCGACCCTGGTCGGGCGGAGCCGAGTCGGCAAACCGGCGGACCGCCCGGATCAGCCCAGCAGTGCGGTGACCGCGCGGGAGGCGTCGCGGATGCAGGCGGGCACCCCCACGCCGTCGAACGCGGCGCCGGCGACCTCCAGGCCGGGCACCTCCGCGACGGCCGCCCGCACCGCCGCGACCCGGCCCGGGTGGCCGACGAGGTACTGCGGCAGCCCTCCGCCCCAGCGGACGAGCGCGGTCTGCAGCGGCTCGGGGTGGGCCAGGCCGAGCAGGTCGGCGACGTCGTCCACCACGGCGGCGACCAGCTCGTCGTCGTCCCGCTGCAGGTCGCTCTCGGCGCGGAACCGGCCGACCGACGAGCGGACCAGCAGCGCCTCCCCGCCCGCCAGGTGCGGCCACTTCGCCGACGAGACCGTCACGCCCTTGACCAGCCGGCCGGTCACCGGCGGCACGAGCAGCCCCGATCCGGCGGCGACCTCCTGAACCGGGAAGGCCATGGCGACGACGGCCATCGACGCGTACGGGATGCCCTGCAGGGGCTCCACCGCGCCCGGGACGACGTCGCGCAGCAGCCGGGCCGCCTTGCCCGCCGGCGCGGTCACGATCACGGCGTCGGCGGTCAGCAGCTCGGGCTCGGCCGCGGAGCCGACGGAGAGCTCGAAGCCGTCCGACGTGCGCCGCAGGCCGTGCGCCGGCGTGCGCAGCCGGACCTCCGCGCCCGCGGCGGCGACCAGCGCGTCGGGCAGCGACCCGATGCCGTCGGAGACGGTGACGAACACCGGGCCGTCGGCATCCCCCCTGCTGCGGATGCCGGCATCGCGGGCGGCGGCCGCGGCGCCGAGCACCGATCCGGCCGCCGGCAGGTGCGCGGCGAGGGCCGGCATGGTGGCCTGCAGCGACAGCTCGTCGGCGCGGCCGGCGTAGACCCCGCCGAGCAGCGGCTCGACCAAGCGGTCGACCACCTCGTCGCCCAGCCGCTCGCGCAGCAACGCACCGACGGCGACGTCGCCGTCGAGCCGGATCGGCGGCAGCTCCGCCTCCGCCCGCACCCGGGCGA
The DNA here is from genome assembly GCA_042090795.1 of Blastococcus sp. Taxonomy (GTDB): domain Bacteria; phylum Actinomycetota; class Actinomycetes; order Mycobacteriales; family Geodermatophilaceae; genus Blastococcus. The sequence goes on along the minus strand of JBELIQ010000015.1, from coordinate 15,576 downwards.
CGCCGTCGGGTGACAGGAAGCCCTCGAGCCCGTCGGCCGAGGCAGGCACGCCGAGCACGGTGCCGGCCGGCAGCGGGTGCCGGCCGTCGGGCAGCACCACCGACGCCTGCGTGGTGGCGGGCGCGACCAGCCGGTCGCCCAACCCGAGGGCCTCGACCAGCGCGACCGCCTCGGGGACGCGGGCCAGCATCGCCTCCGGCCCGGTGTCGTACCAGTGCCCGGCCAGCTCGATGCGGTGCAGCTTGCCGCCGATCCGGTCGCCGGCCTCGAGCAGCACGATCTCGTCGTCGGGGCGGCGACGCCGCCACTCGAAGGCGGCGGCCAGGCCGGTGATGCCCGCCCCGACGACGACCAGGCGGCGCGGGGGCGCCGAGGCGGTGGGGTGGGTCGGAGTCACGTCGCCGTCAGCTCGTGGACCAGCTCGGCCACGTGGGTGAGCACCCCGGGATCGGTGTCGGGCAGCACGCCGTGGCCCAGGTTGAAGATGTGCCCCCGGGCCGCCTTGCCCTGCTCGACGATCCGGCGCACCTCGCGGTCGACCGTGGCGCGGTCGGCCAGCAGGACGGCGGGGTCCAGGTTGCCCTGCAGCGAGCGCTGCTGGCCGACGCGGCGGGCCGCCTCGTCGAGCGGGATGCGCCAGTCGACGCCGACGACGTCGGCACCGGCGTCACCGATCAGCGGCAACAGCTCACCGGTGCCCACGCCGAAGTGGATCCGCGGGACGTCGCGCTCGCCGCGCTCCCGGTCACCGAGGCCGTCGAAGACCGCCCGCGAGTGCGGCAGCACCCGCTCGGCGTAGTCGGCCGCCGACAGCACGCCGGCCCAGGAGTCGAACAGCTGGACCGCGGCCGCACCGGCGTCGACCTGGGCGCGGAGGTAGATCGCCGCCGACACCGCCAGCTTGTCCAGCAGCCGGCCCCAGGCCTCGGGCTCGGCGTACATGAACGCCTTGGTGCGGGCGTGCTCCTTGGAGGGCCCGCCCTCGATGAGGTAGGTCGCGAGGGTGAACGGCGCCCCGGCGAACCCGATGAGCGGGGTGGCGCCCAGCTCGCCGACCAGCTGCCGCACCGCCGTCTCCAGGAAGCCCAGCGCCTCGGGCTCCAGGGCCGGCATCGCGTCGACGTCGGCGACCGAGCGGATCGGCTTGTCGATGACCGGGCCGATGCCCGCCTTGATCTCGACGTCCATGCCGGCCACCACCAGCGGCAGCACGATGTCGGAGAACAGGATGGCTGCATCGACGCCGTGGCGGCGGACCGGCTGCAGTGTGATCTCGGTGACCATGTCGGGGTCCTGGCAGGCGTCCAGCATCACCGTGCCGGCGCGCAGGCTGCGGTACTCCGGCAGCGACCGCCCCGCCTGGCGCATGAACCAGACCGGGGTGCGGCTGACCGGCAGGCCCCGGGCGGCGCGGACGAGGTCGGACTCGGCCGGGGACGTCGGGGGGACCGGGGCGGGGGCGAGGCTCACGGGGATCGATCCTCCCAGACGTCTCCCCGGCGCGTCCGCGGCGCGTCGGGCGAGAGTCGGGCACCGCTGCGGCGCGTCGGACGCGATGTGCTAGACGGCGACCTACCCTGCGCACGTGGAGCCGCACCTCCTGGCCGCCGCCGGGAACAGAGGCAAGGACGGGCGCGGGGACGAGGTCCCCGCGGCATTCCGTGCCGCCCTGGACGCGCTGGCGGGTGTTCGTGCGCGGCCGGAGATCGTGCTGGAGCACATCCCGGCGCCGCAGCGGCTGGCCCCGTACGCGCACGCCATCGGCGCGTCGGTCAGCGAGCGGGACGGCGACGAGGACGTCGAGATCGCCAGTGCGCGGTTCATCGTCCTGTTCGACCCGGAGGGCCACGAGACGTGGCAGGGGACGACCCGGTGCGTGGGGTACCTGTCGGCCGAGACCGACGAGGAACTCGTCGACGACACGATGTTCTCCGAGGTGGCCTGGAGCTGGCTCACCGACGCGCTGACCGAGTCCGGAGCGGTGCACACCACGGTCGGCGGCACCGTCACCCGGACCGCCTCCACGCGGTTCGGCGAGCTGGCCGGACCCGAGCACTCGGTGGACGTCGAGATGCGCGCGTCCTGGACGGCCGGGGACACCGCACTGGACCAGCACCTGCAGGCGTGGCTCCAGGTGCTGGCCAACGCGGCCGGTCTGCCGCCCCCCGGGGTGCGCCTGCTGGGACCCGGTGGGGAGAGTCGCTGACCGGTCCGGCGGCGGGACTCTCTAACATCGGTGCCGGCAGACGGGCCCCCGTCCGCACGGACCGGCGAGAAGGTGGACGGCAACTGAGCACCGAGCCCACTCCCCGGCCGGCGACGGACGACGCGGTCGAGGAGTCCACCGCCGTCCCGCTGCTCGCTCCCCGCGACGGCCTGCCGCCGACCATCGAGAACTCCACCCAGCTCGTGGAGTACGCCCAGGCGCTCCGCGAGGGCTCCGGGCCGGTCGCCGTCGACGCCGAGCGCGCCTCGGGTTACCGCTACGGCCAGCGGGCCTACCTGGTGCAGCTGCGCCGCAACGGCTCGGGCACCGGCCTGGTCGACCCCGTGCCCCTGCCCGACCTGTCCGTGCTGCAGGAGGCGATCGCCGACGCCGAGTGGGTCCTGCACGCGGCCAACCAGGACCTCCCCTGCCTGGCCGAGATCGGGCTGGTCCCGGCCCGGGTGTTCGACACCGAGCTGGCCGCCCGGCTCGCGGGTCTGCCCCGCGTGGGGCTGGGCGCGGTCGTCGAGTCGCTGCTCGGCTTCTCGCTGCAGAAGGGCCACTCGGCGGCCGACTGGAGCACCCGTCCCCTGCCGGAGGAGTGGCTCGTCTACGCCGCTCTCGACGTGGAGGTGCTGGTCGACCTGCGCGACGCGCTGGCCGCGATCCTCGAGGAGCAGGGCAAGACCGAGTGGGCCCGCCAGGAGTTCGAGGCGATCCTGGCCGCCGGTCCCCCCGCACCACGGGTCGACCCGTGGCGGCGCACCTCCGGGGTGCACGGGCTGCGCAGCCGGCGTCAGCTGGGCATGCTGCAGTCGCTCTGGGCGGCTCGCGACGAGCTGGCCCGCCGCCGCGACGTCGCGCCCGGGCGGGTGCTGCCCGACTCGGCCATGGTGTCCGCGGTGCAGGCCGACCCGAAGAACGAGGGCGCCCTGCTGGAGCTGCCGGTGTTCCGGGGCCGGGCCAACCGGCGGCTGGTCGCGCACTGGTTCCAGGCGCTCGTGCGCGGCAAGGAGATCCCCGAGGCCGAGCTCCCGCCGCACAGCCGGACCGGCGACGGACCGCCCCCGGTGAACCGGTGGGCCGACCGTGACCCCGCAGCGGCCACCCGGCTGCAGGCGGCGCGTGCGGGACTGGCGGAGGTGGCGGAGAAGCACGCCGTCCCCGTCGAGAACGTGGTCTCCCCCGACCTGGTGCGCCGGCTCATGTGGCACCCGCCCGAGCCCCGCGAGCGCGACGCGGTCGTCGCGGCGCTGCGGGCCGGGGGCGCCCGGGAGTGGCAGATCGAGCTCACCGCCGACCTGCTCACCGACGCCGCGACCCGCGCCTGACCTCACCTCACCCCGGAGGTCTCAGCTCACCGGGCGCCGGAGGGCAGGGTCGGCGCGAGTGGGGCCCGGAGGGCTCCGCGCAGCGCCGACGAACCGGCTCAGCGACGCAGGGTGACGGCACCTGGCCGCGGTGCGATCCGGAGGATCGCAGTGTCATCGCTCAGCGGAACTTGTGGGTGAGGCTGTCCATCGATCGGTTCACCGAAGCGACCTTGATGTGCGAGAGGCCGCCGCTCGCACCCGCGGCGATCATCGCCTCGTGCGCGGCGCGCAGCGTCGCCCACACCTCGTCGGCCGCGCCCTCCAGCGTGGTGCCGAGCGCGCCCACCTCGTGCCGCAGCCCCGAGGCCTTGATCACCGCGATGGCGGCCTCGACGTGCGCGTGCGGGTCCTCCGCCGTGCCGGGAGGCGACGGCGCCACCTGGATCTCCGCGATGATCACGTGCCCTCCTCGAGGGTGCCGGTCATGGAACGGCCCTCCTGCAGGGCCCCGCGCCGAGCGGAGCGAGGCGTGGGGGCAGGAGGGCCCTCTTACTGCTGCACGCCGTCCACCCGCTCGGCCACCGCGGTGTCGCTGCGCTCGCCGAGCTTCGCGCTCCACTCGGCGATCCGGCGGGCGACGTCCTGCTCGGTGAGGCCGACGTCGGCCAGCACCTGACCGCGGCTGCCGTGGTCGAAGAACTGCTGGGGCAGGCCGAGGGTCCGCACCGGCACGTCGACGTCGCGGTCCTGCAGGGCCTGGCTGAGCGTGGTGCCCACTCCCCCGGCACGGCCGCCGTCCTCCACCGTGACCACGAGGCGGAAGTCGCCGACCAGCGCCACGAGCTCTTCGGACACCGGCAGCACCCACCGGGGGTCGACGACGGTGACGTCGATGCCGTGGTCGGCCGCGCGCTCGGCGGCGGCGAGGCACAGCGGGACCATCGAGCCGACCGCCACCAGCAGCACGTCCGCCGTCTCGGCGCGGCGGAGCACGTCGACCGGGCCACGGCGCTCGAGCGCCGGCAGGTCCGGCGGGAGCACGCCCTTGGGGAAGCGGATGACCGACGGACCGTCGGAGATGGCGACGGCCTCGCGCAGGGCCTCGCGCAGGGTGGCCTCGTCCCGCGGCGCGGCCAGGTGCACGCCGGGCACGACGGAGAGGATCGACATGTCCCACATGCCGTTGTGCGAGGCGCCGTCCTCACCGGTCACGCCGGCCCGGTCGAGGACCACCGTCACCGGCTGGCGGTGCAGGGCGACGTCCATGAGCAGCTGGTCGAACGCCCGGTTCAGGAAGGTCGAGTAGACGGCGACGACGGGGTGCATGCCGGCCATCGCCAGGCCGGCCGCCGACGTCAGCGCGTGCTGCTCGGCGATGCCGACGTCGAAGGTGCGCTCGGGGAACCGCTCGCCGAACGCGGCCAGGCCGGTCGGGTGCAGCATCGCCGCGGTGATGGCGACGACGTCGGGCCGCTCGGTGCCGACGCGCACCAGCTCGTCGGAGAAGGCGTCGGTCCAGGCCAGGCCCGTCTTGCGGACGCTGGCGCCGCTGTCGGGGTCGAAGATCCCGGTCGCGTGCCAGGCGTCGATCTGGTCGGTCTCGGCCGGTGCGTAGCCGAAGCCCTTGGTGGTGACGGCGTGCACGATGACCGGGCCGCCGAACGACCGGGCCCGGCGCAGCGCGGACTCCATGACCTCGATGTCGTGCCCGTCGACCGGGCCGACGTACTTCATGCCGAGGTCCTCGAACATGCCCTGCGGCGAGAGGACGTCCTTGAGGCCCTTCTTGATCGCGTGCAGCGCGTCGTACAGCGCCGTCCCCACGACCGGCGCCCGGTGCAGCGCCTGGCGCACCTGCAGCAGGGCGTTCTCGTAGCCGGGGCGCAGCCGGAGGGTGGCCAGCGCGTCGGCGACGCCGCCGATGGTCGGCGAGTAGGAGCGGCCGTTGTCGTTGACGACGATGACCACCGGGCGGTCCTGCACGGCGGCGATGTTGTTCAGCGCCTCCCAGGCCATGCCGCCGGTCAGCGCGCCGTCGCCGATGACGGCGACGACGGGACGGGAGTCACCGCGGATGGCGAAGGCCTTGGCCAGCCCGTCGGCGTAGGACAGCGACGTCGAGGCGTGGCTGTTCTCCACCCAGTCGTGCTCGCTCTCGGCGCGGCTCGGGTAGCCGGACAGGCCGCCGCGCTGGCGCAGCCGCTCGAAGTCCTCGACCCGGCCGGTGAGCATCTTGTGCACGTAGGACTGGTGGCCGGTGTCGAAGACGATCGGCTCGCGCGGGCTGTCGAACACCCGGTGCAGCGCGATGGTCAGCTCGACGCACCCGAGGTTGGGCCCCAGGTGCCCGCCGGTCTTGGCCACGCTGGTGACCAGCGCGTCGCGGATCTCGGCGGCGAGCACGGGGAGCTTCTCGGGGGCCAGCGTCCGGAGGTCCTCCGGGCCGGAGAGCGATCGCAGGAGCGACACGGGTGGTGTCTTCCTCTCCGTCGGCGGCAAATGCGCGGCAGTGCGTGCGGCCGCTGGTCAACTGTACGTGCGGACGTGGATCTCTTCCGGTCCACAGGCGTCACTGGACGCAGCTCACACGTTCGGCCTAGAGCCGCGGCACCCACCGCTCCCCGCGCAGCGCCCCGCCCACGACCTCCACGCCCCGGGCGGCGGCCGCCAGCCGGGCCCCCTCCCGCTCGTAGGCCCGCATCGCCGCCTCGATGGCCTCGACCGGCAGCTGGTCGGCCAGCTCGACGCGGACGGTGCGCCAGCCCGCGCGTGCCGCCTCCAGCCCGGCGGCGACGTGGTCGGCGGCGAACCGGGCGAGCAGCACCGGGTAGCGGCGCAGCACCTCGTGCGCCCGGTAGTCCGGCGGGACGAGGTCGTAGAGCCAGACGACAGCGGTGCGCTCCCAGTCGGGGGCGCCCGGCGGGCGGACCTCGTCCGGCCAGCCCGGCGGTACCGTCGCGTCCACCGCACCAGTGTGCCGCATCCGTCGAACATGCGTTCGACCGACGCGGCGGTGGGCTACGGCACCTGCCGCTTGAGCCAGAACTGCTCGAAGCCCCAGGTGCCGGCGCCGCTGGAGTGGTAGCTGACCAGCTCCCACCCCTCGGCGCCGAGCTGGTTGAGCACCGTGCTGGTGTCGCCCTGCTGGCGTTCCGAGGCACCGCCGGGGAGCTTGACGCTCACACCGGCCCGCTGCGACTCCGCATCGTTGGCTGTGATGACCGAGGCGTATTCCCACGTGGGCACCCCTGAACCGTAGCCAACCGGCCGCGCGGGGGTCATCCGGGGACGGGCACGGCGCCCGCATGCGCGGGTCTGCCGGCGCGGGTCAGTCGGTGAACGACACCTGGGGCCGCGTGCGGATGGCGCGTCCGGAGCGCGTGTCCTGGCTCATCCCCCGCAGCTTGCCGGCGCGGAGCGCGGCGACGTGCTCGTCGCACAGCCGCAGCTCGACGGGCTGTATCGGCAGGTCGACCACCCCCACCTGGGTGGCGCGGTGGGAGCAGTCCGAGGCGTCGCACAGAGGATCCGGATCGTGCATGACCCCAGTCTCCCCCACGTCCGGGGCTACGGCCGCGGGACGAGCAGCGCGACGCACTCGACGTGCGCCGTCATCGGGAAGGCGTCGAAGCCGCGGATGCCCGCGAGCCGGTAGCCGGCCTCGCCGAAGGCGGCCACGTCGCGTGCCAGCGCCGCCGGGTCGCAGGCCACGTAGACGACGGCCCGCGCACCGGTGCCGGCCAGCAGCCGGCTCACCGCCTGGCCGGCGCCGGCCCGCGGCGGGTCCAGGACGACGACGTCGGGCGGGGTGCCCAGCTCCTCGAGCAGCTCGCGCAGGCCCTCGGCGTCGACCTCGCCCTGCCAGACCTCGGCGTGCGGCAGGTCGGCGAGGTTGGCGTCGGCGGCGGCGCAGGCCCCCAGATCGGACTCGACGCACACCACCCGGCCGCTCTCCCCCACCGCGGGCGCCAGCGCACCACCGAACAGCCCGGCACCGGCGTAGAGGTCGAGCACCGTCTCCCCCGGCCGCACGGCGGCGAACGTGCCGACCGCGGTCACGAGGGCGTCCGCTGCGGCGGGGTGCACCTGCCAGAAGCCGGTGCCCTCGACCTCCCAGTCACGCCCGCCCGCCCGTCGCTCGGCCCGCGTCACCGGCTCCTCGGGCAGCTCGCCCCCGGGCCGGACGACGCGGCTCGACGTCGGCCGGCCGGCGCGGTCCAGCCGGCTGGTCGTCACCGCGCCCGCGGAGTCGATGGAGACGTCCACCGCGCCGGCGCCCGGCCACCGCCGGGAGAGCACCGCCTGCGCCGCCGGCTCCACCGTGATGGGGCAGTCGTCGAGGACTTCGACGTCGTGCGAGCGGTGCCGGCGCAGGCCCGGGGCGCCGGTCCGGTCCACGGCGAACCGGGCCCGCGAGCGCCAGCGCAGCGCTCCGCCCGGGAGCTCCTCCACCGTCACGTCCACGTCGTCGAGGCCGGCCAGCCGGGCCAGCTGCTCGCGGACCACGGCTGCCTTGAGCCGGCGCTGCTCGGCCGGGTCGACGTGCTGCCAGTCGCAGCCACCGCACCGTCCGGGGCCGCTGTAGGGGCACGGCCGTTCGACCCGGGCGGGCGAGGCCTCGAGCACCTCGACCGCGTCGGCGCGGCAGAAGCCGGCGTGGCGGTCCTCGGTCACCCGCACCACGACCCGCTCGCCGGGCAGGCCGTGCCGGACGAAGACGACCCGCCCCTCGTGCCGGGCCACGCAGTGCCCGCCGTGCGCGACCGGGCCGACGGTCACCTCGAACTCGCGACCACCCCACCCCATGCCTCGGTCGGCCCCGTCCCGGGGCCCGCGGCGAGCGTGCGAGCGCCGGGGAGGACGGGGTCCTCTCTCAGCCATACGGGAACGCGTCCTGGTCGTCGGTGAACCCGCGCCGCAGGTCACCGGGCGCCGGCCCGCCGTTGCCGGCGTCGTCCCGGCCCATCGAGCTCTCCAGCTGCCACGGCACGGTCGTGATCATCACGCCCGGCTGGAACTGCAGGCGCGCCCGCAGCCGCAGCGCGCTCTGGTTGTGCAGCAGGTTCTCCCACCAGTGCCCGACGACGTACTGCGGGACGAAGACGACGACCAGCTCGCGGGGGCTGCCGCGGCGGATGTTCTTGACGAAGTCGACGACCGGCCGGGTGATCTCGCGGTACGGCGACTCCAGCACCGTGAGCGGCACGGGGATGTCGAACCGCTCCCAGTCGGCCTGCAGGCCGCGGGTCTCGGCGTCGTCGACGTTGACCGTCAGGGCGGTGAGCTCGTCGGGGCGCGTGGCCCGCGCGAAGGCCAGCGCCCGCAGCGTCGGCTTGTGCACCTTGGACACGAGGACGACGGCGTGCACCTTGCTCGGCAGCGTGCGTGCGTCGGTGTCGGGCACCAGCTGCTCGGAGACGTAGGAGTAGTGCCGGTTGATCGCCCGCATCAGGATGAACAGCACCGGCATCGACACGATGACCAGCCAGGCGCCGTGGGTGAACTTCGTGATCACGATGATCACCAGCACGACGGTGGTGAGGCTGCCCCCCAGGGCGTTGATGATCTGGGAGCGGCGCATCCGGCGGCGGTCGGCCGGGTCCGAGGTGTTCTGCATCTCCCGGTTCCAGTGCCGCACCATGCCCCACTGGCCGATGCTGAAGCTGGTGAAGACGCCGATGATGTAGAGCTGGATGAGCCGGTTGACGTCGGCGTCGAAGGCGACGATGAGCAGGACGGCGAACCCGGCGAGCAGCAGGATGCCGTTGCTGAACACCAGCTTGTCGCCACGGGTGTGCAGCTGCCGCGGCATGAACCGGTCCTGCGCGAGCACCGAGCCCAGCAGCGGGAAGCCGTTGAACGCGGTGTTCGCGGCCAGGATGAGCACCAGCGCCGTGGCGGCCTGGATGTAGAAGAAGCCCGCAGAGGTGTCCCCGCCGAACGCGGCGGCGGCGAGCTGCGCGATGACCGTGCGCTGCGGCTCGGTCTCGCAGTCGGCGAAGCCCACCAGATCGCAGGGGTGCTCGACGTACTTGACGTCGGCCAGCAGGGCCAGCGCCGTCACCCCGGCGAACATCGTGGCCGCGATGCCACCCATGAGCGCGAGCGTGGTGGCGGCGTTCCGGCTCTTCGGCGGGCGGAAGGCGGGGACGCCGTTGGCGATGGCCTCGACGCCGGTGAGGGCGGTGCACCCGGACGCGAAGGCGCGGAGTGCGAACAGCAGCAGCGCGAGACCGGCCAGGTTCTCGTACCCGGGCTCGGGCGTCACCGTGTACTGCGAGGTCTCGGCGACCAGCCCGCCGTCGGTCATGAACCAGCGGATGAACCCCGTGACGATCAGGATCCCGATGCCGGCGATGAAGAGGTAGGTCGGGGCGGCGAAGGCCCGGCCCGACTCGCGGACCCCGCGCAGATTGGCGGCGGCGAGCAGCGAGACCAGGACGACCGCGATGAGCACGCGGTGCTCGTTCAGCGACGGGAACGCCGAGATGATGTTGTCGGTACCGGCCGACACCGAGACGGCGACGGTGAGCACGTAGTCCACCAGGAGCGCGCTGGCCACCGTCAACCCGGCGAACCGCCCGTGGTTCTTCATCGCGACCTCGTAGTCGCCCCCGCCGGAGGGGTAGGCGTGCACGACCTGGCGGTAGCTGAGCACCACCGTGATCAGCAGCAGCACGACGCCGACCGCCAGCCACGGGGCCAGGTACAGGAAGGCGGTGCCGGCCAGCGTGAGGACGATCAGGATCTCCTGGGTGGCGTAGGCCACGGAGGAGAGCGGGTCGCTGGCGAAGATGGGCAGCGCGTACCGCTTGGGCAGCAACGACTCGCCGAGGCGGTCGCTGCGCACGGCGCGTCCGAGGACGAGCCGCTTGGGGAGTTGTCCGAGGTCGGACAGCGTGGGCACGGCGGCGATGGTACGGACGGCGGGGCGCTGATCGCCGTCGCCGGGCTGTACTGCTCCTCACGCCGGGTGACGCGCGGTTCCGGGCTGGACCGGCGCCCGGGTGTAGCTTCGCGCCGGATGCGCGGGCGGACGGCCGCCGGCGCGATGCGTTCCGGAGGAGACCCTCGTGCACGTGGTCGTCATGGGCTGCGGCCGGGTCGGCTCCGCCGTCGCCCGCCGGCTCGAAGAGGTGGGTCACAGCGTGGCGGTGATCGACCAGGACCCCGCCGCCTTCCGGCGGCTGGGACCGGACTTCGGCGGCCGCCAGGTCACCGGCCTCGGCTTCGACCGCCAGACCCTGCTGGACGCCGGCATCGACTCCGCCGGTGCCTTCGCGGCCGTCAGCAGCGGTGACAACTCCAACATCATCAGCGCCCGCGTCGCGCGCGAGACCTTCGGCGTCCAGCACGTCGTGGCCCGCATCTACGACTCCAAGCGCGCCGAGGTGTACGAGCGGATGGGCATCCCGAGCGTCGCCACCGTGCCGTGGACGGTGAACCGGCTCATCCGCGAGCTGCTGTCGGTCAAGGTCAGCGAGCTGTGGCGGGAGCCGACCGGGAAGGTCTCGCTCATGCGCGTCAGCGTCACCGAGGGCTGGGTGGGCCGGAAGCTGGCGGACCTGGAGGCCGCCACCGCGGCCCGGGCCGCCTGGCTGGTGCGCTTCGGGGAGTCCCAGCTGCCCACCGCGGCCACCGTGCTGCAGGAGGGCGACCAGCTGGTCCTCGCCGTCACCGACGAGATCACCGGCCGGGTGCACGACGTCGTCGAGCGCGGGCCCCAGGGAGGCGAGCACTGATGCGGGTCGCCATCGTGGGTGCGGGCGCCGTCGGCCGGTCGATCGCCGGCGAGCTGCTGGGCAACGGGCACACCGTCATGCTCATCGAGAAGGACGGCCGCAAGGTGCGGACCCGTTCGGTGCCCGGTGCGGAGTGGGTCCAGGCCGACGCGTGCGAGGTCTCCTCCCTGGAGGAGGCCCAGCTGGCCACCTGCGACGTCGTCGTGGCCGCCACCGGCGACGACAAGGCCAACCTCGTGGTCTCGCTGCTGGCCAAGACCGAGTTCGCCGTCAACCGGGTCGTGGCCCGCGTCAAGGACCCGCGCAACGAGTGGCTCTACACCGAGGCGTGGGGCGTCGACGTCGCCGTCTCGACCCCGCGGGTACTCGCGGCGCTGGTCGAGGAGGCGGTCACGGTCGGCGACGTCGTCCGGCTGATGAGCTTCCGCAAGGGTGCGGCCAACCTGGTGGAGATCACCCTCGCCGAGGACACCCCGTGGGTGGGCCGGGCGCTGCGCGAGGTGCCGCTCCCCCGGGAGACGGTGCTGACGGCGATCCTCCGCGGCGAGCGGGTGATCACGCCGACGCCGGACGAGCCGCTGGAGGCGGGGGACGAACTGCTGTTCATCACCCACGCCGAGATGGAGGACCAGCTCAAGGCCGTCCTCGCGCCCGCCCAGGCTTCCGGGCAGGCCTGAGCGGCGGGTCTGAGCGGCGGGTCTGAGCGGCGGGGGCCGGGAAGGGCCCCGTCAGGCCGCCGGGCGCTCGTCGGGCCCCGGCGCGGGGTCGACGACCGACCGGTGGCGGTGCAGCCGGGAGACCACCCAGAACGTCACCAGGATCTCGACGGCGGTCACGGGCACCCCGAGCAGGAGCGACACGATGCCCAGATCGGTGGCGTCGGTGCCCTCGCTGCCCAGGTACAGATAGCCCTGGACGGCGGCCCGGAGGAGGAAGACCGAGGCCCAGAGCACGGTGAGCCACCCGTAGGCCCGCAGCAGCCGCGGGTCCTCGCGCCAGGGCCGCTCGGGGGGTGGGTCGGGCAGGGCCCGGCCGGTCGCCCGGGCGGGCCGGGCCCCGGCGTCCGGGTCCAGGGCGACGGGGTCCACCCGGCCGCGCAGCCGCGGGAGCGCCGCTCCCGGTGCCGACATGGCGCCCAGGTGGCTGGGGGCGAGGAACTCCGCGATCACCCCGACCAGCGGCCGGCGGAGCGCGATGGAGCCGAGCAGGACGACGGTGAGGACGGCGTTCCGGATGATGCCCGGGACGTAGAAGTCGCGGGCCTGCCCGGTGGCGGCCGCGAGCGCGACCGCGACCGCGACGGCGAACAGGCCGCTGACCGCCTGCTGCACGCTCTCCCGGCGGGCCAGCCGGAGCCCGAAGATGACGACGGCGGCACCCAGCGCGGCCCAGATGCCGGACCGCAGCCCGGCCATCCCGTTGACCACGATGAACGTGACGGTCGGCACCGTGGCGTCGACCATGCCGCGCCAGCCGCCCAGTTGGTCGAGGACCAGGTGCCGGTCGAAGACGATCGACGACCCGCCCGCGTCGTCGCCGGCCCGGTCGGCGCCGGGATCGGCCGGCCGGTCGCCGTCCGGGGGCGGCACCGCGCCGGTCGTGTCGCTCCCCCGCTCGGTCACGGGCGTCCTCCCCCACGTCGAAGCGGCCGGCGGTGGACCACCGGCCCGGTCGTTCCCGCAGCGTCCCCGCCGGTCACGTCGCCTCCGCACACGGCGGTGCTCAGCAGGAGCCCAGCTCGTACCAGGGGTTGTAGATGACCCGCTTGCCGTCGAAGGCGGCGAACCGGCCGCGCGCGGTCAACGTCCGCCCGGGCTCGATGCCGGCGATGCGCCGCCGGCCCAGCCAGACCAGCGTGACCGACCCGGAGCCGTCGAACAGCTCCGCCTCGAGCGTGGGCACGGTCTCCCGCGGGGTGTAGACGACCGACTTCAGCCGCCCGGTCACCGTCACGACGGCGCCCTTCTGGCAGGCACTGAGCGGTTCGCAGCCGGCGCTGGCGGACTCCGCGCGGAGCGTCTCGGCGTCGATCGCCTGGTCGTCGGCGGTCAGTCGCTGCAGGGTCCGCGACAGCCAGCCGACCGGACGGGTCTCGGTCACGGGCCAAGCGTAGTGCGGCCGGGGGCGGAGGCGGCGCCGGCGCTCCCTCCGGCGGGTGGCGTCCGGGGCGCCGTGCCCGCCGGCCGCCCGGCGGCGTCCTGCTGCTGGGCGACCCGTGCGGCCGCCTCGGGCGGCAGGGTCAGCGGCAAGGCCTCCCGGACCGGCATCGGCTCGCTGCCCCGGACGACGACGATGGACCGGAAGGCGTCCTCCAGTGCGGCCGCGGCCTCCGGGCTGGAGGCGGCGGACCCGCTGATGGTGCCGCGCAGGAACCAGCGCGGCCCGTCGACGCCCAGGAACCGCGCCGGCCGGCGGACCGGCTCCGGCGCGGGCTGCCCCGGCTGCGCGGGCGGAGCGGCGACCACGGTGCCCGCCAGCTCGATGCCGAACGGCCCCTCGACCTCGCGCAGGGAGGCGCCCTGCCCCGACGCGGTCCGGGCGATGTCCTGGCGGACGTCGTCCCAGATGCCGGCGACCCGCGGCGCGGCGAACGCCGAGACCTGGAGGAGTGAGTCCCCCGAGCGCAGCGTCGCCCCGACCACCTGCTGCTGCTGGTTCAGGTCCACCCGCAACTCCATCCCGGGGCGCGCGGGCAGGCGCAGGGCGCCGAGGTCCAGCCGGGTGATGCCGTCCTCGGGCGCGTCAGCGGCGTCCCAGGGCCCGGTGGTCTCCTCCACGTCGCGCTCGCGGACCTCCGGCTCCGGCGGCACGCCGCGCTCGCGAAGGCTGCGGTCGATCCGGTTGCGTCGTCGTCCGAACGGCATGTCAGTCCTGTTCCTCGTCCACCGTGGTCGTCCGCCCCTGGAAGCCCCCCGTCGAGCCGTGCCCCCCCGTGCCGCGAGCGCTGTCGGGCAGCTGCTCCACCGGGACGAAGCGGGCACGCACCACCGGCTGCACCACCAGCTGCGCGATCCGGTCACCGCGGCGCAGGGTCAGCGGGGTGGCCGGGTCGAGGTTCACCAGGATCACCTTGATCTCACCGCGGTAGCCGGAGTCGATCGTCCCGGGCGCGTTGACCACGCTGAGCCCGTGCCGGGCGGCGAGCCCGGAGCGCGGGTGGACGAATCCGGCATAGCCCTCGGGGATCGCCACCGCCACCCCCGTGCCGACGACCGCCCGCTGCAGCGGAGCCAGCTCGACGTCCTCGGTGAGGGTCAGGTCGGCGCCGGCGTCGCCGGGCAGCGCATAGCGCGGGAGGGCGCCTCCCGGGGACAGCAGGGAGACCGGCACGTCCACGTCGGACGGGGGGAGGTCGGTCACGTCGGCGACCCTATAAGCAGAAGGACCCCGTCCCCCTCCGCCCTCGCCCGCTCGGGACGGGGCGGACCGCCCGCACGCTCGCGGCGGGCCCCTGCGGGGAGGCCGCGGGGCCGTCCGGTGGTCACGACGGCCCCGAGCACCCGGTCAGGCACCGCCGCGCAGGTCGCGGAGCACCCGTGCGGCCAGCGTCTCGGTGGCCCGCCGGTTGCTCCGCCCGGCCAGCGCGGCACCGAGCAGGAGTGGCGCCGCCGTCGGCACGTTCCCGACCAGCCGGCGGCCGACGCGACGCCGCAGCGCGCGCAGCCCCGCGGTGCCCAGGACCGATCCGAGCCCCGACGCGCCGGTGACCGCACGCTGCGCCGACCAGCTGGACAGGTACGCCGTTCCCCGGGCGCGGGTGTCGCCGGGTGCCGGCCGGCAGTGCAGCTCGTGCAGCTCGCCGATGAGCACCACCTCGACCGCCGCTGTGAGGACGGTCTCCGCGCCCAGCTCCAGCGGCACGGCCAGCAGCGACGGCGGCGCGAACCAGTGCGCGGCCGACAGGCCACCGGTGGCGGCGCCGATGCCGGAGGTGGCCCGGGCCGCGCGGGCGACCAGGGCGTCGGCGATGTCGGCGTCGGAGGAGCCCGGGTAGGCGGTGCGCAGCTGCGCCGCATCGCGGACGGGGAGCCGCGGCGCGGCCGCCGCGAGCAGGTCGCCGAGCACCGCGCCCGGGGACCGGCCCGGTCCGGTGGGCGGTTCCCCGGCGGGGCCGGCGGACGCGGTGGGTGCCCCCGCGCCGCCACCGAGGGCAGCACCCACGGCGGTGGCGACGGCGCCGAGCACGTCCCGCAGGCCGGCGCCGGCGGCCCGCCCGGGCGCCTGGCCCGCCGCCGGACCCGCTGCCGGACCCGCTGCCGGATCGCGTGCCGGCTCACCGCCGCCGACCAGGCCGGCGACCGCCTCGGCCAGGGCG
>JBELIQ010000039.1:0-31841 GCA_042090795.1 Blastococcus sp. | reverse complement strand
GATGGTACTGCCCTGGAGACGGGGTGGGAGAGTAGGACGCCGCCGGACAACCATTCCCCGAAAGGGCCCCAGCATCCGTGCTGGGGCCCTTTCGGCATTCCTCCGTCAGCGGCGGGGCTCCTTCGTGGTCGCGCCGACGTTGTCGGCCAGCCACGAGTTGAGCGCCGCGAGGTCCCGCCAGGAGTCGCGGACCCGGTCCAGCACGGCGCTGGTGTGCAGCCAGTCCTCAGGCGTCCAGCTCCGGCTGACGTGCAGTGCCTTGTGCTTGAGCAGCTCGAGCCGCTCGGCGTCCGCGGTGTAGCCGGCCGGGGCGCGCACCAGCCGGTCGCCCTCGATCGCCCAGCCGGCGGCCCTCAGCCGGTCGATCTCGCGCTCCAGGCGGGACCCCTGCACCGGGTCGGCCACCGCCCGCCGGTAGCGGGCCACCTGGTCGGTCTCCAGGCGCCAGCAGCCCCCCGAGACGTGCAGCCCGTCGGCCGAGATCTGCACGTACCAGGAACCGGCGCCGCGCCCCTCGGGCGTGACGACCGCTCCCTGGTGCGTCTTGTACGGCGTCTTGTCGTGCGAGAAGCGCACGTCGCGGTAGGGGCGGAACACCTTGGGGGTGCCGAACTCGGGGCCGAGTTCCTCCAGGAGCGCCAGCATGGGACCGCGGACGAACGACTCGTACTCGCCGCGGTGCGCGGTCCAGAAGGTCTTGGTGTTGTCCGCCTCCAGGCCCTCGTAGAAGACGAGGCCCTCGTCGGGGAAGCCGGTGAAGCTCATCCCAGGTCTCCTCCGTCGCCGTCCAGGAGGGTGTGCCAGCGGAGCTCGCGCAGCGGCTCGCCCCCGGTGTCGAGGGTCCGTGCCCAGCCGTCGGGCTCCCAGCCGGCCGACTCGTAGAACGATGCGGACACCTCGTCGGACTCCGGCAGCCAGGTGCGCAGCCGGATCACGGCCTGGGGTCGGACGACGTCGACCGCCGCCGCCAGCAGCCGGCTGCCGTGGCCGCGACGCCCCCAGCGGGGCTCGACCAGCATCGTCGAGATGTCGGAGGCCGGGGCGGCCGGGTCCGGCGCCTCGCCGTCGGTCAGTTCGGCGGGGCCGACCGCGGTGAAGCCCACGACCGTGTTCTGCTCCAGGGCCACCAGCACGAGGTGCGCCGGCGTGGGAGGAGCCTCGACGGCGGCCCGCCAGGTCCGCGCCGCGGCGTCCTCGTCCCAGGTGTCGAGGAGCTCGACCGGCAGCAACGAGCGGTAGGCGGTGCGCCAGGCGACCGCCTGCACGCGGGCGATGTCCGCGGCGTCCTCCGGACGGGCCGGCCGCACCGACACGTCGGCCGAGCCGGTCAGGCGGGGGAACGGGCTGGGGTCCACGCCGCGAGCCTAGGCAGGACACCCCGAGCGGGCTGTCGGTGGCTGACGGCAGGATCGCCCCGTGACCGACGCGCAGCGACTCCCGGCCGCGCTGGCGAGGCGGATCACGCTGGCCGCCCAGGGCTTCGCCGCGCCGCGTCCCTCCACACCGGTCGGCCCACGACAGCTGCGCGGCGTAGCCGAACGGCTGGGGGTCGTGCAGATCGACTCGGTCAACGTCCTCTCGCGGGCCCACTACCTGCCCTTCTTCAGCCGGCTCGGCCCCTATCCGCGAGAGGCGCTCGACGCCCTCACGAACGGGCGGGGGACGGTGTTCGAGTACTGGGCGCACGAGGCGTCCTTCCTGCCGGTGCGGCTGCACCCGTACCTCCGCTGGCGCATGGCGTCGGCGGACAGCGAGGCCTGGGGCTCGATGACCCGGGTGGCCCGCGAGCGGCCGGAGTACCTGACCGCGCTCGTCGAGCGGGTGCGCCGCGAGGGCCCCCTCCGCGCCGCCGAGCTCGGCGAGACCCGCCCCGACCGGCCGGGGAGCATGTGGAACTGGCACGCCGGCAAGGCGGCGCTGGAGTACCTGTTCTTCACCGGCGTGCTCACCGCCCGGGGGCGGACCGCAGGTTTCGAGCGGGTCTACGACCTCACCGAGCGCGTGCTGCCCGCCGCGGTGCTCGACCGGCCGGTGCCCGAGAGGGCGGACGCGGTCCGGGAGCTGGTCCGCACCGCCGCCCGCGCCCTCGGCGTCGCCACGGAGAAGGACCTGCGGGACTACTTCCGGCTTGCTCCGGGCGACGCCCGGTCGGCGATCGCGGAGCTGGCGGACGCCGGCGAGCTCGTCCCGGCCGAGGTGGAGGGCTGGGGCCGGCCGGCCTGGCTGGACCCGGCGGCCCGCCGCCCGCGGTGGATCCGGGCGCGGGCGCTGCTGAGCCCGTTCGACTCCCTGGTCTGGGAACGCCCGCGGGTCGAACGGATCTTCGGCTTCCGGTACCGGCTGGAGATCTACACCCCCGCGCCCCAGCGGGTGCACGGCTACTACGTGCTGCCCTTCCTGCTGGGTGACCGGCTGGTGGGGCGGGTGGACCTCAAGGCCGACCGCCAGGCGTCGGTGCTGCGCGTGCAGTCCGCCTTCGCGGAGGACGGCGTGCCGCGCGGCGAGGTCGCCGGCGAGCTCGCCGCCGAACTGCGGCTGATGGCCGATTGGCTGCAGCTGGACGACGTCGTCGTGGGGGAGCGCGGCGACCTCGCCGGCGAGCTCAGCCGAGCGGTGGGGGAGCGCTGAGCCCACCCGACTCGACGCCCACGCCGCCCAGCACCACCACGGCGTGGATGCGCAGGTCTGCGGCGTGCTCGTCGTGGGTGCGCTGCACCGCGCCGTCGGCACCGATGCCGCCCACGCCGCGGAACCGCCACCAGACCCGCCACTCCGCAGGCACCCGGACCGCCAGGCCGGCCATGCCCATCCGGACCGTGAGGTCGATGCCGTGCGCGGGCAGCGGCAGCCCGGTCAGGTCGACCTCCCCGCCGGCCATCGCCAGATCGAGACGCAGCCGGGACAGGTCCGGGTTGGTGGGGCGCAGCGCGAGGCCGTGGTGCGTGACCACCCGGCGGATGCTCGCGCTGGTCGCGTCGCCCTCGTTCCGGCGCCACGCGGTGACGAACCCGGCGAGCGCCACGGCGGCCTGGAAGGCGAACCAGCCGACGAGCCAGGGGCGCAGGCGGCGGAGCACGGACGACCGGGAGCTCGCTGTCCTCATGGGGAGAGCCTGCCCTGGAACTCCCCGTGGAGCCAGGACGGCCGGCGCGCTCAGCCGGCCGGCGCGCTCAGCCGGCCGGCGCGCTCAGCCGACGGGTGCACTCAGCCGGCGGGTGCGCCCGCCGGGGGCAGACCGGCCAGCCGGCTGACGAGGGCGAGCCCGGCCGGTTCCCCCGGCCAGTGCCGGGCCAGCGCGTCGGACCCCGCCCGGCGGGCGACCGAGCGCAGCGTCCAGGCGACCAGGACGACGTCGTCGGCATGGCCCAGGAGCGGGATCACGTCGGGCACGAGGTCCAGCGGCGAGAGCAGGTAGGCCAGCAACAGCCACAGCCGGATCCGCACCCCCCGCGGCAGCGACCGGTCGGCGGCCAGCCGGTGGACCAGCCGGACCAGGTCGGGCAGCAGCCGCAACGCCTCCCGCGGGGCCAGGCTGCGGGAGCGCCAGACCAGCAGGAGCATCGCTCCCCAGAGCAGCACCAGGCCACCGGCCACGGTCGCGAGGATGCCCAGCCACTCCACGGGGCCAGTCTGCCGGTTCCCGGAGTAGCTGCCGTGCCCGCCGTACGCTCGGCGGCGTGCCCGAGATCGTGCCGCTGAAGGTCCAGGTGGTCGCCCAGACCCGGTTCACCCCGCCGGCCGACATCCCGTGGGAGACCGACGCCGACGGCGGGCAGGCGCTGGCCGAGTTCGCCGGGCGCGCCTGCTACGAGTCGTGGAGCAAGCCGAACCCGGCCACCGCCACCAACGCCGGGTACCTGCGGCACATCCTCGAGGTGGGGCACCTCTCGGTCCTGGAGCACGGCACGGTCAGCATGTACCTGACCGGCGTCTCCCGGTCGCTGAGCCACGAACTGGTGCGGCACCGGCACTTCTCCTACAGCCAGCTCTCGCAGCGCTACGTGCCCGAGCGCGAGGCCGAGATGGTCGAGCCGGCGGTCATCGCCGACGACCCGGAGCTGCACGCGCTGTTCCTGGCCTCCACCGAGGCGGCGCTGGCCGCCTACGACCAGCTGCTCACCGGCCTCGAGCAGCGCTTCGCGGGTGCGCCCAACGCCACCCTCCGGCGCAAGCAGGCCCGGCAGGCGGCGCGTGCCGTGCTGCCCAACGCCACCGAGACGCGGATCGTGGTCACCGGCAACTACCGCGCCTGGCGGCACTTCGTGGCCATGCGGGCCAGCGAGCACGCCGACGTCGAGATCCGGGCGCTGGCGGTCGCCTGCCTGCGGGAGCTGCAGCGGGTGGCCGGCAACGTGTTCGGCGACTTCCGGATCAGCACCCTGGCCGACGGCAGCGAGGTGGCCGCCAGCCCCCTGGTGGGAGAGGGCTGAGCCGCCTGGGACGGGTGCGCCTGCCCGCTCCCGGCTGTCGGTCCCCGGCCGTAGTCTCGGGGTCGTGGCTGCGCCGATCGACACCCAGTACGAGGACCTCCTGCGGCGGATCCTGGAGCAGGGCACGCCGAAGCAGGACCGCACCGGCACCGGCACGGTGAGCCTGTTCGGGGAGCGGCTCCGGTACGACCTGTCGGAGCGCTTCCCGCTGGTGACGACGAAGAAGGTGCACTTCAAGTCGATCGCGGTCGAGCTGCTGTGGTTCCTGCGCGGCGACAGCAACGTGGGCTGGCTGCGCGACCACGGCGTGAGCATCTGGGACGAGTGGGCCTCGCCGGAGGGGGAGCTCGGCCCGGTCTACGGCGTGCAGTGGCGTTCCTGGCCCGCGCCCGACGGGCAGCAGATCGACCAGATCTCCGCGGTGCTCGACACGCTGCGCTCCGATCCGGACTCCCGGCGCATGATCGTCTCGGCCTGGAACGTCGGCGCGCTGCCGGAGATGGCGTTGGCGCCGTGCCACGCGCTGTTCCAGTTCTACGTGGCCGACGGCAAGCTCTCCTGCCAGCTCTACCAGCGCAGCGCCGACATGTTCCTCGGCGTCCCGTTCAACATCGCCAGCTACGCACTGCTGACCCGCATGGTCGCCGCGCAGGTGGGCCTGGAGCCCGGCGACTTCGTCTGGGTGGGCGGGGACTGCCACATCTACAGCAACCACGTCGCGCAGGTGACCGAGCAGCTCACCCGCGAGCCGCTGCCCTTCCCGACGCTCGACCTGGCTCCCGCGCCCTCGCTCTTCGACTACACCTACGAGCACTTCACCGTCCACGACTACCGATCCCACCCCGCCATCCGCGGCGCCGTGGCCGTCTGACCGGGCGCGTCCGGATGGCCGTCGGCATGGTGTGGGCCCAGGCCCGCGGCGGGGTGATCGGTGCCGACGGCGGGCTGCCGTGGCACCTGCCGGAGGACCTGGCGCTGTTCCGCAGGCTCACCTCCGGGTCGACGGTCGTGATGGGCCGCCGCACCTGGGAGTCGCTGCCCGCCCGGTTCCGTCCGCTGCCCGGAAGGGTCAACGTCGTCCTCACCTCGGACCGGAGCTGGGCTGCCGACGGGGCGCTGACCGCGGCGTCGGTGGAGCAGGTGCTCGCCGAGCACGAGGCGTTCTGGGTGATCGGCGGGGCGGCGATGTACGCGGCGTTCCTGCCGCACGCCGACCGGCTCGTGGTCACCGACGTCGACGTCGAGGTGGACGGCGACACCTGGGCGCCGGTGCTGGACGCCGGTTGGACCCGTACCGCGCGCACCCCGGGCAGCGGCTGGTCGGGGTCCGCGACGGCGGGCCTGCGCTTCGCGGTGTCGGAGTACGAGCGCACCGACGCGACCGGGACCGTGCCGCCGCGCGCGGCTCGGTAGATTCAGACCATGACCTCCGACCCCGCCCGGCCGTTCGGGCGCGTGCTGACGGCGATGGTCACGCCGCTGACCGAGGACGGGTCGATCGATCTCGCCGGCGCGCAAGAGCTGGCTGCGCACCTCGTCGACCGGCAGGCCCACGACGGGCTGGCCGTGCTGGGCACGACCGGTGAGGCGCCGACGATGAGCGACGGCGAGTCGCACGCCGTCCTGGAGGCGGTGATCGACGCGGTGGGGGACCGCGCCACGGTCCTCGCCGGCGTCGGCACCAACGACACGGCCCACACGATCGAGCGCGCCCGGTCCGCCGAGCGGCTCGGCGCCGACGGCCTGCTGGTCGTCACCCCGTACTACAGCAAGCCCCCGCAGGCCGGGCTGCTGCGGCACTTCACCGCGGTCGCCGACGGCACCGACCTGCCGGTGATGCTCTACGACATCCCGCACCGCTCGGCCGTGCCGATCGAGGTCGAGACCCTGGTGCGCCTGGCCGAGCACCCGCGCATCGTCGCGGTGAAGGACGCCAAGGGCGACTTCGGCGGGATCGCCTGGACGCGGGCGCGCACCGACCTGGCCTACTACAGCGGCGACGACATGCTCAACCTGCCGATCCTCGCGATGGGCGGCGTCGGTGTGGTCAGCGTCGTCGGCCACCTGGTCGGCCCGCGGCTCGCCGAGCTCATCGCCGCCGTCGAGGCCGGCGACCTCCCGGCGGCCCGCGCCGTGAACGACAGCCTGTTGCCGGTCTACACCGGCATCTTCCGCACCCAGGGCGCGATCCTGGTCAAGGCGGCGCTCAACGCTCTCGGCCTCCCGGCCGGCCCCCTGCGGCCGCCGCTGGTCGAGGCGACCCCTGAACAGCTGACGCAACTGCGCGTCGACCTCGCCGACGGAGGCGTAACACTGTGAGTGGCCAGGTCAAGCAGCCCCATCTCGATCTCAAGGCCCCGCCCCCGCTGCCCGACGGCGGCCTGCGCGTCATGGCGCTGGGTGGGCTGGGGGAGATCGGGCGCAACATGGCGGTCCTCGAGTTCGACGGCCAGCTGCTGGTCATCGACTGCGGGGTGCTGTTCCCCGAGGTCGACCAGCCCGGCATCGACCTGATCCTGCCCGACTTCGGCGTCATCGAGCACCGCCTCGACGACATCACGGCCGTCGTCCTCACGCACGGGCACGAGGACCACATCGGGGCGATCCCCTACCTGCTGCGACTGCGGGCGGACATCCCGCTGGTGGGATCCCGGTTCACGCTCGCGCTGGTCAAGGCCAAGCTGCGCGAGCACCGCATCGACCCGGTGCTGGTCGAGGTCGCCGCCGGGGACGACCACCTGGCCGGGCCGTTCCACTGCGAGTTCATCTCGGTGAACCACTCGATCCCCGACGCGCTGGCCGTGGCCGTGCACACGCCGGCCGGTCTGCTGGTGCACACCGGTGACTTCAAGATGGACCAGCTCCCGCTGGACGGCGTCCTCACCGACCTCGGCGCCTTCGCCCGGCTCGGCGTCTCGGGCATCGACCTGCTGCTGGCCGACTCGACCAACGCCGAGGTCCCCGGCTTCGTCACCCCCGAGCGGAGCATCGGGCCGGTCCTCGACGACGTCTTCGCCCGCGCCACCCAGCGGCTGATCGTCTCCAGCTTCGCCAGCCACGTGCACCGCATCCAGCAGGTGCTCGACTGCGCCCACAAGCACGGGCGCAAGGTCGCGCTGGTGGGCCGCTCGATGGTCCGCAACATGGGGGTGGCGCGCGACCTCGGTCTGCTGCACATGGCGCCGGGGCTGATGGTCTCCCTGGACGACGCGGCGAAGATGCCGCCCGAGCAGGTGGTGCTGGTCAGCACCGGCTCGCAGGGGGAGCCGCTGTCCGCCCTGGGCCGCATGGCCCGCGGCGACCACCACCAGGTCACCATCCAGGCCGGCGACACCGTCGTCCTCGCCTCGTCGCTGGTGCCGGGCAACGAGACCGCCGTCTACAAGGTGATCAACGGCCTCGCCCGGCTCGGCGCCACGGTCGTGCACAAGGAGACCGCCCGCGTGCACGTCTCCGGGCACGCCCCGGCCGGCGAGCTGCGGCTGCTGCTCAACGTGGCCAAGCCGAAGTACCTCATGCCGGTGCACGGCGAGTGGCGGCACCTGCGGGCGCACGCCAAGCTCGCCGAGGAGATGGGCATGCCCGCCGACCGGGTGCTGCTGGCCGAGGACGGCGTCGTCGTCGACCTGGTGGACGGCAAGGCCTCGATCGTCGGCAGCGTCCCCATCGGCGACGTCTACGTCGACGGGCTCAACGTCGGGGACGTCGGCGAGGAGTCGCTGCAG
Source organism: Blastococcus sp. (assembly GCA_042090795.1). Classification (GTDB taxonomy): domain Bacteria; phylum Actinomycetota; class Actinomycetes; order Mycobacteriales; family Geodermatophilaceae; genus Blastococcus. The sequence continues at coordinate 23,686 of JBELIQ010000039.1, read as the reverse complement.
GCCCGCCGCATCCTCGGTGACGAGGGCTTCGTGGCGCTGACCGTGGTGGTGGAGCCCTCCACCCGCACGATCGTGCGGCCGGTGCACCTGTCGACCAAGGGGTTCTCCGACGACCCGTCCGCCTTCGACGAGGTGCTGCGCCTGGTCGAGGACAACCTGCGGCGGGCCCTGCAGGACGACGACGTCGACCCGCACCGGATGTCGCAGATCATCCGCCGGACCGTCGGCAAGTGGGTGTCGGACAAGCACCGCCGCCGGCCGATGATCATCCCGACGGTGCTGGAGGTCTGAGCGCGGACCGGGAGGGTCAGGGCAGCCGTTCGGCGGTGACGACCAGGTTGTCGGTGTAGCTGCGGGCACCCTGGTCGAACTCGCCGGTGCAGGTGATCAGGCGGAGCACATCGGTCGGGGTGGCCCCGAAGACGGCCGCCGTCGGGAACTCGCCCTTGGCCACCTGCGAGGTGCCCGAGACCGCGTAGCGCGCCGTGCTCCCGTCGGCCACGGTCATCTCGACCACGTCGCCGGGCTCGAGGTCCCGCAACGCGAAGAACACCGCCGGACCGTCGGTCGAGTCGACGTGCCCCATCAGCACGGTCGGCCCGCGTGCGCCTGGGCGGCCACCGCCGGTGAACCACCCGACGCGGTCGAAGTCGGTGGGCACCTCGGCGGTGCCGTCCGCTGCGATGCCCAGGTCGACGAGTCGCTCGTCCAGGCCGAGGGCCGGCACCGACACCGCCACCGGGGCCGGCACCGTCGCCGGGTCGACCACCGGCAGTGCCTCGGCGCCGGCCGGCGGCACCGCCCCGGCGGCGGGTTCGTGGACGGGAGCCGGCGCGGCGGGGGAGGAGGGTGCGGCCCCGGACCCGGCCCCGCTCCCACCGGCGCAGCCGGCCAGGAACGCCGTCAGCGCGACGAGGGTCAGGGCCGGCCTCCGGAGAGGGCCGGGTCCGGGGCGCACGATCAGGCTCCGGCGGTGCCGCGACGGCGCAGCGCGACCGCCCCGGCCGCGACCAGCACGCCGAGCCCAGCCACCGCCGGGAGCGCGACGGACGAGGAGTCGTCGGCCGTCGCCCCGGCACCGGTCTCGATGCCGCCGACCGGGATCGCGGTGAGCTGGCCGCGCACCGCGCCGGCCGGGGAGGCGGCGGTGTGGGTGTCGGTGAAGAACGCCGACGGGTCCGCCTCGATCTCGGCCAGCGTGAAGCCCTCGCCGGTGTCGGTGCCCTCGGGTGCCACGCCGGTCGTGAACGGGCCCTCCAGGCAGCCGGTGCTCACCAGCGTGCCCGAACCGTCGTCCTCGGGGTTCGGGAAGGCGATGCGCGGGGGACCCGACTGGCCGGCGACGGCCTCGTGGATGTGGGTGGCGGTCTTCGCGGGGCTCTCGTACGGCGGCGTGATGCCCTGCACCGAGATGTCGTAGCAGATGATCTCGAGCTCGGAGTTGATCCGGTACGTGAAGGTGCCCGACGCCCCGGCCGTCCCCGGCGTCGCGACACCGTCGGAGTTCACGACCATGTCCGGCGTCGCCATCGCGGTGAAGGCGCTGGTGAACGTGGTCGGTTCGGCCACCTCCGTCTCGGCAGCGGCGGTGCCCGCCCCCGTGAGGACGGCGGCGCCGGTGAGGGCCGTGGTCAGGGCGGTGCGGGCCAGTGCGGTGCGGGCGAGGGTCGGGCGCATCCGGGTCACGGGTGTCTCCATGTTCTCGGGGGATCGGTCGGGGAGGGATACGCGCCCCGCCGGCCCGGCGTTCACCGCTCCGGTCAGAACGTCGAGCGCAGGACCACCGACCCGTCGTCGTCGAGGACCTCGAAACCGGCGGCGTCCTCGCGGAGCACGGAGGAGTTGAGGTTGCAGTCCAGGCGCTGGGCGCCGACGCCGATGAACTCGCCGGCCGGCGACAGATCGCCGTCGTCCTCCCGGACGGCCACCCGGTAGACCTCGCCGGCGGTGAAGCCCTCCCCGGACAGCCGCACCTCGACCCCCCACGTGTGCGGCACCACGTCGGCGGTCGCCGTGACACCCGGTTCCGCCACCTCGACGGCCACGGCCTCCAGCGGCGGGGCGGGCGGCACCGGCCGGACCAGCCAGCCGACGGCGAAGGCGGCGGCCGCGATCCCGACGGCGGCGACCGCGGCGGCCAGTGCCGTACGGCGGCTCCGGCGGGCGGCGAGGTCGATGGGCCGGTCCTGCTCGGCGGCGATGCGCGCGAGCACCGCACCGCCCAACTCGGGCGGTGGACCGGGCACGTCGTCGAGGCGGTCGGGGTCCACGTCGGCCAGCCGGGCGGCCAGCGGGGTCAGCTCGGCGAGCTCCGCGCGGCAGCCGGCGCACCCGTCGAGGTGGGCCCGGACGGCGGCGCGCTCGTCGGCGTCCCCGCGCCCGAGCGCATGGACGCCGAGCCCCTCCCGCAGCCGGCGGTGGGCATCGCCCGGCAGGTCGCTCACGGTTCCACTCCCATCTCCTCCATCGCCAGGCGCAGTGCCTTGAGCCCGTAGAACACCCGGCTCCGCAGGGTGCCCACCGGTATGCCGAGCTGTGCCGCGACCTCCTCGTACGGCCGGTCCCGCAGGTGGGTCTCCACGATCGCGGTCCGGTGGTCGGCGCCGATCCGGCGCAGCGCCTCCTCCACCACTCACGCGTCCACGAGCCGGTCGTCGGCGGCCGGCTCGGTCATGGGCGTCGCGTCGCCGTCGTCGGTCAGCGTGCCCTGCCACGGCCGGACGGCCGACCGACGCGCCTCGTCGACCACCGCGTTGCGGGCGATGGCGAACAGCCAGGTCCGCAGGCTCGCCAGCCGGGGGTCGTAGGACCCGGAGGCGCGCCAGGCGCGCACGAAGACCTCCTGGACGACGTCCTGCGCCGCGCCGCCGTCGCCGAGCTGCCGCAGGGCGAACCGGTAGAGCTCGGCTCCGTGTGCGGCGTACGCCTCGCGCACGTCGAGGGCGGCGGCCGGTGCGGCGCCACGGAGGCGTGCCATCGCGCCCCCCGACCGGCTGCCCGCGGCGCCCCCCGGGCGGCACCGTCGGAGGGCATACGTCGCCGAGCGGCGATCAGTTCACCGGGAGGGGGAAGTCGTCGCGCCGCCGCCCCCGGGGGTCATCGCTGCGCCAGGAGGTCCACCTCGAGTCGCAGAACGCACCTCGGCCACCGGTCCAGGCCGTGGTCGGCCTCGTGCCGGCGGATCTCCCGCAGGCCCGGGGTCAGCTCGTCCGACTGCAGCGGCCGGAACCCGAGCCACCGGTAGTAGGGGCCGTTCCACGGCACGTCGGTGTAGGTGGTCAGCGTGACCGCGGGCAGACCGCGTCCACCGGCCCAGGCCACCAGGTGCCGGACGAGCTCCCGGCCGTGCCCGTGGCCCGCGGCGTCGGGGTGCACGCTGACCTGCTCCAGGTGGGCGCACCCGTCGACCTCGTCGGCCAGCAGGTAGGCCACCGGGCGGTCGTCGTCGCCGGCGAGCACCCAGGCACGGCCGGCCTCCGCGTACTCCCGCAGGATCTCCAGGGACGGCGGCTCGTCCTCGGCGACCAGGTCCATGCCCAGCGCCGCGAACGCCCGCCCCGCGGCGCGCTCGATGTCGCGCAGCAGCGGCAGATCGTCCTCGCGCGCCGGCCGGACCGGCATCAGCGACCGACGACCTCGATCGGCGGGATGCCCTCGTCGGCCGGCAGGTCGAAGCCCCAGACCTGGGCGTAGAAGGAGAGCTCCCCGTCCAGTGCGGCCCGGATGTTCTCGGCCTTCCGGAAGCCGTGCTGCTCGCCGGGGAAGAGCAGGTAGGCGTGCGGCACGCCCTTGTCCCGGAGCGCGGCGACGATCGCCTCGGCCTGCGCCGGGGGCACGACGGCGTCCTCCTCGCCCTGGAAGACGGCCAGGGGCGTGTCCAGGGTGTCGACGTGGTTGATCGGTGACCGCTCGTCGTACACCGCCTTGCCGGACGGCCAGGGCGCGACGAGCCCGTCGAGGTACCGGGACTCGAACTTGTGGGTCTCGGCGGCCAGCGCGCCCAGATCGGCGACGCCGAAGTGGCTCGCCCCGGCGGTGAAGACGCCCGGGCGCATGGAGAGGGCCGCCAGGGTGGTGTAGCCGCCGGCCGATCCGCCGCGGATCGCCATCCGGGCCGGGTCCACCCGTCCGGCGTCGGCGAGGAAGCGGGCGCAGGCGACGACGTCGTCGAGGTCGACCACGCCCCAGCGGCCCTGCAGCGCGTCGCGGTACCGCCGGCCGTGGCCCACCGAGCCGCGGTAGTCGACGTCGGCGACGCAGAAGCCACGGGAGGTCCAGTACTGGACGTCCAGGTTGAGGACCGGCACGGCGGCGGAGGTCGGCCCGCCGTGCACCACGACGAGCAGGGGCGGCAGGTCGCCGTCGGTCGCCGTCACCTCGGGGTTGGTCGGCGGGTAGACCAGCGCGTGCGCCTCGGTGATCCCCGTCCCGGCGTCCTCGGTGGGGAACGTGACGTGCTCGGGGACGGCGAACCAGGCCGGGTCCAGGCCGAGATCGCGCGCCGGCCGGAGCACCTCCGACCCGCCGTTGTCGACGTCGACGCGCAGCACCACCGGCTCGCTGGACGGACTGCCGGCGACGCAGACCACGGACGTGCCCGAGGACTTCAGGTACCGGAACGTCGTGTACGGGACGTCGATCTCCCGCGTGCTGCCGTCCGCGTCGAGGACGGCGAGCCGGTCAGCGCCGTCGCGGCCGTACGCGAACGCCGCCCGGCCGTCGGCGAGCAGGGCGAAGCGGCTGGACCCGAAGACCCACTGGGGGCCGGCGATGTCGGCGCCCACGTCGACGACGAGCTCGGGGGCTTCGTGCGGGCGCTTCCGGTACAGCGACCAGAAGTTCGTGCGGTCGCTGAACCACCACAGCGCCAGGTCCTCGCCCCAGGTGGGCTGGACGACCGACTCACCGGGACCCCCGGCGAGCACGTGCTCCGAGCCGTCGGCGGCCCGGACCACCAGCTGGGCGGCGTCCCAGGGCATGTGCGGGTGGTCCCACCGCAGGAAGGACAGCGTGACGCCGTCCGGCGCGAGCCGCGGGTCGGAGACGAAGTCCGGGCCGGAGACCAGCACCTCGGTGCCCTCCGCGGTGATCCGCACGATCTCGTTGACGACGTCGGCAGCCGGGGCGTGCTCGGCCGGATGCGTCTCCCGTACGGCGAGCACCCCTCCGGGGACCACCCGCAGGTCGGCGTGCCGCACGCCCGAGCGGACCGTGGGTTCCGGCGTCACCGCCACGGGGGAGCTGCTGCCCGGATCGAGTCGGTACAGCCGCTGGTCCGAGAACTCGGTGAACCACAGCGTGCCGTCGGCGACCGTCCACGCACCGCCGCCGTACTCGTGCACCCGGGTCCGGGCGTTCCAGGGCGGGGGCAGCACGTCGGTCACCGTGCCGTCCGCCGACCGGCGCACGACCACGGACCGGCCGCCCTCGTCGGGGCGCGACTCCGCCCACCACACGGCGTGGGGGTGGGTGGGGGAGTCATCGACGACCACCTCGCCGAGGCGGGCGGCCGCGCGGACGACCAGTGCGGAGGTGAGGGGAGTCGGCCAGCTGCCATGTCGACGAGGTTCACGGGGGAGCGAGGGGCTCATGGCTGTGACGTTATGAGATGGGACGCCGGTGCGGGACACGACGCCCTGCCTGCCCGTTCGCGGCCTCCGAGCGGATTACCGTTCGACGCATGCCTGCCCGCACCACGTCGACGCGCCCGGCGTCCAACCGGAGCCGCTCGGGATCGACCGCTGCGAGCAAGAAGCGGCCGCCCGCCAAGCGCTCCGGCAACCGCCGCCCACCCGCACGCAAGAAGGACTCCGGCTTCAGTCTCTGGCGCGCCGCGAGCGGCACCTGGGCGCTGCTCGCCCGCGGCGCCGGCGGCCTGGCCCGCTCGGTCGCCCGGCCCGAGGAGGCCGAGCCCCTCGCGCCCGAGCACCGTCGCGACGGCGTGGGGCTGGCCGTCCTCGGTCTGGCCGTCGTCCTGGGCGCCGCCGCCTGGAGCAACGGCATCGGCCCGGTGGGGGTCGCCCTCACCGACGGCGTCCGGTGGGTCATCGGCTCGCTGGTCATGATCCTGCCGGTCGTGCTGTTCTTCGCCTCCCTCCGCCTGCTGCGCCGAGGGCCCCGGCCCGAGGCCCGTGGCCGGCTGCTGATCGGCTGGCTGTGCGTGGTCGCGTCGGTGCTCGGCATCGCCCAGGTGGTCGGCAGCCCCGCCGACCCCGAGCGCGGCCTGCCCGGATCGGGTGGGCTCGTCGGCTGGGCCGTGGGCACCCCCCCGGTCGCCGGGATGGGCAGCGTCGTCACCGTCGTCCTGTTCTCCCTGCTGGCCTTCTTCGGCCTGCTGGTCATCACCTCCACGCCGGTGCACCAGATCCCGGAGCGGCTGCGCGAGCTCACCGACCGGCTGCTCGGCCGTGACGACTACGACGACGACGAGTACGACGACTTCGACGAGTACGAGGAGGAGCCCGAGGCCCCGGCGGCCCGGAAGTCCCGCCGGAAGCTCTCGGAGGACCTGCTCACCACCGGCCCGATCGACCACGGGGCGATGGCCGCGGCCGCCGAGGCCACGCTCACGACCGAGCCCGAGCACACCGAGCTGCGCCCCGCGCCGCCCCGGCCGCCGGTCGTCGACCGGACGCTGCCCACCGACGACCTCCCGCCGATCACCGAGCCGGAGCAGCTGTCCATCCAGCCGGTGGAGGGCGACTACGTGCTGCCGGCGCTGTCGATGCTCCGACCCGGCGACCCGCCGCGGGCGCGGTCGAAGGCCAACGACGTGGCCATCGAGGCGATCACCGGCGTGCTCGACCAGTTCAAGATCGACGCCGCCGTCACCGGGTTCACCCGCGGGCCCACGGTCACCCGCTACGAGGTCGAGCTGGGCCAGGGCGTGAAGGTCGAGAAGATCACCGCGCTGACCCGGAACATGGCCTACGCGGTGGCCAACGACAACATCCGCATCCTCGCCCCGATCCCCGGCAAGTCCGCCGTCGGCATCGAGGTGCCCAACACCGACCGCGAGAAGGTCAGCCTGGGAGACGTCCTGCGCTCCCAGGCGGCGAAGCAGGATCCGCACCCGATGCTCGTCGGCCTGGGCAAGGACATCGAGGGCGGGTTCGTCTGCGCGAACCTCGCCAAGATGCCGCACCTGCTGGTGGCCGGTGCCACCGGTGCCGGTAAGTCCAGCTGCGTCAACGCGATCCTGACCTCGCTCCTGCTGCGTGCGACGCCGGACCAGCTGCGGATGATCCTGGTCGACCCGAAGATGGTCGAGCTGACGCCCTACGACGGCATCCCGCACCTCATCACGCCGATCATCACCGACCCCAAGAAGGCCGCGACCGCGCTGGCCTGGCTGGTCGAGGAGATGGAGCAGCGCTACCAGGACATGAAGTCCACCGGTGTGCGGCACATCGACGACTTCAACAAGAAGGTGGACAAGGGCGAGATCACCGTGCCGCCGGGCAGCGAGCGGGTCTACCGCCGGTACCCCTACATCCTGGCGATCGTCGACGAGCTCGCCGACCTGATGATGGTCGCCCCGCGGGACGTCGAGGAGCACATCGTCCGGATCACCCAGAAGGCCCGTGCCGCCGGCATCCACCTGATCCTGGCCACGCAGCGCCCCTCGGTCGACGTCGTCACCGGCCTGATCAAGGCCAACGTGCCCTCGCGGCTGGCCTTCTCCACCTCCAGCCTCACCGACAGCCGGGTCATCCTCGACCAGCCGGGCGCGGAGAAGCTCATCGGCATGGGTGACGCCCTGTTCATGCCCATCGGCGCGGGCAAGCCGATGCGCGTCCAGGGCGCCTTCGTCTCCGACGCCGAGATCGAGGCGGTCGTCGAGTTCAGCAAGCGCCAGGCCGAGCCGGAGTACCGCGAGGAGGTCTTCTCCGCGGGCGGCGCCGGCGGCGAGAAGAAGGAGATCGACGAGGACATCGGCAACGACCTCGACCTGCTGCTGCAGGCGGTCGAGCTGATCGTCACCAGCCAGTTCGGGTCGACGTCGATGCTGCAGCGCAAGCTGCGCGTCGGCTTCGCGAAGGCCGGCCGGCTCATGGACCTCCTGGAGAGCCGCGGGATCGTCGGTCCCTCCGAGGGCTCCAAGGCGCGCGACGTGCTCGTCAAGCCCGACGAGCTCGAGTCCGTGATGTTCACGCTGCGCGGCGGGCAGTGACGCTCTGGAGTGGGCCTCGTGCAGGGGCCCGGACCGAGCCTGCGAGGGCCGGGGGGCACGAGGATCCGTCGCCTACGATGGCCCGGTGACAGCTGCGCCCTCCCCTGCCCGGAAAGTGGCGGTGGTGACCCTCGGGTGCGCCCGCAACGAGGTCGACTCCGAGGAGCTGGCCGGCCGGCTGGCCGCCGGGGGCTACGAACTCATCGAGGATGCGGACGCCGCCGACGCCGTCCTGGTCAACACCTGCGGCTTCATCGAGTCGGCCAAGAAGGACTCGGTGGACGCGATCCTCGCCGCCACGGACTCCGGTGCGCCGGTGGTCGCCGTCGGCTGCATGGCCGAGCGGTACGGCTCGGAGCTCGCCGGGGCGCTGCCCGAGGCGACCGTCCTGGGCTTCGACGACTACGCCGAGATCGGGAACCGGCTCGACGACGTCATCGCCGGACGCCCGCTGGTGCCGCACACCCCGCGCGACCGCCGTACGTTGCTCCCGATCAGCCCGGTGCAGCGCACCGCCGCGACCGCCTCGGCGGATGCCCCGGCCATCCCCGGCCACGGCTGGTTGCGTCGTCAGCGACTGGCGTCGGGACCCACCGCGGCGCTGAAGCTGGCGTCGGGCTGCGACCGGCGGTGCGCGTTCTGCGCCATCCCGACCTTCCGCGGCGCGTTCGTCTCGCGCCCGCCGGCCGAGGTGCTCGGCGAGGCGCAGTGGCTGGCCTCCGAGGGCGTGACCGAGCTGGTGCTGGTCAGCGAGAACTCCACCTCCTACGGCAAGGACCTCGGCGACCTCCGCTCGCTGGAGAAGCTGCTGCCCGACCTCGCCGCCGTCGAGGGCATCGCGCGGGTCCGGGTCGCCTACCTCCAGCCGGCCGAGCTGCGGCCGGGCCTGCTGGAGCTGATCGCCGCCACTCCGGGGATCGCGCCCTACTTCGACCTCTCGTTCCAGCACTCGTCGCCGTCCCTGCTGCGCCGCATGCGCCGGTTCGGCGGCACCGACGACTTCCTCGCCCTGATCGGGCGCGCCCGGGCGCTGGCCCCCGGCGCCGGGTTCCGCACCAACGTCATCCTCGGCTTCCCGGGGGAGACCGAGGACGACGTCGCCGAGCTGGAACGCTTCCTCACCGAGGGCCGCCTGGACGCGGTGGGGGTGTTCGGCTACTCCGACGAGGAGGGCACCGAGGCGATCGGCCTGCCCGGCAAGCTCGACCAGACCGAGATCGACGACCGCGTGCGGCGGATCACCGACCTCGTCGAGGAGCTCACCGCGCAGCGGGCCGAGGACCGGATCGGCGAGCGCGTCGAGGTGCTGCTGACCGAGGACCTCGCCGCCGACGAGGGCCCGGGGGTGTGGCTCGGGCACGCCGCCCACCAGGACCCCGACGCCGACGGCACGACCACGATCACCGAGGTGCCCGACGGGGCGCGGCCCGGTGAGCTGGTCGAGGCGCTGGTCGTCGACACCGAGGGCGTCGACCTGGTGGCCCGCGCCGTCGAGCCGGCCGTGGCCGGAACCGGTCGCTGAGACGATGAGCGAGGTGCTGCCCGACCCGGCTGCGACGCCACCGCAGACGGCCCGCCTCGTGAACCTGCCCAATGCGCTGACCGTGCTGCGCCTGGCCGTCGTGCCGGTGTTCGCCTACCTGCTGCTGCACGACGAGGGCCTCGACGACGCCGGGCGTTACTGGGCCACCCTGGTGTTCGCGTTGGCGATCATCACCGACCGGTACGACGGGATGATCGCCCGGCGCACCGGGCAGGTCACCGAGTTCGGCAAGCTCGCCGACCCGATCGCCGACAAGGCGCTCACCGGGACCGCGCTGATCGGGCTCTCCGCACTGGGGATGCTGCCGTGGTGGGTCACCGGGGTGATCCTGGTCCGCGAGGTCGGCGTCACCGTGCTGCGGTTCTGGGTGATCCGGCACGGCGTGATCGCGGCCAGCCGCGGCGGCAAGCTCAAGACCGTCGCCCAGGCGCTGGCGATCGGGTTCTACATCCTGCCCCTGTCCGGTCTGCTGGCCACGGCGCGGTGGTGGGTGATGGCGCTCGCGGTGGTGCTGACCCTGGTCACCGGTCTGGACTACGTCGTCCGTGCACTGCGGCTGCGCCGGACGAGCGCCCGCTCGATGAAGGCCGCGGCCGCGCGCCGGACGGCGGCCGGCAGCGCGGACGCCGCCGACGCGCGGACCGACACGGCCGCCTGACGGCCGGGCCCGTCGCCGCCGGCGCGGGAAGTCCGATCGGATGAACCGCGTTACGCCCTGAGAGGACGCACGCCGGGTGGGCCAGCCGCCGGGTGCTGCGCCGCGTACCGTGAGCGCACGGCGCCCGACGAGGGCGTCGGCTCCCAGGAGTGTTGTAGCCCCCGCTCGCAGGACAGGAGAGTGGCCATGTTGCTGCTGCGTACGCAGCTCGGGAGCACCTTGCGGGGTCACCGGCAGCGCCAGCGCCGGACGTTGCGCGACGTTTCGGGCGCGGCGAGGGTCAGCCTCGGCTACCTCTCCGAGGTGGAGCGTGGGCAGAAGGAGGCGTCCTCCGAGCTGCTGGCGTCCATCTGCGACGCACTGGACGTGGAGCTTGCCGATCTCCTGGCCGAGGTGAGCCTCGAGATGCGCGTCGCCGGTGCCGGCGGTGTCCGCACCCTGGCGCAGCCCGCCTCCGCCGACGCCGCTGACGCGGTCGACGCTGCTGCTGCCGAGCAGCCGGCCGTCGAGGAGACCGCCGTCCCCGCGGCCGAGCCCGCCCTGGCCCTGGTCGGGGCCCCCGCCCGCTCGGCTCTCCGCCGGGGCGAGGCGGTCTCGCTCGCCGCCTGATGCGCGGGAGCGTCCGCCGGCCGTCGTCGTGAACCAGACGCGGCGCGGGCTGGTGGAGGGCGCCGCGCGGGCCTTCGCCGAGCACGGGGTGCGGCGCAGCACCATGCAGTCGATCGCGGCCGCCGCCGGCGTCGCCAAGGCCACGCTCTACAACCACTTCCGGACCAAGGACGAGGTCGCCCGCGCACTCCTCGCCGTCGAGCTCGACCGGCTCACCGGCCTGGCCGGGGCGCAGCCGCCGGATACGGCCCTCGCCGCGCTGTCCGACGAGCTGGGCGGCCATCCGGTGCTGCGCCGGCTCGCCGAGTCCGAGCCGGAGGTGCTGGCCGGCCTGCTGTCCGTCGATGCCGACCGCTGGGTACTGCTGCGGGACCGGCTCGCCGGAGCGTTGCGGACCGACGCCGACGGCGCCGAGCTCGCGGCCCGCTGGCTGCTCGGCGTCGTCGTCCGGCCCGGACGGTCGATCGACCGCCACCGGCAGGCCGCCCGCCTGGCCGTGGCGCTCGGCGCCGTTCCCGCCGACGGCTGACGCCGCCGTCCCCGGGGTCAGGCCGGCGGGAGGGACCGCGTGAGGACGACGCGGTCCTGGCCGGGGCCGGCGTGGTCGCGCGACAGGTGCGTGCCGGCGCCCAGGGACGCGTGGAAGGCCAGCGCCACCTCGTTGTCGGGCCGGGTCACCGCCTGGACGACGCGCGCGCCGGTGCTTCCGGCCAGCTCGTCGAACCAGCCGCACAGCCGCCGTCCGAGCGACGTCCGCCGGTGGTCGGCCCGGACCGCGAGGAGGTGCAGGTAGGCCAGCCGGTCGGCGGTCACGGCGCCGAGGACGTAGCCCACGTCCTCGCCCGCGTCGTCCATGGCGAGGGCGCCGAACCCGCCGAACTGGTGGAACCACACCGGGTGGTGCAGCGCACGGGTGTCGGTGTCCCAGAAGCGGTCGTGGGAGTCCAGCAGCCGCGTGCGCACGAGCGTCGCCGACAGCTCCGACAGGCCGACGACCCGGGTGCTCCCCGTCGTGGTCACAACGCCGCTCGCGCCGCGTCGACCTCCGCGCGGGTGGGCGGATCGGCACCGACGCGGGTGCAGTTCAGCGCCGCGACGAGGGCGGCGTCGTCGACGAGGTCGAGCAGCCGTTCGTCGTCCAGGGCCTCCAGCGCATCGCGGTCGGTGACGCCGGTGGCGAGCAGGCCGCTGAGCAGCCCCGCGGCGAGCGAGTCACCGGCGCCCACCGTGTCGGCGACGTCGACCCGGGGGGATGCGCGGTGCAGCACCGGGCGTCCCGGTCGGGCGATCCGCAACGGGGCGCCGCCGTCGGTGAGCAGCACCAGCGCAGGTCCCCGGCCGGCCCAGCGCTGCGCCGCGTCGTCCAGGTCGCCGGCTGCGGGCTCCAGCCACTCCAGGTCCTCGGCGCTCACCTTGACGACGTCGGCACGGGCCACGAGGCGGTCCAGGCGGGCGGTGACGGCCGCCCGGTCGTTGCCGAGCGAGGCGCCGATCGGGCCGTCGGCCAGCGGGGGCCGGATGTTGGGGTCCACGCTGACCAGCACGGAGCCGGCCAGCCGCTCGACCAGTGCGGCGATGGCCGTCGCCCCCGGCTCGGTCCAGCTGGAGATCGAGCCCACGTGCAGGACCGCGGGCTGCTCCGGCAGCGCGCCGGCGAGCTCCTCGTCGGTCCACTGCCAGTCGGCCGCGCCCAGCACGTGGAAGCCGTAGTCGGGGGAGCCGTCGGGGTGCAGGCCGATGACGGCCAGGCTGACCGGTTCGGCGGCGTCGACGAGGCCGCGCACGTCGACCCCGGCCAGCTCGGCGTGCCGTCGGAGGGCGGCACCCAGCGGTCCGGTGCCCAGCCGCGCGACCAGTGCCACCGGCGCGCCCAGCCGGCCGGCCGCCACCGCGACGTTCAGGGCGTTGCCGCCGGGTCGCGCGACGAACCGGGGCGCGGTCCCGGTGGGGCCGGCGCCGGCCTCGGGCACGGGGAGCAGGTCGACCACCAGCTCGCCCAGGACGCACAGGGTCGGGATCGGTGCGTGCACGGGGTAACCGTAGGTCGCCACGTCCGTGTCGACCCGTTGGCCAGTGATGGCACGTACCTGGGACGATGGTGGGAACGACCACCGCCGCGCCGGCCACCCATCCCCCCGGCTTCGGTGCCGGAGCAGGAGGAACCATGCCCAACCCCCTCGTGAAGCTGTGGAAGTACCTCACCGCCTCGGCCAACGCGCAGATCGACCAGCGGGCCGACCCGAAGATCCAGATCGCCCAGGCGATCGAGGCCGAGCAGCAGCGGCACCAGTCGTTGGCCAACCAGGCCGCCGCCGTCCTGGGGAACCAGCGCCAGCTCGAGATGCGGCTGAGCCGTCAGCTCGGTGAGGTCGAGAAGCTGCAGGGGTCGGCGCGCCAGGCGCTCACCCTGGCGGACAAGACCCGGGCCTCGGGGGATGCGGCGAAGGCGGCCGAGTACGAGAACGCGGCCCAGGCGTTCGCCACGCAGCTGGTCGCGGCCGAGCAGTCGATGGAGGACCTCAAGCGCAGCCACGACGAGGCGCTGCAGGCCGCCGAGCAGGCGCGCGGTGCGGTCGAGCAGAGCCGCATGCGGCTGCAGACGACGCTGGCCGAGCGCACCAAGCTGATGAGCCAGCTCGAGCAGGCCAAGATGCAGGAGCACGTGGCGAGCTCGCTCAAGCAGGTCAACGAGCTGTCGGCGCCGGGCAACACGCCGAGCCTCTCGGAGGTCCGCGACAAGATCGAGGCCCGGTACGCCAACGCCCTCGGTCAGGCCGAGCTGGCGCAGAGCTCGGTCGAGGGCCGGATGCTCGAGGTGGAGCGGGCGACCCTCGACGTCGCGGGCGCCTCCCGGCTGGACGCCATCCGCGCCTCCATGTCCGACGGCCCGCAGGCGGTCGAGAGCGGCGCACCGGCGGCCGCTCTCGAGCAGGGCGGACCGGCGGCGGCCCTCGAGCAGGGCGTCCCGGCCGGTGAGCAGCAGACCGCCGAGCAGCGTCAGGCGCAGCCGGCAGAGCGGCCCGACCCCGCCTGATCCCGACGCCCGTCGTCGGGCGTGCAGCACCGCCGCGGGCGGTCTCCGGTTCCCCGGAGGCCGCCCGCTCGGCGTTCGCCGGGCGGTGCGCCTTCGCGTCCGCCGAGCGGGCGCGCCGGATCAGCCGGGCGTGGCCAGGGGCCGCGGGCGCCCGGGCTCGCCGGTGCTGGCGAGCGGGTCGATGGGGGAGCGGGCCGCCTGGCAGCGGGGGCACCAGTAGGTGACCCGCTCCTGCAGGTGTGGCCCCTGGTCGCCCATGAGGATCGGCGTCCGGCAGCGTCGGCAGGGCTTGTTCTTCCGCCCGTAGACCCAGTGGTCCTGGCCGCGACGGAGGTCACCGGTCGTGCTCTGCTCCGGGTGGTCGCGGTTGGCGAGCATCAGCGTGCGTGCCCGGGTCACCAGGGGTTCGAGCGTGACATCGACGTCGGCCACCCTGGCCCAGGGATGGACGCCGCAGAGGAAGAGCGACTCGACCTTGTAGAGGTTGCCCGGGCCGCACAGGTTCCGCTGGTCGAGGATCGCGACCCCGATCTGCTCGTCGGGGTGGGACCGCAGCCGGCGCAGGGCCTCCGCCAGGTCCCAGTCCGGCCCGAGGACGTCCGGCCCCAGGTGACCGACCAGCCGGCCCTCGTCGGCCGTGGGGACGATCTCGACGTCGTGCAGCCGGTAGCCGACGCACTCCCACTCGTCCGTGGCCAGGACGACGCGGACGTCGTAGCCCGGGCCGCCGCGCCACCGGGTGCCCGGCCGGTAGATGTGCCAGCTGCCGTCCATCCGGTAGTGCGTCCGGAGCGTGCGTTCGTCGGCCAGCCGGATCAGCATGTGCTTGCCGCGCGGGACGACCTCGCGGACGGTGGCACCGCTGAGGTCCAGAGCGGCCAGCTGCGGCAGGCGGAACTCACCCCGCCGCAGGGTCGCGCCGGCGAGCGCGGTGTTCATCCGCTTGGCCGCCAGCCAGACGGTGTCTCCCTCGGGCACCCGCCCAGTGTCCCCCGCCGCTCCGGCCGGTGTGCGGCCGGCGAGCGGGGGCGGAGCTGACGAGGATCAGGAGTGGAGCCGCGGATCCGGCGGCTTCATGCTGGCCAGGGCCGCACTGGCCGTGCCGGTCAGCACCAGCAGGCCCAGCAGCGAGAGCACGAACAGCTCGGGGTCGACGGCGCCGGCCACGAGGAGTGCGGTTCCGACGAGGAGCAGGAAAGCGATGAGAGTGCGCATGAGGTGGTTCCCCCTTCGGTGCGCTGACATCTCTCCGGTGCCCACCCGGAGGGCCGGGTTCACCCGAACGGGTGCCTCTCCACGAGACCGTCACCTTGTGACGGCGGGGATGACGGCTCTCCCCGTCAGCCGCGCAGCCGGAGACCCCGGGGGGTGGCGCTGAAACCGGCGGCCTGGAGTGCCGCGGACAGCGGGGTCGACTCGTGCACCGAGGCGCCGTCGGCCTTCTGCACCACCATGCGCCCCAGCGCCCCGGCGGCGACGGCGCCCGAGAGGGAGGTCGCCGCCTCCTTGAGCGTCTGCTCGTCCTCGGTCCAGGACAGGAGCGTCTTGCCGCCCCGCTCGACGTAGAGGACGAGTTCGCCATCGACCAGCACGACGAGGGCACCGGCCTTGCGTCCGGCCCGGTGCCCGGTGGTCTTGCGGGCGGGCCCGGACCCCTCGCCGAGGTCGACCGCCTCGGGGTCGGCCGCCGGGAGCCGCTCGGGCCACGGCAGGGCGGCCCCGTACACGTTGGCCGGATCGGTGGCCGCGAGGACGACCGCGCCCCCGGGCAGCCGGTCGGGCGCGGCGAAGCTCCGCAGCCGGTCCACCGACCCCGGGGTGCCGAACTGGGCGGCGCCGAGGGTCTCGACGAAGTAGCCGCGCCGGGCCCGGCCGTTCTCCTCGAACGCCCGCAGCACCGGGTAGACCGCCGGGAAGCCCCCGGCCACCTGCTCGGCCATCACCGCGCCGCGGGTGAGCATGCCGTGCCGCTCGATCAGCGCCTCGGCGCGGGCGGTGGTCCGCCGGGTGGCGTTGGCCTCCCGGTCGGGGAGCCGTGACCAGCGGCCGGCCACCGAGGGCGGTCCGGTGCGGGTGGGCATCGCGGGCCGGCCCAGCCGGGTGCGGCCCGACCGGGAGCGGTCCAGCCGGGCCCGGGGCGGAGCGGGCGTCCGCTTGTGCGTGCCGCCGCCGCCCAGCCGGGTGCGCAGCGGGGCGAGGGTGTCGTTGGTCAGCGCGCCGGCCCACACCAGGTCCCAGAGCAGGTCGGCGAGCGCCGTGTCGTCGGTCGACCCGAGCAGGTCGGACAGGCCGCGGAAGAACAGTGCCTGCCCCCCGGCGAGCAGGTCCAGCAGGGGACCGCCGGCCTCCGGCAGCTCGAGCGGCTCGGGCAGCAGGAGGGGGGCGAGGTCGGCCGGCACGAGGCTGATCCAGCCGTCGCCGCCGGGCAGACCGCCGGCGCCGGCCCACAGCACCTCACCGGCGCTGGTGAGCTCGTCGAGCATCGCGGGGGAGTAGTCGCGCACCCGGGTGGGCAGCACGAGCGACTCCAGGGCGCTGGCCGGGACGAGCGCACCGGCCAGCTGCTCGACGACCGCCAGCACGCCGTCGGTGCCGCGCAGCCGTCCGCCGACGCCCTGCCACGAGGGCGTGAAGCGGGCCAGGGTGCCGATCGGCACGGGCTCGACCTCCTGGCGGAGCTTGGCCAGGCTCCGGCGGCGGATGGAGCGCAGCACCTCGGCGTCGCACCACTCCTGTCCGGTGCCGCCGGGCCGGAACTCCCCGGACACGAGCCGCCCGGTGCTGGTGAGCCGCTGCAGCGTCGCGAGGACCACGGCGACGCCCAGGCCCAGCCGTACAGCCGCCTCCTGCGGCTGGAAGGGGCCGTGGGTGCGGGCGTACCGGCCGACGAGGTCGCCCAGTGGATCGGCGACCGGCTCGGTGAAGACCTCCGGCACGCCCACCGGCAGTGCGGTGCCGAGGGCGTCCCGGAGCCGGCCGGCGTCCTCGATGGCGACGTGCCGTTCCTCGCCGGCGATGCGCACGCGCAGCGCCCGCCGGGCGTCGACCAGCTCCGTCAGCCACTCCTCGGGCACCCCGCGCGCGGCGGCCTCGGCGACGGTGAGGTCGCCCAGGCCACGCAGCAGGTCCGAGGCGCCGTCCACGTCGCGCGGGTGCCGCTGCTGGGGGAGGCGCTGCAGCTCGGCCTCGACCTCGGCCATCGCGTCGCCGTCGAGCAGTTCGCGCAGTTCGGTCCGGCCGAGCAGCTCGGAGAGCAGCCCGGTGTCGAGGGCGAGGGCCTGGGCGCGGCGCTCGGCCAGCGGGGCGTCGCCCTCGTAGAGGAACTGGCCGACGTACCCGAACAGCAGCGACTGGGCGAAGGGGGAGGCCGTCTCGGTCTGCACGTCGGCGACCCGCACCCGGCGGGAACGCACGTCGGTCATGAGCTCCACGAGCCCCGGCACGTCGTAGACGTCCTGCAGCACCTCGCGGGCGGCTTCCAGCGTGATCGGGAAGGAGGCGAACTCGCTGGCCACCGACAGCAGTTGGGCCGCGCGCTGGCGCTGCTGCCACAGCGGGGTGCGCCGGCGTGGGTCGCGGCGGGGGAGGAGGAGAGCCCGGGCGGCGCACTCGCGGAACCGGCTGGCGAACAGGGCCGACGTGCCGACCTCCGCGGTCACCTCGCGCTCCACGTCGTCCGGGTCGAGCACGGCCAGATCGGCCTCGGGCGGCTCGCCCGTGGTGTCGGGGAGCCGCAGCACGATGCCGTCGTCGGAGTGCATGGATGCGACGTCGACCCCGTACCGCTCGCGCAGCCGGGCGGCGAGCACGAGCGCCCACGGCGCGTTGACCTGGGCGCCGAAGGGGGAGTGCACGACCAGGCGCCAGTCGCCGAGCTCGTCGCGGAACCGCTCGACCAGCAGGGTGCGGTCGTCGGGCAGGTGGCCGGTCGCGGCCTTCTGCTCGGTCAGGTACGCGAGCAGGTTCGCCGAACCCCACTCGTCCAGGCCTGCTGCGCGGGCCCGCTCGAGACCGGCCTCCGGCGTCGCCGTCCCGACCTCGCGGAGGAAGGCACCGAGCGCGCGGCCCAGCTCCAGCGGCCGGCCCGGCGCGTCGCCGTGCCAGAACGGCATCTTGCCCGGCTGCCCCGGGGCGGGGGTGACGAGCACCCGGTCGTGGGTGATGTCCTCGATCCGCCAGGACGACGACCCCAGGAGGAAGACGTCGCCCACGCGGGACTCGTAGACCATCTCCTCGTCCAACTCGCCGACCCGCCGTCCGCCGGTGCCCTCGCCACCCACGAGGAAGACGCCGAACAGGCCTCGGTCGGGGATCGTTCCGCCGCTGGTGACGGCCAGCCGCTGCGCCCCGGCCCGTGCGGTGAGGGTGTCGGTCACGCGGTCCCACGTGAGGCGGGGGCGCAGCTCGGCGAAGGCGTCCGACGGGTACCGGCCGGCGAGCATGTCGAGGACGGCGTGGAGGGCGGAGTCCGGCAGCGAGCCGAAGGCCGCGGACCGGCGGATCAGCGCGGCGACCTCGTCGACGGTGCGCGGCCGCTCCGAGACGATGGCGACGATCTGCTGGGCCAGCACGTCCAGCGGGTTGCGCAGGTAGCGGACGGACTCGATCGCGCCGGCCTTCATGCGCTCGGCGACCAGCGCACACTGCACCAGGTCGCCGCGGTACTTGGGGAACAGCACCCCCCGGCTCACCGCGCCGACCTGGTGGCCGGCGCGCCCGACGCGCTGCAGGCCGGCGGCGACGGTGGGCGGGGACTCGACCTGCACGACGAGGTCGACCGCACCCATGTCGATGCCGAGCTCCAGGCTGGAGGTGGCGACGACGGCGGGCAGCCGCCCGGACTTCAGCGCCTCCTCGACGATCGCCCGCTGCTCGCGGGACACCGATCCGTGGTGGGCGGCGGCGACCGGCTGGAAGTCCTCCGGGGTACCGCCGCCGGAGCCGGCCTGGGCCATGAGCGCGGCGGCGTTCGTGCCCGGCGGGACCGGCTCGCCGGTGGCCCGCTCGTAGGCCAGCTCGTTGAGCCGGCTGGTGAGCCGCTCGGCCAGCCGCCGGGAGTTGGCGAAGACGATCGTGCTGCGGTGGGCCTCGACCAGGTCGAGCACCCGCTCCTCGACCGCCGGCCAGATCGAGCTGCGCGGCTGGTTGCCCGCGGCCGAGCCCTCCAGCTCCCCGGTGGGCTGGCCCAGCTCGCTCATGTCCTCGACGGGGACCACGACGGAGAGATCCCACTGCTTGGTCGAGGCGGGGGCCACGATGCGCACGGGCCGGCCTCCGGTGAGGAAGGTCGACACCTCCTCGATCGGCCGCACCGTGGCCGACAGGCCGATCCGCTGGGCGGGGCGTTCCAGCAGCTCGTCGAGCCGGTCGAGCGTGACGGCGAGGTGCGCGCCGCGCTTGGTGTGGGCGACGGCGTGCACCTCGTCCAGGATCACCGTCTCCACCCCGCGCAGCGCCTCGCGGGCGGCGCTGGTCATGAGCAGGAACAGCGACTCCGGAGTGGTGATGAGGATGTCGGTGGGCCGCTTGGCGAACGCGCGCCGCTCGTCGGCCGGGGTGTCACCGGAGCGGATGCCGACCCGGATCTCCGGGCGGGGCAGCCCGAGCCGGGCCGCGGCCTGTCCGATCCCGGTGAGGGGGGCGCGGAGGTTGCGCTCGACGTCCACCGCGAGCGCCTTGAGCGGGGAGACGTAGAGGACGCGGCACCGCGACTGCTCGTCGGCGGGCTGCGTCGTGCTGAGCCGGTCGAGGGACCAGAGGAAGGCGGCGAGGGTCTTGCCGGAGCCGGTGGGGGCCACCACCAGGGCGTGCTCGCCGCTGCTGATCGCGTCCCACGCGCCGTCCTGGGCGGCGGTGGGCTGCTGGAACGCACCGGTGAACCATGCGCGGGTCGGCTCGGAGAACCGGTCGAGCGTCGCTGCGGGGGAGGGACGGCGGGCCACGGTGCCAGTGTCCCCGCGGGGTACGACAGTTCGCCGGTCGTGGCCCCGGTGACCACCCGACCGGGCATCCCCGGGGAATCTCCTTCGGGTCGTGGCCCGGTCTGCGGCACACTCCCGGCATGCGGCCGGCCGTCGACTCCAGCAGGGTGCCCGTCGGTCCCGAGGTGGCGGCGGTGCAGCGGCGCACCGTGCAGGTGCTCAGCGGCGGGGTCGCCCTCGCCGGGCTCGGGGTCACCGTCGGGATCACCGCGGGTGGCCTGTTGGCGCGCGACGTGGCCGGCACCGACAGCGCGGCGGGGCTCGGGCAGACCGCCGGCGTCCTCGGTGCGGCGGTCCTCGCCGTCCCCCTGGCGCGGATCAGCAGCACCGCCGGCCGGCGCAGCGGGCTGGCCGTCGGCTACGCGCTGAGCGTGCTCGGCGCGGTGATCACCGTGGTGGCCGCCACCGCCTCGTCGCTGCTCCTCCTGCTGATCGGGCTCTTCCTCTTCGGGGCCTCCACGGCCTGCGGCCTGCAGGCCCGGTACGCCGCGGCCGACCTGGCCGAGCCGGAGCACCGCGGCCGGGCGCTGTCGCTGGTCGTCTGGGCGACGACGATCGGCTCGGTCCTGGGCCCGAACCTGGCGGCACCGGGCGCCGACCTCGGCACCGCGCTGGGGTTGCCCGCCCTGGCCGGGGCCTTCGTCGTCTCGGCCGTCGTCTTCGCCGTCGTCGCCCTCGTGCTGCTGGCGCTGCTCCGGCCCGATCCGCTGCTCCTCGCGCGGCGGCTGGGGGGCGGGACGGGCGCACCGCCACCCCGGGCCGCCACCCGTCCCGCGCTCCGGGCGGTGTGGGCCACGCCGGCCGGCCGGCTCGGCCTGGTGTCCGTGGTCGTCGCCCACTCGGTGATGGTCGGCGTCATGGTGATGACGCCGGTGCACATGGGCCACGCGGGCGGCACCGAGGACGCCGTGCTGCGCGTGGTGGGTCTGGTCATCAGCGTGCACGTGGCCGGCATGTACCTCTTCTCCCCGCTCGTCGGCGCGCTCGCCGACCGGGTCGGCGCCCCGGCGGTCGTGGCGCTGGGCGGCATCCTCCTGCTGCTCGCCACCGCGGTCGGGGGCACCGCCGGACCGTCGGACTCGGTCCGGCTCGGCGCCGGGCTGCTGCTCCTGGGGCTGGGCTGGTCCTGCGGTCTCATCGCCGGTTCGACGTTGGTCACCGCTTCCGTGGACGCCGACCTGCGGCCGACCGCGCAGGGCGGGACCGACCTGCTGATGGGCCTGGGAGCGGCGCTGTCCGGTGCCGTCGGGGGCCCGCTCCTGGCGTGGGGCGGCTTCGGGCTGGTCTCCGCCGTGTCAGCGGCGCTCGTGCTCCCGCTGGCCGTCGTCTGGGTGTCGGTCGCGCGGCGCCCTCAGCGGTCCCGGTAGTTCCTCACCAGCAGCACGAGCGTTGCCAGCAGCGCGCCGATGAGCGCGATCTGCAGCAGGACGTCGAGGGTCTCCGACCCGGTGCCAGGGAGCATGCCCGGACCCTAGGCGGGGGAGCGCCCGGTGGTGGCCACGCGTTAGCGTCGGGGCGTGCGCCTGCAGGAGTTCTGGTCCCGGCTGGACGATCAGTTCGGGGCCATGCGTGCCCAGAGCGTGTCCCGCGACCACCTCTTCTCCGAGTTGGGCGGCCGGACCGCGGTCGAGGCGATCGAGGCCGGCGTCCCGGTGCGGAAGGTCTGGCTGGCCATCTGCGACGCCTACGACGTGCCGCCCAGGCAGCGCTGAGCGGGTCCGTCCGCCCATCTCCGGTGCCGGTGTGACCGGCGGTCCCACGAGACGCAGGACGCGGGCGTGTCGGCCTGGCAGTCGAACAGGTGTTCGGCCTACTGTGGCATCCACAGGCGACCGGGATCTCCACAACCCCGGTCGCGACCCGAGAACTGTCGGTGGCTCGTCCTAGCGTCGGTCCCGACCCGCTTCCCGCGAACCGAAGGTGACCACCATGGCGACACTCGACCGCGACAAGGCCCTCGACATGGCCCTCGCCCAGATCGACAAGCAGTTCGGCAAGGGCTCGGTCATGCGCCTGGGCGACAGCCCCGAGGTGGCCATGAAGGTCATCCCGACCGGCTCCATCGCCCTCGACATCGCGCTGGGCATCGGTGGCCTCCCGCGCGGCCGCGTCGTCGAGGTCTACGGCCCGGAGTCCTCCGGCAAGACGACCGTCGCGCTGCACGCGGTGGCCAACGCCCAGGCCGCCGGCGGCATCGCCGCCTTCATCGACGCCGAGCACGCGCTCGACCCCGAGTACGCCCGCGCCATCGGCGTGGACACCGACGCACTGCTGGTCAGCCAGCCGGACACCGGTGAGCAGGCCCTCGAGATCGCCGACATGCTGATCCGCTCCGGCGCGCTCGACATCCTCGTCATCGACTCGGTCGCCGCCCTGGTGCCCCGCGCCGAGATCGAGGGCGAGATGGGTGACAGCCACGTGGGTCTGCAGGCCCGGCTGATGAGCCAGGCGCTGCGCAAGATCACCGGTGCGCTCAGCAACTCCAACACCACGATGATCTTCATCAACCAGCTGCGCGAGAAGGTGGGCGTCGTCTACGGCTCGCCCGAGGTGACCACCGGTGGCCGCGCGCTGAAGTTCTACTCGTCGGTCCGCCTGGACGTCCGCCGCATCGAGACCCTGAAGCAGGGCACCGACGCCGTCGGCAGCCGCACCCGCATCAAGGTCGTCAAGAACAAGGTAGCCGCGCCCTTCAAGCAGGCCGAGCTGGACATCCTCTGGGGTCAGGGCTTCAGCCGCGAGGGCGGGCTCATCGACGTGGGCGTCGAGCAGGGCTTCGTGAAGAAGTCCGGTGCTTGGTACACCTACGACGGCGATCAGCTCGGCCAGGGCAAGGAGAACTCGCGCAACTTCCTGAAGGACAACCCCGACCTCGCCGACGAGCTCGAGAAGAAGATCAAGGAGAAGCTCGGCATCGGGCCCCAGCTCGACGCGCCGGTGGCCGACTCGGTCGACTTCTGAGCCGCTGGTGACCGACCGTTCGGGTGGCCGCCGCCGCAGCACCGGGAGCTCCTGGGGCACGCGGCGGCGGACCCCCTCGGCTGACGCCGCCGACGGGGCGCCCGAGGAGATGACCGATCCCGAGTCGGTGGCGCGGAACCTGTGCCTGCGGGCGCTGACCGGCGCCCCGAAGACCCGTCAGCAGCTCGCCGATCTCCTGGACCAGCGCGACGTCCCCGAGGACGCGGCCGAGGCGGTGCTGGACCGTCTCGTCGAGGTGGGGCTGATCGACGACGAGGCCTTCGCCCAGGCCTGGGTCAGCTCGCGCCAGTCCGGCCGCGGCCTGGCCCGCCGGGCGCTCAAGGCGGAACTGCGTGCCAAGGGAGTCGAGGACGACGTCGCGGCCACCGCCGTGCTCGCGGTCGACGACGACGACGAGCGGGAGACCGCCCGCCGGCTGGTGGAGCGGAAGTTGCCCGGCATGCTGCGGCTGGACCGGGCGACCGCGACCCGCCGCCTCATGGGCATGCTGGCGCGCAAGGGCTACAGCGGCGGCCTGGCCGCCGGCGTCGTACGCGAAGCGCTGGACGGCGCTGGCGCGGCCGATGACCCGGTAGCGGGGTTCGACGACCTCGACGAGGACGCCCTGCTCCCCTGAGCGACCTGTCGCAATCGGAGAGGCCCAGGACCGGCGGCGGATTCCAGGGGTCGTCGCAACACCGCTGGTCAGTGAGACGGTTCGAGTAGA
>JBELIQ010000014.1:40410-113433 GCA_042090795.1 Blastococcus sp. | reverse complement strand
CGGCCTGAACCTCAGACCGCATCAACGAGGTGTCCACGCAAGCGGGTCAACTCCAGCATGTCTCTGAGCGGCCCACTATGGGACACCTGCCATCCGTGAGATGCTTCGGTTTCGCTCATCGGAGGGATATCGATGCCGTCGCCGACCGCAACATTCTCGGGGAAGACGTTGTTCGCGGGAGGGTTGAGCATCTTCGTCCTGTTCGCGACTGGGCTGGGCGCCGCGGGGTTCTACTTCGATGCAACAGGAGGAGGGCCCAGCGAGCTCCTGCTCTTTCTACTGTGGGGCGGATTGCTGCTGGGTGTGGCTTTGGCTACGTGGGGCTCGGCTCGGTGGGGCAAGAGCGCTTGATGTCGGCGTTTGCCAGAGTCTCCTTGGGGCCGCGCCACGGCGAGCGTGCGCGGGGTGTCCCCAAGCGGCCCACTATGGGCGACTTTCGTCCTATGGGCGACTTTCGTCGTTGCATCGAGCGACCCCTCTTGTACGTTCCGCGCATGCGCAGCGGGTCAGAGCGATTGCACCGCTGGGGTGACGGCGCGGAAGGTGCGATACGGAAATGAATGCGGAGTACGGGCAGACGTACGCGGTAAACCTCACGCTGAGGTTCGATGTGCACCACGGCGAAGCTGTGCGCCGAATCGCCTGGAAACTGGCGGCCTACGACGAAGACAGTGACGTTGAGGGCGTGAACGTGGTGGCAGACCATCTGGCTGCCACCACCGAAGGCGCGTTGTCCGTCATCGTCGCCTCCGAGTCCTGGGGCATGGCTTTCCGGCAACTCGCCGAAAAGGTCGAAGGTCTGACGTTCACCAGCGCTGGCGCGGGTCCGGAAGACGTCCGCCGCATCAATGAGGAAGAAGAGGACGAGGACTTTTAGGCCGCTCAGCGAGTCTGTGCGGCACGAAGATCACCACGAATGATTGCCCCAACCGTGGTTCCCCATCTGTCCCATAGGCCGCCATCAGGGACACATCGATCGCGGCATTCCCGCGGGAACGCCGCAAGCCCGTTCCCGCAGCTGCGCGCGTGAGCGGCACCGGCCCGCCGAGGCCCGGTCGAAGCAGTGCGGTCCGCTCCGCAGGAGTGAAGCGCCACGGCGATAACGGGTTGCCCGGCTCACTCTCCCCGCCGAGGCTCCCCCCATGGACCTCGCGGACGCGGCACGGGCATGGGAGACCGAGGGCTTCGTCGTCCTCCCGGCGTTCCTCCCCGCTGACGAGCTGGCGCCGGCGGTCGGCGAGCTGCCGATCCAGTTCCCGACCCCCGAGGGGTTCCACGACGGCACGGACCCGCGCCGCGAGCGCTATCTCGGGGACGAGTTCGCCGGCATCGACACGTTCCCGTTCGCGAGCGCCGAGATCAGCCTGCTCGCTCTCCACCCCCGGCTGCTGGCGCTGGCGCAGGCACTGCTGCCCGAGGACGACGTGCAGCTGTACGCCGCCGAGGCGTGGGCCAAGTACACGGGGGCCTGCGACTACGACCAGGACCTGCACCGCGACTACCTGAACCACACCCTGCTGGTGCCCAGCACTGCCCCAAGCTGCCGGCAGGTGGAGCTGTTCGTGTTCCTCACCGACGTACCGGAGGAGCTGGGGCCGCCGCACCTGGTGCCCTTCCGGCACACCGCCGAACTGCCCCCGGTGCCCAACTGGTTCCTCCGCCCCGGCAGACCGAGCGAATCCCGCTTCACCGACGACAGCGGGAGCCCGGAGCTCTACGCGGCGGAGGTGTCCGGCAGCGGTCCGGCCGGCACGGTCATCGCCTTCCAGCCCGGCACCGTGCACCGGGGCACCCAGCTCACCGCGCCGCGGGGTGCCCGCTTCAGCATGCATCTCGGCTTCCGGCCGGCCGGGCTGTCGTGGGGCCAGCGGGTGGCCTGGGCGCCGCAGGGCTACACCCGGGAGTGGGTGCGGTTCGTGAACCGGGCGACGCCGGCCCAGCTGCAGGCCCTCGGCGTCCCGCCACCCGGGCATCCGTACTGGACCGCGGAGACCCTGGCCGGAACCGCACTCCGCTATCCCGGCCTCGACCTCACCCCGTGGCGGTCAGCCGGCTGAGCCACGGGCCGCGACGCCGTCGGGCGGCTCCTCAAGCCGGAGCCAGGTACACCCACAGGTCCAGTCGCACGTCGCCCGGCAACTGCAGCGTCAGCGGCTCCACCCGCATCCACCCCGACGCCTCGTACAACGCCACGGGCGCCGCCGCGTCCTGCACGACGTCGAGGACGGCCCGCTGTCCACGCTCGCGGGCGCAGGCCGCGGCCTGGTCCAGCAGTGCCCGCCCCACGCCGTGTCGCCGGCGACCCGGACTCACCAGCAATCGGGCAACCACGGCGAGCCGGCCCGGCTCCAGTCCGGTGGCCCGCTGCGCCGCCGCGAGGGTGGGATCGTCCGCGGCCCGGTGCAGGGCGACGTGGCCGACGATCCGGCCGCGGTCCTCGGCCACCCAGGCGTCCGTCTCGTGCTCCGGCACCACGAAGCGGGCCACGTCCGAGGGCAGGTGCCGCGGGTAGCGATCGGCCTCGTGCACCTCGAGCAGCAGGCTCACGCAGGCCGCGAGGTCGGCGCCCGACCGGGCCCTGATCAGCACCGCAGCAGCGTAGGCACGCCCCGGCGCCACCCCGGTACGGCCGTTCCGCGAGGTCAGCCGCCGGGATCGCCGAGCTCGTCGGCGGAAACCAACGCCGTCACCCTCCCCAACGTCGACCTGACCTCCGGCGCCAGCTGGTCGACCAGCAGCGAGATCCCCAGGAACTCCGCTCCCGCGGACTCCACGAGGTGCCGGGCGGCGCGGGCCTGGCTGCCGCGCTCGGCCCAGTCGTCCACCAGCAGGACCCGGTCGCGCGGGGTCAGCACGGCCTGCATCCGCAGGCGGTGGCGCCGGCCCCGGTAGTCCTCCGCGGCCTCGGTCGTCAGCCGGGCACCCGGGAACAGGCCCTCCTCCTTCCGCACGGCGACGAATCCGACGCCCAGGGACACGGCGACGGCCGCCCCGAGGAGGAAGCCGCGCGACTCGATGCCCACCACCCGCGTGACCCCGGAGTCCCGCCAGGGATCTGCGAGCCCGGTCACCACGGAGGCGAGTGCGTCGCCGTCGGCGAACACCCGCCACACGTCGGCGTGCCCCCCGTGCCACCGGAAGTGGGCGAGCAGGGCCGTGCGCGCCGGGGTCACGAGCCGATCATGGCGTGGCCGGGCGATCCCCGGAGCCGGTCCGGGATGATTCCGTCGTGGATCTCCGGCACGTCACGACCGAGCGGCTCGCGCTCGACGCCGTCGTCCCGGGTGACCTGGACGCGCACTACGCGCTGATGCCCGACCCGGGCACGTGGGCGCACCTGCCGTCGGGGCGGCACACGACCCCGGAGCGGACGGCGGAGGGCATCGCGCACTCGCAGCGGCACTGGGCGCAGGACGGGCTCGGCTACTGGACGGCACGGCTGCGACACGACCTGCCCGGCACCCCGCTGCGGGCCGGGGACGTCGTCGGCACCGGTGGCTGCGCCGTCCGGGTGGGCACGGACTGGTGGAACCTCTACTACCGCCTCACCCCTGCCGCGTGGGGTTCCGGTCTGGCGGCGGAACTGGTCGCCGCTGCCGTGGACGCCGCCCGGGGTCTGCGCCCCGAACTGCCGGTGGTCGCCTACCTGCTGGAGCACAACGAACGCTCCCGGGGGCGGGCCGAGCGCTCGGGCCTGCAGCTCGTGTGGCGCGGCCCGGACGCCGGCGACCCCGACCCGGACGCCGTCCGGCTGGTCTACGCCGACCGGGACCTGTCCGGCGAGCTGCTCGATCGGATCGCGGCGCACGCCTGAGCCATGAGCACGTCCCGCGCCGGGAGGTGCGTCAGCGCAGGAGATCACCGGAGACGTCGGTGACGATCGCCTTGAACGTGCGGGTGTCCACCTCGTCGTCGACGGTGACGCGCACGATGTCGGCGATCTGCTGCTGGGAGGCGGGCTTCGCGGCGTTCGCCCGGGCCGCGGCCACGGCGTGCAGGTAGCGAACCCTCTCGGGCGCAGCGGATCGCGGGGTGGAGGCAGGTTCGACGCGTCGCGGGTGCATGACTCCACGGTAAGGGCGTCAGCCGATATGTGACGGGAAACACGGCCGCACGACACGGACCGGTTCGTCCCCTCGGTCGCGCGACGACCCGGACGCCCCAGGCGCACCGGCGGCCCCTCGGGTGGATTCCCGCACCGGACTGCCGCGTCACGATCGGGCATCGATGCTGGTCGCGGCCCCGGCGACGGTCCTACGGTCCCGCCATGAGGCGCCTCTTCAGCAGGACAGCCGCGACGGTGGCGGTGCTGCTGCTCGTCGTCGGCTGCACGGGCTCGTCGGACGACGAGTCGAGCGGCGCGGCCGCCGACGGTGGCGGTGCGGGCGCCGTGGCCGGCGAGGGCGGTGCCGCGACCGACGCCGACCGGCAGGTGATCACCACCGCCAGCGCCTTCCTGGTCGTCGACGACCCCCGCGACGCCGCCCAGCAGGTGAGCGAACTGGTCGAGTCCACCGGCGGCCGGGTCGACGAACGCACCGAGCAGGCGGCCACCGGGGACGGCGACGGCGAGGCAGCCAGCGCGGACCTCGTCGTCCGGGTGCCCGCGGACGAGCTGACCGGCGTCCTGGCCGACCTGGAGGACCTCGGTGAGGTGGCCAGCGTGTCGGTGTCCCGCTCCGACGTGACGGGTCGGGCTGTCGACCTGGACGCCCGGATCTCCGCCCTGCAGACGTCCGTGGCGCGGCTGCAGGCGCTGATCGACGAGGCGGAGTCCACGGAGGTCCTGCTGTCGGCCGAGGGGGCGCTCTCCGCGCGGCAGGAGCAGTTGGAGTCGCTGCAGTCCGAGCGGGCCTTGCTGGCCGGTCAGGTGGAGCTCTCGACGCTCCGCGTCCAGCTCCGGCCGGAAGGTGTGGCGCCGCCCGGCGGTCCCGACGGCTTCCTCGAGGGGCTCGCCACCGGGTGGCGGGCGCTGGTCTCGGCTGCCGGCGGGGCCGTCGTGGTCATCGGCGTCCTGCTCCCCTGGCTGGCGCTCGCCGCGGTGATCGCCGTGGCGGTGCTGCTCCCCCTGCGCCGGGCCCGGCGACGGACCTCGGTGCCGACGCCGACGCCGGCGGCCGAGGCGTGAGGCGGGGCGTGAGATCCCGGACGGCCCGGGCGCTCCTCGTGGGCACGGCACTCGTGCTGGCCCTCGCGGGCTGCAGCGACGAACCCGAGGAGGTCGCGCGCACCAGCGGTGCGCTCGCCGACGGGTTCGAGATCGAGCCGGGATCGGGCCTGGTCGGAGGGGTGTTCCCCCTCGTCTACGGCGTGGGACACCAGGCGGTCCTCCGCGTCGACGGCGATCTGCCGGAGGTCTTCGAGGGATACGTCCGGCAGGCGGAGGAGCTGGGCTACCCCATGGAGTCGTGGCCGCAGCGGCCCGAGGGGCAGTGGTGCACCGACCCGGACGACGCGACCGATGACGAGCCGAGCGAGGGCCCGTTCGAGGTCGAGTGCACGGCGTTCACCGTGGCGCCGGAGGACTCATCGGTCTCCGTACGGGGTCTCGCCGACGCAGACGGCGGTGGCTACATCCACCTCCGGGTGCAGCCGTCGTTCGACACCGAGGAGTCTCCGCAGCTCGCATCGGACGGCTCGGTGGCGCCGCTCACGGACGACGAGATCGCCGCCGGTCTGACGCCGTACGAGGAACCGCCCGTCCGCCTCGTGGAGGGCAGCGAGCTGGTCTCCGAGCCGTTCCCGGCCACGTGCATCACCGGCGGCTACGTCGCGGTGCTCCGGGTGACCGACGACCTCGTGCCGGTCATGCGCGGATACGAGGAGCAGTTCGCCGCCATGCGGGCCTTCACCACCGAGGGGCTCGCCGGGGACGACGACGAGCTGCTCGTCTGGGCCTCGGCGGCCGGTGGCGGCACCCTGTCCGCGCTCGGCGTGGCCGGCGACCCGTCGCACGTGCTGATCGAGCGCTGCAACGACTGACCCGGCGGGCCGGTACCGATCCCGGCTTCAGTCCGGCAGCACCTTGCCCGGGTTCATCAGGCCCCGCGGGTCGAGGAGCTGCTTGATGCCGCGCATCAGGTCCAGCTCCAGGCAATCCTTGTAGTCGCCCGATCGAGGACTCACTGTTGCTCTTCGACGGGGACACGAGCCAGTTCTTCACCCGGCCCATCTCTGGCACCCTGCTGGTCATCTTCCTGCTGGTCGCCTTCCTGCCGATGATCCGCACCGCACTGACCCGGCGGCGTCCCGCCGAGCAGCCGAACGAGACGAAGGAGCTGGTATGACCGTCCTGGTCGGCTACGTGCCCACCCCCGAGGGCGAGGCCGCGTTCTCCGCGGCCCTCGCCGAGGCCCGACGCCGATCGGAGCCGCTCGTCGTGCTCAACACCGCCCGCAGCGGCGCGCCGGTGAGTGCGGACGTCGCGCCCGATGAGGCCGTGCGCCGGCTCACCGACCAGGCCGAGCAGGCCGGGGTGACGCTGGAGGTCCGGCAGGAGAGCCACTCGGGCGACACCGCCGACGAGGTCCTGCGGGTCGCGACGGAGGTCGACGCCTCGGTGATCGTCATCGGCCTGCGCAGGCGCTCGGCCGTCGGGAAGCTGCTCATGGGCAGCGCGGCCCAGCGGATCCTGCTCGACGCCGACCGCCCGGTGCTCTCGGTGAAGCCCTGAGCCCCTGCCCACCCGCTGCGGGCCCGGGCCCCGCGTGAGCGGCTGGACCGTGACCGGATAGACAGGGCCGGTCCCCGCGGATCCGCTGCCGCCGTGCCAGTCTCGACGCGATGTGCGCATGACCGGCCTGGAGATGATCGCGGTGGCCCTGGCCGGGTTCGCGGCGGGCGGGATCAACGCCGTCGTAGGGTCGGGGACGCTGGTGTCCTTCCCGGCACTGCTCGCGGTGGGCATCCCGCCGGTCCCGGCCACGATCAGCAACTCCCTCGGCCTGATCGCCGGCAACGCCTCGGGGGCCTTCGGCTACCGCAGGGAGCTGCGCGGTCAGGGCGGGCGGCTGCTCGGGCTGCTGCCCGCCTCGGTCCTGGGCGGCCTCACCGGCGCCTTCCTGCTGCTGCACCTGCCGGCTTCGACGTTCGAGGCGGTCGTCCCGGTGCTCATCGCCCTGGCCGTCACGCTGGTCGCCGTGCAGCCGCTGGTCCAGCGGGCCCTGGCCCGACGGCGTGCCCCGGGCGACCTGGAACGGCCGATCGGCCCGGCCCGCAAGGCGGGGCTCTTCGGCGGCGCCTACCTGACCGGCACGTACGGCGGGTACTTCGCCGCCAGCCAGGGCGTGCTGCAGATCGGCATCTTCGGCCTGCTGCTGCGCGAGCCCCTGCAGCGGCTCAACGCGCTCAAGAACGTCCTCACGCTCGCGGTGAACACCGTGGCCGCCGGCGCCTACGTCGTCGTCGCCACCGACCGGGTGAACTGGACGGCGGCCGGGCTGCTCGCGGCCGGCTCGCTCGTCGGCGGGTACGCGAGCTCGCGCTACGGGCGGAAGCTGCCCGAGCCGGTGCTGCGGACGGCGATCGTCGTGCTCGGCCTCGTCGCGATCGGGGTGCTGCTGCGCCGATGAGCCCCCTGGAGTTCGGCTTCCTCGTGCTCGCGGGCATCGGCGCGGGCCTCACCGGCAGCATCGCGGGCCTCGCCTCGCTGGTGAGCTACCCGGCGCTGCTCGCCATCGGCATCCCGCCGGTCACCGCGAACGTCACCAACACCGTCGCGCTGGTCCTCAACGCGGTGGGCTCGGTGAGTGCCTCGCGCCCCGAGCTGCGCGGACAGGGCCGCCGGCTGCGGCCGCTGCTGGTCGCGGCGGTCGTCGGCGGTGCCACCGGAGCGACCCTGCTGCTGCTCACGCCCACCGCGGCCTTCGAGCGGATCGTGCCGTGGCTGATCGCCGGGGCGTCGGCGGCGATCCTCGTGCAGCGCC
This sequence comes from Blastococcus sp., assembly GCA_042090795.1. Taxonomy (GTDB): domain Bacteria; phylum Actinomycetota; class Actinomycetes; order Mycobacteriales; family Geodermatophilaceae; genus Blastococcus. The sequence goes on along the minus strand of JBELIQ010000014.1, from coordinate 105,508 downwards.
CGCCCCGCGAACTGGCCGCCGAAGGCGCGCAGCACCCCGTGCGCGACTCCCGCTGGCTGCCACTGGGCACCTTCGCCGTCACCATTTACGGCGGCTACTTCGGCGCCGCGGCCGGCGTCCTGCTCCTGGCGATGTACCTGCTCACCACCGGGGAGGGCCTCCCTCGCGGCAATGCGCTGAAGAACGTCGTCCTCGGCACGGCCAACGCCGTCGCGGCCGTGGGGTTCGTCGTGTTCGCCGACGTCGCGTGGTCGGCGGCGCTGCCGCTGGCGCTGGGTTTCTTCGTCGGCGGCCGCACCGGGCCGAGCGTGGTGCGCCGCGCGCCGCAGGGGATCCTGCGCACGGTCATCGCCGTCGCCGGCATCGGGCTGGCCGTCCACCTGGGCATCGACGCCTACTTCTGACCCGGCGACCGTGCACCCGGGAGGACACCGGGTGCACGGTCGCGCGGGGTCAGCCCCGGCCGACGTAGGCGGCGAGCACCAGGACGACGATGCTGCCGAGCATCAGCAGCCGCGCCGGGGTGAGCCCGTTGACCAGCCCGGCGGTCGCCTCCACCCACTGCGGGCGGACGACGGCGTCGCGGGCCTGCTGCCGCACGATGCGCACCTCGTCGGCCAGCAGCGTGCCGGCGGTGCCGAGCATGCCCAGTCCGAGCACCACGAACACGACCGACAGCCGCTCGTCGTAACTCTCCGCCGATCCGCCGAGGATCGCGGCGACGATCCCGCCGAGCACCAGGCCGAGCAGCCCCCCGGCCACCGGCGCCCACGGACCCATGATCGTCATCGGGCCACGGCGTGGCATGCGGGGTGCGGGCCGCACCGACACCGGAGCGGTCGGCTGGGCTCCCGGCGGGAGGTCCTGATCGGCACCGGCCGGCGCCGGCGGGGCCTCGGCCGTGACGGCGTCGGGTGCTGCCACCGTCGGCAGCACGCCGGTGGCCGCCGACCCGCCCGCCGTGGCACCGCCGGTCCTGGGGCCCGCGCCCTTCCCCGCCGTGCCGGCCTTGGGTGCCGCGCCCGCCTTGGCGGCCGCGCCGGCCTTGGTTGCCGCGCCCTTCGGCGCGGCCCCGCCCGTGGGGGCTGCGCCCGTGGGGGCCGCGCCGGCCTTCGACGCCGCGACGGCGCCCGAGGGGCGGACCACCGGGATCTCGGCGGTCCCGGGACCGGTGGTCGTGCTTCCGTTGCCTTCACTCATGACTGATCACCTCGCGCGCCACGCTAGGCGCAGGGATCTCACGCGTCGGGGACGCCGCCCCGGCGGACCGAGCACGCAGCGTGATGCCGCGCCGCGTGCCCGGCCGGGTCACACCAACCGGCGGCTGTCCGCGCCCACCACGCGCAGCCACCGGTAGCCGTAGCCCTCCAGTTGCACGTCCACCCGTCCGCCGTCCCCCACGTCCGTGCTGCCGGCCTGCAGCAGGTCGGCCAGCCGGTGGTCGGCCCCGCAGCCCTCCAGGACCAGCGGCACCGTGCGCGGCTCGGAGCTGAGGTTGTGGAGGGCCACCAGCGCCCCGTCGTCCCAGCTGCACAGGTGCGCCAGCACCTCGGGACACGGGTGCTCCAGCACCTGGAAGCCGCCCCATCCGAGCTCCGGTGACTCCCGGTACCGCCGGATCAGCAGCTTCATGAACGACAGCAGCGAGTCGGGGTCGTTGCGCTGGTCGGCGACGTTGACGTAGTCCGGGGCGAAGCCGCCGTCGACCACCGGACCCGGCAGCTTCCGGGGCTCGGCGGTGGAGAACCCGCCGTTGCGGCCCGAGGTCCACTGCATGGGGGTCCTCACGGCGAGGCGGCCCTCGGCGTCGAGGTCCTCCCCCATGCCGATCTCCTCGCCGTAGAACAGCACCGGGGTGCCCGGCAGCGAGAAGAGCAGGCTGTAGACCATCCGCACGCGCCGCGGGTCGCCGTCCAGCATCGGAGGGAGCCGGCGCCGCAACCCGCGGCCGTACACCTGCATGCGCTCCTCGGGCCCGAAGGCGGCGAAGACCTCCTCGCGCTCCTCGTCGGAGAGCTTGTCGAGGGTGAGCTCGTCGTGGTTGCGCACGAACGTGGCCCACTGCGAGTCCGGGTGCAGGGTCGGGCGGGCCTGCAGGGCGGCGGCCAGCGGACCGGCGTCGGACCGGGCCAGGGCGAGGTAGAGCGCCTGCATGCCGTTGAAGTCGAACTGCATGGTCAGCTCGTCACCGTCGGTGCCGCCGAAGAAGTCCAGCTGCTGCTCGAACGGCAGGTTCACCTCGCCCAGCAGCACGCCGGCGCCGGACCGCCGGTTGAGCAGGGAGCGCAGCGACCGCAGGTACTGGTGCGGCTCCGGGAACGCCCCGTCGTCCGCGCCGACGGTCTCCAGGAAGAACGGGACGGCGTCCACGCGGAAGCCGTCCAGGCCCAGCTGCAGCCAGAAGCCCATGACCTTCGCGACCTCGTCGCGCACCCGCGGATTGGTGACGTTGAGGTCGGGCTGCTCCTTGTAGAACTTGTGCAGGTACCACTCCCCCGTCTTCTCCGACAGGGTCCAGATGCCGTCCTCCTGGTCGGGGAAGACGACCTGCCCGGAGGTGTCCGGCGGCGGGTCCGGGCGCCAGACGTAGAAGTCGCGGAACGGCGAGTCCTTCGACGCCTCGGCCGACCGGAACCAGGGGTGCTTGATCGAGGTGTGGTTGACCACCAGGTCGGCGATCACGCGCATGCCGCGGTCCTTGGCGGTGCGGAGCACCTCGACGAAGTCACCGAGGTTCCCCAGCCGCGGGTCGACGCCGTAGAAGTCGGTGATGTCGTAGCCGTCGTCGCGTTCGGCGGTCGGGTAGAAGGGCATCAGCCACAGGCAGGTGACGCCGAGGTCGGCCAGGTGGTCGATGCGCTGGGCGAGCCCCTCGAAGTCGCCGATCCCGTCGCCGTTCCAGTCCATGTAGGTCTCGACGTCGAGGCAGTAGACGACGGCGTTCTTCCACCACAGGTCGCTGGTGTCGGTGATCCTCACGGCGCCGGCACCGGGTCCAGGTGCGGACGGCGGTTCTCGGCCGGCCCGGGTGGATCGATGGCGACCGCCGGCTCCGGGGCGGTGACCCCCAGCTGCGGCAGGACGTGCTCGCCGAACGCGTCGAGGAAGGGCCGCTGCTCCACGCCGACGTGGTGCAGGTAGATCTCGTCGAAGCCCAGCTCGACGTACTCCTGCAGCCACGCGGTGTGCTGCCCCAGGTCGGACGAGACGCGGACCGAGCCGGTCACGTCCCCGGGCGTGACGTGCGCGCTGGCCTGCTCGAACGCCTCCGGGCTGTCGAGGTCCCAGCACAGCGGGGGCGGGAAGACGTTGCTGCGCCACTGGTCGTGCGCGAGGTCCAGCGCGCGCCCGGAGTCGGGATCCCAGGACACGTGCACCTGCAGCACGAGCTTGCCCTGGCCCCCGGCGTCGCGGTAGGCGGCGATCATCTCGCGCAGCTTGTCGTGCGGCTGGTTGATGGTGACCAGCCCGTCGGCCCAGTCGGCGCCCTTCCGCGCGGTGGCCACGCTCACCGCCGGGCAGATCAGCGCCGGCTGCACCTCGGGCAGGGTGTAGATCACCGCCCGGTCGACGGTGACCAGGCCGTCGTGGCTGACCTCCTCGCCGGCGAGGAGCCGGCGGATCACGTCCACGCACTCCCGGAGGCGGGCGTCGCGCACGTCCTTGCGCGGCCACTTGTCCCCGGTGACGTGCTCGTTCATCGCCTCGCCCGAGCCCAGGGCCACCCAGAAGCGGCCGGGGAACATCGCACCCAGCGTCGCGATCGCCTGCGCGACGATCACCGGGTGGTAGCGCTGTCCCGGGGCGTTCACCGCGCCGAAGGGCAGCGACGTCGTGGCCATCGCCGCGCCCAGCCACGACCAGGCGAATCCGGACTCCCCCTGCCGTGGGTTCCAGGGCGTGAGGTGGTCCGAACACATCGCCGCGGTGAAGCCCACCTCCTCGGCGTGCTGGACCGCCTTCAGCAGCTCGGCGGGGTGGACCTGCTCGTGGGAATTGTGGAACCCGATCACCGGCATGGGTCATGCCTACCGAGGTCCGGCGGTCACGGCGACCTCAGGACAGCCGGACGCCCCCCGCGCGGCCCGTCGTCCCCGCGTTCCGCGGCGCCGGGAGCCGCCGGGCGCCGTCGACGAGCGGGGCGCCCGGCGGGTGGGCCACGAGCCGCTCCGCCGCATCGGACTCCAGCGGTGCGTCGAAGAGGTAGCCCTGCGCGAGGTCGCACCGCGCGGCGCGCAGCTGGTCGCGCTGGACCTCCAGCTCGACCCCCTCGGCCACGATCTCCAGGTCGAGGGTGCGGCCCAGGTCGATCAGGCCACGGACGATGGGCGGCAGGTGGTCGCCCTGGATGGTCGCGATGAAGGATCGGTCGATCTTGAGCACGTCCACGGTGAACTGCCGCAGGTAGCTCAGCGAGGAGTACCCCGTGCCGAAGTCGTCGAGCGCGAGACGCACGCCCAGCGTGCGCAGCGCGCTGAGCCGTTCCGCGGCGGCGTCCGGGTCACGGACGAGGGCGGTCTCGGTGACCTCCAGGACGAGGGCGGAGGCCGGGAGCCCGCTGCCGGCGAGGGCCTCGCCGATCTGCCCGACCAGGTCGGGCGAGGCCAGCTGCACCGCCGACACGTTGACGGCCATCGTGAGGTGCTCGCCGCCGGGCAGCCGGCGCCACGCGGCCGCGGCCGTGCACGCCTCGCGCAGCACCCAGGCGCCGATCTCCCCGATGAGATCGAGGTCCTCCGCCACCGGCACGAAGCGGTCGGGAGGGACCGGTCCGAGCGACGGCGACGTCCAGCGCAGGAGCGCCTCGAAGCCCACGACCGTCGACCCCTCGAGCTCGACGACCGGCTGGTAGACCAGCCGCAGCTGACCCGCCGCGAGCGCGCCCTGGAGCTCGCGCTCCAGCTCGCGCCGCTCCACGACGGCGGCGCGCATGCTGGGGTCGAACACCACGACCCGTCCGCGGCCCGCCGACTTGGCGGCGTACATCGCGACGTCGGCGTCCCGGACCAGCGAGTCGCCGGTGGCACCCTCGTCGCTCACCGCGACGCCGACGCTCCCGGACACCGTCACGACCTGGCTGCCGATGCGGATCGGCCCGCTCAGGGCGGCCAGGACCCGTTCGCCGGCAGCCACGAGGTCGTCGTCCCCGCTGATCTGGTCGACCAGGATCGCGAACTCGTCCCCCCCGAGCCGGGCCAGCGTGTCCCCCGCACGGACGGTCGCCTGCAGCCGGCCGGCGACCTGCTGCAGGAGGACGTCGCCGGCCTGGTGGCCGAGGGCGTCGTTGACCTCCTTGAACCCGTCCAGGTCGATGAAGACGACGGCAGCCGTGTCGCCGTGCCGCACGTTGTGCCGCATCGCCTGCTCCACCCGGTCGGCGAACAGCGCACGGTTGGCCAGGCCGGTCAGGCCGTCGTGGAACGCCTGGTGCGCCAGGGTCTGCTCGGCGCGCTTGCGCTCGGTGATGTCCGTGGCGTGGACGACGACGCCGCCCACGTCGGGATCGGTGGACAGGTCGACCAGGCGCACACCGAGCCACCGGTCCTCGCCCCCGATGCTGCGGGGCAGCTCTGCGCTCACCACGGCGCCGCCGGCCTCCAGCGCACGGCGGAGGACGGCGCGGCCCTCCGGGAGGTCCAGCCCTGCCCGCGCCATGAGCTCCGAGAGCGGGAGGTCGGCCGTCGAGTCCGCCTCGAGGAGCGCCGCCAGGGGACGCGGGTCGCTCCGCAGCCGGCCGGCCCGGTCCACCACGATCACGGCGTCGGAGGAGTTCGCGGCCAAGGTCGCGTAGTGGCGGGCCTGGGAGCGCACCAGCGCGCGGGCGGCGGACTCGGCGTGGAGGAGGCGCGCCGTGCGGACGTAGACCAGCAGCACCAGCACGAGGGTGGCGGCGAACATCGGCAGCGGCTGCTCGGGCGAGTCGGTGAGGTCGTCGACCAGCTCCAGGACCGCGGGCACCAGCAGGGCGCCCAGGCAGATCGCCAGCCGGGCGAAGCCGCCGCTCTCGCGGCCTCGACCGGCGACCGGCCGCGCGGGGCCGGGTGTCCCGACGGCGAGCAGCACGGCGCCCAGCAGCCAGCCGCACTCGAGCAGCGCGGGGCCGGCTCCGGGATCGGCGACGAGCAGGTACCCGAGATCGGCGACCAGCCAGCACGCGGCGCCCCCGGCCAGCACGAGCACCCGGCCGTCGCGCCGGCCCTGCCCGGCCACGACCCGGAAGACCAGCGCGATGAGCGCGGCGTCCAGGGAGGGGTACAGCGCCCACACCAGGCGGACGGCGAGGGGCTGGGAGCCGTCGCCGAGCGTGTCGGCGAGGGAGAGCTCACCCATCACCAGCAGCACGGCGACGAAGACGATGACGGTGTCGATCCAGCCGTCGACGCGGGCACGTGAGGCCGAGCCGGCCGCGCCGGCGATACGGGTGAGCGCGGTGGCCAGGAAGACGTAGCTCGACACGTAGAACACGTCGGCGACGGACAGGTCCACGTCGGCGCCCCGCCACACCAGCAGCTGCCACGTGAGGTCGCCCGCGGCGCTGGCCGTCAGTCCCAGGGCGATGAGCACCCCGGGCGCGCGGACGGGTCCCGGTCCGACGAGGAGCCAGGAGGCCACGGCGGCACCCACGACGACGAGGAAGTACGACGTGTGGGCCACCACCGAGCCGGGGAGCAGGAGCTGCGCGGCCAGGGCGGCGAGCACGACGACGGGCCAGCCGCGCGTGCGCGCCCGCCGGCCCGTTCGTCCTCGGGCTGCCTCGCCCATGGGTACCGCCCCCGTCGTGTGTCTCCTCCGGGTCTCGGCGTGCCGCACCGGCTGCTGGAGACCGCGGGTGGTGGTGCGCCCCGATGGGGTGAGCGGTCGGCGCGGGTCCGGTCCGTCGGCACAGCACACTGGTGCGGTGCTGCCACCGCCCGGGACGCCCGGGACCGACCTGCCGGTCCGTGCCGCGCTGCCCGCGCTCGCGGACGCGCTGGCCGCCCGCGGCAGCGCCGTGCTGGTCGCCCCGCCCGGTACGGGGAAGACGACGCTCGTACCCCTCGCGCTCGCCGGCGACCTGCCCGGCCGCATCGTCGTGGCCGAGCCCCGCCGCGTGGCCGCCCGTGCCGCAGCCCGCCGGATGGCCGCGCTCCTGGGCGAGCCGGTCGGGGGCCGGGTGGGCTACAGCGTCCGCGGCGACAGCCGGCGCAGCGCCGCGACCCGCGTCGAGGTGGTGACCACCGGGCTGCTGGTCCGCCGCCTGCAGGCCGATCCGGAGCTGGCCGGGGTCGACGCCGTCGTCCTGGACGAGTGCCACGAGCGGCACCTGGACACCGATCTGGCGCTGGCCTTCGGCCTCGACGTCCGGGGGGCGCTGCGCCCGGAGCTGCGGCTGCTGGCCATGTCGGCCACGGCGCAGGCGGACCGGCTGGCCGGCCTGCTCGGCGGCGAGGGCCGGCCCGCCCCCGTCGTCGAGGCCGCCGGCACCCTGCACGACGTCGACGTCGTCTGGGCGCCGCCGGCCGGCCCGGTCGATCCGCCGCACGGCCTGCGGGTGGACCCTCGGTTGCTCCGGCACGTGGCGGCGACCGTCCGCCGGGCGCTGGCCGACCGCACCGGCGACGTGCTGGTCTTCCTCCCCGGCGCCGGCGAGATCGGCTCCGTGGCGCAGCAGCTGGGCGGGCTCGACGCCGACGTGCTGCCCCTGCACGGCCGGCTGCCGGCGGCCGCGCAGGACGCCGCCCTGCAGCCCGGCCCGCGGCGTCGCGTCGTCCTCGCCACGGCGCTCGCGGAGAGCAGCCTCACCGTGCCGGGCGTCCGTGTCGTCGTCGACGCCGGGCTGGCCCGGGTGCCGCGGGCCGACCTGGCCCGCGGCCTGGGGTCGCTGGTCACCGTGCGGGCCTCGCGCGCGGCGGTCATCCAGCGCGCCGGCCGCGCCGGGCGGGAGGGACCGGGCACGGTCTACCGCTGCTGGACCGCCGCCGAGCAGGACCGGCTCCCCCCGCACGACGAGCCGGAGGTGGCCGTCGCCGATCTCACCGACTTCGCGCTGGAGCTGGCCTGCTGGGGAGCACCCGGCGGCTCCGGTCTCGCGCTCCTGGACCCGCCGCCGGCGGCGGCGCTGCTGGTCGCGGGGCAGACGCTGCGCACCCTCGGTGCGGTCGACGACGACGGCCGGGCCACGGCACGGGGTCGCGCCCTGACCGCCGTCGGCGTGCACCCGCGGCTGGCCCGCGCGCTGCTCGACGGAGTCCCTCTGGTCGGGCGCCGCCGCGCCGCCGAGGTGGTCGCGCTGCTGTCGGCGGACGTGCCCGCCCGCGGCGACGACCTCACCGCGACGTGGCGGGCGCTGCGCTCGGGCACCGACCGGGGCGCGACCGCGCGCTGGCGGGACGAGGTCGCCCGCCTCGAGCGATCCGTGGCCGACGGGGCCCCGGCGCGCCGGCCCGGCGATGCACCCGCCCACACGACCGTGCCCGACGACACGGCTGCTGGGCTGGTGGTGGGCCTGGCCCACCCCGAGCGGCTGGCCCGGAGACGTCCGGACGGCGCGACGTACCTCATGGCCGCCGGCACGGGAGCGGAACTGGCACCGGGCACCGCCCTCTCGGGCGCTCCGTGGCTGGCCGTCGCCGTCGCCGACCGGTCCCCCGGCCGCCGGGACGCCCGCGTGCGCTCGGCCGTCGCCATCGACGAGGCGACCGCCCTGGAGGCCGGCGGCCCGCTGCACACCGACGGCGACGAGGTGACCTGGCGGGACGGCGACGTGCGCAGCGCCCGCGTCGAGCGGCTGGGCGCGGTCGTCCTGGCCGAGCGTCCGGCGGCCGCTCCCGACCCGGCCGCCCTGGCCGCCGCGCTCACCGAGGGCCTGCGCCAGGAGGGGTCCGGCCTGCTCACCTGGACGACGACGGCCCGCCGGCTGCGCGAGCGCCTGGCCGCCGCGCACGCCGGGGTCGGCGAGCCCTGGCCGGCCGTCGACGACGACGACCTGCTCGCCGCCATCGACGTCTCCGGTGCACGCACCCGCGCCGACCTGGCCCGCATCGACCTTCCCGCCGCCCTGCGGGCACTGGTGCCCTGGCAGGTGTCCGGCGACCTCGACGCCGTCGTCCCCGACACGGTGACGGTCCCGACCGGGTCCCGGATCCGGGTCGACTACACCGATCCCACGGTGCCGACCCTCGCCGTCCGCGTGCAGGAGGTGTTCGGCTGGACCCGGGCTCCGCAGGTGGCGGGACGGCCGCTGCGGCTGCAGCTCCTCTCCCCCGCGCACCGGGTCGTCGCGACCACCGCCGACCTGGCCGGCTTCTGGGTCACCGGCTATCCCGCCGTCCGCAGCGAGCTCCGGGGCCGCTACCCCCGGCACCCGTGGCCCGAGGACCCGGCCGCGGCACCGGCCACGAAGCGAGCTTCCCCACGCTCCCGTCCCTGAGACTGCGGGCTCCCGCCGCCCCGGCGAGGATCACCCGGTGACACGCACACCGACGACGGACGACTGGGGCATCGATGCGAGCTGGCTGGACGCGCTCGACGAGGAGCACGAGGTAGCGCAGGAGACCATCGACACGCTCCGCGAGATCATCGGGACGCCGCCCGAGGACCTCGAGGACAGGGCCCCGATCGTGGCCCGCCCCGGGGACTCCCTGGAGGTCGACGGCGGCGAGGTCATCTGCGAGGACGGCGAGGTCCGCTCCGTCCGCGGCTCCGTGCCGGCCGACTTCCCGCTCGGCTACCACTGGCTGCAGTCCGGCGACGGACGCCGTCGCCGGCTCATCGTGTCCCCCGGCCGGTGCTGGCTGCCCGAGCAGCGGGCCTGGGGCTGGGCGGTGCAGCTCTACGCCGCCCGCAGCCGGGACAGCTGGGGCATCGGCGACCTGGCCGACCTGCGCAGCATCCGGCGCATGGCCGCCGACCAGGGCGCCGGCTTCGTGCTCATCAACCCGCTGCACGCCGTCGCCCCCATCGCCGAGCAGGAGGACAGCCCCTACCTGCCGGCGACGCGGCGCTTCCTCAACCCGATCTACCTGCGCGTCCCCGAGGTGCCCGGCGCCGACGCCGTGGACCTCGAGGAGGACGCCGGGCGCGCGCTGAGCGACGGCGAGCTCATCGACCGCGACGCCGTCTGGGCCCGCAAGCGCGAGGTCCTCATGCGGATCTTCTTCGCCCACGGCGGCGGCGAGGCCTTCGGGCGCTGGCGGGAGGAGCAGGGCCAGCCGCTGCAGGACTGGGCGACGTGGGCGGCGATCACCGAGGAGCACGGCGCCGACTGGCACAGCTGGCCCGAGGAGCTGCGCCGGCCCGGTGGCAAGGCGCTGGCCGCCTACGTGGAGCGGCACGGCGCGGTCGTCGCCTTCCACGCCTGGCTGCAGTGGGCGCTGGAGCTGCAGCTCGCGGCGGCCACCGACGGCATGACGGTGATCCAGGACCTGCCCATCGGCTTCGCGGGCGGAGGCGCGGACGCCTGGACCTGGCAGGACGTGCTGGCCGACGGCGTGAGCGTCGGCGCCCCGCCGGACGCGTTCAACTCCGCCGGGCAGGACTGGGGCTCGCCGCCGCTGATCCCGTGGCGGCTGCGGGACGTCGATTACGAGCCGTTCATCCAGTCGATCCGGGCCACCATCGCCGGCGCCGGCGGCCTGCGGATCGACCACGTCATGGGCCTGTTCCGGCTGTGGTGGGTGCCGCGCGACGGCACCGCCGCCGACGGCGCCTACGTCCGCTACCCCGCGGAGGACCTGCTCGACATCGTCGCCCTGGAGAGCCACCGCGCGCAGGCCCTCGTCGTCGGCGAGGACCTCGGCACCGTCGAGGACGGCGTGCGCGAGGCCATGGCCGAGCACGGCGTGCTGTCCTACCGGCTGCTCTGGTTCGAGGACGACGAGCCCGCGACGTGGCCGGCCGAGGCGATGGCCGCGATCTCGACGCACGACCTGCCCACGGTCGGCGGGCTGTGGACCGGCGCCGACGTCGTGGAGCAGCGCGAGCAGGGCACCGGGACCGACGAGGAGCTCGAGCGCGGCCGCTCCTCCCTGCTCGGGCACCTGCCCGGCCTGGCCGAGGACGCGACGCCGGAGCAGGCGGTGGAGCAGGCGCACCGGCTGCTGGCCCAGGCACCGTGCCTGCTCCTGTCCGCCACGCTCGACGACGCGGTCGGTGAACCCCGCCGTCCGAACATGCCCGGGGCCGCCGACCGACCGAACTGGTCGCTGCCCCTGCCGGTGTCCGTCGAGGACCTCCCCGCTCACCCGCTGGTCCGCACGCTGGTCCGGACGCTGGGCGAGGGCGTGACGGGCGGTCGCGGGGACTGACCGATCCGGCCGGCGGACGTCGCCGGCTCCGTACGCCCCGACGACCGGAGGCCGGCCCCCGATGCGGGGACCGGCCTCCGGCCGTTCAGCGGTGCTGCGGGATCAGTCCGCGAGCTCCCGGCGACGCCGGTTGGCCACCGCGAGGGCGCCACCGGCGGCGGTCAGTGCCAGGCCGAGCGCGACCAGGCCGGAGACCTCGGCACCGGTGTAGGCGAGGCTGCCGTTCCCCTTGGCGGAGACGGACCCGTTACCCGAGCCCGAGCCGTTACCCGAGCCGTTACCCGAGCCGTTACCCGAGCCCAAGCCGTTGCCCGAGCCCGACCCGTTGCCCGACCCGTTGCCCTTCCCGGGCTGGTCGCCGTCACCGGAACCGTTGTCGCCGTCACCGGCGCCACCGTTGCCAGAACCGTTGTCGCCGTCACCGGCGCCACCGTTGCCAGCACCGTTGTCGCCGTCACCGGAACCGTTGTCGCCGTCACCGTCACCGTCGCCGTCGTCGCACGAGCCGTCGTCAGCACCGTCGTCGCCCTCGGGAGCCGGAGGGGTTCCCTGGTTGTCGTTGGCGCCACCGTTGACACGGCCGGTGAAGTCGGCCGGGTCCAGACCGGGGTTGTCCTCGATGTAGGCCTGGAAGCCCTCGAAGTCGATCAGCCCCGTCTCCTCTGAGACGCCGTCGGCGAACACGGTGAAGTTGTCACCGCCGGAGGCCAGGAAGCTGTTGGTCGCCACCCGGTAGTCCGCAGCCAGGTCGATCGGCTCCCCGGAGATCCGGATGCTGTCGACGTCGATCCGCTCGCCGGCCGGTGCAACCGCGTCGAACGAGTAGGTCAGCTCCTGGGAGTTGCCCAGTGCCAGGAACGGACGCGAGCTGCCCTCGGGCTGCCACTGCTGCTCGAGGACCTGGACCAGCTGGTCGCCGGTCAGCGTGACGACGATCAGGTCGTTGGCGAACGGCGTCACCGTGTTGGCCTCGGCCAGGGTGATCGTGCCCGGGCAGCCTTCCTCGTCGAACAGGAGGTCGGCGCGCAGCCCACCGGGGTTGACCAGGCCGAGGTCGGCCGGCTCTGCCGCGGACAGGGCCGTGCCGTACACGTACGAGTCGGCGACCAGGCCGCCGATGGCCGAGTACGAACCGCGGTCCTCAGAACCCGAGGCTGTGAAGGCCCGCGTGATGTCGGCGATCAGCGAGCCGATGACCTCGCTGCCCACCTCCTCGGCGAACGCCTCGGCGTCGGCGACGGTCTCGGCGACCTCGGCGACCCGCGGGTACGCGGCGACGAGCTCCTCCTCCGCCCGCTCGGTGAGCTCCAGGTTCTCCACCGTGAACTCGACGACCTCGTCGGTCGCCTCGTCGAAGGTCAGCGAGATCCGGCCCAGCAGCTCGCCGTAGGAGTCGCTCTGGATGACCGGACGAGTCTCCCCGCTGTCGCCCACCGGAGCCTCCCACGCGAGGGTCTGGTGCGTGTGGCCGCTGAAGATGGCATCCACGTCGGCGTCCACGTCGGCGAGGATCGCGGCGAACGCGGTGTCCGCGGCCAGCTGCTCCGCCAGGTCATCGCCGGGAGGACCCTCGTGGGCGAGCAGGACGATCACGTCGGCCTCGTCGCCCATGCCGTCGGTCAGGTCGGCGACCACGCGATTGGTGGCCTCGACCGGGTCCCCGAAGGTGATCTCCTCGATGCCCGCCGGCGAGACCAGCGAGCTGGTCTGCTCGGTGACCACGCCGATGAACCCGACCGAGACACCGGCAGCGTCCATCAGCAGGTACTCCGGCAGCGCCGGTGCACCGTTGTCGAGGTAGACGTTGGCACCCAGGATCGGGAAGTCGGCCAGGCCGCTCTCCCCGTCGACGCCGACCCGGTTGATCAGGTCGTCGAACCCGCGGTCGAACTCGTGGTTGCCGACCGCGGAGATGTCGAGGCCCATCTCGTCGAGCACCTCGATCGTCGGCTCGTCCTGCTGGACGGAGCTGACGAACGGCGAGGCGCCGATGTTGTCGCCGGCCGAGACCAGGACGGTGGCGTCGACGTCGTCGCGCTCCCGCTGCTCCTCGACGGTGCCCGCGAGCGCGACGGCCTGGCCCAGACGGCCGTGGAAGTCGTTGAACCCGAGCAGCTGGATGAGGGTGGTGCCGTCGTCCCCGATCGGGCCCTCGCCGTCACCCGGTACCTCGCCGTCGCCCGGCACCTCGCCGTCGACCGGCTCGCCCAGGTCGAGACCGACGAGGAGCGGGTCGTGGTCGCTGGACCGGTACTCGTTCGCGGCGTACAGCGCCGGGTCGCCGTTGTACTGGTAGGCGAAGGACTCCACCGAGTTGATGTTCCAGTGGACGAGGTCGGTCACCTTGGCCGTGAGGCTGTCGGTGGACATCGCGTGGTCGAGCGAACCGGACTGGTCGTCGAACACGTAGCTGTAGCGACCCTCGTCGTACACGGTGCCGAGGTCGGTCAGGCCGGCCTCCTCGAGGACGACGATCGGGTCCTCGGCCGAGTAGGCGTTGAGGTCGCCGAGCACCAGCACGTCGTCGTCCTCGGTACTGGCCTGCAGCTCCTCGACGAACCCGGCGAGCGCCTCGGCCTGGCCGATGCGGTCGGGGTTGGACGCACCCTGACCGTCGCCCTGGTCGGCGTTCTCGCCCGTGCCGCTGCCCTTGGACTTGAAGTGGTTGGCGATGACGGTGAACTCGTCGCCCTCGGCCCCGAAGGTCTGCGCGATGGGCTCGCGTGCGTTGTCGAAGTTCACCTCGTCGACCAGGCCCACGGCGTCACCGACCGGGGTGACGGCGGCGGGCTGGTAGATGATGGCGTTCCGGATGACGTCGCGGTCGACGGCGTACAGCTCCTCGGGGAACGGTACGAACGCCCACTTGTCCGCATCACCGGCGGCGGCGTTGAGCCGGCCGACCAGGTCGGTCAGCGCCGCGTCGGCGTTCCCGGCGCCGTAGCCGGTGGAGTCGGTGTCCTCGATCTCCATGAGCGCCAGCACGTCGGCGTCCATCTCGTTGACCGCGGTGACGATCTTCGCGGCCTGCTGCTCGAACTCCACCTGGTTCGGTGCGCCGCGGCCCACGCCGCCGAAGGTGAGGAAGTAGTTCAGGACGTTGAAGGCGCCGACCTGGATGTCGCCGCCAACCGCGTCCACCGTGGCCGGGCGGGTGTTCTGCGGGACGAACGTGCCCTCGGCGGTGCCGTCGGACGGCTGCAGCCGCCACTCGTCGAATCCGAAGCCCAGGACGACCGGCGCGGTCAGGTCCAGCTCGTCGCCCACCCGCACCGGGGTCTCCGGGGACAGGTAGGGCCGGTTGGTGGCGGAGGTCCCGGCGGTGACGCCGTCGTCCAGGACGATCCGACGGAGCCGGTTCTGCTCGGCGAGCGCCATGGCTGCCGGCCCCGGCCGGGCGATCTCGGTCGGCTGGACGAGCAGTCCGCCCTCGGAGAGCGTCAGCTCGCCGAAGCGGGTCAGACCGAAGACCTCGCTGACGGTGAGGGAGTCGACCGGGTCGACGAGCATGCCCTCGAGACGCTCGCGCGCTGCGTCGTCGGCGGGCAGGTCCAGCGGAGCCGGCGCCGGCAGGTCGGCCTCGGTGCCCTCGACGCAGAGGGTCACGCTGCTGATGTCGGCGATCTGGGTCTGGCCGCGGAACTCCGCCGCCGTGCCGCTCACGGTGACGGTGTCGCCGAGATCGACCGGGGTGGTGGCCGCCGGGTCGTAGACGAAGACGCCGTCGGACGTGGCGGCGTCGCCGTCACCGCCGTCCTGGACGTAGAAGCCGGAGAAACCCGGGACGTCGCCGACGACGGTGCCGCGCACGGTGACCGGCTGGCCCGCGAGGGGCGTCGCGTCGCCAGGGCCCTGCACCGCACCGACGGTCTGGGACGGGACGGTGTCGCAAGCATCGCCGGGGGTCTCGCCACCGTCACCCGGCGTCTCGCCACCGTCACCCGGCGTCTCGCCACCGTCACCCGGCGTCTCGCCACCGTCACCGGGGGTCTCGCCACCGGCGGTGGGGTTCACCGAACCGCGGCTGCTCTCCGCGGGGCCGGCCCACACGAGCGCGTCCGCGGCGGCGTCGTAGGTGCGGGACAGCGACAGGCCGGCCGGCTCGGCGCCGGTCTCCTCCACGCCGATGTCGGTGCTGGTCGTCCCGGCGGCGAGGCCGTTCGTCGCCGCGAACGTGCCCTCGTAGGAGAGGAACTCCAGCACGACGCCGTCACGGATCAGTGCCAGGCCGTCCGGTGCGCCGTTCTGGATACCCGAGGCCGGACCGTCGACGGCCACGACCGCGGACGCATCAGCCGGCGCGGTGACCACGGGGAGGACCAGAGTTGCGTAGGAGGCGCCGCCGTTGCCGTTGTAGAGGACGACGGACAGGCCCGCGGAGCTGGTGCCGGCGGGCAGCTGCACCTCGACGAACTCGCCGGTGTCCGTGCCGTCGTTGTCGTAGTGGATCTCGGAGATGTAAGGCATGGTCGGAGGCGCCGCCAGTGCGAGCGCGGGCAGGCCTACCACTGCCATGGAGACAGCGGCGGTGCCGATGGCGGCGCGGCGTCCGAGGGCACGAGCTGTGCCTGATCGCCGTGCGGTGCCGAGAATGTCGGGCACGCGTGGATCCTTCCGGGGGTTTCGAGTGGCAGCGGACTGCCTGACGGCGGCGGACGCTAAGCAGCGATATCGACGCCCAGGTAACGAAACGGCCACGCGGCGCCACGAGGTTCGCGTCGACGCACAGCTCCCGACTGCGGAATCGTGGGCGGGCGTATACGGAGAGTGGCGGCAGGGCCGATGCCCACCGCTGGCCGTACGAGAGCGGTCCAGGGGCGGCGACCCGAGATCGGGTGATGCTGGTCACGGGGAAACGGAACCCAATGTTCACTTTCGGGCCACCGTGACAGCTCCGAGGCGCACATCGAACGCATGTTCGATGTGTGCGATCCTTCGGAGGTGGCCGGAGGGATGCAGCGAGGCGGTTCGGGGCGATCGCTGGCGGAGCGGGCAGCGCTGTCCGGCGCGGGCCCCGCGCCGGCGGCCGACGTCCCTCCGTCCGACCTCGGTCTCCCTCCCCGCACCCCCACGCCGGGCGACGGCGCGGCCGGCCGGGGCGGGGAAGGGCGGCACTGCTGGGTGCACGACCCGCCCGACGCCCCCGGCACGTGGCCGGGCCTGCTCGTCGAGTGGCGGCAGCGGCACGGTGCCTGGCAGGGCCGGGTCACCTACGCCGTGACCGGCCCGGACGGACCCGCGCTGATCGAGAGCTGGTTGCCTGCGGCCCGGCTCGAGCCGCGGTGAGTCGGCCACCGTGGTTAGGACCCCCACCGAGCGGGCTATGGGCTCCGGGACACGTTGATCCCTCCGGACGGAGTTCCTGCCATGACCAGCCCCCAGGACGGCCCCTCCCTCGACGACGTCCTCCTCCCCGAGGAGAACGTGACCCGCGACCGCACCCAGCACGCCAAGGACCCGCACCCGAGCGACGAGGTGCTCGAGCACCGCACCGAGCAGGAGCGGCAGGCCGTCGACTCCGACGACGCGGACCCCGCCGGCGGCGAGCGGCACCCGGCCACCGACTGACCCCCTCCCGCCCGGTGGCCCGGCAGCCGGCCGCCGTGCGCGTCCGGGCCGGCCGGCCCGGGCTGGGACGATGGCTCCCGTGACTCTCGATCGATTCCGCTGGGGCGCGCTCGCCTGGGTGCTGACGTTGCAGTTCTTCGTCGTGGAGACGGTGGTCCAGCTGCAGGGCGACGGGCACTCCCGCGTCGACGACGTCATCAGCGACCTGGGCGAGACCAGTTGGCCGGGCCACCAGGCGATGAACGCCTCGTTCGTCGTCCAGGCCGCGCTCATCGTCGGCGGCGCCGTCCTGCTGCTCCCCGCACTGCGCGGCGCTGCCGGGAGGGCGGCCGCCTACCTGATCGGCATCGCCGGGCTCGGCGCCCTGCTGGTCGGCGTCTTCCCGGCAGACCAGTCCGACGCGTGGCACGGCACCGGCGCCGTGCTGTACCTCGTGGGCAGCGCCGTGGGACTCATCGCCCTCGCGTACACCCTCCGTCCCCGCTCGGAGCTGGTCGGCACGCTGCTGGTCCTGCTGGGGCTGGTCGGCGCGGCGGCAACCGTCTTCTTCCTCACCGAGGTGGACGTGCTCGCCAGGGGCGCGACCGAACGGGCGGCGGCCTACGTGCTGCCGATCGGACTGGCCGCGTCCGGCATCGCACTCTGGTTGGCCGGGATCTGCGACCGCCCGGACCGCCCGACGCGCCGCGAGGAGCGCGCGCGGGCGCGGGATACCGCGGCCGAGAGCGCCCGTCAGCGGGACGAGGCGCTGGAGGCGGCCGCCCGCCGGGAGGAGGGCCGGAGCGCCCCGACGGATGCTCCCGCCGACACCCCCGAGGACGGCTTCGACGCCGAGGACCCGTGGGCCCCGGCGCGCCGCAGGGACTAGGGCCGGGCGCTCAGCGGGCCGACCCCGGTCGCAGCACCTCGGCCACCGGACGCCGGCCACTGGCCGCGATGGCCGCCCCCTCGCGCGGATAACCCATCCGCAGCAGCATCTGCGGGTGCCCGACCAGCGAGAGCCGGGACCGCATCCGGGTCCGTGTCGCCGGCCAGTCGAGCGCCTGGGTCAGCGGAGACGCCGCCACACCCGCGGACGTGGCCAGCAGCAGGATCCGGCCCAGCGCGCGGCCGGCCTGCAGCCAGGCGTGCCGGTCGTCGCCGTCGGTACCCATGAGCACGACGGTGGGCCGTTCGACGTCCGGCGGCGGTGCGTCGGGGTCGGCGGCGGGTCCGGCGACGCCGTGCGCACGGGTGCCGACCACGAAGTCCCGGATCGTCCAGTTGGACGGCCGCTGGTGCGGATCGTCGCCGGGCACCGCCCCGACCGGCACGCCGTCGACGGCCGCCGGGTCCGTGCGCAGCCAGCTCTGCAACTCCGCGAGGTAGGCGGGGTCCTCCTGCTCCATCTCCTCGGCCCGGTCGATGAGGAAGACCGTGGCCACCTCCTCCTCGGAGCGGGTCACCGCCTTGAACCACACGCCGAAGGCGCCGGCCTCGGCCTGCAGCCGGTCGAGGAGCGCCGAGGGCACGTCCTTGGGCTGGAACGGGTCGCGCACCGTGTGCCGGTGGTCGATGGCGGAGGCGAGCGCCCGGTCCTCCTCGGTGGCCTCGATGGGGCCGATGAGCCGGACCGTGGCCAGGTGGTCGCCGTCGTCGTCGGGCAGCAGTTCCACCTCGCTCAGCCAGCCCGCGGCCGCCAGCGCCACGACGGCGAACTCGACCGCGATGCCGCAGCTGATCACCTGCTGCCGGCCGGTCGGGTCGAGCACCGGCAGCGCACGGGCCGGGTCGAGGAAGACGTCGAGCTGGTCGGCCGTGGCGGTGAACCGCCACGGCTGCGTGTTGTGGATCGAGGGCGCCCGCGTGGCGGCGCCCACCACCTGCGCCCACTCCTGCTGTTCCACGGCGTACCTCCCGGGTCGCGTGCCAGGCCCCCTGCCTACCCCATCCTCGACCGGCACCGCACACCGCCGTAGCAGCGGGATGCGCAGGGCAGGTTCAGCCCGCGACCAGCGGCTCGGTCCCGGAGCCGGCCGCGCCCCGCCGTCCGCCCCGCCGTCCGTCCCGCCGGGACAGCACAGGAACGCTGCGTTCTACGCCCGGAGGTGCTCGGCGTAGCTGCGCCGTCCACGGGCGCCGCCGCCGGGCAGCGCCGCGCCGTCCCGGACCGCGGAGCTCATCCGGCCGGGGACCGGCGTGGCCACCACGTGCGCGCCGGGCGACCGGGCGCCGGCCCACGCGCGCGCCAGCTCGGCGACGGTCAGGACCTCCGGACCGCCGTACTCCACCACTCCCCCGGCCGGCGCTCCGGCGACGACGTCCACGAGGTGCCCGGCGACCTCGGCGACGTCGACCGGCTGCACCCGCCAGCCCATCGGCACGGGCAGGACCGGACCTCGCCGGGCGGTGGTGAGGAGCTCGTCGACGAAGTCGTGGAACTGCGTGACCCGCAGCAGGGTGACCGGGAGGCCGGAGGCGAGCAGCACCTGCTCGGCCGCGAACTTGGCCCGGTAGTACCCGAACGGGATCCGGTCGACCCCGACGATCGAGACGTACACCAGGTGCTGCAACCGGTCCCTGTCCACCGCCTGCACCAGCCGGCGGGTACCGGCGACGTCGACCTGCCACGGGTCCCCGCGCGGGTCGCTGGCCGCGTGGACCACGATCTCGGCGCCGGCCAGCGCGGGGCCGAGGTCGAACCCGGTGGCGAGGTCGCCCCGCACGCCGCCCGGTCCGGTCCCGCGTCGCGACATCTGCCGGACCGCGTGGCCGGCGTCCCGCAGGCGTGGGACCAGGTGCTGCCCGAGGCGGCCGGTGCCGCCGGTGACCAGAACGTCCATGGGCCCATCCTGGACCTCGGTCCTTTGTGAGGAGACCCGGCACGGCGCGGTCATGGGTATCTCACACACGAGATAACGTGTCGGCGTGACCCTGACCGACCTCTCCCCTGACACCGCGATGCGCCGGATCGGTGCGCTGGTCCGCGACGCCCGGCGGCACCGCGGGCTCACCCAGCAGCAGCTCGCCGAGCGCCTGGGCACCAGCCAGAGCGCGGTGGCCCGCATCGAGCAGGGCAACCAGAACCTCACCCTCGAGCTGCTCGGCCGGCTCTCCGCCGCCCTGGAGAGCGAGCTGATCCGCGTCGGACCGGCGGGCCCCACGCACCTGCGGGTCACCGGCGGGCGGCTGCTCAGCGGGAGCGTGACGGTGAAGTCGTCGAAGAACGCCGCCGTCGCGCTGCTCTGCGCCGCACTGCTCAACCGCGGCCGGACGACGCTGCGCAACGTGGCCCGCATCGTCGAGGTGGAGCGGCTGCTGGACGTGCTGCGCTCCATCGGCGTGTCCGCGACCTGGGACGAGGCCGGGCACGACCTCACCCTCGTGGTGCCCGCCCGGGTGGACCTGGACGGCATCGACGCCGACGCGGCCCGCCGCACCCGCAGCATCATCATGTTCCTCGGCCCGCTGATGCACCTCGCGCCGGTGTTCGAGCTGCCCTACGCCGGTGGCTGCGACCTGGGGACCCGCACCGTGCAGCCGCACATGATCGCCCTGCGCCCCTTCGGCCTGGAGATCGAGGCGCGGGCCGGTGAGTACCACGCCACCGTCACGCCGACCGGTGCCACCGAGCGCACCATCGTGCTGACCGAGCGCGGCGACACCGTCACCGAGAACGCACTGCTGGCCGCCGCCCGCGCCGAGGGCACGACGACGATCCGCAACGCCAGCTCCAACTACATGGTCCAGGACCTGGTGCTGTACCTGCAGCTGCTCGGGGTGGAGATCGAGGGTCTCGGGACGACGACGCTGGTGGTGCGGGGCCGCCCGGTGCTGGACGCCGACGTGGACTACACGATCAGCGAGGACCCCGTGGAGGCGATGAGCCTGCTGACCGCCGGCATCGTCACCGGCTCGGAGCTGACGGTGCAGCGGGCGCCGGTGGAGTTCCTGGAGATCGAGCTGGCGGTGCTGGCCGAGATGGGCCTGCGCTACGAGGTGTCGCCGGAGTACGTGGCCGACAACGGGCACACCCGGCTGGCCGACATCACCATCCACCCCTCACGGCTGCGGGCACCGATCGACAAGATCCACCCGATGCCGTTCCCGGGCCTGAACATCGACAACCTGCCGTTCTTCGCGGTCATCGCCGCGCAGGCGGAGGGGTCGACGATGATCCACGACTGGGTCTACGACAACCGGGCGATCCACCTCTCCGACCTGACCCGGCTGGGCGCCGACGTCCGGCTGCTGGACCCGCACCGTGTGCTCGTCGACGGGCCCACGCACTGGTCGAGCGCCGAGGTGGTCTGCCCGCCGGCGCTGCGCCCGGCGGTGTGCATCCTGCTGGCCATGCTCGCGGCGAAGGGCACCTCGGTGCTGCGCAACGTCGACATCATCGCCCGCGGGTACGAGCACCTCTACGAACGGCTGGTCGAGATCGGCGCCGCCATCGAGGTCTTCCACGACTGACGAAGGACCCTCCTGCCCCCCGCTCACGCTCGGCGCGGGCCCCTGCAGGAGGGCCGTTCCCGTACCTCACCGCTCCTGGTCGGTGGGCCGGACCAGCATCTCGTTGACAGCCACGTGCGCGGGCTGGCTCACCATGTAGACCACCGCGCGGGCGATGTCGTCGGCCGTCAGCGCCGTCATGGACGCGTGCGCCTTCCGGGACGCCTCCTTGGCCGCGGGCTGGGTGATGTGGTCGGTCAGCTCGGTCGTCACGGCACCCGGCTCGACCAGCCCGATCCGCACGCCGCGGCCGGTCACCTCCTGGCGCAGCGACTCGCTGAAGGCGTTCACCGCCCACTTGCTCGCGTTGTAGGCGCCGGCCCCCTTGCGGGCCACCCGGCCGGCGACGCTCGAGACGTTGACGACGTCCCCGGAGCCCTGCTCGACCATCCCCTCGATCGCGGCGTGGGTCATGTACATGAGGCCCAGGACGTTGGTCGACATCATCCGGCGCCAGTCCTCCGGGTCGGCGCCGACGATCGTCCCGAGCAGCATGACGCCGGCGTTGTTCACCAGGACGTCGAGTCCGCCGAGCTCGGCCCGCGTGCGGGCCACCGCGTCGGCGCACGCCTGCTCGTCGGTGACGTCGAGCTCCAGCTCCAGGACCGTGGCGCCGTCGGCACGCAGCCGGCCTGCGAGCTCCTCCAGGCGGTCCCGGCGCCGGGCGCCGATCGCCACCGCGGCGCCCGCCGCGGCGAGGGCCTCCGCCGTCGCGGCCCCGATGCCCGACGACGCCCCGGTGACCAGGGCGACCTTTCCCTGCAGCGGACGGGACGGCTCGCTCATGGGTTCCTCCTCCGCGCCGCACCGTGCGCCGCTCCCCCGCACCCTGCCCTGGCGCGCTCCGGGCCGCACGCGGACGTCACCGGCCCGGCCCGGGGAGCGACACGTGGCTGGCCGCGCCCGCCTAGAGCAGCGAGTCCAGCCCCTCGTCCGGCGGTGGCGCCATGCCCGCCTCCAGGGGCGGGCGGTGCGGCTGGTCCAGGCCGCTCATCCGGGCGGCGTGCAGCGCCAGCAGCAGGTTCAGCCGCAGCGTCGGGTCGCTGGTGAAGGGCCCGAGCATGCGCTCGAGCTTGCCGATCCGGTAGCGCATCGTGTTGTAGTGGAAGTGCAGCCGGCGCGCCGACTCCGCGACGTTGAGGTTGGTCTCCAGCAGCACCAGCAGGGTCTCGCGGAGGTCGGCGGAGTCCGCGTCGGTCGCATCGGCCAGCGGACCGAGCACCTCGTCGACGTAGGACCGCAGCTCGGTGCTGTCGGGGATCAGCGAGAGCAGCCGGAACACGCCGAGCTGGTCGAAGTGGGTGACCGATGCCCCGCCCTGGATCTCCTGCCCGACACCGAGTGCCCGCTGCGCCTGGCGGTGCGCCTCGGCCAGTTCGGACAGCGAGCCGGCGGGCCGGCCGATGCCGGTGCCCAGCACGCGGCCCAGCCTGCGCAGGCGGCCGTTGACCCGCGAGCTGACGGCGGCGACGAGCGAGGACACCTCATCGGGGGTGCGGCCGTCCAGCGGCAGCAGCGTGACGATCTCGGTCGCCAGGCCCGCGACGGCCGCACCGGCCACCTCCGCCTCCAGCGCCGACCGCCAGCCGTCGGCCAGCCGGTCGAGGACGTCCAGCGCCCGCGTGGGGTCACCGGTGGCGTCGGCGACGGTCTCGGTCGCGGTGACCAGCACGGCCACCGGCCCGTCCAGCCGCCAGCCGAAGGACCGCGTGTAGGCCAGGGTGCGCTCGGTGTGCCCGACCGAGCCGCCGACGAGCCGGCGGACCAGGTCCCCCTGGAAGCGCAGCTCCACCGAGTGCACGGCCTGCAGCCGGATCACCGACAACGCGGCGATCACCGCCGCGCGCTCCAGCACGCCACCCGCGCCGACCATCATCTCGCCGGTCCGGTGCACCGCGACCAGCCAGCCGTGCCGCTGGTCGCCGGCCATGATCGGGGCGACGGCGTACTCGCCGACCCCGCCGGGGAGCTGGTGGTGTCCGGGGACCAGCAGGATGCCGTCGGCCGGTGAGAGGTCGGCGTCGGCCAGCACGTCGGCCGGGGTGACCGCCGTGCGGTCGGCGCGCACACCGGCCAGCCGGCGCGAGGGCGTCAGCTCGGCGAGGGCGTCGTCGGCGGCGGCGTCCAGCAGCCACAGCCAGTCGCTGATCTCGGCGACGTCGTCCCGCGGGCCGGCGCTGGTGACCACCTCGCGGTCGGAACCCAGGCCCAGGACCGCCGCCCCGTCGAGCATCACGGCGAGCCGCTGGGTGACCTCGGCCAGGCCGCCGCCGGTGAGGGCGACCTCCATGAACTGGTCGTCCATGCGCGAGTTCAGCGCCAGGGCCTGCCCCTGCTTGGTGACGACGGCGCCCAGCACCTCGGAGACGACCTCGTCCAGGCGGACGGCGGCCGGCAGCGCCAGCACCGGGAGCCCGCGCCGGTCGGCCTCCGCGAGCACCTCCGCCGGCACCGGTGGGGGCCCGTCCGTGCGCCGGAAGGCCAGCGCGGCGGTCCCCATCGAGTCCAGTCGCTCCACGAGCGCCCGGCAGTTGGCCGGATCGGCGGGGGGCAGCCGCGCACCGAGGACGACGAGCACGTCGATCCCCGCGCCGGCGAGCGGATCGGCGGGCTTGTCGATCACCATGTGACGGACCGAGCGACCCAGCCCGCTCGCGCCGGCGGCGACCGTGGTGCCGGCCAGTCCGGGGAGGTCCAGCGCGTCCTCGACGGTCAGTCCCATGCGCTCCTGCCAACTCCCACGCTCGGCCCGGGCAGCGTCGGCGCGCGGCGGTTCCTCGACGGCCCAGTTGCGACGAAACGGACCGGTTCCGTCACGCTGCGTGGGCGGCGCCGTATAGGTGTCACCGTGCGTCACGACGCGTCCCCTTCTAGTGGCCAACGAGACCGTCACGCCCGGAGAACCTGTCAGGAGTCCCCGGACGCCGACACCCATTCTTGGCGAGTTCCGCCATAAGAGGGCGTGCGACGCGCCGCATAGGTTCGAACCCCGCTCACCCCACTCGCAGCGATGCTAGGCCGTCACGTCCCGACCGGCGGCACCTGGCCCTCTGCGGCCGGATCCCGAGCAGAACCCGGACGGGGGCTCATCGCCCCTCCGTCGCCCCACCGGCGAAGGGCCGACATGCGCACGATCGACCAGACCTCGGACCAGGACAGCCGCGCGCAGGCGACTCCGGCGCGCGGTCGCGCATCGCGCGCCGGAGTCCCGACGATCCCCCTCCCCCGCGACTCGGCGGTGGCCGCGGCACGCGCCGGCTGCCCGCCCCGGCAGGTCACCGCCGTGCCGGCCGCGGCCAGCACCGGCGTGGCGGCGCTGCTGCGCGGACCGGTCCGCCGTGCCCGGGTGATCGCGAGCACGCCCACCGGCGTGTACCTGCACGTGCCCGGTGAGCGGGACGGCGACGTCGTCGGCGTGCTCACCAGTGACGCGGCACGCCTGCCCCTCGGGTGCGTGCTGTTCGGGCCGGGCACCGGCCGGCCGCTCGCGCCCCGGACCGCGACGGCCGAGGTGGGTGGTGGCCGCGTCGTCGTCGGCGACCTGGCGGTCAGCGCCGCGGCCTGGTGGGACCCCCGCCCGCGGCTGCCCAGCGCCCGGCCGGCGCTCCTCCCCGAGGGCGTGCGGCAGCTGCGCACCTCGCTCTACGGAGAGGGCGTCCCGCACAGCGCCTTCGAGCTGCCCGGGCTGCCCACCGGTCCCGGTGGCCCGCTGGCCGCGCTGCGCGGCGCCGTCCGGCGCGCCGACCTCGACGCCGCGCTGCGCACCGCGACCCGGCTGATCGGCCTGGGTCCCGGGCTGACCCCGGTCGGGGACGACGTCATGGCCGGCACCGTCGCCGGGCTGGTGCTGCTCGGGCACCCGGCCGCCCCGCGGTTCGCCGCGGGCGTCACCGCGCTGGCCGCCTGCCGCACCACCGAGCTCTCCCGCGCCCTGCTGCGGCATGCCGCCGCGGGCCGGGTCAGCGGCGAGTACGCCGCCGTGCTGCACGCCCTCGTCGGTGAGCGGCCGCTGGCCCCGGCCGTGGACGCGCTGCTCGCGCCGGGCAGCCGCGCCACGGCGCTGGGGCTGTGCACCGCCATCGACCTGGTCGAGCGGACCACGCGAGGGCGCTGAGCGGAGGTCAGCTCGCGGGCGCGGGCACCAGGGGGACCAGCGAGTTCCACTGGTCGATGCGGCAACCGTTCACCCGGGACAGCTCCAGCTCCACCGGTTCACCACCCCACCGGCCCTGCACGACGGCGGTCTCCGGGCCGCCGTACTGCTGGGTGCAGATCACGTCGTCGGGCAGCGGGGCGAACGGGTCCTGCATCCCCCGGAGGTGCTCGCAGGCGGCCTCCGCCTGGGGGTGGCTGCCCTCGACGAACCCGACGCAGGTCAGCGTCCAGGTCCGCGGCTCGGCACCGTCGCCGAGGTCGACCACGACCTGGAGATCGTTGTCGGCCTGGGCGATCCCGCCGCCCGCCGCGGCTCCGTCGGACCCGTCGACCCCCTCCGCCTCGTCCGGCGTCGTGTCGGTGGTCGGCGCGGCCGCACTCCCCTCCTCGTCGGCCGACCCGCAGCCGGCGAGCATGAGGGTGGCGGCCGCCAGCAGGAGTGGCAGGAGTCGGCGCATGCCTGTCAGACGTGCAGGGACGCCGGGAAGTTTCCGGCTCAGAGCCGCGAGGCGTGGATGCTGGTGACCAGGATGGCGCGGGCACCGAGCTCGTAGAGCTCGTCCATGATCTGGTTGGTCTGGCTGCGCCGGACCATCGCCCGCACCGCCGACCAGCCGGCCCGCTGGAGGGGGCTGACCGTGGGGCCCTCGATGCCGGGGGTGATCGCGGTGGCCCGGGCGAGGATCTCGTCCGGGCAGTCGTAGTCGAGCATCACGTACTGCCGGGCGACCAGGACGCCCTGGAGCCGGCGCCGCAGCTGGGCGACTGCCGGGATCTCCTCGGCGCCCTCGCGCCCGACCAGGATGGCCTCGCTGGCCAGCACGGGCTCGCCGATGATGTGCAGCCCGGCCGCGCGCAGCGTCGTCCCGGTCTCCACCACGTCGCAGACGGCGTCGGCGACGCCGAGCGCGCAGGCCGTCTCGACGGCGCCGTCGAGCTTGACGACGTCGGCCTTGATGCCGGACTCCTCGAGGGAGCGCTGGAGCAGCACCGGGTAGGCCGTGGCGATCCGCTTGCCGGCCAGCTGGTCCACCCGCTCGATCCCCGACGCGACCGGGGAGGCGAACCGGAAGGACGACCGCCCGAAGCCCAGCGGCATGACCTCGACCGCGGCCGGGCCCTCGCCGTCGCGCGGCGCGGTCTCCAGCAGCATGTCGCGGCCGGTGATGCCGACGTCCAGGGTGCCCGCGGCCACGTAGACGGCGATGTCACGGGGCCGGAGGTAGAAGAACTCGGTGTCGTTGTCGGGGTCGAAGACGACGAGGTCCTTGGTGCTGCGCCGCTGGCGGTAGCCGCTCTCGGTGAGCATCTCCGCGGCCGGCTCGCTCAGGACGCCCTTGTTGGGCACGGCGATGCGCAGCACTCGGACACTCCTCGGACGTGAATTGACAGGGCGGTCCCGTCCAGAGGCTCACCCCGAGCCTGCGAGGGGTGAGGGGGACGGGGTCCTTCTTCAGAGGTGAGCGTAGACGTCGTCCAGGGTCAGACCCCGGGCGAGCATGAGCACCTGCACCCGATAGAGGAGCTGGCTGATCTCCTCCGCCGTCCGCTCCTCGCCCTCGTGCTCGGCGGCCATCCACGACTCGGCGGCCTCCTCGACCACCTTCTTGCCCGCGGCGTGCACGCCGTCGCGCACGGCGACCACGGTGCCCGAGGCGGGGTCGCCCTCGGCGACCTTGGCCGAGAGCTCGGCGAACAGGGCGTCGAACGTCTTCACGACAAGCCTCCGGCGGGGACGGCGCCGAACCCGGTGGAGCGCTGCGGTCCACGGAGGTCGCGGAGGGTCAGCGCGGTGCCCAGCGCGGCGATCGTGGCCTCCCAGCCCTTGTCCTCGGCGGAGCCGGGCAGGCCGGCGCGGTCGCGTGCCTGCTCCTCGGTGTCGCAGGTGAGGACGCCGTTCCCGACGGGCCGGGAGGCGTCCAGCGCCACCCGGGTGAGGCCGGCGGTCACCGCGTCGCAGACGTACTCGAAGTGCGGCGTGCCCCCGCGGATGACGACCCCGAGGGCGACGACGGCGTCGTGCCGCTCGGCCAGCGCCTGCGCCACGACCGGCAGCTCGACGGCGCCGGGCGCGCGGACGACGGTCGGCTCGGTGACCCCGCTGGCCCGGGCGGCCTCCAGCGCACGCGCCAGCAGGCTGTCGGTGAGCTCGGCGTGCCAGGTGGTGACGACGACGCCCAGGGTCAGCCCGGCGGCGTCCACCGGCTGCACGACGGGCGCTCCGCTGCCGCTCATGAGGGCTGCTCGTCGACGCGCAGGGGGACGTTCTCCGGGATCGGGTCGGCGTGCGGGGGCTCGCCGGCCGGCTCGGGCTCGATGATGTCCAGCAGGTGCCCCATGCGGTCGCGCTTGGTGCGCAGGTAGCCGAGGTTCTGCGCCGTCACCGTGCTGGGCAGCGACACCCGGCCCAGCACCTTCAGGCCGTAGCCCTCCAGCCCGGCACGCTTGGCCGGGTTGTTGGTGAGCAGCCGCATGGTGTGGATGCCGAGGTCCACCAGGATCTGCGCCCCGGTGCCGTAGTCGCGGGCGTCGGCCGGCAGCCCCAGGTCGAGGTTGGCGTCGACGGTGTCCGCGCCCAGGTCCTGCAGCTGGTAGGCCTGCAGCTTGTGCAGCAGGCCGATCCCCCGGCCCTCGTGGCCGCGGATGTAGAGCACGACCCCGCGTCCCTCGTCGGCGACGGCCTGCAGGGCAGCCTGCAGCTGCGGGCCGCAGTCGCAGCGCAGCGAGCCGAAGACGTCGCCGGTGAGGCACTCGGAGTGCACGCGCACCAGCACGTCCTCGCCGGCGCCGATCTCGCCGTAGACGAAGGCGACGTGCTCGCGCTCGTCGTAGGAGCTGCGGTAGCCGACGGCGGTGAACGTGCCCGGGGTCAGCGGGACCACGGCCTCGGCGACCCGCTCGACCAGCTTGTCGAAGCGCTTGCGGTAGGCGATCAGGTCGGCGATGGAGACCATGACGAGGTCGTGCTCGTCGGCGAAGACGCGCAGCTCCTCGCCGCGCGCCATGCCGGTGGGGTCCTTCTCGCTGACGATCTCGCACAGCGTCCCGGAGGGGGCGAGGCCGGCCAGCACGGCGAGGTCGACGGCGGCCTCGGTGTGGCCGGGCCGGCGCAGCACGCCGCCGTCCTTGGCGCGCAGCGGGACGATGTGGCCCGGGCGGGAGAGGTCGCGGGAGGTGGCGTCCGGGTTCGCCAGCGTCCGGATCGTCGTCGCCCGGTCCGACGCCGAGATGCCGGTGGTGACGCCCTCGCGGGCATCGACGGTGACGGTGTAGGCGGTGCCGAGGCGGTCCTGGTTCACCCGGTGCATGGGCGGCAGGTCCAGCCGGTCGGCGTCGCCCTCGGTGACCGCGACGCAGATGTAGCCCGAGGTGTAGCGGACCATGAAAGCCACCAGCTCGGGGGTGGCCAGCTCCGAGGCGAAGATGAGGTCGCCCTCGTTCTCGCGGTCCTCGTCGTCGATCACGACGACCGGGCGGCCGTCCTTGATCGCGGCGATCGCGGTCTCGATGCTGTCCAGACGGGTCAGTGGTGTGGTCACCGGCGTGCCTCCAGCAGTCGCTCGACGTACTTGGCGATCACGTCGACCTCCAGGTTGACGGGGTCCCCCGGGGCGCGCGTGCCGAGCGTGGTCTCGCGGAGGGTGGTGGGGATGAGACTGACCTCGAACCAGGGCTCGGGGTCGGTGGCGGCGCTGACCGCGCTGACGGTCAGCGAGACGCCGTCGACGGCGATGGAGCCCTTCTCGACGACGTACTGCGCCAGGCCGGTGGGCAGGCCGATGCGGAAGACCTCCCAGTGCGTGCTGGGCTCGCGGGACAGCACGGTCCCGACGCCGTCCACGTGGCCCTGCACCATGTGCCCGCCCAGGCGGGTGTGGGCGGTGACGGCTCGCTCCAGGTTGACCCGGCTGCCCTCCTCCGTCTTGCCGAGGCTGCTGCGCCGCAGCGTCTCGGCCATGACGTCGGTGCTCCAGACGCCGTCCTGCACGGAGGTCACGGTCAGGCAGACGCCGTTCACCGAGATGGAGTCGCCGAGGGCGACGTCGGTCAGCACCTTGCGGGCGCGGATCTCCATCCGGGCGGCGTCGGTCTGCTCCTCGCGGACGACGAGCGTGCCCACCTCTTCGACGATGCCGGTGAACACGTCAGCTCCCTTCCCGGACGGACTGTCGCCCACCAGTGTGCCGGGTGGGCCGCAGGCGGACCTGCACGTCCCCACCCAGGAGGAGGACGTCGACCGTCTCCCAGGAGAGCGCGCCGGCGATCGAAGTGATTCCCAGGTCGCCCACCAGCGAGGGACCGGCCCCCAGGAGCTTCGGCGCGAGGTGCACCACGGCCTCGTCCACGAGGCCGGCGCGCAGGAACGCGGCGGCCAGGGTGGGGCCACCCTCCAGCAGCACCCGGCGGACGTCGCGGTCGAAGAGCTCGGCCAGCAGCGCGGCCGGATCCGCGGCGCGGCTGACCAGGGTGGGCGCGGCGTCGTCCAGCACGCGGGCGCCCTCCGGCAGCCGGCCCCGCCGGTCGAGGACGACCCGGAGCGGCTGCCGGTCGGCGTTCCGGCCGTCGGCGCCGCGCACGGTGAGCTGCGGGTCGTCGGTCACCGCCGTCCCGGAGCCGACGACGACGGCGTCGCAGCTCGCCCGCAGGCGGTGGACGGCGGCGCGCGCCGGCTCGCCGGTGATCCAGCGGCTGCTGCCGTCGGCGCCGGCCACCCGGCCGTCGAGGGTGGCGGCGACCTTCCAGACGACCTGCGGCCGCTGCTCGCGCACACCGGTCAGCCACGGCCCCAGGGCACCGGTCTCGGCCTCGTCCTGCTCGACGCCGAGCTCCACGTCGATGCCGGCGGCGCGCAGCCGGTCGGCTCCCCCGCCGGCCAGGGACGTCGGTTCCGGGACGGCGACGACGACGCGGGCGACCCCGGCGGCGATCAGCGCGTCGGCGCACGGGCCGGTGCGGCCGGTGTGCGCGCACGGTTCGAGGGTGACGACGGCGGTGCCGCCGCGGGCCCGCTCCCCCGCCGCCGCCAGCGCCCGCACCTCGGCGTGCGCGCCGCCCGGCGGCCGGGTCGCGCCCTCGCCGGCGACCGTGCCGTCGGCCGCGAGGACGACGGCGCCGACGGCGGGGTTCGGGCTGGTGGTCCCCAGGACGGAGGCGCCCAGCTCGCGGGCGCGGGCCATCGCGTCCCGCTCGGCGACGGTGCCGGTCACCTGCTCATCGCCGCGGCGGCCTGGGCACGCAGCGCAGCGATCGCCTTCGCGGGGTCGTCGGCGCCGTAGACGGCGGAACCCGCGACGAACATGTCGACGCCGGCCTCCGCCGCCTGCTCGATGGTGTCGGCGTTGATGCCGCCGTCGATCTCCACGATCAGCGTCAGGTGCCCGGCGTCGACGAGCTCGCGGGCCTTGCGCGCCTTGGGCAGCACGTCGGCGATGAACGACTGGCCACCGAAGCCGGGCTCGACGCTCATGACCAGCAGGGTGTCGAAGTCGGGCAGGACGTCGAGGTAGTCCTCCAGGGGCGTGCCCGGCTTGATGGCCAGGCCGGCGAGGGCACCGGCGGCGCGGAGGTCACGGGCGACGGCGCGCGGGTCGGTGCAGGCCTCGGCGTGCACGGTGACGTTGCGGGCGCCCATCTCTGCGTAGCCCGGTGCCCAGCGCTCCGGGTTCTCGATCATGAGGTGGCAGTCCAGCGGCACCGGGCTGACCGCCTGGATCGCCTGGGCGACCGGCAGGCCGAGGGTGAGGTTCGGGACGAAGTGCGCGTCCATCACGTCGACGTGCAGCCAGTCGGCGTCGGCGACCCGGGCGACCTCGTCGGCCAGGTGTGCGAAGTCGGCGGAGAGCAGGCTGGGCGCGATCTTGGGCTGCCGGGACACGCGGGGAGTCTAGGTGCCGGCTGTCCAGGTGCCGGCCGCGGTCGGGCAGGGCGGGGCCGGAACCGGACCCGCCCGTCGGACGTGGTCCTCGTAGGACCGCGGCGTCCGCCGCGTCCGTCGACGAGGGGAGCCGCTGTGCCGACGCCCGTGTACGTCGCCCTGGTCCTGCTGGTCTGGATCGCGATCGGGACGGCGGCCGCGCTGCACCTCGGCCGCCAGGGCTACCGCTCGTCCTTCTGGTACCTGCTGGGGGCCGTGCTGGGTCCGCTGTTCGTGCCCATCGCGGTCGAGCGGGGCCGGCGACAGGAACGGGTCGTCGAGCGCACCCCCGCCGCCGACCCGGCGGCTGCCGCACCTCGTGGCGCCGTGACGGTCGTCGTCGGTGTGGACGGGTCCGCGGAGTCCGACCGGTGCGTCCGCGACGCAGCACGGGTCTTCCCCGGTGCGACCGCCCGCGTGGTCCTGGTGACGGCCATCGATCCGGACGTCGTCGAGTTCGCCGATCAGGTGGAGCGCGACCGCTGCCGCGGCCTGCTGGTGGAGCGGGCCGGCTGGTTCCCCGGCACGTCACCGGCGGTCGAGGTGGTCGCCGGCCGGCCCGGCAGCGCGCTGCTGGACGTGGCCCGGCAGGAGCGCGCCGACGTCGTCGTCGTGGGCCGCCGCGGCCGAGGCATGTCCCACCGACTGCTCGGCAGCGTCGCCGAGCACGTCACCCACCACTCCCCCGTCCCGGTGCTCCTGGCCGGCCCCGTCGGCCGCTCCTGACCGACGCGGCCGGAGCGCTGTGCACGTGTCCGTCGTGGACGACCGGGTAGGGCCCGAGCCATGGCTTCCGAGACCTCCGCACCCGCCCGCTACGACGGCTTCGACCGGATGCCCATCGCCGGCACCTGGCGCGCCGGCCGGGCGGGGAAGACCGCGACCGACACCGATCCCTACACCGGCGAGACGCTGACCGAGATCCCGCTGGCGAACGCCGACGACCTCGACGAGGCCTACGCGACGGCGAAGAAGGCCCAGCGGGACTGGGCGGCGCGGCTGCCGAGCGAGCGCGCCGAGGTGATGCGCCGCGCCGCCCGGATCATGGAGGCGCGCAAGGACGAGATCGTCGACTGGCACATCCGGGAGTCCGGCGCCGCCGCCCCGGCCGCCGAGTTCGAGTACGCGATCACCCTGCGGGACTTCCACGAGGCGTCGTCCTACCCGTACCGGGTGGAGGGCCGGATCCTGCCCGCCGACATCGAGGGCAAGGAGAGCCGCGTGTACCGCCGTCCCGTCGGGGTGGTCGCGGTCATCAGCCCGTGGAACGTGCCGATGCACCTGTCCAACCGCTCCGTCGCCCCGGCGCTGGCGCTGGGCAACGCCGTCGTCCTCAAGCCGGCCGGTGACACCCCGGTGACCGGCGGGCTGCTGCTGGCCAAGGTCTACGAGGAGGCCGGGCTGCCCGAGGGGCTGCTCTCGGTGGTCATCGGGTCGGGGAGCGACATCGGCGACGCGATCGTGTCCCACCCGACGCCGCGGGTGGTCTCGTTCACCGGCTCGACGCCGGTGGGCAAGGGCATCGCCGCGAAGGCGGGACTGAAGAAGCTGTCCCTGGAGCTCGGCGGCAACGGGCCGCTGGTGGTGCTGGACGACGCCGACCTGGGCTACGCGGTGGACGCGGCGATCTTCGGGAAGTTCTTCCACCAGGGCCAGGTCTGCATGATCACCAACCGGATCGTGGTGGACGACTCGGTGCACGACGAGTTCGTGGAGCGCTTCGTCGAACGCGCCCGGGGGCTCAAGGCCGGTGACCCGCGGGAGTCCGACACCGTGATCGGGCCGATCATCAACAGCAGCCAGCTCGAGGGCATCCAGGAGAAGATCGCGGACGCCCTGTCGGACGGCGCGCAGCAACTGCTCGGCGGCGACCCGACCGGTCCGATCGGCTCGGTGCTCCCGCCGCACGTGCTCCTCGGCGACAACCAGGTGTCCAGCGCACGCCAGGAGATGTTCGGCCCGGTCGTGACGATCATCCGTGCGCGCGACGAGGACGACGCCCTGGCGATCGCCAACGACACCGAGTACGGCCTGTCGAGCGCGGTGTTCACCGAGGACGCGCTGCGGGGTGTGCAGTTCGCGCTGCGCGTCGAGGCCGGCATGACGCACGTCAACGACTCACCGCTCAACGACGAGAACAACACCGCCTTCGGTGGTGAGAAGGACTCGGGGCTGGGCCGGTTCGGCGGCGAGTGGGCGATCGACGAGTTCACCACCGACCACTGGATCAGCGTCCAGCACACCAAGCGGAAGTTCCCGTTCTGATCCGTGCCGCAGCCCGCTGACCGGCGGGAACCGTCAGACCCCGCGGCTAGCGTCGGGGCATGGCAGTGAGAGGCGGGTTCGCGGTCGGTGTGACCGTCGTGCCGGTCGATACCGCGCCGTCGCCGTGGGAGCCTGCGGATCCGGAGCCGCCGCTGCAGGATGCAGGGCTGGGGGCGTGGCTGCCGCGACGGCGGTCGTCGGCCGAGTCCGCAGCGTTGATGCAGCAGACGACGGCCGCCGAGGCGAAGCTGATGGCGCTGAAGCTCGAACTGGCACTCGACATCGCCGCGGATCGTCCGGCACCGGTCGATCCCCGCCCTGGCGAAGCGGGGGCCGCTGCGCTCGGGCCGGAAGGCGTCAGCGAGTTCGTGCTCGACGAGTTGGCGCTCATCCTGAACACGAGCCGGACGGCGGCGGTGACGCTGCTCGACCATGCCCACATCTTCGCCACCCGTCTGCCGGCGACCTGGGCGGAGCTGGCTGCGGGGCGGCTGGACCGGCCCCGCGCCCGGGCGGTCGCCGCGGAGCTGGGACGTCCGGCCGACGACAGCGACCCGGCGGTCATCGCCGCGGTGGAAGCTGCCGTGCTCCCTCTCGCCAGGCAGCTGTCTGTGCGGAAGCTGCGCGAGCTGGTGCACGCCGAACTGGTCGCCCGCGACTCGGCGGCCGTCGACCGGCGGCGGGAGCAGGCACGGAACGCCGCGGACGTGAAGATCCGGCGTATCGGCAGCGGGATGAGCGAACTCAGCATGCTGATGCGGCACCACGATGCGGTGGCCTGCCGGAACACACTCGATACCCGCGCCCGTGCCGCGAAGGACGCCGGGGACCGGCGGCCGATCGGGATGCTGCGCGTCGGGGCGGGCATCGACCTGATGCTGCGCTCCTGGGAGGAGCATCCGCCGGTGACGGCGCACGTCACCGTGATCGCTCCGCTGCACGCGCTCCGCGTCGGTGCTTTCCTCGACGCCGGAGCTCCGCTCCCGGCTGCGTTCCGGCCTGCCGTGGCGAGTGCTCCGGCGCCGGTGGGAGAGGCGTGCGGGGAGTCGATCACCGCCGCCCACCTGCGCGAGCTCCTCGAACAACTGGACGCGCTGTGCCCCGGCGGGCTGCAGGCACCGACCGGGGGAACCCTCGACATCGCCGTCACCGACTCGTGCGGACGCCTCCTCGCCGTCACCGGCCGCCGGGAGCTGGAGCACCTCGCCGCTCGCGGCTGCCCCGCCCACCCTGGTTCCCCGTGCGGCTGCCCGGTGCTCGCCACGCCCCCGACCGTGGACCGCTACACCCCCTCGGCAGCCCAGCGTCGATTCCTCACCACCCGCGACCGCACCTGCCGACATCCCGGGTGCTCCGTGGGCGCCGGGTGGGCCGACCTCGACCACGTCGTCGCACACGCAGCCGGCGGCGTCACCGACTGCGCGAACCTCTGCTGCCTGTGCCGTCGGCACCACCGCCTCAAGACCCACGCCGACGGCTGGTCGCACACCATGAGCGACGACGGCGTGCTCACCGTCATCACGCCGTCCGGGGTCACCCGGGTCAGCCGCCCACCGGGCTGGCGGGTGCTCACCGAGCCCCCCGGTCCACCACCGCCTCCACCGACACCGGCCGAGGACCCGCCACCGTTCTGACCCGTTCCTGCGGGATCGCGGATGCGGCCGAGCGGTCCCGGGCGTCGGGCCGCTCAGCGGGTGCGGCGGAGCAGCGCCATGAACATGGCGTCGGTGCCATGGCGGTGCGGCCACAGCTGCCCGTAGTCCCCGCGGGCGATGCCCGGGATCTCGGGGAACAGCGGCGCGACCGGCAGCACCTCGACGTCGTCGCGGGCAGCCGCGACGTCCACGACGCCGAGGGTCTCCTCGGTGTGCGGCGAGCAGGTCACGTAGGCGACCACTCCCCCGACCCGCACCGAGGCCAGTGCGCTCGCCAGCAGCTCCACCTGCAGCTCCACCAGCGGGCCGACGTCCTCGGGAGTCCGCCGCCAGCGCACCTCGGGACGACGGCGCAGCGCGCCCAGCCCGGTGCACGGCGCGTCGAGCAGCACCCGGTCGAAGGAGCCCGCCGGCCACGGCGCCTCGCGGCCGTCGGCAGCCAGCACGTCCACGTCGGCCTCGTCCCACAGCGTCTGCTTGACCAGGTCGGCGCGGTGCGGCGCGCGGTCGGCCGCGGTGAGCCGCACGCCGTCCGGCCGGACGGCCGCCAGCAGACCGGCCTTGCCACCGGGGCCGGCGCACATGTCCAGCCAGGCGGTGTCCGGTCCCTCGAGCGGCGCCCGGGCGAGCAGCAGCGCCGCGAGCTGGCTGCCCTCGTCCTGGACGGCGGCGCGGCTGGAGCGCACCGACACGAGCCGGCCGGGATCACCGCCGGGCAGCCGGACGGCGAACGGCGACCACGGACCCGGCGTCCCACCCGCCTCGGCGGCCAGCTCGTCGCGCGGGATGCGCCGCGCGACCAGGTGCACCTCGGGCGCGGCATCGTCGGCCAGCAGCGCCTGCTCGAGCTCGTCCTCGCCGCCGAGCGCGTCGCGCCAGGCGTCCACGATCCACCGCGGGTGGTCGGTCGCCAGCGCGAGCTGCTGTTCCCGGTCGCCGCCCAGGACGGACAGCCAGGCCGCCCGCTCCCCGCCCGCGGCCACCTTGCGCAGGACGGCGTTGACCAGGCCGGAGGCGCCCGTGCCCACGATGGCGCGGGTGAGGTCGACGGTGGTGTCGACGGCGGCGTGCGACGGCACCCGCAGGTCGATGAGCTGGTACGCGCCCAGCCGCAGGAGGTCGAGCACCCGCGGGTCCAACTCGGCCAGCGGACGGCTCACCAGCCCGGCGAGGATCGCGTCGAGGGTGCCGGTCGCCCGCAGGGTCCCGTAGGCCAACTGGGTGGCGAACGCGGCGTCGCGGGTGTCCAGGCCGCGCTCGCGCAGCAGCTGGGGCAGCAGCAGGTTGGCGTAGGCGTCCCGGGACGTGACGCCGTCCAGCACGTCGTAGGCGGTCAACCGGGCACCGTCCAGCGCGCGGCGCCTGGTCGCCGGGTGCGGGCGCTTGCCGCGCTGCGGGCCGCTCGCCGGGCGTCTCGGCGGCCGGGTCACTCGCCCAGCCTCTCGTCCGGGACCGGCCGGGCGCCGCGCGCCCAGTCGAGCGCCGGGATCATCCGCTTCCCGGCCGGCTGCACCTCGCCGAGCCGCACCGCACCGGTGCCGGTCCCCACGACGACCTCCCGGCCCTCGACCTGCAGCTCCCCCGCGGCCGGCGACGGACCGTCCACCACCGGGGTCACCGGACCCAGCCGCAGCCGGTCGCCGCGCCACGTCGTCCAGGCGCCCGGAGCCGGGGTGACCCCGCGGACGCGCCGGTCGACGACGTGGGCGGGCAGCGTCCAGTCGACCCGTGCGTCGGCGGGCTCGACCTTCGGCGCCAGGCTGATGCCGTCGGCGGGCTGGGGCCGGGCCTCCAGCGCGCCGGCCGCGATGCCGTCGAGGGTCGCGACCAGGAGCTGGGCACCGCTGACCGCGAGCCGCTCCAGGAGGTCACCGGCGGTGTCGCGCGGCCCGATGGCCTCGGTGACGGTGCCGAAGACCGGACCGGTGTCGAGCCCGGCCTCCAGGCGGAAGGTCATCGCGCCGGTCACCTCGTCCCCGGCCATGATCGCGTGCTGCACGGGCGCCGCCCCGCGCCAGGCCGGCAGCAGCGAGAAGTGCAGGTTCACCCAGCCGTGCGCGGGCAGGTCGAGTGCCGCCTGCGGGATCAACGCCCCGTAGGCGACCACCGGCGCGCAGTCCACGGCGAGGTCGGCGAGCTGCTCGAGGAACTCCGGCTCGCGCGGCGAGCGGGGTTGCAGCACCGGGATGCCGGCGGCGTCGGCGCGTTCGGCGACCGCCGATCGGCCGGTCTTCCGGCCGCGACCGGAGCGCGCGTCCGGCCGGGTGAGGACCGCGGCCACCTCGTGGTCGGAGGCCAGCAGCGCCTCGAGCGACGGGACAGCGGGCGCCGGGGTGCCGGCGAACAGGAGCTTCAGTGCGGACTCACCTTCACGACGGGGGGCGGAGCGGGGAGGTAGGCGGCCAGGCCCGCCCACTCTGCGGCCTGCAGCTCGGCCAGCGCCTCGGTGCGGGCGACCTCGTCCAGGCGGTCGACGAACAGCACGCCGTCCAGGTGGTCGGTCTCGTGCTGGATGGCGCGGGCCAGCAGCTCCGAGCCCTCGACGCGCACCGGGTCGCCGTGCATGTTCCAGCCGGACGCCACCACGTGCAGGTGGCGCCGGCAGTCGTAGCGCAGCCCCGGGATCGACAGGCAGCCCTCGGGTCCGTCCTGGAGCTCCTCGCCGACGGCGGCGACGTCGGGGTTGACCAGATGGCCGACCTCGCCGTCGACGAACCAGGTGAACACCCGCAGGCCCACGCCGAGCTGCGGGGCGGCCAGCCCGGCCCCGCCGGCGGCGTGCATGGTGTCGGTGAGGTCGGTGACGAGCTGGCGGAGCTCGGCGTCGAAGTCGACGACCGGGGCCGCGGGGGTGCGGAGCACGGGGTCGCCGTACAGCCGGATGGGAGTGACGCTCACCCGACGATGGTAGGCGGGGCCGACGGAGGGTCGTCGCCCAGCGCGGCCCGGACGGCCGCGGCGACGTGCAGCGCCGTCGTCGGGAAGGTCGGGACGTCGACGTCGTCCGGCGCGATCAGCAGCTCGATCTCGGTGCAGCCGAGGACCACGCCCTCCGCGCCGCGGGCGACGAGCCGGTCGACCACCTCGCGGTAGGCCTGCCGGGACTCCCCGCGGACGATGCCGAGCACCAGCTCCTCGTAGATCACCCGGTGCACCAGGTCGCGGTCGGCCTGCTCGGGGACGACGACGTCGAGCCCGGCCGCGGTCAGCCGCTCGGACAGGAACGGCTGCTCCATCGTGTAGCGCGTGCCGAGCAGCCCGATCCGGGTCAGCCCGGCGGCGGTGATCGCCTCGGCGGTG
The DNA here is from genome assembly GCA_042090795.1 of Blastococcus sp. Lineage (GTDB taxonomy): Bacteria > Actinomycetota > Actinomycetes > Mycobacteriales > Geodermatophilaceae > Blastococcus. Next base: position 66,875 of record JBELIQ010000014.1, on the reverse strand, counting down.
CTGTCGCCGATGTGCAGCAGCGGGACGTCCAGGCCGGCGGTGAGGGCGTCGGCGACCGCGTGCATCGTGTTGGTGCACAGCAGGACGACGTCGGCACCGGCCGCCTGCAGGGATCGGGCGTCGGCGGCCAGCAGCTCACCGGCGCGCGCCCAGTCCCCTGCCTCCTGCAGCCGGGCGATCTCCGCGAAGTCCACCGACAGCAGCACGCACCGGGCCGAGTGCAGGCCGCCCAGCCGCTCGCGCACCGCCTCGTTGAGCAGCCGGTAGTACAGCGCGCTGCTCTCCCAGCTCATCCCGCCCAGCAGGCCGATCGTCCGCACGCCCGCATCCTGGCAGCGGCACTCACACCAGGTCGAGCGGGTCCAGTTGCACCCGCACGTGCTCGGGCACCTTCTTGGCGCTGCGCACCCCCTGCACCTCCGTGAGCGCGTGCGCGAGCGCGGCCCCGGATGCCCGGGGCACCCGCACCAGGTAGCGCTCCCGCTCCCCCTCCTGCCCCGGCCGCGGGCGCTCCGGCACCGGCCCGAGCAGGTCTGCGTCGGCCGGCAGCCGCAGCGCCTCGAGGAACTCCGCCAGCGCGGCCGGCGAGCCGGACACCGACGCCATCCGGGTCACCGGCGGGAAGCCGAGCTCACGGCGGTCGGCGAGCTCGCGGGCGGCCAGCCAGGCCGGGTCCCACCGCACCAGGGCCTGGACGACGGGGTGCCCGGCATCCGCCGCGACGACCACGTGGCCGCCGGCGGCGGCGGGCCGGACGAGGGCTGCGGCGTTCATCCAGCGGCGCAGCGTCTCCTCCCCCGCCCGCAGGTCCGCGCGGCCCAGCAGCGCCCACGAGTCCAGCAGCAGGGCCGCGCCGTAGCCACCCTCGGCCACGGGCTCGGCCCCCGGTGTCGCCACCACCAGCGCTGCCCCGCCCGGCACCGACGCCAGGACCCCGGACGTGCTGCCCGACGTGCGCACCGCCGCGCCGGGGAAGGCCCGCGCCAGCTCCTCCGCGGTCCGGGACTCCCCGATCACCGAGGCGCGCAGCTTGGTCCCGTGGCAGTGCGGGCAGTCGAAGGTCGCCGCGGGGCGCGCGCACCACCGGCAGGCCGGGATCCGCTGACCACCGGGACCCGGCCGCGGCGAGATGCCGAGCGGTCCGGCGCAGTGGGCGCAGCGGGCCGGCGCCCGGCACCGCGCGCACGCCAGGGAGGGCACGTAGCCCCGCCGGGGCACCTGGACCAGCACGGGGGTGTCGGCAGCCAGCGCCTTGCGCGCCGCCTCGTGCGCCAGCGAGGGCAGCCGGGCCGATCGGGCAGCGGCGTCCCGCGCCAGCTCGAAGTCCTCACCGAGCGCCTGCACGCGGGGCGCGGCGGCGCGCAGCACGGCGCGGTCGGCGACCAGCTCGTGCGCCCAGCCCGACTCCACGAGCAGCGCCCCCTCGGCGGTGCGGGTGGTCCCGGCGACGACGGCGGCGCAGTCGTCCAGCCAGGCGCGCTGCACCAGCACGTCGCGCGCGTGCGGGTAGGGCGCCCGCTCGTCGGAGTGCAGGTCGTCGCCGTCGTCCCAGACCACCACCAGGCCCAGGTCGCGGACCGGGGCGAACATCGCCGCCCGCGTGCCCAGCACCACCTGGGCCGCACCCCGCGAGGCGGCCAGGAACGCGCGGTAGCGCTTCTCCGGCGAGTCGTCGGCGCGCAGCACGGTGAACGAGTGCGCCGGCAGCTGGGCCGCCGCGGCCGCGGCCAGCCGGTCCAGGTCCCGGCCATCGGGGACGACGACCAGCGCACCGCGCCGTCCCGACAGGGTCGCCCGGCAGAGCTCGACCAACCGGGCCGGCCAGTCCTCGCCGGGCAGCGCCGTCCAGACCGCCCGGGCGGCACGCCCCTCGGCCAGCGCGTCCAGCAGCGCGGGGCCGGCCGCGTACCGGGCGAAGCCGGCCGGGTCCGGCGGTCCCGGCAGCTCGTCGGGTGTCGGGCTCTCCCGCTTCTCGGCATTCGCCCGCCGGGGCGGGAGCGCCAGCCGCAGCACGTCACTGGCCGTGCCCGCGTACCGGTCGGCGACCGTGCGCACCAGCCGCGCCACCTGCGGGGTGAGCACCGGCTCGCCGGAGGGGACGTGCGACAGCGGCTGCAGCGAGCCGGCGAACTCCGTGGTGTCCCCGAGCTCCCAGACGACGCCGTCGACCAGCCGGCCGTGGAAGCGCACCCGCACCCGGCACCCCGCGCGGACGGTGTCGGCGAGCTTGTCGGGGACGGCGTAGTCGAACGGCCGGTCCAGGTGCGCCAGGGGCACGTCGACGACGACCCGGGCCACCAGCGGCATGCGCGGCGGGCCCGGGTCGTCGGGTGGAGCGGTGGTGTCCAGGGGCTACTGGCCCACGGCCGTGCGCAGCGCGTCGACGCGGTCGAGGCGCTCCCACGGCAGGTCGACGTCGGTGCGGCCGAAGTGGCCGTAGGCCGCCGTCGGGGCGTAGATCGGGCGCAGCAGGTCGAGGTCGCGCACGATCGCGCCGGGGCGGAGGTCGAACACCGAGACGATCGCCTTCTCCAGCACGTCGTCGGCCACGGTGCCGGTGCCGAACGTCTCGACGAACAGCCCGACCGGGTGCGCGGCGCCGATCGCGTAGGCCACCTGCACCTCGCACCGCTTGGCCAGCCCGGCGGCGACGACGTTCTTGGCCACCCAGCGCATCGCGTAGGCCGCGGAGCGGTCCACCTTCGACGGGTCCTTGCCCGAGAAGGCGCCACCGCCGTGGCGGGCCATGCCGCCGTAGGTGTCCACGATGATCTTGCGGCCGGTCAGCCCGGCGTCGCCCATGGGCCCGCCGATGACGAACTTGCCGGTCGGGTTCACCAGCAGCCGGTAGCCGTCGGTGGGCAGGCCGAGGGCGGCCAGCTCCGGCTCGACGACGAGCTCCTTGATGTCCGGGGCCAGCAGCTGCTCGATGGAGATGTCCTCGGCGTGCTGCGAGGACACGACCACGGTGTCGACGGCGACAGGCCGGTCGTCCTCGTAGACGACGGTGACCTGGGTCTTGCCGTCGGGGCGCAAGTAGGGCACCGAGCCGTCCTTGCGCACGGCCGAGAGGCGGCGGGCCAGGCGGTGGGCCAGCGCGATCGGCAGCGGCATGAGCTCGGGGGTCTCGTCGGTGGCGTAGCCGAACATCAGGCCCTGGTCGCCGGCGCCCTGGCGGGCGATCGCGTCCTCGGTCGCCTTGTCCTGGTCGTGCAGCTCGGCCTGGGTGCGCGACTCGTAGGCGGTGTCGACGCCCTGGGCGATGTCGGGCGACTGCGCACCGATCGAGACGCTGACGCCGCAGGAGGCGCCGTCGAAGCCCTTGCGGGAGGAGTCGTAGCCGATCCGCAGGATCGTCTCGCGGACGATCTCGGCGATGTCGACGTAGCCGGCGGTGGTGACCTCGCCGGCGATGTGCACCTGGCCGGTCATGATCAGGGTCTCGACGGCGACCCGGCTCTTCGGGTCCTGGGCGAGCATGGCGTCCAGGATCGAATCGCTGATCTGGTCGGCGATCTTGTCCGGGTGCCCCTCGGTGACCGACTCGGACGTGAAGAGACGGCGTGGCATTCGGTACTCCTGGGTCGCTGGGCACGAGGCTGGTCGCTGGCGCTGAACGTGGAGCCGTCGCAACGCACGACTCGGGAGGCACGTTACCCGGGCGAGACCGGCCGCCCGTCGGCGCGGGTGAGCACGGGCGCCCCGCCTCCGCCGGACGCCGGGGACGAGGCGGCCCCGCCCCGGAGGCGTGAAACGACCGGGAGCGGGGCCTGGGTCCCCCGCTCATGGCGAGTGGGCGGGGAACTTGGCCCCGACCGTACGTGCCGGTGGTCCGACCGATCCGCACGCGGGGGTCGCGGCCGACGTCGCCGCGGGACCCGGCACGGTCAGGCCGGCAGCGAACTCCCGGTGGACCGGCGATCGGCCAGCCGGGCCGCGACCACCGTCCAGATGCCGGCAGCCACGCCGTCCTTGGGGCCCCGCGGGATCTCGGTGCTCTCCCCGTCGGCCGCCAGCACCACGACCGCGTTGTCCGACTGCCCGAAGACCAGGTCGCCGGAGACGTCGTTGACCACCAGGAGGTCGCAGCCCTTGCGGGCCAGCTTGGCGCGGGCGTGGGTGAGCACGTCGGCGTCGGCGTCCCCGGTCTCGGCCGCGAAGCCGACGACGAGCCGGCCCGGCGCCCGCTTCGCCACCAGCTCGGCCAGGATGTCGGCGTTGCGGACCAGCGGCACGGAGTCGGGCTCGGCGGCGGAGTCCTTCTTCATCTTCGCGTCGGCGACGCTCGCGGGCCGGAAGTCGGCGACCGCGGCGCTCATGACGACGACGTCGGAGTCCGGGGCCTCGGCGTGCATGGCCGTCCGCAGCTCCTCCGCGGTCCCGACGGGCACGACGCGGACGCCGAAGGGCGCCGACAGCTCGACGTTGGCGGCGACCAGCACGACCTCGGCGCCCCGGGCCGCGGCCACCCGCGCGAGTGCCCAGCCCTGCTTGCCCGAGGAGCGGTTGCCCAGGTAGCGGACCGGGTCCAGCGGCTCGCGGGTGCCACCCGCGCTGATGACCACGCGCCGGCCGACGAGGTCCTGCGCCAGGGCCGCGGCCCCGGACTGCAGGACGACCGACGCCAAGGCGGCGATGTCGGCGGGCTCGGGCAGCCGGCCAGGCCCGGAGTCGGGCCCGGTGAGCCGGCCGACCGCGGGCGGCAGCACCACCGCGCCGCGGCGGCGCAGGGTGGCGACGTTGTCCTGGGTGGCGGGGTGCAGCCACATCTCGGTGTGCATGGCGGGCACGAACACCACCGGGCAGTGCGCGGTGAGCAGCGTGGCGGTGAGCAGGTCGTCGGCGCGGCCGGCCGCGGCGCGGGCGAGCAGGTCGGCGGTGGCCGGCGCGATGACGACGAGGTCTGCCTCCTGGCCGATCCGGACGTGCGCGACCTCGTCCACGTCGGACCAGACGTCGGTGGTCACCGGGTTGCCCGACAGCGCCTCGAAGGTCGCGGCGCCGACGAAGTGCAGTGCCGACGGCGTGGGGACGACGCGGACGTCGTGCCCGGCCTCGGTGAGCGCGCGCAGGAGCAGTGCTGCCTTGTAGGCGGCCACGCCACCGCTGACGCCGAGCACGATGCGACTCATGGGCTCATCCTGCCGCAGACACGACGACGCCCCCGGCCGGAGCCGGGGGCGTCGTCATCCATCCAGGTGAGGTGCTGGAACGGGGTCCTTCTTCAGTTCTCGCCGGCGGTGTGGGTCAGCAGGCCCTCGTTGATCTCGCGGAGCGCGATCGACAGCGGCTTCTCCTGGGGAGCGGTGTCCACCAGCGGGCCGACGTACTCCAGCAGGCCCTCGGAGAGCTGGCTGTAGTAGGCGTTGATCTGGCGCGCGCGCTTGGCGGCGAAGATGACCAGGCCGTACTTGCTGCTGGTGCGCTCGAGCAGCTCGTCGATCGGCGGGTTGGTGATGCCCTCGGGGGCAGGTGCGACTCCGGACACGGGCGGGCGTGCTCCTCAAACGATGTCGGGAGGAAGCGTCCGGCGGGGCCGCCGGCGGTGCTCTTCCTCGTGGGCGCTACTCCCCCGGCACGAGTCCGGGCGAGGGCGCAGTCAACAAGCCTACCAACTCGTCCGCCGCGCGGGCCACGTCGTCGTTGACGACCACCACGTCGAACTCCCCGGCGGCGTCCAGCTCGGCCTGCGCGATGCGCAGCCGCGCCGCCTGGACCGCCGCCGGTTCCGACCCCCGGCCGGCCAGCCGGCTCTGCAGCTCGGCCCAGGACGGCGGCGCCAGGAAGACCAGCTGGGCCTCCGGCGCCCGGGCCCGCACCTGGCGGGCACCCTGCAGCTCGATCTCCAGCAGCGCGGGCGCGCCGGCGGCCAGCCGCTCCCGCACGGGGGCCACGGGGGTGCCGTAGCGGTTCCCGGCGTACTCGGCCCACTCCAGCAGCCCGTCCGAGGCGATCAGCCGGTCGAACTCCGCGGGCTCGACGAAGTGGTAGTGGACGCCGTCCACCTCGCCCGGGCGGGGGCGGCGGGTGGTTGCCGACACCGACACCCACACGTCGGGGTGCCGGCGCCGGACCTCGGCGACCACGGTGCCCTTGCCCACCCCGGACGGGCCGGAGAGCACGGTCAGCCGTGCCGGTGTCGCTGCTACCACTCGTCGTCCTCGCCCGGTCGTGCGTGCGTCGTCGGGCCGGGCTCAGACGACCTGGTCGCCGCCGAACTCGGTCTCCAGCGCACGGCGCTGGTTGGCGCCCAGACCCCGCACGCGTCGCGTCGGGGAGATCTCCAGGCGTTCCATGATCTTCGCAGCCCGGGCCTTGCCGACTCCGGGCAGGGACTCCAGGACGGCGGAGACGCGCATCTTGCCGATGACCTCGTCGGACTCGCCCTGCTTGAGGACGTCGCTGACGGTCGCCCCCTTGCTCTTGAGCCGCTCCCGCAGTTCGGCGCGCGTCTTGCGGGCGGCGGCGGCCTTCTCGAGTGCGGCGGCGCGCTGCTCCGGGGACAGGTCGGGAAGGGGCATGGTGCAACCCAATCGTGTCGTCGCCGGCAACGGTGCCCGGCGGTGCTGTTCGCGGATTCGAAGAGGACTTTCGACGTGCGGGAAGAGCCTCGCGACCTGCGCAGTGTCGGGCAAATCCGCAGGTCACGACAGCGTCTGTCGCGCAGCCAGAGGCGCCTCGCGGCGTGTTCACCCGCAGTTCACCACCACGCTCACCCACCGTGATCGATGCAGGTCAACGGAGGATGCGGACGATGCTGTTTCGGAAGTGGTTCGGCCCCGCGAACCGCCGTCGGGCCGCGACACGCCACGCGTGCGACACGCCGAGGAACGGCGTCGGGAGGTCGGTGCCCTCAGCTCGCGAGCGCAGCCGACCACCGGTCGGCGGCCGCACGCAACGCGGCCGGATCCGGACCGGCGGCGAGGACGTCGCGGGACACGGTCGGGATCACCACGGTGCCCTCGGCGAAGAGCCGCCGCAGGTCCGCCGGCGAGCCGCCCTGCGCTCCCAGGCCGGGCGCGAGCACCGGTCCTCCCAGCCCCGCGAGGTCGACGTCCAGGTCCGGGAGCGTGGCCCCGACGACGACACCGAAGGAGCCGGTCGGGCTCTCCTCGTTCCACCCCCGCACCGTGTCCACGACGACCTGCGCGACGCTCCGGCCGCCCACCCGCGCGTGCTGCAGCGCGCCGGCGTCGGGGTTGGACGTGCGGGCCAGGACGAACAGCCCGCCGCCGTGCTCGCGGGCGGTGTCGAGCGCCGGCTCCAGCGAGTCGGGGCCGAGGTAGGGGCTCACCGTCATCGCGTCGACCGCCAGCGGGTGGTCCGGGCGCAGGTAGTCGGCGTAGGCGGCCATGGTCGAGCCGATGTCGCCGCGCTTGGCATCCAGCAGCACCAGGGCGCCGGCGGCCCGGGCCCGCGCCACGCCGTCCTCCAGCGCGGCGAGCCCCCGGGAGCCGTGCCGCTCGTAGAAGGCCAGCTGGGGCTTCAGCACGGCGACCGAGCCGGCCAGGGCGTCGACGACGGCGTCGGTGAAGCGGGCCAGCCCGTCGGCGCTGTCGGGCAGGCCCCACTCCTCGAGGAGCTGTGCGTGCGGGTCGATGCCAACGCACAGCGGGCCGCGGGCGGCCACCGCCCCGGCGAGGCGCTGTCCGAACGGCTCGATCACGAGGCCTCCAGGGATCGCGGCAGGGTGCTGCCCAGCTCGGCGACGCAGGCCGACGCCAGGAGGGGATCGGCGAAGGCGCCGGCCGCGGACTGCACGGCGTCCGCGCCGAGGTCGAACAGCGCCCGGAAGGACGCCGGGTCGGTGACCCCGCCCATGGCCAGCACGTCGAAGGGCACCCCGCCCGCGTCGCGCAGCGCGACCAGCCGGCGGGTGAAGTCCAGCGCCGGCTCCCGGACCGCGATGCCGGACAGGCCGGCGAGCTCGCGGCCGGGGAAGGTGGGCGTGCCGTCGCTGCGGCGCACCCGGCTCTGCACGGTGTTGATGCCGGCGATGCCGTCGACCAGCGGGGCCAGTGCGGGGACGAGCGCGCCCAGCCGCGGCTCGTCGAGCCAGGACAGCTTGGCGACCAGGCCGGTGCGGTCTGCCAGGGCCCGGCGCACCTGCTGCACCACCACGACGGTGGCCTCGGGGTCCAGGCACAGCGGGGGCTTCACCCCGGACGCCGACCGGTCCAGCGTGTTCGGGCAGGAGAGGTTGAGCTCCACCACCGTCGCGCCGGCCTCCTGGGCCATGAGCGCGGTGCGGGCGAAGTCGGCGGCGAGGTCGGCGACCCGGCCGGTGCCCTCGGGGTCCTCTCCCATCACGCTCACGAGCAGCAGCTGCTCGTCGCCGACGGCGGCCAGTGCCCGCTCCAGGTCGGCCATCCACTCCGCCGGTTCCGGGGAGGGCACGCCGAAGGAGTTGACGCTGCTCACCGCCGGGTCGCCCGGGGGCACCCAGTCCCACGGGTCGGCGACGACGTCGGCGTCCGCTCCCGGGGGCAGACTCGCCGTCTCCCGGGCCGCGAAGGTCCAGTTCGGCTGCTCGTTCGCCGGGTGCGCCCGGCCGCGGACCGTCTTGTAGGTCAGCACGTTCCAGCCGTTGGCGACGTTGTGCCGCACCCACGCCTCGCTGCCGTTGAGGACGCAGGCCGGCACCCCGATCGGGAAGCCGACCGTGCGGCCCAGCAGCGGCCACCGCCGGTTCCCCGCCGTGGGCCGCTCGGGCAGCCCGGGGCCCAGCGGACGGGCCAGGTTGTCACGGAAGCCGCCGAGCACGTCGTACATGGGGCTGAGCACCCCGTGGGCGGCCAGCAGGTCGGCCTGCCCGGCGAAGTACAGCGCCCGCGTCAGCAGCGGCAGGTCGCCGTCGCCGGACGCACCGGCGGCCAGCCGCCCGGCGAGGTCGGTGACCTCGGTGGTCAGCGCCTCCAGCTGCGCCCGCGGCGGCTGCCCGAACGTGGTCACACCGGCGAGGAAGGCCGCGGGCAGCCCCTCGACCAGTCCGCGGCCCACGACGTCGTCGCGCAGCCGCCGGAGGGCGTCCGGCGACGACGCGGTCACGTCGCGGGTCCGGAGGAGGTGCTGGGACCGCTCGAGGTGCTGGGACCGCCGGAGGTGCCGCCGGCCAGCGCCGCGTGCACCTCCTGCAGGCTGCGCACCCCGATGCCGCCCTGACGCAGCGCCTCGATGCCCTGCACCGCCGCGCCCAGGCCCTGCACCGTGGTGATGCACGGGATGCCCGCCGACACCGCGGCCGTGCGGATCTCGTAGCCGTCCAGCCGCGGCCCGCTGTTGCCCGGCGCCCCGAACGGCGTGTTCACGACCATGTCGACCTGGCCGGCCAGGATCGCCTCGACGACGTTGCCCGGGCCCTCGCTGAACTTGCCGACGACCTCCGCGGTGACGCCGTTGCGTCGCAGCACCTGCGCGGTGCCGGCGGTGGCCAGGATGCGGAAGCCCAGGTCGGCCAGCCGCTTGACCGGGAAGATCGCGCCGCGCTTGTCGCGGTTGGCCAGCGAGACGAAGACGGTGCCTTCGATCGGCAGCGAGCCGTAGGCGGCCGCCTGCGACTTCGCGAACGCGGTGCCGAACTCGGTGTCCAGGCCCATGACCTCGCCGGTGGACTTCATCTCCGGGGAGAGCAGGGTGTCGACGCCGTGGCCCTCGACGGTGCGGAAGCGGTTGAAGGGCAGGACCGCCTCCTTGACCGCGATCGGCGCGCCCTCGGGGAGGTCGGTGCCGTCGCCCGTCGCCGGCAGCACCCCGGAGCCGCGGAGGTCGGCGATGGTCTCGCCCACCGCGATGCGCGCCGCGGCCTTGGCCAGCTGCACCGCCGTGGCCTTCGAGACGAAGGGCACCGTGCGGCTGGCCCGCGGGTTGGCCTCGATGACGTAGAGGATGTCGTCCTTGATCGCGTACTGGACGTTCATCAGCCCGCGGACGCCGATCCGCTGCGCCAGCTTCTCCGTCGCGGCCCGGATCTTGAGCAGGTCCGCGGTGCCCAGCGTGATCGGCGGCAGGGCGCACGCCGAGTCGCCGGAGTGGATGCCGGCCTCCTCGATGTGCTCCATGACCCCACCGAGGTAGAGGTCGGTGCCGTCGTAGAGCGCGTCGACGTCGATCTCGACCGCGTCCTCGAGGAACCGGTCGACCAGCACGGGGTGGTCGATGCTGACGTCGGTCGCCTTGGCGATGTAGGCCTCGAGCGTGGCGTCGTCGTAGACGATCTCCATCCCGCGGCCGCCGAGGACGTAGGAGGGCCGGACCAGCACCGGGTAGCCGATGTCGGCGGCGATGGCGCGGGCCGACGTGTACGTCGTCGCCATGCCGTGCTTCGGCGCGAGCAGGCCGGTGTCGGCGAGCACCCGGCTGAACGCTCCGCGGTCCTCGGCGTCGTCGATGGCCTCGGGCGAGGTGCCCAGCACCGGCACGCCGGCGTCCTTGAGCCGCTGGGCCAGGCCGAGCGGCGTCTGCCCGCCCAGCGTGCAGATGACCCCGGCGACCGGGCCGGCGGCGCGCTCGGCCTCGACGACCTCCAGGACGTCCTCGAAGGTCAGCGGCTCGAAGTACAGCCGGTCCGCGGTGTCGTAGTCGGTGGAGACGGTCTCGGGGTTGCAGTTGACCATCACCGCCTCGTAGCCGGCGTCCTGCAGCGCCATGACGGCGTGCACGCAGGAGTAGTCGAACTCGATGCCCTGCCCGATGCGGTTGGGCCCGGAGCCGAGGATCAGCACCGCCGGCTTCTCGCGCGGCTCGACCTCGGTCTCCTCGTCGTAGGAGGAGTAGTGGTACGGCGTGCGGGCGGCGAACTCGCCGGCGCAGGTGTCGACGGTCTTGTAGACCGGCCGGATGCCCTGCCGCCAGCGCAGCGACCGGACGCCGTCCTCACCGGCAAGCTCGGGGCGCAGCGCGGCGATCTGCCGGTCGGACAGACCGTGCCGCTTCGCGCGGCGGAGCAGCCCGCCGGTGACCGCCGGGGCGTCGCGCACCTCGGTGGCGACCTCCCGCACGAGCGCGATCTGGTCGACGAACCAGGGGTCGAAGCCGCTCGCGGCCGCGACCTGCTCCACCGTGGCGCCGGCGGCCAGTGCCCGCTCGGCGACGTAGAGCCGGCCGTCGACCGGCGTCCGCAGCTCCTCCAGCAGCTCGTCGGCGGAACGCTGCGCGTCTGCACCCCAGCCGTCGGGGCCGGTCCAGAAGCCGGCCACCTTCGTCTCGGTGGACCGCATGGCCTTGCCGAGCGCCTCGGTGAAGTTGCGGCCCATCGACATGACCTCGCCGACGCTCTTCATCGTCGTGGTCAGGCGCGGGTCGGCGCCGGGGAACTTCTCGAAGGCGAACCGCGGGATCTTGACGACGACGTAGTCCAGCGTCGGCTCGAAGGCGGCCGGGGTGACGCCGGTGATGTCGTTGGTGATCTCGTCGAGGGTGTAGCCGATGGCGAGCTTGGCCGCGATCTTGGCGATCGGGAAGCCGGTGGCCTTCGAGGCCAGCGCGCTGGACCGGGAGACGCGCGGGTTCATCTCGATGACGACCAGCCGACCGTCGGCGGGGTTCACGGCGAACTGGATGTTGCAGCCACCGGTGTCCACGCCGACCTCGCGCAGCACGGCGATGCCGACGTCGCGCATCTTCTGGTACTCGACGTCGGTGAGGGTCATCGCCGGCGCGACGGTCACCGAGTCGCCGGTGTGCACGCCCATCGCGTCGATGTTCTCGATCGAGCAGATGACCACCACGTTGTCGCTGCGGTCGCGCATCAGCTCGAGCTCGTACTCCTTCCAGCCCAGCACCGACTCCTCGATGAGGACGGTGTGCACCGGGGAGTCGGCCAGTCCGTGCGAGGCCATCCGGCGGAGCATCGCCTCGTCGGTGGCGAAGCCCGAGCCCAGCCCACCCATGGTGAAGCTGGGCCGGATGACGACCGGGTAGCCCACCTCCTCGGCGGTGGCGATGGCCTCCTCGACGCTGCCGCAGACCGTCGAGCGGGGGGCGTCGGCACCGATGGACCGCACGATGTCCTTGAACAGCTGCCGGTCCTCGCCACGGTTGATCGCGTCCACATCGGCCCCGATGAGCTGGACGCCGTACTTCTCCAGCACGCCGTTCTCGTACAGGCCGATGGCGATGTTGAGGGCGGTCTGCCCGCCGAGGGTGGCCAGCAGCGCATCGGGGCGCTCCTTGGCGATCACCTTCTCGACGAACTCCGGGGTCAGCGGCTCGATGTAGGTGGCGTCGGCGACCTCGGGGTCGGTCATGATCGTCGCCGGGTTGCTGTTGACGAGGCTGACCCGCAGCCCCTCGGCGCGCAGCACGCGGCAGGCCTGGGTGCCGGAGTAGTCGAACTCGGCGGCCTGGCCGATGAGGATCGGCCCGGAGCCGATGACCAGGACGTGCTTCAGGTCGGTGCGCTTGGGCATCAGGCGTTCTCCCCGGTGGTGTGCTCGACGACCGGGGCCGGCCCGCCGGCAGAGGCCGCGCCGTCACGGGCGGCCTCCATGAGGTCGACGAAGCGTTGGAACAAGGGCGCGGCGTCGTGCGGCCCGGCCGCCGATTCGGGGTGGAACTGCACGCTGAACGCCGGTGTCTCGAGCAGCCGCAGCCCCTCGACCACGTCGTCGTTGAGGCCGACGTGGCTGACCTCCACCGGCCCGTAGGGGGTGTCGGTGGGCCGGTCGAGCGGGGCGTCGACGGCGAAGCCGTGGTTGTGGCTGGTCACCCGGACGGTGCCGCTGACCCGGTCGAGCACCGGCTGGTTCAGCCCGCGGTGGCCGAAGCGCAGCTTGTAGGTGCCCAGGCCCAGCGCGCGGCCGAGGATCTGGTTGCCGAAGCAGATGCCGAACAGCGGCCGGCGGGCGTCCAGCACCCCGCGCACCGCCGCGACGGCGTAGTCGGCGGCGGCCGGGTCACCCGGGCCGTTGGAGAGGAAGACGCCGTCCGGACCGGCCGCGAGCAGCTCCTCGGCGGTGGCCGTCGAGGGCAGCACGTGGGTCTCGACGCCGAGGACGGCCAGGTGCCGCGGGGTCGCGGTCTTGATGCCGAGGTCGAGCGCGGCGATGGTGAACCGCTTCTCCCCCACCGCCGGGACGACGTAGGCCTCACGGGTGCTCACCGTGGGGGCGAGGTCGGCCCCGGTCATGCTCTCGGCGTCAGTCACCCGCGCCAGCAGCTGCTCGGCGTCCAGCTCGCTGCTGATGCCCGCCCGCATGGCGCCGCGGTCGCGCAGGTGCCGGGTCAGCGCGCGGGTGTCGATGCCGCTGATGCCGACGATGCCCTCGGCCACGAGCTCGTCGTCGAGGCTGCCGGTCGACCGCCAGTTCGACGTGCGGCGGGCAGGGTCGCGGACGACGAAGCCGGCGGGCCACATGCGGCGGCTCTCGTCGTCCTCGTCGTTCACCCCGGTGTTGCCGATGTGCGGGGCCGTCATGGCGACGATCTGACCGGCGTAACTCGGGTCGGTCAGCGTCTCCTGGTAGCCGGTCATGCCGGTGGCGAACACCGCCTCGCCGACCGTCGTCCCGACCGCGCCGTAGGACTCGCCCCGGAACGTGCGCCCGTCCTCGAGCACGAGGATTGCCTGACTCACCGTGTTGCCTTTCCGTCCAGAACGGTCGCCGTCCCCCGCAGGAACGTGGCGACCACCCGGCCGGGGAGCTCCCGGCCGGCATAGGGGCTGTTGCGGCTGCGGCTGGCCAGCGCGGCGGGGTCCACCGTCGCGCGGGCGGCCGGGTCCACCAGGACCAGGTTCGCGGGCTCCCCGGCGGCCAGCGGGCGGCCCTGCGATCGGAGGCCCAGCCCGTCCAGCCGGCCGATCGCCGCGGGGCGCACCGACATGCGGTCGGCGACGCCGGCCCAGTCGAGGCGGCCGGGCTCGACCATCGTCTCGATGATCACCGAGAGCGCCTGCTCCAGCCCGAGCATGCCGGGCCGGGCCTGCGCCCACTCGCTCTCCTTGTCCTCCATCGCGTGCGGGGCGTGGTCGGTGCCGACGGCGTCGATCGTGCCGTCGGCCAGCCCGGCCCGCAGCGCCTCGACGTCGGCATCGGTGCGCAACGGCGGGTTCACCTTGAACACCGGGTCGTAGGACTCGGCGCACGCATCGGTGAGCAACAGGTGGTGCGGGGTGACCTCCGCGGTGACCTGCACGCCGCGGGACTTCGCCCAGCGCAGGATCTCCACCGAGCCCGCCGTCGAGACGTGGCAGACGTGCAGCCGCGCGCCGACGTGCTGGGCCAGCAGCACGTCGCGGGCGATGATCGCCTCCTCCGCGGCGGCCGGCCAGCCGGTCAGGCCCAGCCGGGCCGAGCGGTCGCCCTCGTGCATCTGCGCGCCGACGGTGAGCCGCGGCTCCTCGGCGTGCTGGGCGACGACGCCGTCGAACGCCTTCACGTACTCCAGCGCGCGGCGCATCAGCGCGGGGTCGGCGACGCAGTGCCCGTCGTCGGAGAACACCCGCACGCGGGCGGCGGAGTCGGCCATCGCGCCGAGCTCGGCCAGCCGCTCGCCCTTGAGGCCCACGGTCACCGCCCCCACCGGGACGACGTCGACCAGGCCGGCCTCCTGGCCCAGCCGCCACACCTGCTCGACCACGCCGGCCGTGTCGGCGACCGGGTCGGTGTTGGCCATCGCGTGCACGGCGGTGAAGCCGCCCAACGCGGCCGCGCGGCTGCCGGTCTCCACCGTCTCGGCGTCCTCGCGGCCGGGTTCGCGCAGGTGGGTGTGCAGGTCGACCAGGCCGGGCAGCGCGACCAGCCCGGCGGCCTCGACCACCTCGGCGCCGGGGGCGTCCAGCCCGTCGCCGATGGCGGCGATCAGACCTTCCTGCACCAGGATGTCGGCGGCCTCGCCGCCGTAGGGCTTCGCGCCCCTGATCAGGTAGTCGGTCATTCGGGTGCGCCTCCGAGCAGCAGGTAGAGCACGGCCATGCGGGTGGAGACCCCGTTGGCGACCTGCTCGACGATCGTGGAGCGGGCGGAGTCGGCCACCTCGGCGGCGATCTCCATCCCGCGGTTCATCGGTCCGGGGTGCATGACGATGGCGTCGTCCGGCAGGGCGGCCATCCGGTGCGCGTCGAGCCCGTAGCGGCGGCTGTACTCGCGGGCGCTGGGGAAGAACGAGGCGTTCATCCGCTCGGCCTGGACCCGCAGCATCATCACCACGTCGGACTTGGGCAGCACGGCGTCCAGGTCGTAGGAGACCTCGGCCGGCCAGCTGCCGACGCCGACCGGCAGCAGAGTGGGCGGCGCGATCAGCGTGACCTCCGCACCCAGGGTGTGCAGCAGGCCGACGTTGGAGCGGGCCACCCGGCTGTGCAGCACGTCGCCGACGATCGCCACCCGCACCCCCTCGAGCCGGCCCAGCCGCTGCCGGATCGTGTAGGCGTCCAGCAGCGCCTGGGTGGGGTGCTCGTGGGTGCCGTCGCCGGCGTTGACCACGCTGCCGCGCACCCAGTTGGCCAGCCGGTGCGGCGCCCCCGAGGCGGAGTGCCGGACGACGACGGCGTCGGCGCCCATGGCCTCCAGCGTCAGGGCGGTGTCCTTGAGGCTCTCGCCCTTGGAGACGCTGCTGCCCTTCGCCGAGAAGTTGATGACGTCGGCGCTCAGCCGCTTGGCCGCCAGCTCGAAGGAGATGCGTGTCCGGGTGGAGTCCTCGTAGAAGAGGTTCACCACCGTCCGGCCGCGCAGGGTCGGGAGCTTCTTGACCTCGCGGCCGGCCAGCGCCTGGTCGATCTGCGCCGCGGTGTCCAGCACCAGCGTGGCGTCGTCCCGGTCGAGATCGGCGGCCTCCAGCAGGTGCCGCTTCACCGCTCGTCCACCCGTCCCGTCGCCCTTTCCGTCACGAGCACCTCGTCGACGCCGTCGGTCTCGGCCAGGTGCACCCGCACGGTCTGGCTGCGCGAGGTGGGCAGGTTCTTGCCGACCAGGTCGGCTCGGATCGGCAGCTCGCGGTGCCCGCGGTCGACCAGCACCGCGAGCTGCACCGCCCGCGGTCGGCCGAGGTCGCGCAGGGCGTCGAGCGCCGCGCGCACCGAGCGCCCGGAGTAGAGGACGTCGTCGACCAGGACGACGAGCCGGTCGTCGATGCCGCGGTCGGGCAGCACCGTGGGCTCCAGGGCGCGCACGGCGTGGCGCCGCAGGTCGTCCCGGTAGAGCGTGATGTCGACCGTCCCGACGTCGACGGATCGCTGCGAGAACGCCTCGATCCGGGCGGCCAGGCGGCGCGCGAGCGGGGCCCCCCGGGTCGGGATGCCGACGAGGACCAGACCGGAGAGCCCGGCCGTCCCGTCGTCCGGCGCATCGCCGGGGTCGGCCGCGGCCGCCCGCTCGATGAGCTGGTGGGCCATCCGGTCGACCATGCGGGCGACGTCGGCGGCCGAGAGGAGAGGTGCTGCCGACGGGTCGCCGCTGAAGGGCGCCGCGTTCCGGGCAGGCTCGGCAGAGCTGGCCATCAGGCCTCCTTCCCCGCCTCACTGGACGGGTCGTTAAAGGAGTGGGTGGACCTGCTCCGACGGTACTGCACGCCCCGATGCCGCCCGACTCCGGTGCGGACGTGCAGGTGGGAGGCCAGCCACATCCGGGCAGGCCGAGATCCGTTCCACGATCCCTCGCCGATCCGGGTGTTGCGGCCGGGCATCGACCAGTACGCTCAGTGACGATCAGCCGCATCCACAGACGACGGACAGTGAGCAGGAACGCCATGAGCACCGACTACTCACGGGCCCTCGGCGCCCGGCTCCGCGCCATCCGCAACCAGCAGGGCCTGTCCCTGCAGGGCGTGGAGGACAAGTCGCACGGCCGCTGGAAGGCAGTCGTCGTCGGCTCCTACGAGCGCGGCGACCGGGCCGTCACCGTGCAGCGGCTCTCCGAGCTGGCCGTCTTCTACGGCGTGCCGGTCTCCGAGCTGCTGCCCGACCCGCGGCCGAGCTCCGCGGTCACCTCGAGCAGCAAGATCGTGCTGAACCTCGAGTCGCTGGGCTCGCTGCCCGCCGACGAGGCCGGCCCGCTGGCCCGCTACGCCTCGACCATCCAGGCGCAGCGGCACGACTACAACGGCAAGGTCCTCTCCATCCGTGCCGAGGACCTCAAGTCGCTGGCGATCATCTACGACATGAGCCCCGACGAGCTGACCTCGCGGCTCATCGAGTGGGGCGTCATCTCCGCCGGCATGGACAGCGTCGTGGGCTTCGGTGGCTCCGACGACGAGGACGAGGAGCTCAACCCCGACTGGGAGCGCCGCCGCGCCCCGCGCTGAGCGGTGACACCGTCGTCCTCCGGACGACACCGAGGCCGTGACATCGTCGTCCTCCGGACGACACCGAGGCCAGGAGCCGTCCCCCTGATGCGCTGAGCGCGTCCGTCGCGCCTGCGCGGACCCCTCCGGGGCCCACTCGGCACGACCGACCGTGTCGGACCTGTTCTGCCCCGGGTTGACGTGCCAGTCTGCTGCCACCCGCGGCGCAGGGCCTGCGGAGCAGGGAGTTCCCATGCCGGCCGTGCAGCTGACCGCGGTGTCCAAGAGCTATCGACGCCGCGGGCGCCCCCCGCAGAAGGCGCTGGACGACCTCGACCTCCTCGTCGAGTCCGGCGGGGTCCACGGGTTCCTCGGCCCCAACGGCTCGGGGAAGACCACCACCATCCGGGTGCTGCTCGGTCTGGTGTCGGCCGACGCGGGCGGCGGCGAGATCCGGCTGCTCGACCAGCCGGTGCCGAAAGGCCTCCCCGACGTGATCGGCTCGGTCGGCGCGCTGGTGGAGACGCCGCTGTTCGTCCCCGGCTTCTCCGGCCGGCTCAACCTGCAGCTCCTGGCCGAGGCCGCCGGGCTCCCCCACAGCCGCGTCGAGGAGTGCCTGGAGCTCGTCGACCTCCGCGACCGGGCCGCCGACCGCTTCAAGGGCTACTCCCTGGGCATGAAGCAGCGCCTCGGCATCGCCGCGGCGCTGCTCAAGGCACCGCGCCTGCTGATCCTCGACGAGCCGAGCAACGGCCTGGACCCCGCCGGCATCCGCGACGTCCGCGAGCTGATCCGCCGCCTCGGCCGCGACGGCCACACCACCGTCCTGCTCTCCTCGCACCTGCTGGCCGAGATCCAGCAGGTCTGCGACCACGTGTCGATCCTGGCCCGCGGGCGCTGCGTCGCCTCAGGGCCGGTGGACGAGGTGCTGGCCAGCCGGGGCTCCGGCGACGTCCTCGTGCAGATCGCCGACCCGGCCGTGGCCGCCGGCGTCCTGCAGGGCGCCGGCTTCTCCGTCTCCCCGGCCGACGGCGCCCTGATGGTCCACTCCGTCGCCACCCCCAGCGACATCACCCGCGTCCTGGCCGGGTCCGGCCTCTACCTCGAGGAGCTGAGACGGGTGACCCCCGACCTGGAGAGCGCCTTCCTCGCCATCACCGGCGACCAGCCGCACGACGGCCCCACCGCGTCCGGGACGTCGGCGTGAGCGCCGTGGTCCAGCAGCCGGCACCCCGGCCCACCGGGTCGGTCCCGCCGCGATCGTCCTTCGGCCACCTGCTGCGCTCGGAGCTGCACCGCTTCCGGTCCCGCCGGTTCATCCAGGTGGTCCTGGCGCTGGCCCTCGCCGGCTGGGTCGTCTTCACCGCGGTTGCCCTGACCCAGTACGGCAACCCCGGCGCCGACGAGATCGCCCGGGCCGAGCAGCAGATCGACGCCGATGTGGCGATGAACGAGCAGTTCCGGCAGGAGTGCCTCGAGCAGGCCGGTGCACCCGCGGGGGTCTCACCGGAGGACTTCTGCGGCCCGGAGCAGACGCGCGAGGACTACGACCTCGCCTGGTACCTGGACACCGCCCCGTTCGACTTCGCCGCGGCCGGGTTCGACGGCGCCCTGGCCTTCGCCGGGATCGCCGCCGTGCTGGCCGCGCTGGTGGGCGCGACCTGGATCGGCGCCGAGTGGTCGACCCGCTCGCTGGTCGCCCTGCTGTTCTGGGTGCCCCGCCGGATGCAGGTCATGGCCGCCAAGCTGCTCGTCCTCGTCGGTGCGGCCGCTCTCATCGGGGTGGTGGCGCAGGCGGGCTGGCTGGCGATGTCGGGCATCCTGCGCGCCTTCGTCGGTCGCGACGCCGACCTGCCCGAGGGCTTCTGGAGCGATCTGCTGCAGACCCAGGCCCGCGGCGTGCTGCTCACCGTGATCGCGGCGCTGCTGGCCTTCGGCCTGACCAACCTGGTGCGCAACACCGGGGCGGCGCTGGGCATCGCGTTCGTCTACCTGATCGTCGTGGAGAACCTCGTCCGGGCCATCCGACCGCTGTGGCAGCAGTGGTTGCTCAGCAGCAACGCGGTGGCACTGGTGCAGAACGGCGGAACGACGATCACCGTCTACGGCGACCAGCCCGATGCGAACGGGATGGTGGAGGAGACCGTGTACTACCTCGGTCACCTGCAGTCCGGCGTCTACCTGGGCGCGGTCACCCTCGTCGTGGTCGCCGTCGGAGCCGTCCTGTTCGCCAAGCGCGACCTGCACTGAAGAAGGACCCCTCCGCCACCCACCACTCGCACGCTCGCGGCGGGACCCTGCGGAGGGGCCTCAGGCGGTGGGGACCTCGGCGGCGAGGATCGCGCCCAGGACGCCGTTGACGTAGGCCGGCGAGTCGTCGGTGGACAGCGTCTTGGCCAGCTCCACCGCCTCGTCGATGACCACGGCGTCGGGCACGTCGTCGGCCCACAGCAGCTCGTAGACCGCCATGCGCAGGATGGCCCGGTCCACGTCGGGAAGCCGGTCGATCGACCAGCCCGAGGCGTGGGTGTCGATCAGCTCGTCGATCCGGCGGGCGTTCTCGTCGAACCCCTCGACCAGCCGGACGGTGTGCTCGGGCACCGGGGGGTTGCCGTCGGCGACGCGTTCGGCGAGCAGTGCGCGCCGGTCGCGGCTGCGGACGTCGGCCTCGTAGAGGACGTCGACGGCGCGCTTGCGGGCCTTGGTGCGGGCAGCCATCAGCGGGCGGGCGGGGTGGAGGGCACCGAGGACGAGATCAGTTGGCCCGGCCGAGGTACCGGCCGTCGCGGGTGTCGACCTTGAGCTTCTCGCCGGTGGTGATGAACAGCGGGACCTGGATCTCCGCGCCGGTCTCCAGCCGCGCCGGCTTCGTGCCGCCGGTGGAGCGGTCGCCCTGCAGGCCCGGGTCGGTGTGCTCGACCACGAGCTCCAGGGTCACGGGGAGCTCGATGTACAGCGGGACGCCCTCGTTCACCGCGACCATGGCCTCGGTGTTCTCCAGCATGTAGTCCGCTGCGCCGCCGACGGTGGCGGCGGGGACGGTGATCTGGTCGAACGTGTCGCCGTCCATGAAGACGAAGTCGTCGCCGTCCTTGTACAGGTAGGTCATGTTCCGCTTGTCGACCGTCGCGGTCTCGACCTTCAGGCCTGCGTTGAACGTCTTGTCGACGACCTTGCCCGAGAGCACGTTCTTCAGCGTGGTGCGCACGAACGCGCCGCCCTTGCCGGGCTTGACGTGCTGGAAGTCGGTGACGGTCCAGAGCTGGCCGTCCAGCTTGAGGACGATGCCGTTCTTCAGGTCGTTGGTGGTAGCCATCTAGAGAACCAGCAGTTCCTTGCTCGTGAGGGTCAACAACTCGGGCGCGTCATCCGTGACGATCAGGGTGTCCTCGATCCGGACACCGCCGTGGCCGGGCAGGTAGACGCCCGGCTCCACGGTGACGGCCATGCCGGCGGCCAGCGTACCCGCGCCGAGCGGGCCGATGCTGGGCGCCTCGTGGATCTCCAGTCCCACGCCGTGACCCAGCCCGTGGGTGAAGTGCTCCCCGTGGCCGGCTCCGGCGATGACGTCCCGTGCCGCGGCGTCCACCGCGACGACGTCGGCACCGACCGCCAGCGCCGCCCGTCCGGCGGCCTGGGACTCGGCGACCAGGCCGTAGATCTCCCGCTGCCAGTCCGCGGCGTGCCGCAGCACGACCGTGCGGGTCATGTCGGAGTGGTAGCCGCCGACGGTGGCACCGAAGTCCAGCTTCAGGAAGTCGCCGTCGCGCAGGACCGTGGCATCGGGCCGGTGGTGCGGGATGGCCGAGTTGGCCCCGGCGGCGACGATCGTCTCGAACGAGGGCGCCTCGGCGCCGAGGGCGAGCATGCGGGCGTCGAGCTCACGGCCGACCTCGAGCTCGGTGCGGCCGGCCCGCAGTGCGCCCTCGGCCGCGAGCTCGGCCAGCGCCTGGTCGGCCACCGCGCAGGCGCGGCGCAGCGCCTCGACCTCCTCGTCGTCCTTGATCGCCCGCTGGGCCTCGACCGCCCGGCGGATCGACTCCAGCTCCGGCACGGTGCCGCCGGCCGCGGCGTCGGCGAGCACCCGGCGCAGCTGCTCGAGCCCGTCGACGGTGAGCTCGTGGGACTCGAAGCCCAGCCGCCCGGTGCCGCTGCGCACGGCGGCACGGGCGAGGGCGGGCACGGTCCCGCGGTCGACCAGCACCTCGACGTCGGGCACCTGGGCCGCCGCCTGGGTGGTGTACCGGCCGTCGGTGCCGAACAGGTCGGGCCCGTCGGTCCGCAGCAGCAGCGCCCCGTTGGACCCGGTGAAGCCGGTCAGGTAGCGGACGTTGAGCAGGTTGGTGACCAGGACGGCGTCCAGCCCGCGCTCGGCGGCGGTCGCCCGCAGCGCATCCCGGCGCCGCATCGTGCTGGTCACCCGCGCCACCTCCCCGGCGACGCTCACCGGTGGCCCCGCAGCGCCATCCACTGCAGCGCCAGCACGTAGCCCTCGATGCCGAGCCCGGCGATGACGCCGTCGGCCACGGCGGAGACGTAGGAGTGGTGCCGGAACGGCTCGCGCTTGTGGATGTTGCTGATGTGCACCTCCACCAGCGGGGAGTTCAGCGCGGCGAGGGCGTCGTGCAGCGCCACCGAGGTGTGCGACCAGGACGCCGGGTTGAGGACCACGGGGTGGCCGGCATCGGTGGCCTCGTGGATCCACCGCAGCAGCTCGGCCTCGTCGTCGGTCTGGCGCACCTGCACGTCCAGCTCGAGCTCGCGCGCCGTCGTCCCGATGACGTCGACGAGCTGGGCGTACGTCGTCGAGCCGTAGATCTCCGGCTCGCGCGTGCCCAGCCGGCCGAGGTTGGCTCCGTTGAGGACCTGGATCGTCATGCGTCGTCTCCGTTCGACGGGGCGGCGGGGTGGGTGGCGGACACGGCCGCCCAGGCGGCGTCCAGCCAGGACTGCTCGGGGCCGGTCAGGATCCGGGGGGTGCCGACGCCGTCGAGGACGACGAAGCGCAGCGTCGCGCCGCGGGCCTTCTTGTCCACCCGCATGACCTCCTGCAGCTGCGCCCAGTCGCCGCGGTACGTCGTCGGCAGGCCCATGGCGGCGATCAGCTCACGGTGCTGCGCGACCTCCGCCGGCGTCAGCAGACCGGCCTGCCCGGCGAGCTCGGCGGCGAACACCATGCCGACCGCGACCGCCTCGCCGTGCCGCCAGCCGAAGTCCTCGATCCGCTCGATCGCGTGGCCCAGCGTGTGCCCGTAGTTCAGGAATTCGCGAACGCCGGTGTCGCGCAGGTCCGCACCCACGGCGTCGGCCTTCACCTGGACGGCGCGGGTGATGAGCTCCTCGGTGTCCCGGCGACCGGTGGGGTCCTCGGTCAGCAGCCGCAGGATCTCGCCGTCGGCGATGAAGCCGCACTTGACCACCTCGGCCAGCCCGGAGCGGAACTCCGCCTCGGGCAGCCCGGCCAGGGCGTCGGTGTCGGCGAGCACGGCGGCGGGCGGGTGGAACGCGCCGACCAGGTTCTTGCCCGCCGAGGTGTTGATGCCGGTCTTCCCGCCCACGGCGGCGTCGACCATGCCGAGCAGGCTGGTGGGCACCTGCACCACGCGCACGCCGCGCGCCCAGGTGGCGGCGAGGAAGCCGGCCAGGTCGGTCACCGCTCCCCCGCCCAGGCCGACGACGGCGTCGGTGCGGGTCAGCCCGAGCCGGCCGAACTGCTCCCACGCGCCGGCGGCCACGTCCGCGGTCTTGGCCGCCTCGCCGTCGGGGACGACGATCGCCTCGGCGGCGATCCCGGCGGTCTGCAGTGTCTCGACCGCCGCGCCGGCGGCCGCCTGCAGCGGGGGCGCGTGCACGACGACGGCCTTGGCGGTGCCGTCGAGGACCAGCCCGAGGCGCGCCTGCGCGCCCGGACCGATCAGCACCTCGTAGGGCCGCTCGCCCGGCACCTGCACCTGCCTCATCGGGCGTCCCTCCCCTGGATCAGCGCGAGCACGTCGGCGACGACGTCGTCCGTGGTGCGGTCGCTGGTCGACACCGTGCCGGTGGCCACCTCGCGGTACAGCGGGGCGCGGTCCTCGAGCATCGAGCGCAGCATGGCGCGGGGGTTGATCGCCAGCAGTGGCCGGTCGCGGGAGAGGCCGACGCGCTTCGCCGCGGAGTGCAGGTCGACGTCCAGCCACACCACCCGCCCACCGGCCCGGCCGTGGGCGACGAGCAGCTCCCGGGTGGAGGGGTCGATGACCGCACCGCCACCGAGCGCCAGCACGCCCTCGTGCTCGGCGAGCCCACGGGCCACCGCCGCCCGCTCCAGCGCGCGGAAGTGCGGTTCGCCCTGCTGGACGAACAGATCGGCCACCGTGGTGCCGGTCTGCTCCTCGACGTCCCGGTCGCTGTCGCGGAACCCCACGCCCAGCGCGCCGGCGACCGCCGTCCCCACCGTCGTCTTGCCCGACGCCGGCGGTCCGACCAGCACCAGCAGCGGACCGGTCCCCGGACCCGTGACCGGATCCGTCACCGGAGCGGGAGGGCGTCGAGGTAGGCCTGGACGTTCCGGCGGGTCTCGGCGACCGAGTCGCCGCCGAACTTCTCCAGCACGGCGTCGGCGAGCACCAGCGCCACCATCGCCTCCATGACCACCGAGCCGCGGGGCACGGCACAGGCGTCGCTGCGCTGGTTGATGGCGACCGCGGGCTCCAGCGTCGCGGTGTCGATGGTGGCCAGCGCGCGGGGCACCGTGGAGATCGGCTTCATCGCCGCCCGCACCCGCAGCACCTCGCCGTTGGTCATGCCGCCCTCGATGCCCCCGGCACGGTCGGTGCGCCGCTGCACGCGCTGCTCGCCGCCCGGCGCACCGGTCAGGTCGATCTCGTCGTGCGCGACCGAGCCGCGGCGCCGGGCGGTCTCCAGCCCGTCGCCGACCTCGACGGCCTTCACCGACTGCACGCCCATGAGCGCGCCGGCCAGGCGGGAGTCCAGCCGCCGGTCCCAATGGACATGGCTGCCCAGGCCCGGGGGCAGGCCGTGGACGACGACCTCGATGACGCCGCCGAGGGTGTCGCCGCTCTTCCGGACGTCGTCGATCTCGGCGACCATCGCGGCGCTGGTGGCGGGGTCGGCGCAGCGGACCGGGTCCTCGTCGATGGCCGGGTTGTCCCCGGGGCCGGGCAGCAGACCGTCGGGCGCGGTGACCGGGCCGATGGCGACGACGTGGCTGACCACGGAGACACCGAGCGCCTGCTGCAGGAAGGCCTGCGCGATGGCACCCAGCGCGACACGGGCCGCGGTCTCGCGGGCACTCGCCCGCTCGAGCACCGGGCGGGCGTCGTCGAAGCCGTACTTCTGCATGCCCGCGAGGTCCGCGTGACCGGGGCGCGGGCGGGTCAGCGGCGCGTTGCGGGCCTGGCCCTCGAGGACCTCGGCGTCCACCGGGTCGGCCGACATGACCGTCGACCACTTGGGCCATTCGGTGTTGCCCACCTGCACCGCGATGGGGCCGCCCTGCGTGCGGCCGTGCCGGACCCCGCCGGTGAGGGTGACCTCGTCCTGCTCGAAGGACATCCGGGCGCCGCGGCCGTGACCCAGCCGGCGGCGGGCCAGCTCGCGGTCGAGATCGGTGGTCTGCACCTCGACGCCGGCGGGCAGGCCCTCCAGGATCGCGGTGAGCTGCTGACCGTGCGATTCCCCTGCGGTCAACCAGCGCAACATGCACCCGATCCTAGAAGGACCCCGTTCCTCTTCCCCCTCGCAGGCTCGGGGCGGGCCTCCGGACGGGGCCGGCCTCAGCCGGGCGGGACCGCGCCCAGCGCGAGGGCCAGCACGCCGCCGGCCAGCAGCGGGGGGCCGAACGGGATCGCGGTCCGCCACCCCGCCCGGCGGGTGAGCAGCAGGACGACCGACAGCGCCGCGCCGGTGAGCAGGCCGAGGAACACCCCGGCCATGAGCACGCCCCAGCCGAACCAGCCGAGGAGCAGTCCCAGGAGGCCGAGCAGCTTCACGTCCCCCAGCCCGAGCCCCTGGGGGGAGACCAACCAGCCGAGCCCCCCGACGAGGAGCGCCGTCGCGCCGGCGGCACCGGCGGTGAGCAGCGCACCCCAGGTCCCGTGCACCGCGGCGTCGGCCAGCAGCGCGGCGGAGCACACGGCGTAGGCGGGGTAGGTGACCCGGTCGGGCAGGCGGTGGCCGATCAGGTCGGTCGCCCCCAGCACCACCGCGGCCCCGGCGGCCCAGGCCAGGGCAGCCGTGGCCGGCCGCAGCCCCGTCAGCTCCCCCGCCCCGGCC
This sequence comes from Blastococcus sp., assembly GCA_042090795.1. Classification (GTDB taxonomy): domain Bacteria; phylum Actinomycetota; class Actinomycetes; order Mycobacteriales; family Geodermatophilaceae; genus Blastococcus. The sequence goes on along the minus strand of JBELIQ010000014.1, from coordinate 41,381 downwards.
AGCAGCGCGGCCAGGACGGCGGTCATCACCGCCGTCCGCAGCGGGGTGGGCAGCACCGCGTCGTCGCGGGCGGCCAGCCGGACGGCGACGCGCGCCAGCCACGGCCCCGCCACCACCGCGACCACCAGCACACCGACGGCCAGCGCCGGCCGGGACAGCTCCACCCGGGCCCGCGCTCAGCGCACGGCGAGCGCGGCGTCCAGGGCGCGGCGCATCTCCGCGATCGGCGCCGGGAGGCCCGTCATCAACTCGACCTGCACGGTCGCCTGCCAGAACAGCACCTCGGCCCCGCCGATCACCGTTCCGCCGGCGGCGGTCACCCGCTCGGCCAGCGGCGTCGGCCAGGGGGCGTAGAGCACGTCCAGCACGGTCTGCCCGGCCCGCCACGACAGGGCGCTGACCGCCGGCTGGCCGGCCACCGGGACGGTGCTCACCACGACCGGCGCATCCACCTCCGCACCGTCGAGCGCGGAGACGGTCACCGGCACCTGCAGGACGTCGAGCACGCGGACGAGGTCCGCGGCGCGCGCGGGGTCGCGGACCACCACGTCGACGTGCCGTGCGCCCAGCGAGGCCAGCGCGACGGCGGCGGCCGCGGCCGTGCCCCCGGCACCGAGGACGGCGGCCCGGTCGACCGACGCCACGCCGGCGACCTGCAGGGCGGTGCCGATGCCTGCGACATCGGTGTTCTCCGCCCGCCAGCCGCCGGGTTCGCGGACCAGGGTGTTGGCGGCGTGGAGCAGCCGCGGGAGCGGCTCCACCCGGTCGGCGACGTCCACCGCCGCCTGCTTGCACGGCATGGTCACCGAGAAGCCGCGCCACTCCTCGTCCAGGCCGGCGAGCAGGTCGGGCAGGTCCTCGGCCCCGACGTCCAGCGCGTCGTAGCTCCAGTCGTCGAGCCCGAGGGCCGCGTAGGCCGCCCGGTGCAGCAGCGGGGACAGCGAGTGCGAGACCGGTCGCCCGAGGACCGC
>JBELIQ010000014.1:0-40310 GCA_042090795.1 Blastococcus sp. | reverse complement strand
CCGCCCGGTGCAGCAGCGGGGACAGCGAGTGCGAGACCGGTCGCCCGAGGACCGCAGCCCGCCGGGGACCGCCCGTCACCGAGCCGCCCGCTCCCGTGCCCCCAGCCACCCTGCCGTCAGCCACTCTGCCGTCAGCCACTCTGCCGTCAGCCACCGCAGCCGAGGTCGGCCTCGGCGCACCGCTGCCGCGCAGCCAGGAACTCGGCGTAGTCGGCGGTGAAGAAGTGCTGCCCGTCGGCGCGCTCCAGCACGTAGTACAGGAGATCTCCGGAGCTGGGCGCCAGCGCCGCCTCCAGGCTCGCCTCCCCGGGGGAACTGATCGGCGTCGGCGGGAGCCCGTCCTGGGTCCTGGTGTTGTAGGGGTTGTCGGACTGCAGGTCGGCGACCGTCAGCTCGTTCCCGCTCTTGTCCAGCCCGTAGGCCAGCGTGGCGTCGATGCCGAGCCGTACGCCCTGCTCCAGCCGGTTGTAGATCACCTGTGCCACGTCGGGGCGCTCCTCGTCCAGCCGGGTCTCGGACTGGATCATCGAGGCGACGGTGACGACGTCCTCCGGGGAGAGCCCGAGCGCGGCAGCCCGCTCCACGAGCTGCAGCCGCGCGGCGACCGCGGAGAACTGGTCCACCATCATGCGCAGGATCTCGGCCGACGTCTGGCCGGGATCGACGTCGTAGGTGGCCGGGAAGAGGTAGCCCTCCAGCTGACCGCCGGCGTAGGCCGGCAGCCCCAGCGCGGGGAGGTCTGCCGCCGCCGCCTGCAGCTCCTCGATCGGCCGCCCCGTCTCCGCGGCGATGGTCTCCAGGGTCGCCTCGACGGTGAGGCCCTCGGGCACGGTCACCCGGGACACCAGACGGGAGTCGGACCCGAGGAGCATGTCCAGGGCCTGCTCGCCGCTCATCTGGGACCGGAGACCGTAGAGACCGGGCTGGATGCCGGTCGCCTCGGGACGCCCCTCGGCAGCATCCACGAACGGGCGGGTCGAGGCGATCACGTCGGCGTCGACCAGCGTGCGGGCGATCTCGCTGAGGGTGTCGCCCTCCTCGACGCGGATCTCCACGCTGCCGGTGCCGGCACCGGAGTAGTCCTCGGCGGCGGTCAGGCCCAGCAGCGCCTGCACGCCGAGCACGATGCCCACCACCAGCCCGCCGAGCACGAGCAGGCTGAGCAGCACGGCCCAGGGCCGGCGCCGGCGACGGCGCTCCCCGCCCCGGCCGTAGGCGACCGGCACCGCACCGTCGTGGTCGCCGGCGAGATCGTCGTCCTCGAGGTGCTCGAGACGCCCGGTCTCGTCCGGCAGGAGCTGGTCGTGGGTCCCGACGTGGTCGTCGCCGACGGCGCCGGCGCCAGGCGCGACGCCACCGGCGTCCGGCCCGCGGGTCCGGCGGCCCCACCGGCCCCGGCGGGGGGCGTCGTCATCGACGTGCGCGCCGATCACGTCCAGTCCGCCGGTGCGGTCCCAGGACTCCGTGTCGCCCTCCGGCGGGTGCTGCGCATCGCCGTGCTCGTCGTCATGCTGATCCGCGTCGTGCCGGTCCGCGTCGTGCTGGTCCTCGTCGTGCCGGTTCTCGTCGTGCTGGTCCTCGTCGTGCCGGTCGTCGTACGCGGCCGCGGCCGGGCCGAACGGCTGGGCGACCGTCGCATCGTCGTCGTCGGCCGGGCCGGTAGGGCGCGGCTGGAGCCGGCCCCAGACACCCGCGGGCCTCGGCGGGAGCGGACCGGAGGGGTGCCGGCCGTCGGGGCGCCCTCCGCCACCGGACCGGCCGGGGCCGTCGGGGGCGTCGGGGGCGTCGGGGACGTCGGGGGCGTCGTCCCCGCCCCCGAGACGGGCACTCGGGTGACCGGGGTGCTCGGTGGAGCCGTAGGTCCACCGCGCGGGCTCGGGCAGCGGCCCGGTGGAGTCGTCGCGCCGGTCCGTCCCGCCGGGGACACCGCCGGTCGGTGCGCCGGCGTCGGTCCGGGGCTCGGAGCGGGGCCGCGCGGGCCCGTCGGCACCGTGGCCGGGACCGAAGCCGACGGAGGGCAGCCCAGGTGCGCCGGGCACCGGCGGCGGACCGCCGGCGTTCCAGGGTGAGGACGGGAAGCCGCCGGTGCCGTCGCCGGCGGAGTGTCGACCCCGCCCGCCCGGGCCACCGGGCACGGTCACGACCGTGCCCGCCGGCTGTCCAGGTACTGCTGCAGGATGACCACGGCCGCGGCCTGGTCGATCACCGAACGCTGATTGCGGCTGTCGATGCCGCCCTGACGCAGGTGAGCTGCTGCGGTCACGGTCGAGAGCCTCTCGTCGATCAGGTACACCGGCACGTCCGAGATCCGGTCGGCCAGCGCCTGGGAGTATGCGGCCGCGTCCTCGGCGGAGGCGCCCGACGCACCTGACAGGTGCCTCGGCTCCCCCACGACCACCTCGGCCACCTCGTGTTCCGCGACCAGCGCGGCGATGCGGTCGAGGTCCGCTTGGTCCTTGGCCCGGCGGAGGGTCTCCAGGGGGCTGGCCAGCGTGCCGGTCGGGTCGGAGAGCGCCAGCCCCACCCGCACGGTGCCGACGTCGACACCGAGCACCCGCCCGCTCGCGGCGCCACCGGGCGTGGGCTTCGGCGGCACCTTGAGGTGCGCCGGCCAGCCACCGGACAGGTCGATCTCGCTGGTCTCGTTCGACACCGGCGGGAACCCCTGGCTGAGGTCGATCTCCGTCGTCGGGTGATGGGTCGGCTGGCCCGCCACCGGACGCGGCCGTGCGGGCGGCACGGCGGGCAGCTCGCGCCGCCGCTTGCCGACCGGACCGGTGTCGTCGGGGTTGTAGTCGGAACCGTTGTCCTCGGTCGTGGGCACGGTGCTCACCTCCCAGTGGCGGTCGCAACCGCCTGCTCGCCGGCCTGCAGCGCAGCGGGGATACCCGCCGCGTCGGTGCCGCCCCCCTGGGCGACGTCGGCCTTTCCGCCACCTCGACCGCCGACGGGACCCGCCGCGGCCTTCAACACGTCGTTGGCCGACAGCCCCTGCGCCAGGGCGGCCGGGTTGAGTGCCGCCACGAGGGCCACCTTGCCACCGGACTCCGACGCCAGCAGCACGACCGCGGGGCGCTCGCCCAGCCGGCCGCGGACGTCGAGGGCCAGGGTGCGCAGGTCGCCGCCGGCGAGGCCCGCAGGCGCGCCGGTCACGACGGCGACTCCGCCGACGTCCTGCGCGGCGGCGGCCAGCTGGCCGGCGGCCGCGAGAGTCTGCTGCCCCCGTAGCTCGGCGAGCTCCCGGTCGACGTCGCGCAGCCGCGACAGCATGCCGCCGACCCGCTCGACCAGGCCGTCCTGCGGGGTCTTGAGCAGCTCGGCCAGCTGGCGGACCAGGTCGCGCTCGCGGGCGAGGTAGCGGAAGCCTTCGAGGCCCACGACCGCCTCGACGCGCCGCGACCCGGAACCGACCGACGACTCGCCGGTCAGCGCCAGCGTGCCGATCTGCGCGCTGCCCCGGACGTGGGTCCCACCGCAGAGCTCGCGCGACCACGGGCCGCCGATCTCCACCACGCGGACCTGCTCGCCGTAGGTCTCTCCGAACAGCGCCAGCGCCCCGAACTCCCGGGCCTCCGGCAGCGTCATCCAGGAGGCCGAGACGGCGTGGTCGGCCCGGACGGCGGCGTTGGCGACGTCCTCGATGTCGGTGCGCTGCTGGGCGCTGAGCGCGCCCTGCCAGGCGAAGTCCAGCCGCAGGTAGCCGGGCCGGTTGTACGACCCCGACTGGAGCGCCTGCGGGCCGAGCACCTGCCGCAGGGCGGCGTGCACCACGTGCGTGCCCGAGTGCGCCTGGCAGGCCGACACCCGCCACTCGCGGTCGACCTCGGCGGTGAGCTCGGCACCCTGGCGCAGCTCACCCTCCAGGACCCGCACCTGGTGAGCCACCAGGCCCTTGACCGGGCGCTGCACGTCGATGACCTCGGCGCGGCCGCCGTCCCAGGTGAGGAGGCCCGCATCCGCGACCTGCCCACCGGACTCGGCGTAGAAGGGGGTGCGGTCGAGGACGACGCGCACGATCTCGCCCGGAGCGGCGACCTCGGCACCCTCCCCCTCGGTGACGACGCCGAGGACGCGGGAGTCGGTGCGCAGGGTCTCGTAGGCCTGCCAGTCGGTCGGCCCGTGCTCGGCCAGCAGCTGCCGGTAGGCCAGGACGTCGACCGAGCCGGTGCGCTTGGCGCGGGCGTCGGCACGGGCCCGGTCGCGCTGCTCGGTCATGAGCGCGCGGAAGCCCGCCTCGTCGACGGTCACGCCCTGCTCGGCGGCCATCTCGAGGGTGACGTCGATCGGGAAGCCGTAGGTGTCGTGCAGGGAGAACGCCTGCTCCCCGGTGAGGGACGGCGTCCCGGCGCCCTTGGCCGCGGCGACGGCGGTGTCGAACAGCGCCGTGCCGGAGGTGAGGGTGCGGCGGAACGCCTCCTCCTCGGCGTAGGCGACCGCGGAGATGCGGGCGAAGTCGGTGGCCAGCTCGGGGTAGCTGGCGCTCATGGCGTCGCGGGACACCGGCAGCAGCTCCGGCAGCGTGGCCTCCTCGACGCCCAGCAGCTTCATCGAGCGGACGGCGCGGCGCAGCAGCCGGCGCAGGATGTAGCCACGGCCCTCGTTACCGGGCGTGACGCCGTCGCCGATGAGCATCAGGCCGCTGCGGACGTGGTCGGCGACCACGCGCAGGCGGACGTCGGCGTCCCGGTCCTTGCCGTACGTGACCCCGGCGAGCTCGGCGGCGCGGCGCAGCACGGGCGCGACCTCGTCGATCTCGTACATGTTGTCGACGCCCTGGAGCAGGAAGGCGACCCGCTCCAGGCCCATGCCGGTGTCGATGTTCTTGTTCGGCAGCTCGCCGACGACCGTGAACTCCTCCTTGCTCCGGACGTCGGTGAGCTCGTACTGCATGAAGACGAGGTTCCAGATCTCGAGGAACCGGTCGCCGGCGGTGTCGACCAGCGGGCCGCCCTCGGGGCCGAACTCCGGGCCGCGGTCGTAGTAGATCTCCGAGCACGGGCCACCGGGGCCGGCGGCTCCCGTGTGCCAGTAGTTGTCCTTCTTGCCCAGCCGCTGGATCCGCTCGACCGGCAGGCCCGCGATGCGCGCCCAGGCCTCGGCCGCCTCGTCGTCGTCCAGGTAGACGGTGACCCAGAGCCGGTCGGGGTCGAAGCCGAGCCCACCGTCGGCGACCGGGCCGGTGAGCAGCTGCCAGGCGTGCTCGATCGCGCCGTCCTTGAAGTAGTCGCCGAAGGAGAAGTTGCCGTTCATCTGGAAGAACGTGCCGTGGCGGGTGGTCTTGCCCACCTCCTCGATGTCGAGGGTGCGCACGCACTTCTGCACGCTGGTGGCCCGCGGGAACGGCGCCGGCTCGCGGCCGGTCAGGTACGGGATGAACGGCACCATGCCGGCCACGGTGAACAGCAGCGAGGGGTCCGGCGACACCAGCGACGCGCTGGGGACGACGGTGTGGCCGCGCTGGGCGAAGTGCTCCAGGAAGCGGCGGCGGATCTCGGCGGTCTGCATCAGGCTCTACTCAGTTCTGCGTTGTCGGGTGCGCGGTAGGGCACCCGCGAGGGGCGTCAGCCGTCGGAGGCGTGCGCCCCGCGGCTACCGGGCAGCTGGACCTGGTCGGCTGTCGGCAGCGGGGCGTCGAGCCCCGTGCCCGCGCGCAGCTCCTGCTCGCGCTCGGCCATGGCGTCGCGGATGTCGGCGCCGAAGTCGCCGATGGCGTCGGCCAGGTCGCGCAGCCCCTCGGCGATCGAGGCGCCGATGCCCGCGGGGGTCATCTTCTCGGCGGCGCGGCCCAGCTTGCGGACGACGAGGGCGCCGATGGTGACGCCCATGGCCAGCCAGAACAGCCGGCGCATCAGACGGTCCGCCGGGCGGCGCGACGGGCGCGGCGCGCTTCCTTGTCACGGCGCGCGGCGTCGGCGAGCGCCTCGCCCTCGCGCTTCTTCTTCGTCGCGCTGCGCACGCCGTAGGAGAACGCGGCGACCTTGATCAGCGGGCTGCCCAGCGTCGCGGCGACGACGCTGGTCAGGGCGGCGACGTTGCTGGACACGTTGGCGGCGTTGCCCGTGATGTCGTCGACCCGCTCGAGGTTGCTGTTCACGTGGGTCACCGTGGTGCTGGCCTGGCTCAGGATCGGCGCACTCTGCTCGCGGACCTGCCGGATCGTCAGCGTGGTCTCGTCCAGCGTGCGGCCGAGCTTGAGCAGCGGGACGGCGACCAGCACCACCAGCAGCACCAACGCACCGGCTGCGACCAGCCCGGCGATCTCTCCTGCGGACACACGTGCTCCTCGTCTGGGGGTCTCGGCGACCGGCTGACCGCCTGGCGCTGCCGGGTGGACCCGGTGGGCGGAGTGGTCAGCGTAGTCGCGGGGCCGCTGGATGCGTTCCGCGTCCCCGCTCCTCCATCGGCAGTCCCGTCAGCGGGCGCGCCGCAGGATCGCCCGCAGCTTGGCCAGCCGTTCGCCCAGCCGTGCCTCCGCGCCCCGGCCGGTGGGTCGGTAGTAGTCCTTCCCCACCAGCGCGTCCGGCGGGTACTGCTGCGGGACGACGCCGTCGGGATGGCTGTGCGGGTAGACGTAGGTCTGGGCGTGGCCGAGCTTCTTCGCTCCGGCGTAGTGCCCGTCCCGCAGCCCCGGCGGCACCGGACCGGCCAGGCCCTTGCGCACGTCGGCGACCGACTCCCCCATCGCCTTCGTGACCGCGTCGGACTTCGGCGCGGTGGCCAGGTGGACGACGGCCTGCGCCAGCGGGAAGTGCCCCTCGGGCATCCCGATCATCTGCACCGCCTGCATCGCGGCCACCGCGAGCGGCAGGGCGGTGGGGTCGGCCAGGCCGATGTCCTCGCTGGCGGAGATGACCAGCCGGCGGGCGATGAAGCGGGGGTCCTCCCCCGCCTCGACCATGCGGGCCAGGTAGTGCATCGCGGCGTCGACGTCGCTGCCGCGGATGCTCTTGATCAGCGCGCTGGCGACGTCGTAGTGCTGGTCGCCCTGCCGGTCGTAGCGCACCGCGGCCTGGGCGACGGCGGTCTCCAGCGTGGCCAGGTCGATCTCCGTCGCGCCCACCGCCTGCGCCGCCCCGGCGCCGGACTCCAGGGCGGTGAGCGCCTTGCGCCCGTCCCCGCCGGCGATCCGGACCAGGTGCTCCTCGGCCTCCGCGTCCAGGGTGACGGCGCCGTCGAGCCCGCGGTCGCTGGTGAGCGCGCGGTGCAGCAGGGTGCGGACGTCGTCGTCCTCCAGCGGCTGCAGCGCCAGCACCAGGCTGCGGGAGAGCAGCGGGCTGACCACGGAGAAGAAGGGGTTCTCGGTCGTGGCCGCGATGAGGCTGACGATGCGGTCCTCGACCGCCGAGAGCAGGCTGTCCTGCTGGGTCTTGGAGAAGCGGTGGACCTCGTCGATGAACAGCACCGTGCGGCGGCCGGAGAAGGTCAGCTCGCGCTTGGCGCTCTGGATGACCGCCCGCACCTCCTTGACGCCGGAGTCCAGCGCCGAGAGCTGCACGAACTGACGCTTGGTGGCCAGCGAGATGACGTGCGCGAGGGTGGTCTTGCCGGTGCCCGGCGGCCCGTAGAGCACCAGGGACATCGGTTCGTCGGACTCGACCAGCCGGCGCAGGGGCGCGCGCGGACCGAGCAGGTGCTGCTGGCCGACGACCTCGTCCAGCGCGCGCGGCCGCATGCGCACCGCCAGCGGCGCACCCGGGTCGACGACGGGCACGCCGTCCTCGTCGGGAGCGGGGTCGAACAGCGACGTCATACCGTCGGTTCGCTTCCGCGGCGCGCTCCGCTCCTCGCTCGTTCCTCGCTGCGATGCTCACGCGCCTGTCCGCTCACGGTTCCTGACGCTACCCGTGGGGCACGACAGCCTCCGTGGAACAGCGACGCATCGGAGACCTGACCGTCAGCGCGATCGGCCTGGGGGCGATGCCCCTGTCGACGAAGGACCCGCGGCCCTCCCGCGACGACGCGATCGGCGTCGTGCACGCCGCCCTGGACGCCGGGGTGACGCTGATCGACACCGCCGACGCCTACTCCCGGGACGAGGCGGAGTTCGGGCACAACGAGTCCCTGGTCGCCGAGGCGCTGGCCTCCTACGGCCCCGGTGCCGCGGACGTGCTCGTGGCCACCAAGGGCGGGCACACCCGGTCGGGCACGACGTGGGGGCTGGACGGGTCGCCGGCCTACCTGCGCCGGGCGTGCGAGGACTCGCTGCGCCGGCTCGGGGTGGAGGCGATCGGGCTGTACCAGTACCACCGCCCCGACCCGGCGACGCCGTGGGAGGACTCGATGGGCGCGCTGCGCGAGCTGGCCGACGACGGGCTGGTGCGGATGGTCGGGGTGTCCAACGCCGACATCGCGCAGATCGACGCCGCCCGCGCCATCGTCGGCGACGCCTTCGTGGCGGTGCAGAACCAGTTCTCGCCCGGCTGGCGGGACTCGGCCGACGAGCTGGCGCACTGCGCTGCGCACGGGCTGGCCTTCCTGCCGTGGAGCCCGTTCGGCGGGGTGGGTGCGGCCGGCTCGCTGGATGCGGAGGCGCCCGCCTTCGCCGAGGTGGCCGCGGAGCTCGACGTCTCGGTGTACCGGGTGGCGCTGGCGTGGCACCTCGCCCAGGCCGACGTCGTCGTCCCCATCCCGGGCGCCTCGCGGGCCGCATCGATCCAGGACTCGGCGGCCGCCGCCTCGCTCGAGCTCACCCCCGAGCAGCTCGCCCGCCTCAGCACCCCCTGACCCGCTCCCCCCTTCCCCCGCCCCCCTTCCCCCGCCCCCCTTCGACCCCGCCCCCCTTCCGCCGAATGGGCAGTTGCGGTCAGCGACACGCGCAGACACGCGGACGCCGGCGACCACAAGTGCTCAGTCGCGCAATCCACAGGCTCGTCCGCTGTCCACCGGTGCGGATCAGTCGGGCCGTCCGCCCGCCGCCGGCCCGACCATCGGCTCGTGACCAACCACCGACTACCGCCGATCTACACCCGGGCGGCAGCCGACGTGGCCGAGCTGACCCGCACCGAACGCCGCGCGGACGGCGTCCGCATCACGCGGGGCGCTTACCTCTCCCGGGCGGTGCCCCCCACGGCACCGTTCGTCATCCGGGCGGCACTCGAGGTGCTGCCCGAGGAAGCGCTCGCTTCGCACCGGACCGCGGCGGCGATCCTCGGGGCTCCGGTCGACGCCTCGTCACCCATGGAGTTCGCCGTCCCGCCCGGCGTCTACCGGCCCCGCCGGCGCGGGATGCGGGTGCACGTCCGTGACCTCGGCCCCCAGGACAGAACGGTGCTGGCCGGGCTTCCGCTGACGAGCGGGCCGCAGACCTGGCTGGATCTCGCCGCCGTGCTGGCACCCGACGAACTCGTCGTCGTCGGGGACGCGCTGTATCGACAGGGTCATCTGGACGCCCGGGCGCTCGCCGAGCGACTGGCGCGCGCCGGAGGCGTCCGTGGCGTCAGCAGAGCCCGGAGACTCGCGTCCCAGCTCACCCCGTTGGCCGCGTCGCGCCCGGAGAGCCTGGTCCGGTTCTGGTTGTGGGACGCCGGCCTACCCGCACCCGTGCCGCAGGTGCCCCTGCTCGATCGCGGCGGACGGGTCGTGGCACACGCCGACCTCGGTTACCCCGACTGGAAGGTGCTGGTCGAGTACGAGGGACGGCAGCATGCCGACCCGGAGCAGTGGCGTCGCGACATCGAGCGCTATTCGCTGACCGCCGCCGACGGGTGGCTCCTGGTGCGTCTCGGCCACGTGCACCTGAGCCCGAGGACCGTCGTCGACCGGGTCGGACGAGCCCTCATGAGCCGTGGCGCCACGTGGTGAGCGCCGAGTGTGCGGTTGTGGTCGGCGACACGCGCGGACACACCGCACGAAGCGGCCGCAACTGCTCACTCGGCAGCTCGCGAGGCGGGGAGGGTCAGCGGTGGAGGACGTCCTTCAGCGCGGCCAGGACGAGGGCGACCTTGCCGGGTGCGGCGTTCGGGCCCATGAGGCCGATCCGCCACACCGATGCCGCGTACGCACCTGCGCCGGCCCCGATCTCCAGGTCGTAGCGCTCCAGCAGCTCGGCGCGCACCGCCGCCGAGTCCACGCCGTCGGGCACCTTCACCGTCGTCAGCTCGGGCAGCCGGGACCCGTCGGCGGCGAAGAGCTCCAGCCCCAGCTCGGCCAGCCCTGCGTGCAGCATCCGGCCGGCCTCGGCGTGCCGGGCGTGGACGGCGTCCAGCCCCTCCTCGAGGATGCGGCCGAGCCCCGCGTGCAGCGCGACGACCATGCCGGTGGGCGCGGTGTGGTGGTAGGTCCGCCCCGAGCCCGCCGCCTCACCCGCGTAGCCGCCCAGCAACCCGAGGTCGAGGTACCAGCTCTGCGGCTTCTCGATCCGCCGCTCCCATGCCCGGTCGTTGATGGTGAACGGCGCGAGCCCCGGTGGGACGCCCAGGCACTTCTGCGACCCGGAGTAGGCGAGGTCGACGCCCCACTCGTCCAGCCGCACGGGGACGCCGCCGAGCGAGGTGACGCAGTCGGCCAGCAGCAGCGCGTCGCCCTTGCCGGCGGCCAGCGGCGCCAGGTCCGACAGCACGCCGGTCGACGTCTCCGCGTGCACCGCGGCGATCAGCTTCGGCGCCGGGTGCGCGTCGAGCACGCGGGCGGCGTCGACCGGCTGCCCCCACTCGTGCTCGACCGCGACCACCTCGGCGCCGCAGCGCGAGGCCACCTCCACCATGCGCTGCCCGAACAGCCCGTTGACCGCGACGACGACGACGTCGCCCGCACCCACCGTGTTGACGAAGGCCGCCTCCATGCCCGCCGAGCCCGTGGCCGACAGCGGCAACGTGCGGCGGTTCGCCGTCCCGAAGACCTGGCGCAGCCGCTCCGACGTCTCGTCCAGCACCTGCAGGAACAGCGGGTCCAGGTGCCCGAGCAGCGGGAAGCCGAGCGCGGCCTGCGCCTCCGGGTACGGGTTGGACGGGCCGGGGCCGAGCAGGGTGCGGGCGCGCAGCGTCATGGCGGTCGGCTACTTCGTCGGGCCGGTGGAGCCGGGCGCTGCGGGGAGGGCCGGCTCCTCGGGCTGCGCGTCGATGCCGGCCTCGCGCCGCTGGACGTCGGTGATCGGTGTCGGCGCGCCGGTCAGCGGGTCGAACCCGGCCCCTGTCTTCGGGAAGGCGATGACGTCGCGGAGCGAGTTCGCGCCGGCGAGCAGCATGACGACACGGTCCCAGCCGAAGGCGATGCCGCCGTGCGGCGGCGGCCCGTAGGAGAAGGCGTCGAGCAGGAAGCCGAACTTCTCCTGCGCCTCCTCGGGCCCGATGCCCATGAGGTCGAACACGCGCTGCTGCACGTCCTTGCGGTGGATACGGATCGAACCACCGCCGATCTCGTTGCCGTTGCAGACGATGTCGTAGGCGTAGGCGAGCGCGTTGCCGGGGTCGGACTCGAAGCGGTCGATCCACTCCGGCTTCGGGGAGGTGAACGCGTGGTGCACCGCGGTCCACGCGCCCCCGCCGACGGCCACGTCACCGCTCTCTCCCGCCGGCTCGAACAGCGGGGCGTCGACGACCCAGACGAACTCCCAGCGGCTCTCGTCGATCAGCCCGCAGCGCGCGCCGATCTCCAGCCGTGCGGCAGCCAGCAGGCCGCGGGCCGACGACGCCTCGCCCGCCGCGAAGAAGACGCAGTCGCCGGGTGAGGCACCGACGTGGGCAGCGAGGCCGGCCAGCTCGGTCTCCGACAGGTTCTTGGCGACCGGCCCGGTGAGCGAGCCGTCCTCCTGCACCAGCACGTAGGCCAGCCCCCGGTGGCCCCGCTGCTTGGCGAAGTCCTGCCAGGCGTCGAGCTGCCTGCGCGCCTGCGAGGCACCGCCCGGCATGACGACCGCCCCGACGTAGGGCGCCTGGAACACGCGGAACGGCGTGTCGGCGAAGTACTCCGTGCACTCGACCAGCTCCCAGCCGAAGCGCAGGTCCGGCTTGTCGTTGCCGTAGCGGCGCATGGACTCGGCGTAGGTGATGCGCGGGATCGGGAGCGGGACCTCGACGCCCACGAGCGCCCACAGGGCGGCGACGATCCGCTCGCCGACGGCGATGACGTCGTCCTGCTCGACGAAGCTCATCTCGATGTCGAGCTGCGTGAACTCCGGCTGCCGGTCGGCGCGGAAGTCCTCGTCGCGGTAGCAGCGGGCGATCTGGTAGTAGCGCTCCATGCCACCGACCATCAGCAGCTGCTTGAACAGCTGGGGGGACTGCGGCAACGCGTACCAGTTGCCGGGCTGCAGTCGCACGGGCACCAGGAAGTCGCGGGCACCCTCGGGGGTGGACCGGGTGAGGGTCGGTGTCTCGATCTCGAGGAAGCCCTCGTCGTGCAGCACCTCGCGGGCCGCCCGGTTCACCTCGCTGCGCAGCCGCATCGCGGCGGCCGGTCCACTGCGGCGCAGGTCGAGGTAGCGGTGGCGCAGCCGGGACTCCTCGCCGACCTCGACGTGGTCGTCGATGGGGAACGGCAACGGGTCGGACTGGCTGAGCACCTCGACACCGGCCGCCACGACCTCGATCCCGCCGGTCGGCAGCTCCGGGTTCTCGTTGCCCTCGGGCCGGGTGCGGACCTCACCGGTCACGCGCACGCAGTACTCGTTGCGGAGGTGGTGCGCCTCCTCCTCGCGGACGACGACCTGCACGTAGCCGGAGGCGTCGCGCAGGTCGAGGAAGACCACGCCGCCGTGGTCGCGGCGGCGGGCCACCCAGCCGGCGAGGGTGACGGTGGTGCCGGCGTCGGACGCCCGGAGCGTGCCGGCGTCGTGGGTGCGCAACAAGGGAGGTGCCTTTCAGTGGGCGGTGGGGCGGGTGGAAAGCGGGTGGGGCGGTTACCAGCGGCCGTGCACGTGCGCGCGGAGGCGCTCGTCGTACAGCCGCTCGAGGTCGGAGAGCTGGGCGTCGGTGAGGGGCGGCAGCGCGGCCGCGGCGACGTTGCCCCGCACCTGCGCCACGTTGCGGGCGCCGGGGATCACGGCGGTGACCCCGGGCTGGTCGATCACCCAGCGCAGCGCGAAGGCGGAGGTCTCGACGTCGCCGGCGATGGCGGCGACCTCGCGGGCCGCGGCGACGCCGACGTCGAAGGGCACCCCGGCGAAGGTCTCGCCCACGTCGAAGGCCTCGCCGCCGCGGTTGAAGTTCCGGTGGTCGTTGGCGGGGAACGTCGTCGACTCGTCGTACTTCCCGGTGAGCAGCCCGCTGGCCAGCGGCACACGCGCCAGGACGCCGACTCCCGCGCGGGCCGCGGCGGGCACCAGCTCCTCCAGCGGCTCGCGCCGGAAGATGTTGAGGATGACCTGGATGCTCGCGACGCCGGGGTGCTCGAGAGCGGTGAGCCCTTCGGCGACCGTCTCCACCGAGACGCCGTAGGCGGCGATGGCGCCGTCCTCGACGAACGAGTCGAGCGCGTCGTGGACCCGCTGATCGGAGTAGACGGCCGGCGGCGGGCAGTGCAGCTGCACCAGGTCCAGGGTGTCGACGCCGAGGTTGCGACGCGACCGGTCGATCCACGCGCGCAGGGACGCCGGCGTGTACTGCTCGGCCGTGAACGGGTCGGCCCGGCGGCCGGCCTTCGTCGCCACGAACGGGCGGTCCGACCGCGGGGCCAGTGCCTTGCGGATGCGCTCCTCCGAGCGCCCGTCGCCGTAGACGTCGGCGGTGTCGAGCAGGTCCACGCCCGCGTCGAGCGCGGCGTCCAGCACGTCGGCGGCGTCGTCCTCCGAGACGTCGCCCCAGTCGCCACCCAGCTGCCAGGTGCCCAGCCCGACGACGCCGACCTCGGCACCGGTGCGCCCGAGCGGCCGCTTCTCCATCACTCCCCCACCGTCGCACGGCGCAGCGCGTCGAACAGCTCAGATACCGGGACGGCGGTCTGCTCCCCGGTGCGCATGTCCTTCAGCTGCCCGACGCCCTCGGCGAGATCGCGCTCGCCGATGACCACGATGTGCGAGGCGCCCGACCGGTCGGCGGCCTTCATCGCGCCCTTGAGCCCGCGGTCGCCGTAGACGGTGTCGGCCGCGACCCCGGCCTGGCGCAGCTGCCCGACCAGCCCGACGGCCAGCCGCTTGGCCTCGGCACCCAGCGGCACCACGAAGGCCTGCACGCCCGGGGCCGCACCGATGTCGAGCCCCTCGGCCCGCACCGCCAGCAGCGTGCGGTCCACCCCCACGGCGTAGCCGATACCCGGCAGGTCGGGGCCGCCGAGCGCGGCGGACAGCCCGGCGTACCCGCCGCCGCCGCCGATCGCCGACTGCGCACCCAGCCCGGAGTGGACGAACTCGAACGTCGTCTTCGTGTAGTAGTCCAGCCCGCGCACCAGCCGCGGCGCCTCGGTCCAGGTCACCCCGAGGTCGGTGAGGTGCTGCCGCACGGCGTCGTAGTGCGCCTTCGTGGAGTCCGACAGGTGGTCGGCCATGAGCGGTGCGTCGCCGAGCTGCGCCTGCACCTCGGGCCGCTTGTCGTCCAGCACCCGCAGGGGGTTGATCTCCGCGCGCCGCCGGGTCTCGTCGTCCAGGTCCAGCTTCGCCAGGTACGCCACCAGCAGCTCGCGGTACTGCGGCCGGCAGGTGTCGTCCCCCAGCGAGGTCAGCTGCAGCTCGAAGTCGGTGAGCCCCAGGTCGCGGAACCCCTGCGCCCCGAGGGCCACCACCTCGGCGTCCAGCGCCGGGTCGTCGACGCCGAGGGCCTCGCAGTCGACCTGGGTGAAGTGCCGGTAGCGACCGGCCTGCGGGCGCTCGTAGCGGAACGCCGAGCCCACGCTCCAGAGCTTGACCGGCAGCGCGCCGGAGTACAGGCGGTGCTCGATGAAGGCGCGCATCAGGCCCGCGGTGAGCTCCGGGCGCAGGGTCAGCGAGCGGCCACCGCGGTCGGTGAAGGTGTACATCTCCTTCTGGACGACGTCGGTGGACTCCCCCACCCCGCGGGCGAAGACGGCCGTGTCCTCGAACGCCGGTGTCTCGATGTAGCCGTACCCGGCCCGCCGCAGCGGCGCGGTGAGCGTGTCGCGGACGGCGAGGAAGCGGGCGGAATCCGGCGGCAGCGTGTCGAACGAGCCCTTCGGCGCGGTCAGGTCGGACATCAGAGACCCCGGCCCTTCGGCTCGGCGGCGGCCTCGGCCAGGTACGGGTTCGTCGCCCGCTCACGGCCGATGGTCGTGGCCGGCCCGTGCCCGGGCAGCACGACGGTCTCGTCGTCCAGCGGCAGGACGACGTCGCGCAGCGAGGTCAGCATCGCGTCCCACGACCCACCGGGCAGGTCGACCCGGCCCACCGACCCCGCGAACAGGACGTCGCCGGCGAGCAGGCCGGGAGCCTCGCCCAGATCGAGGGAGAACATGACCGAGCCCTGGGTGTGCCCCGGCGCGTGCCGGACGGTCAGGTCGACGCCGGCCAGCGAGAGCACCGCGCCGTCGTCCAGGCGCTTCACGTCGCTCGGATCGGGCAGCCGGAGGCCCCCCAGCAGCGGCGCCAGCTGCGGACCGTGCCAGCGCACCGGGTCGGACAGCATGCCGAAGTCGTCCGGGTGGAGGTAGGCGGGGATGTCGTACCCGTCGCACACGGGGAGCACGGAGAACGTGTGGTCCAGGTGGCCGTGGGTGAGCACGACCGCGACCGGCTTGAGCCCGTCGTCGGCCAGCATCCGGGCCAGCGGCTCGACCGCGTCCATGCCGGGATCGACGACGACGCACTCCTGCCCCGGGCCGGATGCGACGGCGTAGCAGTTGGTCCCGAAGGCACCGGCGGGGAACGAGCGGATGAGCACCCGTGCAGGTTACGCGGGCGCCCCTGCCTCGCCGGGCCGTGCCAGGGAACGGACAGCTGGGCCACCTAGACTCCGTCGTCGACCGCGCCGTGCGGCGCCCGGCTGCCGGGCTCCCGCCCCGCGCCCCGCCGCCCCCCGTCGAGCAGCCGCCCGCCCGAGGAGTTCTCACCGTGCCCACGAACAAGCAGCGCCGCGAGGCCGCCCAGCGCCACCTCCAGCGACAGCTGGAGCGCCGCGCCGAGCAGTCCCAGAAGCGGCGCCGCAACCTGGGGATCACCCTCGCCGCGATCGCCGCCGTCGTGGTGCTCGGCGCGGTGCTGCTGTTCACCGGCGTCCTCGGCGGGGACGACGACGACATCACCGCCACGGGCGGGACGGGCGATGACGCGACCACCGCGCCGGTGGTCGACGGCAGCGACGGGACCTGCGACTTCACCGAGGCCGTCCGCGGGGAGATCATCGATGTCGGCACGCCGCCGGCCGAGGTGCCCACCAGCGGCACGACCGAGGTCACCATGACCACGAGCGCGGGTCCGATCGGCCTCACGCTCGATCAGGAGAACGCCCCGTGCGCCTCGGCCAGCACGGTCTACCTGGCCCAGCAGGGCTTCTTCGACGACACCCCCTGCCACCGGCTCACCACCGGCGGGCTGAGCGTGCTGCAGTGCGGCGACCCCAGTGGCACCGGGACCGGTGGTCCCAGCTACGAGTTCCCGACCCAGGTGACCGGTGAGGAGACCTATCCCCGCGGAACGCTGGCGATGGCCAACGCCGGGCAGGGCACCGACGGCAGCCAGTTCTTCCTGGTCTACGCCGACAGCCAGCTGTCGCCGGACTACACCGTCGTCGGCACCATCGACGAGGCCGGTCTGGCGACGCTGGACGCGATCGCGGCTGCCGGCATCGAGGGCGGTGCCCCGGACGGCGCACCGGCGGTTCCGGTCACGATCGAGTCGATGACGGTCGCCTCGCCCTGACCGCTCGCGGGTCGTCGTCCGCACCGCCACACTGGCCGTGATGGACGCCGACCCGTACGCCGGTTTTCCTGAGGGCTTCTTCTCCCGGGCCGACGAGAGCCCCGACGAGCTGTTCTACGGCCCGCCGCGGCTGGTCACCCACATCGACGACGCCGCCATCGCTGCCGTCGGTGAGCTCTACGCCGAGCTCGGCATCGACGGCTCGGCGCCGCGGCCGCGACGGGTGCTGGACCTGATGTCCTCGTGGATCTCGCACTTCCGCACGCCGCCGGCCGAGCTGGTGGTCCTCGGGATGAACGCCGCGGAGCTCGCCGCCAACACCGCGGCCACCGAGCGCGTGGTGCAGGACCTCAACGCCGATCCGCGCCTGCCGCTGCCCGACGAGGACGTCGACGCCGCCGTCTGCTGCGTGTCGATCGACTACCTCACCCGGCCCATCGAGGTGCTCGACGAGGTAGGGCGGGTGCTGCGGCCCGGGGGCACGCTGGCGCTGACGTTCTCCAACCGGTGCTTCCCGACCAAGGCCGTCCGCGGGTGGCTGCTCACCGACGACGAGCAGCACGGCGCGCTCGTCGCCGAGCTGGTGCGACGCACCGGCCGGTTCACCGAGCCCGAGGTGTCGCTGCGCACGCGGCCGGGCCGGGGCGACCCGCTCTACGCCGTCGTCGCCACCCGCCTCCCCTGAGGAAGGTTCTCGCCAAGGCCCCCTCGCAGGGTCGCGCCGCGAGCCTGCGCGTGGCGGGGGGCGAGGGGGTCCTCTTTCAGGCGGTGACGCGCTCCACGTCGAAGACACCGTCGACGTTGCGCACCGTCTGCAGGACCGCGCCGAGGTGGGCGGGGTCTGCCAGCTCGAAGGTGAACCGGCTGATCGCCACCCGGTCGCGGCTGGTCTGCACCGACGCGGACAGGATGTTCACCCGCTCGTCGGCCAGCGCCTTGGTGACGTCGGAGAGCAGCCGGTGCCGGTCCAGCGCCTCCACCTGGATCGCGACGAGGAACACCGAGCCCGGCGCACTCGCCCACTCGACCTCCACCAGCCGCTCGGGCTTGCGCTGCAGGTCGTCGGCGTTCGTGCAGTCGGTGCGGTGCACGCTGACGCCGCCGCCGCGGGTCACGAAGCCCAGGACCCGGTCACCGGGCACGGGGGTGCAGCACTTGGCCAGCTTGGCCCAGACGTCGGTCATGCCGTGCACGACGATGCCGGGGTCGCCACCGGAGGAGCGGCGGGACGCCGGCCGACTCGTCGGGATCGCGGTCTCGGCGATGTCCTCGACCGCGCCCTCGGTCCCCCCGAGCGCCGTCATCAGCTTCTCGACCAGGGACGCCGCGGAGATGTGGTTCTCCCCCACCGCCGCGTACAGGGCGGTGACGTCGGCGTAGCGCAGGTCCTTGGCCAGCGTGCTGAGCGACTCGCCCCCGAGCAGCCGCTGCAGTGGCAGGCCCGCCTTGCGCATGGCGCGGGTCAGCGCCTCCTTGCCCGCCTCCACCGCGTCCTCGCGGCGCTCCTTGGTGAACCACTGGCGGATCTTGGTGCGCGCCCGGGAGGAGCCGACGAAGGACAGCCAGTCCCGGGAGGGGCCGGCGGTGGGCGACTTCGAGGTGAAGATCTCCACGACGTCGCCGTTGGACAGCTTCCGGTCCAACGAGACCAGGGCACCGTTCACCCGGGCGCCGATGGTCCGGTACCCGACCTCGGTGTGCACCGCGAACGCGAAGTCCACCGGCGTGGACTCGCCCGGCAGGCTCATGACGTCGCCCTTGGGCGTGAAGACGAAGACCTCCTGCGGGCCGAGGTCGTAGCGCAGGGTCTCGAGGAACTCGCCGGGCTCCTGCGCCTCGCGCTGCCAGTCCAGGAGCTGGCGCAGCCACAGCATGTCGTCGGGCGAGCCGACCTTGGGCGGTGCGCCGAACTCACCGGCGCTGGGCCGGCCGCCGGCCCGCGCGCTCTCCTTGTACTTCCAGTGCGCCGCGATGCCGTAGTCGGCCGTCCGGTGCATGTCGTGGGTGCGGATCTGCAGCTCGACCGGCTTGCCGTGCGGGCCGATCACCGTGGTGTGCAGCGACTGGTACATGTTGAACTTCGGCATGGCCACGAAGTCCTTGAACCGGCCCGGCAGCGGCTGCCAGTGGGCGTGCATGATGCCCAGCGCGGCATAGCAGTCGCGCACCGAGTCGACCAGGATCCGGATGCCCACCAGGTCCCAGATGTCGGTGAAGTCGCGGCCGCGGACGATCATCTTCTGGTAGATCGAGTAGTAGTGCTTGGGCCGGCCGGTGACGACCGCCTCGATCTTCGCGGCCTTGAGCTGGTCCTGCACCGTGGTGGTGACCTCGGCCAGGTAGGTGTCCCGCGACGGCGCGCGCTCGGCCACCAGGCGCACGATCTCGTCGTAGCGCTTCGGGTAGAGCGTTGCGAACGCCAGGTCCTCGAGCTCCCACTTGATGGTGTTCATCCCGAGCCGGTGGGCCAGCGGGGCGAGGATCTCCAGCGTCTCGCGTGCCTTCTTCTCCTGCTTCTCGGGCGGGAGGAAGCGCAGCGTGCGCATGTTGTGCAGCCGGTCGGCGAGCTTGATGACCAGGACGCGCGGGTCGCGGGCCATCGCCACGATCATCTTGCGGATCGTCTCGGCCTGGGCGGCGTCACCCAGCTTCACCTTGTCGATCTTGGTGACGCCGTCGACGAGGTGGGCGACCTCGGGCCCGAAGTCGGTGGTGATCGAGTCCAGCGTGACGCCGGTGTCCTCGACGGTGTCGTGCAGCAGGGCCGCCACGAGCGTGGTCGTGTCCATCCCGAGCCCGGCGAGGATCGTCGCGACGGCCAGCGGGTGGGTGATGTAGGGGTCGCCGCTCTTGCGCTTCTGCGCCGAGTGCGCGGCCTCGGCCACGTCGTAGGCCCGCTGCAGCAGGACGAGGTCGGCCTTGGGGTGGCTCTGCCGGTGCAGCGCGGCCAGCGGTTCGAGGACCGGGCGGACGACGGGGCTGCGCTGGCCCGCGACGATCCTGCGGGCCAACCGGTCGCGGACCCGGCGGCGGGGGGTGCCGGGGTCGGCGTCCCCGGGCTCGGCGCCGACGTCGTCGGGCCGGCGGACGGCGGGGCGCTCGGGCAGCGGCGGGCGGCGGACCGGATCCGCGGCCGCGGCCGGTGTCTCCGTCCGGGCCGGCGGCGACGGGTCGGTCGCGGTGCCGGATCCGGGGCTCCCGGGGCGCGCGGGGGCGGAGTCGGCGGCTACGTCAGAGGCCACTGCGACTCCCACTGGTTCGAGGAGAGGGGGACCCGATCCATGCTAGCCGGGCCGGGGGCCGCCCCGCCGTGCGCAGAGGGGGCGTCTCCCCCGGTCAGGTGGTCCAGAGGGCGTGCACCGTGTGCGGTGCGACGCGCTGCCGACCACCCAGTGCCGCCAGCTCGACGACCACCGAGACGGCGGTGACCACCCCGCCCAGCTGCTCGACGAGGGCGACGGCGGCGGCCAGCGTGCCGCCGGTGGCGAGCACGTCGTCGACCACCAGCACGCGCTGCCCCGGGCGGATGGCGTCGGAGTGCAGCTCCAGCGTGGCCGTGCCGTACTCCAGCACGTAGTCGGCGGCGATCCGCTCGCGTGGGAGCTTGCCGGCCTTGCGGACCAGGGCCACGCCCACGCCGGCGGACAGCGCGACGGCGGCGGCCAGCAGGAACCCGCGGGCCTCCACGCCGACGACGACGTCGAACGGCGGGGCGTCGTCACCACCGGCGAGGGCCGCGGCCCGCGGATCGCCGTTCTCCGGAGCGGCCAGCCCCGCGACCAGCCGGCGGAAGGCCGGACCGTCGGCGAACACCGGCGTCAGATCGCGGAACAGGATCCCCGGCTCGGGGTGGTCCGGCACGTCGACCGTCAGCGAGGCGATCAGCTCGTCCAGCGGCTGATGCACCGCGTCCTCGGCGGGGACCGTGCTCACCGGCGCTTCCTGCCCGGCGGGCGGCCCTTGCCGTCGGTGCGCTGCGGCCGGGCACCGGGTCGCGGAGCGGCGGTGGTGCCGCCGGGCGCGTCGGGCCGCACGGACGACGGCGACTCGACGACGACGTCGGCCGCCACCTCACCGGGCAGCTCGGCGACAGCGGTACCGCCGCCACCTGCCGGGCGCCGGCCACGACGCGCGCTGGCCACCGGCCCGGCCGGGGCACCTCCCTGCCGCGCCGCGGAGGACCGGCGCGCGAGCACCCGCCGGCGCAGCGCCTGCACCTCGGGCTCGCGCTCCTTGAGGTCGGCCACGACCGGCGTCGCGAGGATGATCGAGGAGTACGTGCCGGCGGCCAGGCCCACGAAGAGGACCAGCGCCAGGTCCTTGAGGGTGCCCACACCCAGCAGCCCGGCGCCCACGAACAGCAGCCCGGCGACCGGCAGCAGCGCGATGACCGAGGTGTTGATCGACCGCATGAGCGTCTGGTTGACCGCCAGGTTGGCCGCCTCGCTCCACGTCATGCGGGCCGACTTGTCCAGGTCCTTGACGTTCTCGTCGACCTTGTCGAAGACCACCACGGTGTCGTAGAGCGAGAACCCGAGGATGGTCAGGAAGCCGATCACCGTCGCGGGCGACACCTCGAAGCCGATCAGCGCGTAGATGCCGGCGGTCACCACGATGTCGTGCACCAGGGCGACCATCGCGCCGATGGCCATCTTGGGCTGGAAGCGCAGGGCCAGGAACGCCACGACCGCGACCAGGAAGACGACCAGCGCGATCAGCGCCTGGTCGGTGATGTTCTGCCCCCAGTCCGCGCTCACCGACTCGGGGCTGACCTGGTTCTCCGCCACGCCGGCTGCCCCCGCGATGGCCTCCACGACCTCGCGCTCGGCGTCGCTCTCCAGGGCGCCGGTGCGCAGCAGCACGGTGTCGCCACCGACGATCTGCGCCGAGGCGACCTCGGCTCCGGCCCCCTCGGCCGCCTCGCGGATCTCCGACAGCGAGGACTCGTCGCCGGGCAGACGGAAGCTGTTGCCGCCGGCGAAGTCGATGCCGAAGTTGAAGCCGCGGAAGAGCATGGCGGCGAGGGAGAGCAGCAGGATCACCGCGGTGATCTTGTAGATCAGCCGGCTGCGGCCCACGACGTCCAGGCCGGCCTCGCCGTTGTACAGCCGGTGCGCCAGCGAGCCGCGTCGCCGGGCCGGCTGCCCGGCGCCCCCCTCCGGGGCCAGCCCGGCGCCGGCGAGCGTGTCGTCGCCCATCGAGGCGGCCGCCTCCTCGGAGGCGGCCCCCGCATCCCGGGCCTCATCGGCGTCGGTGCCGACCGGCACGACCTCGTCCTCGTTGCCGGGGCCGCCAGGCCCGTCGTTCCGCTCGTCGGGGCTCATGAGGTGCTCCTGTTCTGCGCCGTGGCACCGGCGGTGGCGCCGACCAGGTCGCGACCGGCCCGCGGAGCGGACGTCGGGCGGGACTTGTCGACCTGTCCCAGACCGGAGACCCGGCCGCTGCCGAACCACTTGTAGCGCGACAGCACGGCCATCAGCGGATGGGTGAAGAGGAAGACGACGACCAGGTCGAGGACCGTGGACATGCCCAGGGTGAAGGCGAAGCCCTTCACGTCGCCGATGGCCAGCACGTAGAGGATCGCCGCGGCCAGGAAGCTGACCGCGTCCGCGGACAGGATGGTGCGCCGCGCGCGCACCCAGGCCCGGGGCACCGCCGAGCGCAGGCTGCGTCCCTCGCGGATCTCGTCCTTGAGGCGTTCGAAGTAGACGACGAAGGAGTCCGCGGTGATGCCCAGCGAGACGATGAATCCCGCGATCCCCGCCAGGCTCAACGTGAACCCGATCTCCCGGCCGAGCACCACCAGGACGCCGTAGACGACGACGCCGGACAGCACGAGGCTGGCGATCATCACCAGCCCCAGCGCGCGGTAGTAGAGCAGCGAGTAGAGGAAGACCAGCGCGACGCCGATGGCGCCGGCGATCAGCCCGGCGCGCAACTGCTCCTCACCGAGCTCGGTGGAGATCGACTGGGCGGTGGCCTGGGTGAAGCTCAGCGGGAGCGCGCCGTACTTGAGTTGGTTGGCCAGCTCGGTGGCCGACTCCTGGTCGAACGAGCCGGTGATCTCGGTGGTGCCACCGAGGATCGCGCTCTGGATGGTCGGCGCCGAGATGACCCGGCCGTCGAGGGTGATGGCCACCGAGTTGCCGACGTTGGCCGCGGTGAACGCACCCCAGGCGCTACCGCCCTCGGAGGTGAAGTCCAGGTTGACGACCCACTCGCCGGTGCCCGCACGGGTGCCGGCGGAGGCATCGCTGACCGACGTGCCCTCGACGACCGTGGGCCCGAGCAGGTACTTGACCAGGCCGTCCTCGCCGCAGGCGGCGACGTAGTCGTCCGGGCGGGCGGTGTCACTGGTGGCCGTGTCCTCGCAGGTCAGCGCATCGAACGCGGCCTGGGCCTCCTCCTGCGTGACGGCCGGGGCGTCCGGGTCGCGCGCCGGTGCCTCGTCCGCCTCGTCGGCCGCCGCCTCGGTCGGCTCGCCGCCCTCGGTGGGCTCCGCGCCCTCGGTCGGCTCGGCACCCTCGGTCGGCTCGGCACCCTCGGTCGGCTCGGCGTCCTCGGTGGCCTCGGCGCCCTCCGTCGGCTCGGCGTCCTCGGCAGGCACCTGCTCGGCCGGGGCGACGTTCAGCACCGGGCGGAACCGCAGCTGCGCCGTCTCGCCCAGCTGGCGCGCCTGGTCGCCGTCGTCCCCGGGCACGGAGATGACGATGTTCGAGTCGCCCTCGGTCACGACCGAGGCCTCGGCGACGCCCAGACCGTTCACCCGCTGCTCGATGATGCGGCGGGCGAGCTCGAGGTCCTCGGTGTCGGGCGCGGCACCGTCGGGGGTGCGGGCCGTCAGCGTGACGGTGGTGCCGCCGCGCAGGTCCAGCCCGAGCTGCGGGGTCCGGTCGGTGCCGGCGAAGAAGACCAGGCCGTAGAGCACGGCCACGATCAGGACGAACGCGCCGAAGTACCGGCCCGCCGGGAGCGTGCGGTTGGCCACGGGATCTCCCCGGCTCAGAGGGTGCCGTCGGCCGGGCGTCCGCCGGCCGAGCCGGGGGCGTCGTCCCCGGGGAGTCCGTCGTCCGCGCCTGCGGGCCGGCGGATCTCCAGGATCGCCTGCCGGGCGAACGTCACGACGACGCCCGGTGCGAGCTCCAGGTCGGCGGTGGTCTCGTGCAGCGCGGCCACCGTGCCGTGGATGCCGCTCGTGGTCATCACGGGCGTGCCGACGGTCAGCGACTCCTGCAGCGCCTGGGCGCGGGCCGCCATGGCCTTGCGCTGGCGTGCGGGGAGCACGAACAGCAGCACCGCCAGCAGGGCGAGCATGATCAGTGGGAAGTACTCCACGACAGGTGTGCCTCTCTACCGCGCGTGCTGCTCCGCGGTCGGTGCGGCCCTGAGGCCGCTCGGGTACGTCGGTTGGCTCGTGCGCATCTGGTGCACGGCACGCGGCGACCCGGGAGGGCGCGCACGGCCGCGGCCTTTCAGTTTGCGCGCCAGCAGACCGGAGTCTAGGCGTCGAAGAGCGGCTCTGACGACGAGCCCGCGCCCGGTGGGTCGGGTGTGACCCGCCCGAGCGGGATCCCGCCGCGGGGCACCGCCAGCCCCAGGTGCCGCCAGGCCGCCTCGGTGGCCACGCGGCCACGCGAGGTGCGGGCGAGCAGCCCGGCGCGGACGAGGAACGGCTCGCACACCTCCTCGACGGTGTGCGGCTCCTCCCCCACGGCGACGGCGAGGGTGGCGACGCCGACCGGGCCACCGCCGAACTTCGTCACCAGCGCCTCGAGGACCTCCCGGTCGAGCCGGTCGAGCCCCAGGTGGTCGACGTCGTAGAGGGCGAGCGCGGCCTCGGCGACGGCGCGGGTGACCCGGCCGTCGGCCTCCACCTCGGCGTAGTCGCGGACGCGGCGCAGCAGCCGGTTGGCGATCCGGGGGGTGCCCCGCGACCGGAAGGCGATCTCCGCCGAGCCCTCGTCGGTGAGGTCCACGCCGAGCAGGTCGGCACTGCGCGCCAGCACCAGCTGCAGCTCCGCGGGCTCGTAGAACTCCATCTGCCCGACGAAGCCGAAGCGGTCGCGCAGCGGACCGGTCAGCAGGCCGGCGCGGGTGGTGGCACCGACGAGGGTGAACGGGTTGATCTCCAGCGGGATCGCCGTGGCGCCGGGCCCCTTGCCGACGACGACGTCGACCCGGAAGTCCTCCATCGCCATGTACAGCAGCTCTTCGGCCGGCCGCGCGATGCGGTGGATCTCGTCGATGAACAGGACGTCGCCGGGCGAGAGGTTCGACAGCATGGCGGCCAGGTCCCCGGAGCGCTCGATGGCCGGACCGCTGGTGATCTTCACCGCGGTGCCCAGCTCGGAGCCGATGATCAGCGCGAGGCTGGTCTTCCCGAGCCCGGGCGGGCCGGACAGCAGCACGTGGTCCGGCGGGCGTCCGCGCCGCTTCGCCCCCTCGAGCACCAGCGCGAGCTGGCGGGCGACCTTCGGCTGGCCGATGAAGTCGTGCAGCGAGTGCGGCCGCAGGGCCGACTCGACGACCCGCTCCTCGTCACCCGCCTGCGGCGACACCGCCCAGTCCTGGCCGACGTCACCGCTCACCTCGCCGGTCAGGGACCGGTCGAACGGGGCGCTCATGCCCGGCCCAGCAGCTGGAGGGCCCGGCGCAGCAGGACGGCGACCTCGACCGAGCCGGTCTCCACGATCTGCGCGTCGGCGACGGGGGCGAGCTCGGTGACCGCCGTCTCGGCCTCCTTGCCCGACCAGCCGAGGCCGACGAGGGCGGAGGTGAGCTGGTCGCGCCAGGGTGCGACCGGGGTGACGGCGGAGAGGCCGGCCGGTGCGGGACCGTCCAGCGAGATGTCGGTGGTGACCGACCCCAGCCGGTCGCGCAGCTCCAGGATCAGCCGCTCGGCGCCCTTCTTCCCGATGCCGGGCACCTGCATGAGCGCCTTCACGTCGGCCATCGACACCGCTCGCCGCACCTCGCGCGGCGGGTGGATGGCCAGGACCGCCTGGGCGAGCCGGGGGCCGACGCCGTTGGCGGTCTGGAGCAGCTCGAACAGCTGGCGCTCGTCGTCGTCGGCGAAGCCGTAGAGCGTCAGGGAGTCCTCGCGCACGATCAGGCTCGTGGAGAGCCGGGCGGACTCGCCCACCTGGAGCCGGGCGATCGTCCCCGGCGTGCACTGCACCGCCAGCCCGATCCCGCCGACCTCCACCACCGCGCCGTCGGGCGACACCGCGGCCACCCGGCCGTGCACCGAGGCGATCATGGAGCCACCTCCGTCAGCTGCCGCCCGTCCCTGTCCCCCAGGGGCACGCCGGTCACCCGTGTGATCATCGCGCCGCGACTCCCTGCCAGCGGGGCAGCGTGCGCTGCACGACGGGGGCGCCGAGGCCGCCGGCGAGCGCGGCGGAGCGCAGCCGCTGCTGGGCCGGACCGCGCCAGGCGTGGCAGACGGCCAGGGCGAGCGCGTCGGCGGCGTCGGCCGGCTTGGGGGCCTCGGCGAGACCCAGCACGCGGGTGACCATGAGGGTGACCTGGTCCTTGTCCGCCCGGCCGTTGCCGGAGATCGCCGCCTTGACCTCGCTGGGCGTGTGCCACGCGACCGGCCGGTCGGCCTGCGCGGCCGCGAGCGCGGCCACGCCGGCGGCCTGCGCCGTCCCCATGGCCGTGCCCTTGTTGTTCTGGGTGAAGACCCGCTCGATCGCGACGACGTCCGGCCGGTGCTCGCGCAGCAGCGCCGTCACCGCGGTGTGCAGCTCCAGCAGGCGCAGCTCCAGGTCGAGCTCGGCGAGCGTGCGGACCACGCCCACACCGATCGCCGTGGGCCGCGCACCGGGGCGGCCGTCGACGACCCCCCAGCCACACCGGGTGAGCCCCGGGTCGATGCCGAGCACCCGCATGGCCACGCTCCTAGCTTCGCACGAACACCTGTTCGAGCAAACTATCCGGCGCGGACCCGTGGACCGCGCCGCGACACGCACCCGGCCCCGTCGCAGGGGACCCGCGCCGAGCGTCCGAGCGTGGGGGGCGACGGGGTCCTACAGCTTCTCCATGACCTCGTCGGACACGTCGTAGTTGGCGTAGACGTTCTGCACGTCGTCGAGGTCCTCGAGCGCGTCGATCAGCCGGAAGACCTTGCCGGCGCCGTCCTCGTCCAGCTCGACCTGCACGCTCGGCTGGAAGCCCATGTCGGCCGCGTCGTAGTCGATGCCGGCGTCCTGGAGCGCGGTGCGGACGGCCACCATGTCCCCGGGCTCGCTGACGACCTCCAGGGTGTCGCCGAGATCGCGGACCTCCTCGGCGCCGGCGTCCAGCACCGCCAGGAGCACCGTGTCCTCGTCCACGCCCTCGGACTTGGGCACCACCACGACGCCCTTGCGGGAGAAGAGGTAGGACACCGAGCCGGGGTCGGCCATGGTCCCGCCGTTGCGGGTCATGGCGGTGCGGACCTCCATGGCCGAGCGGTTCTTGTTGTCGGTGAGGCACTCGATGAGCACGGCGACGCCGCCGGCGGCGTACCCCTCGTAGGTGATCCCCTGGTAGTCGACGCCGCCGGCCTCGGCACCGGAGCCGCGCTTGACCGCCCGGTCGATGTTGTCGTTGGGCACCGAGCTCTTCTTCGCCTTCTGCACGGCGTCGTAGAGCGTGGGGTTCCCCGAGAGGTCACCGCCACCGGTCCGGGCGGCGACCTCGATGTTCTTGATCAGCTTGGCGAAGAGCTTGCCGCGCTTGGCATCGATGCCGGCCTTCTTGTGCTTCGTCGTCGCCCACTTGGAATGGCCGCTCATGAAGGCGTTCCCCTCTCGTTCCCGGCGTCGGCGCCGGCCCTCGCGGCCAGGTGCGCTGCGGCACGACGTCGGACGATGTCGACGAACAGCGCGTGCACCCGGCGGTCCCCGGTCAGTTCGGGGTGGAAGCTCGTGGCCACCAGGTTCCCCTGGCGGACCGCGACGATCCTACCGTCGGCGTCTCCCCCGACGACCCGGCCGAGGACCTCGACCCCCGGCCCGGCCTGCTCCACCCACGGCGCCCGGATGAACACCGCGTGCAGCGGCCCGCCGTCGACACCCTCGAACGCGATGTCGGACTCGAAGCTGTCGGCCTGCCGGCCGAAGGCGTTGCGCCGGACGGTGACGTCCAGCCCGCCGATCGTCTCCTGGTCCGGGGGCGCGTCGAGCAGGCGGTCGGCGAGCAGGATCATCCCGGCGCACGAGCCGTAGGCGGGCAGGCCGGCCCGGACCGCGTCGCGCAGCGGCTCGAGCACGCCGAACCGATGGGCGAGC
Source organism: Blastococcus sp. (assembly GCA_042090795.1). Classification (GTDB taxonomy): domain Bacteria; phylum Actinomycetota; class Actinomycetes; order Mycobacteriales; family Geodermatophilaceae; genus Blastococcus. Next base: position 12,293 of record JBELIQ010000014.1, on the reverse strand, counting down.
TTGGCGATGGTCGTCGACTCGCCGCCGGGCACGACCAGGCCGTCGACGGCGGCCAGCTCCTCCGGCCGGCGTACCGGCACCGCGTCCGCGCCCTCGGCCCGCAGTGCCGCCAGGTGCTCGCGGACGTCGCCCTGCAGCGCCAGCACCCCCACGACGGGGCGGGCGGGGACGGCGGGGGTTCCGGGCACGGACGACGAGGCTACGGCGCCCGGGCCAGGGCGATGGGGCTAGGGCGACGGGGCTAGGGCGACGGGGCTAGGGCGACAGGGCCGGGCGGACGTCGGCCGCCCGCCGCGAACTCCACGTGAGCAGCCGTTCGAGGGGGCCCCGCCCGAGCCGCCACCGCCACGTGCCGGCCGTGGCCAGCGCGGTTCCCGTGAGGAGCACCCACACGCCGGTGCCCTCGGCGGCGCCGGGCTCCACCGCCTCCAGCGCCCAGAGGACGACGATGTGCCCGCTGTAGACGGACAGGGCCAGCGCGCCCACCGCGCGCAGCGGCGCGGTGGGCGCCGGCAGCCGGTCGGCCAGCACCAGGGAACCGGCGATGACCAGCGCGGCGAACCCCCACGAGCCGACCAGCTCGAACGGAGTGCCGCTGTGCGGCTCGGCACCGGTCAGCCAGGCGGCGTCCCACTCCCCCACCGGCCCGGCGAACCCGGCGGCCGGTCCGCGCGACGGGACGCCGTCGGCCAGCAGCTGCGTGCTCGCCCAGCCACCGCCGTAGCCCAGCACCGCGGCGGCCGCCCCGGCGCCGGCCAGCCGGGCCCGCACCGCTGCGCTCTCCAGGTCCAGCCGGCCGATGGCGAGCCCCGCGAGCACGAAGGCGACCCACAGCACCGCCGGGTAGGCGCCGGTGACCAGCAGCTCGGCCACGTAGTGCGACTCCGCGTCGGCCACCGACAGCACCTGACCGAGCAGCACGTCCAGCGGCGGTCCCAGCACGGCGACGGCCGCCGCGGCGAGGAACAGGCGGCGGGGCGGCCAGCGCAGGAACGGCAGGGCGAGGACGAAGAGCACCGCGTAGACGCCGAGGATGATCGCGACGAAGGTGTCCAGCCACTCCAGCGCCGCGCCGATGAGGAAGACCCACAGCGCGCGGACGACGATCCGCATCCGGGCGCGCAGCAGGTCCACGCCGTCCAGCGGGGAGGTCCGGCCGGACAGCAGGGCGATGGAGATCCCGGCGACGGTCGCGAAGAGGATCGACGAGCGGCCGTCGACGACCGCCGCCCAGCTGCCGGGGTCCGCGGTCAGCTCGTCGCCGACCCGCAGGTGGGCGCCGAACATGCCCAGCACGGCCAGGCCGCGGGCGAGGTCGAGCCCCCCGATGCGGCGGGCGCCGTCGACCCGGGTGGTCACCAGCCGCGGGTGGCGTACCGCTCGCTCTCGGGGAGCGTCGACACGTTGATGCCCACCATCGCCTCACCGAGACCGCGCGACACCTTGGCGATCACGTCGGGGTCGTCGTGGAAGGTCGTGGCCTGGACGATCGCCGCGGCACGCTGCGCCGGGTCGCCGGCCTTGAAGATGCCGGAGCCGACGAAGACGCCCTCGGCGCCCAGCTGCATCATCATCGCGGCGTCCGCGGGGGTGGCGATGCCGCCGGCGGTGAACAGCACGACCGGCAGCTTGCCCAGCCGAGCCACCTCGGCCACGAGGTCGTAGGGCGCGCGCAGCTCCTTGGCCGCCACGAACAGCTCGGTCTCGTCCATCGTGCCCAGTGCCTTGATGCCGGCGCGGATGGACCGCATGTGCCGGGTGGCCTCGACGACGTTGCCGGTGCCGGCCTCGCCCTTGGAGCGGATCATCGCCGCGCCCTCGGAGATGCGGCGCAGCGCCTCGCCGAGGTCGGTGGCGCCGCAGACGAACGGCACGGTGAACTCGCTCTTGGCGATGTGGTGCGCCTCGTCGGCCGGGGTCAGCACCTCGGACTCGTCGATGTAGTCGACGCCCAGGGCCTGCAGGACCCGGGCCTCGACGAAGTGCCCGATGCGGGCCTTGGCCATGACCGGGATCGAGACGGCCGCGATGATGCCGTCGATCATGTCGGGGTCGCTCATCCGCGACACGCCGCCCTCGGCGCGGATGTCCGCGGGCACCCGCTCCAGGGCCATGACGGCGACCGCGCCGGCGTCCTCGGCGATCTTCGCCTGGTCCGGCGTGACGACGTCCATGATGACGCCGCCCTTGAGCTGCTCGGCCATCCCGCGCTTGACGCGGTCGGTTCCGGTGGAGGGGGTCTGTGCAGACACGGGGGCGGCCTAACGGCTAGGGGTGTGGACGACCCGGATCCTACGTTCGGCGGACCGGGTCACCGCCGGCGCTGCTCGCCGTCAGCCCTTCCAGGCGGTCGTCGATGTCGAAGAAGCGCGGCATCGGCCGGGATGCGTGCAGCCGCAGCACCCGGGGCAGCCGCCGGCTGCGCAGCGCCTGCGTGTCGCGGACGGCGTCGTTGTAGAACCGGCGGGCCAGCGCCACCCGGGTGCAGGTGCCGTCCAGGTCGTCCTGCAGGGCGGCCGGGACACCGGGCAGCTCGGCGGGCAGCTCGCGCAGTTCGCGGCCGAGGGCGTTCTCGGCCGCCTCCCGGTCCCCCGGCGTCGTCGCCCTGGCCTCCGCGGCCGCGTCGGCGAGCGCGCGGGCGCGCTCCTGGCCCAGGGCGCACGGGTACTCCCGGGCCAGTTCCGCCGCCAGCCCGGCACGGCGCCGGAGCTGTACCTCCAGCGTCTCCCGGGCGCGGGCCACGCGGCCCGCGAGGCGGCGCAGACGGACGAGGGACCAGGCGGCCCACGCCAGCAGGACGAGGACGACCGCGAGCGCCGCCCACATCCACACCTCGACACCCACGACCCCGAAGGCTAGCGGGCGCTGCCCCTCCAGCGGGAGCTCCGCGGCACGACACCGGTCGGTGGCGGTGTCGGGACGCCGTCGCCCTCCAGTGCCCTGACGCCGGCGCTCCCCTGCGGGACGACGGTCTCGTAGACGGCCAGGATCCGCGCAGCGAGCACCGGCCAGTCGTACGCGCGCGCCACCTCCGCGCCCCGGGCCGTCAGCCGGGCGCGGCGCTCGGGGTCGGCGAGCAGGTCCCCGAGCACCTCCCCGAGGGCCGCCGCGTCGCCGCGAGGTACCAGCACGCCGGCCGAGCCGCCGTCCAGCACCCGCGCGAACGCGTCCAGGTCGCTGGCCACGATCGGTGCGCCGGCGGCCAGGGCCTCGATGAGGACCACCCCGAAGGACTCGCCGAGGAGGTTCGGCGCGCAGTAGACGTCGACCGAGCGGAGGAAGGCCGCCTTGTCCGCCTCGGAGATCTCCCCCAGCAGCTCCACGTGCGGGCGCAGGTCCGCCCCCACCAGGCGCCGCAGCGCGTCGGCGTCCCCGCGGCCGGCGATGAGCAGGCGCGCCGTCGGGTGCCGGCGGACGACGGTGCGCATCGCCTCGAGCAGCGTGGGCAGGCCCTTGCGCGGCTCGTCGAAGCGGCCCAGGAAGCCGATCGTGGGAGCCGGGCCGTCCGCGGCGGGGTGCACCGGGCCGGAGGCGAAGGCGTCGACGTGCACGCCGTTCGGGATGATCACGGCGTCGCCGCCGAGGTGCTCCACCTGCACCCGGCGGGCGAAGTCGGACACCGCGATCCGGCCGCTGATCCGCTCGAGCCACGGCCGCACGACGGGCCCGAAGGCGGCCAGCACCTTGGAGCGGGTCGTGGCGGCGTGGAAGGTCGCGACGATGGGCCCGTCGGCGATCATGCAGACCAGCAGCGCGACCGACGGCGGTGCGGGCTCGTGCACGTGCACGACGTCGAAGCGCCCCTCGCGCAGCCACCGGCGCACCCGGGCCGCCGACACCGGGCCGAACTGCACGCTGGCCATCGAGCCGTTGTAGGGAACCGGGACGGTGCGCCCGGCGAAGGTGATCCAGGGGTCGGTCAGGGACTCCTCGCGCTCGGCCGGGGTGAGCACCTCGACGTGGTGGCCCATGGCGCGCAGGGTCTCGGCCAGGTCCCGCACGTGGTACTGCACCCCACCCGGGACGTCCCACTTGTAGGGGCAGACGAGGCCGATCCGCATCAGCGGGCGACCGGTTCCGCCGCCGCGCCCGCTGCCGCCCGCCGTGGTGGGTCGGGGGGCACGTCGGCCCAGATGCGGCCCAGCATGTGCCAGTCCTCGGGGTGCTCGCCCAGGCCTGCGGTGAAGGCGTCGGCGACCGCCTGCATGGCGGTCCCGACCCGCGCGGCCAACCGGCCCTCGCCGGTCACCGGCACCTCGGGGTGGACCTGGATCCGCCAGCCGGCCCCGTCGAAGCGGGGCACGGCCGGGAGCAGCGCGGCTCCGGTGCGCGCGGCCAGCAGCGCCGCACCGCTGGGCATCAGCGCCGCCCGCCCGAAGAAGGTCACCGGCACGCCCCCGGTACCGAGATTCCGGTCGACCAGCAGGCAGCTCACGCCGCCGTCGGCCAGCCACTCGCGGAGCACCTCGGAACCCGGCCTCGGCCCGCCGGTGAGCGGGGTGACGCGCATGCCGAGGGACTCGCGGTACTCGAGGAACCGGCGGTAGAGCGACTCCGGCTTGAGCCGCTCGGCGATGGTGAGGAACGGCTCGCCGAGCCGGTCGGCCAGCCAGGCGCCGGCGGCGTCCCAGTTCCCGCTGTGCGGCAGTGCCAGGACGACGCCCCGGCCCTCGCTCCGGGCCTGCAGGATCCGCTCGAACCCGGGGACCTCGGTGTCGCGCCGGATCCGGTCGATGCCCAGCGTCGGGAGCCGGAAGGCCTCCTGCCAGTAGCGCGCGTAGGAGGCCATGGCGCGGCCGGTCAGCTCGTCGAGCTCGGCCTCGGACAGCGTCCCGCCGGTGGCGACGCGCAGGTTCGCCCGCAGCTGGCGCACTCCGGCGCCGTCCCGGCCCGCCGCCCAGCGTCCGGCGCGGTCGAACCCGGCCCGCGCGACCGGCTCGGGCAGCATGCGCACCGCCCGCCAGCCGGCCGCGTACCCCGCGTCGGCCAGCCGGCCGGTGAGCCGGCTGCGCAGCCCCGCAGGCTCCGTCACGGCGCCGGCGGGGACTGGGGCAGGGGCGCCCCGGCGGCTCCCCTGCGGACGGCGACCATCCGCTGGGCCACCGTGACCGCGCTGCCGGCGACGAGCAGGACCAGCGCCACGTGCAGCGAGTACGGGATGCCGAGACCGGTGAAGCCGGTGCCGACCAGGACGATGATCAGCCGCTCGGTGCGCTCGACGATGCCGACGTCGCAGGACAGGCCGACCCCCTCGGCCCGCGCCTTGATGTAGCTGGTCAGCACGCCGAGCACGAGGCAGATGAGGGCGAGCAGCACGAACAGCCGGTTGTCCCCGCCGCCGGAGAACCACCAGGCCAGCGCGCCGAAGATGGCGGCGTCGGCGGCGCGGTCGCCCACCGAGTCCAGCACCGCGCCGAACACCGAGCCGCCGCCCCGGGCGCGGGCCAGCGCGCCGTCGAGCATGTCCAGCATCACGAACATCCAGACGGCGAAGGCGCCCCAGAACAGCTGGCCCGTCCCGATGAGGAACACCGCGGAGCCGACGGCGCCCACTGTGCCGGTGATCGTGATCATGTCGGGGGTGACCCCGGCCCGCACCAGCGCCGGCACGATCGGGGCGACCACCTTGGCGACGGCGGGACGCGCGTTGACGCCGAGCATCAGGCCTGCCCGCCCGTCTCCGCGGGGGCCGGTCGCGCCCACGCCTCGGCCAGCAGCGCGCGGGTCTCGCGCAGCACCTGGGGCAGCACGCGGGTCAGCCCGACCACCGGCATGAAGTTGGTGTCCCCGCCCCAGCGCGGGACCGCGTGCTGGTGCAGGTGGTCGGCGATACCGGCACCGGCGACGGCGCCCTGGTTCATGCCGATGTTGAACCCGTGCGCGCCGGCGACCTCGCGGACCACCCGCATCGCCGTCTGGGTGACCGCGCCCAGCTCGGCCACCTCGTCGGCGGTGAGGTCGGTGTAGTCGGGCACGTGCCGGTAGGGCACGACCATCAGGTGCCCGGCGTTGTACGGGTAGAGGTTGAGGACGGCGAAGACCGTCGCCCCGCGGGCGACGATCAGGCCGTCCTCGTCGCTCATCGTCGGGATGACGCAGAACGGGCAGTCGTGCGCTCCGGTGGGCTTGCCCTCGCCGCGGATGTAGGCCATCCGGTAGGGGGTCCAGAGGTGCTCGAACACCGCGGCCGGGCCGTCGTCGTCGGACGACACGGCGACCCGGTAGGTCTCCTGGTCCGGCTCGGTCATCCGGCCACCACGGTCCGGCCTGCCTCGTCGGCGCCCGAGGGGTCCACGTTGGACCGCGCGGTGATCCAGGCGACGACCTGGGCCACCGCCTCGTCCACGGGGACACCGTTGCGCTGCGAGCCGTCGCGGTAGCGGAAGGAGACCGCACCCGCCTCGGCGTCGGTCGCGCCCGCGAGGAGCACGAACGGGATCTTCTGCTTGCTGGCGGTGCGGATCTTCTTCTGCATCCGGTCGTCGGAGTCGTCGATCTCCACGCGCACGCCGTGCTGGCGGAGTTTCAGCGCGACATCGGCCAGGTACGGCACCTGCTCGTCGGTGATCGGGATGCCGACCACCTGCACCGGTGCCAGCCAGGCCGGGAAGGCGCCGGCGTAGTGCTCGGTGAGCACGCCGAAGAACCGCTCGATCGAGCCGAACTTCGCCGAGTGGATCATCACCGGCTGCTGCCGGGTGCCGTCGGCCGCGCTGAACTCCAGGCCGAACCGGGCCGGCTGGTTGAAGTCGTACTGGATCGTCGACATCTGCCAGGTGCGGCCGATGGCGTCGCGGGCCTGGACGGAGATCTTCGGGCCGTAGTAGGCCGCGCCCCCGGGATCGGGCACGAGCTCCAGGCCGGTCTCCCGGGCCGCCTCCTCGAGGACCGCGGTGGCGACGGCCCATTCCGCGTCGGACCCGATGAACTTGTCCGAGTCGTCGCGGGTGGACAGCTCCAGGTAGTAGTCGTCGAGCCCGAAGTCGCGCAGCAGGCCGAGCACGAAGGCCAGCAGGTGCCGGATCTCCCCCGGCGCCTGCTCAGGGGTGACGTAGCTGTGCGAGTCGTCCTGGGCGAAGCCGCGCACCCGGGTCAGCCCGTGCACCACGCCGGACTGCTCGTACCGGTACACCGAGCCGAACTCGAACAGCCGCAGCGGCAGCTCGCGGTAGGACCGCCCGCGCGAACGGAAGATCAGGTTGTGCATCGGGCAGTTCATGGCCTTGAGGTAGTACTTCGCGTTGTCGAGGTCCATGCCCGGGAACATGGTCTCCTCGTAGTACGGGAGGTGCCCGGAAGTCTCGAACAGGCCGCTCTTGCTGATGTGCGGGGTCCCGACGTAGTCGAAGCCCTCCTCCAGGTGCCGGCGGCGGACGTAGTCCTCCATCTCCCGCTTGATCACCCCGCCCTTGGGGTGGAACACGGGGAGACCGGAGCCGATCTCGTCCGGGAAGCTGAACAGGTCCAGCTCGACGCCCAGCCGGCGGTGGTCGCGCCGCTCGGCCTCGGCCAGCTGCTCCAGGTAGGCCTTGTGCGCGTCCTTGCTCTCCCAGGCGGTGCCGTAGATCCGCTGCAGCTGCGGGTTCTTCTCACTGCCCCGCCAGTAGGCGGCCGCCGACCGGGTGAGGCTGAACGCGGGGATGGTGGAGGTGCGCGGCAGGTGCGGGCCGCGGCACAGGTCGGTCCACACCCGGTCCCCGGTGCGGGCGTCGAGGTTGTCGTACATGGTCAGCTGCGCGCCGCCGACCTCCACCTCGGCGCCCTCGGCCGCATCGCCGGCGCCGCCCTTGAGGCCGATCAGCTCGAGCTTGTACGGCTCGTGCGCGAGCTCGGCCTGCGCGTCGGCGTCGCTGATCTCCCGGCGGGAGAAGTGCTGCCCGGCCCGGACGATCTCGGTCATCTTCTTCTCGAGGGCGGTGAGGTCCTCGGGGGTGAAGGGCCGCTCGGGGTCGAAGTCGTAGTAGAAGCCGTTCTCCACCGGCGGGCCGATGCCCAGGGAAGTCCCCGGGAACAGCTCCTGCACGGCCTGGGCCAGGACGTGTGCGGCCGAGTGGCGGATGACCGCACGGCCCTCGGCGCTGGCGGCCGGCACCGGCTCCACCTCGGCGTCGGCCTCGGGGGCCCAGGCGAGGTCCCTGAGGTCACCGGCGGCCACGTCCCGGACGACGACCGCACCGTCGGGGCCCTTCAGCGGGACCCCGGCCTCCTTGAGCGCCTGCATCGCCGTCGTCCCGGCCGGCACCCGCACGGTCGCGGCGGCGGTGGGCGGGGGCGGGGTCGACACGAGAGCGCTCCAGGGGTGTGGGTGGTGCACGGCTGATCCAGGAACGGAGCCTAGTGCGCGCCCGGGCTCACTCCGGCACGACTTCCAGTCCGGCCGCCGCCGCTCCCCGCCGGTCCAGCACCCCCGCGATGCGCGTGAAGCTCTCCTGATCGGCCGGCACGATGCGGACGGCGTCCGCGCCGATCTCGATGCGCAGGGGCACCGCCTCCGCCGTCGTCACCGTGAACCGGCCGTCGGCGCCCCGGGTGAAGGTGAAGCGGGCGGCCACGGAGTCCTCGGTCGGGAAGCCGCGGGTGGCGTGCTCGGCCAGGTGGTTGCCCAGGCCGTAGGCCACCCACTCGTCGCCGATCCGCTCGAAGGGCTGCACGACGTGCGCGTGGTGGCCGAGCACGAGGTCGACGTCCGGCGAGGCCAGCAGGGCGCGGGCGGCAGCCACCTGCGTCGCCGTCGGGTCGTTGTCGTACTCCAGGCAGCAGTGCAGGCTGGCGACGACGACGTCGGCACCGGCTGCCCGCGCCCGGGCGGCCGCGGCCAGCACGCCGGCCACGTCGGGCAGGCCGGCGACGTCCACCGACCACTCCCGCCCGGCCGGCAGCGGCACCCCGTTGAGGCTGAACGTGGTCGCGACGTGCCCCACCCGCACGCCGTCCACGTCGACGATCGTCGGCTCCACGCTCGCTACCTCGGTGCGGTACGTGCCGGTCGCCACGATCCCCGCCCGCTGCAGGACGTCGAGGGTGCGGGTGAGCCCGTCGAAACCGGCGTCGAGCGAGTGGTTGGACGCGGTGGAGCACAGGTCGTAGCCGGCGGCCGCGAGCGCGTCGACGATCTGCGGCTGGACGGCGAAGCTGGGGTACCCGCGGTAGGGCCCGCCCTCGGGTGCGACCGGCGTCTCCAGGTGGCAGATGGCCAGGTCGGCGTCGCCGATGAGGTCGGCGACCGGTGCGAAGACGCCGTCGAAGTCGTAGGTGCCGTCCGGCTGCCGCGCGCCGCCGGTGAGCGCCCGGTCCTGGTGCACGAGCACGTCGCCGGTGGCCACCAGGGTGAAGCTCTCCGGCGCGGGCGGGTCCGTCTCGGTCGGGTTCGTGGACGGCGGGGCCGAGGCGGTGGTCTGCGGATCAGGTTCCTCCGCCAGGTTCTCCGGGGAGCCCGGGTCCGGATCCCCGCCGCAGGCGCCCACCAGCACGGCTGCCAGTACGGCGAGGGCAGCGGAGCGACGGCGGAGCACGGACCGGAGATTAGAGGAGAACGGCGTCGCCGACGGCGATGTGCCCGGGCCGTCGCACCTCGGCGTAGACACCCAGGCAGTGCTTGGGCGTGCGCGTGATGGCGAGTTCCGCATCCCCGATGCGCACCGACCGGCCCACCCAGGCGCGTTCGTCGTCCCCGTCGGCGAGGTCGAGCAGCACGTTGGCGCGCGGGTCGTCGGCCGAGCACCCGTCCGGCACGTCGCCGGCTGACGCGCGGTCGAGGGCCTGCCGGGAGACCAGGTGCACCGCCGCCACGTCGGCTCCCGACCCCGCCTCCGTGGCCCGGAGCCGCACCGGCCGACCCAGCGCCTCCGAGACGGCCCGTGCGTCGCCGTCGGCGTCCCCGGTCGGTTCGACGCGGGCCAGTACGGGGGCGTGCTTGCCGCGCACGACCTCGCCCGTCGCGGCATCGACGACTGCCCAGGCGCGGTCGCCCTCGGGACCGGCGGCGCCCAGCCGGACGCGGTCGCGGGCCGTACCGCCGAGGGACTTCACCGGGTAGATCCAGATGCGCGCCACCCGTCCGGCCGTCGTCGTCATGGTCCGAACCTAGGCCGCACCACCCTCAGGCCGGCAACGCGCGGCCGGTTCCCCTGCGGCGCAGCCGGCGGAGCTGGGCGTCCAGGTAGGGGCGGGCGCGCCGCTGACCGCCTGCGTCCTCGATGGCACCGGCCAGCGCGGTCAGCGCGCGCACCAGTCGCTGCTCGTCGGCGCATCCTCCAGCCACTCCACCGGCGACCGGTGCCCGCGCTCGGCGTTGCACCGCCGGCACGCGGCGACCTCGTTCTCCAGCCAGGAGGGGCCGCCCTTGACCCGGGGCACGACGTGCTCGGTCGTGGGGGCGACCAGAGGGGCGAACCGGCGGCCGCACCAGATGCAGGTGGGTCCGTCCCGGTCGAGGACGGCGATCAGTCGTGCGGCGCGGGCCGGCTGCGCGGCGGACCGGGACATCCTCCCCATGGTGCCTCGCCGGGGCGGATCACCGTCGTGCCGCGACGCCGGCGCAGATGCGCCGAGGGGCCAGGTCACCCTCGCCGGGTGGACCTGGCCCCTCGTGTGCGTGGGCGATACTGGGTTCGAACCAGTGACCTCTTCGGTGTGAACGAAGCGCTCTACCACTGAGCCAATCGCCCGGTGCGGCCGCGCGCGACCGCCTCATCATTCTGCCAGACGCTCAGCGCCACAGCGGGACCCACCCCGGCATCCAGCCCGGGACCCCGAGCAGATGCAGCATGACGACCAGCACGCCGTAGACGAACGCGGCGGTCGCCAGGCCGATCAGCACCCGGACCCAGACCGGCTGCATGCCGACCCAGTCGGTCCAGCGGCCGACCTGCCGCTTGGTGTGGTCCAGCACCCGCTCGGCCCAGGTGAACTCGCTGGCGAGGATGAACAGTCCGGCGATCACCGTGAGCCACCCCGGCCCGGGCAGCGGGATGGTGAGCAGGCCGAAGGCGACGACCAGGCCACCCACGACCCCGACGGCCACCCGGTAGACGTGGTCGGTGCTCCGCCGGGCCGCGACCCGTCGGCGCCACCGGGCGTCGGCCACCCGCTCCCGCAGGGAGGTGATGTCGTCGGTGTCGAAGCGGGCCCGCCGCTCGTTCCGCGACTCCCCCTCCGGCCGCGGGCTCCGGGGGGTCACGGTCTCCTGTCCGCTCAGCTTCCACCTCCCGGTCCGTGGTCCGCCCGAGTCGTCGGATCGACGTCCGGAGCCTACGTCCGACCCCGCGCTCCGATCGACGTCCCGGACCTCATTGGTCACGTCTGCCCCAAAACGGTTTCCAGACCGCCCCCGGCGGACACAGAAGCTGTCATGACCGACACGTTGGGCTTGCGGGACGGATGTGACAGGAGTGACCCACTGCGTCACTCCCCGAGCGGGACGTCGTTGACCTGACATGGCCACCAGCTGGAACCCCGGTCACTCCGCCCCCGTCACACTGCAGCTCATCGGCCCGCAGTCCTGGACGGAGGTCCCCGCACTGCTCTGCTACGACGCGACGGACCCCTTCGCCGTGCGGATCGCCTTCGGCGACATCGGCGACGACAGCGGCACCGTCGACACCGACGAGGGCATCGCGTGGCTGGTCAGCCGCGAACTGCTCCAGGCCGGGCTGGACCGGCCGTCGGGCGAGGGCGACGTGCGCGTCTGGCCGACCGCCTCGGCCAGCGACGTGCTCTTCCTGCACCTGCGCGCGCCATCCGGCGAGGCACTGTTCGAACTGTCGCGCGCCGTCGTCGCCGGCTTCCTCCGGCAGACGGAGACGCTCGTGCCGTCGGGTTCGGAGGGCGAGCTGCTCCACCTCGACGACGAGCTGCACGTCCTGCTGTCCAACGGCGGGGCGGACCCGTCGGGGCGCTGACCTGCGGAAACGCTGCCGTCGGGCGACCGATCGGCCCCCGGGGGGCACCCCCCTCGTTGGACGCCGGAAAGCCGTCAGGTAGCCTTTTCCCTGCAACGCGGATGTGGCTCAGTGGTAGAGCATCACCTTGCCAAGGTGAGGGTCGCGGGTTCGAATCCCGTCATCCGCTCGGAACCTCGGGCGCTGATCGCGAGATCAGCGCCCGCGTGCGGTGGAGTGGCCGAGAGGCGAGGCAACGGCCTGCAAAGCCGTCTACACGGGTTCAAATCCCGTCTCCACCTCGTTCTCCTCCGCGGAGCACGAGCGCGGAGGAGGGACCGGTCGCGAGACCGGGCCGGGCGATTGGCGCAGCGGTAGCGCGCTTCCCTGACACGGAAGAGGTCACTGGTTCGA
>JBELIQ010000038.1:0-33570 GCA_042090795.1 Blastococcus sp. | reverse complement strand
CGGCAACCAAGCCCCGATCACACGCTTGAACAACCTGGCTGGGCAGTACACCTAGCTCGACGGGTCCGGCGGCGGCGTCTCGCCGGCGGCCGCGCGGTCGGAGACGCGAGCCCCGGCCTGCGACTGCGCCGCCCCCGAGCTGCCCGCCTCGGGGTCCGACCCGCTCGCGCCGCGGCGTCCCGGCTCGCCCTCGCCGAGCACGACCTGCCCCTCGGTCATCTCCGGGTCACCGGCGGTCTGCTCGACCGGCGCCTCCCCCGGCGTGTTCTCCGTGCCGCGGTCGTGCACCTCCTGCACCGAGCTGCCTCGTTCGGCGACCTCGATCGCCGTCGCGACGTCCTCGCCGCTGCGCGAGTGGTCTGCCGCCGTGTCGCCGGTGGCCGGTTCCGCAGGATCGGGCATGGGGACCTCCGCGCGTCGTCGGGCAGTGTTGGGGAGGAGTGTCGCGGCACCACGGGGCACCGGCAAGAGGCGCGGCACCTCCTCCGCCGGCACTCGGGTCGGTGTCAGGCGTCGGAGCGCAGGCGTGCCCGGACGTACCGTGTCGCTTCTCGGACACCAGCTGATGCGCACCGCTTCGCCCTGCGCGCGACGGGACGGACGCACCAGCGGCCGGCGGCCATCCACCCACCCGGGCACTCACCGGTCGGGATCACCCCATCGCGGATGTATCCCTGCGGGCCCGTCATCCGTCATCAGGGTGGCGCGGTCACCGCCGTGGTGGGGTGCTGCCCGTTGTACCGGCGTCAGACCTGCTTGGGCATGTGTCCGACCCGGAACAGGTGCATGAGCTTGTGCCCGGTGTCGGCGGTGGGGTCGAACATGCACGGGCAGCCGCCGTCGATGACGGTGACACCGTGCTCGCGGCCGAACCGGGTCGCCGTGTCGGAGACGCTGCCGGCGCCGGGCCCGCGGTGCAGCCACACCCGCTGGATGCCGAGGTCGACCACCTCACGCATGGTGTCCTCGGCATGCGCCGGGCTGGTGGCGATCACGACCCCCTCGACGCCGCCGGGTACGGACCTCAGGTCGCGGTAGGCGGGATCGCCCTCCACCTCGTCGGCGTTCGGGTTGATCGCGAAGGCTCTGTAGCCGCGATCCCTGAGGCGCTTGTAGACCACGTTCGCACCGTGGTCCTTCGGGGAGCGGGACACCCCGGTGACGGCGATCCGTTCGTGGGACAGGAAGTCGTGTGCGGCCTCTTTGGCGGGGATCACGGGTCTGCCTCCTCGAGTGGTCGTGACTGGCCCGGCCAGCGTCGCCCCGGTCGGGCGGCGCGACCAACGGCCTTCGCCCCCGGTGGAAGGCTCTTTGGTCCCGGGTCGCGGTGGCCTTGCCGGCGCGGCGCGCGGGAGGAGAGAGAGGATCCATGCCGGGTCGTCGGTCCGCCTGCCGGCGAATCGCGGAATCCGTGGTCGCGGGACTGCATCGCCGGTGAAGGGGCATGGCGTGGAGACGTCCGCACCGCTGGGCGCCCCCGACGTCCGGGCTCAGAGCTGCAGGACCGCTGCGGCGACGCAGTAGGCCGCGGCCACGCCTTCCGGGTCGTGCAATTCGTCGGGATCCACGACCACTGCCCGGGCACGTGCCCTGACGGCAGCGCCGGGATCCTCGAGGACGAGGTCGACGCACAGCCCCGAGACGACGGCACGTGCGTCGTGCCCGTCCAGACCGTCGAGTACGAGGCCGTTGTGGAGCAGGATCGCCGCCTCGTAGAACACCTCCCGTGCCACCTCGGGGTCCACCTCGGGCCGCGCACGGGCCACTGCCTCTGCTGTGGCCAGGAGCTGATCGAACGGAGGGACCACATCCGGGGGCTGCATGCCGGGAACGTGACAGCTCACCGCACGACCGGGCAAGCGAAATCGGGCGTCAGCCCGGAGAGCCCACGTCGACCAGCCTGGCGTCCCCACGGAGGACGAGAGGGACGCCCATGACCCTGGACAGGTGACGCACCGGCGTGCACGTCTCCGTCGGAGATCCTGCTGCTGATCGCCGGCCTCGTCGTGCTGGGCAACGTCGTCCTCGTGATCGCGACCCTGACCCTCCTCGGCACCCTGCTCGCAGTGCAGACCCTCCTCGAGGGCCTGCAGCTCACCGTCCGTCGCAGTCGCAGTCGCAGTCGCGGTCACTGGGCGGGCATCGTCCGTTCCGGGTGAGGGCGGCGGGTCGCCGCACAGATCCCGGGCGATGAGGCCGGCTGCGTCAGGCGGGGCCCCCGTCCCCTCGCATGCGGCGCCGCACCTCGCGCTCGACGAGGATGGGGAGGAACTGCTGGATCCGCGCGTCCCGGAAGCGTGCCCGGGCGGCCGTCAGATGGGCGCGCACGGCGAGCAGCGCGTCGGGATCACCCTCGGCCTGGGTCACCAGACGCTCCTCCACCCGCCGGAGCTGTTCCTCGACCGCATCGGTACTCCGGTGCACGCGCTGGACCGCCGAGGGCGCCGCGCCCCCCCGTTCCGAGGGCTCCCGCGGAGCAGGCGCCGGCCCTGGGCCTGCCGCAGCCCGGTCGGCGAGGCTCTCTGTCGACCCCATCCCGTGTCCTCCCATGCCGCGGCATCCCTTCCACCAGCGAAGCCGGGGACGACGTGGTCCGCACCGGCTGGACGGATCATGGAGCCAGGGGCCGACGGCTCCCGCCCCCACGGACCTCCGGCCCACGGTCGCCACCGTCCAGATCCCGTCGACCCGGGTGCGTCTGGCGGGGTCACCGCCGGACGAGCCGGTCAGGCCGACAGGGAGCCGTCACGGGGTGACGTCGAGGCTCTGATGCCCCCGACGGGCCGCCGCCGGTGAGTCCGACGACGTAGCGGCCCAACCGGGGTCGTCCGTCTCCAGCGTCCACCCGAGGAGTCGGGCGTAGAAGTCGGCGGCGGCATCGACGTCGGGTGTCGCGAGATCGATCCAGGCGAGCGTGCCCAGCGGGCGCGATCCGGGAGACATGGCTGCGTCCTTCCGCGGGGGCCTGCCGTGGTCGGCGGTGCGACACCCGGGAATCGGTCAGCTGCGGTGGCGGAACAGCCGTCGCAGCAGCCCGCGGGGGCCCTTCTCGGCGGACGGGCCGGTCTCTTCCGGGGCCGGCGCCCGGCCGGGGTCGATGCCGGCGGTCCCGGCCGTCCGGGCGGCGGAGGTCCGCCGCTCCCCGGCTGCGCGCTCGTGCACGAGGCGTTCGTGGGCGAGGTAGTGCTGCAGGACGTCCGGTGCCGCTCGGTGACCGCGGGCGGCCACGTCGTGCCGGGCCTCCCACTCGGCCATCCTCTTCTCGGCCTCCGACATCTGGAGCGGGTCACCGCCGGGCCGCGCCCGGCCGGCGCCCGACGTTCCGCGGGTTCGGTCCTCGGTGGTCATCAGCTCTCCCCTCAGCGTGCACGAGAACCCTCGATCTCAAGGCTCACCTCGGGGAGTGCTCAAGGTCCTGACTTCCGCGGGACCCCCGCCTCCGGCCACGTCGTGACACCGCCGATCGCACCCACCCCCGGAGCCCGACGCCCCCTGGACGCCGGGACATCCGGGCCCCACGCTCGTGGCCGGACCGCTCCGGCGACGAGGGTGCCTGGCCGAGATGCAGCTGTCGGGCTGGGACGCCGTCCTGCTCACCGTGGTCCTGCTGGCGGAGAGGCGGGTCCGCCCCGGTCGGAAGCGTCGTACGCATGTCGTCCTCGCCGCCGCCCTCGGTCGCCGTCCCCTGGCCACGGTCAGGGAAGAGCCGCGACCGCCCCGCGCACGACGGACGGACGTACCCGCCGGCAGAGGACGAGGTCCCGGCCCGCGCGCCGGGATCGGCCCGGGACCTTCCGCCCGTCCCGCAGGCGTCGTTGGGCCCCGTCCTCCGACCGGGATCCGCGCCATCCTCCGACCATGCGCACGCGCCTCGCCACCGCCCTTCCCGTCCTCGTGGCCCTGGCACTGCTGCCCGCCTGCGGTGGCGACGACGACGAACCCGACGCGGCGATCACGACCAGCAGCGCCGCCACGACCAGCGCCGCCACGACCAGCAGCGCCGCCACGACCAGCAGCGCCGCCACGACCAGCGCCGCGACGAGTCCGGCGCCTGCGCCGACGACCGGAGCCCCGGGGACCGGGACGACGTCGAGCGACGACGACAGCACCGATGCCCCGCCGTTCCCCGCGAACACCGCACCGGACACCGGGACGCCGTCAGCGGACGCCCTGGTCACGGTCACCGGGATCAGAACGGGCCGGCACGACGGGTACGACCGGGTCGTGTTCGACGTCGAGGGGCGCGGGACCCCCGGCTGGGAGGTCCGGTACGTCGACGAGGCGAGGAGCCAGGGCAGCGGTGCGCCCGTCGAGGTCGAGGGCGACGCCGTCCTCCAGGTGACGCTCAACGGCGTCGGCTACCCGACGGACACCGGCATCGAGGAGTACGACGGATCGGTGCCGTTGCCCGGCAACGGCACCGAGACCGTCACCGAGGTCGTGTGGGACACGACCTTCGAGGGGACGTCCGTGGCGTTCGTGGGGCTGGACGAGCAGACGCCGTTCCGCGTCTACCTGCTCGAGCAGCCCACCCGCGTCGTCCTGGACGTCGTCCACCCCCGCTGACCGGACGAGGAGGAGGCCACCGTGCGCGCAGAGGTCGGGTACTGGATCGTCGTCCACGGGCGCACCCTGGACGCGCCGAGCCGTGAGGGACGGGTCGAGGAGCTGCTGCACGAGGACGGCTCACCGCCGTACCTCGTCCACTGGCTCGACGACGACCGGCGCAGTGTCGTGTTCCCCGGCCCCGACGCGACCGTCCTCGCCGAGCGGCCGCACGTGACCCGGCCGGAGCCGGCGGACGGTGCCTGACCGCCGTCAGGGTCCTCGACCGGCGCCTCGGACGCCGGGCCCCCGCTCGGACCGACGGGCCGGACACGGGTCCCGGGCCGCTCAGCCTCCGCGGCGGGGACCTACCGCCCTTCGCCGCACCCCTTCCCCGGACGACGGTGGAGAGGGCCCACCCACCCCTCAGGAGGAGGACCCATGAGCAGCCTGCAACGACGCGAGAAGAGCGGGATCCCGGCATCACCCTTCGGCCGGCTGGACCGCATGTTCGACGAGTGGATGCGGACCCTGCCGATGAACCGTGCCCCGGGCATGCCCTGGGAGACGCGCGGTGACGACGTGATCGGCGTCGACGAGTACCGGGACGGCGACACCCTGGTCATCCGCGCGGAACTGGCGGGCATCGACCCGGACGAGGACGTCGAGCTGACCGTGACCGACGGAATGCTCGGCATCGACGCCGAGCGCCGGGTGGAGGGGGACACCGAGAACAAGGGGTACACCCGGCACGAGCTGCGCTACGGCCGGTTCACGAGGAGCCTGCCGATCCCCGAGGGCGTGTCGACGGACGACGTGACCGCCACGTACGAGAACGGCATCCTCGAGGTCCGCATCCCCGCGCCCGAGCCGCCCGCGCCGCCGTCCCCGACGAAGATCGCCATCAGCAAAGGCTGAGGCCGATGGTCTGCTGCCCGCCCGGCGCGACCGGGCGGGCAGCCGCCCGGTCGCGGCTCCGCCGATCGCCGCTCAGGTCCGCCCGGCCCTTGGCGTAGCTGCCCGGCGGTCCGCCGTGGCGGACGCGATCCGTTCGGCGATCTCCACGAGCACCGCTCCGGCGATCCCGACGGGCAGCGCCGTCAGCAGGGCCCGGGGCGTGACCTCCAGCAGCACGATCCCCTCGCCCAGCGCCGGGACGAGCAGCACCAGCACGACGATCCCGACCATGGCCGCGATGAGGCCGACCTTCCAGGCCACCAGCGGGCGGCCAGGATGACCAGCGTCCACAGCGCCACGACCAGGACCACGACGGTCGCCGTCGTCCGGGCCCCCGCCACACCGGATGCCGGGTCGAGCCACCTCGCGAGGGCGTAGCCGCCGTACGCGGCCGCCCCCGTGATGACTCCCGCGGGCAGGGAGAACCGCAGCACCCGGCCCAGGAACCCGGAGACGTACCGGCGGCTGTTGGGTCCCAGCGCCAGGAAGAAGCCGGGCACCCCGATCGTGACGACGGAGATGAGCGTGAGCTGGATGGGCGCGAGCGGATACGCCGTCAGGGTGCCCACGGTGATCAGCGCCAGCACCACCGAGTACACGTTCTTGACCAGGAACAGGTTGGCGGCCCGCTCGATGTTGGCGATCACCCGCCGCCCTTCGGCAACGGCGGCCGGGAGGTGGGCGAACCGCCCGTCCAGCAGGACGAGCTGGGCGACCGCCCGGGTGGCCGGCGACCCGTTGCCCATGGCCACCCCGATGTCGGCGTCCTTCAGCGCCAGCGCGTCGTTGACCCCGTCGCCGGTCATCGCGACCACGTGGCCGCGGCGCTGCAGGGCGGCCACCATCGCCCGTTTCTGGTGCGGGGTGACCCGGCCGAATACGCTGTGCGCCTCCATCGCGTCGGCCAGCGCCTCGGGGTCCTCGGGGAGCGTCCGTGCGTCGACCGCGTCCGCCGCGCCGGTGACGCCCGGAACGCCCACGCCCGCCGCGACGGCGCCGACCGTCCGCGGGTTGTCGCCGGAGATGACCTTGAGCGCCACGCCCTGCTCGGTGAAGTAGCCGAGCACCTCGGCGGCGTCCTCCCGGATGCGCTCGGCGAGGACCACCAGCGTCACCGGGGCGAGCTCCGCCGGCAGCCCGGCGTCGCCGTCCAGCACGACCGGGGCCAGTGGTGAGCGCGCCAGCAGCAGGACCCGCCGTCCCTCGGCGGCCAGGACGTCGGACCGGGCCCGGGCGGCTGCCGGTGCCCCGGGTCCGGGCTCGGGCAGCACCATCTCGGGCGCGCCCATCACCCAGGTGGTGCCGTCCGCGGTCCGGACCGCGGACCACTTGCGGGCCGACGAGAACGGCACGGTGTCCACCGCTGCCGAGGTCGCCGGGAAGACGGCGGCGAGCGCGGCCGCGGTGGCGTTGGCGCTGTCGGCGCCCGCCAGCAGGCCCAGTGCCCCCCGGACGGCGGCGTCCCGCTCCGGCTCCGCGGTGCCCTCGAGCGGGACCAGCCGGTCGAACCGGACGTCGCCGTGGGTGAGCGTGCCGGTCTTGTCCAGGCAGACGACGTCCACGCGGGCCAGCCCCTCGACCGCCGGGAGCTCCTGCACCAGGACCTGACGGCGGGCCAGCGTCAGAGTCGCGACCATGAACGCCAGCGTGGTGAGCAGCACGAGCCCTTCCGGGATCATGCCGACCAGCGCGGCGACGGTGCCCGTCACCGCCTCCCGCCACCCCTCGTTCTCCGGCGTGCGGAACTGGCTCCAGAGCACCAATGGCCCGACGACGACGAGCACGATCGCGATCCACCGCAGCAGCCGGTCGGTGCTCGCGACCAGCTCGGAGAAGGTGACCGTGAACCGGCGGGCCTCGGTCGCCAGCCGCGTCGAGTAGGCCGACTCCCCCACGGCGACCGCCTGGACCCGGGCCTGCCCCGCCACCACGATGGAGCCCGACCACACGTCGTCCCCGACGTCCTCGGCGACGGCGTCGGCCTCGCCGGTGAGCAGCGACTCGTCGACCTCCAGCCCCGAGGAGTCCAGCACCACGCAGTCGGCCGGCACCTGGTCCCCGGCCACCAGCACCAGCAGGTCGTCGAGCACGACCTCCGCGACGGGCAGGTCCCGCTCGACACCGTCCCGGACGACGCGGGCCCGGGGGGCGTTCAGCACGGCGAGCCGGTCGAGGGTCCGCTTGGCCCGCAGCTCCTGGACGATGCCGATCGCCGCGTTGGCGATCACGACACCGCCGAACAGCGCGTTCTGCCAGCGCCCGGTCAGGGCGGCGACGACCCAGAGGGTCGCGAGCAGCCCGTTGAAGAAGGTGAGGACGTTCGCCCGCACGATCTCCAGCAGGGTCCGGCTCGTCCGCAGCGAGGTCGCGTTGGTCTCCCCCGCCGCGATCCGCTCGGCGACGATCCCGGCGGTCAGCCCGTCCGGCGATGTCGCTGCGCGGCGCGGCAACCCCGCCCTCGACGCCTCGGCCGGCCCGCCGGGGCGGACGTCCTCCGTGGTCGTCACAGGAGGCCGCCGGCGCGGAGGTTCAGGCCGACGACGAGGACGACCACGAGCACGCCCACGACGGCGGCCACGGCGAGCAGCACGCGGACCAGGCTCCACCGCTGCACGCTGATCCGCGGCCGCACCGGCAGCAGCCGACGGAAGTCGGAGACCAGGTCGCGCCCCCCGGCCTCGATCAGCCGCCGCAGCTGGCGGGGCACCGTGAGCGAACTGGTCGCCGTGAAGGCCTCGGCGAGCTCGTCGACGTCGAACAGCCGTCCGGCGCGGTCCAGCACGCGCTCCGGTCCGACCACGAGCCCCAGGATCAGCATCATGTTCGCCAGGTCGACCGCCTGCCTCCACCGGGAGGGCCGGAGCTCGCCGAAGGAGACGTCGATGAGCACGACGCGGGATCCCTGGGCGAGGACGTTGGACGGCTTGACGTCCCGGTGCGCGGCCCCGGCCTGCCACAGCCGGCGGATCTGCAGCAGCGCGTCGTCGACCACCTCGTCGGACACCACCGCGTCGAGGATCTCCACGGAGTCGGGCACCAGTTCGGTGACCAGCAGGTACTCCCGGCCGGGCACCACCTCCACCACTCCCCCGGCCTCGGGCACCTGCACCCCGCCGTCCCGCAGCAGTCGCAGCATGTAGTCCTCGTGCTCGACCAGGCGGCGGACGGAGGAGAACGGTGCCTCGTCCTCCAGGCGCCCGTAGCGGAGCACGCGCACGTACTTGTACCAGCGGTCCGAGCGCAGGTGGGTGGTCGCGTAGAGCTTGCCGAACAGCAGCTGCGGGGTGCCCTCGCCGACGACCAGCCGGCACGGCGTGGAGCCGGCCGATCCGTCGAGCCGGTAGGGGGCGAGGTCGGTGAGCGGGATGCCGAGCTGATCGCGGACGGCGGCGATGATCCGGTCCTTGCGCGCGGCGTCCAGCCGGAGGTGGGCCTTCACCTCACGGCGGTAGATCACCGGGAAGTCCCGCTCCGGCGCGACGAGGACGAAGGCGAGCGCCGCGGTGCTGCAGCCCAGCCCGGCGCTGGCGACGGTGGCCAGGGCGCTGTCCAGCCCCAGGCTCACGCGGGCGGCGGCCATGAGGACGACGAGGACCGCCGCCGCGATCCACGCCCACCGGCGCCACCGGCCGGCCGGCGCCAGCGCGAGGACGGTCGCGGCGACGATCGCCGACATCACGATGACCGGCCACGCCGGGACCACCACGGCCTCCGCGGAGCCGGTCACGCCCCGGCGGACCGCCCGGACGAAGGCGCCGTCGCCGGCGACGACCTGAGCGGTGGCAGCGACGACCGAGACGGTGCCGAGGAAGACAATGAGGTGCCGCCAGCGGGCGAACCACACCAGGACCAGCGCGGCCGGCACCCACAGCGCCCGGTACCCGGCCGGCGCGCCGAACGCCTCGAGGTCGGCCGAGAGCGTCGGCAGATCGCCCCAGCGGAGCACGTCGCGGACCGCCCGGTCGACGTCCTGCACCGCGCCCTCCTGCTCGGTGGCGAGCCGGAGGAGCACCAGCGCGATCAGCGACGCGGTCAGGACCGCCGACCACCACCGCACCCGGCGTGGATCGCGGAGACGGGGCACCGGCTCCTGCCCCGAGGGGCGGCGCCGCGCGGCGGAGTCCGACGGGGGTCGACGCACGTCCGCAGCACGGACCAGGGTGCCGTGGGATGAGTTCTGCACGTCGTCCTTCCGATGCCGGGCTCCCGATGCCGGGCTCCCGATGCCGAGCTCCCGGTGAGCACGCGGCCCCGCGATCGTCCCCGGCGCGCGCCCGGGGAGGCCCTGGTCGACCGGCCCTGAACGCGGGCCGAAGGTCCCGGTGTGAACGGCACGCCGCAGCGGACGGCAGGACGAACCCGTCATCTCGGCCATGACGGCCGACCTCCGCGGGCGGGCCGGAAGACCCTGCCCCTCCCGCGCCCGGGCCCGTGGACTGTCGGGGTGACGACACGGGAGGCAGCGGTCCCGGCGGCACCGCGGACGGCGGACCGACCACCGCAGCCGGCGACCCGGACGCAGCGGCATCCGGTCGACCTGGTGCGCGTGGCCCTGGGACTGGCAGTCTTCGGCCTGGGCTTCCTCATCGCGCAGCGGGGTGAGCTCCCCGTCCTCGAAGGCGACCTGTTCCGGGTCGTCAACAACCTGCCCGAGATCGTCTTCCCGCTCGTCTGGGCCGTGATGCAGCTCGGCAACGTGGTGGCCGTCCCGGTCGTCGCGGGCATCGCCGCCCTGACCGGACGGTTCCGGATGGCCCGCGACATGCTGGTGTCCGGCCTGCTCGCCTACCTCGCCGCCGACTTCGTCAAGAGCGTCGTCGGGCGCGAGCGCCCGGCCGGCCTGGTCGACGCCAACCTGCTCGACGGGAACGTCAGCGGCATCGGCTTCATCTCCGGTCACGCCGCGGTCGCGGCTGCACTGGCCACCGCCGCGGTGCCCTACCTCTCCCGCCGCGGACGGCGGTTCGCCTGGGGACTGGCCTGGGCCGTCGCGATCGCGCGCGTCTACGTCGGCGCCCACCTCCCGCTGGACATCCTGGGCGGAGCCGCGGTGGGCTGGGCCATCGGTTCCCTCGTGCACTACGTGGTCGGCGTGCCGCGCTGGGAGCCCGAGACGGCCCGTGTGGCCGGGATGCTGCACCGCTTCGGCCTGCCCGTGCGCGACCTCCGCCCGGCCGACGTCGTGGCCCGCAGCTCGCACCCCTTCGCCGCCGTGGACGACGACGGCCGCCGGCTGTACGTGAAGGTGCTCGACCCCGACCGGTTCGAGCGGGACTGGCTCTACCGCCTCTACCGCGTGGTCGCCGTGCGCGACATCAAGGACGCCGACGCCGTCGCACCGCTGGGCCAGCAGGCCGAGCACGAGGCGGTGGCGGCGATGACCGCCCGCGAGCGCGGGGTCCGGGTTCCGCCCGTCGTGCTGGCACGGGGCACCGACCGGGGCGCCGTCGTCGTCCAGGAGCACGTGGCGGGGCGCCCGCTGGACGCCCTGGCGCCGGACGAGATCACCGCGCAGCTGCTCGGCGAGGTGTGGCGGCAGGTGGCCCGCCTCCGCACGGCCCGCATCGCCCACCACGACCTGGTCGCCTCGAGCGTGCTGGTCGACCGGCTCGGTGATCCCTGGATCGTGGACTTCGGCAACGCGCAGACGGGTGCCGACCAGCTGTCGCTCGACGGCGACGTCGCCGAGCTCATGGCCTCCCTCGCGCTCCGCGTCGAGCCGGACCTCGTGGTCCGGTCCGCCGTCTCCGGGCTCGGCACCGGCGCCGTCGTCGCCGCCCTGCCCGGGCTGGCGCCGATGACCCTGTCGTCGGCCACCCGGAACGGGATGCGGGCCAGGCCCGGTCGGCTGCACGCGCTGCGGCACGAGATCCGCCGTCGCCTGGAGCTCCCCGACCCGAGCCGCCCCGGGTTCGGCCCGCCCGGGCCCGTGGCCCGGCTCGCCGTCGGAGCGGGCGCGGCGATGGTGCTGGTCGGGATGCCGCTGCTGGCCGGGGCGACCGAGGTGGCCGAGACCGTCGAGGTGGGCGGCTGGCGCTGGCTGGGCGGCGCGCTGGTCCTGGCGGTGCTCGCCCGGGCGGCCATGGCGGCGTCGGCGCTGCTCACCGTCGGTCGACGCCTGGCCCTGGGGCGCACCTTCGGTGCGACCATGGCCGCCGACGGCGCCACCCTGCTGCACGGGCGGACCGGCTGGCGCCGCTCGGCGGCCCGCTTCCTCGAGCGGGCCGGAGTGGTCCCGGACGAGGCCCGCAGGGCCACGGACCGGTTCGTGGCCGGCGCCATCGCCGCGGCCGCCGTCGTCGCGGTGGTCACCCTGGTCCTCGCCGTCGTCGAGGGCCGGCTCACCGGCTGGCGGAGCCCGGAGGCGCTCGTGCCGGCCGTCCTGCTCGGGGTGGCGGCCTGGGCCCTGGTGCTCGGCGGTCAGCAGCTGGCCCGCAGGCACGGCGCGGCGACGGCGCCCGAGGGCGACGCCGAGCCGCCCACGCACGTGACACGGACCCTGCGCGAGGCCGTCGCCTGGCGGCCCGGCTCCACGGCTCCCGCGGCCGGCTGGAATTGGTGGCCGCAGCTGGGCTGGGCGACGTTCGGGGTCGCCCTGGAGGCCGCCGTGCTGGCCGCCACGGTGCACGCCTTCGGCGGGGACGTGCCGCTGCTGGCCACCACCACGGTCTACGGGGCACTCCACCTGCTGTGGTCGGTGGTGCCCGTCACCGGGATGCCCGGCGCCGCGGACGTCGCGCTCCTGCTGGCGCTGCTGGCGCTCGGGGCCCCGCTGGCCGGCGCGTGCGCCGCCGTCCTCGCCTTCCGCCTGCTGACCTTCTGGATCCCGGCCGGGACGGGCTCCCTGCTGTCGGCCCGGTTCGAGCACCGCCACCTGACGTGACCCCTCCGCTCGTCCCCCCTGGGGGCCTGCGGCGGACGGTCACCGGGCCCGTCGGGCGCGTGGCGCTCACCGTCGCGGTGGTGGTGGCCATCTTCGCCGGCGTCCTGCCGCGGATCGCCGACTACGGGCAGGCCTGGGACCTCGTCACGGGGCTCACCTGGCGGGAGACCGCGCTCGTGGCGCTGGTCGGCGGCGCCAACCTGGCGTCGTACGCGCCGCTCTGGGTCGCGGCCGTTCCGGGACTCACCCTGTGGCGGGCGCTGATGGCCGACCAGGCCTCGACCGCCATCTCGAACACGGTCCCGGCGGGCTTCGCCTTCGGCGTGGGCACGACGGCGGCGATGTACCACTCCTTCGGCTTCCCCCCGCCGTCATCGCCCGTGCGGTGGCGGTGACCGGGATCTGGAACAACCTGGTGAAGCTGGCCATGCCCGCGCTCGCCCTCGCCGGTCTGGTGCTGGTGCGGGACCCGCACCCGGGGCTGACGGTGGCCGCGGTCCTGGGCAGCCTCGTCCTCTCGCTGGCGGCCGCGGGGCTGGCCGCGGTCCTCACCCATCCTCGGGCCGGCGCCGTCCTCGCCGCCGCCGCCCAGCGAGCGGCCGCGGCGATCGCCCGGCGCCGGGATCGGCCCGCCCCGTCGGGCTGGGTGGATCGCGTCGACCGGTTCCGTTCCGACTCGCTGCTGCTCGTGCGGCGGCGCTGGCCCGCACTGAGCGCCGCGGCGGTCGCCAGCCACGTCGCCCTCTTCCTGGTGCTGATCACCTGCCTCCGCACCGTCGACGGCGAGGGCGCGGGGGTGCACTGGGTGGTCGTCCTCGCCGTCTTCTCGGTCACCCGCCTGGTGACGATCGTGCCGATCACGCCGGGAGCGCTCGGTGTCGCGGAGCTGAGCTACGTCGCGGGGCTGACGGCCGTGGGCGTCGGTGCGGGGGCCGCGGCCGGGGCGGTACTGCTGTTCCGGCTGCTGACCTGGTTCCTCCCCATCCCCCTCGGCCTGTGCACGTGGGTGCTCTGGCGTCGCGGCGTCGGCCAGGTCCCCGTGCCCGCGCCGTCCCCTGCGCACGTGCCGTGAGGGGCGGGCACCGCCGGCGGTGGGCCGATGCCGTCACGGCGGTCACCGCGACCGGGGTGACGGCGGTCTGCGCCTGGGCGGTCGCGCCCGGCACCGTCGGCAACCTGGAGCGCCGGGTCTTCACGACGGTGAATGGCTGGCCCGATGCGCTGCGCGCCCCCCTGTGGCTCGTCCAGACCCTCGGCGTGCTCGGGCTGCCGCTGCTCGTCGCCGCGGGGGCGCTGGCCCTGCGGCGGCGGCGGCTCGCCCTCGCGCTCGTGCTGCTCGTCCCGCTGAAGCTCCTCGTCGAGCGGGACGTGCTCAAGGTGCTCGTGCAGCGCGAGCGGCCGGGCGCCACGATCCCCGGCGCCGTCCTCCGGGACGTCCCGTCCGCGGGGCTGTCGTTCCCCTCGGGTCATGCGGTCATCGCGTTCGGCGTCGTCGTCCTGCTGGCGCCGTACCTGCGGCGCCGCTGGGTGCTCGCCGTCGTCGCCCTCGCGATGGCCAACTCGGTCGCCCGCATCTACCTCGGCGGGCATGCCCCGCTGGACGTCATCGGCGGAGCCGGCGCCGGTGCGGCGCTGGGTGCGGTGCTCAACCTGGTGGTGGGCGTGCCGGTGCGGAGCCGGCCAGGGCGTCCCGCTCCGCCTGCAGCGCCCCGGCCGGCATCGGTAGGTCGGGGACGGCGGAATCCGCGACGACCGTGACGGCGAGGGTGCCGGCGTAGGACGGCGCCGCCCGCGGCCCGGTCCCCGGGGAACCGGCTGCGGGCCCTCGTTCCCGCTCTCCGGGTCAGGCGGTGCCGGCGGGCCCCACCGCCACGACCGGCCGCGGCGCCGCGGGCTCGGGAGCCGACCGCACGACCAGCACCGGGCACGGCGCGTGGACCACGCAGTGCAGGGCGACCGAGCCCAGGACCGTTCCCAGCAGGGTGCTCCGGCTCCGGCTGCCGACCACGAGCAGCTCCGCGTCGGCGGCCTTCCGCACCAGGACCTCCTCCGCCGGTCCCGCCTCGACCGACACCTCCACCGAGCCGGCGTCCTCTCCGAGGACGTCCGCGACGACGGCCCGGGCACGCTCGAGGGCCCGGGTGCCGCTCTGCGATGGCGGCCGCGTCATCACCGCGTACACGGAGCTCCAGTGGTCGGCCGCCTCGTAGGCCAGCACCCCGCGCACGTGGGCGCCCCGGCGGGTCGCCTCCGCGACGGCAGCGGCCAGCGCCGCCCCGCCGGACGGCGAGTCGTCCAGGCCCACGACCACCCGCGGCTCCCGCTCGTCCTCGGGAGCGCGCGCGGGCACGGGGTGCACGACGACGACCGGGCAGTCGGCATGCGCCGCGCACTGCAGCGCCACCGAGCCCAGCACCGTGCTGCGGATGCCACCGCGTCCGCGGCTGCCCACCACCAGCAGGTCGGCCGTGGCCGAGTGCTGGACGAGAGCGGGCGCCGCGGGACCCGCCACCGCGCGCACGTGCACCGGGACGTCCGCCGAGCCGCGGACCGCGGACACCTCCGGGCTCCGGACGACGTCGCGCACCAGTTCCCACGTCCGGCTCGCGGTGTCCTCGCCGATCGCCTCGATCCGGTCCGGGTCCACGAGGGCGGGGTCCAGCCACGAGGCCTCCACCGGGAACGCGCTGACCACGAGCAGGCGCGCGCCGCGACGGGCGGCGGCCGTCAGCGCCCAGCCGAGCGCGGCACGCGCTCCCGGCGACCCGTCCACGCCGACGACGACCCGCTCCCCCTGCCCGGTGGTCACGAGGGCTCACCCGGCCGCACGGCACCGATCCGAGGGTCGGCAGACCCCGCCGGGGCCGGTGGCGGCGTCCGCGGGACCGGGATGCCTCCGGCCGGCGGGACCTGCCGCGCCCGGTGCACCCCGAGGCCCACGAGGAGCCCGCCGGCCAGCGCCACGAGAGCCCCGGTCCCGAACAGCACGGCGGCCATCCAGGGCAGGCCGGGGGCGGTCGCCCCGACGCGCGCCTCGACGTCGATGCCGTCCGCGCCGTCCGCGCGCATCACCACGACGGTCCACGTGCCGTCCGCGGGCCGCCAGTCGAGCACCTGGGTACCCGGGCCACTGGCCTCCGCGACCCAGATGCCGGCCTCGTCCGGCGGGAGCTGCGGCGCCCCGCCGGCGACGTCGTCCAGCTCCGTGACGCCCGTGCGCTCGCCGTCCCACCCGGGCCCCAGCTCGTCGACGCGCCCCTGGCCCACACCCCGCAGGTAGTCGTCGGCGTCCCGGGTCCGTGCCACCCCGACGAAGAGCTCGCCGGACCCGCCGTCGCCGGGCCGGACCTCCAGGCGCGCCGTGCCCAGGAACTCGTCGATCACCCAGTCCGCTCCCGCGGTGTCCAGCTCGAGGCCGTCGCTGGTCACCGCGTACCGGTCGGTGGTCAGTCCGGTCCACCCGCTGGTGACGTACCCGTCCTCCCGCTGGGTGCGGTCGGCCCAGAGCAGCGCGCCGCCACCGGTGAGCAGGCCGGTGGAGAGCAGCAGGAGCACCGAACCCGCGACCACCGCCACGACCCGGCCGCCGGTCCAGCCGCCGGCGCGGCCCCCTGCCGTCGAGGTCGCCCCGCCCTCCGGAGCCGGCGGCACGGGGAGGACCGGCCGGCTCCCCGGGTCCGGCCCGCCCATGTCCATCCGGAACGGCGGGTAGCGGTCGGTCATCAGGGTCGCGTACGCGGCCACCCGGGCCACCCACCGGTCCATGCCCAGGAGGAAGTCGTACAGCCCGCGCGGGTAGCGGCCGGTGAACAGCAGGACGACGCCCGCCACGAGCACCAGGAGCCCGATCAGGCCGCCCGCGGCCCACCCGTCGTCGGACGCACCCCCGTCACCGCCACCGGCCCCGGTGCCCAGCCAGATCCCCCCGCCGGCGAAGAGGGCCACCACCAGGTAGTGCGGCAGCGCGAGCAGCCACCACTTCACCAGGACGAGTCCGCGCGAGAGCCGCTCCGGGTAGGCCACGTCCAGACGGGCGGGATAGTCCGGGACGTCGGCGAGCGTGAACGGCGGGTAGCGGTCGGTGCCGAGCGCGGCGTACCCGTAGTAGTGCACCCGCCAGGTCCACCGGAGGACGCCGACGGTGAAGTCGAAGAGCACCCGCGGATAGCGGCCGGTGACCAGGATCGCGACGAAGGCCACGACGGTGACGACGGCGAAGGCCACCCACAGGAACGCCAGGACGACGTAGTGCGGGAGCAGCAGCAGCCACTTCACCAGCCACAGGCCGCGGGACGGCGAGGACGGGTCCGGACTCGCGTCCAGCCGCAGGGGGTACGTGCTGTCGTCGGGCACGACGGCCTCCTCCGACCGGTCCCGTCCGCGGCGGTCGCCGAGGTCGTGCCGCCGGTCTCGTCCGAGCCTGTCCCGCCCGCACCGGAAGGAACACCGACCTTGGGGACCGCCCGGACCGACCAAGGTCCGTGTGCGCCGGCCGGGGATCACGCACTTCCGCGGGGCAGGGACATTGGTCCGCCCGGGTCGTGACCGGCGACCCACGCCGGCCGCGGTCTCCGCGCGGAGGCTCGGCGGGGTCCGGCAGCCGGGAGGAGGACCCGATGGCACACGCGGGCACGCCCCCGCCCGGCGGTGGACGGCGCACTCCACCCGATCCCTGTGTCCGCGCCCTGGAGGACGCCGCCGACCTCGCCGTCCTGGCCCCCTCGGTGCACGACACCCAGCCGTGGCGGATCGAGATGCACCTCGACCGCATGGACCTCCGGGTCGACCGGAGCCGCCAGCTCGGGGCCCTGGATCCGCAGGGGCGGGCGATGATCCAGAGCGTCGGTGCGGCCCTGTTCACCGCCCGCGTCGCGCTCGCCGCCGAGGACTGGGCCGTGGAGGTCGACCGCTTCCCCCGCCCCTCGGACCCGGACCTGCTGGCGGTCGTCCACCCCGTGGTCGGTCGTGCCGACCACGGGCTGGCGGCGCTCGCCCCGGCAGTGGCGCGGCGCCGGACCACTCGCCGCAGTCCCGCCGCCGACCCGGTCCCGGAGGACGTCCTCCGCCTGCTGATCGCCGCGGCCGCCGAGGAGGAGACCGGCCTCGTGCCCGTCACCCAGGAACCGCACCGGCGCCTCGTCGCCCGTCTCGTCCAGCAGGCCGACGAGCTGCAGAACCGCTCCCCGGCCTACCGGGCCGAGCTGAGGCGGTGGACCACGCGTCCGGCCGCCGCCGGCGACGGGGTGCCGAGCTCGGTCGTCCCCCGCACCGACGGCGGCCCGGGGGTCGACGTCCCCCTGCGGGACTTCGACACCCGGGGGACGGGCGCGCTGCCGGCCCGCACGGAGTCCGGCGTCGACCAGACCCTCGTCCTCCTCGCCACCCCCGGGGACGAGCGGGAGGACTGGCTGCGGTCGGGCGAGGCGCTGCAGCGGATCCTCCTGGAGCTGACCCGGCTCGGCTGGGCGGCCAGCCCGGTGACCCAGGCGATCGAGATCCCCGTGACGCGGACGCAACTGCGCTCGGCGCTCACCTGGGACGCCCATCCCCAGATGCTGCTGCGGATCGGCCGGGCGGAACCAACCGGCCCGGCGCCCCGGCGCGCGCGGGACGAGACGGTCGACGGCAGCTGGTCGCCGCCGGCGGCCCATCCCGACACGGCGCCGCCCGGACGACCGGCCCGCGCGCACCCCGTGTCCGATGGCCGCGGGGGCACCGTCTGGGTCCGTTGACGATCCCGGGCACCGTCACCGTCGCTCGGCGCGCGCCTTCACCCCGAACAGCGTCCGGCGCTCCATGACGAAGCCCACCGGCTCGACCAGCCGCCAGAGCAACCGCTGCGCGCGGGGCCGGCTCAGCCGTTGCCGCACCAGAAGCCTGGTGCGTCGGCCACCGTCGAGGGGCCGGAGCACCCACTGCCAGGTGACCACGGGTTCCCCGGTCCGCGCGCCCGCCGGTCCCCCGTCGGCCGGGACGGCGCTGACCAGGACCAGTGCCTCCGGCGCGCGGACGGAGTGCACGCGGAAGGACGGCGCGGCGCCGGGGGCCAACCGGATGACGTCCCCGGCCGCCACGTCCTGGTGCTCGGGGAGCACGCGGTCGGCGCTGTGGATGTCGCAGCGGAGCAGGTTCTCCAGCCCGTCGTAGCTGTAGAAGCCACCCCGGCCCTGACCCAGCTGCGCCACCCAGGGCCAGACCGCCTCGACCGGCGCGGCCACGGTGATGCCGCGCGTGTAGCCGAGGTCGGGTTCGGGGACCAGCTCGTCCCCCGGCATGGCCGAGGCGAGCTCGTCGTCGTCGACGCCCCACCGGTTGTAGGCACGCCGCAGGAGCGGCGACGCGGCGAGCGTGCCGAGGACCAGGACGCCCCCGACGAGGACGTCCTTCACGGCCTGACGCATGGCGCCCTCAGGAGGACGCCACGGCCGGCCGGGGACGGTCCGCGGCGGTCCGGTCTCCCTCCGGGTGGACGACCAGGACCGGGCACGGTGCGTGCACGACGCAGTGCAGGGCGATCGACCCCAGGAGGAGCGCCCGGAAGGCACCGCGACCTCGGCTGCCCACCACCAGCAGGTCGGCACCGAGGGCCCGCCCGACCAGCACCTCGCCCGGAGGGCCCTCGAGGACCTCGATCCGGATCTCGGGGACCGGGGCGATCCCGCGACGGCTCACCTCGGCGAGCGCCGCGTCGACCTGTTCCCGTGCCAGGTCGCCCAGGCGCGTGCGGATCACCTCGACGGAGGGCACGACGACCGACCCGAGGTCGGTCCAGTGGTCGGCGACCTGGTAGCTGCTGACCGCCTCGACGGCGGCCCCGAGACGGGCGGCCTCCTCGATCGACGCGACCACGGCCTCGAACGACCCGGCCGAGCCGTCGACGCCCACGACGACGCGCCGCGGCCGGCCGGCCGGCTCCGCATCGGGGCGCACCACGACGACGGGGCAGGCCGCGTGCGTGACGCAGTGCAGCGCCACCGAGCCGAGCAGGGCGCTGCGTAGGGCGCCCCGTCCACGGCCGCCGACCACCAGCAGCTCGGCGCCCCGGGACCGGTCGACGAGCTCCGCCGCCGCCGGGCGTTCGGAGACCACGAGCGTCACGCCCACGTCCGGGACCCCGGGGACGGCCGACACGTCGGGGTCGCCCTGGAGCCCGGCGAGCAGCGCGCTCACCCGGTCGTGCGCCTCGCCGCGGATGTCCCCCGGGTCCGGCACGGGCAGCGGGGCACCGCCCAGGTAGTAGAGCTCCACCGCGACGCTGGTGATCACGTGGAGGTCGGCTTCCCGCCGGCCCGCGGCCACGAGCGCGTGCCGGAGCACCTCGCGGGACACCGCCGAGCCGTCCACCCCGACGACGACCGTCGGTCGGCCGGCCGTGCCGTCGTGCTCGCTCATCGCCGCTCCTCCGTTGCGGGTCCGCGGAGCGCGAACGCCAGTAACCACCCTGCGAGGCGCCGCTCCCGGCGTCCGGGGGCCGAGGGTTCCGGCTGACGGGACCTTCGGCCCCGGTCGGCCTCCCCGAGCGGGGCTGCTGCCCAGGACCCAGGGACGGAGGTCCCGGGGCACTGCGTCCGGCGACCCTGGGACCTCCTGTCGCTCGCGACCTAGCGTCGGCCCACCCGAGACCGCGAGGAGCTCCCGTGCAGGCCAGAGACGTCATGACCCGTGAGGTGGCGACGGTCGGACCGGACACGTCCGCCAAGTACGCGGCCGAGATCATGGCCGAGCGCGGGTTCGCCGCCGTGCCGGTGGTGGACGACGAGAACCAGCTCGTCGGGATCGTCGCCGAGGCCGACGTGCTCGCCGACCGCCTGCCCCCGGACCCGCGGCTGCACCTGCGCCGGGACCGGTCGGAGGAGGACGCGCCTCCCCCGCTGCTGGTCCGGGGAGTGATGACCACGCAGGTCATCACGGTGGACGCGACGGCCGACGTGTCCGACATCGCCCGGCTGTTCGTCGACGACCGGCTGCGCAGCGTGCCCGTCCTGGAGCACGGGCGGCTCGCCGGCATCGTCAGCCGGCGCGACGTCCTGCGCGCCCTCGTGCGCTCCGACGACGCCCTCCGGGACGACGTCCTCCGGCTGGTGGAGGAGTACACCGGCGAGGCCGGCAGCTGGGAGGTCCAGGTCACCGAAGGCATGGCCACCGTCCGCCGGACCCGCGGCATCCCCGACGTGTCCCGGGCGGTGGAGGAGCGTGCCCTCCGGACGCTGGCGCACACCGTCGGCGGCGTGGTCGCCGTACGGGTCCTGCCCGGGGCGGAACCGGCGGAGGACGGCCGGGCGACCGACGCCCACCAGATCGATGCATCGGCCTGAGCAGGCGGGACCGGAGAGGACACCCATGACCTCGGATGCGCGTCCTGATGGTTCCGCTGACCGGGGCGATCCGGTGAGCCGTGACCCGGTGCGCGTCCTGGTGGTCGTCGCAAGCCGCCACGGGGCCACGGCCGAGATCGCTGCCGCGCTGGCCACCGGCATCCGGGAGAGCGCGTCGGGGCAGGCCACCGGCATCGCCGCGGTCGCCGTCCCCGTCGAGCACCGGCCCGACCCCGGCGCCTTCGACGCGGTCGTGCTCGGCAGCGCCGTGTACGCCGGCCGCTGGCTCGAGCCGGCCCGCGAGTACGCGGCCACGCACGCCGGCCTGCTGCGGCGGCGCCCGACCTGGCTGTTCTCGAGCGGCCCCATCGGGGAACCGCCGTTCCCCCCGGACGAGCCGCACGACATCCCCCCGCTCACCGAGGTGACCCGAGCCCGCGGTCACGCGCTGTTCCCCGGGCGCCTGGACAAGGGGCGGCTGGGGTTCGCCGAGCGCGCGATGGTCACCGCGATGCGGGCGCCCGTGGGCGACTTCCGGGACTGGGCGGCCGTCCAGGAGTGGGCCGAGAGCATCGCCGACCAGCTGGCCACGCCGACGCGCACCGTGCCGGTGGAGACCTGAGGTCCCGGAACGGCTGGGCACTGCGCCGCAGGATCCAGGACCTACGCCGCCCGTCCCGACGCTCCGGCCCGCCGATCCTGGAGCCCCAGCCCCCCACCGAGCCCAGGAGCACGCGTGCCCACCAACGACGAGGACCGCCTCCACGAGGTGCTCGACGACGCCGAGTGCCGGCGGCTCCTCGGCACCGCGCGCGTCGGGCGCCTCGGGTTCACCCACGGCGCGCTCCCCGCGATCCTCCCCGTCCCGTTCACCGTCCACGACGACTGCGTCCGCATCCCTGTCCAGGAGGGCAACTGGCTCGTCGACGCGGTCCGCCGCTCCGTGGTCGCCTTCGCGGTGGACTCCTACGACGTCGTCCACCGCACCGGCTGGGGCGTCACCGTCGTCGGACCGGCGCTCTGGACGCTCGGTGCCGTCCCGGTCACGCCGTCCACCGGTTCGCGCGAGCCAGCCGGCCCCCCGCTCCCCGGGCATGCGATTCTCGTGCAGATGGGGTTGCTCCGGGGATGGCGCACGAGTCTGCCGGTGGGCACCACCCCCGCGCTCGCGGACACCGGAGTCTGAGTAGCGCTCGAGGTCGGGACGCGCGGCCGCAGGGGGGCACACACCTACCCGACGCGACCGGGACGTGACAGGCTCCGACCGGAGGGGGTCTGCAGAGATGACCGTGCCCAGACAGCAGCGGACGACACGACCGGGCGACTCGCCGCGCGGCACCGGCGCACTCTCGGGCATGCGACTGACCGAGCTGCTCGACGAGGTGCAGGACCGGCTCTCCGTCGTGGCCCGCACGCAGGCACGGGTGCAGAACCTCCTCGACGCCTTCCTCAGCGTGTCGGCGGGGCTGGACCTGGACACGACGCTCCGGCGGATCGTCACGGCGGCGACGGACCTGGTCGATGCGCGGTACGGCGCCCTGGGGGTGCTGGGGCGCGGCGGCAGCGGGCTGGCGGCGTTCATCCACGTGGGCATCGACGACGAGACGGCAGGGCGGCTCGGCTCCCTGCCCGAGGGCAAGGGTGTGCTGGGGCAGCTGATCACCGAGCCCTACCCGCTGCGGATCCCCGACCTCGGCCGGCATCCCTCGTCGGTCGGGTTCCCTCCGGGGCACCCGGAGATGCACAGCTTCCTGGGCGTCCCGGTCCTGGTGCGGGGTGAGGTCTTCGGCAACCTGTACATGACCGAGAAGCGGTACGGCGACTTCACCGGCGAGGACGAGGCCGTGCTCACCGCGCTGGCCGGCGCCGCCGGGATCGCCATCGACAACGCCCGCCTGTACGAGGAGGGCGAGGTGCGCCGCCGCTGGCTGGCCGCCGTCTCCGAGGTCCGGGCTGCCCTGCTCGGAACCGCCTCCCCGGAGGAGGCGCTGCGGCTCGTCGCGGGTCAGGTGGCGGAACTGACCGAGGCCGATGCCACCCTCCTGGCCCTGGGTCCCGACCCGGCCGACGGCGGCTACACGGTCGTCGCGCACCTCGGCGGGGACCGGCACGACCTGACCGGCACGCGGCTCCCGGCCGCCGGCAACCCCGTGCTCGAGGCGATGGAGGCCGCGGCCGGGGTCGTGTCCGTCGACATGAGCGGGCTGCCGTACGACGGCCCGGACGA
This sequence comes from Blastococcus sp., assembly GCA_042090795.1. Classification (GTDB taxonomy): domain Bacteria; phylum Actinomycetota; class Actinomycetes; order Mycobacteriales; family Geodermatophilaceae; genus Blastococcus. Next base: position 10,643 of record JBELIQ010000038.1, on the reverse strand, counting down.
GCACATCGCCTGGGGGCCGTGCCTCGGCATCCCGTTGTGCATGTCGCACGCCGACGACGCCGTCGTCATCGCGGCCCGGCACGCCGGCGCGGAACCGTTCGACGACGCCGTGGCGCCGCTGGTCACCGCGTTCGCCGACCAGGCGTCCGCGGCCCTGGACAGCGCGGCCCGCCAGCGGCTGGCGCGGCAGCTCGACGTCTACGAGGACCGCGACCGCATCGCCCGCGACCTGCACGACCTGGTCATCCAGCGCGTGTTCGCCGCCGGTCTGGCACTGCAGTCGGTGCTCCCCCGGGTGAGCGACGCGGAGGTGCAGCGCCGGGTGCAGGGCGTCGTCGCCCAGCTGGACGACACCGTGCGCGACATCCGCACGACCATCTTCGACCTGCACACGACCGACTCGTCCGAGCACCCGGACAGCCTCCGCCGGCGCGTGCTGGACGTGGTGACCGAGACCGCGGGCGAGGGCATGCAGCCGACCGTCCGCATGTCCGGCGCGGTCGACAGCCTGGTCACCGGCGAGCTGGCGGCCGACGTCGAGGCGGTCGTCCGCGAGGCGGTCAGCAACGCCGTACGGCACTCGGGTGGCCGGCACGTCACCGTCACGTTGGACGTGGGCGACGAGGTGGTCCTCGAGGTGGTCGACGACGGGCGCGGCATCGACGAGCGGACCGCCCGCAGCGGGCTGCGCAACGTCGAGCAGCGCGCCCGCCGGCGCGGCGGCGACTCGGGGATCGAGCCGCTGCCCGACGGCGGCACCCGGCTGCGCTGGTCCGCGCCGCTGCGCTGACCCGGAGCGGTCAGGCGCGGCGTGACGCGGGGGCGGTGCCCCGCAGCTCCGTGGCGAGCACGGCCGCCTGGGTGCGCCGCTCCAGCCCGAGCTTGGCCAGCAGGTGGGACACGTAGTTCTTGACCGTCTTCTCGGCCAGGAACATCCGCTCGCCGATCTGCCGGTTGGTCAGCCCCTCGCCGATCAGCTCCAGCACTGTCCGCTCCTGGTCGCTGAGCTTGGCCAGCGGGCCGGCCGGCTCGGCCGCCCGGCGCATGCGCTCCAGCACGGCGGTCGTCGCGGTGGGGTCGAGCAGCGACCCGCCGCCGGCGACGGTGCGGACGGCCGAGACCAGGTCCTGGCCGAGGATCTGCTTGAGCAGGTACCCCGAGGCACCGGCCATGATGGCCTCGAACAGCGCCTCGTCGTCGCTGTAGCTGGTCAGCATGATGACCTTGAGCTCCGGCATGCGGGACCGCAGCTCGCGGCACACGCTCACGCCGTCGCCGTCGGGCAACCGGACGTCGAGCACCGCGACGTCCGGCTTGAGCGCCGGGACCCGGGCGAGGGCCTCGGAGGCGTTCTTCGCCTCACCGACGACGCTGATCCCCGCATCGCTCTCCAGGACGTCGGCCACGCCGCGTCGCACGACCTCGTGGTCGTCGAGGAGGAACACCGTGATCGGGCTCTGCTGCTCCGGGGTCATGGCCGTCCAGCGCTCGTGCCGCACAGCGGGCGACGTCCGTCCCGGGCCCGGTCGGGCCCGTGGCGCAAGACTAGGCAGTCCGGCGGCGGGACGACGCAGGACCAAGGTCCTGCGCACCGAGGACCCCCGGCCGTGCCACAACCGGGTGGCAGACCGGATCGCAGCCCGGATGCAGGACCACGGCCGTGCGGTCGACATCCCTCCGGTAGTTCCGCCTCGACCTCCCGGGGCACGCTCGAGATCCCCCTCCGCCGTCGCCGGCCGAACCGGGCCGCCGAGGGACAGCGACCGGGCGCCGAGGGACCGCGACCGTGTGGCGGCTCACCACCATCCCGTGCTCCACCACAGGCGACCGTGGTCCGGCGGGCCCGCGCCCCACGGCCCTCCTACCCACGGTCCGGTGACCTCCTCCCCCGCCGCGCGGGCCGGCGCTGCCGCGACGCTGGTCGGCGAACGCATTCCCGATCGAGAGAAGGAGCACCGACATGAGGATCACCACCAGGGACGTCGTCGCGACCGTGCTGGTCGCAGCCATCGTGGTGCCCTACCTCGGATACCTGGCCTGGGGCGACATGCCCTTCGTCGAGGATCCGCGCGGGATGGCCGCCATCGGGCTGCTGCTCGGGCTGGCCGCTGCCGCCGTCGCCGGCCGGGCGGCTCTCGACCCCGAGCCGATGCACCGTGCGGCGCTCGGCAGCGGGATCGTGGCCGTGACCTTCGGCCTCGCCGCACTGCTGGCGGAGACGAGCGAGCTGCTGCTGGCTCTGTTCATCGCCGCCATCGTGCTCACCTGGGCCCTCGGAGAGCTGGCGCGCACCCGCGGCTCCGTCGTCTCGTCCCGGTCGGCGGCGCACCACGCCTGAGCGCGGGGGCGCGTCCGGGCGGCCGCCCCGGGCCTTCACCCGGCGCCTGGCCGCGGCCGGCCTGCCGGCGGAGGCCCCCGTCGGCGAGATCGTGACCGACGCAGACCTGGCCTCCCTGCCCCCGGCGGCGGCCCGGTACCTGCGAGCGATGGGCGTGGTGGGGCGGCCACGGACGTGGTCGCTGCGGGCACACCTCACCGGCCGGTTCCGGCGCCGTCCCGGGCAGCCGTGGATGCCGATGGACGCCTGGCAGTACAACTCCGCCGTCGAGGTGGCCCGGCTCTTCCGGATGCGCCTGGTGGTCGGCCGGGCCGTGCCGATGTGGGGCTGGGACACCTACGCCCGGGGGTCGGGCCGCATGCTGGGCAAGGCTCTCGGCCTGGTCACCGTCGCGGACGGGTCCGGCCCGGAGTTCGACGTCGGAGAGCTCACCACCTGGCTCAACGACGCGGTCCTCCTGGCGCCCGGGATGCTGCTCGACCCGCGGACCACGTGGGCGGACGCCGGCGAGAACTGCTTCCACGTCGCCGTGGCGGATGCCGGCCGGACGGTCAGCGCGGAGGTGTTCCTCGACCAGGACGACCGGCCGCGGGACTTCCGCAGCCGTGACCGGTGGGCCGACCTGCCCGGAGGTCCGGTCCGAGCGATGTGGAGCACCCCGGTGGACGGGTGGCGCGTCGTCGACGGACGGCCGCGGATGACCGGGGGCGCCGCGGTCTGGCTCCTGCCCGACGGCCCCTACCGCTACGCGGAGCTACGGCTGGTCGAGCTCTCCCTGGACCTGCCGCCGTGAGCGCGGCGTGGGGAACGGTGGGGCGGTCCGACCGTCGTTGCGGATACCCCTGGGGGTATGTATTCTCGGGGTCGTGGACATCCCCCAGGGCGAACTCGCCGACGTCGTCAAGCGGCTCCGGCGCATCGAAGGACAGATCGGCGGCATCGTGCGGATGATCGAGGACGGGCGGGACTGCTCGGCCGTGGTCACCCAGCTGGCGGCCGCCTCCAAGGCGCTGAGCAAGGCCGGCTTCGCCGTCGTCGCCACCGGGATGCGCCACTGCTCCACCGACGAGGACGGCGAGACGCGGGAGGTCGACCTGCGCGAGCTCGAGCGCCTCTTCCTGTCGCTCGCCTGACCGCGACGGAGGAGCTCGCCGCGCCGGCCGCGCCCCTGATCGGCCCGGGCCGCCGGCCACCGACCTCGACCGCTCGCAGCCGAGGCGTGCACCCGCCCACCCGGCCGATCACCATACCCTGCCCCGTACGGCACCACGAGGAGTGGCCATGCAGATCGACGTGATCGAGACCCCCGGACTCGGCGACCGCAGCTACCTGATCAGCACTGACGGGGTCGCCGCCGTCATCGACCCGCAGCGCGACATCGACCGGGTGCTCGCGCTGGCCGCGCAGCGCGAGGTCCGCATCGCGCTCGTGCTGGAGACCCACCTGCACAACGACTACCTGACCGGCGGGCTGGAACTGGCCGGCGCGGTGGGCGCTGACTACGTCGTGCCCGCGGGCGACGCCGTCGGCTACGAGCGCGTGCCGGCCGCCGACGGCGACGTCCTGGCGGCAGGCGCCCTGCGGTTCCGCGTGCTGCACACCCCGGGGCACACCCACCACCACGTCAGCTACGTGCTCACGGACCCGACCGGCGACGTGCGGGCGGTCTTCACCGGCGGCTCGATGCTCTACGGCTCCACGGGCCGCACCGATCTGGTGGGCCCCGAGCACACCGACGAGCTGACCCGTGCGCAGTACCGCTCGGTGCGCCGGCTGGCCGACGAGCTGCCGGCCGGGACCCCGGTGTTCCCCACCCACGGCTTCGGCAGCTTCTGCTCCGCCACACCCACCAGCGGCGACTCCTCCACCGTCGGGGAGCAGGCCGCGGTCAACCCGGCGCTCACCCAGGACGAGCAGACCTTCGTCGACCAGCTGATCGCCGGCCTCACCGCGATCCCCGCCTGGTACAGCCACATGGGACCGGCCAACGCCGCCGGCCCGGCGCCGGTGGACCTGTCCGCACCACGGCCGGTCGACCCCACCGAGCTGGCCGGACGGCTGGCCGCCGGCGAGTGGGTCATCGACCTGCGCACCCGCACCGCGTTCGCCGCAGGCCACCTGCCCGGAGCGCTGAACTTCGAGCTGGCCATCGCCAACTTCGTCACCTACGTCGGTTGGCTGGTCCCCTGGGGCGCTCCGCTGACCCTGATCGGGGAGACCGAGGAGCAGGTCGCCGACGCCCGCCGCGAGCTGGTCCGCATCGGCATCGACCGGCTCGCCGGCGCCGCCATCGGCAGCGCGGAGCAGCTGGCCGCCGGCCGGCAGCCGCGTTCCTACCCGGTCAGCGACTTCGCCGGCCTCTCCGCGGCGATGGACGCCGACCCCGCACTCGTCGTCCTCGACGCCCGGCGCGCCGACGAGCGCGCCGGCGGCGGTGTGCGCGGTTCCCTGCACCTCCCGATCCACGAGCTGACCGACCGCATCCACGAGGTCCCCGACGGTGACGTGTGGGTGTACTGCGGCTCGGGCTATCGCGCCGCGATCGCCGCCTCGCTGCTCGCCCGCACCGGCCGCCGGCCCGTCCTGGTCGACGGCGGCTACGGGGACTCCGCGACCGGCGCGGCCGCCGTCGGCCTGCACGCCGAGCCGGCAGCGCGCTGACCACCTCGTCCCTCCCCCACCCCTGAAGGAGATCCCATGTGCCGAGCAGTTGCCTGCACGACCTGCGGCAGGACGACCTGGGCGGGCTGCGGCCAGCACGTCGACCAGGTGATGGCCGGCGTCCCCTCGAGCCAGCGCTGTCCGGGGCATCCCCGCCCGGAGCGCAGCCGCGGCTGGCTGCGCACGCTCATCGGCCGCTGATGCGGCCGCCGACGGCCCCCGGGGCGGCTCGGTGATCGCGACCGCGGTCGTCGTGGGCCTGGCCATCGGGGCGCTGGTCGGTCTGCTGGGTGGGGGCGGCTCGATCCTCGCCGTCCCCGCGCTCGTCTTCGTGGCCGGTCAGGACGTGCGCCAGGCCGTGGCCACCTCGCTGCTGGTCGTGGGGATCACCGCCGTGGTCGCCGTCCTCCCCCGGTTGCGGGAGCGGCAGATCGCCTGGCGGATCGGCCTCCTCTTCGGCGCCGCAGGGGCGACCACCGCGTTCGCGGGGGCCGCGGTCAACCGGGCGCTCCCCGAGTCGGTCACCCTGGCGCTCTTCGCCACGCTGATGGCCGTCGTCGGGGTGCGGATGCTGCAGGAGAACCCGGCCACCGGGACGGCGTGCTCCATCGACGGCGGCCGGGTGAACTGGCGCCGGTGCATCCCCCGCACGCTGGCCGGTGGACTCGCCGTCGGCTTCCTGACCGGCCTGCTCGGCGTCGGAGGCGGCTTCCTCATCATCCCGGTGCTGACCCTGGCCCTGGGCCTGCCGATGCCCACCGCCGTCGGCACCTCGCTGGTCGTCGTGGCGGTCAACTCGGCGGCCGGGTTCGCCGCCCACGCCGGTGACGTGTCGCTCGACGTGGGGGTCACCGTCGCCTTCACGGCCGCAGCCATCCTGGCGGCCGTGGCCGCCGGACGTCTCGGCGCGCGCACCGACGCGACCCGGCTGCGCCGTTGGTTCGCCTGGCTCGTCCTCACCCTGGCCGTGCTGATCGCCGGGCAGCTCGCCGTCGACCTGCTCCGCTGACGGACGGGCGGCGCTGTCCAGCGAGCTCAGGCAACCGGCACCGGCGTCCGCGCGGGAGCCGTGGGACCGGCCTCGACCTCGCCCTCCACCTCGCCTTCCACCCGCACCACGGGGAGCAGCCGGTCGAGCCACCCCGGCAGCCACCAGTTCGCCGGGCCCAGCAACGCCATCGTGGCCGGCACGAGCACCATGCGCACCAGCGTCGCGTCGAGCGCGATGGCGACAGCGAGCCCCAGGCCGATCATCTTGACGAACGGGTCCGGGGTCGCGACGAACGACAGGAAGACCGCCGTCATGATCAGCGCTCCGGAGGTGATGACGCGGGCGCTGGACGCCAGCCCGCGCGCGACCGCCTCCACGTCATCCCCCGTGGCGTCGTAGGCCTCGCGGATGCGCGAGACGAGGAAGACCTCGTAGTCCATCGACAGGCCGAACAGCACCGCGAAGAAGATGGCCGGCAGCGGCGAGGCGATGAGGTAGGTGCCCTCGAGCCCGATCAGGCCGCCGAGCCAGCCCCACTGGAAGACCGCGACCACGACGCCGTAGGCCGCGCCGATCGACAGCAGGTTCATGACCACGGCCTTGAGGGCGACCGTGACGGACCGGAACACCATGACCAGCAGCAGGAACGAGGCGGCCAGGACCGACCCCAGGAGCAGCGGCAGGCTCGAGCTGAGCGAGGTGTCCAGGTCGATCGCGAGGGCGGCCTGGCCGGTCACGTGCACGCCGTCGGGCGCGCCGGACCGGATGCGCTCCAGCGTCCGCTCGGTGGCCGGGTCGGCCGGCGCGGTGGTCGGCAGCGCCGTCAGCGCGGCGGTGCCGCCGTCCGTGGAGAGCCTCGCCTCGGCGACCGAGCCGATGCCGGGGTCGGCCGCGATGCGTTCGGCGAGCAGCGGGACGTCGTCCGCGCCCAGGCCGGAGCCCGAGAGGTCGGCGACGACGAGCAGCGGCGCGTTGATGCCGGGCCCGAAGCCCTCGGTGAGCAGGTCGTGCGCCTGCCGGTGCGTGCTGCCCACCGGCGCGTCGCCGGCGTCGGGGAAGCCGGTCCTCATCGACAGCGCGGGTGCGGCCAGCGTCAGGAGCAGCACGGAGGCGACGACCAGGTACGGCCAGGGCCGCGCGGAGATGCGGTGGGACAGCCGCCACCAGACGGTCGCCTCGACGGGGAGCGCGGGACGCCGCCGTCCGACCACCCGACCGGCGTCGATGCGGCCGCCGAGCAGCGACAGCAGCGCGGGGAGCAGGGTGAGCGACGTCGCCACGGCGAACAGCACGACGAGCGACGTCGCGAGGCCGATCGACGCGAGCACGCCCATGCCGGTCAGCACGAGGGCGGCCATCGCGAGCACCACGGTGACGCCGGCGAAGAACACCGCGGTGCCGGAGGTGCCCATCGCGGCCGACAGGGCCGTCGCGTCGTCCTGGCCCGCGATCCGGTTCTCGCGGTAGCGGGACACCAGGAACAGCGCGTAGTCGATGCCGACGCCGAGCCCGACCATCGCGGCGATCACGGGCCCGGAGGTGGAGACGTCCATCGCCCCGGCGAGCAGGGTGATGCCGCTGAGCCCGGCGGCCACCGCGACCAGCGCCAGCGCGATCGGCACGAGCGCGGCCACCACCGTGCCGAACGCGACGACGAGGACCACCAGCGCGACGAGGACGCCGACCGCCTCGGCGCCCGACGGCTCGGGCTCGGTGGTGAGCAGCACCGCCTCCCCGCCGACCTCAGCGGTGAGTCCGGCGTCGCGCGCCGGGGCGAGGGCCGCGGAGAGCGCCTCGGCCGGCTCCGGCCCCAGCTCTCCGGACGGCGCGTCCAGGACGACGTCGGCGAAGCCGATCCGCCCGTCGGGCGAGACGGCGCCGCTCGCGAAGGGCTCGGTCACCGCGGTGACGCGCTCGACTGCGCGCAGCCGGTCGAGCGTCGCCTCGACGTCGTCCCGGTAGGCGGTGAGGAGTTCGCCGTCGGGTGCCGCGAACACCGCGACGGCGGAGCCGACGGCCGCCTCGGGGAAGCCCTGCTCGAGCAGCTCGGTGGCGGCGGCGCTGTCGCTGCCCCGCACGGTCAGGTCGTCGAGGTAGGCGCCGCCGAGCGTGCTCGAGAGCGCGACGACGAGCGCGGCGAGCAGGGCCCAGGCGCCGATCGTCCGCTTCGGGCGGCGGGCGCTCGCGGTGCCGATCCGTCGGATCCAGCCGTTCATGGTCGCTCCAGGGAGTCGGGAGGAGGCGGTCACCTGGGACTCTCCGCGCAGGAACCGGGGCCGTCGCCCGGCGCGGGACGGGCTGGGGGCGGCGGCGTCTCCCCCTGGAGGCGGAGACCGGTGCCCGTCTCCGGACCGGCGACAGCAGCGCCGGGCGCGCCTACGTTCTGGGCATGCGACCCGGCCCGTTCACCCGCTGGCCGCGGGCGGCCGACGCCGTCCTCGCGGCGGTGCTGTTCGTGGTCACGCTGCTCGTCACGACCGGGCCGGACGACTCGTGGGTGCTGCGCGACCTCGGCGACGTCCCGCTCCGAGTCGTGCTGCTGTTCGCCGTCGGCAGCGGCGCGCTGTACTGGCGCCGCTCCGCCCCGGTCGTCGTCCTCGCCGTCGTCCTCGCCGCGTGGGCGCTGACCCTCGGCAGCGGCCACGCCGACCTCGGCGGGCATGCGCTCGTCGCCCTCTACGCCTTGGGGCGCTACGGGTCGGTCGAGCGGTGGGGACACGTCGGGGTCGACGTCGCGCTCGTCGTGCTCGTGCTCGACGGGGTCACCGGCGACGTCCCGTGGAGCGGGGTCGCGTTCGGCGTCGTCGTCTTCTTCGCGGTCTGGTACGTCGGACGCCGGCTGCGGCTGCGCGCCGAGCGCGCCGTGCTGCAGGAGCGCGGGCTGAGGGAGCGGGAGCAGCGGATCGTCGCCGATGAGCGCGCCCGCATCGCCCGCGAGCTGCACGACGTCGTCGCGCACCGGGTGAGCCTGATGACCGTCCAGGCCGGCGCGGCGAAGACCGTCGCGTCGGCCGACCCCGAGGCGGCGGTGCGCGCCATGGGCGCGGTCGAGGAGGCGGGCCGGCAGGCGCTGGACGAGCTGCGCCACCTGCTCGGCGTGCTGCGTCCCTCCACGGGATCGGGGGGCACCGAGCCGCAACCGGGGCTGGCCGACCTGCCCGCGCTGGTGGCGCGGATGCGCGAGGCGGGCCTGGACGTCGACCTGGACGTCGACCCGGCCATCGACCTGGACGTCGAGCCGGACAGCGACGGCGTGACCCACGGGCTGCCCGCGCGGGTGGAGCTCTCGGCGTACCGCATCGTGCAGGAGTGCCTGACGAACGTGGTGAAGCACGCGGGTCCCGGCGCGCGCACCGGCGTCCGGCTCACGACCGAAGGACGGGATCTCGTCGTCGAGGTGCGCGACGACGGCAGTGGCGCCACGTCGCTGCCCGGCGCCGGGCACGGCATCGTCGGCATGCGCGAGCGCGCGCAGCTGCTGGGCGGCTCCCTCGACGTCGGCCCGCGTCCGGACGGCGGGTTCGCCGCGCGGGCCCGCCTGCCGCTCGACGGCGGGACGGCATGACGATCCGGGTGGCCGTCGTCGACGACCAGGCGCTCGTGCGCGGCGCGTTCGCGATGGTGCTGAACCACCAGCCCGACATCGAGGTCGTCGCGGAGGCCGGCACCGGCGTCGAGGCGATCGACGTCGCCCGCCGGCACCGGCCCGACGTCGTGCTGATGGACATCCGCATGCCGGAGATGGACGGCCTGGAGGCCACGGCGCGCATCGTCGCCGAGCTCGGCGACGCGGTGCGGGTGCTCATCCTGACGACGTTCGAGCCGGACGAGTACGTCTACCGGGCGCTACGCGCGGGAGCGAGCGGCTTCGTCCTCAAGGACCTGCCGCCCGAGCAGCTCGTCGTCGCCGTCCGCACGGTCACCGACGGCGGCGCGCTGCTGGCGCCGTCGATCACCCGGCGGCTGATCGGGCGCTTCGCGGCGCAGCGCGCGCCCGACACCGCCCTCGCCGGACGGCTGGAGAGCCTGACCGCCCGCGAGCGCGACGTCGTCACCGCCGTCGCGAGGGGGCGGAGCAACGCCGAGATCGCGCGCGAGCTGTACATCGGCGCGGCGACGGTGAAGTCGCACGTGTCCAGCGTGCTCACCAAGCTCGGCCTGCGCGACCGCGCCCAGGTGGTGGTGTTCGCCTACGAGGCGGGGCTCGTCGAGCCGGGCACCTGAACGCCGGGCGCCTGGACGCCGGGCGCCTGAACGCCGGGCACCTGAACGCCGGGCACCTGAACGCCGGGCGCAGTGCCCTCCCCGGCATCCGGTCGCGATCCGGGTCCCGGCACGGGCCGCTCGCTCCCCCGCCGACGCGGCCAGGCGCCGGCGGGCACCTCGCGGGAGGCGCGAGCTACGAGCCGGCGTGCACCAGGACGACGCCGAGCACGATCAGCGTCACGCCGAGCCACTCCCGGCGACCCAGGCGGTCACCGAAGACGGCGGCACCGCCGAGCGTGGCCAGCGCGATGCCCGATCCGGTCCAGATGCCGTAGCCCACGGCCAGCGACACCCCGTTCACCAGCGCCCGTGACATGAGCGCCACGGACGTCCCGATCCCGGCGAGGGTGAGGATGGCGAACACCGGCCGGCGGAAACCGGCCGAGG
>JBELIQ010000013.1:0-119970 GCA_042090795.1 Blastococcus sp. | reverse complement strand
CGAGGTCTTCCAGGCCCCCGGCGCCGGTGTCTCGCTGTCGATGTACAACCTCGACGACTCGATCCGCGACTTCGCCAAGGCCTCGCTCAACTACGGCCTCGACCGCGGCTACCCGGTCTACCTCTCCACGAAGAACACGATCCTCAAGGCCTACGACGGCCGGTTCAAGGACATCTTCGAGGAGGTCTTCCAGGCCGACTTCAAGGAGAAGTTCGACGCCGCCGGCATCACCTACGAGCACCGGCTGATCGACGACATGGTCGCCGCCTCGCTCAAGTGGGAGGGCGGGTACGTCTGGGCCTGCAAGAACTACGACGGCGATGTGCAGTCCGACACCGTGGCCCAGGGCTTCGGCTCGCTCGGCCTCATGACGTCGGTGCTCGCGACCCCGGACGGCAGGACCGTCGAGGCCGAGGCCGCCCACGGCACCGTGACCCGGCACTACCGCCAGCACCAGCAGGGCAAGGAGACGTCGACCAACCCGATCGCGTCGATCTTCGCCTGGACGCGGGGCCTGGCCCACCGCGGCAAGCTGGACGGCACCCCCGAGGTGACCCGTTTCGCGGAGACCCTGGAGCGGGTCTGCATCGACACCGTCGAGAGCGGTCAGATGACCAAGGACCTCGCGCTGCTCATCTCGAAGGACAGCCCGTGGCTGACCACCCAGGACTTCCTGGCGGCCATCGACGCCAACCTCAAGAAGGCCATGGCCTGAGGTAGCACCCGACGTACGACGGCCCCTGCACCCGATCCGGGTGCGGGGGCCGTCGCGCGTCCGCACCCGTCCCGCCGCGGCACGAGAACTGGTGCACCGGGCTCTCGTTGCTCGGGAGGGCCCGGTGGGGCAGTGGTGATCACGCCTGTGGACGACGCCTGCGCGACCCCGCCTCGACTCGGCAGGCTGCCCTGGTGCCCGTGCCCCCCAGCCGACCACCGCAGCTCCGTGGCCAGGTGTTCCGGGGGGCCGCGGCCGTCGCGGCGGGGCTGCTCACTCGCGACCAGCTGCGCAGCCGTGCCTGGCGCCGGCTGCGGCGGGACGTCTACGCGGACGCCGGTCTGCCCCTCGACCACCGGCTGCACGCCCGAGGAGTGGCGCTCGTGGCCCCCGATCACGCCGTGTTCGCCGGGCTGACCGCGGTGGTCCTCTGGGGCGGGCACGGGTTCGCGGGGCCGGACGACCCGGTGGAGGTCGCGCTGCAAGCAGGATCCCGGTGGCAGCCCGGCCCAGGCGTCGTCGTGCGCTCGGTCGCCACGGCTGCCGACGTGGTCAGAGGACGGGACGGCCTGTGCCGGACCGGCCGAGTGGGCACCGCCGTCGACCTCATCCGCCGCGGGGACCTCGACGACGGCGTCGTCCTGCTCGACCGCCTGGTCGATGCGGGGGTCGTCGCCCTGCAACCCGTGCGCGACGCCGTGGCCGCGCTCCCGCGATGCCGGGGTAGTCGCCTGGCTCGCTCCGTCGTCGCACTGGCCGACGGTCTGGCGGAGTCCCCGCCGGAGACCCGGCTGAGGCTGCTCATGCACCGCGGCGGCCTGCCACCGCCGTCCGCGCAGTACCGGGTGTTCGACGCCGAGGGCTTCGTCGCCCGGGTCGACTTCGCCTTTCCCGAGCTGAAGCTGGCGATCGAGTACGACGGGGCCTGGCACGGGCAGCCGGGGCAGCTGGCCCGGGACAGACGGCGGCTGAACCGTCTCGCTGCGGCCGGCTGGCGGGTCTTCTTCGTGACGGCCGCGGACATGCACGCACCCGCAGAGCTGCTGAGTCGGCTGGCCGAGGCCGTGTCCCGTTGATCAGCACTGGCGCAGCGGGGCCTCAGCGGGCGGGAGGCCCCGCTGCGCCAGTGCTGATCACCGAGTGAGTCGTGCGGGCTGGGTGTTGATCATGGAACCGCGCGGGTCAGCCGAAGAGCTGGGTCCACCAGGGGCCGCTGCCGCCGTCGGCGATGCCCACGCCGAGCCGCCGGAGGCCGCAGTCGAGGATGTTCGCCCGGTGGCCGGGGCTGTCCATCCACGAGTCCATGACCGCCGCGGGACCGGACTGCCCGCGGGCGATGTTCTCCGCCCGGGCGGACACCCCGGCGGCATCGGCGCGGTCGAAGGGGCTCGCCCCGTCCGGGTTGACGTGGCCGAAGAAGCTCCGGTCCCGCATGTCCTCGCTGTGCGCGGTGGCGACCGCGGCCAGCCCGCGGTCGGCGGTGAGCGGAGCGCACCCGGCGGCAGCCCGCTCCTGGTTCACCAGGGCCAGCACCTGTCCCGCGCGGTCCAGCTGCGCGGGGGCGGCCGGCGGCGGGGGAGCGGGCGCACCGGCCAGCGTGGGCCGCGGCGCCGGGGCGACGGGCGGTGCGGACGGCGAGGGCCGGGCCGGAGCTGCCGCGGTGGGCGCCGGGGGCGCCGGTGCGGGCGCCGGGACGACGGCCGGTGGTGGCGTCGGGGTCCCGGCCGGTGCCGGCGCCGGATCGGGCGTCGGGGTCCCGACCGGTGCCGGTGCCGGTGCCGGTGCCGTCGCCGGCGGTGCGGCCGGCAGCGCCTCGCGCCCCGACCGGCTGGCCGAGGACTCCACCCGCACGTCGCCGTCGGCGTCCAGGGCGAGCCGGGCGGAGGCGCTGGCGAAGGTCGAGGACGTCGGACGGCCGTCCAGTCCCATGATGACCGGCGAGTCGACGGCCGCGGAGGCGTCGAGGGCGACCTCCGACGGCGAGCCGGCGCCGGAGACGACCGGGGCGGCCAGCACGAACCCGGTCATCAGGGCCAGCACGGCCAGGCCCAGCCTCCAGCGGACACCCCGGCCCGTCCCGGCGGCAGCGGAGCGGTGTCGGGCGCGCGGAGCCGGCGTGGCGAGGGGGGCCGACGAGGGGCGGTCGCTGGATCGGTGGCGCACGGGACTCCCCGGGATGATCACGATTCGTTATCAACCCGAGACTAACCGTAAGCACACCCGGACCGACAGTGCGTGGGACGCGGGTCACGTCGAGTGGCCGGAGTGCCCGAGGGGACGGGAGTGCCGCACGGGACCGGACCGCCCAGGGCACCATGGGGTGCCCGCACCGCCCCGTCCCAGCCCCCGAGGAGTACGCCGCCGGTGAGCGACGTCTGGCTCAACATCGTCATGGTCGTCGTCTTCGTCATGATCGGCGGGGTCTTCGCCGGCGCCGAGATCGCGCTGGTCTCGCTGCGCGAGTCGCAGGTCCGGGCGATGGCCGAGACCGGGCGCCGGGGCAAGGCGGTGCAGAAGCTGCTCAGCGACCCCAACCAGTTCCTCGCCGCCGTCCAGGTCGGGGTGACGCTGGCCGGGTTCTTCTCCGCCGCCTTCGGTGCCAGCACGCTGTCCGAGCCGCTGGCGGACCGGCTGGCCGCCCGGGGGGTCTCCGAGGGGCTGTCGACCACGCTGGCCCTGGTCCTGGTCACGATCGCGATCAGCTACCTGTCGCTGGTGGTCGGTGAGCTCACCCCGAAGCGGCTGGCCCTCCAGCGGGCGGAGGGGTTCGCCCTCGTCGTCGCCGCGCCCCTGAACGCCATCGCCAAGCTGTCCCGGCCGGTCATCTGGCTGCTCTCCAGGTCCACGAACGCCCTGGTCCGGCTGCTGGGGGGCGACCCCACCCAGAGCGGTGAATCGATCAGCCAGGAGGAGCTGCGCGACCTCGTCGCCGCGCACGAATCGCTCAGCAGCGATGAGCGGCGGCTGATCGACGAGGTCTTCCGCGCCGGCGAGCGCGAGGTGCGCGAGGTCATGACCCCCCGCACCGAGGTCGGCTTCCTCGACGCCTCGATGACCACCAGCCGGGCGGCCAAGCAGGTCGCCGACTCCAACTGGTCACGCTTCCCGGTGGCCGGGCGCGACCAGGACGACGTCGTCGGCTTCGTGCACGTCCGCGACCTGTTCCTGCCCAACCACCCGGCCGGCCGGGCCGCCACCGTGGGCGACCTCGCCCGCGAGGTGAAGCGACTGCCCGGCACCGCCGGCGTGCTCACCGCGCTCAGCGAGATGCGGCGGGAGAACCAGCACCTGGCGATCGTCGTCGACGAGTACGGCGGTACCGACGGGATCGTGACGCTGGAGGACCTCATCGAGGAGGTCATCGGCGAGATCTACGACGAGTACGACGCCGAGGTCGAGCCGGAGGCGGGCCAGTCGCCGGACGCCCCGCGCGAGGTCGACGGGCTGCTCAACCTCGACGACTTCACCGAGGCCACCGCGCTGCACCTGCCCGAGGGCCCCTACGAGACCGCGGCCGGGTACGTCCTGGCCGGTCTCGGCCGGCTCCCCGAGGTCGGCGACACCATCGTGGTGGACGGACGGGAGATCACCGTCGTCGAGCTGGACGGACGGCGGATCGCCCGGTTGCGGGTGGACCCGCCGCCGCCGGAGCCCGCGGACGACGATGCGGACGGCACCGACCCGGCCCACGTGGACGGTTCTGCAGGCCAGCAGCACGGCTAGCGGCTAGTGGCCCTGCTGCAGGGGCCCGCCACGAGCGTGCGAGTGGTGGGGGGCAGCAGGGTCCTTGAGGTCCCAGGCGTCGCGGACGATGCCCACGAGGTCGGCGTACCGGGGCGCCCAGCCCAGGTCGGCGCGGATCCGCTCGCTCGAGGCGACCAGCTGGGCCGGGTCGCCGGCCCGCCGCGGACCGTCGGTGGTCGGGATCGGGTGGCCGGTGACCTCGCGGGCGGCGTCGACGACCTGCTGCACCGAGAAGCCGGTGCCGTTGCCGAGGTTGTAGATGCGGTGCTCACCGGCCGCCGGCGCGGGCAGCGCCAGCAGGTGGGCGTCGGAGAGGTCCTCGACGTGCACGTAGTCGCGGATGCAGGTGCCGTCCGGCGTGGGGTAGTCGCGGCCGAACACGGTGAGCGACTCCCGCTGGCCGGCCGCCACCTGCAGCGCGAGCGGGACGAGGTGCGTCTCCGTCGCGTGCCGCTCGCCCAGCCCGAACGCCGCGCCGGCCACGTTGAAGTACCGCAGGCTCACGGCCGCGAAGCCGTGCGCCACCGCGTAGGAGGTCAGCATGTGGTCGACGGCGAGCTTGGAGGCGCCGTAGGTGTTGGTCGGCCGGGTCGGTGCGTCCTCGCGGATAGGCACCTGGTCGGGCTCCCCGTAGGTGGCCGCGGTCGAGGAGAAGACGATCCGGCGGCAGTCGGCGGCGCGCATCGCCTCCAGCAGCGCCAGTGACCCACCGACGTTGGTCGACCAGTAGTCCTCGGGCTGCTGCTGCGAGACGCCGACGAGGGATCGCGCCGCGAAGTGCAGCACCGCGTCGGGGCGGACGTCGGCGAGCACCGGGGCCGAGTCGTGCAGCGAGACCTCCGCCAGCGTCGCCCCCGCCGGGACGGCGTCGGCGTGCCCGGTGGAGAGGTCGTCGAGCACCGTGACCTCGTGGCCGTCGGCGAGGAGGGCAGCGCTCACTACGCTGCCGATGTAGCCGGCTCCGCCGGCGACCAGGACGCGCATGCCGCCACCCTAGGCGGCAGAGGAGGTCGAAGCCCGTGGTCAGCCCACGCACGGCGGTTCAGGCTCTGCCGGCGTACCGGCCCGGGCGCAACCCGGCCGACCTGGCGCGCGAGATCGGCGTCGACCGGGCGATCAAGCTGGCCAGCAACGAGGTCGCCTTCCCGCCGCTGCCGGCCGTCGTGCAGGCCGTGGCCGCGGCCGCCGGCGAGACCAACCGCTACCCCGACAACGGTGCCGCCGTCCTGACCGCGGCGCTGGCCGAGCGGTACGGCGTCGACCCGGGGCAGATCGCCACCGGCTGCGGCGCGGTGACGCTCTGCCAGGAGCTCGCCCAGGCCTACTGCGAGCCCGGCACGAGCATCGCGTTCGCCTGGCGCTCCTTCGAGATGTACCCGCTGCTGGCCCGGGTGGCCGGCGCCCGCCCGGTCCAGGTGCCGCTCGTCCCCGGTCGCGAGGGCGGCCCTGCCGACACCCACGACCTCGACGGGCTGCTGGCCGCGATCGACGACACCACCCGCCTGGTCTTCGTCTGCAACCCGAACAACCCCACGGGGACGGCGGTCCGCCGGGCCGAGCTCGAGCGGTTCCTGGACGCAGTCCCCGCCTCGACGCTGGTCGTCCTGGACGAGGCCTACCGCGAGTTCGTCAGCGATCCCGACGTCCCCGACGGCGTCGAGCTGATGCGCGGCCGCGGCAACGTCGCCGTCCTGCGCACCTTCTCCAAGGCCTGGGGCCTGGCCGGCCTGCGGGTCGGCTACCTGATCGCCGAGGACCCCGCCGTGGCCGAGGCCGTGCGCAAGACGCACGTCCCCTTCAGCGTCTCGATGCTCGCCCAGGCCGCCGCCGTCGCCGCCCTGACCAGCGAGGACGAGGTGCGCCGGCGGTGCGCCGCCGTCGTCGCCGAGCGGGAGCGACTCACCGGTGAGCTGCGCGGGCGCGGATTCGACGTCGCCGACAGCCAGGCGAACTTCGTCTGGCTGCCGGTGGGGGAGCAGGCGGCGCCGCTGGCCGAGGCCCTCGAGGGCCGCGCGGTGATCACCCGGCCGTTCGCGGGGGAGGGGGTGCGGGTGACCGTCGGCGCGCCCGAGGAGGACGACGCCTTCCTGGCCGCTCTGGACGCCGTGCGCGACGAGGTACGGGTGGGCGGTCCGCCCCGCTGAGCCTCCGCCCGGACGGGGGAGGCCGGAACGAGGGCGCCCGGCGGCTGGTTTGATGGCGGGCGTGCCTCTTCCCCGTGTGCTCTCCGGCATCCAGCCGACGGCGGGCTCCTTCCACCTCGGCAACTACCTCGGTGCGCTGCGGCAGTGGGTGGCCCTCCAGGAGACGACCGAGGCGTTCTACTGCGTCGTCGACCTGCACGCCATCACCGTCCAGCAGGATCCGGCGGAGCTGCGGCGCAACACGATGGTGTCGGCCGCGCAGCTGCTCGCCCTGGGTGTCGATCCGCAGCGCAGCACGCTGTTCGTGCAGAGCCAGGTGCCCGAGCACCTGCAGCTGTCCTGGGTGCTGGAGTGCCTCACCGGCTTCGGCGAGGCCAGCCGGATGACGCAGTTCAAGGACAAGAGCCAGCGGGAGGGCGCGGCCGGCGCCTCCGTCGGCCTGTTCACCTACCCGGTGCTGCAGGCCGCCGACATCCTGGTCTACCGCGCCGACCAGGTGCCCGTGGGCGAGGACCAGCGGCAGCACCTGGAGCTGACCCGCGATCTCGCGACCCGGTTCAACGGCCGCTACGGCCCGACGCTCACGCTGCCCGCGGCGCACATCCCGACCGGCGCGGCGAAGATCCTGGACCTGCAGTCCCCGGAGAAGAAGATGAGCAAGAGCCTGCCTCCGGCCGGCTGCGTCTTCCTCCTCGACGACCCGAAGGTCTCGGCCAAGAAGATCCGGTCGGCGGTCACCGACACCGGCCGCGAGGTCGTCGCCGACGCGGCGGGCAAGCCGGGCGTGACGAACCTGCTCACCATCCACAGCGCGCTGTCCGGTCGCAGCATCCCCGAGCTGGAGCAGCACTTCGCCGGCCGCGGCTACGGCGACCTGAAGAAGGAGCTGGCCGAGGTCGTCACCGACTTCGTCACCCCCGTGCGCGCGCGGACCCAGGAGCTGCTGGACGATCCGGCCGAGCTGCAGCGCGTCCTCGCCGGCGGTGCGGAGCGGGCCCGCGAGGTCGCGGCGGCGACCGTCGCCGACGTCTACGAGCGCACCGGCTTCCTCCTCCCGGGAGCGCCACGGTGAACGACGACACCTTCGTGACGCGGCTCCCTTCGCCGCCGGAGACCGCGGTCATCGGCGTGGTCGTCGCGGTGCCGGAGCCGTGGGCCCAGCTGCTGGTCGACTGGCGCACCAAGGTGGGCGACCCCCAGGCCCGGCTGGTGCCCCCGCACGTCACCCTGCTGCCCCCGACCGAGGTGCCGGCCGCCGACCGCGCCGCCGTCACCGAGCACCTCGCCGACGTCGCGCGGGCGCACCCGGCCTTCTCGATGCACCTGGCCGGCACGGGCACCTTCAGCCCGGTGTCCGACGTGGTCTTCGTGGCCGTGGCCCGCGGGATCGGCGACTGCGAGCTGCTGGCCACCGACGTCCGGCAGGGTCCGCTGGACCGGCCGCTGGCCTACCCGTACCACCCGCACGTGACCGTCGCGCACGACGTGGCGCCCGACATGCTCGAGCTGGCCTACAGCGGGCTGGCCGACCTCTCGGCCGAGTTCCGGGTCGAGCACTTCACCGAGTTCGAGCAGACCCCGACCGGCGCCTGGGCCGTCGCCCGCGAGTACCGGCTCACCGGTCCGCCTCGCTGACCCGGCGCACCGCTCTCCGGCGGCCGGCCACGGTGAGGGCGACGACCGCCGCCGCGGCCACCGCCAGCGCGGCGCCCAGCGCGGGCGGCGGCCCGTCCTCCGCCGGGTCCGGCGGAACCGCCGCCGCCGGCTGCCCGGCGGCGGGCGCCGCGGCGCGGGTGGGCTCGGCCGGCTCGGCGCGCTCCGCCGGCTCGCGGACCTCCACCAGGTCGGCCGGTTCGACCAGCCGGCCCACGCCGTCGGTCCCCGGCGGGACGGCGAAGCCCCAGTCCAGCAGCAGCGCGGCCTGGTCGGCGGCGCGCAGCGGCCGGGGTTCGGTGTCCAGCACGCTCACGACCAGCCGGCGGCCGTCCCGCTCGGCCGCGGTCACGAACGCGTGCCGGGCGGCGTCGGTGAACCCGGTCTTCCCGCCGAGCGTGCCCGGGTAGCCGGCGAGCGGGTTCTGGTTCTGGATCTGGAAGCCGGGGGCGCGGCCGGGCACGTCGGGCACCTGTGCCGTGGGTGTCGTCAGCAGCGCGACGGTCGCGGGGTCCTCGACCAGGTCGCGGAAGATCAGCGCCAGGTCGTACGGCGACGAGGACTGGCCCGCGACGTCCAGCCCGGAGGGCCTGCCGACGACCGTGTCGTAGGCGCCGATCGACTCGGCCGTCTCGTTCATGGCCGCGACCGTGGCCGCGGTTCCCCCGGCGGCCCGGGCCAGCGCGTTGGCCGCGTCGTTGCCGGACTGCAGGACGAGCGCCTGGAAGAGGAAGCCCACGGGGTACCGGCCGCCGGCCAGCAGGCCGACGCGGCTGCCCTCCATCCGCTCGTCCTCCTCCGTGCCGACGACGACCTGCGCCGGATCGAGTCGGGACCGGAGCGTCAGCAGGGTCAGCGCCTTGATCGTGCTCGCCGGGTAGTACCGCCCGTGCGGGTCGCGGGCGGCCAGCACGGCACCGGATCCCGCGTCGGCCACCAGCCAGCCGGAGGCGGTCAGCGGCACGGGCAGCGGAGGCGCATCGGCGGCCACGACCAGTCCCCGCGTGTCCAGGTCCTCCCCGCCGACGGTGCTGCCGTCGGGAGCGCTGCCCTGCGGGGGCCGCTCGCTCCGCGGCGCAGTCGGGGTCGGCGCGCCCGGGTCCGCGGTCGGGCGCGGCGCCTCGGCCGAGGCCGCTGCGGGCGGGAGCACGACGAGACCCGCCGCCAGCGCGGACGCCAGCAGCGCGCGCAGACCACCCCACCGTTCCATGCGCTGAACGGTATGGGGCGCCCTCGCGGCTCTCGCACGTGACCCAGGACACCGATCGGCGGGTCCGCGCCCGCGGTTCGCAACGATCGGGTCTCAGTACACGCCGCGACCGGGGGCTGTCCACGGCCGCGCGGTTAGCGTTCTGCGTCGTGTCCCGCCGCGGTGCGCTGCTGCGCCTGCGGAGGAACGCCGACCGAAGGACTTCACCGGGACGCGCCGCCTCGAGGCGCGTGCGTCCCCCCAGAGAGGAGATCGTCTTGCGCCGAGCGCGGATGACGAAGACGGCGGCGCTGCTGCTGGCCGGCGGCCTGGCCCTGTCGGCGTGCGCCAGCGACGAGGACGGCGGCGACGCCGGCGGCAGCGCCGGGAGCGACGGCGACCTCCAGGTCGGTGTCGCCTACGACACCGGTGGCCGTGGCGACAAGTCCTTCAACGACTCGGCCATCGCCGGCGTCGAGGCGGCCGTCCAGGAGCTGGGTGGTGACGTCGAGGAGGACATCGAGGAGCTCTCGCCCAACGACGACGGCTCCAACCGCGAGGAACTGCTGACCCAGCTGGCCGAGAACGGCTACAACCCGGTCATCGCGGTCGGCTTCGCCTACGGCGACATCATCGCCGACATCGCCGCCGACTACCCGGAGACCGACTTCGCGATCGTGGACACCTCGGTCTCGGAGATGGGGCAGGACAACCTCACCGGCCTGGTCTTCGCCGAGGAGGAGGGCAGCTTCCTCGCCGGCGTCGCCGCCGCGTCGAAGAGCGTGACCGGTCACATCGGCTTCGTCGGCGGCCAGCAGAGCCCGCTGATCGAGAAGTTCGAGGCGGGCTTCGTCGCCGGTGCCCAGGCCGTCGATCCGGACATCATCGTCGACACGACCTACCTCTCCCCGGCCGGCGACCCCTCCGGCTTCGGTGACCCCGAGGGCGGCAAGGTCGCGGCGCAGGGCATGTACCAGTCCGGCGCGGACATCGTGTTCCACGCCGCCGGTGGTTCCGGCGAGGGCGTCTTCGAGGCCGCCGTCGAGGCCGGGCAGCGCGCCATCGGCGTCGACTCCGACCAGTACCTGAGCGCCTCGCCGGAGCAGCAGGCCGTGATCATGACGTCGATGCTCAAGCGGGTCGACAACGCGGTCGAGGCTTACATCACCGACGTCGTCGAGGGTGACGTCGAGGGTGGCTCGGACATCCTCAACGACCTGTCGACCGAGGGCGTCGGGCTCTCGGACTCCGGTGGCTACATCGACGACATCCAGGATGTCCTCGACGACTTCCGCCAGCAGATCATCGATGGCGACATCGAGGTTCCCACCACCCCGTGACACCGGCGCGGGGCCGCTTCCGGCGGTCCCGCGCTCACGGGTCGGCCCCACGGCGGGCCCGGGCGCACTCCGCCCGGGCCCGCCGTCGCCATGAGGTGCCGACGTCGCCGTGGGGGCTGGTTGACCGCTGCGCGGCGGCGTGCGACATCATGCGCGCAGCCGGGTGGCAGCGCTGCAGCCCGGCGGACCCGGTGCGCGACGCAGGACCTGCGTCCTCCCGGCGAACAGCAGCAGACGTGCTCCGCCCACCGGCGGAGGCACCGCGAGAGGAAGGCCCACCCATGGCCGAGGCAGCAGCCGGCGGCGCGCACCCACCGGGGACGGGGACCGGAGAGGTCCCGTACGCGGTGGAGCTGCGGGGCATCACCAAGCGCTTCCCCGGGGTCGTGGCCAACCGCGACATCGAGCTGCGGGTCCGCCGCGGCGAGGTGCACGCGATCGTCGGCGAGAACGGTGCCGGCAAGTCCACGCTGATGAAGACGCTCTACGGGATGCACCGCCCCGACGAGGGCACGATCCTGCTCGACGGTCGCGAGACGACGCTGCGCAGCCCGTCGGACGCCATCGCCGCGGGCATCGGGATGGTGCACCAGCACTTCATGCTGGCCGACAACTTCACCGTCCTGGAGAACGTCGTCCTGGGCAGCGAGCCGACCCGTGCCGGGCGGCTCGACCGCGCCACCGCCCGCCGGCGCATCACCGAGCTCTCCGACCGGTACGCCCTCAACCTCGACCCCGACGTCCTCGTCGAGGACCTGGGCGTCGGCGACCGGCAGCGGGTCGAGATCGCCAAGGTCCTCTACCGGGGCGCGACGACGCTGATCCTCGACGAGCCCACCGCCGTCCTCGTGCCGCAGGAGGTCGACGAGCTCTTCGGCAACCTGGCCGAGCTGACGCGCGAGGGCCTCACCGTCATCTTCATCTCGCACAAGCTCGACGAGGTCCGCAAGGTCGCCGACTCGATCACCGTCATCCGCCGCGGCACCACCGTCGGCACCGCGGACCCGAAGACGACGACGGCGCGCCAGCTGGCCGAGCTGATGGTGGGCGCCGAGCTGCCGACGCCGGGTGCGCGCAGCGATGCGGTCCGGGACGTGCCCGTCCTCCGGCTGCGCGGCGTGACCGTCGCCTCGCAGGGGAGCCGGCCCGCCGTGGACGACGTCTCGCTGCTGGTCCGCGAGGGCGAGGTCGTCGGCATCGCCGGCGTCGAGGGCAACGGCCAGGCCGAGCTCGTCGACGCGATCATGGGGCTGCGCCCGCTCGCCGGCGGCTCGATCGACCTCGGCGACGAGGACATCGCGGGCTGGACCACGCGCGCCCGCCGCGAGGCCGGGGTCGGCTTCATCCCCGAGGACCGGCACCGCCAGGGCATGCTGCTCGACGCCCCGCTGTGGGAGAACCGGATCCTGGGCCACCAGACCCGCCCGCCCGCGGTCAAGGGGATGTTCATCGACCGCCGGGCGGCGCGCGCCGACACCCAGCGGATCATGGACGAGTACGACGTCCGTGCCCCCGGCCCCGACACCCCCGCCGTGGCGCTGTCCGGCGGCAACCAGCAGAAGCTCATCGTCGGGCGCGAGATGAGCGCCTCGCCGCGACTCCTGGTCGCCGCGCACCCCACCCGCGGGGTCGACGTCGGTGCGCAGGCCGCGATCTGGGAGCTGCTCAACGCCGCCCGCGCCGAGGGGCTGGGGATCCTGCTGATCTCGGCCGACCTGGACGAGCTGATCAGCCTGTCCGACACGCTGCACGTGATGCTGCGCGGCCGGTTGGTGGCCACGCTGGATCCGACGGCGGTCACCCCGGAACAGCTCGGCGGCCACATGACCGGCGCCCACGACGGCGCGGCGGGTGCGGCGTGAACGCCCTCCGCCGCATCGGCGCGGCCCTGCTCGCCCCGGCCCTGGCCGTCGTGGTCGCGGTGGTCATCACCGCGCTGGTCATCCTGGCCATCGGCGAGAACCCCGGCACCGCCCTGCAGGTGCTGCTGGACTTCGGCGACACCCCGGCGCAGCAGACCCAGTCGATCGTGGTGATCCTCAACCGCGCCGTGCCGCTGTTCCTGTCGGGCCTGGCGGTCGCGGTGGCCTTCCGCATGGGGCTGTTCAACATCGGCGTCGAGGGCCAGTACCGGATGGCCACGGTGCTCGCCGCCGGTGCCGGGGCGGCCGTCGCCCTGCCGGGTCCCCTGCACGTGCTGCTGATCATCGTCGTCGCGATGGCGGTCGGGGCCCTGTGGGCGGGCATCGTCGCCGTCCTCAAGGTCACCCGGGGCGTGAGCGAGGTGATCAGCTCCATCATGCTCAACTTCATCGCCCTGGGCACCGCGTCCTGGCTGCTCACCGGCCCGCTGCGGGGCAGCGAGGAGGGGGCGGCGATCATCACCACCACGGACATCCCCGAGTCCGGGTGGTTCCCCGACCTCAACGGGTTGTTCGACGTCGTGGGGCTGGCCCAGCCGCGGTCGGAGCTCTACGGCTTCCTGCTGGTCGCCGTCGTCGTGGGCGTCGTGGTGGCCGTCGTGCTCAAGCGCACCCGGTTCGGCTTCGACCTCCGGGCGACGGGCATGTCGCCCTCGGCCGCCACGGCCAGCGGCGTCGACGCCCGGCGCATGGTCCTCAAGACGATGCTCATCTCGGGCGGGATCGCCGGCCTCATCGGGCTGCCCGACCTGCTGGGCGACACCCGCCACTTCGGCACCGAGTTCACCGCCGGCCTGGGCTTCCTGGGCATCGCGGTGGCCCTGCTCGGCCGCGGCAGCCCGACCGGCATCGCCTTCGCCGCGCTGCTGTTCGCCTTCCTCGACCGGGCGGCGGTGCCGCTGCAGTTCGCCGACATCCCCGCCTCGGTGGTCACCATCATCCAGGGCACGATCGTGCTCGCGGTCGTGATCGCCAACGAGCTCGCCCGGCAGCTCACCCGGCGGCGGGCCGAGCGGGGCAGCGGGCAGGCCGACCCACCCGCGGACGACGGGACGTCGGCCGGTCCCGGCGGCCCGGTCGGCACCCGGATCACCGACGACCGCGCGGAGGCGCCGCGATGAGCACCGTGACGACGGCATCCACCTCCGCCCCGGGCCGCGGGCCGCTCACCGAGCTCTTCCTCGGCGGCGGCAAGGCCCGCCGCATCACCTGGGGCTTCGTCGGGCTGATGCTGCTGATGTCGGTGGTCCGCATCGTCTCCGGGGAGCAGGCGCTCACCTCGTCGTCCACGTTCGCGACGGCGCTGCTGCTGGCGGTGCCCATCGGGCTGGCCGCGCTGGGCGGGCTGTTCTCCGAGCGCGCGGGCGTGGTGAACATCGGCCTCGAGGGCATGATGATCCTGGGCACCTGGGGCGCCGGGTACGCCGGCTACCAGTGGGGCTGGGTCGGCGCGATCATCGGCGGCATCGTCTTCGGCGCCGCCGGCGGACTGGTCCACGCGATCGCCACGGTGAGCTTCGGCGTCGACCACGTGGTCTCCGGCGTGGCCATCAACATCCTGGCCGGCGGCATCGTCCGGTTCCTCTCCGAGCTGGTCTACGCCGGCAGCGACGTAGGGGGCGGGGTCACCCAGTCGCCGGCGCTGTCCAGCCGACCGCCGAGCTTCTCGCTGCCGGTGCTGTCCTCGGGGCCCGACCTGCTCGGCGACCTGCAGGACACCGACTGGTTCCTGGTCTCCGACGTCGCCGGTCTGCTGCGCGGGCTCACCAGCGGGGTGGGCGTCCTCACCCTCATCACGATCCTGCTGATCCCGGCCAGCTACCTGGTGCTGTGGCGCACCGCCTTCGGGCTCCGGCTGCGCTCCTGCGGGGAGAACCCGGCGGCGGCCGACTCGCTGGGCGTCCCGGTCTACCGGATGAAGTACATCGCCGTGGTCATCTCCGGCGGGCTGGCCGGCCTCGGCGGTGTGGCGCTGGTCTTCGTCGCCAACATCTACAAGGAGGGCCAGACCGGCGGACGCGGGTTCATCGGCCTGGCGGCGCTCATCTTCGGCAACTGGCGGCCCGGCGGCCTGGCCGCCGGCGCGGGCCTGTTCGGCTTCGCCGACGGCCTCCAGCTGCGCAGCCGCACCGCCGTCGTCGCGCTCCTGCTGCTGCTCGCCGTCCTCCTCCTGGCGGTCGCGGTGTTCCAGACCACCCGGGGCAAGTACGTGCAGGCGGTGGTGGCCGCGGCGTTCGCCGGGCTCAGCCTGGTCGGGTTCCTCACCATCGAGGAGCTGCCCACCGGCATCGTCTCCTTCACCCCGCACCTGATCACGCTGCTGGTGCTGTCCCTGGCCTCCCAGCGACTACGGATGCCGAAGGCCGACGGCCTCGTCTACCGGCGAGGGGACCACTAGTGGCCGCCGACGGGGTAGTGGCGCGGGTGGACGGCGTGGACTGGGACGCGCTGCGGACCGCGGCCCGCGAGGCGATGAGCCGCGCGTACGCGCCGTACTCACGCTTCCCGGTCGGGGTCGCCGGACTGGTGGACGACGGCCGGCTGGTGACCGGGTGCAACGTCGAGAACGCCTCCTACGGCCTGAGCCTGTGCGCCGAGTGCGGCATGGTCAGCGATCTGGCGCGCTCGGGCGGGGGGCGGCTGGTCGCGGTCGCCTGCGTGGGCGGGGACGGGCAGCCGCTCATGCCGTGCGGCCGGTGCCGGCAGCTGCTGTGGGAGTTCGGGGGACCGGAGATGCTCATCGAGACCGTCTCGCTGGGCACCTCGGAAAGCCGGATCGTCCCGATGCGCGAGGTGCTGCCCGACGCCTTCGGGCCCGACGACCTGGTCGCGGCGGCGGACCGGGGGCAGCGCTGATGGCCGGCCACGACGCCATCGACGTCATCCGGGCCAAGCGGGACGGCGTCGAGCTCTCCGCCGACCAGATCCGCTGGGTCATCGACGCCTACACCCGGGGTTCGGTGCCCGACGAGCAGATGAGCGCGCTGCTGATGGCGGTGTTCTTCCGCGGCATGACGCCGGCCGAGCTCGCCGTCTGGACCCGGTCGATGATCGACTCGGGGTCGCGCAAGGACCTCTCGGCGCTGGGGCGGCCCACCGCGGACAAGCACTCGACCGGCGGCGTGGGCGACAAGATCACCCTGCCGCTCGCGCCACTGGTCGCCGCGTGCGGGGTCGCGGTGCCGCAGCTGTCCGGGCGGGGCCTGGGTCACACCGGCGGCACGCTGGACAAGCTCGAGGCGATCCCGGGGTGGCGGGCCGACGTCGACGAGCAGGCCTACCTGGCCCAACTGCGCGACGTGGGCGCGGTGATCTGCGCCGCCGGCGACGACCTGGCCCCCGCGGACAAGCTGCTCTACGCGCTGCGCGACGTCACCGGCACGGTCGAGTCCATCCCGCTCATCGCGAGCTCGATCATGAGCAAGAAGATCGCCGAGGGTGCCGACGCGCTGGTGCTGGACGTGAAGACCGGCTCGGGCGCCTTCATGAAGGACCCCGACGCCTCGCGCGAGCTGGCCCGCACGATGGTCGGCCTGGGTGCGGCCGCCGGGGTGCGGACGGTCGCCCTGGTGACCGCGATGGACCGGCCGCTGGGCCGCGCCGCGGGCAACGCCGTCGAGGTGGCCGAGTCCGTCGAGGTGCTCGCCGGCGGCGGACCGGCCGACGTCGTGGAGCTGACCCTCGCCCTGGCCCGCGAGATGCTGGCCGGCGCCGGGCGGGACGACGTCGACCCCGCCGACGCGCTGGCCGACGGCCGGGCCATGGACGTCTGGCGTCGCATGATCGCCGCGCAGGGCGGGGACCCCGACGCACCGCTGCCGCAGCCGGCCGAGCGGCACGTGGTGACCGCTCCGGCCACCGGCACGCTCACCCGGCTGGACGCCTACGCCCTCGGGGTGGCGGCCTGGCGGCTGGGTGCCGGCCGGGCCCGCAAGGAGGATCCGGTGTCCGCCGCCGCGGGCGTCGTCTGGACCGCCGGCGTGGGGGAGCGGGTCACCGCCGGGCAGCCGCTGCTCGAGCTGCAGACCGACGACGCCGCCCGCATCCCGCGGGCCCTGGAGGCGCTCGAGGGCGCCGTCGGCGTCGACACCGGTGACGAGGTGCTCCCGCTGGTCCTCGACCGCATCACCGCAGGGTCGTAGAGGACACTGGTCTCTCGTGCAGAAGGACCACCTCCTCCCCACCACTCGCGAGCGCGCGGCGGGACCCGAGAGGCGGCCGGTGGAACTCGACCTCGAGGCCGCCATCTCCATCCGCGGCCTGGTGAAGCGGTACGGGGAGCAGGCCGCCGTCGACGGTCTGGACCTCGACATCCGGCGCGGTGAGATCTTCGCCCTGCTCGGCCCGAACGGCGCCGGCAAGACCACGACGGTCGAGATCTGCGAGGGCTACCGCGGGCGCGACGGTGGCGAGGTGCGCGTGCTGGGGGTCGACCCGGCGAAGGGCGGCCGCCGCTGGAAGGCCGACCTGGGCATCGTGCTGCAGTCCGGTGCCGGGGACAGCCAGCTGTCGGTGCGCGAGCTGCTGACCGCACAGGCGTCCTATTTCGCCGAACCCCGCGACCCCGACGAGGTGCTCGAGCTGGTCGGCCTCACCGAGAAGGCCGGCGCCCGCGGCCGCACGCTGTCGGGTGGGCAGCGCCGCCGGCTGGACGTGGCGCTGGGCATCGTCGGCCGGCCGAAGCTGCTCTTCCTCGACGAGCCGACGACCGGGTTCGACCCGGAGGCGCGGCGCCGGTTCTGGGCGCTGATCCGCTCGCTGCGCGAGCTGGGCACGACCATGCTGCTGACCACGCACTACCTCGACGAGGCCGAGGCGCTGGCCGACCGGGTCGGCGTCATCGCGCGGGGGCGGCTCGCCGAGGTCGCCGTCCCCACCGCCCTGGGTGGCCGGGGTACCGCGCCGGCCGTCGTCAGCTGGACCGAGGACGGCGCCCGGCAGACCGCCGAGACGACGACACCGACCGCCTTCGTCACCGAGCTCGCGGCGCGCTTCCCCGGCGAGGTGCCCGACCTCGCGGTGAACCGCCCGACCCTCGAGGACGTCTACCTGACGATGATCGGGGACCGCTCGTGACCGCCACTGCGCCCGGGCGCCCCGCGCTTCCCCCGGTCGGCCGGGTCTGCCGCACGCGGGCCGGGGTCGAGCTCAAGGAGTTCTTCCGGCAGCGCGAGTCGGTCGTGTTCACGCTGCTGTTCCCCGTGATCCTGCTGCTCGGCCTCGGGGCGGTGCTCGACTACGACCTGGGTGCCGGCGTCGACTTCCCGCAGTACTTCATGGCCGGGGTGATCACCGCCGGCATCGTCGGGGCGAGCCTGCAGAACATGGCCATCCACATCGCCGGCGAGCGGTCCGACGGCACGCTCAAGGCCCTGGCCGGCACCCCGATGCCGAAGTCGGCCTACTTCGTCGGCAAGGTGGCGCAGGTCGTCGCCGTGACGCTCGTGACCGTCGTCCTCCTGCTGCTCGTCGGCGTCCTCGTCTTCGGCATCGACCTCCCGGCGGGCAGCGACTGGCTGACCTTCGCCTGGGTCACCGTGCTCGGCGCGGCCGCGTGCACGCTGCTGGGCATCGCCGTCTCCTCGCTGGCCCGCAACTCGCGGTCGGCGTCGGCGACGGTCACCCCGATCGCCCTGGTGCTGGAGTTCGTCTCGGGCGTCTTCATGCCCTTCGACCAGGTGCCCGGCTGGCTGCAGGACGTCGCGGCGGTGTTCCCGGTCAAGTGGCTGGCGCAGGGGCTGCGCTCGGTGTTCCTCCCGGATGCGCTGGCCGTCGACGAGCCCGCCGGGTCCTGGGAGCTCGGGCGGGTCGCGCTCGTGCTCGGGATCTGGTGCGTCCTGGGCCTGGTCCTGTGCGTGCGGAGCTTCCGTTGGCAGGACCGGTAGCTTTCGTCCGTGCCTGCACCGCTGACCACCGACTCCGTCCGCCGCGCCCCCAAGGTGCTCCTGCACGACCACCTGGACGGCGGTCTGCGCCCGCAGACGGTGCTCGAGCTGGCCGACGCGCACGGCTACCGGGAGCTGCCCACCTCGGACGCCGACGAGCTGG
Source organism: Blastococcus sp. (assembly GCA_042090795.1). Taxonomy (GTDB): domain Bacteria; phylum Actinomycetota; class Actinomycetes; order Mycobacteriales; family Geodermatophilaceae; genus Blastococcus. The sequence continues at coordinate 101,215 of JBELIQ010000013.1, read as the reverse complement.
CCCGCTGGTTCCGGCAGGCGGCCGACTCCGGGTCGCTGGTGCGGTACCTGGAGACGTTCGCGCACACCGTCGGGGTCATGCAGACCGCCGATGCGATCCACCGGGTCGCCCGCGAGTGCGCGCTCGACCTCGCCGCGGACGGCGTCGTCCACGCCGAGGTGCGGTTCGCCCCGGAGCTGTCGACGGCGGGCGGTCTGCCGATCGAGGCGGTCGTCGAGGCGATGGTCGACGGCTTCGCGTCCGGTGCGGCGGAGGCGACGGCGGCCGGGACGCCGATCCGGGTCGGTGCCCTGCTGTGCGCCATGCGGCAGAACGACCGCTGGGAGGAGGTGGCCGGGCTCGTCGTGCGTCACCGCGACGCGGGCGTGGTCGGTTTCGACCTGGCCGGTCCCGAGATCGGCTTCCCGCCCGACCGCATCCCCGCCGCGATCGACCTGCTCGACCGGGCCGGGGCGCACCGGACCATCCACGCCGGCGAGGCGGCCGGGATCGACAGCATCCGGGCCGCGCTCGACGGGGCGCGCGCCGAGCGGCTGGGTCACGGGATCCGGATCGCCGACGAGGTGCCGGTGGACGGCGCCCTCGGGCCGGTGGCGCAGCGGGTGCTCGACGCGCAGGTGCCGCTGGAGGTGGCGCCGTCGTCGAACGTGCAGACCGGCGCCTACCCGTCGCTGGCCGGGCACCCCGTCGACCGGCTGCACCGGCTCGGCTTCGCCGTCACCGTGAACACCGACAACCGGCTGATGAGCGGCGTCTCGACCACCAGCGAGCTGACCGCCGTCGCCGGCACGTTCGGCTGGAGCTGGGACGACGTCCAGACCGTCACCGAGCGTGCGGTGGCGGCTGCTTTCCTCGACGACGCCGACCGTGCGCGGCTGCTCACCGACGTCGTCCGCCCGGGGTATGCGGCCCTGCGCGGCTGACGGAGAGTGATCGTCCCCACCCCGCCCGCGGGAATCGCCGGGGCACCCGCGCTGCTAACCTCGACGTACCGGCACAACGCCGGTCATCCTCCCGGACGGTTTGTCCGGGCATGAGCGCATCCGTGCAGATCACGCGTTCCATCCCTGGGCGCACACGATCGCCAGTGAGGACGCCGGAACCTGCGGCGCACTCCCTTTTCCACGGGACGCGCTCCGAGCTGTATCGGAGCCCCACCCCGCATGACTTTGGTCAACCCTGTGTCGTTCGAGTCGAACGACGCTGACAACACCACCGAGAACACCACCCAGAGCACCCCCGAGGCGACCGTCGTCGTCGCGGAGAACACCCCCGAGGCGCCCGTCGAGCCCACCGGCCCGACCTTCGGCCAGCTGGGCCTGCCCCAGCCGCTGGTGACCGCCCTCGAGCGGCGCGGCATCCACCGCCCCTTCGCCATCCAGACCTCCGCGCTGCCCGACGCCCTCGCCGGCCGGGACGTGCTGGGCAAGGCCGCCACCGGCTCGGGCAAGACGCTGGCCTTCGGCCTGCCGCTGCTCGCCCGCATCGGTGCCGAGGTCAAGCAGGGCCGCCGCACCCCGCGCGGCCTGGTCCTCGTGCCCACCCGCGAGCTCGCCCAGCAGGTGCACGACAACCTGGCCCCGCTGGGTCAGGCGACCGGCGTCCAGCTGGCCACCGTGTACGGCGGCGCCCCCATGTACCGCCAGATCCAGCAGCTGCGCCGCGGCGTCGACGTCATCATCGCCACCCCGGGCCGGCTGCAGGACCTGATCAACCAGGGCGAGGCCACCCTCGCCGAGGTCGTCGTCACCGTCCTGGACGAGGCCGACTTCATGGCCGATCTGGGTTTCCTCCCGGTCGTCAAGGAGCTGCTCGACCAGACCGACCGCAACGCCCAGCGGCTGCTGTTCTCGGCCACGCTGGACGGCGAGGTCGACTCGCTGGTGCGTCGCTACCTCAAGGACCCGGCCCGGCACGAGGTCGTCCGCCCCGGTGGGGAGGCGCCGCCGGCCGAGCACCTGGCCTTCACGCTCGCCTTCCGCGACAAGCTGCAGGTGGCCACCGAGCTCGCCGGCCGCCCCGGCCGCACGATCATCTTCGCCCGCACCCAGCTGGGCGTGGACCGGCTGGCCGACAACCTCAAGGCCGCCGGCATCAAGGCCGAGGCGATCCACGGCGGGCTTCCCCAGGCCGCGCGCAAGCGTGCGCTGGAGGAGTTCACCGACGCCCGGTCGCCGGTCCTCGTCGCGACCGACGTCGCCGCCCGCGGCATCCACGTCGACGACGTCTCGCTGGTCCTGCACTACGACCCGCCGACGGACGCCAAGACCTACCTGCACCGTTCGGGCCGTACCGCCCGCGCCGGTGCCGCCGGTGTGGTCGTCTCGCTGCTGCTGCCCGACCAGGTGGGCCAGGCCAAGCGCCGGTTCCGCACGGCCAAGGTCGACCCGCCCCTGGACCGCACCCGGCCCGGCGACAAGCCGATCCTGGACCTGGTCGCCGCCGGCATCCCGGTGGAGCCCAAGGAGCGGACGCAGCGCGACATGCGTCGCGGCGGCGGTGGCCCCGGTGGCCGTCCGCGTCGTGACGGCGAGCGCCCCAGCGGTTCCCGTGGCGGCCCGCGTCGCTCGTTCGGCGACCGTCCCCGGCCCGCCGGTGAGCGGCCCGCAGGCGAGCGGTCCTACGGCGGTGACCGCTCGTCGTCGGGCGAGCGCTCCTACGGCGACCGCGGTCGTCCGGGCGGGCGGCCCGGCCGCCCCACCCGCCACGGCAACTAGCAACTCCTGAACGGCCGGAGGGCCGGCACCGAGTCATCGGTGCCGGCCCTCGTGGTCCTACCGGCCCCGTCCAGAGGCTCGCCGCGAGCCTGCGAGCGGTGAGGAGGACGGGGTCCTCTTTCAGTCGCGGAAGACGAGCTTCCCGCTGATCAGCCCGACGATCTCGTCCCACGCGGGGCGGACGGCGGCGGCGTCCTCCTGGCGCAGCGCGGCGTCGGCGTCCCGTTCGCCGAGGGCCACCGCCCGGCCCAGCGGGGCGGCGGGGGAGAGCAGCTCCTCGACCCGCGGCAGCTGCTGGTACTCGGCGAGGTCGCGCGCGCCCTCGACCGGCTGCCCGAGGGTGGCGTAGCCGACCAGTCCGGCCGCGCCGTCGGCGACCTCGCCCAGCACCTCGGCCAGCCCGGCCAGGTCGTAGCGGTCCTGCTCGGCCGGCAGCGGCGGTGTGTCGGTGTCGGCGACCTCCGGCCAGGAGGCGATCTCGCTCAGGTCGTGGCGCTCGTCCCCGGAGCAGAACCGGCTCAGCTCGGCAGGCGTGTCGAAGAGGAAGACCTCGCCGTCCCGCCCCAGGAACCGGGCCACGTCGTCGACGTAGCAGCGCAGCGTCAGGCCGGCGCCCTCGGGGACGACGACCTCGACGGGGAGGATGCCGACGCCCTCCCAGAACCCCGCCGCTGCGGCGACGGCGGCCGGGGAGTGGGTCAGCCGCCCACCGCCCGCCGCGATGGTGCCGACGCTCGCGGCGGTCGCCCCGCGACGGACGTCGACCGGCTCGATGTCGTCGTCCTCGTCGTCGACGACCACCGGGGCGGACTCCGAGGCCGACGGGAAGTCGGTGACGGCCGCGGTGCCCGCGCCCGTCCAGTCGAAGTGCTCGCCGAGCTCCTCGACGACGTCCTCCCACAGGTCGTCGAGCGTGCTGCCGACACCTGCCCAGGCGTCCTCGCCGGAGCGGCCGGCGAAGGCGTCCGCGCCCAGGCCGAGCGAGCCGATCTCGGGCTTGGCCACCAGCTCGGCGACGGCCTCGAACTCGGTCGCGTCGTCGTCCAGGTCCTCGTCGTCCTCGTCGCCGGCATCGAGGCACTCGGCCAGCCGGCTGACGATGTCGATCGTGGCGGCCAGCTCCTCGACCGCCCAGCGGTCGGGGTTCTCGGCGGCGATGTCGTACACGCCGTCCAGGTCGAAGCGGTGGTCGTCGTCCGGGGTCAGGTCGGCAGCACCCAGCCCGGCCACCACCGGCCACACCGGGTGGTCGGCGAGGTCGTGGTCGGTGCTGGTGCGGCAGAACGCGGCGAGGGCGGCGGGGGAGGGGAAGAGGTGGACGACGGTCGTGGGGACCGGGTTCTCCGGGTCGTCGTCGTTGATGTCGGCGCGGACCTCGACGGTGGTGCCGAGGAAGGCCTGCCACTCCTCGCCGTCCTCCTCCCACGGAGGAGCCCACAGCGTGTAGCCCGTGCGGTCGTCGAGGGTCAGTGCGATGGGAACGATGCTGGGCCTGGCCACGGGGAGACTCTGCCAGATGGAGCGCCCCGCCCTCCCTCCCCTTTGCCCGTGCTGCTCCCGCCCCGCGGTCAGAGGCCGATCGGGTGCCAGACCGTCTTGGTCTCCAGGAACGGCGTCATCCGGGTGAGGCCGGGATCGGCGGTCCAGTCCGGCTCGGTCGCCGGCGGGCGCACGACGCGCTTGACGGTGCCCGCGGCCTCCCGCTCGAACTCCATCGCGCGGTTCGGGGGGGCGCCGGTGAGGTCGATGCCGTCGACGTCGGCGTGCTCGGCCAGCCAGGTGCCGAGCTCCTCCGCGGCGCCGGTGAGCAGGTTGACCACGCCACCCGGTACGTCGCTGGTGGCCAGCACCTCGCCGAGGGTGACCGCCGGCAGCGGGCGCTCCTTCGACGTGACGACGACGGCGGTGTTGCCGGTGGCCAGCACGGGGGCCAGGACGCTGACCAGCCCGAGCAGCGAGGACTGCTGCGGCGCGAGGACGGCGACGACGCCGGTGGGCTCGGGGGTCGAGAAGTCGAAGTAGGGCCCGGCGACCGGGTTGGCCCCACCGAGCACGGCGGCCAGCTTGTCGGTCCAGCCGGCGTACCAGACCCAGCGGTCGATGGCGGCGTCCACGGCGGCGCGGGCCTTCGAGGCGCTGAGGCCTTCGCCGTGCGCGACCTCCTCGCAGAACTGGGCGTGCCGGCCCTCCATCACCTCGGCGACGCGGTAGAGCACCTGACCGCGGTTGTAGGCGGTGGCGGCGGCCCACTTCGGGAAGGCGGCGCGGGCGGCGACGACGGCGTCGCGGGCGTCCTTGCGGGAGGCCAGTGCTGCGTTGGCGAGGAAGTGGCCCTTGGCGTCGGTCACCTCGTAGGTGCGGCCGGACTCCGACCGCGGGAAGGCGCCGTTCAGGTAGAGCTTGTAGGTCTTGCGCACGGCGAGCCGGTCGTTCCCGATCACTGCTCTGCACCTTCCAGGTACGCGGCCAGGCCGTGCCGGCCGCCCTCGCGGCCGTAGCCGGACTGCTTGTAGCCGCCGAAGGGCGACGTCGGGTCGAACTTGTTGAACGTGTTGGCCCACACCACACCGGCGCGCAGCTGGTTCGCGATCTTCAGGATGCGCGAGCCCTTCTCGCTCCAGATGCCGGCCGAGAGCCCGTAGGTGGTGTTGTTCGCCTTGGCGACCGCCTCGTCCGGCGTCCGGAAGGTCAGCACCGACAGGACCGGGCCGAACACCTCGTCGCGGGCGATGCGGTGCGCGGGGGAGACGTCGGTGAAGACCGTCGGCGGGAACCAGTAGCCGCGGTCGGGCAGGTCGCACGCCGGCTGCCAGCGCTGGGCGCCCTCGGCCTCGCCGATGTCCACGAGCTCGCGGATGCGGGCGAGCTGCTCGGCGGAGTTGATCGCGCCGATGTCGGTGTTCTTGTCCAGCGGGTCACCGACGCGCAGCGTGCCGATGCGCCGCTGCAGGCTCGCGATGACCTCGTCGTGGATCGACTCCTGCACCAGCAGCCGGGAGCCCGCGCAGCAGACGTGGCCCTGGTTGAAGAAGATGCCCTGCACGATGCCCTCGACGGCCTGGTCGATCGGGGCGTCGTCGAACACGATGTTCGCCGCCTTGCCACCGAGCTCGAGGGTCAGCTTCTTACGGGTGCCCGCGACGGCCCGGGCGATCGAGCGGCCGACCTCCGTGGAGCCGGTGAACGCCACCTTGTCGACGTCGTCGTGCTCGACGACCGCGCGGCCGGTGTCGCCGGCGCCGGTGACGATGTTGACCACGCCGGCTGGGAGGTCGGCCTGCCGGCAGACCTCGGCGAACAGCAGTGCCGTCAGGGGCGTGGTCTCGGCCGGCTTCAGGACGACGGTGTTGCCGGCGGCCAGGGCCGGGGCGACCTTCCACGCGAGCATGAGCAGCGGGAAGTTCCAGGGGATGACCTGACCGGCGACGCCGAGGGGGCGCGGGCGGGTGCCGAGGCCCACGTGGTCGAGCTTGTCCGCCCAGCCGGCGTAGTAGAAGAAGTGGGCGGCGGCCAGCGGGACGTCGACGTCGCGGGACTCGCGGATCGGCTTGCCGTTGTCCAGCGACTCCAGGACGGCGAACTCGCGGGCGCGCTCCTGCAGCAGGCGGGCGATGCGGAACAGGTACTTGCCGCGGTCGGCCGGGCGCATGGGCCCCCAGGTCTTGTCGAACGCGCGACGGGAGGCGCGGACAGCCCGGTCGACGTCGGCATCGCTCGCCGTGGCGACCTCGGTGAGGACCTCCTCGGTGGCCGGGTTGACGCTCTTCAGGGGCTCCCCGGTGCCGTCCACGAACTCGCCGTCGACGAACAGGCCGTAGGACGGCGCGATGTCGACGATCGACCGCGACTCGGGGGCGGGGGCGTACTCGAAGGGGGTGGGCTGGGTCGGGGTCGAGGAAGTCATCGTCGGTCAGTCCACCGTGACGTAGTCGGGGCCGGAGTAGTGGCCGGTGCGCAGCTTCTGGCGCTGCAGCAGGAGGTCGTTGAGCAGGCTGGAGGCGCCGAAGCGGAACCAGTCGGCGTGCAGCCAGTCGGGGCCGACGGTCTCGTTGATCAGCACGAGGTGCTTGATCGCGTCCTTGGTCGTCCGGATGCCACCGGCGGGCTTGAAGCCGATCTGGCGGCCGGTCGCGGCGCGGAAGTCGCGGACCGCCTCGAGCATGACCAGCCCGACGGGGAGGGTGGCCGCGGGGCTCACCTTGCCGGTGGAGGTCTTGATGAAGTCGCCGCCGGCGAGCATCGCGATCCAGCTCGCCCGGCGCACGTTGTCGAGGGTGACCAGCTCGCCGGTCTCGAGGATGACCTTGAGGTGGGCCTCACCGCAGGCCTCCTTGACCGCGACGATCTCCTCGTAGACGTCCAGGTAGCGGCCGGAGAGGAAGGCCCCGCGGTCGATGACCATGTCGATCTCGTCCGCGCCGTTGGCCACGGCGTCGCGCACGTCGGCGAGCTTCACCGCCCGGCTGGCCCGACCGCTCGGGAAGGCGGTGGCGACGGCAGCGACGTGCACGCCGCTGTCGCCGAGGGCCTCGCGGGCGACCCCGGCCAGGTCGCCGTAGACGCAGACCGCCGCCACGCGGGGGCAGGCCGGGTCGGTGGGGTCGGGTCGCATCGCCTTGGCCGCGAGGCTGCGCACCTTGCCAGGGGTGTCGGCACCCTCGAGCGTGGTGAGGTCGACCATCGAGATGGCGGTGTCGATCGCCCACGCCTTGGACGTGGTCTTGATCGACCGGGTGCCCAGCTGCGCGACGCGCGCCTCGGCACCCACCTGGTCGACGCCGGGCAGGCCGTGCAGGAAGGCGCGGAAGGCCGAGTCGGAGCGGGTGACGTCGCGGTACGGGGGCAGCGGGACGGACAGCGCCCGGGCGTCGTCCGACAGCGCGTCGGGGTCGAGCACGTGGGTCATGCCGCCATTCTCCCCTGTCCCGGGTCGCTGTCCGACGCCGCTCACCCCGACGGAGTGCGTGGGCTCGACCACGGTCGCGTCTCCGCGGGGATGCGGGCACCCGCCGCGGCGCCTTCCCTGCCCGAGCGGGCCACCGCCGGGACGTTTCCGCGGAAACGTCCCGGCACCGAGCCGCCAGCTCCGGCCGGGAACCGTCGGACCTCACCCGTAGCGTCGATCACACGTTCGAAGGAGGCTCGCGTGCCCGAGAAGTCCCTGCCCGACCTGGCGGGCGAGATCACGGCCGGCGCCGTGCGTCTGGCCGCCGCGACGGCGGCCTGGCTGCGGTCGGTGGCGGAGTTCGACCGGCGGGAGGGTTGGGTCGCGCACGGCATCGCCTCGTGCGCCCACTGGCTGGCCTGGCAGTGCGGCATGTCGCCTGCCACTGCCCGCGAACACGTCCGTGTCGCCCGTGCGCTGAGCGAGCTCCCGCTGCTGGCGGCGGCCTTCGCCGAGGGGCGGTTGTCGTACTCGAAGGTGCGGGCGGTCACCCGCGTCGCCGAGCCCGCCACCGAGCAGCTGCTGCTGGAGATGGCCGTCGAGATGACGGCGTCCCAGCTCGAGCGCGTGGTCCGGGCCTGGCGGAGGAGCGACCGGGTCGACGACACCACCGTCGCCGCGAAGGAGCAGTTCCAGCACTGGTGGGACGACGACGGCATGCTCGTCGTCCGGATGCGCCTCGGACCGGAGGACGGCGCGGACTTCCTGGCCGCCGTCGAGTCGAGGAGTGAGACGGCGAGCCGCCGCGACCGGGCCGCGGCGAAGCGTGCGGCCGACGCGGCCGGGTCGCCGGTGGATGACGGCGCCGAAGACGGAGACGGAGACGGAGACGGCGCCGGAGACGGCGCCGGAGACGGAGAAATTGCCGGCGCGGAGGCGGTGGCCGATGTCCGGGCGCGGACGACGGCGCGGCGCTGCGCCGCCGTGGCCGATCTCGCCCGGGCAGGCCGTCGCGTCGGCCGCCGGCCCGGGGACCCACCGCTGCGGGAGGTGGTGGTCCACGCCGACGCGGCCGTCCTGGCCGACGATGCGGCCGCCGGGCAGGCGTACCTCGAGGGCGGCCCTGCCCTCCACCCCTCCCGCGTGCGCCGGATGCTCTGCGAGGCGACCGTCGTCACGATGCTGGAGCGCGACCGCGAGGTGCTGGGCGTCGGGCGTGCCCGTCGAGGACCCACTCGCGCCCAACGGCGGGCGCTGCTGCGGCGCGACGGTGGATGTGCGCGCCCCGGCTGCACCGAGACACGGATCGAACGACTGCACGCCCACCACATGCGGCACTGGCTGTTCGGCGGCGGGACCGATCTGGACAACCTGGTGCTGTTGTGCGAGGTCGACCACGGCCTGGTCCACGACGACGAGCTGGTCATGTCACGGCGCGAGGGCCGGCTGGTGGTGCTGACCCCGGAGGGGCGCCGCGTGTGGGGAGCGGCTGATGCCGCTTTCGCGGGAGGGCTCGCCGGCCTCACGGGCGCCGCCGGGTCGACGGACGACGTCTTCGTCGGGGTCCAGCCGATCGACGAGCTCGCGGCCCGGAGGCCGCCGGAGTGCGGATCCGGCCGTCCCGGCGGGGCGGACGCGGGCCCCGGACGGTCGTCGGCGGTCGACTCCGCCGTCGACGGCGGGTTGGCGTCGCTGCTGTTCCCCGGCGGGCAGCCGGAGCTGCCGGCGGGGATGCACGTGAACGGTGCGCGCATGGACCTCGATCACGTCGTCTGGGTGCTCCTGCACCAGCGTGATCTCCAGCGGCGTCTGGCAGCCGAGGCGCGCGGGCGTCCGCTGGTGGCAGCGTGAGCGGGTGTCCGGCGTGGGCAGGGCTGCTGGACGGGCGCGGGCGGCCGCTACCGTTCTGGCCGTGCAGCTGACCGTCGTCGACCACCCGCTGGCCCGAGCCCGGCTGAGCCGGATGCGCGACGAGCGCACCGACAACGCCGCCTTCCGCGCCGCGCTCCGTGAGCTGACGCAGATGTTGGTCTACGAGGCCACCCGCGAGCTGACCCTGGCCGAGGAGACGATCAGCACGCCGGTCGTGCAGACCACCGGATACCGGCTGGCGGCTCCGCCGCTGATCGTGCCGGTGCTGCGCGCGGGCCTGGGCATGGCCGACACCGCGCACGGCATGCTCCCGGAGTCCCAGATGGGCTTCGTCGGCCTGGCCCGCAACGAGGAGACCTTCCAGCCCGAGGCCTACATGGCCTCCCTGCCCGAGTCGCTGGTCGACCGGCACGTCCTCGTCCTCGACCCCATGCTGGCGACGGGCGGCTCGCTCGTGCACTGCTGCGGGCTGCTCACCGCGCGCGGTGCCACGCAGATCACCGTGCTCTGCGCGCTCGCCGCCCCCGAGGGCATCCAGCGGCTCCGCGAGAGCGGGCTGCCGCTGCGGGTGTTCACCGCCAGCGTCGACGAGGGGCTCAACGACAACGCCTACATCGTCCCGGGCCTCGGCGACGCCGGCGACCGGCAGTTCGGCGCGGTCTGAGCATGCGGTTCGGGGTGCTCGGCACCGGCCCCTGGGCGCGGGGCGTGCACGCCCCGGCGCTCGCCGGCCACCCCGGGGCCGAGCTGGTCGGCATCTGGGGGCGCGATCTGTCCAGGGCCAAGGCGCTGGGGGCGGAGTTCGAGGTGGCGGGGTTCGCCGACCTCGACGAGCTGCTCGACCAGGTCGACGCCGTCACCATCGCGCTGCCCCCGGACGTGCAGGCGCCGCTGGCCGAGCAGGTGGCGGCGGCCGGCAAGCACCTGCTGCTCGAGAAGCCCGTCGCCTTCAGCGCGGCCGCGGCCGACCGGGTCGCGACGGCGGTGCGGGACGCCGGTGTCGCCTCCGTCGTCTTCTTCACCCTCCGGTTCCAGGCGGCCACGACCACCTGGCTCACCCAGGCCGGGCGCACGGAGCTGGCCGGTGGCGCCGGTTCGTGGCTGGCCTCGCTGGCCGGCTCGAGGTTCGCCTCGTCGCCCTGGCGGCACGAGCGCGGGGCGCTGTGGGACGTCGGCCCGCACGCGCTCTCGGTCCTCGTGCCCGCGCTCGGGCCGGTGGTCGCGGTGCAGGCGGGCGCAGGGCTGCGGGACACGGTCCACCTGGTGCTGACCCACGAGTCGGGGGCGGCGTCGACCGTGAGTCTCTCGCTCACCGTGGCGCCCATGTCGGCCGGCGTGGAGTTCTTCGTGCACGGCGACGCCGGCCGGCTGGTGCTGCTGCCCGACTCCGGCACCGCGGTGGACGCCTTCGCTCTCGCCGTCGACGAGCTGCAGGCGGCCGCGCTCACCGGCGGCGCGCATCCCTGCGACGCCGGCTTCGGCCGCGACGTCGTCGCCGTGCTGGAGACGGCCGCGAGAGCACTGGGGTCCGGCTGCCGGGAGACCGTTCCGCGCTGAACGTCAGCGGACCACCTCGTACCGCAGCATCACGACCCCGTTGCCGAAGGTCCGCGACTCGGCCAGCCGCAGATCCGCGGGTATCCCCTCGGACTCGAACAACCGGCGGCCCCGGCCCACCAGCACCGGGCTGACGAAGAGCCGGTACTCGTCGATCAGGTCGTGCCGGCGGAACGACTCGGCCAGCACCGGCCCGCCCACGACCATGTCCCCGCCGGGCTGCGCCTGCAGCGCCCGCACCTCCTCGGGCACGACGTCCCGCACCAGGACCGCGTGCGGCCCGACGGCGTCGAGGGTCCGCGAGTACACGATCTTCGGCATGCCGCGCCAGATGCCGGCGAACTCGACCATGGGCCGGTCGGCGTCCGGGTCCTGGTCCGCCGTCGGCCAGTACGCCTCCATCAACTCGTAGGTGACCCGGCCCTCGAGGAAGGCACTGCTCTCGGCCAGCACCCGGTTGAAGTAGGTGTGCAGCTCGTCGTCGACGCGGCCCCAGCTGATGTCGCCGTCGGGACCCTCGAAGTAGCCGTCCAGTGATATCCCCAGGTGCAGCACGATCCTGCGCATTCGACTCTCCCCATGGGCCGGCGGCCCTCGCTGCTCTGACCGTGGCGGACCCCTGGACTGATCGGTCGGCGGGGCTAGAGACCGAGCGCCGCCGACATCTCGGCGCGCAGCTGGTCGAGCTCGTCCTCACCCCGGCCGCGGGCGGCGATGATCCCGGCGTCCTGGTGCACCGGCACCACGGTCTCCAGGTAGGCCTTGAGCTTGGGCTCGGTCCCACTGGGCCGCACGATCACCCGCACGCCGTCACCCAGCAGCCGCACCGCGTCCACCGGCGGCGACTCGAGCGCCAGGTCCGCGTACGCCACCTCCCGGCCCAGCAGGGTGGCCGGCGGTTGGGCACGCACGCGGGCCATCGCATCGGAGATCACCGACAGGTCCTCGACCCGGACCGACAGCTGACCGGTCGCGAACAGCCCGTGCTCGACCGCCAGCTCGTCGAGGCGGTCCAGCAGCGTCCGGCCCGACTCCTTGAGCTCCGCGGCCAGCAGCGACACCGCGAGCGCGGCCGAGATGCCGTCCTTGTCCCGGGCGACCGACGGCGACACCGTGTACCCCAGCGCCTCCTCGTAGCCGTACACCAGCGGCGCGGCGTCCGACCCGGCCCGCATGATCCACTTGAACCCGGTCGGCGTCTCCTCCGACGGCACCCCGTGCGCGGCCGCGACCACGTGCATCAGCGAGCCGCTCACCAGCGACGACGCGTAGGTGCCGCGCACGCCGCGCCGCAGCAGCCAGTCGGCCAGCAGCGCGCCGACCTCGTCCCCGGTCAGCTGCCGGCCGTCGCAGACGACGGCGCAGCGGTCGGCGTCCGGGTCCTCCGCGATCGCCAGGTCGGCGCCGGTCCGCGCCGCCAGCGCCTTGAGCAGGTCGGTCGCCCCCGGCTCCTCGGGATTGGGGAAGGCCACCGTGCGGAAGGTCGGGTCCGGCGCGTCCTGCTCGGCCACGCTCACCGGCTCGGCCAGACCGGCGGCCGCGAACACCGCCCGAGTCGTGTCGGCGCCCACCCCGTGCATCGCGGTGTAGGCCACCCGCAGCGAGCCGCGGGAGGGGACACGGGACGGCTCGAGCGCGGCCACCACCGCGTCCACGTAGTCGGCGGCGACGTCGTCGCCGAGGGTGAGCCACTCGTCGGACAGCGGGACCTCGCGCGCCGGCCCGACCGCGGCGATCGCGGCCTCGATCGCCCGGTCCGCCGGGGGCACCAGCTGCGCGCCGTCGCCGAGGTACACCTTGTAGCCGTTGTCGTCCGGCGGGTTGTGGCTCGCGGTCACCATGATCCCGGCGACGCAGCCGAGGCGCCGCACCGCGAACGACAGCACCGGCGTGGGCAGCGCCCGCGGCAGCACCTGCACCGCGAACCCCGCCGCGGACAGCACCGATGCCGAGAGGCGCGCGAACTCGTCGGACCGGCGCCGGGCGTCGTAGCCGATCACGATGCCGCCACCGGCCGACCCCCCACCGGCCGACCCCGAGCCGTGCAGCCACGCGCCCAGCCCCGCGGCCGCCCGGGTGACGACGGCGGCGTTCATCCCGGCGGGCCCGGCACGCAGCGGCCCGCGCAGCCCCGCCGTCCCGAAGGTGAGCGGTCCGGCGAACCGGGGGTCGAGCGACGCTGCGTCCCCGGCGTCGACGAGCGCGAGGATCTCCGCGCGGTCGCCCTCGTGCGGATCGGCGTCGGCCCACGAGCGGGCGGTGGCGAGCAGGTCGTCGGTCATGCCGGTGCGGTCCCTCGCGCGTCGAAGTGCTCGGAGTCGTAGGCGGCGGTGGTGAACTCCCCACCCACGCGGGCGTGCACCGGGTCGGCGAGGTCGGGCTCGCCGTGCGCGGCGACCAGCGCCTCGGCGTACACCTCGGCGTCGTCGGCCGGCTCGTAGCCCAGCGCCCGGGCGGCTGTGAGGTCCCACCAGTTGCGGGTGTTCGCCGACACGCCCCAGACGACGGCGAACCCCGGGGACGGCGCCCGGAGCGCGGCGTCGACCAGCCGCACGGTGTCGCCGGGGGAGAGCCACGTCGACAGCTGCCGGGTCGTCGTCGGCTCCGGGAAGGCGCTGCCGATCCGCAGGCAGACGACGTCGAGGCCGTAGCGGTCGGCGTAGAGCGAGCCCAGCGCTTCCATCGCCGCCTTCGAGACGCCGTAGAAGGTGTCCGGGCGGTGGGGCGCGTCGGACTCGCGCAGCAGTTCGCCGTCGGGGCGCGGCGTCCAGCCGGTGGCGTGGTTGCTGCTCGCCAGCACCACGCGGCCGACGCCGGCCCGGCGCGCCGCCTCGAGCGCGCAGTACGTGCCCTCGATGTTGGTGTGCGCGATCGCGGACCAGGTGGACTCGGAGGCGATGCCGGCGAGGTGCACGAGCGCGCCGGCGCCGCGGGACGCCTCCGTCATGGCCGCCAGGTCGGTGATGTCGGCGACGACGTGCTCCTCGCCGGGACGCGGCTCGGGCACGGGGACGACGTCGAGGCTGCGCAGTGCCCAGCCCGCCTCGGGCAGACCGCCGCGCAGCACCGTGCCGATCAGCCCGGCCGCGCCGGTCACCAGGACCGGCCCGGTCACGACGGGAGCTGTCCGATGAGCTGCACCAGGAACCGGCCCAGCCGTCCCGCTGCCTCGCGACCGGCGGCGATGACCTCGTCGGCGTCCAGCTTCTCGCCGGTGACGCCCGCGGCGGCGTTGGTGACCAGCGAGAGCCCGAACACCTCCAGCCCGGCGGCGTGCGCGGCGATCGCCTCCAGCGCCGTCGACATGCCCACGAGGTCGGCGCCCATCGTGCGCAGCATGCGGATCTCGGCCGGCGTCTCGTAGTGCGGTCCGGGCAGCGCGGCGTAGACGCCCTCGGTCAGTGCCGGGTCGAGCTCGCGCGCCAGCGCCCGCAGGCGGGCCGAGTACAGGTCGGTGAGGTCGACGAAGTCCGCCCCCACCAGCGGGGAGCGGGCCGTCAGGTTCAGGTGGTCGGCGATGACGACGGCCTGGCCCACCCGGTGCTCCGGCGCCAGCCCGCCGGCGGCGTTGGTCAGGACGACGGTCCGCACGCCGGCCGCCGCCGCGACGCGCACGCCGTGCACGACCGGCTCGACGCCGCGGCCCTCGTAGAGGTGGGTCCGTCCGAGGAAGAGCAGCACCTTGCGCTCGCCGACCCGCACCGACCGCACCTCACCGCCGTGCCCGACCGCGGTGGGGGCGGCGAAGCCGGGCAGCTCGCCGATGGCCACGGTGTAGTCGGCAGCGCCGAAGGCGTCGGCAGCGGGAGCCCAGCCCGAACCCATCACGACGGCGACGTCGTGCCGACCACCGAGCGCGGTCGTGAGGTCGTCGGCCGCGAGCGCGGCGATGGACTGGGCGTCGGTACCGGGGGGCTGGCTCACGGAGGAACGCTAACGCAGAAACCGGCGCGGCCCCGCCCGTGCCGGCAGAGCGGGTGCCGTCCGGCGACGCCGTGCAGGAGGGCCGTCCTGCACGGCCGTCCATCGCACGGGTGATCCGGGTCGGTCATCGGGTGGGGCCCGCCGGACCTCCTTAGACTCCCGCAGGTGGAGATCCCCTTCCGGTCGTCCGAGCGGGCCAGCCTGGGCGTCGAGTGGGAGTTGCAGCTGGTCGACCGCGACACCCGCGAGCTGTCGCCCGGCGCGATCGAGATCCTGGAGCAGCTGCGGCCCGAGGGCGCCGAGGAGCATCCCAAGGCCAAGCACGAGCTGCTGCAGTCGACCGTGGAGATCATCACCGGCATCTGCACCACCGTGGCCGAGGCCAAGGCCGACCTCGCCGGCACCCTCGCCGAGGTCGTGGCGGCCGCCGACGAGCGGAACCTGGCGCTCATGTGCGCCGGCACCCATCCGTTCACCGACTGGCAGACCCAGCTCATCTCGCCCAAGGAGCGCTACCTCCAGCTGGTCGAGCGCATGCAGTGGATGGCCCGGCGGATGCAGATCTTCGGCGTGCACGTGCACGTGGGCGTGCGCGCGCCGGAGAAGGCCATCCCGATCGTCAACGCGCTGTGCCAGTACATCCCGCACTTCCTGGCGCTGTCGTCGTCCTCCCCGTTCTGGGTGGGCTGCGACACCGGGCTCGCGTCGTCGCGCACCAAGATCTTCGAGGGCATGCCGACGGCGGGGCTGCCCTACCAGCTGGAGGGCTGGACGGAGTTCGAGGAGTACATGGAGACGCTGATCTCGACCGGGTCGATCGACAGCGTCCGCGAGGTCTGGTGGGACGTCCGCCCGCACCCCGACTTCGGCACCGTCGAGCTGCGCATCTGCGACGGCCTGCCCACCCTCGACGAGATCGGCGCGGTCGCCGCGCTCGCCCAGTGCCTGGTCGAGCAGTTCGACACCCAGCTCGACCGCGGCTACACCCTGCCGACGCCGGCGTCCTGGGTGCTGCGGGAGAACAAGTGGCGCGCCTCCCGCTACGGGCTGGACGCCGACATCGTCGTCGACGAGAAGGGCACCGTCCGGCCGGTCCGGCAGGCGATCGTCGACCTGGTCGAGGAGCTGCGGCCCACCGCGAAGCGGCTGGACTGCGAGGCCGAGCTCGCCGACGTGCTGCGGGTGCTCGACGTGGGCGCCTCCTACCAGCGGCAGCGCGCGGTCGCCGCCGCGCACGACGGGAAGCTGGAGCCGGTCGTGGACAGCCTGCTCGCCGAGCTGCGGGACGGGCTCCCCGCGGAGGGGCCGGTGGGGCGGCCGGCGGAGCCCGCGCCCGGCCCGGGCGACTGCGCCGGAGGGCACGCGGCGTGACCCCGGTGGTCGAGAAGCTCGGCGCCGCGGTGGACGACTGGGTAGGGGCGCACACCGCCCAGCTGATCGCCATCCGGCGGCACCTGCACGCCCACCCCGAGCTCGCCTACGCCGAGGTGGAGACGACGTCCTTCCTCGAGCAGCGGCTGCGCGAGGCGGGGCTGTCCCCGCACCGGCTGCCCAGCGGCACGGGGCTGGTCGTCGACCTGGGCGAGGGCCCGGGGCCGACGGTCGTCCTGCGCGGGGACATCGACGCGCTGCCGCTGGCCGATCTCAAGGACGTCCCGTACGCCTCGACCCGCGAGGGGATGTGCCACGCCTGCGGCCACGACGTGCACACCACCGTGGTGCTCGGCGTCGCGCTCGCGCTGGCCACCCTCGACGGGCTCCCGGGCCGGGTGCGCTGCATCTTCCAGCCCGCCGAGGAGACCGTGCCCGGGGGTGCCACCGAGGTGCTCGCCGCCGGCGTGCTCGACGGCGCCACCCGGGCCTTCGCGCTGCACTGCGACCCCTCGGTGCCGGTCGGCCAGGTCGGGCTGCGCACCGGCGCGATCACCGCGGCCTGCGACGGCATCGACGTCACGCTCACCGGCCCCGGGGGGCACACGGCCCGGCCGCACCTGACCGTCGACCTCGTCGACGCGCTCGGGCGGCTGATCACCGAGCTGCCCGGGCTGCTGTCCCGCCAGGTCGACCCGCGCGCCGGGATGTCACTGGTCTGGGGCTCGGTCGACGCGGGGGTCGCGGCCAACGCCATCCCGCAGCGCGGCATGCTGCGCGGCACCGTGCGCGTGCTGGACCGCGACGCCTGGCAGGGCGCGGAGGAGATCATCCGCTCGCTGGTCGCCAAGGTCGCCGCCGCCACCGGCGCCGCCGTCCAGGTCGACTACGTCCGCGGGGTCCCGCCGGTGGTCAACGACCCGCACTCGGTGGCGCTGCTGCGCAGCGCGGCCGCGGAGACGGTGGGCGCCGAGAGCGTCCTGCTGTCGCCGCAGAGCATGGGCGGGGAGGACTTCGGCTGGTACGCGGACAGGCTGCCGATCGCGCTCGCCCGGCTCGGCACCCACGGCGGGGGAGAGCCGCTGGACCTGCACCGGGGCACCTTCGACGTGGACGAGCGGGCGATCGCGGTCGGCGTCCGGCTGCTGGCGCACGCCGCGCTGCACGCCCTGGAGGCCGACGCGGGGTCCCCCGCAGGGGTCGGTGCGGCACCACCCGGCCGCACGGGCCGGCACGCCTCCGGAGACACTGCAGGCAGACGAGCCGACGAGGAGTCCCACCGAGGATGACCACCGACCAGCAGAGCAGCGGGCCGACCCCGGCGAGGGCCGACGCGCAGGTCCCGAGCGAGCACGAGGTCCCGCAGGACCTCGGGCTGGCGGCCGGGTTCCCCGGCGTCACGCGAGACGACTGGCGCGACCTGGTCGCCGGCGTCCTGCGCAAGGCCGGCCGGGAGAACCTGCCCGAGCCCGTCGAGGAGGCGCTGCGCCGTCCCGTGGCCACGGGTGTCACCGTGGCCCCCCTCTACACCGCCGAGGACGCCGCGGACCTGCCGACCGCCGTCGGCGTGCCGGGTCTGCCGCCCTTCGTGCGTGGCTCCCGCGCGTCCGGTGGACCGGCCGGATCGGCCGAGGTGACCGCCTCCGGCGGAGCCGAGGGCGGTGCCCCCGGCGGCTGGGACATCCGCCAGCAGCACGCCCACCCGGACGTCGCCGTGACCCGGGAGGCCATCGCCGCCGACCTGGAGAACGGCGTCACCTCGCTGTGGCTGGTCGTGGGCGAGGGCGCCGTGCCGGCCGACCGGCTGGGCGACGTGCTCGCCGACGTCTACCTCGACCTCGCCCCGGTGAGCGTCACCGGCGTCGGGGCGGTCGGGGGAGTCGCAGCGGCCGAGGCGTTCCTGGACCTGGTGGCCGACCGGGACGACCTCGCGCCCGGCGGCTCGCTGGGCCTCGATCCGCTCGGCCTGCACGCCGCCTCCGGGCAGGCGCAGGACCTGAGCGCGCTGGCCGGCCTCGCCCGCCGCGCCGCCGCCCATCCCGGCCTGCGCAGCGTCGTCGTCGACGGCACCGTCTTCGCCGACGCCGGGGCGTCGGCCGTCGAGGAGCTCGGGTGCTCGCTGGCCGCCGGGGTGGCCTACCTGCGGGCGCTGACCGGCTCCGCGGACGGGCAGCAGGGCCTCGGCATCGACGAGGCGTTCGGCCAGCTCGAGTTCCGCTACAGCGCGAGCGCCGACCAGTTCACGACCATCGCCACCCTCCGCGCCGCCCGCCGGCTGTGGGACCGCGTCGGCGAGGTCAGCGGTGCCGCCCCCGAGGTGCGCGGCCAGCACCAGCACGCCGTCACCTCCTCGGTCATGACGACGAGGCGCGATCCCTGGGTCAACATGCTGCGCACCACCGTGGCCTGCTTCGCCGCGGGCGTGGGTGGCGCCGACGCCGTCACCGTGCAGCCGTTCGACGCGGCCCTCGGTCTGCCCGACTCCTTCGCCCGGCGGATCGCCCGCAACACGCAGAGCCTGCTCGTGGAGGAGGGGCACCTCGCCCGTGTCCTCGACCCCGCCGGCGGCTCCTGGTACGTCGAGTCGCTGACCGACTCCCTCGCCCGGGCCGCCTGGGACTGGTTCACCGAGATCGAGCGGGCCGGCGGGCTGGCCGCCGCCCTGGACTCCGGTCTGGTCGGCGAGCGCATCGCCACCGCCTGGGACACCCGCGCGCTGCGCCTGGCCACCCGCGCCGACGCGCTCACCGGCGTGAGCGAGTTCCCCAACCTGACCGAGAAGCTGCCCCAGCGGCAGCCGCTGGCCGATCTGCACCCCGGCGGCGGGCTGCCGCGCGTGCGGGCCGCGCAGGAGTACGAGGCGCTGCGCGACGCGGCCGACGCCGCCATGGCATCGAACGGGGCGGAGCGGCCGGCGGTGTACCTGGCCACCCTCGGCCCGATCGCCCGGCACACCGCGCGCGCCGGCTTCGCCGGCAACCTCTTCCAGGCCGGCGGCCTGGGCACCCCCGCGGCCGACCGGATCGAAGGGTTCGGCGCCGCAGGCACGACGGTGGCCTGCATCTGCGGGACCGACAAGGACTACGCCGAGTCGGCGGCCGGGTTGGCCGCCGAGCTGAAGGAGGCCGGCGCCACGCAGGTGTGGCTGGCCGGAAAGCCCGATCTCGCCATCGACGGCGTCGACGGGTACGTGTACGCCGGATGCGACGCGCTGGACGTGCTCCGCACCGTCCACGCGCAGCTGGGCCTCGAAGGAGCGCGAGCATGACCGGGATCCCCGACTTCGGCGGCGTCGAGCTGGGCCGCCCGGCCGCCACGGCCTCGGTCGACGAGTGGGCGAAGGCGTTCAAGGAGACGACCGGCCGCGGCGTCGAGGAGGCGAGCTGGGAGACCCCCGAGGGCATCGCCGTCCCGCCGCTGTTCAGCCCGGCCGACCTGGCCGACCTGGACTTCCTCGAGACGCTGCCCGGCCTCCCGCCCTTCCTGCGCGGGCCCTACCCGACGATGTACACGACCCAGCCGTGGACGGTCCGGCAGTACGCCGGGTTCTCCACCGCCGCGGAGTCCAACGCCTTCTACCGGCGCAACCTGGCCGCGGGCCAGAAGGGGCTCAGCGTCGCCTTCGACCTGCCCACCCACCGCGGCTACGACTCCGACCACCCGCGCGTGGTCGGCGACGTCGGCATGGCCGGCGTGGCCATCGACTCGATCCTGGACATGCGGCAGCTGTTCGACGGCATCCCGCTGGACAAGATGAGCGTCTCGATGACGATGAACGGCGCCGTGCTGCCCGTGCTGGCGCTCTACATCGTCGCGGCCGAGGAGCAGGGCGTGTCGCCCGCGCAGCTCACCGGCACGATCCAGAACGACATCCTCAAAGAGTTCATGGTGCGGAACACCTACATCTATCCGCCCAAGCCCTCGATGCAGATCATCAGCGACATCTTCTCCTTCACCTCGCAGGAGATGCCGCGCTACAACTCCATCTCGATCTCCGGCTACCACATCCAGGAGGCCGGGGCGACGGCCGACCTCGAGCTGGCCTACACCCTCGCCGACGGCGTCGAGTACCTGAACGCGGGCAAGGGCGCCGGCATCGACGTGGACGCCTTCGCCCCGCGGCTGAGCTTCTTCTGGGCCATCGGGATGAACTTCTTCATGGAGGTCGCCAAGCTCCGCGCCGGGCGGCTGCTGTGGGCCCGGCTGGTCAAGGAGGCCGGCGCGCAGAACCCCAAGTCGCTGGCGCTGCGCACCCACTCGCAGACGTCGGGCTGGTCGCTGACCGCGCAGGACGTCTACAACAACGTCGTCCGCACCTGCCTGGAGGCCATGGCCGCCACCCAGGGGCACACCCAGTCGCTGCACACCAACGCCCTCGACGAGGCGCTGGCGCTGCCCACCGACTTCTCCGCCCGCATCGCCCGCAACACCCAGCTGCTGCTGCAGCAGGAGTCGGGCACCACGCGGGTCATCGACCCGTGGGGCGGCTCGGCCTACGTCGAGAAGCTGACCTACGACCTGGCCCGGCGTGCCTGGGCGCACATCCAGGAGGTCACCGAGGCCGGCGGCATGGCGCAGGCGATCGACGAGGGCATCCCGAAGCTGCGCATCGAGGAGGCCGCGGCCCGCACCCAGGCCCGCATCGACTCCGGCCGCCAGCCGGTCATCGGCGTGAACAAGTACCGGGTCGACGCCGACGAGGCCATCGAGGTGCTCAAGGTCGACAACGCCGACGTCCTCGCCCAGCAGAAGGCCAAGCTCGAGCAGCTGCGGGCCGACCGGGACGGCGGGGCGGTCACCGAGGCGCTGCGCCGGCTCACCGACGCCGCCCGTGCCGCCGCCGAGGGACGCCGCGAGAGCGGGCTGGGGTCCAACCTGCTCAAGCTGGCCGTCGACGCCGCCCGCGCCAAGGCCACCGTCGGCGAGATCTCCGACGCGCTGGAGGAGGTCTACGGCCGGCACGCCGGCCAGGTGCGCACCATCTCCGGCGTCTACCGCGACGAGGCCATGGCCGGGCGCAAGGCGGGAGAGGACAGCCCCATGGAGGAGACCCGCCGCATGGCCGAGGCGTTCGAGGAGGCGGAGGGCCGCCGGCCCCGCATCCTGGTTGCCAAGATGGGCCAGGACGGGCACGACCGCGGCCAGAAGGTCATCGCCACCGCCTTCGCCGACCTCGGCTTCGACGTCGACGTCGGCCCGCTGTTCCAGACGCCCGACGAGGTGGCCCGCCAGGCCGTGGAGGCAGACGTGCATGTCGTCGGCGTCTCCTCCCTGGCCGCGGGGCACCTCACGCTCGTGCCGGCGCTCAAGGACGCGCTCGCCGAGCTCGGGGCCGACGACGTGCTCATCGTCGTCGGCGGCGTCATCCCGCCCGACGACGTCCCGACCCTCAAGGAGATGGGCGCCGCGGCGGTCTTCCCGCCCGGCACGGTGATCGCCGAGGCGGCGCAGGAGCTGCTGCGCACGCTCGCACAGCGCCTGGGTCACTGAGATGCAGGGTCACTGATGGCCAGGGACGTCGACGTCCCGGCGCTGGTCGAGGGGGTGCTCTCCGGCGACCGGCGGGTGATGGCGCGCGCCATCACGCTGGTCGAGTCCCGGCGGGCCGACCACCGGGAGCGGGCGCAGGAGCTGCTGGTGGAGCTGCTGCCGCACGCCGGGGGAGCGCGCCGCGTGGGCATCAGCGGCGTCCCCGGCGTGGGCAAGTCCACCTTCATCGACCAGCTCGGCGTGACGCTGACCGCCGCGGGCTCGAAGGTCGCCGTGCTCGCCGTCGACCCGTCGTCGGCACGCTCGGGCGGGTCGATCCTCGGTGACAAGACGCGGATGTCCCGGCTGGCCGTCGACCCGCACGCGTTCATCCGCCCCTCGCCGACGTCGGGGACGCTCGGCGGCGTCGCCCAGGCGACCCGGGAGTCGATGGTCGTGGTGGAGGCCGCGGGCTACGACGTCGTCCTGGTCGAGACCGTCGGCGTCGGGCAGTCGGAGATCACCGTCGCCGAGATGGTCGACTCCTTCCTCTTCCTCACCCTCGCCCGCACCGGCGACCAGCTGCAGGGCATCAAGCGCGGGATCCTGGAGATCGCCGACGTCATCGCGGTGAACAAGGCCGACGGCGACGGCGCACCCGCTGCCCGCAAGGCGGCGCGCGAGCTGGCGCAGGCCATCCGCATGCTGCGCGGCCACGGGGAGACCTGGGACGTCCCGGTGCTCACCTGCGCGGGCCTGACCGGGGACGGCATGGCGGAGGTCTGGGCCAAGCTGGTCGAGCACCAGGACCGGATGACGGCGTCGGGGGAGTTCGACGAGCGGCGGCGCAGCCAGCAGGTGCGCTGGACGTGGCAGCTGGTCCGCGACGGCCTGGAGCACGCGCTCCGGGCGCATCCCGGTGTGCGGTCGGCGGCGCCGGAGCTGGAGAAGGCGGTGCTCGCCGGGGAACTCACCCCGGCCCTGGCCGCCCGGCAGATCCTGGAGACGTTCGCGTCCGGATCCCCGGCCGACGGGGCCGAGGGGTCCGCGCCGCGCTGTTAGTCTCTGCCCGCCTGCCGGTCCGGTGGCGGGGACGACGACGGAGCGGGTCAGGGCCGGTCCGCGGGAGCAGTCAGGAGATGGCCGTCAGCACGAGTCTGGCCGGCGCGACCTCGACCGACGCGTCGCCCACCCCGGCTGCCCGCACGCCCCGGCCGGATGCCGCGACCGCCGTGATCCTCCTGCTCAGCGCCGTCCTCGGTGCTGCGGGGACCGCCTACCTGGCCGTCGCCGGCAACAGCCTGGGCCGGCAGCTCGACGCGCCGGAGCTGTGGTTCCGGGCGGACCACCCGGCCCTGCGCCCGGTGGAGCTGGGCTTCGACACCGCGCGGTCGTGGAGTGCTGCTGCGCTCGGGATCTGGGTGCTGGCCTGGCTGCTCGCCGGGCTGGCCGTCCGCCGCGGCGTCGCGGTCCGGTGGCTGCTGGCGGTCGGGGTGTTCTGGTCGGTGCCGCTGCTGATCGGGCCCCCGCTGTTCACCGCCGACCCGTGGTTCTACACCGCGATCGGTGCCGCCGTGCAGAACGGCGTCGACCCCTTCGAGTACGGGCCCGGGGTGCTGGGCGACGTCCAGGCGGTGCGCGGCGCGGAGGAGTTCTGGCGGTTCAGCCCCACGCCCTACAGCCCGCCGTTCGTGGCCCTGCTGAGCGGGCTGTCCTGGCTGTTCGACCAGAACCTGCTCGCCGTGCTGGCCGCGATCCGCGTGCTGTGCGTGGCCGGCTGGGCGGTCTGCGCGCTGCTCGTCTGCCGGATCGCCCAGCGCCTGGGCGGCAGCCCCGCGGTCGCGATGTGGCTGGGCGCCATCAACCCCCTGGTGCTGGTGCACCTGGTGTCGGGCAACCACAACGACGCGCTCATGCTGGCCCTGCTGCTGCCCGGGCTGCTGCTCGCCCTGTACGACCGGCCGCTGCTGGGCATCCTGCTGTGCGTGGCAAGCGCCGGCATCAAGGCCACCGCGCTCGTGGCCGTCCTCGTCATCGGGGTCGACTGGGCGCAGCGCCAGGACGGCTGGCCCGCACGGCTGCGTGCCCTGGTGCTCGCCGGTGGGCTGGGTGCGGGGGCCTTCGCCCTCTCCGTCCAGCTCACGGGGTGGGGATGGGGCTTCCTGGACAACCTCGACGTCCCCGGCAAGGCGCTGGAGTCGATGACCCCGACGACCGCCCTGGCCTTCGCGCTGGACGTCGACGACCCGCCGCTCGACGGCGTCCGGCTCGCCGGCGTGGTCGTCGCCGTGGTGGTCGGGCTGCTGTTCCTGACCCGGATCCGCAGCTGGGGTCTCGTCCGTGTCACCTCGTGGATCGCCCTGACGGTGATCCTCACCGGCTCGGTGGTCTGGCCCTGGTACCTGGTCTGGCCGACGATGCTCTTCGCCGCGGCCGGCGTCCTCGCCGAGCGGGTGCTCGTGGTGGCGTGGTCGGTGCTCATGCTGTTCACGGTGCTGCCCGGTGGGCACTCGGTCACCGACCTGTACTCCCGTCCGCTCATCGACCAGATCGCCCTCGGTGTCCTCGGGGTGGCCCTCGTCGCCGGGCTGGTCCACGTGCTCCGGAGCCGCCGGAGCAGACCCGATCCGGTGCCCGGGCCCGCCCGGTGAGCTCCGCCCCCGCTCCCCGCGAGAGAAGGAAGAACGTGCGCATCCTGGTCGTCACGCCGACCTACAACGAGGCGGAGAACGTGCGTAAGCACGTCGAGGCCGTCCTCGCCCGGCCGGCCCGGCCCGACGTCCTGGTCGTGGACGACGGGTCTCCCGACGGCACCGCGGACATCGTGCGGGCCCTGGCCGGGGAGCACCCCGGCCGCGTCGAGCTGCTGGAGCGCTCGGGGAAGCTCGGACTGGGCACCGCGTACGTCGCCGGCTTCAAGCGGGCCCTGGCCCAGGGGCGGTGGGACGTGATCGTCCAGATGGACGTCGACGGTTCGCACGACCCGCGCGCGATCGACGACCTGCTCGCCAGCATGTCCGGGGCCGATCTGGTCATCGGCTCGCGGTACGTCGCCGGGGGACAGGTGGAGAACTGGCCCTGGAGCCGGCGGACCGTCTCCTGGATCGGCAACCTCTACGCCCGGACCGTCCTGCGCACGCCGCTGCGCGACCTCACCGGCGGCTTCAAGGCGTGGCGGACGGACCTGCTGGACCGGCTGGACGTCGACTCCTTCGCCGCCAACGGCTACGGCTACCAGATCGAGACCACCTACCGGGCGCTGCAGGCGGGTGCGCGGGTCGTCGAGGTGCCCATCACGTTCCGCGACCGGGAGCTCGGCGAGTCCAAGATGAACACGGGGATCGCCGTCGAGGCGGTGACGGCCGTCTGGCGCATCCGGCTGAGCCCGGCGCCGTCGGCGCGCCCCGCCGGGTCGTCGGGCTCGGGGGACGGCGCGGCCGGCCGGGCCTGACCCGCCCGGCCGGGGCTGACCCGCCCGGCCGGGGCTGACCCGCCCGGGCCTCCGGGCGGGGACAATGGCTCGCGACGCCCGTTCGAACCCCGGAGAGGACCCATGACCCGCATCGTCATCATCGGCGGCGGCCCGGCCGGCTACGAGGCCGCGCTGGTCGCAGCCCAGCTCGGCGCGCAGGTCACCGTCATCGAGCGCGACGGCATCGGGGGCGCCAGCGTCCTGACCGACTGCGTCCCCTCCAAGACCCTCATCGCCGCCGCGGGCGCCATGACCTCGGTCCACGACTCCGCCGTCCTCGGCGTGCACGGCGCCGAGCCCGCCGCCGTCGGACTGGACCTGGCCGCGGTCAACCAGCGGGTGAAGGGTCTGGCGGTGGCGCAGTCCGCCGACATCCACTCCCGGCTGGCGGCCGAGGGCGTCCGCATCGTGTCCGGCCAGGGCCGGCTCACCGACGAGATGCGCGGCCTGGCCGCCCACCGCGTGCAGGTCCTCGACGCCGCGGGCGAGGTGACCGAGGAGCTCGAGGGCGACGTCGTCCTCATCGCCACCGGAGCCGACCCCCGCGTGCTCCCCGGCGCCGAGCCCGACCACGAGCGCATCCTCGACTGGCGCGACGTCTACGACCTCGTCGAGATGCCCGAGCACCTCGTCGTCATCGGCTCCGGCGTCACCGGCGCGGAGTTCGCCTCCGGGTACCTGGAGGCCGGCGTGCCGGTCACCCTCGTCTCCTCCCGCGACCGGGTGCTGCCCGGCGAGGACTCCGACGCCGCCGAGGTGCTGGAAGAGGTCTTCCAGTCCCGCGGTGGACGGCTCGAGCGCGGCCGCGCGGCCGGTGTGCGCCGCACCGAGAAGGGTGTGCTGGTCGAGCTCACCGACGGTCGCATCGTCGAGGGCTCGCACGCGCTCATGACCGTGGGCACCGTCCCCAACACCGGCGGGCTGAACCTGGAGAACTGCGGCGTCGAGCTCACCGAGGCCGGGCACGTCGTCGTGGACCGGGTCTCCCGGACCTCGGTGTCGGGCATCTACGCCGCCGGCGACGTCACCGGGGTGTTCCAGCTGGCCTCGGTGGCGGCCATGCAGGGGCGCATCGCCATGTGGCACGCCCTCGGCGAGGCCGTCACGCCGATCAAGCTCAAGACCGTGGCGGCCAACGTGTTCACCCACCCGGAGATCGCCACGGTCGGGGTGCAGGAGCAGAGCCTGCCCGAGTACACCGACGTGGACGTCGTCCGGCTGCCGCTGGCGACGAACGCGCGTGCCAAGATGAGCGACCTGCGGGACGGCTTCGTGAAGCTGTTCGCCCGCCGCTCGACCGGCGTGATCATGGGCGGGGTCGTCGTCGCGCCGGGTGCCTCGGAGCTGATCCTGCCGATCGCCCTGGCGGTCACCAAGGGGCTCACGGTGGCCGACCTGGCGCAGACGTTCGCCATCTACCCCTCGCTGTCCGGCTCGATCACCGAGGCCGGACGACGGCTCATGGGCGCCGACCACCTGGCCTGAGCCGGGAGGGCCCGGTGAGCCGGCCGGGGCGGATGTGACGGCTGCTCGGCTGGATTCCTCCGGACCGGTGCCGACGCGCACGAGCCCCGCCGATGCAGGAGGGGATGTCTGCCACCTCTGCTGTCCGCCGTCCCACCGGCCTGCTGCGCGCCCTGGTCGTGGCCGGTGCCGTGGCCGTGGCGACGGCCGGCCCCGCCGTGGGCGTGGCCGCGGCCGACGAGCCGGCCGGCACCTCCGTCGTCGGCCGGCTGGTGCAGGCGTGGCCGGAGCAGGAGCCCGGCGAGGGGCACGCTGCCGCCGCCGAGACCGCCGCCCCGCTGAGCTGGGTGGAGACCGCCGACGGGGCGGTGCGCGTCCCGACCGCGGACGTCGCCGGGGTGCCGGCCGGCGCCACGGTGGAGCTCACCGTGGGCGGGGAGGTGCGCGACGAGGGCACCGAGGAGCACGGGCTCGACCCGGCGCAGGAGGTGCTGAGCACCGGTTCGGTCACCCCGGCCAGGGCCGTGGCACCGACGCGGGGGCGCGTGACCAACCAGGTGACGGTCGTCCTCGTCGCTCCGGCGGGCACCCGTCCCGACGCCGGGGTGGCGGCCGCCGACGTCGCCGGGGTGGTCGACGGCACGGTCGCCGACTTCTGGTCGGAGCAGACCTCCGGCGCCATCCGGTTCGGCGTGGCCGGCAGCTCGGAGTGGATCACCACTGCCGCCGGGTGCGCCGACCCCACCGCGCTCTGGGACGAGGCCGCGGCCGCCGTCGGCTTCCGGCCCGGCCCGGGCAGGCACCTGATGCTCTACCTGAGCAGCCAGACCGCGACGCAGCCCGGCTGCTCGTACGCCCTGGCCGAGGTGGGTGCGGATCGCGCCTCGGGCGGACGGATCTACGTGCGCGAGCTCCTGCCGTCGGTCATCGCCCACGAGCTGGGCCACAACCTCGGGCTGAGCCACTCCTCGGCCCGGCAGTGCGACGAGGCGGTCGAGACCGGCAGCTGCCGCACCACGGGCTACCGGGACCTCTACGACGTCATGGGGGCCTCCTGGCAGCAGCTGGGCTCGCTGAGCGCGCCCCAGGCGGCACGGCTCGGCGTCCTGCCCGCCGGAGCGCTGCTGGACCGGGACGTGCGCGATCCCCGCGGCCGGGCCGTCCTCGCGCCGGCGGGAACCCGCACGGGCACCCGTGCGCTCCGGCTCACCGATGCCGAGGGCACGGCGTACTGGCTCGAGTACCGGACGGCGACCGGGGCCGACGCCTGGCTGGGCCGGTCCGCCGAGAACCACTACCGGCTGGACGCGGGTGTGCTGCTGCGCCGGGAGTCGGAGTTCCCCGACACGTCGGTGCTGCTCGACGGCACCCCGTCGGCCCGGACGGGGTGGGCCGGCGACCTGCAGGCCGCGCTGCCGGTCGGCGTCCCGGTGACGCTCTCCGGCGGGGACTTCACCGTCACGGTGCGGTCGATGACCCCCGCGGGCGCCACGGTCGACGTGGTCCCGGTCGCCCCGGCGACGAAGGCACCCGCCGCCCCCGCCCCCCGGGAGGACGGCACCGGGCAACTGGTCGCGGGCACCGGCGACGACTCCACCGGGGACGACTCCACCAGGGACGTCTCCGCGGTACGCGCCCCGGCGGCTGCGCCCGCTCCGGCCGCACCGGCCGCCTCGGCGGAGCCTGCGGCGGCTGCGCCGTGGGTGCTGGGCCTGCCCAGGCCCGCCGCCGCACCCGCTGCACCGGAGCTGGAGCCGGCGGCCGGCTGGACGCCGACCGGGAGCCTGTTCGTCGCGGTGTCCGTGGCGGGGCTGACCGGGGTGGCGCTGCTGGTCCTGCGCCGGGCCCGGCGGCTGCCCACCCGCTGACCGCCGCACGACGACGGAGGCCGGACCCGCTGGGCGGGTCCGGCCTCCGTCGTCGTGCGGGCCGGCTACTCGGCGGCGTCGGCGATGGTGCAGATGACCGCACCGCTGGTGACCGAGGCGCCCACCTCGGCCGACAGGCCGGTGACCGTGCCGGCCTTGTGGGCGGTGATCGGCTGCTCCATCTTCATCGCCTCGAGGACGACGACCAGGTCGCCGGCCGCCACGGTCGCACCGTCCTCAACCGCGACCTTGACGATGGTGCCCTGCATGGGGGAGGTGAGGGAGTCACCCGACGCGGCCGAGCCGCCGCCACCCCCACCGCGCTTGCGCGGCTTGGCCGGGGCACCGGCGGCGACCCCGCCACCCGCGGCCAGGCCGGCGGGCAGGGAGACCTCCAGCCGGCGGCCGCCGACCTCGACGACGACGGTCTGCCGGGGCGCCTGCTCCTCGGCCTCGGACGGCGCTGCGGCGTAGGGCGGCACCTGGTTGTCCCACTCGGTCTCGATCCACCGCGTGTGCACGGTGAACGGCTCGGTGGTGAACGCCTCGTCGCGGACGACGGCCCGGTGGAACGGGATGACCGTGGGCATGCCCTCGACGACGAGTTCGTCCAGCGCGCGCCGGGCCCGCTGCAGGGCCTCGGCGCGGGTGGCGCCGGTGACGATCAGCTTGGCGAGCATGGAGTCGAACGCGCCGGCGACCTCGCCGCCGGTCTCGACGCCGGAGTCCCAGCGCACGCCGGGGCCCTGCGGGACCTCCAGCCGGTCCACCGGACCGGGGGCCGGCATGAAGTTGCGGCCGGCGTCCTCGGCGTTGATCCGGAACTCGATGCTGTGGCCGCGCGGCTCGGGGTCCTCGGTGATCTCCAGCGGCAGGCCGTCGGCGATGCGGAACTGCTGGCGCACGAGGTCCAGGCCGCTGGTCTCCTCGGACACCGGGTGCTCGACCTGCAGCCGGGTGTTGACCTCGAGGAAGGAGATCGAGCCGTCGACGCCCACGAGGTACTCGACCGTGCCGGCGCCGTGGTAACCGGCGCCCTTGCAGATGGCCTTGGCGGAGGAGTGGATCCGGGCCCGCTGGTCGTCGGTGAGGAACGGTGCGGGCGCCTCCTCGACCAGCTTCTGGTTGCGCCGCTGCAGCGAGCAGTCACGGGTGCCGACGACGATCACGTTGCCGTGGGTGTCGGCGAGCACCTGGGCCTCGACGTGCCGGGGCTTGTCCAGGAAGCGCTCGACGAAGCACTCTCCGCGCCCGAAGGCCGACACGGCCTCGCGGACGGCCGAGTCGAACAGCTCGGGGATCTCCTCGAGGGTGCGGGCCACCTTCAGCCCGCGACCTCCGCCGCCGAACGCTGCCTTGATCGCGACGGGGAGGCCGTGCTCCTCCGCGAACGCGACGACCTCGTCGGCGCCGCCGACCGGGTCCTTGGTGCCCGGCACCAGCGGGGCGCCGGCCTTCATCGCGATGTGGCGGGCGGCCACCTTGTCGCCGAGGTCGATGATCGCCTGGGGCGACGGGCCGATCCAGGTGAGCCCGGCGTCGATGACGGCCTGGGCGAAGTCGGCGTTCTCGGAGAGGAATCCGTAGCCGGGGTGGATGGCATCCGCGCCGGACTGCTTCGCGGCGTCCAGGATCTTGTCGATGACGAGGTAGGAGTCGCCGGGCGTGGTGCCGCCCAGGGCGAACGCCTCGTCCGCGACGCGCACGTGCAGCGCATCGCGGTCCGGCTCGGCGTAGACGGCCACGCTGGTGAGACCGGCGTCCTTGCACGCTCGCGCCACTCGCACCGCGATCTCACCGCGGTTGGCGATCAGGACCTTCTGCACCGGGGCTCTCCTTCTGCTGTGGACCGGTCGGACTGTAACGAGGGCCGGCCGGCCCGTCCGGGTGAGGTTGCGGGGGGTGGGACGGCGGTCAGCGCCGCCACAGATCGGTGATGGCCAGGCCGCGCCTGCCGAGCTGGGTACGCAGCACGGTGAGCGAGAGCCCGACGACGGCGGCGGGGTCGCCCTCGACGCGACGGACGAAGGGTGCCCCGAGGCCGTCGAGGGTGAACGCGCCGGCCACCGCCAGTGGTTCACCCGTGGCGAGGTAGGCCTCGATCTCGGACGGCGTCGGCTCGGCGAAGTACACGACGGTCGAGGCGACGGCGATGTCCCGGCTGGCGACCCCGCCGTCACGGACGTCGAACAGTGCCTGGCCGGTGTGCAGGACGCCCGACCGGCCGGCCATCCGGCGCCAGCGGTCACGCGCGTCGGCGGCGTCGGCGGGCTTGCCCAGCGGCTTGCCACCGAACTCGAGCAGCGAGTCGGCGCCGATCACCAGCGCGTCGGTCTCCCGCTTCGCGACGGCGGCGGCCTTGGCCGCCGCCAGCAGCGCGACCTGCTCGGCCACGCGGGGAGCGGAGTGCGCCGACTCGTCGACGTCGCTCACCACGACCTCGGGCGACAGCCCGGCCTGGCGCAGCAGCGAGAGGCGGGCCGGGGACGCCGAGGCGAGCACGAGCCTGCGGTCCACGGTCACGCCGGGCCCCCTGCCGCGCGCCAGCCGCCCGGACCGGTCTGCAGCGCGCCGCGGTGGCCGCGGCCGTAGGACGCCCAGGCGCCGACCGGCGTCGGCCGGCGGCGCTCGCGGCGCTGCGACATCGCCGCGACGACGACGGTCAGGGCGGCGAGCTCCTCGTCGGTGGGGGAGCCGGACAGCACCCGCAGGAGGGGGACGGTCGGAAGGTCGTCCTGTCGTGAGGAGTGAGGGCCCGGAGGGTCCTCGCGATCGAGCGACGAACCGGCTCCGCTCGTGCCGGGGACGGCTCCTGGCTGCGGTGGTCGTCCGGAGGACGACGGTGTCACTGTCACAGGGGGATGTTCCCGTGCTTCTTCGGCGGCAGGGTCTGGCGCTTGTTGGCCAGCACGCGCAGCGCCTTGGTCACCTGCACCCGGGTGTGCGACGGCGGGATGACCGCGTCCACGTACCCCCGGTCGGCGGCGATGTAGGGGTTGGCGAGGGTGTCCTCGTACTCCGCGATCAGCTCGGCGCGGCGGGTGTCGGGGTCCTCGGCCTGGGCGAGCTCCTTGCGGTACAGGATGCCGACCGCGCCCTGTGCGCCGACGACGGCGATCTGCGCCGAGGGCCAGGCCAGGTTGACGTCGGCCCCGAGGTGCTTGGAGCCCATGACGTCGTAGGCGCCGCCGTAGGCCTTGCGGGTGATCACCGTGATCAGCGGGACGGTCGCCTCGGCGTAGGCGTAGATGAGCTTGGCGCCGCGGCGGATGATGCCGTCCCACTCCTGCGAGGTGCCCGGCAGGAAGCCCGGGACGTCGACGAAGGTGAGCACCGGGATGTTGAAGGCGTCGCAGGTGCGCACGAAGCGCGCGGCCTTCTCGCTGGCGTCGATGTCCAGCGTGCCGGCGAACTGGGTGGGCTGGTTGGCCACGACGCCGACCGGCCGGCCCTCGACCCGGCCGAAGCCGATGAGCAGGTTGGGCGCGAACAGCGGCTGCACCTCGAGGAACTCGCCGTCGTCGAGCACGTGCTCGATGACGGTGTGCATGTCGTAGGGCGTGTTCGCCGAGTCCGGGATGAAGGTGTCGAGCTCCAGGTCCTCGTCGGTCAGCGCCTCGGGGAGGACGACGTCGACCGGCGGCACGTCCAGCGCCGGCAGCGGGTCCAGGTTGTTGCTCGGCAGGTAGGACAGCAGCGCCTTGACGTAGTCGAGGGCGTCGGCCTCGTCCTCGGCCAGGTAGTGGGCCACGCCGGACTTGGTGTTGTGCGTGCGCGCGCCGCCGAGCTCCTCGAGGGTGACCTCCTCACCGGTCACGGTCTTCACCACGTCTGGCCCGGTGATGAACATCTGGCTGGTCTTGTCGACCATGACGATGAAGTCGGTGAGCGCCGGGGAGTAGACGTGCCCACCGGCGGCCGGGCCCATGATCAGCGAGATCTGCGGGATGACGCCCGAGGCGTGCACGTTGCGCTGGAAGATCTCGCCGTAGAGGCCGAGGGAGACCACGCCCTCCTGGATCCGGGCGCCACCGCCCTCGTTGATGCCGACGACCGGACAGCCGTTCTTGATGGCGAAGTCCTGGACCTTGACGATCTTCTCGCCGTAGACCTCGCCGAGCGCGCCGCCGAACACGGTCACGTCCTGGGAGAAGATCGCGACCGGCCGGCCGTCGACGGTGCCGTAGCCGGTGACGACGCCGTCGCCGAAAGGCCGCTTGGCGTCCATGCCGAAGTTGGTGGACCGGTGGCGGGCGAACTCGTCGAACTCGGTGAACGAGCCCGGGTCCACCAGCGCCTCGATGCGCTCGCGGGCGGTCATCTTGCCGGCGGCGTGCTGCTTCTCGACCGCCCGCTCGGAGCCCGCGTGCTGCGCCTCCTGCACGCGCCGCTCGAAGTCGGCCAGCTTGCCGGCGGTGGTGTGGATGTCGATGTCCTCGGGGATCTGCTCCCCGGCGCTCTCGAGTTCAGCCGCGCTCACGTTTCCTCCTCGCCGACGCACCTCGGCCGCAGGGTCGGGCCGTCGGTGCACATCCGGTGACCGCGCACGCCCGGCCACGGGTTCCGTAGCGTAGGGGAGTGCCCGGAGACTCCTCACCCCGATGGTCGGATCTCGGGCGTCCACCGCTCGACGGCGCAGCGCTGGAGGCCGCTCTCGTCCGCGACAGCGCGCTCTGGCGGTCGCTGGAGGTGGTCCCCGAGGCCGGCTCGACCAACGCCGATCTGGTGGCGGCCGCCGGGCGGGACGCGCCCGAGGGCACGGTGCTGGTCGCCGAGCACCAGGTCGCCGGGCGTGGACGCCTCGACCGCGTCTGGACCTCCCCGCCCCGGGCCGGGCTCACCGTCTCGGTGCTCCTGCGCCCCGACGTCCCCGCCGCGCGCCGGGGCTGGCTGCCGCTGCTGACCGGTGTCGCGCTGGCCGAGGCGGTGGGTGAGTCGACCGGGGTGCTGGCCTCGGTGAAGTGGCCCAACGACCTGCTCGCCCGCGACGGGCGCAAGCTGGCCGGGATCCTGGCGGAGAGCTCGGGAAGGGCCGTCGTCGTCGGCACCGGGTTGAACGTCTCCACGACCGCCGCGGAGCTGCCCGACACCGCCACCTCGCTGGCCGGGGTGACCGGCGGGACGGTCGACCGGGCACCGGTGCTGCTGGCCTTCCTGCGCGCTCTGGAGCGGCGCTACCTGCGCTGGGTGGAGCACCTGGGCGACCCCGTGGCCTCCGGCCTGGCGACGGACTACCTGCGCTGGTCGTCGACGGTCGGCACGGAGGTCCGGGTGCAGATGCCCGACGGTTCGTCGCTGGACGGCGTCGCCGAGGCGGTCGACTGGGACGGGCGGCTGGTGGTGCGCACCCCGGCCGGCACGGTGGAGCTGGCCAGCGGCGACGTGCAGCACGTCAGGACACGGTGACATCGTCGGCCTCCGGCCGACACCGCGGCCAGTAGCCGTAACACCGCGACCCTCCGGATCGCACCGCAGCCAGCGAGGCGTCGCATCCGGCAGAGCGTGTCCCATCACGCCTGCGGGACCCCTCCGGGGCCCACTCGGCGCGACACCGCGATCGGTAGCGCCGCTTCCGTGGGTCGCTCCGTCATCCTGGGCGGATGTCGTACCCGGACAAGCTGCTCGCCGAGGACGAAGACGTCGTCCGGCACCTGCACCCGCACTGGCTGACGGTGTTCTGGCCGGTCGTGCGCTTCCTGCTGATCGTCGGCGCGACCTCCTTCGGGGCGGCGATGATCCCCGACGGGCGCCAGCAGGGCATCTACCGGCTGCTGCTCCTCGCGGTCGCCGTCGTCCTGCTGCTGCTGACCGTCGTCGTGCCGCTGGCCCGCTGGCGGGCGACGCACTACGTGATCACCACCCACCGGCTGCTGTTCCGCGAGGGGATCCTCGCCCGGCGCGGCCGCGACCTGGGTCTGGCCCGGATCACCGACGTCTCCTACACGCAGACGCTGTGGGAGCGGCTGATCAGCTCCGGCACGCTGACCATCGAGACGGCGGGTGACGGCGGCGCGACGGTCCTCCGGCAGATCCCGGACAGCGACGGCGTGCAGCAGCTGCTCAACCACATGGTCGAGGAGGACGCCGACCGGCGGGCGCAGGAGAACGCCGGCTACATCCGCGACTCCGGCTACGTCCGCGACCCCGGCGACATCCGGGACTCCGGCGACATCCGGGACCTGGGCTACGTCCGGGACTCCGGCGAGGACGACTGGGACGGCGACTGGCGCGGCGCACGGGACGGGCGCGGCGGCCGGCCCACGACGGTGCTCTGAGCCGGCCGCGCAGCGCGTTGTGACGGTTCCGTCACGGCGCGCCTGGGCGGTTCTGTCGGACCCCCCGCTTACGTTCCGGCCATGCGCCTCCTGCACACCTCCGACTGGCACATCGGCCGGACGTTGCACGGCACCGACCTGCTCGCCGAGCAGGAGGCCGTGCTCGGCGGGCTGGCCGCGGTGGTGACGGCCGAGGCGGTCGACCTGGTGGTCGTGGCCGGCGACATCTACGACCGGGCGGTGCCCTCCGCCGACGCGACCGCCGTGCTCGACCGGGTGGTCGCGCGGCTGCTGCGCGCCGGTGCGCAGGTGGTCCTCACGCCCGGCAACCACGACTCGGCGCGCCGGCTGGGCACCTTCTCCGGGCTGCTCTCCGCGGCCGGGCTGCACGTCCGCGCCGTGACGCCCGCCCTCGACGAACCGGTGCTGGTGGCCGACGAGCACGGCGAGGTGGCCGTCTACGGCATCCCGTACCTGGAGCCGGAGGTGGCCCGGCACGAACTCGGGCTCACCGGCCGCGGGGAGGACGCCGTGCGCGGGCACGAGGGCGTGCTGACCGCGGCGATGGACCGCATCCGCGCCGACCTGTTCCTCCGTCCCGGCGTCCGGTCGGTGGTGCTGGCGCACGCGTTCGTGGGCGGGGGCGTCCCGACCGAGAGCGAGCGCGACATCTGCGTCGGCGGCGTGGACCTGGTGCCCGCCGGAGTGTTCGACGGCGTCGACTACGTGGCGCTGGGGCACCTGCACCGACCGCAGTCCCTGAGCCCTCGGCTGCGCTACAGCGGCTCCCCGCTGGCGTACTCCTTCGGCGAGGCGGGTCAGCAGAAGCAGGCCTGGCTGGTGGAGCTCGACGCCACGGGCCTGGGAGAGGTCCGGGCGGTGCCGCTGCCGGCGCCCCGGCAGCTCAGCATCCTCACCGGCGAGCTCGCCGATCTCCTGGCCGCACCGGAGCACGCGGCGGCCGAGGACCACTTCGTGTCGGCTCGCCTCACCGACACCGTCCGCCCGGCCGACCCGATGCGGCAGCTGCGCGAGCGCTTCCCGCACTGCGTGCACCTGGAGTGGACCGGTGCGGGTGCCTCGGCCGACGGCCTCAGCTACCAGGACCGGCTGCGCGGGCGCAGCGATCTGGAGGTGGCCGAGCAGTTCGTCGACCACGTGCGTGGTGCCGGCGCGACCGACGCCGAGCGGGAGCTCCTCGCCCGCGCCCTGACCGCCGCGGCCGGCGAGGATGCCGCGTGAGGGTCCACCAGCTCGCGGTCACCGCCTTCGGTCCCTTCGCCACCCGCGTCGACGTCGACCTGGACGACGTCGGCCGCGACGGGCTCTTCCTGCTCTGGGGGCCTACCGGCGCCGGCAAGACGACGCTGCTCGACGCCGTGGTCTTCGCCCTCTACGGCACCGTGCCGGGAGCCCGCGGCGAGGAGAAGCGGCTGCGCAGCGATCACGCCGCGGACGACGTGCGCACCGAGGTCGAGCTCGAGCTGAGCCTCGGTGCCGAGCGGCTCCGGGTGACCCGCCGCCCCGAGCAGCAGCGCCCGAAGCGCCGCGGCGAGGGCGTCACGACCGAGCAGGCCCGCCTCATCCTGCAGCGCTGGTCCGGCGACGCGTGGGAGCCGGTCAGCACGCGCATCGACGAGGGGTCGGAGTACCTCCGGACGCGGCTGGGCCTGTCGGCCGAGCAGTTCTGCCAGGTCGTCCTCCTCCCGCAGGGGGACTTCGCGCGGTTCCTGCGTGCCGAGCCCGAGGACCGGGGCCGGCTGCTCCGCACGCTGTTCGACGTCGGCCGCTTCGCCCGGGTGGAGGACTGGCTCGCGGGGGAGCGGACGACGGCCCGGGAGGAGCTGGACCGGATCCGCGCACGCACCGGGACGCTCGTCTCCCTCGTGGCCCAGGCCGCCGACGTCACGGTCCCCGAGGAGTTCGCCCCCGAACTGGTGGGCGCCGCGCCGGGGTCGCCGCTCACCTCCTGGGTGCGCCGCATCCGCGCGCAGGCCGCGGAGGCCGCGGCGCTGGCCGACACCGCTGCGGACGCCGCGGGCGACCGCGCCCGCGTCCAGGAGGCGGCTCTCGCCGAGGCTCGCGCGCAGGACGAGTGCCATGCCCGCCGCGACCGGGCGGTCGCCGAGCTCGGCCGCCTCGACGCGGCGGCCCCGGCGCTCGAGCCGCTGCGCGCCCGGCTGGACGCCGCCCGCCGCGCCGAGCCGGTGCGCGACGTCCTCGAGGCCGCCGGCCGCGCCGCGCTCGAGGCCGAGCGGGCCGCGGCCGCGCTCGGAGCCGCGCGCGGCGCCTGGGCCGAGGTCGCCGCCGATCGGGAGGCCGACGCGCTGCTGGCCCGCACGCTGCGGGACGAGGCGGCCGCCCTGCGTGCGCTGCTGCCGGAGGTGGAGCGCGCCGAGCGGCTGGCACGGGACCTGGTGGCCGGCGAGAAGACGGTCGCCCGGCTGGCCGACCGGTGCTCCGCAGCCGAGTCCGCCATGGCCGGGTGGCCGGCCCGCATCCTGGCGCTCGAGGAGGCGGTGGACGCCGCCGCGGCGGCCGGCGCCCGGCTGCCCGGCCTGGCGGCTACCGTGGAGTCCCGGCGGACGGCGCTCGAGGCGGCCCGCCGTGCAGCCGCGCTGGAGATTCAGCTGACCGGCGAGGGAGCGGCGGCCGACGCCGCGCGAGAGGCCTGGCTGGACGCGCGCGAGCGCTGGAACGACGTGCGCACGCAGCGGCTCGACGGCATGGCCGCGGAGCTCGCCGCCGGGCTGTCCCCGGGATCCGCCTGCGGGGTGTGCGGATCGCTCGACCACCCCGCACCCGCCCAGCCCGGGGGCCCGCTCGTCACCCGGGACGACGAAGAGGCCGCCCGCCTGGCGGCCGAGCGGGCCGAGGTGCGGTGGACCGGCGCCCGCGACGCCTGCTCCGCCACCGAGCGGGAGCTCGCCGCCAGCAGGGCCCGGGCCGGCACCGGACCGCTGCCCGAGCAGGAGGCCGCGCTGGCCGGACTCGTCGCCGAGCACGAGGCGGCCCACGCCCTGGCCGCCGGCCTGGACACCGCCCGCACGGACCTCGACCGGTCGCGCGCGCAGCGGGAGGCGGAGTCCGCAGCACTCGCCGCCGACCGGGAGGAGGTCGGCCGCCAGGAGGCCGCCGTCGCCGCCCTGGGCGCGGCTCTGGCCGAGGTGACCGGTCAGCTGGCCGCGGCCCGCGGGGACGACCCGGACCTGCCCGCACGCATCGCCCGGCTCACCGCCGAGGCCGAGCGCTGCGAGGCGCAGGTCGAGGCCGCCGCCGCCGAGAACCGGGCCCGGCTGGCGGAGGAGGGGGCGCTGGCGGTCGCGCTCGCCCGGGT
Source organism: Blastococcus sp. (assembly GCA_042090795.1). Lineage (GTDB taxonomy): Bacteria > Actinomycetota > Actinomycetes > Mycobacteriales > Geodermatophilaceae > Blastococcus. The sequence goes on along the minus strand of JBELIQ010000013.1, from coordinate 63,004 downwards.
GGAGGCGGCCGGGTTCCCCGATCCCGCCGCGGCCGCGCAGGCCCTGCTCCCGCCCGACCGCGCCGCCGGACTGAGCCGCCAGGTCGAGGAGCACGACCGGGCACGGGCCGTCGTCGCCGGTGTCCTGGCCGAGCCGCAGCTGACCGACCTCGGTGCCCGTCCCGACCTCGAGAGCCTGGCGGCTGCCTGCCGCTCGGCGACGGCCGAGCGGGAGTCCGCCGTGGCCGTGCAGCAGGACGCCCACCGCCGGATCACCCGGCTCGACGACCTCGCCGGCGAGCTCACCGCGGTCGCGGTCGAGCTCGACGAGCAGCGCGCCCGGACGGAGCGGATCACCGCGCTGGCCGACCTCGCCACCGGCCGCGGCGCCAATCGCCTGAAGATGCGCCTGCAGTCCTTCGTGCTGGCCGCGCGCCTCGAGCAGGTCTCCGAGGTCGCCAGCCGGCGGCTGCAGGACATGTCCGGTGGCCGCTACACGTTCCTGCACAGCGACGCGCAGGGGCGCCACGGCGCGCGCGGCGGCCTCGGTCTGGAGGTGCTCGACGAGTACACGGGCACCCGGCGGCCCACCAAGACGCTGTCCGGCGGGGAGAGCTTCATGGCCTCGCTCGCCCTGGCGCTGGGTCTGGCCGACGTGGTCACCGCGGAGAGCGGTGGTGTGCAGATCGACAGCCTCTTCGTCGACGAGGGGTTCGGCACGCTCGACCCGCAGGCGCTGGACGCGGTGATGAACGTGCTCGACGAGCTCCGCCGGGGCGGGCGGACGGTCGGGGTCATCAGCCACGTGGAGGAGCTGCGGACCCGCATCACCAGCCGTCTGGAGGTCGTCCCCGGCCGGAGCGGCTCCCGGCTCGCGGGCTGAGCGGGGCGCGGGACCCGGGCGCGGTGAGGCGGGTCAGACGGCGCGGGTGGCCGCCGGGACCGCGTCCCCGCCGCCGGCCGACGCCGGGGTCGTCGACGTGCCGTCGCCGAGCGGACCATCCGTGTGCGGGCCGGCGGGACGGGTGGTGTCGGGTCGCGGCTCCGTGACCCCGCCGGCGTCCGGGCCGGCCACAGCGGGGAACACCCACCGCCGGTAGGCCAGGTAGCGCACCACGCTGTTGAGCCCGATCGAGGCGATGTTCGCGGCCTGGATGATCAGCAGGCGCTCCTGGTCGAGCGGGTAGCGCACGAACCAGATGATGGCCGCGCCCAGCACGAGGGTGCCCACGTTGACGAGCGCGAACAGCGCGAACGAGCGACGGATCGTGGTCCTGTCCCGGTGGGCGAAGGCCCAGTTCCGGTGCCCCAGGAACGCCACGCACATGGAGACCAGCGTGGCCAGCGTCTTGGCGGTGACGGCGCCGACGTCGAGGTATCCGTACAGCAGCTGGAACAGGCTGATGTCGACCACGAAGGCGATCCCGCCGACGACCCCGAAGGCGCCGAGCTCCCGGAGCCGACGGCGCACCCGTTCCGCGATCGGGACGGTTCGGTCGCGGGGGGAAGGCACCCGGCCGATTCTAGGCATCGGGGTGCCGGTTCGCGGCCCGCTAGGCTCGTCGGGCCATGTCAGGTCCCGCGCCCCTCTCCGCCGTCACCGGGCTCCCCGTGGTGGCGATGGTCGGCGGCGGGCAGCTCGCCCGCATGACGCACCAGGCCGCCATCGCCCTCGGCCAGACCCTGCGGGTGCTCTCCGCCGGGCCCGAGGAGTCGGCGGCACTGGTCACGGCGGACGTGCGGATCGGCGACCACGGCGACCTCGCCGCCCTGCGGGAGCTCGTCGAGGGGGCCACCGTGCTCACCTTCGACCACGAGCACGTGCCCACCGAGCACCTGCGCGCGCTGGAGCTGGCCGGCCACCGCGTGGCCCCGGGCCCGGCGGCCCTCGTGCACGCCCAGGACAAGCTCGTGCTGCGTGCGTCACTGGCCGAAGCGGGTGAACCCCAGCCGCCGTGGGCGCGGGTCACCGGCGCCGACGACGTGACCGCCTTCGCCGACCGGCACGGCTGGCCGGTGATCCTCAAGACCCCGCGCGGCGGCTACGACGGCAAGGGCGTCTTCGTGGTGGAGGACGCCGCAGCGGCCACCGAGCTGGTCGAGCGGCACGGGCCCCTGCTGGCCGAGCAGAAGGTGGCGATGCGCCGCGAGCTCTCCGCGCAGGTGGCCCGCTCGCCCTTCGGTCAGGTCGCGGTCTGGCCGGTGGTCGAGACGGTGCAGCGCGACGGCGTCTGCGCGGAGGTCCTCGCGCCCGCGCCCGGCCTGTCGGAGGAGCTGGCGGCGGCGGCCCAGGAGCTGGCCGTGCGGATCGCCGACCGGCTCGGCGTGGTCGGGATGCTCGCCGTCGAGCTGTTCGAGACCGCCGACGGCGTGCTGGTCAACGAGCTGGCCATGCGGCCGCACAACTCCGGGCACTGGACCATCGAGGGCGCCCGCACCAGTCAGTTCGAGCAGCACCTGCGCGCCGTCCTCGACTACCCGCTCGGCTCGACCGCCATGACCGCCCCCGTCGCGGTGATGGCCAACGTGCTGGGCGGCGCGGCGTCGTCGCCGGACTGGACCGGCCCGGGGCTGGACGAGCGCATCCACCACCTGATGGCGCACTGGCCCGACGTGAAGCTGCACTGGTACGGCAAGAGCCAGCGGCCCGGCCGCAAGCTCGGCCACCTCACCGCGCTCGGCGAGGACGTCACCGAGGTCCGTGCCCGCGCGGTGGCCGCCGCCCGGTACCTCGCCGACGGCGTCGTCGACCCCGCCTTCGCCTTCCCGCACGACCCCGAGCACTGAGGAGCAGGGCATGAGCGACCCGGTCGTCGGCATCGTGATGGGCAGTGACTCGGACTGGCCGGTGATGGAACCCGCCGCCCGGGCGCTCGAGGAGTTCGGCGTCCCCTACGAGGCGCACGTCCTGTCCGCCCACCGGACGCCGCGCCGGATGCTGGACTACGCGGAGGCGGCCGCCGGCCGGGGCCTGCGGGTCGTCATCGCCGGCGCCGGGGGAGCGGCCCATCTGCCCGGCATGGTCGCCGCCGCGACGCCGCTGCCGGTCATCGGCGTCCCGCGGCCGCTGGACCGGCTCGACGGGCTGGACAGCCTGCTCTCGATCGTGCAGATGCCGGCGGGGGTGCCCGTGGCGACGGTGGGCATCGGCGGCGGGCGCAACGCCGGGCTGCTGGCCGTCCGCATCCTCGCGGCGGGCGATCCCACCCTGCTGGCCGCGGTCGGCCGGTTCCAGGCCGAGCTGGCGGAGTCCGTCGTCGCGCGGGACCTCACCCTCCAGGAGCGGCTCGCTTCCGAGCGGTAGTCGGGCGTCCTACGATCTACTCGTGGGTAACAACGCCGCCGGGCTCTACGCGCTGACCGAGGAACACGACGCGATCCGCGAGGCGGTGCGGGACATCGCCGAGCGCGAGATCGCGCCGTTTGCCGCCGAGGTGGACGCCGACGCCCGCTTCCCGGCCGAGGCGCAGAAGGCCCTGACGGCGGCCGGCTTCCACGCCACGCACGTCCCCGAGGAGTACGGCGGCGAGGGTGCCGACGCGATCGCCACGTGCATCGTGATCGAGGAGGTGGCGCGGGTCGACGTCAGCGCCTCGCTCATCCCGGCGGTGAACAAGCTGGGCTCGATGCCGATCATGCTGTCCGCGTCCGACGACGTGAAGCGGACGGTCCTGCCGTCGGTCGCCTCCGGCGAGGCGATGATCAGCTACGGCCTCTCGGAGCGCGAGGCCGGCTCCGACGCCGCCGCGATGCGCACCCGCGCGCGCCGCGACGGCGACAGCTGGGTGCTCGACGGCGCCAAGGCGTGGATCACGAACGCCGGGGTCTCCGAGTGGTACACGGTCATGGCCGTCACCGACCCGGACGCCGGTGCCAACGGCATCTCCGCCTTCGCCGTCCACCGCGACGACCCGGGCTTCGCCGTCGGCCCGAAGGAACGCAAGATGGGCATCAAGGGCTCGCCCACCTGCGAGCTCTGGTTCACCGGGTGCACCATCCCGGCTGACCGGATCATCGGCGCCCCCGGCACCGGCTTCAAGACCGCGTTGCGGACGCTGGACTTCACCCGACCGACCATCGGCGCGCAGGCGGTCGGTGTCGCGCAGGGCGCGCTCGACGCCGCCGTGGCCTACGTCAAGGAGCGCAGGCAGTTCGGCAGCAGCATCGGCAGCTTCCAGGGCGTCCAGTTCATGCTCGCCGACATGCAGATGAAGATCGAGGCCGCCCGGCACCTCGTCTACGTCGCGGCCGCCGCCGGTGAGGCCGGCCGCCCGGACGTCACCCGGATCTCCGCCTCGGCCAAGGCGTTCGCCTCCGACGTGGCCATGCAGGTGACCACCGACGCCGTCCAGCTGTTCGGGGGCGCCGGCTACACCCAGGACTTCCCGGTCGAGCGCATGATGCGCGACGCCAAGATCACCCAGATCTACGAGGGCACCAACCAGGTGCAGCGCATGGTGATCGCACGGAGCCTCCTGAGATAAGCGACCGGACCGCCCGGTGAACACCGTCCTGCCTACGTCCGAACAGTGGGCGACCGGGGTCGATCGCCCCGCGGCCGGGGTGCGACGATCGAGCCACGTCACGGTGCGACGGGCCGAACCCTCCGGTCCCACCTCCGGACAGGGCTGCCACCACCTCCCTCGCGACGTGACCGGACGGCCTCCGGACGCCCCGACGCGCGGTGCGGCGGACGCACGCCCGTGACCCTCCAGCAGTACCGGGTTCCTCCGGCGCTGGCCCGCTGCCGAACAGGATGACCCGCTCGTGCTCTTCGTCTACAACTCCTTCCTCGGCCAGTACTCCGACAGTCCACGGGCCATCTACGAGCGCCTGCTCGACGCCGAGACGGGTCATGCCCACGTGTGGTTGAGGGGGGAGGGCTACGACCCCGCCTTCCCGGAGGGGGTCGACACCGTCGCGCTGGGCACTCCGGAGGCCGTCGCGGTCCTGGAGTCCGCCGACGTCGTCGTCAGCAACAGCTGCCTCGGCGGGTCGTGGACGAAACGACCGGGGGCGGTGTACCTGCAGACGTGGCACGGGACGCCCCTGAAGCGGATCCACTACGACGAGCCCTCGGTGGGCCCGGCCGACGAGGAACGCCTGGGACGGGACGTCGCCCGCTGGGACCTGCTGCTCTCCCCGAACCGTCCCAGCACCGAACGGCTCCGGAGTGCGTTCCGGTTCGGCGGCAGGGTCGTGGAGACCGGCTACCCGCGGAACGACGTGCTGTCGTCGGGTGACCGGGAGCTGCACCGGAGGGCGGTGCGCGCCCGTCTCGGCCTCGACGACGGCACGCGGGCGGTTCTCTACGCACCGACCTGGCGCGACGACGAGCGCGACGCCGTCGACGTCCCGCTGGGCCTGGACGTCGACTCCTTCGTCACGGGTATGGGTGAGGGCTGCTCGTTGCTGGTCCGGACGCACTACTACATGGCCGGCCGGACGTCGTGGCAGGAGCGGCCAGGGGTCCTGGACGTCTCCGGGTATCCCGACATCCGCGACCTCTACCTCGCCGCGGACGTGCTGGTGACCGACTACTCGTCGGTGATGTTCGACTTCGCGATCACCGGGAAGCCGATGATCTTCTACGCCTACGACCTCGCCCACTACCGCGACTCGTTGCGGGGCTTCTACTTCGACTTCCTGACCGAAGCTCCGGGTCCGGTGGTGGAGTCACTGCCGGCACTCCTCGACGCGCTGTCCCGGCCCGAGGCGATGCGCGACTCGTACCGCGACCGGTACGACCGTTTCCGCGAGCGGTACTGCCACCTGGACGACGGCGGCGCCACGGACCGGGCGATCGAGCTCCTGGGCCCCGGTCGGTGACGCTGCCCCCGCCCGGTTGCCCGGGGCGGGGAGCAGCGGAGCTCAGCCCCGGGTGCGGAGCTGTCCGGCGAGGGTCTCGGCGAATCCCTCCGCCACCGCCAGCTGGTCCCTGAGCGCGGTCACCCGTGCCGTGGCTGCTGCGTGGAAGGTCCGCAGCCGGTCCGCCAGCTGCTCCCGGTCGCCGCTACCGGACTCCAGATCGGCCAGCAGGGTCAGCAGCTCCTGCATCTCCTCGAGCGTGAAGCCGAGCGGCTTCATGCGCTTGATGACCTCGAGGCGGGAGACGGCGTGCTCGCTGTACAGGCGGAAGCCCCCCTCGGAGCGGGCGGTCGGGATCACCAGCCCGTTCTCCTCGTAGAAGCGGATGGTCCGCAGGCTCAGGCCGGTGCGCTCGGCGACCTGACCGATCTGCATCAGCTCGCCGCGGGGGGTGTCGGTCACGCCCTCTCCACAGGGCATGCCTCGGTGGCCGTCTGCGCGGCCGCCGCGGATCGCCGGCGTGGCCATCAGTGCCCACCCGCCAGCTGTCCGGTGTGGCGGTCGAAGCGGTCCGCGGAGTGGCCCTGCAGCCCGACGATCTCGACCTTCTTGCCGCGCGTCTCGTACTTGTGCGAGATGGCGTCCAGCGCGGCGACGGTGGAGGCGTCCCAGACGTGGGCCCGGGACAGGTCGATGACCACGTCCGCCGGATCCTCGGCGTACTCGAACTGGGTGTAGAGGTCGTTGCTGGAGGCGAAGAACAGGGCGCCGTCGACGGTGTAGCGCGCCGTGTCGCCGTCCACCACGCGCGCCACGTCGACGAGGTGGGCGATCCGCTGGGCGAACAGCACGCAGGCCGTCAGGACGCCGACGCCCACGCCGATCGCGAGGTTGTGCGTGATGAGGGTGACGGCGACCGTCGCGAGCATCACCGTGGTCTCGCTCTTGGGCATCCGGTGGATGGTCTGCAGGCTGTGCCAGTCGAACGTCGCGATCGACACGAAGATCATGACCGCGACGAGGGCGGCCATCGGGATGATGCTGACGACGTCGCCGAGGGCGACGACGAGGACCAGCAGGAAGACGCCGGACAGGAAGGTCGACAGCCGGGTGCGGGCGCCCGAGGCCTTCACGTTGATCATCGTCTGGCCGATCATGGCGCAGCCGCCCATGCCGCCGAAGAAGCCCGAGGCCATGTTGGCCGTGCCCTGGCCCCAGGACTCGCGGGTCTTGTCCGAGTGGCTGTCGGTGATGTCGTCGACGAGCTTGGCCGTCATCAGCGACTCCATCAGCCCGACGAAGGCGACGCCCAGGGCGAACGGCGCGATGATCGTCAGCGTCTCCCACGTGAACGGCACGTCCGGCAGCAGGAAGAACGGCAGGCTGTCGGGGAGCTGCCCCTCGCCGCCGACGTCGGGGATCTCCCAGCCGACCGTGACCACGAGGGTGGTGAGAACGACGATCGCGACCAGTGGCGCGGGAACGGCCGCGGTGATCCGCGGCAGCAGGAAGATGATCGCCAGGCCCGCGGCGACCAGCGGGTAGACCAGCCACGGCACGTCGACCAGCTGGGGCAGCTGCGCGGTGAAGATGAGGATCGCCAGTGCGTTGACGAAGCCGACCATGACGCTGCGCGGGATGAAGCGCATGAGCCGGGCGAACCCCGCCAGTCCGAGGAGCACCTGGAAGACGCCGCCCAGGATCACCGCGGCGAACAGGTACTGGACGCCGTACTCCAGCGTCAGCGGGGCCACCACGAGGGCGATCGCGCCGGTCGCGGCGGTGATCATCGCCGGGCGGCCGCCGGTGAAGGAGATGACCACGGCCATCACGAAGGAGGAGAACAGGCCCACCTGCGGGTCGACCCCGGCCAGGATCGAGAAGCTGATCGCCTCGGGGATGAGCGCCAGGGCGACCACGAGGCCGGCGAGGACCTCGGTGCGGGCGACCGAGGGGGTGAGCCAGGAGGGTCGGCGCACGCTCGACCGGGGGGTGGTGCTCGGGGGTGCAGGCATGGGTCCGTCTCGTTCGGTGCGCCGTCGGGGCGCGGGCGGCAGGCGCCGGGAGCGATGCCTGGGAGGGAGGGGTGCGGTCCGCACCCGGGAGCGCTCCGAGCCGGGGTCGCGACACGGGAGGTCGCGCTCGCCGTCCCGGCCGGATCGGTGCGCCGGGCGTCGAGCACAGCCTGCCGGAAGTCGACCCTCACGTCAGGGTCGGGACGATGAGTGGTTCGTCACGTCCGGTGCGGAACCGTGGCCGGCGCCGGCCGGCACCTGCTCGCCACACCGCCTCCGGCGACCGGCCACCGACGGACACGGGACCGGTCAGTCGGGCTTGTCACCGTCGGGCACCGGGCCCTCGCCGGCGCCGGGCCACCAGCCCCAGCCGGGGATGACCCGCTCGTCCTCGACCATCCGGTAGGCGTCGGCCGGCAGCTCCCGGTCGTAGCGGATGACCCGGCCCCACTCGGTGTACTCCGGCCCGACGCCGGGGGAGAAGCCGGGGTAGGTGGTCGCGTCGGCCACCTCGGTCAGGGTCGAGTAGCTGCCGCCGCGTTCGTCGATGACGAGCAGTTCCGGCGCGTCGGCGTACTTCTCGCTCAGCATGATCCAGTCCACCGGCGGGACCAGGCCGTCGGCGATGCGCGGCGGGTCGATGCAGGGCAGGGTGAACCCGACCGGCCAGTCGAGGACGACGTCCTCACCCTCGAACAGCTCGCGGAGGAGCCGCCCGTCGACCCGGTAGGGGTCGGTGACGCCGAGCCAGCCGCTCCCGGTGAAGTTGCGGTCGATCGCCTCGACGCGGACGAGCGTGGCCCCGGCGGGGAGATGGGTGGTGGAGCCGAGCCGCTCCTGCTCCCAGGAGCCGTCGGGCTCGTCCCCTTCGGGGAACTCGACCGGCACCTCCTGGAGCACGGTGGGCTCCTCTCCCGGCCCGCCCGTCCCGTACTGCACGGTCACCTCGGTGCCGGAGTCGAGGTCCCCGGTCACCGAGACGGCGAGGACGTCGCGCTCGGTGAGGTCGCCGATCTCCAGCCACGGCGTCGTGATCGTCGTGGGCCCGACCGGAGGCTCCGCCGCCCAGGTCGAATACCGGCGCACGTCATCGGGGGCCAGGGCGCCCACGGAGCTGCCCACCCCCGGGAAGGCGTCCTCCGGAGCTCCCGCGCGCTCCGCGTCGGCACCGGGCACCGCACGCAGGACCGCGGGATCGGTCAGGGCGACGGCGTGGTCGGCGAAGCCGCAGTCGTCCTCCCCGGTGAGTGCGTCGGCCGCGCTCGCGGCCAGCGAGAAGGAGTCGCGGTACCGCCAGGTGGCCAGCCCCGCGCTCGCCGTCTGGATGAGCACGGACATCACCAGCGCCGCGACCAGCGTGCCGACGGCCGCCTCCGGCCACGGCTGGTGGGTCGATCCGGCCCGGCGGCGCACCCACCAGGCCACCGCCGCCACGAGCAGGCCGGCGGCCAGCCACAGGAAGGGGTTGCCCAGGCTGTCGGGGAGCACGGGGGTGACGCCGTAGGCGGAGGACTCCACCTGCTGGTTCCCGGCGTGGAAGGCCAGCGCGGCGGTGAAGGCCACCGCGCCGAGGATCCCTGCGGAGGCCCAGGTGTCCGGGCGCCGGCGCACGAGCAGCGCCACGGCGACGGTCAGGGCGAGCGCGCCGGGCGCGGCCAGGGCACCGAAGTGGTGGGTCCACTTCGTGGGGGAGGGCACCAGCGCGACGACGGTGATGAGGAAGCCGAGGGCCGGCACCAGCCAGCTGGTGCGCCCACCGCGGGTGCGGGTCATGCGCAGCAGGCTGATCGAGACGGCGATGACCACCACGATCGTGAGGATCACGATCAGCTGCTTGGCGAAGGTCCGCATGTTCTCGTCCGGACCCAGGGTCAGGTACCAGTACCGCATGATCTCCATGTCCCAGGACTCGGCCGGACCGACCTCCTGGTGCACGCGCAGGGCCGTGCGGGCGGTGGCCAGGGTCGCGTCGGAGAACACCACGGTGGCGGGCAGGCTGGCGCAGGCCGTCACGAGTGCGACCGACGCCCACGCGCCCAGCGTCGACCGGCGCAGGGTGGGCCACATCCGCGGCAGCAGGACGAGCAGCGTCGCCACGCAGGCCAGCCCGGAGGCGGTGATCGTGACCGCCGTACCGGCGACCGCGGCGGCCAGGCCGATCAGCCACGCCCGTTGCAGGCGGATGGCCTGCAGGGCGAGGGTGACGGTGACCGTCCACGCCAGCGTGACGAGGAACTCCGGCCGGACGCCGATGTTCCAGGGCAGCCACCAGGCGAGCAGCGCCACTCCGGCCACGAGCCGCAGCGAGGGGTGGGGGCGCTCCACGAGCAGCGGGATGAGCTGCCGGGTGAGCAGCCACCACACCAGCAGGCCCGCGGCCAGCGAGGGCAACCGCAGCACGACGGGCTGGGTGGACAGCTCGGTCAGCGGCGCGAGCAGCGTCTGGAGCAGGACGAAGGGCACCTCGGGCACGTTGAAGAACCGGAACTGGTTCCCGACCAGGCCCGCGTCGTCCAGGGTGCGCGCCTCGAGGCTGTAGTAGTAGTCGTCGGTGTTGAGGAAACCGATGACGGTCCACGCGACCAGGGTCAGGACCACCCCGACGTCGGCGACGACGGTCATCGCCCGTCCCCACGGCGCCCGGGCATAGCCGAGGTCGGCCCGCACCGGCTCGGCGACGGCCGTGGCTCCGGCCGTCGCTCCGGCCGTCGTGCCGGCCGTCGTGCCGGCCGTCGTCGCCCGGTCGCGGCGGCGCAGGGCCGGGGGCCCGGCCCGCCACAGCAGCCAGAGGCAGGCCAGCACCGCGAGCACGTGCAGCGCGACGAGGACGAGCTTGCCGGCCGTCGGCGAGGTCTGGAAACGGGCATCGGGGTGCGCGACGACGGTGGGGGAGGGCCCGGCACCGGCGGTGACGTCGGTGGTGAACGCCGTCACCTCGGGGACCCGGGCGCCGGGGTCGTCCGCCAGGACCTGCGGCTCCTGCCCAGGGGATTCCAGCGAGGCCTGCGTGCCCTCCTGATCGGCCCGGACGACGAGCTCGCAGTCGTCCTCCTCGGGCACGGGCCCCTGCCACAGCAGGGCGCCCGAGGAGACGATGCGGACCATGTCGCGGTCGACGCCGATCGACAGGGACCGCTCGTTGCCCCGGGTGGAACTGGGCAGCGCGGTCGCGACGAGGACGGCGGGGGCGTCCCCCTCCTGCAGGCCGCCGGCGAGTGCGCGGACGGTGGCACACGGGGCCGTGGCCGTGACGTCGATCGGGCGGTAGGGCATGAACAGCGCCGTCGTGGGCTGCGGGTCGGCCGGGTCCAGCGGCCACTGGACCTCGGGGGTGTCGACCGACACGGGTGCCAGCGGCAGGGAGAAGGCCAGTGCCAGGGCGAGCAGTGCGAGCACCCAGGCTGCCCGCCGCCGTACCCACGGCCGGCCGGCGGAGGAGGAGTCGGTACCCGTCGGGGCCTCGGTCGCGCCGGCGGTGACGTCGGCGGTGACGTCGGCGGTGACGTCGTCCGGGGGCGGTGGCGGCTGACCGGTCACCGGCGGGCCGGACCCTGCGGAGCGGTCGTCATCGGGCGGGAGCCTACTTTCCGGACCTGCGAGCGGCCGGAGGGGTTCGTCCCCTCCGGCCGCCCGCGAACTCCGATCGCGCTACTTCCGGGTGACCGTGCCGGTGCCGCTGGCCTGCACGAGCGTCCCGCCCTGGAACCGCTGGGTGATCCCCTTGGCGGAGACCGACGGGGCCGACGTCGGGTAGCCCAGCGTGCCCCGCTCGTAGCCCTGGTTGCCCCAGGCGGCGAAGATCTTCCCGCTGACCCGGTGGGCACCCGTGGTGGGCGACCAGTACATGCTGCCCCGCTGGAACTCCTGGAAGCAGCCGCGCTTGACCAGGCCGCAGACCTCACCGCGGACCGGGAGGCCCAGCGGGCCGCGCTCCTGGCGCTCGCGGGTCCACGCCGCATAGATCGCCCCCCAGACGACCTTCGTGCCGTCCTTGGTGAGGTAGACGGCGCCGCCGGTGAACTGCTGGGAGCAGCCCCAGTGCTGGCACCGCTGATCGCCGGCCGGGTAGCCGAGCTGGCCGGCCTCGAGGCGGTAGGCCGCCCAGGTCCGGCGGATCGCTCCGTCGAGGACCATGCGCGCGCCCCCAGCAGCGGAGCTGTAGATGACGCCGCGTTCGAACTCCTGGAAGCACCCGCTGTCCCGGAGGCCGCACGCCGTGCTGTTCGTGGGGTAGCCCAGCGCGCCGCCGTGGGCCTTCGCCGCGGCGTACTTCGTCGCCACGGCGCCGACGACGATCCGGGGGGGCTGCGACGCCGAGGTGTAGACGGCGCCCTGCTGGAACGACTGCAGGCATCCGCCGTCCGGGTGGCCGCACGCCTCGTCGCCGTCGGGGTACCCGAGGGTGCCCCTGTCGGCGCCGCGTGCCCGCCAGATGTCGAACACGGCCCCCGGCAGCATCATGCGCGCGCCGCTGGCGGAGGACCAGTAGACGTTGCCGCGCTCGAACTTCTGCACGCAGCCGCGGCCGGCCAGTCCGCACCACTCGCCGGAGATCGGGTACCCGAGAGGCCCGGCCTCCCACCCGGTGCTGTTCCACTTCGTCCGGATCGCCCCGTACAGCGGCTGGGGCCCCCCGACCGGTGACCAGTAGATGGCCCCGTCCTGGTACTCCTGGAAGCACCCGCCCCCGGGCAGGCCGCACATCTGCTCGGTGGTCGGGTAGCCCAACCGGCTCTTCTCCCAGCCCAGTGCGGCCCAGCGGGCGTGGATGCCGCCCCACATCAGGCGGGCGCCCGTGGTCGGCGACCAGTAGATGGCACCGGCCTCGTGGGCGCGGAAGCAGCCGCGGTCGGCCAGCCCGCAGATGATCCCGGAGGTGGCCCGGCCGATCGCGGCGGCGTCGGGCTGGGCGGCCCGGGCGGCGATGGCGCCGCCCCCGGAGGACTGGGTGGAGCCGAACCAGTCGGTGAAGTACAGCCAGAAGTTGCGGTTGCCGTAGGCCGAGCACGTGTCGCCCGTGCCGTAGCCGGCGTTCAGTGCTGCCTGGTTCGGGCGGTAGGGGGTGTAGTTGTACAGGCCCGCCGTCGCCTGGTTGTCGATGTACACCCGGGACGTCCCGCAGGAGATCGGGACGCTCCACTGGATGGTGTTGGTGTACCCCGCCCGGTAGCTGTACTTCGTCGGCATGGCGGCGTACCGCTGGTACTGCCGGGCCGAGTTGTACAGCTGCTTCTGCAGCCCGGCGTAGTCGGGGTGGCACCAGCCGGTACCGATGTCGGGGCAGTAGTAGCCGGCTGCCCGGTCGTACATCTTGGCCGTCGGGTTGCTGCTGGTGATGAAACCCATCTCCTTCTGCAGCAGCACCAGGATGACCCGCGGGCTGACCCGGCAGGAGACCGAGACCTTGGCGATGATCTGCGCGGCGCTCTCCCGCGTCGCGCCCTCGTAGCCGGCGCAGAGGCTGTCCGCGGGCTGGGAGGCCGTGTTCATCCGGAAGTCCTCGAGGCACGGGCTGGTGTCCTGCGCGGGGTCCGGGCAGGAGCTCGGGCTCTTGCTGATGAGGAAGTCCTGGATCTGGGTGGCGTTCATCGCGCGCCCGTCGAAGAAGACGGCGTCGGAGATGATGTTGCCCGGGTCGAACTGCCGGGCGTCGGCGGCGTCGGCCTGCTGGGCAGGGGTGCTCGTGGCGACCGGGCTCAGCAGCGAGGCGGCGACGACGGTGAGGACGGCGAGGGCGCGCAGCAGGGGGCGCGTCACGGGATCTCGACCTCCGCGGCTTCCGCGACGCCCTGCGACGTCCCGGACTCGTAGGAGAGGACGGCCTGCCAGGTGCCCGGCGTCAACCGGGCCCCGGGGACGGTCATCGCCGGGCACGACGTGGAGGTCACGTTGTCGACGGCCGTCGCGGAGACCGCCACCGCGGCCTGGCCCTGGCTCAGCGTCAGCGTGCAGGTGCCGCCGGACTCGACGAGGCCCAGGACGATGCCGGCGGCCTCGACCGCCTCGAGGTCGGGGTTCCAGCCGTAGTAGGTCAGCTGCGGGGTCACCTCGTCACCGGCCTCCTCCGTCGGCGCGGGGGTGTCGGTGGCGACCTCGGCGGTCGGCTCGGTCGGGACGGGAACACCGTCGGTGCGGTCGGGCCCGAGGCTGGCCAGCTCCTCGCTGTCCGTGACCGGCGGCGAGGTCGTCGGTGCCGCCGTGGGCGTGCTGTTCGCCGCGGTCGTGTCGCGGTCGTCGTCCGCACGGGTCGTCAGCCAGAAGCCGGCCGCGGCGACGAGCGCCACCGCGAGCAGGAGGAACAGCAGGGTGCGGCGGCGGCCGGACGGGCGGGAGCGGGAAGGCACAGCAACACCTCAGTGGTGTGGAGCCCAGCGCCGGAAGTGGACGGACGGCTGAGCCGTCGCATCCGAAGGCGGCTGAGCAGCGGGTCGGAACAGGTGGAGCGCGTGCAGCACACCAAGAACCGACCGTCCGCGTCCAGTAACCGCCCGATCACGGCGCGTCGCGGAACGCGCCGGCCGCGAAGCGCCTCAGGCCGGTGCGCCGAGCGCGCGGACCCCCTCGATCCTCGGGCCCAGGGTGGCGGTCACGCGCTCGGTGGCCGCTCGGTGTGCGAGGCCGTCGACGGCGGGATGGCGGACCAGCACCGTGGACGCGCCCGCGACGAGCGGCGCGAGCAGCCACGCCACGGGCCCGGCCTCCGCCGCGGTGTCGGCATCGACCAGCACCCGGTCGTCGGACCGGATGCCGAGCCGGGTGGCGAGCTCGCCGGCCGCGGCGACCAGGCCGCCGAGGGCCAGCGTCAGCCCGCCGGTCACCAGACCCGGTGCGGCCGGGTCCGGCGGCTGCCACGGCGCGAAGAAGTCGCCGTGCGCCCGCACCTCCAGGGCGAAGTCCCGGGCCGGTCCCACGTAGTCGGTCATGCCCATCCCGAGCGGGTGCAGCGAGAGCCCGAGCAGTTCCGCCCCGTCGGCCCCGAGCACGTCCTCCAGGGCCGGCAGCCGGTCCCGGTCGGCGAGGACGACGGCGGCGTCGGCGAGCCGGTCGTCGTCCTCGGCGGCGGTGTCCAGCACCGCGGCACCGCAGCTCCACGTGGCCAGCAGCACCGCTGCGGTCTGCCAGTGGACGGGCAGCGCCAGGGCCACCGTGCTGCCCGGCCCGACGTCGAACTCGTCCTGCAGCAGGTTCGCGGTCTTGGCCACCCAGTTGGCCAGCGTGGCCGCGGACAGCTCCACGCGGTCGCCGGTCGCGTCGTCGTAGGCGGTGAGCAGGGGGGCGGCGGCGTTCCTGCGGACGACCGCGGCGAGCAGCTCGCCCGGCAGCTCCGGCAGCCCGGCGCCGGACGGCGCGGGTCGGGTGGTGGACACGGGTCAAGAGTGGCAGGCAGTGTTGCGACGGATCGGTCCGCCCCGCGTGGTCCCGGCAACGGCGCGGCTGCCCGTCTACAGTCGTCACTCGATGACCGCACCGAGCGCTGCCCTGATCCGGATCGACCACGCGGTGCTCCGCTCCACGCGCCGCGCGCTCGGGAGCACCCCGGCCGTCCCCGTCGCCCGTGGTCTGTCGCACTTCGGCGAGCACGCGCTCGGCTGGCTGGCCCTCGGCGCGGCCGGGTGGGCCGCCGGCCGCCGGCGCGAGGAGTGGGCGGCCGGCATCACCGGCGTCGTCGCCGCGCACGCCGCGGGTGTGGCGGTCAAGCGCGTGGTCCGCCGGGTGCGGCCCGCGCTGGAGGACGTCCCGGCGCTGGTGGGGACGCCGAGCCGGCTGTCCTTCCCCAGCGCGCACAGCTGCTCGACGGCGGCGGCCGCCGTCGGTTTCGGACCCATGGTCGGGCGTCCCCCCATGGTGGCGCTGACCGGCGTCATGCTGGTCTCCCGGGTGCTCCTGGGCGTCCACTACCCCTCGGACGTGGTGTCCGGCGCCGTGCTCGGCGCGGGCGTGGCCACGGCCGTGCGGCGCCGCATGACCAGACACCCAGGCAGGAAGGCGTGACCGTGCATCCCCAGTCGAGCCCCGCACTGGCGCCGGAGGCCACGACGGCGCCGGTTCCCGACGAGACCTCGTCCGCTCCGGAGCCGGCCCCCCGCCTCCCCGGCTTCCGGGGGAGCTTCGCCTGGGGCCTGGTGCGGGCGCTGCGACCCCGCCAGTGGGTCAAGAACGTGCTGGTCCTGGCCGCCCCGCTGGCCGCGGGGGAGATCTTCAACCCCGACGTCATGGGGCCGACCGCCGCCGCGTTCGTGCTCTTCTGCCTCGCCGCGTCCGCCGTCTACCTGGTCAACGACACGATCGACGTCGAGGAGGACCGTCGGCACCCGCGCAAGCGGTTCCGGCCGATCGCCGCCGGCATCGTGCCGCGCTGGCTCGCCCTGGTCATGGCCGCCGTGCTGTTCACCGTCGCGCTGGTGGCCGCCGTGCTGCTCACCCGTCCCGAGCTGGCGTGGGTGCTGACCAGCTACGTGGTCATCCAGCTGGCCTACTGCGTGTTCCTCAAGAACCAGCCGGTCATCGACCTCGCCGTCGTCGCCTCGGGCTTCCTGCTCCGCGGCATCGCCGGGGGCGTGGCGGCCGGGCTGGTGCTGTCGCAGTGGTTCCTGCTCGTCGCCGCCTTCGGCTCGCTGTTCATGGTCGCCGGCAAGCGCTACTCCGAGCTGGTCCTGGTCGGCGACGCCGCCGCGACGCGCAAGACGCTGAAGGAGTACTCGGCGAGCTACCTGCGGTTCGTGTGGAGCCTCTCGGCCGGCGTGGCGGTCACCGCCTACAGCCTGTGGGCCTTCGAGATGGGGGAGACGCAGGAGGGCATCCCGTGGTCGACCATCTCCATCGCCCCGTTCGTCATGGCGATCCTCAGGTACGCGGTGGACGTGGACAAGGGCTCCGCCGGCGCACCCGAGGAGATCGTCCTGCACGACCGCGTGCTGCTCTGCCTCGGTGTGCTCTGGGTGGGCACCATGGCGTTGGGAGTCTTCGATGTCTGACGAAACACCCCGTCCCCCCCACGCCTCGCAGGCTCGGCGCGGGCCCCTGGACGGGGCCGGCGAAGCCGTGGCTCTCCACGGCTGGGGCCGCACCGCGCCGACGCCGGCGGTGCTCACCCCCGTCCACGACGACGCCGAGGTGCGTGCGGTGCTCGCCGCCGCCGGCGGTCGTGGTGTGGTGGCCCGCGGTCTGGCCCGCAGCTACGGCGACGCGGCGCAGAACGCCGGTGGCCACGTGCTGGACATGACCGCGGCCGCCCGCGTGCTGTCCTTCGACCCGGAGACCGGTCTGGTCGACGTCGAGGCCGGCATCTCGCTGGACGAGCTGATGAACCGCTTCGTCCCGCAGGGCTTCTTCGTGCCCGTGACGCCGGGCACCCGCCTGGTGACCGTCGGGGGGGCCATCGGGGCGGACATCCACGGCAAGAACCACCACGTCGCGGGCAGCTTCGCCCAGCACGTCCGGTGGCTGGACCTGCTCACCGCCGACGGCGAGGTGCGGCGGGTCAGCCCCGAGCAGGACCCGGACCTCTTCTGGGCCACCGCCGGCGGCATGGGCCTGACCGGGGTGATCCTGCGCGCGCAGGTGCAGCTGAAGCGGATCGAGTCCTCGCGCTGCCTGGTCGACACCGACCGCACGCCCGACCTCGACTCGCTCATGACGCTGCTGGCCGAGACCGACCACCTCTACGAGTACTCGGTCGCCTGGATCGACACGCTGGCCAAGGGGCGGCGCATGGGCCGCTCGGTGGTCACCCGCGGCCGCTTCGCCACGCTCGACGAGCTGCCGGAGAAGCGGAAGGCCGACCCGCTGGCCTACCACGGCTCGATCAAGGTGTCGGTCCCCGACGTCTTCCCGCCCGGGCTGCTGAACCTGGCCACGGTCGCGGCGTTCAACGAGCTCTGGTACCGCAAGTCGCCCAAGAAGAAGCGCGACCAGCTGCAGAGCATCCCGACCTTCTTCCACCCGCTCGACGCCGTGGGCGGCTGGAACCGCATCTACGGCCCGCGCGGCTTCGTGCAGTACCAGGTCACCGTGCCCTTCGGGCAGGAGGAGGCCATGCGCGAGGTGCTGGACCGGCTCAGCTCGTTCGGGACGGCGTCCTTCCTCGCCGTGCTCAAGCGCTTCGGCCCCGGCAACCCCGGCATGCTGTCCTACCCGTCGCCGGGGTGGACGCTGGCGCTGGACATCCCCGTGATGAAGGGGCTGGCCGGTCTGCTCGACTCCCTGGACGAGGTCGTCGTCGCCGCCGAGGGACGGACCTACCTGGCCAAGGACTCCCGGGTCCGCCCGGAGACCTTCGCGCGGATGTACCCGCGGCTCGAGGAGTTCCGCGCGGTCCGCGAGCGGGTGGACCCCGACGGTGTGTTCACGTCCGACCTGGCCAGGAGGCTCTCGCTGTGATCGACGCCCTCGGATCCCCGAGCTCGCTGCTGCTCGTCGGCGGAACCTCCGACATCGCCGTGGCCACCGCCCGCCGCTACCTGGCCGAGCGGCCGCTGCGCGTCGTCGTCGCGGCGCGGAACTCCCCGCGCCGGGCCGCCGTGGCCGACGAGCTCCGAGCCGCCGGTGCCGACGTCGACGTCGTCGACTTCGACGCCGACGACCCGGGTTCGCCCGAGCGCATGGTCGCCGCCGCCGCGGCCGGTGCGGACATCGACGTCGCGGTGGTCGCCTTCGGTCAGCTCGGCGACCAGGAGCAGCTCGCCGCCGACCCCGGTGCGGCCGGTGCGCTCGGGCAGGTGAACTACGTGGCCCCGGTGGTCGTCGGCACGGCCCTGGCCAACCGGATGCGCAGCCAGGGCCACGGGGCGATCGTCGTGCTGTCGTCCGTGGCCGGGGAGCGGGCCCGGCGGTCCAACTACGTCTACGGCTCCACCAAGGCCGGTGTGGACGCGTTCTACTCGGGCCTGGCCGACTCCCTCGTGGGCACCGGGGTGTCGGTGCTGGTCGTCCGGCCCGGTTTCGTGCGGTCGAAGATGACCGAGGGCATGGCCGAGGCGCCGCTGTCCACGACGCCGGAGGCCGTGGCCGAGGCGATCGTCACCGGCGTCCGCAAGGGCCGGCACACCGTGTGGGTCCCCGGCGCGATGCGCTGGGTGATGAGCGGCCTGCGCCACACGCCGCGCGCGGTGTTCCGCCGGCTGCCCTTCTGAGCCGACCCCCGTCCCCGGCGGACGGGGGTGGCCGCGGGTGCGGACGTCTCAGAGGGTGTCCGGAGCCAGCCTCTGCAGCTGCCCGGGGTCGATGTCCCGGTCGTGCAGCGGCAGCACGACCTCGGTCACCAGGTCGGTCAGCTCGGCGATGCGCAGGTTGAGCCGGCGCTCCTCGAGCAGGCCCTCGGCCAGTCGCGGCAGCGCCTCGTCCAGGCGTCCGTACGCCTCGTCCAGGCGGGACCGCAGCGCGGCGTTCTCCACCTGCAGGTCGGCGATGCCGCGGTGCGCGGCCTTGAGGGAGTCGAAGGCCAGCCGGATGTCGCGGAGCACTGCCTCGTAGTCCGGGAAGAGGGCCTTCCGGAACGCCTTCGCCGGGGCCCGCACCAGCCGCTTCACCGCACCGGTCGCTGCCATGTCACCACCATCCTCGTCGTCGGGAGCGGGTCGGTGCCCGTCTCCCAGGGCGTGTGCCCGTCCACCTCGTCGGCGTCGTGCACCTCGTCGATCCGCAGCCCGTAGGGGGCCAGCTCCGCGCGCAGCGTGTCCACCGGCACCGCCCGGTGCATCGGGACGCCGGTGCCCGGCTGGGGGAGCAGGCTGGTGCGGGGCACGTCCAGGTGCGCCTGCCCGCCGCTGCGCAGCAGCATCGACAGCCCGCGCAGCAGGATGGGCCGCCCGATGTCCCAGTAGTTGCCGAGCAGCCCCCGGCCGTAGACGACCAGCGGCTCCCGGCGGGCGGCCAGCTCGGCGCCGAGGGTGATCACCCGGCGCAGGTCGTAGAGGTTGAGCACCCGGAAACGGGCCGTCGAGCCCTGCTCCTCGGCGGCCTCGGTGGCCGCGCGCACGGGCCAGCGCACGTAGTCCAGCGCCTCGACGTCGAACCCCTGCGCGGCCAGCCACAGCGCGTCGTGACCCCGTCCGGTGCCGAGCTCCAGCACCCGGCTGCCCGGGGGGATCCGGCCGGCCAGCCAGCGGGCGTAGCCCGACGGCGTGCTGCCCAGCGGCACGCGGGCGCCCTCGATGTCGTAGCGGTAGAAGTCCTCCCACATGGTGCGGTCCATGCCGTAGTCGGAGAACCAGCCCCAGAACCGGTCCTGGACGGAGCGGGGGATGTCGAACCGGTAGGAGGGGTCGGGCACCTTCCACCCCGGGCCGTAGTTGGCCTCGAGCATGAGCTCCGGCTCCCGGGGCGCGGGCTCGGGGCGGCCCTCCACGTCGACGGTGATCGTGGGGACGACCTGGTCGCGGCGCGCCTGCAGCCGGATCGCGAAGGTGTGCTGCCACCAGCCCTGCTCGTCGATGAACCCCGTGAAGAGGTCGACGTAGGCATCGGGCCGGCCCTCGTGGCTGAAGTGGACCTGCACGTGGCCGGCCGAGGCGCGGATGGCGTCCAGCCCGGCGGCGCGCAGGATCCGGCCCAGCTGGAAGGCCTCGCGGACCACGTCGGCGGGGTGGCTGTGCGCGCTCAGGTAGCCGAGGTCGGCGTCGTCGTCGTGCGGCATGATCCGGCCGTCCCGGTAGGGGCCGAGCAGGGTGCCGCTCATGACGTAGACGGGCAGGTCGGGCCGGTGCTCGGCGAGCGCCGCCCGGACGCGGTCGAGGTTGTCCAGCAGCCGCGGCACCATGCCGGGGTCGTAGTCGGCCAGCGCATGGCCGATGCGCCCGAACTTGTTGATGACCAGCCCGATGCCGTGGCGGTCGTCGAACCGGAGCGGCCGGTCGCCGTCGCCGAACCGCGCGGCGGCGGTCAGCACGTCCGAGCCGCCGTCGATGGGGCGCAGGCCGATCGTGCCGGTGCCGGTCAGGTACGGCCGCAGCGGCCGCGGCCACGGCAGCCGGCGGCGGTGCGGCTCACCCGACGTACCGGGCTCGGTCGCCGAGACGCGGAACGACCAGATCCGCCGTCCGGCGAGCAGCAGGTCGAGCACGCGGTCGTCGTCCTCGGGCGAGGCGTCGAAGGAGAGGCCGTCGTCGTCCAGGACCAGGTGGGACAGCAGGGGCGCGTCTCCTCTGTGGGCTGGGCGCCGCGCACGAGCACCGGGACCATCGACGCCGGACAAGGTCCGCCGAGGTTAACAGCCGGGAACCGGGCGGCGACGCGTCGCCGTCAGTTGATGCAGGAGGAGTCGGCGGCGGTGCGGGCAGGGGCGCCCTCGGTCTTCTCGGGGGCGGGCTGCTGGGTCACCGCCTGCCCGATGCCGTTGAAGTCCGAGCCGATCACCAGGTGGGTCGTGCCGGCCGGCACGTCCTCGTCGGCGGTGAGCTTCGCGCCCGGGACCGCGGTGGCCAGCGTCGTCGCCTGCGCCTTGCTGGCGGTGGCGTAGCGGATCTCGGTCCGGGTGTAGTCCATCGAGTCCGCGTTGCCGGTGCTGCCGACGACGTACCCGGCCTCGGTGAGCGCATCGGCCGCGGTGCCCGCGAGGCCGGAGGTGCCCGAGCCGTTGAAGACCTCCACGGTGACCTCCGACGGCGCCGCCGTGGGGGGCGCCTCGCTGGTCGGGGCGGGGGTCGTCGCGGGCTTCGCCGGCTCCGCCGAGAGGTCGGCGAAGAAGGCGTGCAGGGTCTCCTCGTCCTCGAGCTGGACGATCGAGCGGCCCTGCTCGTCACGCCCGTCGGGGGTCACGATCGGGATGGTCTGGAACTTGATGCTGCCGGCGGTGACCGTCTGCATCTGCTGGGCGAGATCGAGCAGCTCGAGGTTCCGGTCGACGGTGAGCGCCTTGGAGGCGGCCTCGGCGAGCTCGCGCTGCCGGCCCAGGTCCAGCATCACGTCCTCGGACAGCATCTTGCGGAGCACACCGCCGATGAAGACCTGCTGGCGGACGATGCGGTCGAGGTCGACCCGGGGCAGCCCGTGGCGCTGGCGCACGAACTTGACGGCGTCGGCGCCGGAGATGACCTGGGGCCCGGCCGGGAAGACGGCCCCGGAGTACCTGCGGTCGTCGACGGGCGCGCACAGGTTGACCTCGACCCCGCCCACGACCTCGGTGAGGTTGAAGAAGCCGAGCAGGTCGATCTCGGCGTAGTGGTCGATCTTCAGGCCGGTGAGGCCGCTGATGGTCTGCACCAGCAGTTGCGCGCCCTGCCCCGACTTCTCCTCCTCCGGGGCGTCGTCCGGGGCGTTCTGCCGGCCGTAGGCGTAGGCCGCGTTGAGCTTGTCCTTCCCGTAGCCCGGGATCTCCACGTAGGAGTCGCGCGGGAAGGAGACGAACGCGGCCCGGGACCCGTCGGCCGGCACGTGGACGAGGATCATCGTGTCGGTGTTGAAACCCTGGTCGCCACCGGTGTGCAGCTGGGACTTGAGCTCGTCGGACAGCGTCGTGCGGCTGTCGTTGCCGACCAGCAGGAGGTTCATCGCCGAGCCGCCGCCGCCCTCGTTGCCGTCGGACGGGATGGCGTCGGTGCGGTTGACCGAAGCGTCCGCCACCTGGCCGAGGTACCACCCCCAGCCGCTGGCGACCAGCAGCACCAGCGACAGCACGGTGGCCACCGCGCGTGCGCCCATGGCGGCACGGCGGGCACCGGCACCGGTCCGGCCGGAGCCCCCGGCGGCGGAGGCGCCCCGGTCCGTCGTCCTGCGCGGCGGGCGGCCGGCTCGCGGGTCGAGGCTCGGCGGGAGCGGACGACCGTGACGGTCGTCGGGCTCGTTCCGGTCTCGGCTCACGGAGGTCCTCACTGCTGGCGGCTGCTCGGCGGTACACGCGATGCTAGATCGGACGGGCGCACCGATCGGTCGTCCGACACAGGTTGAGCCGGCCCGGCGGGGACGCCCACGCCCGCCTCGTCACGGGAGCCCTCCGTGGTCGCACTGGTCACACCGGGGAGGAACGGTCGGAGGATCAGCCCGCCCAGCCGGCGACCGTCTCCGTGGTGATCCGGCGCACCGGCTCGGCCAGCTCGGTCCGGGGTTCCCAGGCGTAGAGGGAGACGGGGCGCTCGAGCGGGCGGTCGGGGAGGTACACCGGCACCTGCTCCTGGTCCACCAGGGAACGGGCAGGTGCGTAGGGGCCGCCGAGCTCCTCCTGGACGACGATGTCCCCGGCGTCGGCGGGGTCGGGGGAGATCCGCCACTCCGGGACGTCGGTGAGGCCGTTCTGCTGCACGGCCGGCGACTGGCAGGGGAAGACGAAGGCGACCGGCCAGTCGACCAGCGCCGGCGTGCCGGGATCGACGACGTCCTGGAACGGCACCGTGACCGGCACCCTCGGGACCGACACCGCCAGCGGCACGTCGCCCTCGACTCCGCCGTCCTCGGCGACCAGCCGGACCAGCCCGGCCTCCGCCGGCACCGCGCCCGGGGCCACCCGGCCGTCGCGGGCGGAGGGGGCGCCATCGATGTCGGGCACCGGGACGCTGTCCACGACCTGCACGCCGCCGTCGCCGATGCTGCCGAACTCGGCCACCACGCTCGTGCCCGCCGGCCGGTCGCCGCTGGTCGTCACGACGAGCGGGCGGTCCTCCGCGAGGAACGCGTCCGGGACCTCGAACCACCCGGTGACCAGGCGGGCGGGTTCGCGGCTGTCCTCGGCGGTGCGGCCGGTGGCTGCCCAGCCGGGTAGGTCGACGCCGGCCGTCGTCAGGTCCGGGCCGGTCGGCACCCGGCCGTCGGGCACCGCGGCGAACCCGTCGAGCACCGGTTCGCCGTCGGTCCCGGGGAGGCCCTCCGCCGGGGCGAGCAGCCCCTCGGCCGGGTCGGGCTCCACCCGCAGCTCCTCGGCCAGCCCGCACGGTTCACCACCGAGGGTCGCGGCCGCGTCGGACGCCAGGGAGTAGCTGCCCTGCTGCGCGCGGGTGGCCTGGACGAAGCTGCCCAGCTGGAGCGCGACCGTGAGCACGATCAGCGCCACCGCCACCAGGCCGGGGGAAGGCAGGTACCGGGCCAGCGGCACGCGCACGTCCTCGACGTCGCGGGCCCGGGCCCAGATCACCGTCGCGGCGGCTGCTCCGCTCACCAGCAGGGCGAGGATCAGGAACATCGAGGAGATGCTCAGCCCGAGCACCTCGGGCGGGGTGTCGTTCCACGGCACGCCCAGGTCGGACAGGTAGGCCCACCGGTTCAGCCCGGCCCAGGACTGGGCGCCGACGAGGAGCACGATCGCGAGGGGCACCGCGGTCCGGGCGAGGGCCGCCGTGGGGATCCGCCCACCGGCCGATCCGGCGCGCAGCCCCGGGCCGAAGAGGTGCACCGCCACCACGACGAGCGCGGTCCCGACCGGGACCAGCGCGCTGAAGTGCATCGTCCACTTCGTCGGCGTCGCCAGGAGGACCAGCAGGGACAGGCCGAACGTGGCGGCCAGGCGTCCGGCGACGTCGCGGTCCGCGGTGCCGGGCCAGCGCGCCGAGACCCGGTGCCACACGACCCCGAGAGCCGCGACCACGGCCAGCAGCACCGGCACCCGCCGGCCCAGGGAGCCCTGCAGGTCCTCGTTGGACAGCAGCAGGTACCAGCGCTGGGGCTCGTCGGACCAGGGCAGCGAACCGGGCAGGGCGCTGCGGACGCGGTTGGCCTCGCCGAGGGAGGCCAGGCTCTGGTCGGCGAACACCAGCAGCAGGGCCGTCCCGGCCGACGCCACGGCCACGACGGTCAGGGCCGGCAACCCGAGGGGCAAGCTGCGGGCGAGCCGGAGGATCGGCACCGCCGCGGCCAGGAAGGGCAGGAAGGCGACCGCCCCGGTGGGGGTCACCGCGAGCGTCGCCCCGGCGACCACCAGCCCGAGCAGCAGCGGTGCGGGCCGGCCGAGCCGCAGCCCGCGCTCGACCAGGACCATGACGGCGGCGAGTCCGGCGGCGACCCACGCCTCGGGGCGCAGGCCCAGGTTGGTGGGCAGCCACCACAGCGCGAAGGTCGCCGCGGCGACGGCATAGGTCGACCGGGCCGCCGCGAAGCGCCCCAGCCGCGGCAGGAGCCCCCGGGAGATCAGCAGCCAGGTCGCGATCCCCAGCAGGGACGAGGGCACCCGCAACCAGAGGGTGCTCTGGCCGACCTCCGACCACAGGTCCAGCAACTCGTAGTGCCAGCCGAACGGCGCCTCGGGGGCGTTGAACCAGCGGTAGACGTTGCCGACGAAGCCGTTCTCGTCCCGGCTGCGGATGATGCCGGAGATGTAGCCGTCGTCGACGGTCATCGGCCCGATGACGGTCCACACCGCCAGGCCCAGGACGACGACCGCGTCGACCCCCAGCCGCAGGACGCCGCCGCCCGCGCGGGCGGCGGGAGCAGCCGGCGAGCCCGTCCCGGCCGGGTCGGTGCGCCGCCCCGTCCGGACGACGAGGACGGCGGCCGCGGCCAGCGCGAGCACGGCCAGCACCGCCAGTGCCTGCTTCAGCGGGGTGGGGGAGGTCTGGAAGACCGTGTCGGCGGTGACCGCGACCGACAGCCCGGCCGGGTCGGTGACGTCGCTGAACACGCCCGCGACCGCCGGACGCACGTCGCCGGATTCCTCGGCCACGACCTCGCCGTCCAGGCGCAGCGTCGTGGACCCGGCGGTGGAGGAGAGCTCCCAGGCGCAGTCACCGGAGCCGGGGATCGACCGCTCGGCGAGGTCGGCGCCCCCGGAGCGGACGACCACGTCCCCTCCCTCGACCGCGACCCGCAGCCCCCCGGCGAGCCCGGCGTCGCCGGGAGGCGGGTCCAGGGCGGTGGTGGCGAGCAGGACGGTGCCGTCGTCGGCCGCCCGTGCCGCGGCGCAGTCCCACTCGGCGCGCACCAGGTCGGGCCGCTCCAGCATCAGCGGGATGGCGACCGACGTCGCGTCGCCCGGGGCCGACGGCCAGCCGTAGACGGCCTCCGGGCGCTCCACCGGCGCGAGGACGAACGCGACGG
Source organism: Blastococcus sp. (assembly GCA_042090795.1). GTDB lineage: Bacteria > Actinomycetota > Actinomycetes > Mycobacteriales > Geodermatophilaceae > Blastococcus. The sequence goes on along the minus strand of JBELIQ010000013.1, from coordinate 37,247 downwards.
AGGACAGCAGGGAGAGCGCCGCGAGCAGGATCAGGGGCAGACGTGGGTGTGCTGCCCGCCCCTGCGCCGGCCGGGCCGAGGACATGCGGCGAGGGTAGCCGCGGGGGATGTGCGTCCCGGGTGACCGCCGCCGGGCGGACGGTGCGCCTCTGCGGACCCGTCAGCCCCGACCGCCCCTGGTACCACCGAGTGCGCCGGGGCTCGCGCCGCGGCCGGTAGCCTCGACCAACGTGGCTGTCACCGCGTCGTCGAACGCTGCCTGGGGAGGTGCCAGGAAGGACCTCGTCGCCGGCTGGCGGTCCCGCGAGCTGTGGGCGCACCTGGGTTGGCAGGACATCCGTCAGCGGTACCGCCGCTCGGTGCTCGGCCCGATCTGGATCACCATCAGCATGGCGGTCACCGCCATCGCGCTGGGGATCCTCTACGCGGGCCTGTTCGGCAACCCGCTCGAGACGCAGCTGCCCTACATCCTCGTCGGATTCATCGTCTGGGCCTTCATCTCCGGCTGCATCCTCGAGGGTGCCGACGTCTTCATCAAGAACGAGGGGCTGATCAAGCACCTGCCGGCCCCGATCTCGGTGCACGTCTACCGGCTGGTGTGGCGCCAGACGCTGCTGTTCGCGCACAACCTCATCGTCTACGCGGTGATGCTGGTGATCTTCCCGCAGCCGCTCGACTGGTCGAGCCTGCTGGCGTTCCCCGCCTTCGCGCTGCTCGCCGTCAACGGCGCCTGGATCGCGCTGCTCTTCGGCATGGCGAGCAGCCGGTTCCGCGACCTCAACCCGATCGTCGGCAGCGTCGTGCAGCTGACGTTCTTCCTGACGCCGATCGTGTGGATCTACGAGGACTTCCTCAACAGTCCGAACCCGGCCATCGCCGAGCGGGCCCGCCTCGCCGAGATCAACCCCGTCCTGCACTACATCGAGATCATCCGGCGGCCGATGCTCGGCCAGGAGACGGTCTGGCACCACTGGGCCGTCGTCGTGGGCATCACGCTCGTCGGCTGGGCGGTGACCCTGTGGGCGATGCGCCGCTACCGCACGCGCGTCCCCTACTGGGTCTGAGCCGCCCGCAGAGAGGAACTCCCACGTGGTCCGCATCGAGACCCGGCAGGCGAGCGTCGACTTCCCCATCTTCGACGCCAAGACCCGGTCGCTGAAGAAGGCCGTCCTCGGCATGGTCGGCGGCAACATCAGCTCCGACGACCGCAAGGTGCCCGTCATCCAGGCCCTGCACGACATCAGCCTCACGATCGAGGAGGGCGACCGCGTCGCCCTCGTGGGCCACAACGGCGCGGGCAAGTCGACGCTGCTGCGGCTGCTCTCGGGCATCTACGCGCCCACCAGCGGGTCGGCGCTCATCGAGGGCCGGGTCGCGCCCGTCTTCGACCTCGGCGTCGGGATGGACCCGGAGATCTCCGGCTACGAGAACATCATGATCCGCGGCCTGTTCCTGGGCATGACCCGCAAGCAGATGGAGTCCCGCGTCGACGAGATCGCCGACTTCACCGAGCTGGGCGACTTCCTGGCGATGCCGCTGCGCACCTACTCCACCGGCATGCGGGTCCGGCTGGCCCTGGGCGTCGTGACCAGCATCGACCCGGAGATCCTGCTGTTCGACGAGGGCATCGGCGCCGTCGACGCCGCCTTCCTCGAGAAGGCGCGCGACCGCCTGGAGGAGCTGGTGAAGCGGGCCGGCCTGCTGGTCTTCGCCTCGCACTCCGACGAGTTCCTCCGCCGGCTGTGCACCTCGGCCATCTGGATGGAGCACGGCCAGGTCAAGCAGCGCGGCGGCCTGCGGGAGGTCCTCACCGCCTACAAGGGCAAGGACCCCTGGCTCGACGACGCGGCGAGCCGCACGTGAGCGCGCCGGCGCCCGTCCCGGCCGCCGGCGCGGAGCCGACCGGGCCGGTCGTCGCCGTCGTCGTCACCCACCGGCGCCCGGCGCTGCTGGCCGAGAGCCTGGCCGCCCTGGCCGGGCAGAGCCGGCCCGTCGACTGCGTCGTCGTCGTGGACAACGGAGCCGACGAGGAGACCGCTGCGGTGGTCGCGGCGGCCGGCGTCGCCACCGTCTACCTGCCCTCGCACCGGAACCTCGGCGGGGCCGGGGGGTTCGCGCTGGGCATCCTCACCGCGCTCGCGCAGGGGGCCGAGTGGGTCTGGTGCGCCGACGACGACGGTCGTCCGGCCGACGAGACCGTCCTGGCCACCCTGCTCGACTGCGCGCTCACCCACGACCTGGCCGAGGTCAGCCCGGCCGTCGTCGACAAGGCCGACCCGGACCGGCTGGCCTTCCCCCTGCGCCGGGGGCTGCGCTGGCGCCGCACGCGCGCGGACTTCGCGGGCATGGACCTGCTGCCCGGGTACGCGTCGCTGTTCAACGGCGCGCTGTTCCGGGCCGACACGCTCGACGCCGTGGGCGTGCCGGACTACCGGCTCTTCCTGCGCGGGGACGAGACCGAGGTGCACCGCCGCCTGGTCCGGTCCGGCCTGCGGTTCGGCACCTGCCTGCGCGCCGCCTACCTGCACCCGGAAGGCACCGAGGAGTTCCGGCCCATCCTGGGCGGGCGGCTGTCGGCGCAGTACCCGGCGGACGAGACCAAGCGCTTCTTCACGTACCGCAACCGCGGGTACCTGATGGCCCAGCCGGGCATGCGCTGGCTGTTCCCGCTGGAGCTGGTGCGGTTCTCCTGGTTCTTCCTCGCGCGCGGCGACCTCGCCGGCCTGCGCACCTGGCTGGGCCTGGTCCGGCAGGGGCGCCGGGAGCGGTTCACCCGCCCCTGAGGGATGGACCGTGCGGTCAGGAGTCCCTGGGCAGGCCGAACGCGGTCTGCCAGGCCTCCTGGGAGGTCAGGTCGTCCCAGGCCGCGCGGTACTGCTCCGACAGCTCCGGGAAACGGCGGCGGATCTCGCGGTTGAGCTCCAGTGACCGCTTCCCGAGCCGCTTGGCGGTGGCCGGGTCGCGGTGCCGGAACGTGACACCGCGGCCGTCGGCGGTGCCCACGGTGGCGCTGTCCAGCCGGGAGAGCACGAACCACTGCGCGTCCTGGGCGGGCACCTGCAGCTGCGGCCGCTCGTCCGCCGGCCGGGCCGGCCGGACCGCCTGGCGGGCCGCACGCACCAGCGCCTTGGCGACGGCGACCTTGCCCACCGGGGGCTCCGCCATGCCCTCGACGACGACGGCGTCCAGCTCCGGGTCCGGCACGTCGGTGGTGACCACGCGGCTGTCGGGGTACTGCTGCTGCAGCGCGCGGACGTCGGCCAGCGCCGTGGGCAGCGACGCGAACACCGCCGAGGGGCCGGCCAGGAAGTCCTCGTAGGCCTTGATGTGCAGCGCGACCGCGGAGTACTCGAGCTTCAGCAGGTGCTTGAGGTCGGCCTTCACCGCGCTGGCCGGGATGCCGCCGCCGTCGGTGTGCGGGCTGTGCAGCGCCGCCGCGATCAGCCGGTTGCGCGCGAAGAAGTAGGCCTGCCAGTCGCTGACGTCGTCCTTGTCGGTCCAGGCGAGGTGCCAGATCGCCGCACCCGGCAGCGTCACCGTCCGGTAGCCGGCCGCCTTGGCGCGCAGCCCGTACTCGGCGTCGTCCCACTTGATGAACAGGGGGAGCGGCAGGCCGATCTTCTCGGGCACCTCGCGGGGGATCAGGCACATCCACCAGGCGTTGTAGTCCACGTCGACCCGGCGGTGCAGCTCCGGGGTCTCCCGCAGCGACTCCTCGGCGAAGTCGTGCTGCATCACCGCGTGGGCCGCGGGGCGGTACAGGAAGGCGTGCCGGTCGACGACCTCGCCCATCGTGTGCAGCACGGAACGGTTCTGCAGGTGCAGCATCTGGCCGCCGACGAGCATCGGGTCGGTCGTGTACCGGCTGAACGTCAGGGCGCGGTGCAGGCTGTCGGCCTCGAGCTGCACGTCGTCGTCGAGGAAGAGCAGGTGCGTGGCGTCGGTGTGCTCGAGCGTCTCGTACATGGCGCGGGCGAACCCGCCGCTGCCGCCGAGGTTGCCCTGCTCGACCAGCTGCAGCCGGTCGCCGAGCGCGTCGGCCGTGGTGGCGAACCCGGCGTCGTCGCGCACCTTCTTGTTCCCCTGGTCGGCGACGACGACGGCGGAGAGCTCGCCGGAGACGACGGGGTCCGACGCGATGGTCGACATCGCCGCCACGCAGTCGGCCGGGCGGTTGAAGGTGCAGATGCCCACGGCCAGGCGGCCCTTGCGCTCGGGCGCGCGGGTGGCGTACCAGCCGGCCTGCACCAGGGTGAGGTCCTCGTCGGCGACGAGGTCGAACCAGTACCAGCCGCCGTCGACGAACGGCGTGAGGTCGAGCTCGAGCTCGACGGTGCCGTCCGCCGGGACCGGGATCGACCGGTCGTGCACGGCGGTGCCGTCGGCCTTGGAGCGGTGCACGTCCACCCGCCCCGTGCCGCGCAGCTCCAGCCGCAGCAGCACGCTGGGCAGCGTCGTCCAGCGCCGCCAGTAGCCCGCCGGGAACGCGTTGAAGTACGTCGCGAACGAGATCTCCGTGCCTGCGCCGAGCGAGCCGCCGGCGCGGTCGGCCACGGCCAGCCGGTCGGCGGTCTCCTCGACGTAGAGCGTGCGCACCTTCGCCGGGTCCTCGGGACGCGGCATCAGCACCCGCTGCAGGAGGGTGCCGGCCGGTCCGGCGGCGCCGGCCGGTGCGGCGACGTCCGGTCGCGCGGTGGTGGTCGTCATCAGGTGGTCAGTCCTCCAGCCGGCCGTCGAGCGACCCGCCCTGGTCGAAGAAGGGCCGGATGCGGTTGTCGAACATGGTGAGGGCCGACCCGATCGCCATGTGCATGTCGAGGTACTTGTACGTGCCCAGCCGGCCGCCGAAGAGAACCCGCTTCTCCGCGGCCTCCTTCGCGGCCAGCTCGCGGTAGCGCTCCAGCTTGGCGCGGTCCTCGGGGGTGTTGATCGGGTAGTACGGCTCGTCACCCGGGACGGCGGCGCGGGAGTACTCGCGCACCACGACGGTCTTGTCCGTGGGGTAGTCCCGCTCCGGGTGGAAGTGCCGGAACTCGTGGATCCGGGTGTAGGGCACGTCCTCGTCGGCGTAGTTCATCACCGACGTGCCCTGGAAGTCACCGATCGGCAGGACCTCGGTCTCGAAGTCCAGGGTGCGCCAGCCCAGCTGGCCGGCCTCGTAGTCGAAGTACTTGTCGATCGGGCCGGTGAAGACGGTCGGCACGTCCTGCGGCAGCTCGTCCCGCACGTCGAACCAGTCGGTGCTCAACCGCACCTCGATGTTCGGGTGCTCGGCCATCCGGGTCAGCCAGGCGGTGTAACCGTCCTTCGGGAGACCCTCGTAGGTGTCGTTGAAGTAGCGGTTGTCGAAGGTGTAGCGGACCGGGAGGCGGGCGATGATCGCCGCGGGCAGCTCGGTCGGGTCGGTCTGCCACTGCTTCTTCGTGTACCCGCGGATGAACGCCTCGTAGAGCGGCCGTCCGACGAGGGAGATGGCCTTCTCCTCGAGGTTGGCGGCCTCGGCGGTGTCGATCTCGCCGGCCTGCTCGGCCACCAGGGCGCGCGCCTCGGCGGGGGAGAAGCTGCGGCCGAAGTACTGGCCGATCGTGGCCAGGTTCATCGGCAGCGAGTAGGTCTGGCCCTGGTAGATGCTGAAGACCCGGTGCTGGTAGGCCGTGAACTCGGTGAACTGGTTCACGTAGTTCCACACCCGCTCGTTGGAGGTGTGGAACAGGTGGGCGCCGTAGACGTGCACCTCGATGCCGGTCTCCGGCTCGGGCGCGGAGTAGGCGTTGCCGCCGATGTGGTCCCGCCGGTCGATGACCAGCACTTTCCGGTCCAGCTGGGTGGCGACGCGCTCGGCCACGGTGAGGCCGAAGAACCCGGAGCCGACGACGACGAGTTCAGGGCCGGAGGAAGTCACGATCGCTGACGATACCGGCAGACGGCGATCCGGCCGGGCGCGACCGGGGGTACCTCACCCCTCCCGGAGGGCTGCCACGAGCCAGTCGCCGGCGCGCGTGGTCTCGAAGTCCGGCCCCTCGAAGAGCTCCACCGGGAAGCTGACCGACCAGGCGCTCCCGCGGTCGCCGCCCGCGTCCCGGTCGGTCGAGTCGAAGGTCACCTCCCCGTCGTCCACCTCCAGGGCGAAGACGGTGGGCGCCCGGTCGTCGGCGCGCAGCCGCTCCACGACGGCGTCGGCCGGCAGCCCCTCGAGCGACTCGAGGAACGCCCGGCGCTCCGCGTACTCGCCCAGCGGGTTGGCGTAGAGCCCCCACCACTGCTGGTAGGCGTAGAAGGGCTGGGTCGCCAGCAGCGAGATGCGATCGGTGAGGACGACGCCGGTCTCCGCCTGCCCGGCCGCGCGCGCCGAGTCGCGGATCGCCTCGGACAGCTCGGACACGGGCACCTCGCCGCCCTCCTCGTCCTCGGCCACCTCCCGGCCCTCGGTCGAGGCCAGGGCGGGGAGGCTGCCGTCGGGATACGGGTGGTTGTGCGCCAGCCGGCTCAGGTCGACGTCCCGGTTCATCCACTCGCGGGCGTGCGCCGAGAGGTTCAGGAACAGCAGCACGGTGAGCGCGGCGAAGGCCAGCCGGCGCAGCGGCACCCTCGGCCAGGCGCCGGCGGCGCGGGCCGCCAGGTCCGGGCCGACCACCGCGAGCGTGAGCGTCGCCGCGGCGAGGAGGCAGAGCCCGAGCACCAGCAGCACCCGGTGGAACAGGACGCCCCCCGAGGCCTGCCCGGCCACCAGCTGGACGGCGCCCAGCAGCAGCACGGCGACGCCGAGGGCCTGGACGCCGCGGACCCGCGGGTGCCGCTCCCCGTCGAGCACCAGCAGCCCGACGGCGCCCAGCAGCGCCGCCCACAGCCAGGGGGAGGCGCTGATGGTCACCAGGTTGACGTAGGAGTCGTCCTCGACCCAGGTGGTCGCCGCCGCAGGCGGGAGCCCGGCGGCCAGGTACTCGACCAGGAACCGGCCCAGCCACGGCGAGACCAGCACGATCGAGGTGCCCCCGGCGACCGCCACCTCCCGCAGCCGGGCGGAGTTCCGTCGCCACGCGACGAGGACCAGCACGCCGACCACGGCCACGAGCGCGTACAGGAGGTACAGCCACGCGGCCCCCGCCAGCGCCGCTCCCAGGGCCAGGCCGCGGCCCCAGGAGAAGGGGCCCCGGGCGGCGGCGAACCAGGCCAGCAGTGCGGGCAGCGGCAGGGCCACCAACCAGGCGTAGGGCTCGTACGCCCCGGAGAACATCAGCGTCTGCGCGCCCAGCCAGCCGGACCCGGCGGCCGGCAGCCCCACCACGGTCACCGCGACGAGCAGGGCCGACAACCGGGTGCTGCAGGTCAGCCGCCACAGCGTGAAGGCCAGGACGGCCGCGAGGTAGAGCGTGACGATCGACGCCCACTTGTAGACCTGCCACGCCTCGACGTCGGCGAGCTGCGCGACCAGTCCCTGGAGCCAGAACCAGCCGGGGGAGTAGAACGCCGGGACGTCCCGGTAGGTGTAGTCCTGCAGCGCCAGGGAGTCGGCGAACCGGGCGACGTACTCCATGCGGAAGGACTGGTCCCCGCGCGGACCGGAGAAGAACCAGTCGGTGCCGTTGAGCGAGATCAGGGTCAGCGCGGGCAGCAGCGCGGCCACCACCGCCCCCGCCCAGTGGTGGGCGACCGGCGTGCGGCGGGTCAGCAGCCAGCCGAGCAGCGGTGCGGACACCAGGACCAGGGCCGAGGCCTGGTACTGGCTGCGCAGCTCGGCCGCCGGGGGCAGGACCAGGTACCCCACGGCGACGGCGAGGGGGACGAGGACCCACGGGAGGAGGACGCGCGGTCCGCCGACCCGGCCGGCCGGGCGCGGCGGCGGGGCCGGGTCCGTCGTGGTCGTCCTCGGGGACACCTGCGTGTTCATCTCCGCCCTCGGGAGTCGTCGTGCGAGAGCGGGTCCGGGAGGCCCGCGGCTTCGGTCCAATGGATACACGACCACCCCCTCTCCCGAGGGGGAGCGCGGGCGGTCGCACCTGTCCGATTCCCCCGCCCGTTACGTTCTCGGCATGCGATCCGTCCCTGCCGACCCCCCGCTGCGGGTGGTGGCGGTCACCTACTCGCCCGGCGCGGTGCTCCGCGGTTTCGTCGAGTCGATCGCTGCCGCCACGACCCGCCCGGTGGAGATCGTCCTCGCGGACAACGGCTCGACCGACGGCGAGCCGGAGCGCACCGCCGCCGAGCACGGGAACGTGCGGGTGCTCAGCACCGGGGGCAACATCGGCTACGGCGCCGCGGCGAACGCCGGTCTGGCCGGGCTGTCCACCGGCTACGCGATCGTGGCCAACCCCGACCTGCACTTCGAGCCCGGCTCCATCGACGCGCTGCTGGCCGCGGCGGAGCGCTGGCCCCGGGCGGCCACCATCGGACCGGCGATCAAGACGCCCGACGGCGACCTCTACCCCTCGGCCCGTGACCTGCCCCGGCTCTCCACCGGTGCCGGGCACGCACTGCTGGGCTGGGCCTGGCCGGCCAACCCCTGGACGGCGCGCTACCGGCGCGAGCGGGAGGCGCCGCGGGAGCGGCCGGCCGGCTGGCTGTCGGGTTCCTGCCTGCTGGTGAACCTGGAGGCGTTCTGGTCGGTGGGTGGCTTCGACCCGGGCTACTTCATGTACTTCGAGGACGTCGACCTCGCCGAACGGCTGGGCAACCGCGGCTGGCTGCACGTCTACGTCCCCTCCGCCGTCGTCGTCCACGAGGGCGGGCACGCGACCCAGCGCGATCCGTACCGCATGCGGCGAGTGCACCACGCCAGCGCGCTGCGCTACATGTCCGGGCAGTACCCCGGCCGGAGGCACCTGCCCCTGCGCGGTGCGCTCCGCGGTGGCCTGGGTGCCCGGATGCTGCTGTCCTACGTCAGCGGCCGGGTGGCCGCCGGTGCCCGGTTCCAGCGCCGCGCCGCGGACCTCGACGTCCTCGGGGCCGGCGACGGACGCCGGCCGGGTGCGCCGGCCGGCACCGCTCCGACGGAGGACTGACGTGCGGCACGCGGTGATCATGGCCGGCGGTTCGGGCACCCGGCTGTGGCCGCTGTCCCGCGCCCGGCGCCCCAAGCAGCTGCTCGACGTCGTGACCGACGAGGACGGCGGCGCGCACAGCCTGCTGGCCGAGGCCTTCACCCGGCTCGAGGCGGTGCTGCCGGCCGACCGGATCTGGGTGTGCACCGCGGCCCGCTACGCCGACCTGGTCCGCGCCGCGCTGCCGCGGCTGCGCCCCGACCGGCTGGTGCTCGAGCCGACCGCCCGCGACACCGCGAACGCCGTCGGCCTCGCCGCCGCGCTGGTGGCCGACGTGGACCCGGACGCCGAGCTCGCCATCGTCAGCGCCGACCACGTCATCCGGCCGGTCGAGCGCTTCGTGTCCGCGCTGACCACCGCCTACGACCTCCTCGGCGTGCGGCCGACGGCGCTGGTGACCCTCGGGGTCACACCGACCTCGCCCGCGACCGGCTTCGGCTACGTGCAGAAGGGGGCGCCGACGGAGGTGCCCGGAGCGGCCGAGGCGGCGTCCTTCCGGGAGAAGCCCGACTGCGCGACCGCCGAGGCCTACCTCGCCTCGGGCGAGTACCTCTGGAACTCCGGCATGTTCGTGTGGCGCGCGCAGACCGTGCTGGACGCCCTGGCCGACCACCTCCCGGAGTCGGCGGCCGGCCTGGCCCGCATCGTGGCGGCGCCGGCCGGGGCGGAGCGCGACGCGGTCCTGGCGGAGGTCTTCCCGACGCTGCCGAAGATCAGCGTCGACTACGCCGTCCTGGAGCCCGCGGCCGCCGAGCCGGGGCGGGTCGCCGTCGTCGACCTCGACGTCGAGTGGCTCGACATCGGCTCCTGGCCCGCGCTGGCGAACACCCTCGAGGCGGACGACGACGGCAACGCCGCCCGGGGCCTGCGGGTGCTGCTCGACAGCTCCGGCAACGTCGTCCTCTCCGACGACCCGGACCACCTGGTGACGCTGCTGGGCGTGCGCGACTGCGTCGTGGTGCACACGGCGGACGTGACCATGGTGTGCCCGGTGGGCGACGCCGAACGGGTGAAGCAGCTGCTCGCCGCGGTGGAGTCCCGGCACGGCGACCGGTTCAGCTGACCCCCCGCTGATCCCGGGTACCGTCGTGCCCCGCTGACGCACCCGAGGCGGGCAGCACCCGTCACCTCGCACCCCGGAGCGCGCACTGAGCACCACCACGCCGGCCGGCACGCCGGTGTCCGCACCTGCCTTCGAGTCCGCCTTCCGGCCGGACTGGCCGCTGGAGGTCCGGCGCACGCTGGCGGTGCACCTGCGCGGGGCCGGTGACCCCACCCTGCGGTTCGAGCAGGACGGGACCTGGCGGGTGACGACCACGCCCGACGGCGCGGCGGCCGTCCGGATCACCGTTGCCGGCGGGGAGGTCCGCGTCGCCGCATGGGGGCCGGGGGCGGAGTGGGCCGGCCGGCGGGTGCCGGGCTGGCTCGGCGCGGCCGACGACGCCGCCGCCCTGGACTGCGCCGGCCATCCGCTGCTCTCCCGGCTCCAGCGCACGACCCCGTGGCTGCGGCTGGGCCGCACCGAGCGGACGTGGGACGCGCTCGTGCCGGCGGTGCTGGAGCAGAAGGTGACCACGATCGAGGCGAACCGCGTGTGGCGGGCGCTGCTGCGGCTGGCGGGGGACCCGGCACCGGGACCCGCACCCGACGGCATGCGGGTGCCGCCCTCGCCCCGCCGGCTGCTGGACATCACCGACTGGGAGTGGCACCGCTGCGGCCTGGACGGCGCCCGCCGCCGGGCGCTGCGCGCGGTCGCGTCGGTGGCCGCCCGCATGGAGCCGCCCGAGGCCCTCGACGCGGCAGACCTGCAGCGCCGGCTGACGACGGTGCCCGGCATCGGGCGCTGGACCGCGGCCGAGGTCGTGCAGCGGGTCTTCGGCTGCCCCGACACGGTGAGCTACGGCGACTTCCACCTGAAGAACCAGGTCGGTTTCGCGCTGACGGGGGCCGCCCGCACCGACGACGACGCGATGATGGCGCTGCTCGCGCCCTGGACCGGGCAGCGGCACCGGGTGGTCCGGCTGCTGCTGGTCAACGGGGTGGCGCGGGCGCCGCGGTTCGGGCCGCGCAACGCCCCGACCGACCACCGCCGGATCTGAGGACCGCTCAGCAGAACTGCTGCACCGCCTCGGCCGGGTCGGCCGGGATGCGCAGGGAGGTGCGATCGGGCGCACCCACCAGGTTGTCACGGAAGCGCTGCCAGGTCAGCGGCTCGGTCGTCGATGCCACGAGCTCGGCGAGGTCCCCGCAGGCGAGCGCGGTGCGCGAGGCCGCCACCAGATCGATGGCGGGCAGGTCCTCGACCTGGCGTTCGGCGAGCTCGGCCGCGCCGTAGCGGGCGAGCAGGTACCAGGCCGGATAGATCTTCTCGTGCCCCGGACGCCCGGGCGGCCCGGCCTCGATGTGGCTGTTGACCGTGTCGGTGAGGCCCAGGCCGTCGAGGACGAAGACGTCGAGGTCGGCGGCGTACCCGTAGAACCCGGCGTTGCCGACGGAGAACACCACGCCGCCCGACGAGGGCGCGAGCACCTCGACCTCGGTGCCGGGTCGCACCGGCGTCACCTGGAGCACCACGAGGTCCGCCCCGTCGTCGGCGAGCTGGTTGACCCGGGCGACGTAGCCGGACACCCCGGCGCCGCCGTGGTCCTCCAGCGTGACCGGGTTCGCGACCCCCGCCAGGCCGGCGTAGAAGCCCCGCTCGTCGGCGATCAGGCCGTCGGCGGAGACGCTCCCCTCGTAGTCGGTGCGCAGGACCGCCGCCGAGGCCAGCGCCCAGACCGCGGTCGCGGTGAGGACGGCGGCGCCGGCCCGGGCGCGGGCCCGGACGAACGGCACGGCGGCGAGCGGGCAGAGCAGGAGGAACAGGCTCGGCATCAGCAGGCGGGCGTGCATGAAGTCGCCGCCGACCCGCACCACGTAGAGACCGTGCGCCACGGCCGCCAGGACCACGGCGCCGGCGAGCGACCACTCGCGGGCGCGCCACGCCGGCGAGGGCAGCAGGACGGCGACCATCGCGACGAGGAGCAGGCCGGGGACCCACAGCAGGTGCGGCGCCGCGAGGTCCAGCAGGTAGTCCGTGCCGCGCCCCCAGAGCGGGCGGCCGGACTCCTTGGCCACGGCGGTGTTGGGGACGACCAGCCCGTAGAAGCCCATCCGGAAGACCTGGTAGGCGACCGGCAGGAGCCCGGCGGCGGCCAGGCCCAGCAACCGCCGCCACCAGGGGCCGACGGCGGACACGGTGATCCACAGCAGCAGGACCCCGGCGACGAGGGCGAAGTCGGGCCGGACGAGCGGGCCGAGGCCCAGCAGCACGTAGAGCCACACCGGCCGGCCGGCGCACCGCTGCCCGCGCTGCAGCCAGCGCACGAGCCCCCAGAAGGACGCGCCCAGCCAGGCGAAGGACAGGCCCGTCTCGAGTCCGGAGGTGGTGAAGTCCCACGTCGGCGGCAGGGCCAGGAAGACGACCGCGCCGAAGGGGACCGACAGCCGTGCCGCCGTGCCGCCGAACAGGGCGCGCGCACCCAGCATGGCGAGCAGGACGCCGGTCGCCGTCCCGACCAGCCCGAGCACCACGGAGATCCAGGCCACGGCGTCACCCGGCACCAGCCATTCGGCGACGGTCAGCACCGCGAGCCAGGCCGGGCTCGTGGCGACCTCGGTCCGCTCCCCGGCGGAGAACACCGGGCCGTTGCCGGCGAGGAGGTTCTCGACCACGCGGAAGTTGATGAACGCGTCGTCCGACGTCCAGCGACGGGCCCACCCGGCGCCCAGGACGCCCAGCAGGACCGCGGCGTAGAGGATCCGCTCGACGGTGCGCAGGCGGTCCGGGGGTGTCGCGCCGGCCCGGGACCTGACCCGGTGGTGCCTCCGTCGGCGCGGCGGCGGGGTGGTCCTGGGCGGTGCTCGGCACGGTGGTTCGTCCGTCCTGCGCTGGGTGCACGGTCGTCCCGGCGGCCACCGCCGGCGGCAACGACCTGGCCGGGCGGTTCGACGTCCCAGCCTAGGCGCGATCCGGCTCCGGGGCAGGGCGCCCGTCGGCCGCGCGCACCCCCGCTGCCGGCGTCAGTGCCGCTCGGCGAGCAGCCCGAGCAGGTAGTCGCCGTAGCCGCTCTTGCCCAGCGGCCCGGCCGCGCGCACCAGGCCGTCGTCGTCCAGCCAGCCGTTGCGCCAGGCGACCTCCTCGATGCAGCCGATCTTGAGGCCCTGCCGTTCCTCGACCACCGAGACGAACTCCGTGGCCTGGCGCAGCGAGGCGAACGTGCCGGTGTCCAGCCAGGCGGTGCCGCGGTCCAGGACGGTGACGGTGAGCCGGTCCGCCCGCAGGTAGTGCTCGTTCACGGCGGTGATCTCCAGCTCGCCGCGTTCGCTGGGCCGGATGCCGCGGGCCACCTCGACGACGTCGCCCGCGTAGAAGTACAGCCCCGGGACGGCGTAGGAGCTCTTGGGCTTCGCCGGCTTCTCCTCGATGGACAGCACGCGGCCGGCGGTGTCGAACTCCACGACGCCGTACTCCTGCGGGTTGGCCACGTGATAGGCGAACACGTGGCCGCCGGCGGGCTCGGGCAGCCGGGCCAGGGCGGTGCCCAGGCCGGCGCCGTAGAAGATGTTGTCGCCCAGCACGAGGGCGGCCGCCTCGCCGTCGAGGAACTCCGCGCCGATCAGGAACGCCTGCGCCAGCCCCTCGGGCCGCGGCTGGACCGCGTACTCGATGCGCATGCCCAGCCGGCTGCCGTCGCCCAGCAGCGCGCGGAACGCGTCGGAGTCATCGGGGGTGGTGATGATCAGCACCTCGCGGACGCCGGCCATCATCAGCGTCGAGAGCGGGTAGTAGATCATCGGCTTGTCGTAGACCGGCATGAGCTGCTTGCTCACTGCCTGGGTGATGGGGAAGAGCCGGCTCCCCGTGCCCCCGGCCAGGATGATCCCGCGCATGGGCGGGCACGTTACCGACCGGAGCCGCTACCGGTGGGCAGGACGCCCAGCCACAGCCTCCCGACGAGTGAGGTGCCCCCCGCCGTGGCGGCCGGCTCCCAGCGGGTGGACCAGCCCTCCGCGTGGAGCTGCACGATCGCGGCACCGACGAGCGCCCCGAGGTTGACCGCGGTGGTGGTGGTCACCGCGTCGGTCAGGTGGACGTCGACGACCCCGTCGCCCTCCCCGCCGAAGCGCAGCACGACCGGGAACTCCGGCAGCGCCGCGCTGGCGGTGCGGAGGGCCGCCGCCACCGCGTCGAGCTCGCCGGCCCGCGGCACCAGGTCGGCAGCGGGCGAGCGGGAGCCCACGACGTCCCGGGAGCCGTAGGGGAACAGGTCGTCCGAGGGCAGCCGGACCAGCGGGCGGGTGCCCTCGTCCGGCTCGGGCCGGGCCGGCGGGAGACCGCGGATCACCGCGACCGGCACGCCGGCGAGCTTGCCCTTGACCAGGTCGGCGGCCGAGGCCAGCTCGTCCACCAGGGCGATCCGCGTCGTCTCCAGCCGGTTGCCGTGGGCGTCGACGGCACCCCGGTGGTCCACGAGCGCCGTGATCCCGGCCGATCCGACGGCGACGTCGGTCAGCCCCTCCCGCCAGGTGCGGCCGAACGTGTCGCTGACCACCACGGCGACGTCGACGCCGAGCAGGTCCGCGAGCCGGGCTCGCAGCGCGCGTGCCGAGGCATCGGAGTCCTCCGGGAGCAGGACCAGCGAGCCCTGGTCGACGTTGGACGCGTCGATGCCCGCGGCGGCCACGACCCAGCCGTGCGGCGTCTGCACGATCTTCAGCGGTCCGCGGCGGGCCACGACCCGCACGGTCTGCCCGTCGATCGCGGCCTGCCGGGCGGCCTCGCGGTCGGCGCCGGGCTCCACGCGGACCAGGGCGCCCTCGACCTTGGAGACCACCTTGGAGGTGACGACGACGACGTCGCCGTCGGCGAGCCAGGGAGCGCGGGCGGCCAGCGCGGCGGCGAGGTCGTCGCCCGGCGCGAACTCCGGCAGCCCCACGACGGGCAGCACCGTGACCCCCGATGGAACGGCCCCGTCCAGAGGCTCGCGGCGAGCGTGCGAGGCGTGAGGAGGACGGGGTCCTTCGTCAGACACCGGCGGCGTCCAGGGCGGCGCGGGCCAGTGCCGTCGTCGCCTCGGGGGAGGACATCAGCAGCGGGACCCGCCGGACGTCGACGCCGGGGACGTCGGCGGGGTCGTCGGCCGCCACCAGCCAGGCGTCGAGCAGCCCGCCGTCGGACCGCGCGCCGTAGTGCCGGCCCACCCCTTCGGCGCTGACCTCGATGTCCAGCACCGGCAGGCAGCGGTCGGCCATCCCGCGCACGACGGCCCCGCCGACGATCGGCGAGACGCCCGCGATGCGCCCCGGCGTGGCCAGCAGCGCCTCGCGCATGCCGGGGACGCCGAGGATCGTCCCGACCGACACGACCGGGTTCGACGGCGCGAACAGGACGGCGTCGGCGCCGGCGAAGGCCTCGGTCACCCCCGGGCCGGGGCGCGCGGCGTCGACACCGACCTGCACGAAGGCCGACGCCGCCAGCTCGGCGCGGTGCCGCACCCACCACTCCTGGAAGTGGATGGCGCGGGGGCGGCCGTTCTCCGGATCGGTCACGACGACGTGGGTCTCGACCCGCTGGTCGCTCATCGGCAGCACGGTGACGCCGGGCTGCCACCGGTCGGCGAGCGCAGCGGTCACGGCCGACAGGGGATAGCCGGCGTCGAGCATCCGGGTGCGGATGAGGTGGGTGGCCAGGTCGCGGTCGCCGAGGCCGAACCAGTCGGGGTCCGCGCCGTAGGCGGCGAGCTCCTCCTTGACCGTCCAGCTCTCGCCCGCCCGGCCCCACCCGCGGTCCTCGTCGATGCCGCCGCCCAGGGTGTAGACGACGGTGTCCAGGTCGGGGCAGATGCGCAGCCCGTGCAGGGTCACGTCGTCCCCGGTGTTCACCACCGCGGTGATCTCCGCGTCGGGCGCGGCCGCCCGCACCCCCCTCAGGAATCGAGCCCCTCCGGTCCCACCAGCCAGCACCACGATCTGCACGAAACACATCGTGCCCGATAGGCAGTTGTCGACTGTTCCACGGGCGTGTCGAGGTAGCAGACGAGATGTGACGAACGGCGCGTGACGGGTGGGGCACGTGTGGCGTGTCGCTTACACCGGGCAAAGTTGACGGCCGGGCAACGACACGCGTGTAATTCCGTGGACGTCATCAGGTGCTGAGCGGTTCGGGAACGTCTCGACAGCCGCGCACCGGGACGAGAGCGAGAGGGGACGCACCGTCATGGCCGAGGTCTCGTGGTTGAGCGATTACGTCAGCGGCAGCGACCGGACGACCGACCGGTTCGGCGCGGGCGCCGGACAGGGCCTGGGCGCCGGACAGGGCCTGGGCGCTCCCACGGGGACCGGGATCAGCGGGCTGCTGGGCATCGGCCTGGAGGCCGAGGGGCAGTCCTGGCAGGAGCGCGCCCTGTGTGCCGAGACGGACCCGGAGGCGTTCTTCCCCGAGAAGGGCGGCTCCACCCGGGAGGCGAAGAAGATCTGCACCGGCTGCGAGGTCAAGGCCGAGTGCCTCGAGTACGCGCTCTCCAACGACGAGCGCTTCGGCATCTGGGGCGGGCTGTCCGAGCGGGAGCGCCGCCGGCTCCGCCGCCGCGCCGTCTGACGGAGGCACCCCTCCTCCCCAGCCCTCGCACTCTCGGCCCGGGCTCCGGAGGGGGGCCGTTCCAGCACGTCACCTGCAGCCGCCGACCGTCCCCGTCGGCGGCTGCGGTGCTGTCCGGGGCAGGCACACCCGGGTCGTCGTCGGACCCGAGCCGGCTCAGCGCCCCGGGCTCAGGACGCTCGGCGGGCCGTCCGTCCGCGTGGTGGTGCGCTGGTCCTCCCAGCGCAGCTCGCCCTCGACCGGGAGCCACCCCGCGCGCTCCTCACCGGCGCCCTCGACCGTGGCCGACAGCTCGTAGCTGCGCCCGGTCCACTCCACCGGCGCTCCCGGGGGACGCCGGTAGGTCGGGAACCGGCCGGACACCGACAGCCGGTCGCCGTCGCTGACCACCCGCAGGTCGGAGCCGGCCAGCTGGGCGTACTCGGTGCGCCCGCTCCGGCAGCCCGGATCGCCGGCCGCGGGGGGCGCCGAGGTGGCCAGGCAGTTCGCGGTGGGCAGCCGCAGCTGCGCGACGGCCCGCCCGTCCTCGTCGACGGAGAGCTCGAGCTCCGGATAGGCGGCGGTGATGCCGACGGCGTGCTCCTCGAGGACGACGCCGCCGAAGGCCAGCCGGGCGGCGACGTCGCCCGGGACGGGGGGCGGGGCCGACGTGGCTGCCGGGTCGTCGCCGGTCGGGGTGAGGGGGGCGGCGCCGGTCGTGCCGGCAGGAGCGTCCCCGGTCGTGGCGTCGCGCACCGTCTCCGGGGTGCGGGCGGACGCCGCGAGGGCCGCCGCGGCGCCGACGAGCAGCAGGGTGGCGACCGCGAGGCCGGCGAGCACGGTGCCGGGGGAGGTGCCCGCCGCTGGGGACGTGGCCGGCCGGTCCCCGGCGGGGCCGGCGGGACCGGCGGGGCCGGCGGGTACCGGGCCGAGCGGGACCCAGACGTCGGCGTGGTCGTCATCGCGGTCGTCGTCCGGGCGGTCCCGGGTGCCCGGCGGGGAGGCGAGGAAGTCGGCGAGGTCGTCGCGGAACGGTGCTGCCGGCGGCGGCGGTGCCGTCGTCGCCGACGGCGAGCGGAGCCGGAGCGCGACTGCGCCGGCCGCGAGGAGGAGCAGCATCCCCAGCACCGCGCCGAGCGCGATCCACGGCGCGGCGGGGACGTCCATCGCACCCAGCATCGCAGTTGCACGGGGTGTGGCCACGCTCACCCGGTGGGGTCGATCTCCTCGGGGTCGCGGCCGAGCAGCACGGCCACCTGGTCCACGACGACGTCGCGCACCAGGTCGGCGAGGTCGTCCCGGTCGCCGGCGCGCAGCTCGAGCGGCCGCCGGTAGACGATGATCCGCGGCGGCACCTCGCGGCCGTCCTCCCGGTGGGCGGGCAGGACGCGGGCCAGGGGCACGCTGGCGTCGTCGAGCACGTCGGCGTCGAGCACGACGTCGTCGGGGCTGGTGTGGTCCACCCACGGCACGTCCTCGACGGCGAACTCCACGCCGGCGAGCTCGCGCTCCCACCGGCGCTCGAGTTCCTCGACCGCATCGAGGACCAGGTCGTCGAACTGCTCGGCGCGGCTGCGCGCCAGGGGCACCTCCGCCGGCACCAGGCGGCCGCGCAGGCCCCGGCCGTGGCGGTCGCGGCGGGAGCGGGCGGGACGGCGCGAGGGACCGGTCATGACGAGCCGGAGCCTACGGCGGCGGACGCGGTCACCGGGGCATCCGCCGCCAGAGGGCGCGGGGGAGCAGTCGCAGGAGGAAGAAGACCGGTCGCAGCACCCCCGGGACCCACACCTCGCCGCGCCGTCCCCGCAGCCCCGCGACGACGGCGTCGGCCACCTGGTCCGGCGTGCTGGAGAACGGTGCCGGCGACATGCCCTCGGTCATCCGGCCGATCACGAAGCCGGGGCGGACCAGCAGCAGCCGCACGCCGGAACCGGCCAGCGCGTCGGCCAGGCCGCTGGCGAACCCGTCGAGCCCGGCCTTCGCCGAGCCGTACACGTAGTTGGCCCGCCGCACCCGCACCCCGGCCACCGAGGAGAAGACGACCAGCGTGCCGCGACCGGCCGCCCGCAGCCGGTCGGCCAGCAGGGTGAGGACGTGCACCTGGGCGGTGTAGTCGGTGTGCACGACGGCGACCGCGGCGGCCGGGTCGCGTTCGGCGAGCGCCTGGTCGCCCAGCACGCCGAAGGCCACGACCACCGTCGCCGGGACGCCGAACCGCTCCTCGACCTCGGCGAGGACGGCTCGGTGACCTGCCAGGTCGTCGGCGTCGAAGGCGACCCGGCCGACGGTCGTGGCGCCCGCGCGGCGCAGTTCGGCCTCCTGCCCGTCGAGCTGGTCGGGCCGGCGCGCAGCCAGCACGAACGTGCCGCAGCCGAGTGCTGCGAGCCGGACGGCGACGGCCACGCCGATCTCGCTGCGCCCGCCCAGGAGGAGGACCGGACCTGTGTCGATGCCCACGGGGTCATCGTGCAGGATGGGGCGGCCGCCCTCGAAATCCCGGTGCGCCTGCTGCGGTGGGCCCGCAGGCGGGTTTAGTGTGCCTGGCGTGAGGAACCGGTGGTGAGGCAGTCACGTCGCTGCTCGCGCAGCGGCTGCGCGCAACCGGCAGCGGCGACTCTGACCTACGTGTACGCGGAGTCGATGGCCGTTGTCGGGCCGTTGGCGACCTTCTCGGAGCCGCACAGCTACGACCTCTGCGAGTTCCACGCCGAGCGGCTGACCGTTCCCCGTGGCTGGGAGGTCGTCCGGCACGAGATCGACCTCGACGACGTCGGGCCGACCGGTGACGACCTGCTCGCCCTGGCCGACGCGGTCCGCGAGGCCGCCCGCCCGGAGCCGCCGCGCGATCCTCTGGACGACGGCCGCGGCACGCGGCGCGGGCACCTGCGCGTCCTCCCCGACCTGCCCTAGGTCCCTCTCTCCCAGCTCCGGCGGCCCCGTCCGGAGGCTCGCCCCGAGCCTGCGAGGGCGGCGCCGTCGCAGGGGCCCGCCCCGAGCGTGCGAGGGGTGGGGGGCGACGGGGTCCTTCTGCTTATAGGGTCTCCGCGTGGCTGACCTCTCATCGATCATCAAGGCCTACGACGTCCGGGGCGTGGTCCCCGACGAGTGGGACGAGGTCGTGGCCCGGGCCATCGGCGCCGCGTTCGCCGAATTCGTCCACGCCGAGAGCGGCGCCACGTCGGTGGTCACCGCCCACGACATGCGGGAGTCCTCGGTCCCCCTGTCCCGTGCCTTCGCCGAGGGCGTGATCAGCCGGGGGCTGGACGTCGTCGAGGCAGGCCTGGGCTCGACCGACATGCTGTACTTCGCCTCCGGCTCGCTCGACATCCCCGGCGCGATGTTCACCGCCAGCCACAACCCGGCCCGCTACAACGGCATCAAGATGTGCCGCGCCGGCGCGGCACCGATCGGCCAGGACTCCGGCCTGGCCGACATCCGCGCCTCCGCCGAGCGGGACGGCTACGACCGCGACCCCGGCCGGGTCGGCTCGGTCACCCAGCGGGACGTCATCCACGAGTACGCCGCGCACCTGCGCGGCCTGGTCGACCTGTCCGGTGGCCGGCCGCTGAAGGTCGTCGTCGACGCCGGCAACGGCATGGGCGGGCACACCGTGCCGGTCGTCCTGGCCGACCTGCCCCTGGACGTCGTGCCGATGTACTTCGAGCTCGACGGCTCCTTCCCCAACCACGAGGCGAACCCGCTCGACCCGGCGAACCTCGTCGACCTGCAGGCAGCGGTGCGCGAGCACGGCGCCGACATCGGGCTGGCCTTCGACGGCGACGCCGACCGGGTCTTCGTCATCGACGAGCGGGGCGAGCCGGTGAGCCCCTCGGCGGTCACCGCGCTGGTCGCCGTCCGCGAGCTGGCCAAGGGCCGCGGGACGACGATCATCCACAACCTGATCACCTCCAAGGCCGTGCCGGAGATCGTCCGCGAGCACGGCGGCGAGCCGGTGCGCACGCGGGTCGGCCACTCGTTCATCAAGGCCGAGATGGCCCGCACCGACGCCGTCTTCGGCGGGGAGCACTCGGCGCACTACTACTTCCGCGACTTCTGGCGCGCCGACACCGGGATGCTCGCGGCCATGCACGTGCTCGCCGCGCTCGGCGAGCAGTCCGGCACGCTGTCGGAGCTCACCGCCGCCTACTCGCGCTACGCGGCCTCCGGGGAGATCAACTCCACGGTGGACGACGCGGCGGCGCGGATGGCCGACGTGCGCGCGGCGTTCGCCGAGCAGGAGGGGGCCGGCATCGACGAGCTGGACGGCCTCACCGTCGAGCTGCCCGACGGCGCCTGGTTCAACCTGCGGGCGAGCAACACCGAGCCGCTGCTGCGGCTGAACGTGGAAGCGCCGGACGAGGCGCGGATGACCGAACTTCGGGACCAGGTACTGGGGATGGTGCGGGCATGACGAGCGACGCGACGACCGGGGGACCGCTGGGGCTGGACCCCGAGCTGCTGGCCATCCTGGCCTGCCCGAGCCCCGACCACAGCCCGCTGACCGTCGACGAGGCGGCGAGCGAGCTGCACTGCACCTCGTGCGACCGGGCCTTCCCCGTGCGCGACGGCATCCCGGTGCTGCTCCTGGACGAGGCGCGTCACCGGGGTGGTGGGGCGGGCGCATGATCCCGCCCGAGCTCGCCGAGGAGGTCCTCGACGACCTCGAGGTCATGCGGGCCCGTGATCCTCGCGGCCTGCTCCCCGCGGTCGCAGGAGCCGGTGCGCAGGTGCGGGAGACCGCGCGCCTGACCCGGGAGACCGGGCTGGAGCGGATCACCGGGGGCGGCCGGCCCCGGGGGCTGGTCATCGTCGCCCGCCGCGAGGGCGCCGTCGCCGCCTCGGTGCTGCGCGCCCTCCTCGGACCGGCCAGTCCGGTGACCGTCGACGTCCTGCCGGGGCCGGCGCTGCCTGCCTGGACCGGGCCGAGCGACGTCGTCGTGGTCGCGACCCGCACCGGAGCCGGTACCTACGCCGTCGGTCCGGCCTACGAGGCCGCCCGCCGCGGCATCTCGCTGCTGGGCATCGGGGCGGAGGACGCGCCGCTGCACGCGGCCTGCTCGGTCGCCCGTTCGCCCTACGTGGCCCTGCCGGCCTCCCGGGTGCAGCACACCACCCTGTGGTCGCTGCTGACACCGATGCTCCTGCTGGCCTCCGACCTCGGTCTGCTGCCAGGCGGCGTGGCCGATCCGGAGGCGATCGCGGCAGCGCTCGACGCGAGCGCCCAGGAGTGCGGCCCGGCGCGGGAGACCGTCGTCAACCCGGCGAAGACCCTGGCGCTGGAGCTGCTCGACTCGCTGCCCGTCATCGCCGCCGAGGGCCCGCTCGCCGGTGCGGCGGCGACCCGCATCGCCGACCAGCTGGCCACCCTCGCGGGCCTCCCCGCGACCGACTTCCGGCTGCCCGACCAGCGGGTCGCGGCCTGCGCCGTCCTGGGTGGCCCGCTGGCGCCGCAGGACGGCGACGACTTCTTCCGCGACCGGGCCGACGACTCCGGCCGGCGGCTCCGGCTGCTGACCATCCGGGATGCCGTGGCCGGTGGGCACGACGGCGCCGGCGAGCGGGAGCCCCGGTCGGCCGGCGACGCGATGGAGGAGGTGCTGCGCACCGCCGCGCGGCACAACGTCCCGGTCAGCCGCCTGGCCGAGCACGGCGAGGCGGCGTCCTCGGACCGGCTGCCGCGGCTGGCCCGGCAGCTCGCCGTCGCCGATTTCACCGCCGTCTACCTGGCGCTGGCGCTGGACACCGAGCGGGGACGCCGGCCGTGACCGGGTCCGGCGCTTCTGCGTCGGCATGATGGGTACGGCACGCGTGCTGACCGACGGAAAGGACCTCCCGTGGCGGGTGGACTCGTAGCCCTGCTGGACGACGTCGCGGTGCTGGCGCGAGCCGCCGCCGCGTCGATCGACGACATCGGGGCCGCTGCCGGGCGGGCCAGCATGAAGGCCGCCGGCGTCGTCATCGACGACACCGCGGTCACCCCGCAGTACGTGCACGGGCTCAACGCCGACCGCGAGCTGCCGATCATCCGCAAGATCGCGCTGGGCTCGCTGCGCAACAAGCTGCTGATCATCGTCCCGGCGATCCTGCTGCTCAGCCAGTTCCTCGACTTCCTGCTCACCCCGATCCTGATGATCGGCGGCGCCTACCTCTGCTACGAGGGAGCGGAGAAGATCTGGCACCGCTTCAGCGGCCACGCCGAGCAGCACGCCACGGTGGAGGACGCGCTGCCCGACGAGAAGACCATCGTGAGCGGGGCGGTGCGCACCGACTTCATCCTGTCCGCCGAGATCATGGTGATCAGCCTCAACGAGGTGGCCGACGAGGCGTTCCTGTCGCGCGCGGTCATCCTGGTCGTCGTCGCGCTGGGCATCACCGTGCTGGTGTACGGCGTCGTCGGCCTGATCGTGAAGATGGACGACATCGGGCTGAGTCTCGCCCGGCGCCCCGGCACGCGCGTCGCCGCCCTGGGCCGCGGTCTGGTCAAGGGGATGCCCAAGCTCCTGAGCGCCCTCACCGTGGTCGGCACCGCCGCCATGCTCTGGGTCGGCGGGCACATCATCCTGCTGGGCACCGACGAGCTGGGGTTCTCCCCGCTCTACGAGTTCGTGCACCACCTCGAGGAGGCGGCCCACGACGCGACCGGTGCCCTCGGCGGGGTCGTGGGCTGGCTGGTCAACACGCTGGGCAGCGCGCTGCTGGGGCTGGTGGTCGGCGCGGTGGTGGTGCTGGTGATGACCCTCACGGTCCACCGGCGCACGGCGGATGCCGGGAGCGGTGCCGGAGGGCACTGAGCAGGGGACAGTGGGGGGCATGGACGCGGGGATGACCGACCGGACGCTGCTCTCCCCGGCCCGGCGGCGTGCCGACCGTGCCCGGCTGGACGGCGAGGTCGTCGACGTGCTCGTCATCGGTGGCGGGGTCACCGGTGCCGGCGCCGCGCTGGACGCGGCGGCCCGGGGGCTGACGGTGGCGCTGCTGGAGGCACGGGACTTCGCGGCGGGCACCTCCAGCCGCTCCAGCAAGCTCATCCACGGCGGGCTGCGCTACCTCGAGCAGCTGGCCTTCCCCCTGGTGCACGAGGCCCTGCACGAGCGCGCCCGGCTGGTGCAGACGATCGCGCCGCACCTGGTGCGGCCGCTGCCCTTCCTGCTGCCGCTGACCTCACCGGTCTGGCAGCGCGCCTACTTCGGTGCCGGTGTCGCGCTCTACGACGTCCTCGGGGCCGCCTTCACCCGCAACCGGCCGATACCCCGGCACCGGCACCTCTCCCGCACCGCGACCCTGGAGGCGTTCCCGGGCCTGCGCCGCGACGCCGTGCGCGGGGCCATCCGCTACTGGGACGCACAGGTCGACGACGCCCGGCACACGCTGGCCGTCGTCCGCACGGCCGCCGGCTACGGCGCCCGGGTCCTCTCCAGCGCGCGGGTCACCGGCCTGCTGCGCGACGGAGACGGGCCGGATGCCGCCGTCGTGGGAGTGCGCGTCGCCGACCTCATCGACGGCTCCTCGTTCACGGTCCGGGCGCGCAGCGTCGTGGCGGCCACGGGCGTGTGGAGCGACGACATCGGCACCATGCTCGGGGACGCCGCACCGGACCTCCGGGTGCGCGCCTCCAAGGGCGTGCACCTGGTCGTGCCGCGCTCGGCCATCGACGGCGGCTCGCTGGCCGCGGCGGGCGGGACCTCGGACGGGCTGATCCTGCGCACCCCGACCAGCGTGCTGTTCGTGATCCCGTGGGGCGAGCAGTGGATCGTCGGCACCACCGACACCCCGTGGAAGCTCGACCGCGACCACCCGGCGGCCAGCAGCGCCGACATCGCCTACCTGCTCGACCAGGTCAACCGGGTGCTGGTGCGGCCGGTCACCGCCGACCAGATCCTCGGCGTGTACGCCGGGCTGCGGCCGCTGCTGGCCGGGGAGTCCGACGAGACCAGCCGGCTCTCCCGCGAGCACGCCGTCGTCACCCCGGTGCCGGGCCTGGTCCTGGTGGCGGGCGGCAAGTACACGACCTACCGGGTCATGGCCGAGGACGCCGTCGACGCCGCCGTGGCGGGGCTGCCCGGGGTGCCGGCGTCCCGGACGGCCCGGCTACCGCTGGTCGGGGCGCACCGCTGGAACCAGGTGCGCGACAGCGCCGCCGCGCTGGCGGCCGGCGCCGGGCTGCCCGACGCGGCGGTCGAGCGGCTGCTGCACCGGCACGGCGACCGCACCCCGGACCTGCTGGCCCTCGCCGCCGGCGACCCCGAGCTGGCGCAGCCGCTGCCCGGCGCTCCGGACTACCTCGCCGCGGAGGTCGTGCACGCGGTCACCGCCGAGGGCGCGCTGCACCTCGACGACGTGCTGACCCGGCGCACCCGGATCTCCATCGAGACGGCGCACCGTGGCGTGGAGACCGCGCCCCGGGTCGCCGCGCTGATGGGCCGGGAGCTGGGCTGGGACGAGGAGCGCACCGCCCGGGAGGTCGCCCACTACACCGCCCGGGTGGACGCCGAACGGGAGTCGCAGCGGATGCCCGACGACCGGACCGCCGACGCCGCACGGCTCGGCGCGGCCGACGTGCGTGCCGGCGTGACCTCACCCGGACGGGGGGAAACCGGGCAGCGGGAGGACCTCGCCGTCCCGACGGGAGGTTCGGGGGCAGGACCGGGGCGTTAGCCTGAGCCGATGTGGCTGCTTCAGAATGCGGTGCGTCACTACCCGTGGGGTTCCCACACCGTCATTCCGGAGCTGATCGGGGCGCCCTCGCCCGCTGACCGCCCGCACGCGGAGCTGTGGATGGGCGCCCACCCCGACGAGCCCAGCGTGCGCTCCGACGGCGTGCCGCTGGACAAGGCCATCGCCACCGAACCGGAGCTGCTGCTGGGCGCCGATGTCCTCGAGCGGTTCGGCGTCCGCCTGCCCTTCCTGATGAAGGTGCTGGCCGCCGAGAAGCCGGTCTCGCTGCAGGCGCACCCCACCACCGCGCAGGCCGAGGCGGGATTCGCCGCCGAGGAGGCGGCCGGTGTGCCGCGCGACGACCCGACGCGCACCTTCCGCGACCCGTTCCACAAGCCCGAGATGCTCGTGGCGCTGACCCCCGTCGAGGCGCTCTGCGGCTTCCGCCCGGTGGAGGAGTCCCTGCACTGCCTGGCCAAGCTGCAGGTGCCGGAGCTCAAGCCGACGATCGCCGCCCTGGCCCGCGGGGGGCTGCGCTCGGCCATCCCGCAGCTGCTGGCCCTGCCCCCCGAGCAGCGGGACGTCCTGGTCACCGAGGTGGCCCGGGCAGCGGCCGGGTTCGTCGCGGCGCACGACCCGGAGTTCATCAACACCTACCGCTGGGCGGCGGCGCTGGCCGAGACCTACCCCGGCGATCCGGGCGTGGTCATCTCGCTGCTGTGCAACCACCTGAGGCTGGCCCCCGGTGAGGCGGTGTTCCTGCCGGCGGGGAACCTGCACGCCTACCTGTCCGGCGCCGGCGTCGAGGTGATGGCCAGCTCCGACAACGTGCTCCGCGGCGGCCTGACCGGGAAGCACGTGGACCTCGCGGCGCTGATCGAGGTGCTCGACTTCACCGACGGGCGCGTTCCGGTGCTGCACCCGGTCCTCGGCCCCGGCGGCCTGCGCTACCCGGTCCCGGTCGAGGAGTTCGACCTCACCCACTGCCGGCTCGGCGACCAGGTGGGCACGCTCACCACCCGGGGGCCGCAGCTGCTGCTGTGCACCGAGGGCACCGCCGTCGTCTCGTCCGCCGCGGAGGAGCTGACCCTGCACCAGGGGGCGTCGGCGTTCGTGCCGGCGGGCACCCCGGTCAGCGCCCGCGGGCCCGCCGTCCTCTACCGGGTGACCACCAACCTCTCCTGAGGGCCACCACCCGACGGCCCTCCACCCGAACGCCTCCGCCGGAGGCATGGCCGCGCCCTGCGTGTCGCGGCACCGGGGGAGCGACGCGCCGGCCTAGGTTCCGGGCGCTGTCGTCTCGCCCTGGGGGAAATGTCGTGTCCGCTCGCCCGTTGGTCCGCACCCGTCGGCTCGCGCGGGCGACGCTCGTCCCGCTGGTCGCGGTGGCCCTGCTGGCCGGGTGCGGCGAGGCGGGCCCGGCGGCTGCACCGTCGGAGGCCGCCGCCGTCGACGGGGCCGGGGAGTCGCTGAGCGCGGCGGAGGCGGAGGCGGCCGCCGCGGCTGCCGAGGCCGCCCTCGCCGAGGAGGAGACGGCGGAGGCGGAGCTCGAGGCGGACCGGATGGCCGGGTCCGCCGGCGCGCTGAACGACGAGTCGGCCGACGCCGTGGTCGGCGCCGCCGCGCCGACCTCCGCTCTGGCCGCCCTCGCCGCGCTGGAGGTCAAGGGCCGGGCGCCGCGCACCGGGTACGACCGGGACCTGTTCGGCAGCGGCTGGGTGGACACGGACCGCAACGGCTGCGACACCCGGAACGACGTGCTGGCCCGGGACCTGACCGCCGAGACCTTCAAGCCGGGCACCCGCGACTGCGTGGTCCTCACCGGCACGCTCGCCGACCCGTACTCGGGACGCACCATCGCCTTCCAGCGCGGCCAGGACACCAGCAGCGACGTCCAGATCGATCACGTGGTCGCGCTGTCGGACGCCTGGCAGAAGGGCGCCCAGCAGTGGGACGACGACCGGCGCGAGCAGTTCGCCAACGACCCGCTCAACCTGCTCGCCGTCGACGGCCCGCTCAACATGCAGAAGGGCGACGGTGACGCCGCCACCTGGTTGCCACCAGCGAGGTCCTTCCGCTGCGTCTACGTCGCCCGGCAGGTCGCCGTGAAGCTGCGTTACGGCGCGTGGGTCACCGAGGCCGAGCGGAACTCCATGGCGACGGTGCTCAGCTCGTGCCCGGCCGAGCCGCTGCCCGGGGGAGTGGTCGCCGTCCTGCCGCAGCGCCCGCCGACGCCGGCCCCTGCCCCTGCCCCTGCACCGGCCCCCGCCCCGGCCCCGGCCCCGGCCCCCCGAGCTGCACCGGCACCGGCACCCGCACCCGTACCGGCCCCGGCTCCCGCACCTGCCCCGTCGGCGTCGTACGCCAACTGCACCGCGGTCGAGGCCGCGGGCGCGGCGCCCATCCGGGTCGGTGACCCGGGATTCCAGGCCACGTTCGACCGCGACGGGGACGGGGTCGGCTGCGAGTCCTGACCCGCCGGGGTGACCGGAGGGCGACGGGACGGCGGGTGAGCGCCTATCGTGGGGAACGGCACGAGCCCCGCCGAAGCCTCGGCATGCTCGCTCTCCCCGGTTCCGGGGATCGAAGCGACCCTGCATCCGACTGCATCGCCCGGCCAGCTGCCGGGCACCACCTGGAGCTTTCATGACCGCCAGCACCGGCACCCGCACGCTGACCACCCCCACCGGCGAGGCCGACTACAAGGTCGCCGATCTCTCCCTCGCCGGCTTCGGCCGCAAGGAGATCGAGCTCGCCGAGCACGAGATGCCCGGCCTCATGGCGCTGCGCGCCGAGTACGGCGACGCCCAGCCTCTGGCCGGCGCCCGCATCGCCGGCTCGCTGCACATGACCATCCAGACCGCCGTCCTCATCGAGACGCTGACCGCGCTCGGTGCCGACGTGCGCTGGGTCAGCTGCAACATCTTCTCCACCCAGGACCACGCCGCCGCGGCCATCGCCGTCGGCGACGGGACGCCCGAGCAGCCGAACGGCGTGCCCGTCTTCGCCTGGAAGGGCGAGACCCTCGAGGACTACTGGTGGTGCACCCAGCGCCTGTTCGAGTTCCGCGACTCCTCCGGCGCGGTCGTGGGCCCGAACATGGTGCTCGACGACGGCGGCGACGCCACCCTGCTGGTCCACCTCGGCACCCGCTTCGAGGCCGACGGCGTCGTCCCCGACACCACCGACGCGGACTCCGAGGAGTACGCGGTCATCCTCGACACCCTCCGCAGCACGATCGCCGAGGACAGCTCGTACTGGACCCGCATCGGTCAGGGCATCAAGGGCGTCACCGAGGAGACCACGACCGGCGTCATGCGGCTCTACGAGCTCGCCCGCGACGGCCGCCTGCTGTTCCCGGCGATCAACGTCAACGACTCGGTCACCAAGAGCAAGTTCGACAACCTGTACGGCGTCCGGCACTCGCTGATCGACGGCATCAACCGCGCGACCGATGTGATGATCGGCGGCAAGGTCGCCGTCGTCTGCGGCTACGGCGACGTCGGCAAGGGCTCCGCGGAGTCCCTCCGCGGCCAGGGCGCCCGCGTGATCGTCACCGAGATCGACCCCATCTGCGCGCTGCAGGCCGCGATGGAGGGCTACGAGGTGACCACGCTGGACGAGGTGATCGGCAAGGCCGACATCATCATCACCACGACCGGCAACAAGGACATCATCACGGCCGAGCAGCTGGCCGCGACCAAGCACCAGGCGATCATCGGCAACATCGGGCACTTCGACAACGAGATCGACATCGCCGGCCTGACGAAGACCCCGGGCGTGGTCCGGACGACGATCAAGCCGCAGGTCGACGAGTGGCGCTTCGCCGACGGCCACACGATCATCGTGCTCTCCGAGGGCCGGCTGCTGAACCTGGGCAACGCCACCGGGCACCCCAGCTTCGTCATGAGCGCCTCGTTCTCCAACCAGACGCTGGCGCAGATCGAGCTGTGGAACAACCGGGCCGCCTACGAGGGCAAGACCCCCACCGTGACCGTGCTGCCGAAGCACCTCGACGAGCACGTCGCCCGCATCCACCTGGACGCCCTCGGGGTCAAGCTGACCGAGCTCACCAAGGTGCAGGCCGACTACATCGGCGTGCCGGTCGAAGGCCCGTACAAGAGCGACCACTACCGCTACTAGAAGGACCTGCCTGCCCCCCACCGCTCGCACGCTCGCGGCGGGACCCTGCAGGCAGGCCGCTCCAGCACGTCACCGGGCACAGGGCGGCGCCCTGCGAGAGGGCCGTTCCAGTACGTCACCACGAGGCCTTTCCGGCCTCTCCGCACCCCATCCGCCCCACCCGGGCGGGTGGGGTGCGGGCGTGTTGGCCCCTGACCAGCGCAGAATGGTCACCGTGCCACCTTCCGCTCCGCAGAACGGGCCCAGCCGCGGCCGTGTCCTCGTCGTCGACGACGACGCCGCCCTCGCCGAGATGCTCGGCATCGTGCTGCGCCGGGAGGGGTACGAGCCGGCCTTCGTCTCCGACGGCAACCGCGCCCTCGGCGTCTTCCAGCAGACCCGGCCCGACCTGGTCCTGCTGGACCTGATGCTGCCCGGCCGCAACGGTCTGCAGATCTGCCAGGACATCCGCACCCAGTCGACCGTGCCGATCGTGATGCTCACCGCCAAGGGCGACACCATCGACGTCGTCCAGGGCCTGGAGGCCGGTGCGGACGACTACGTCACCAAGCCGTTCAAGCCCGTGGAGCTGGTCGCCCGCGTGCGGGCACAGCTGCGGCGCGGCGAGACCGGCCAGGCCGAGAGCCTCGCCATCGGCGACGTGCAGATCGACGTGCCGGCGCACCAGGTCACCCGGGACGGGGTGCCGGTCGCGCTGACCCCCCTGGAGTTCGACCTGCTCGTCGCGCTGGCCCGCAAGCCACGCCAGGTGTTCACCCGTGAGCTCCTGCTCGAGCAGGTGTGGGGCTACCGGCACGCCGCCGACACCCGGCTGGTCAACGTCCACGTGCAGCGGCTGCGCGCCAAGATCGAGAAGGACCCGGAGCGGCCCGAGGTGGTTCTCACGGTGCGCGGGGTCGGCTACAAGGCCGGCCCGCCCTGATCGAGCTCCCCGGGGGCGGCACCACCGCCTCGGACGCCGGCTGACCGACAATGGCTGCGTGACCGCCACCCGAACGCCCCCGGTGGCCACCGGCACGCCCGGGGAGCCCGGGGCGCCCCGGTCCGCGCCCTCGCGCGCCGAGGAGCTGACGCGGATCCAACGCGGGCTGCGCAGGCGGGCCGTCGTCGTCCGGCGCCGCGTCCGGCGGACGTCCCGCCGCGCCGCGAGCCGCGCCCTGCACACCTGGCGTTCCTCGCTGCAGGTGCGCGTCGGCGCCATCACGATGGTCGTGGCGGGCACCGTCGTGGTCATCGTGAGCCTGGTGCTGTTCTCCCAGATCCGCGACCAGCTGCTGTCGGTCAAGCGGCAGGCCGCGATCGACCAGGCCCAGGCCGGCGTCCTCTACGCGCAGAGCGAGATCACCGGCATCGCCCCGGGCGACGCCGCCAGCGTGCGCGCCACCCTCGACCGGACGGTCACCGCCCTGCGGCAGCGCGGCGGCGCGGCCGGCGACTTCGACGTCGTCCTCACCTACCGGACCGGGAGCCGGGAGGTGCCCGGCCCCAGCCGTCCGTTGATCTACCAGGCGCTGCCCGAGGACCTGCGGGCCGACGTCGACGCCGGCAACCAGTCCTACCGGTACGACGAGATCCCCGACGACGCCGGCGAGCCCCGGGCCTCCCTGGTGGTCGGCGCCCCGGTGCAGGGCGACACGGCGGGCACCGAGCAGATCGAGCTCTACTACGTCTTCCCGCTCACCCAGGAGGCCGAGAGCCTCGGCCTGATCCGCAGCACGGTGGTGATCAGCGGGTTCGCGCTCACCATGTTCGTCGTCGGCATCGGCGTCCTGGTGACCCGGCTGGTGGTCGATCCCGTCCGGCAGGCCGCGGGTACCGCGCAGCGGCTGGCCGACGGCCAGCTCGAGGAGCGCATGACCGTGCGCGGTGAGGACGACCTGGCCCGGCTGGCCACCAGCTTCAACGCGATGGCCGACAGCCTCCAGCGGCAGATCACCCAGCTGGAGGGTCTGTCCCAGCTCCAGCAGCGGTTCACCTCCGACGTGTCGCACGAGCTCAGGACGCCGCTGACGACGGTGCAGATGGCCGCCGACGTGCTGCACGAGGCGCGCGGCGACTTCCCGGCACACGTCGGCCGGTCCGCCGAGCTGCTCAAGGGGGAGCTGGACCGGTTCGAGGGGCTGCTCACCGACCTCCTGGAGATCAGCCGGTACGACGCGGGGGCGGCGGTGCTCGAGGCGGAGTCCACCGACCTCGGGGCGCTGGTGGCGCGGGTCGCGGCGGGCATGTACTCCCTGGCCGAGCGGCACGGGTGCGAGCTGGCCGTCGACCGGCCCGACGACGACGTCATCGCCGAGGTCGACGCCCGCCGGGTGGAGCGCATCCTGCGCAACCTCGTCGGCAACGCGATCGAGCACGGGGCCGGGCGGCCCGTCGAGATCACCCTGGCCGCCAACCGCACCTCCGCCGCGGTCACGGTCCGCGACCACGGGGTCGGGCTCAGCCCGGCCGAGGCGCAGCACGTCTTCGACCGGTTCTGGCGGGCCGACCCCTCGCGGGTGCGCAGCGTCGGCGGCAGCGGGCTGGGACTGTCCATCAGCCTGGAAGACGCCCGGCTGCACGGCGGGTGGCTGCAGGTCTGGGGGCAGCCCGGGTCCGGCGCCCAGTTCCGGCTCACCCTGCCGCTGACCGCCGGCGGGGAGCTGACCGGCTCACCGCTGGCGCTGCGACCGACGACGGCGCGCCGCCCGGGAGAGCCGGCATGAGGCGCCGGGCGCTCCTGTCGGCGCTGGCTGCCGCGCTGCTGCTGGGGTCGACCTCCTGCTCCATCGTCCCGACCAGCTCACCGACGGTGCAGATCACCCAGGCGCCGACCCGGCCGGTCCAGGACGTCGGCGTCCCGGTGCTGCCGCCGGCGACCGGCGCGACGCCCGAGGAGGTCGTCCGCGGCTTCATCGATGCCGCGGCCAGTAGCGCGCCAGGGCGCCCCGTGGCCAAGGAGTACCTGACTCCCGAGGCGGCGGCCGCGTGGTCCGACGCCGGCGCCATCACGGTCATCGAGTCCGGGTACGCGACCGTCGCCAGCGAGACCGGCTCGGTCGAGGTGACCGCGCAGCGCGTCGGCACCATCGACGAGCGCGGCATCTTCACCGTGGCCGGTACCGACGTCTTCTCCTACGACTTCCCGCTGGTCGAGGTCGACGGCGAGTGGCGGATCAGCGATCCCCCCGACGACCTGGTGATCCTGGAGAGCGACTTCCAGCGGCTCTACGACCCCGTCGACGCCTTCTTCCTGGATCCCACCCAGCGGCAGCTCGTCCCCGACCCGCGCTACCTCATCGGTGGAGAGGCGCAGCCGACCGCACTGGTGCAGCGGCTGATCGAAGGCCCCTCCGCGGCGCTCGCGCTCGGCGTGCGCAACCCGCTCGCCGGAGTCCGGCTGGTCCGCACGGTCACGGTCGAGGACCAGGTCGCGACGGTCGACCTGGACTTCGGCGAGATGGTCATCGACGCCAACACCCCCCTGCGGGAGCTGAGCGCCCAGCTGGTGTGGAGCCTGACCGGGCTCGACGGGCAGCGCATCCGCTCGGTGGTCATCACCGCCGACGGCGAGCCGCTGCCGCTGGAGGACGTGCCTGAGGAGCAGACCACCGACGACTGGCCGGCGTTCGACCCCGACGCCACCCCCCTGGAGACCGTCGGGCACTACCTGGACGCCGGCGCGCTGCACACCGCCGACGACGGCGCTCCCGTGCCGGGGCCGGCCGGCACGGGCCTGTACGGGCTGACGTCGGCGGCCGTGTCGGCCGACGTCCGCAACGGCGAGCTGAACTTCCTGGCCGGGGTGCGACCCGGACCCGGGGGAGCGACCCTGCTGGCCGGGTCCTACGACGGCGAGCTGGCCCCCGTGCTCTCCGGGTCGACGCTCAGCGCCCCCACGGTGGCCGCGACCCGGCCCGAGGTGTGGGTGGTGCGCGACGGCACCGACATCGTCCGCGTGCCCGCCGGTGGCACGCCCCAGGCGGTGAGCGCCCCGACGCTGGCCGGACTGGGGCGGGCGGAAATCATCGAGCTCTCCCCGGACGGGGTGCGCCTCGCCGTCGTCGTGGACGGCCCCCAGGGGCGCCGGCTGCACGTGGGCACGGTGGTGCGGTCGGAGGAGGGCGGCGTCGCCATCCGTGACCTGCCCGGGGTGGCGCCCACCCTCGCGCCGGTGGTGGACGTGGCGTGGCGCTCCAACGGGCAGCTGTGGGTGCTGGCCGGCGATCCGGGGGAGGAGACGCCCTACTCGCTCGGCGTCGACGGCTGGGGGCTGACCGAGCAGGGCACGTCGGGCCTTCCGGACGAGCCCACCTCGCTCGGTGCCGCCCCGGGCCGCGATCCGCTGGTCGTCGCCGGCGGCCGGCTCTGGCAGTGGTCACGCGGGACGTGGAGCACGCTGGTCCGCGGCCAGGAGCCGCTCACCGGATCGGCGCCCTTCTACCCGCTCTGACCCCCGCGCCGTCGTCCACAGCAGAAGGACCCCGTCCACCTCCCGCCTCGCAGGCTCGGCGCGAGCCTCGGGACGGGGCCTACGGTGCGGTGTGACCGGCCCACTGCTCCGCGAGGTCGGATCGGCGCTGAGCGACCTGGTGCTGCCGCGCACCTGTGCCGGCTGCGGGCTCCCCGGGCACCTGCTCTGCCGCCGCTGCGCCGCGCTGCTGACCCGCCCGCACCTGGCCGCACCGCGCCGCTTCCCCGAGGGCTTCCCGCCGACGGTGGCCGCCGGGGCCTACGACGGGCCGGTGCGCCACGCCGTCCTGGCGTTCAAGGAGCGGGGGCGGGCGGAGCTGGCCGGGCCGCTGGGCGCGGCGCTGGCACTGGCCGTCGCCGCCGTCGTCTCCGCCGTCCCCGGACCGCCCGCGCGGCGGGTGCTGCTCGTCCCGGTGCCGAGCTCGCCGGCCGGGCTGCGGACCCGCGGCCGCGACCACGTCCGCGAGCTCACCGTGCGGGCGATCTCCGAGCTCCGTGCCGCCGGCGTCCCCGCCGCGCAGGGCCGCCTGCTGCGCCGCCGGGGCCGCGTCCGCGACTCCGCCGGGCTCTCGGCGGGCGAGCGACGGGCCAACCTCGTGGGGACGTTCGCGCTGGACCCGCAGGGAGGCGACGTCGACGGTCCGCTTGTCCTCGTCGACGACGTCGTCACCAGTGGAGCGACGCTCACCGAGGCCGCCGGGGTCCTGGCCCCGCTGGTGCGGCCGGGCGGTCCGCCGGTGCTCGCCGCCGTCGTCGCCGCTACCCCTCGCGAGCCGTCCGGCGGCGGTCCGGGAGGTCTCCGGGGAGCTCCGCGGAGCCGTCCCGGCGGTCCCGCTGATCGACTGTCGGGACGATCGCGGAGCGACTAGCGTCGAAGCGACCCAACACCGGAAGTTCACCGGGAGGTCTCATGGAGATCGTCGTACGAGGTCGCAACGTCGAAGTTCCCGAGCACTACCGACAGCACGTCGAGGACAAGGTCGGGTCCACCGATCGCTTCGACGGCAAGCTGAAGATGCAGCGCATCGACGTGGAGCTCTTCCACGAGAAGAACCCCCGCCAGTCCGACCACTGCCAGCGGGTGGAGATCACCCTGCGCGGCAAGGGCCCCGTCGTCCGGGCCGAGGCCGCCGGACCGGACTTCTACGCCGCTCTCGACCTCGCCGTCGGCAAGCTGGACAACCGTCTCCGCCGGGCCGCGGACCGGCGCCGGGTGCACCACGGCCGCCGCACGCCCGAGAGCGTCCGGTCGACCGCCGCGGTGCTGGACGCCGGGAACCCCGAGCTGTCCATCGAGAAGCAGCTGGAGCGCGACCGGGAGCTCGCGTCCGGGCAGCACGTCACCGAGCTGGACGAGCACCTGCCCGGCCGGGTCGTCCGCGAGAAGCACCACCCCGCGACACCCATGCACGTCGACCAGGCCCTCCACGAGATGGAGCTGGTCGGCCACGACTTCTACCTGTTCCAGTGCGCCGACACCGGACAGCCGACGGTCGTCTACCGCCGGCACGCCTACGACTACGGCCTCATCCGGCTGGCGCCGGTGGCCCACGACGGCGCCGCGCCCGAGCAGAAGGCCGCCGCCACCGTCTGACGTCCACCCCGGCGGCCGCCTTCCCCGGACGGGGGAGGCGGCCGCTGTCGGTCTCCCTGCAGGGGCCGCCGCGGAGTGCGCGAGTGGTGGGGGGCAGGGAGGTCCTTATTCAGTCCTCGGGCAGCCGGGAGAACAGCACGGCGTCCCCGCGGGTGCCGTCCCGGTAGTCCAGGCAGGACCGCACCACGCCCTCCCGCGTGAAGCCCGCCCGCACCGCCACCGCCTGCGAGGCGGTGTTGCCGACGTCGGCCATCAGGTGGACCCGGGCAGCGCCCAACCCCAGCCCCCACTCGGCCAGGGCGTGCGCCGCCTCGGCGGCGTAGCCACGCCCGCGCCCCCACGGCGCGAGCCAGTAGCCGACGGCGGGACCGAGCGGCCCCCGGGAGAAGTGGAGCCCGGCCGATCCGACGAGATGCCCGTCGGCCTCCACCGCCGTGAGCAGCGCCTGGCTCTCGGCGCGCGCCGACACCGTGGTCTCCGTGACGAACTGGACCGCGTCGGCCTCGGTGTAGGGCGACGGCACCCTCAGCCAGCGCTGGATGTCCGGGTCCTGGCAGGCGCGGTGCACGGCCTCGGCGTCGTCCGGCCGGTAGGGGCGCAGCACGAGCCGGTCGGTGCGCACGACCTCGGTGGGGAGGTCGATCAGGCTGAGGTCCACCGGGCCATGATCAGGCGTTGCCGAGCACGCGGTCGACCGATATCTCGATCACGACGCGGGCCGGGTTCTCCCGGGGCTGCCGGTAGCGCCGGGCGTAGCGCTCGACGGCGTCGGCCACCGACGCCGCGTCGTCCTTCACCGCCGCCGTCCCCTCGAGGGTGAGCCACCGGGCCCCGTCGACCTGGCAGACGGCGACCCGCGCCTGCCCCCCGCGCACGTGCCGGGCCTTGGCGGAGGTGCCCGAGGTGATCACCCGCGCGGTGGCGGTGGCGGCGTCGTAGGTGACCCCGACGGGGACGACGTGCGGGCTGCCGTCGGTGCGCAGCGTGGTCAGCGTCGCGAGGTGCCGCTCGGTGAGGAACTCGAGCGTGGCGGGGGCGAGGTCTGCGGGATTCCTGGACACCCGCGGGAGGCTAGAGCAAGCGCCGGGGCGGCTCGGGCCGCTGCGGGGCCGCGTTCCCAGGTGGGCCGCCTACGCTGGGGTCGTGGTGTTCCAGAAGATCCTCCGCGCCGGCGAGGGCAAGCAGGTCCGACGACTCTCCAAGATCGCCGACGCGGTCGAGTACCTGGCCGACGACTACGTCGATCTCAGCGACGCGGAGCTGCGTGCCAAGACCGACGAGTTCAAGGAGCGGTACGCCGACGGGGAGTCCCTCGACGCGCTGCTGCCCGAGGCGTTCGCCGTCGTCCGCGAGGCGGCCACCCGGACGCTGGGCCAGCGGCACTTCCGCGTGCAGCTCATGGGTGGCGCCGCGCTGCACCTGGGCAACATCGCCGAGATGAAGACCGGTGAGGGCAAGACGCTCACCGGGGTGCTGCCGGCCTACCTCAACGCCCTGACCGGCGACGGCGTGCACGTGATCACCACCAACGACTACCTCGCCTCCCGCGACGCCGACTGGATGGGCCGGGTGCACCGGTTCCTGGGCCTGACCGTCGGCACGATCGTCTCGGGGCAGGCGCCCCCGACCCGCCGCGAGAAGTACGCCTGCGACATCACCTACGGCACGAACAACGAGTTCGGCTTCGACTATCTGCGCGACAACATGGCGTGGAGCAAGAACGACCTGGTGCAGCGCGGCCACCACT
>JBELIQ010000037.1:0-34996 GCA_042090795.1 Blastococcus sp. | reverse complement strand
TCCTCAGTCAGATCCGGTGGTCACACGTCCTCGACCAACGTCTCTGGGCAGTACAGCTAGATCGGGCATGAAGAAGTTGACGCTGCTCGGTGTTGCGGCGGCCGGCGTCGGCGACGGGGTGACCGTCGTCGCCGGGACTGCCGACGGGGTCGACGATGACCGTTCCCGCTGGGTCGGAGTGGTCGACGGTGCGGCGGACGGCGTCGCCGGCGAGCCGGACTTCGTCCGCGAGTGTCCTCGGCGTCCCGGCACGGTGTTCGGCACGACCTGTACCGAGCAATTCGTCGGCTCTCTCGATCGGGTGAAGGGTCCGGTCCACACGCGCGGTCGTGTCAGAGGCTCCGCATACGTTCGCCCTCCGTCAGCGGAGGAGAACATCGCATGGGTCGGGGCAACCAGTTGGCGGCACATCGCCGGTCGGGGTCGACGTCGACCGTCGACGGGGCCGACGTCGTCAAGGTGCTGGCCGTTCTGACGGCGGTCGCGCTCGTCATCGGCCTGGTGATCGCGCTGGTGCTGCTCGTGCTGACTCTGGCGGCGCTCGGGCTCCTGGGCTGGGGCACGGTCCTCCTGGTCCGGCGGTTTCGCGCCCATCGCAGCGCGGGGCAGCGGCGCCGCGCCTTGAAGACGACCGAGACCGTGGCACAGGACGACGCCATCACCGTGCACACGCTGGCCGAAGTCCTCGCCACGCTGCCGCCACACCTGCGCAGCGACTTCACACCGCCGGTCGACCCGGGCACGCCGGAGCAGGGCAGCTCTCCACCGCACCACGTGCAGTGAGCGAGCGGTGCCGGCGCTGAGGTGGATCCACATGCGCCGGCCGCGCCCCGTCTGCTCCGTCCGGCCGGGCGCACGCACCTCCGGGTGTGAATCCCGGATCGGTCTTGTCGGTGGTGGCTCCTAGCGTCCGCGGCCATGACGAGCAAGGAGCACGCCCGCCCCTGCACACCACCGAGCAGGCCCGAGCCGAGGTCACGGAGGAGCTGACGAGGGGCCTGCGCGCCGGTGCAGACTCGCCAGCACCCGGCCCACTCCTCACCACCGCATCGATGCTGCTGAGCATCGCCTCGGGCGGCTCGGACCCGTCGACCGCAGCGGCCACTCTCGTCCGCGGGCTCAGTGCCTGGAACCGACCCGAGTGCTCGGCCGGCGCACTGGCCGTCGCCACGCTGGTCGGAGACGCCGGCCTGCGGCGGGAGGTGCGCAGGGGCGCCGCCGACCGCGGGCACCCGCTCCCCCGCTGGCTGGTGGAGCTGCACCGGGCCGCGCCCGTCGCCAGGGCCGTCGAGCTCAGCACGGTCTTCCGCGACGTCGACGAGCTGGTCGTCGGGGTGAACGTGCCGGGCGGGCACTGCCTCACCGCCGTGGTGAGCGTCGACAACGAGTTCGGCTTCCGGGCCGTCGGTGGTCGCCTCTACGCGCGGCCCGTCGACGACGTGGTGGCCGGGATGGTGGACGCCGGGGACCCGGACGTGCGCGTTCGGGACATCACCCCGGCCGATGCCCGCGCCCGCCTCACCGACGCGCTGCGCGACCCGGACCTCGACGCACTGTTCCCGACGACCACGCCGTGGCAGCAGCTGCGCCCGCTCGTCCGGTGGCTGGTCACCACCCTGCCCGCCGGCGGCGATGCGACCGTGCCCACCGTCGGCGACGAACTCGACCTCGACGACGTCGTGGCCGGATTCCTGGCGAGCCCGTGGGGTCGGCCGTGGGTCCGTCGCGGGCTGCCCGAGCTGGTCGAGGCCATCCTGGGCGATGGGCTGGGCAACGGCCTCGGTGATCCGCTGCTGTGGGCTCCCCACCACGTCGGTCGGCTGCTGCACCCCGAGAGCTCCGCGCTCGACCACGACCTGCTGGACACCGGCCGTGCGCCGGAGGTGCTGCGCGACGTCATCCGCTACGGCCATGCCGAACACGGCCTGCGGCCCGGGCTGACCGACGATGCGCTGGCCGCCGTCGACCGCCACGCCGGGCCGTTCCTCGCCGCCGTCCGCGCCTGGGACGACGACGCGGCATGACCACCCCACAGGTCGAGTCGCATGACTAGAGGCCGTAGCGGCCGCTGTTCGTGCCTGTGGACAACCCGGCTCGGGTTCACGTCCTTGCGCCACAGTCCTAATCCATGTCGACCCGACCGCACCCCACCGTCCCCGTCACCAGCGATGCCGAGCTGACCGAGCGCTGGCGCGCCCTCCTGCAGCTCGACGGCCCGCCTTCGCGCCGCACGCTGTTCCTGGCCTGGCTCCGCCGGGACGGCAGCATGGTCCCGCTACTCATGCCTGTCGAGGACGTCCCGCTCGAGCCCGACCGAGCGAGCCTCGCCAACCTCGCCACGTTGCACACCACTGTCGCCGAGACGGAGGACGTCGACCCCGACGAGCTGCACCTGGCCCTGCTGCTGGAACGCCGCGGCCCGGCCGGCCTCTCCCCGGACGACCACGCCTGGTGCTCGGCGGTCGAGGCGGTGCTGCGCGACCGCGACGGCCTGGACTGCGGCATGCACGTCGGCAACGGACGCACCGCCGTCCCCGTGCTCACTCGGCGGCACTGGCCAGCGGGGTGACTCGATGGGCGGACTCACCGTCGGCCGCGGCTCCCTCATCGGCGCCCGGAGGTCGAGCGCGACACATCGGCGTCTGCTTGCATGCGGACGGATGGCCGACGAGGCTCAGCCGACCTCCACCCGCGCACGGCCCGCCGAGAAGAGGACCGTGGCCGCGTCGGCAGCGGCGACGGCCGCCGCCGACGTGATCGGTCGTGCGTCGTACCGCTGCCGATTGCGGTCCCGTCGCATCCGGTCGTAGTGCCGGGAAGCGGCGTTCTCCGGCGGAGTGTCGAAGACGGCTGCCAGGAACCGGCCGAGGGCGTCGTGCTGGCCGGCGCCGGACGCCGTCCGGAACCCGTAGGCAGCGAGCATGGCTTCACCGACATCGTGCGCCGCGTCGTACGCGAGGTTGTACCTGTTCTGCGCGTGCCGGACGTTCGGCAGGTCGGCCAGCGCCGTCTCGGCCTGCTGCAGGAACGCTGCGCAGCGCTGCTCGTCGACCGGAACCTGATCGAGCCGGCGTGCCGCCAGGAGTTGATCGACGGCCCGCTGTTGTGCCGTGGTCAGTGGCCTCACTGCCACGGCAGGTCTCCGAGGACGGGCACCGTCGGGTTCTGTCGCACCTGGGTGAGGAAGCCGCTGTGCTCCTCGAGCTCGTCGGAAGTCATGATCGTGGGATTGACGTCCCGGCCGACCTGGTCGCCGACCCGCTGGCAGGCGTCGTAGACCGACATGGGGTCGGGGCTGCCCACCACCATGACGTCGATGTCGCGAGGCGCATCTCCGGACTCACCGCGCATCCGCGCCGCGAAGGAGCCGTAGAGGAAGGCGGCCTGCACACCGGCGATCTCGCGCAATTCGGTCGCCAGCAGTGGGACCGGGCCCGCGGAGACCAGGAGCAGGTCGCGAACCGGACGGGTCAGCGGGGACTCGGCGTTCGGCCGCACGTATCGCGCCTGCCCGATCCGCCGTTCGGCGAGCAAGCCCGCCTTCAGCAGCCGTCCGACCTCCCGGTGCACGCTGCCGTAAGCCAGCCCGGCCCGCTGGGAGAGCTCGTGCAGGTTGAGCTCGTCCGCCCCGGACAGGAAGAGCTCCGCCAGCAGCCGAGCCTGCCCGTCCGATCGGAACAGCGGAGCCGTCAGCGGCGGAGATGTTCTCACGAATTGGATACTATTCTCCGTTATACGGATAGGCAATGGGCTTCACCACCCGGTCCACTCGACGAGTCCGCCGCCAGCAGCGCCCTGCCGTCCATCGGGGCCTCGTGTCGGCGATACGAGCCGCTCGTCAGGCGATCCGATCACGCAGACAGGGCACCAGGTCCGTCTGACACTTTGGCGAGTATCAGACGCCGCGGCGTCACGGACACCGTTCCTCGCGCTTCACGACGCCGAAGTCGATCTCCCCCTCGACGTCGCCGGTCACTCGCTGGCCCGGCGCGACGTTCTGGTCGCAGACGACCCAGCTCGAGTCGATCACCTGGTTCCGGCTGCCCAAGAGGTCGTGGGACACGCTGTAGAAAGCCCCGAGGTCCTGCACTGCGTTCTGAGCCGACTGCAGGTCAAGACCGACGAGGTCGGGCATGACGAAGTCGACGCCGCTCGTTGTTGCGCCGGCCGTCGTCGGCGACGGGGCGACCGTCGTCGCCGGAGCTGCCGACGTGGTCGACGGGACTGCCGACGACGGTGCCGGCTGGCTCGGAGTGGTCGACGGTGCGGCGGACGGCGACGCCGGCGAGCGGGACGTCGAGGTCGCCGCGGCCGACGTGTCCGGTTCGTCGTTGCCGCCGAGCCCCACCAGCGCGCCGACGATGGCGATGACGGCGAGCCCGCCGACGACCAGCCACCACGGCTGCACGAGCTGTGAACCGGCGTCGAGCCGATCCTTGGGACGTGTCACGGGAAGATCGCCCGCTCCTGCAGTTGCTCCCGCGCGTACGAGGGCAGCGGCACGCTGTCGATGAACTCCGCAATGTCGTAGAACCCGCCACCGCGAGCCGTGCGCGCGGCCACGATCGCCTCGGCGGCGCTGCGGTCGATGTCCGCGACCCGCACGAACACCTCGGCCGGCGCGGAGTTCACGTGGATCAGCCCGCCGTCGTCGTAGCCCCTGCCCAGGTCGGGCCGGCCGATACCGAGCTCGCGCTGCAGACCCGGCTCACGCGCGATGAGTTGCCGCGTCTCCTCCCGCCGGGCGCGCGCTCCGAGTGCTCGCGCCACCAGCGGGTCGGCGTGGACCGGGACGACGCCGTCACCGCCGTAGACCGCCCGGCGCAGCGAGCGCAGCTGGATGCAGGCGACCACGACGATGAACAGGACGCTCAGTCCGCTGATGGTGCTGAGCGTCGAGTTGCCGGAGGTCCCGTCGGCCTGCTGGGGCGGCGTCAGCGCGAAGAGGACCGCGAGGTAGAAGCCGGCCGCCGTGTACGTCAGCGCCAGGGTGCGGACGTCGCGTCGGCCGAGTCGGCTCGTGGCGTGCCAGAACGGAACTGCGGCGAAGATGCCGGCCGAGAAGATCGTGAGCACGAAGTACCAGCCACCGGCCCGGAAGCGCTGGCCCGCATCCGGTGAGGGCTTCCCTCGGACTGGGAGGTGGGGCGGCGTCATGCGGTTCCCTTCGATGCGGCGGTGACGGCAGAGCGCCGGCGGCTGAGGCTGCGGCGCAGCTCGGTGACGGGAACGCCGCTGAGGTTGAGCGGTGGGTCGGCCAGGCGGAGCAGCTCCTCCTCGCCCGCGGACACGGCCTCGGGTGGCAGCGGCAGAACCGCGACGCGCAGGTGCTGGTGCATCCAGCTGGTGACGGCGGCTTCGTCGATCACAGGACCGTCGTGCGGAGACAGCGCCGCGGTCAGGGTGAGCCGGAAGGTCGAGAACTGACGGCTGCCACCCAGGTGCATCTCGCCGACGCGCCCCCACAACGTGTTGGACGACGCCTTCCCGCCGGCACGGACGCCGCCCGCCCGACCGGCGTAAACGAGTCCCGGAGCCACGCGATGGCCGAGGCCGGCTGACAGGTCGTGCGCGCCGGCCTGGTCGACCCACCAGCTGTAGAGGCCAGGCTGCGCAGCTGCCACCCGTCCGTCGGACAGGAAGCGAGCTGGCGGTACAGCAGTGCGCTCGTCCAGCAGCGGGCTGACGTCGGCAACGCCTGCTTGATGCGGTTCTGCTCCGGCGGGGCTGTACCAGGCGAGACGCTCGCCCTGCCGGAGTCCGAGGAGCGGCTCGTGCGGCGTCGCTCCGAGGCGATGCAGGGGCGCACGGAGCGGAGCGCTGTACGCCTCGCTGGCGTGCACCTCGACCCGCGCACCATGGAGCGCCTGCCGCTCCGCCAGCTGGCTCACCACCCATTCACCCCACGCCGCCCGGTAGGAGGTGGACCGGTCGGGCAGGTAGACGTCGTAGGGCCCGACGACGTCGTCGGGAGCCAGCAACCCATATTTGGCGCTCAGCACGAACCAGGGTGCGCCGGACGCGACCGCGTGAGCGCGAGCCCGCCGGAAGCCCTGCCCCTGGAAGAGCTCCCTGGGGGCG
This sequence comes from Blastococcus sp., assembly GCA_042090795.1. GTDB lineage: Bacteria > Actinomycetota > Actinomycetes > Mycobacteriales > Geodermatophilaceae > Blastococcus. The sequence goes on along the minus strand of JBELIQ010000037.1, from coordinate 28,915 downwards.
GCGGGCGCCGAAGCTTTCCTCCTCGAGCAACCGACGAGCACGATGTCTCCGGTCGTCGACCGCTCGCCGGGTGGTGGGCTCGGCGTTCCCGCGGGAACGTGCACTGGCGTCGCGGACGCGGTGGCGGTTCCACCGAGATGGCGGCGGTAGAGGCCGCGATCCACCCGCTCGAGCAACGGCGGGCGGGCGCCGAGTGGATGGCGCTCGCGATTCGGGGTCTCCACCGTTGCGTAGGCGATGTGCGTGCTGATCGACGACAGCTCGACGTCACCCCTTCTCTCGCTGACCCAGCCGATGAGCGCCTGCCGGCTGAACGGCTCGGGCAGCGTCCTGGCGGCCTCGGCGACCAGTTGCCAGATCGTCAGCCCCGAGGGCGTCACGTGAGCCGCCGGGCTACGGCTTCGCCGCCGACACGGCGGATCAGTTCCAGATCACCACACACGACCAGCAGGTCACGGGCACGGGAGAGTCCGACGTAGAGCATCTCCCGGGCGCGCTCCTCGTCGCGGAAGCCGTTGACCGCAAGGACGACGGCCGGCCGTTCCAGCCCCTTGAAGCCGAGCACGTGCCCGTAGAAGAGGTCGTCGTCATCCCAGTAGGTCGCCCAGTAGGCGTCCTGCCCCTCCTCCTGGCGCTCCACCTGCACGGGGTGCCGGCGGTGCGTGGTCAGCAGCGCTAGCGCCTCCGGCGGCCACCCCTCCTCGAGCAGCGCGTCCGCGACGTCGTCGGCGGCCTCGACCGCATCCTCGGGCGCGCACTGGACAAAGCGCACCGGCACGCCGGCCTGCCCGCGGATGCGCATCTGCTCCGGGGCGAGGCTGGAGAAGGTGCCGGCGATCTGCTTGGTGTTGCGCAGGTTCTCGTTGAGCGGGATCGGCATGAGGTCGACGGTCGGCCGGCCCTGACGGGCGAAGATGCGCTGCCCCTCGTCGGAGAAGACGTACAGGCACCCGTGGGCGGGGTCCCGCAGCGCGGCGACGACGGCGTCCCACCAGCTCTGCGCGAAGTCCTGCCCTTCGTCGATGACGATCGCGTCGAACCGCTCACCCTCGGGCACGGCGCCGGCCAACTTCACCATCTCGGCGGGCAGGAACTCCTCCCAGTAGCCGCTGTCGTCGTCGGAACCGGCCGGCACGCCCCAGCCGATGCCGAGGTTGTGGAAGGTGCCCACGTACGCCGGCCGCTGCCGCTTGGGCAGAGTCTCGACGCGCCGCTTCAGGAACTCGGCCAGGCCGCGGGAGTAGCACATGAGCGCCACCCGCTGGCCGTCAGCAGCGAGCCGACGGGCCTTCTCGACCGCCAGCCAGGTCTTGCCCGAGCCGGCTCCGCCGCGGATCTCCACCCGGGAGTACTCGACGAGCAGATCCAGGACCTTCGCCTGGTCCTTGGTGAGCAGGTCGCACGCTGCCTCGCGCTCGGCCAGGTCAGCGAGAAGGTGCTGCTGCGGGATCGCCGTCCCGGCGAGGCAGTCGACCATCTCCTCGACGTCCGCGGCGGTCGGTGGGTCCGGCTCGTCCCGGACCTTCTGCAACGCCGCCCGGATGCGCGCGGCGGCATGCGGCACGTCGGTGACGTCGAGGGCCATCCACCGGGCGAGGCTGGGCGCGACGAAGTCGTCGGGCAGCGTGGTCGCGGGTACCGCGACGAGGTGGGCGGTGCGCGGTCGTCCGCCCGTCCAGCGGGGATGTTCGGCCAGGTACTCGCACAGCAGGTACTTGCAGGCGACCGCCTGGTCCACGGGGTGGATGACGCGGTCGACGCCGTCCTGACGCTGCCGCCACTCGCCGCGGTCCAGCGACACGCTGCCGCCCTTGACCTCGACGACGGCGACGCCCACGCCGGGCCACGCGACGATCAGGTCCGCTTCGCGGTCCTCCCGGCCGTCGCTGAAGCGGAGGTTGCAGAAGAGGGCGGCGTCGTCCGGCAGCTGCTCGCGCAGCCTCTCAGCGAGGAGCTGCTCGGCCGCCGATCCGAACTGCGGGTCATCCGGAAAGAGACGCGCGGTCACGCCGGCGCGCCCACGAACGGGAGCGAGTCCCAGAACACCGCCTCGCTCACGACCCGGACTCCGAGCGCTCGCGCCTTGGCCGCCTTGCCCGACTGGGAGTGCGGGTCCGCGCAGACCAGGACGGCGGTCTGCTTGGACACCGAGGACGACGGCACCAGGCCGGCGTCCCGAGCTGCCTGCTCGAGCTCGCCCCGACCACGGCTCATGGCCCCGGTGAAGACGATCTTGTCCCCGGCGGCGAAGACGTCGGCCCGACGGGGCAGCGAGACCTGCGCCCCGCTGCGGACCACGGACAGCGCCACGTCGACGTCGCGGCCGCCCATCCCGAGAAGGACCGCGACCCGGTCCAGGTCGGCCCGCTCGTCGTCGGTGACGACGCCGTCGGCGTGCGCCGCGGTGGCCAGCGCCTCTAGGTAGATGCGGTGCGCTGCGACGACGTGATCACCACCGCACCCGAGCTCCTCGGCCAGCGAGATGAGCTGGTGTGCCTCGGTGACGCTGACCAGCCGGTCTTCGAGCACCTGGTCGAGGACGGTCAGGTACGGCGCCATGCTGGGCGGTGCGTCGTCCAGGGCCGGCAGCGCAGCCACGAGACCGCCGAGGTAGCCGTCCCGCTCTCGCACAGCCACGGTCGCCGCGTCGCGGGGCAGGCTCCGGCACGGTGCGACCGGGATGTCGTCGGCGTGCGCGGCGGCGGCCGCGACGAGGTCCGCCCATCCGGCGTCAAGGGCCTCGAAGCCGAGGTAGCCGCCGTCGTAGGCGAAGTCGACGCGGACGCCGGCTCCGGCCAAGGAGCCTTGGCCGAGATCGGAGGCAAGCATCGAGAGCATGAGCTCCGCGGTGGCGCGGGCGTCGTGCAGCGCGGCATGCCCGCGGTCGAGCGGGATGTCGAGGAAGCCACACAGGGCTTGAAGGGACCGCGTGCCGGAGCCGAAGAACGACGGCGCGAGACGCATCGTGCACAGCGACGGGAACAGGTCGAAGCGCAGTCCGGCCCGGGCGAACTCTCGGGCAAGGAACCTCAGGTCGAAGAGTGCGTTGTGGGCGACGACGACCCGGCCGGCCATGAGCGAGCGCAGGTACGGCGCGACGTCGGCGAAGACCGGCGCGTCAACGACGTCGGACGCGTTGATTCCGTGCAGCCCGGTCGGCCCGACGTCGCGACCGGGGTTGACCAGCGTCTCGAACTCCGCCTCGACCTCACCGCGGGAGTCGAGGAGCACCACGCCGACCTCGACCACGCGATCCGTGCGCGGGGACAGGCCCGTGGTCTCGACGTCGATGACTGCGACTGTCACGCGAGTGCTCCCTACCTCGGCCGATTTGCGCCGTTGATCGGGGGCGCCCGCGGACGGTGTCACAGCACACCGACATATCGAGGGTTTCGAGCCGGACCCGCCCCGCATCGGCCTCAGCTGCCCCAGGGCGCACATCCCTCGCGGCCCATCGGCGCCGTTCGGCGGCTGATCAAGTGGCTCCCGCTGAGCGCCGCCACCGTTCCTCCATCCAACTCACGGCATGCGGATTCCAACCGCGATCCCCTCACCCTGGAGGGTCACAGTCCTCGCCCGGTACGGCTGGCCTGGTTGTCGCTGTCAGACCGATGTGGTCGCCTCCTACGGGATCGCGAGGAGGACGCATGGCGAAGTCGATCGGGGACTGGTTCGCTGACCACGGACGGGTCCTTTCGGATGATGCTGCTGATGACGAGGTGGTCGAGCCGCAGCCGCTGTGGGACGTGCGCTCCTCCGGCGCGTCGGTCAGTCGCGCCGAGCGGCGTGATGCTGGCTACGGCGGCGGCGGAAGCGGGCGACGCAGCAGCGGTGCGAGGTCAGCCGGCCCGGTCGGGCGGACGGGTGCGACCGCAGGCCGGGGCGCTGGTGCCTCGAACAAAACGGCGGCGATCCGAGACGTCGTCCGCGCTCACCCTCGGATGGGCAAGAAGGCGTTGATCGCCCTGCTGCGGGCCCGTGGCATTCCGGCGACGAAGGCAGACGTGACGGCCGCGCAGCTCAACATGAGGACAGCGAGCCCGGAACCCAGTGCCGCGCGATTCAGGAGTGGCTCCAAACCGGCTACCGGCTCCCGACGGACCACCCGGAAGCCGGCGAAAAAGCCGGCCGTGGTCTTCAAGATCAGCGCTGGCGCTCAGACGAGCCGCACGGAGCACGAAACGCCGCTGTGCCCGTCGTGCGGGATCCGGGTGAACATCTACGGCGGTTGTCGCTGCTCTTAGTCGACCTCCTCGCAAGCCGGGTGCTGACGACAACGGAGGACGCGACGAGCACGATGCAGCACGACCTCGACGACCTCGACGACCTGGAGCCCTACACCAGCGTCCGCGACGTGATCTCCGCGCGACTGGGCGGGAGCTCCATCGCCGATCCTCTCGACCGGGCGGTGAGCGGCATCGCCCGGGTGCTCAGTCGCCGCAGCGGCGCAGGTAGTCGGCCTCGACGTCGTCCAGGACGGCGCGGAACTCCCTCATGGTGAAGGGGTAGGGCAGGCCGACGGCGCCCGCTGTCGTGCTGATCTCGACGCCGTCGTCGTAGGTGTCCACCCACGTGTCGACGTCGGAGTCGTCGTAGACCTGCGCGCTCAGCTCGTCGATGTCGGCGCACCCCGTGAAGTGCAGGAAATCGGGCAGGCTGACGACGACGAAGTCGAGCTCCGGGCGTCGAGGGAACTCGGTCACCGGCCAGTGCCGCCGATCGGGAGAAGGGCGTTCGGGTCGGCGGTGTCCATGGCGCTCCCACTCGATCGCTGGACACCGATCCTCCCGCACGGGGACGACAGTTCCGTCCCCCGGAGCTCCGCGTCGATCACCATCCCGGATAGCGCTCGTGCCAGGCTGGGTCGGTTCCCTCCTGCCAGCCCTGCACCAGGGTCCCGGAGACGGACTCGGTCCAGCTCTCACGACCGCCGGGACTGTCGACCATCTCGCTGACCAGGTCCCGGGCGAGCGTGTCCGCGACCCAAGCCAGTTCAAGGCGGCTGACAAGACCGGGCGGCAACGCATCGACGCCGTGCTGCGCCCCCAGCAGCGCGCCGACGACTGCGCCGACGCCGCTGCCGGGACCTCTTGCCGCAAAGGTCAGAGCGTCGAGCACCTGCTCCGGCCGCGGGAAGGAGCCGGCCACGTACAGGGCACCGCGAAGGGCTGCGAACGCCGTGCGATCGCTCGCATGCCGCGCGAGCAATGCCGGATCGCCTGGTGCCATTAGCGCATCCGCCGTGGCGTCCGCGTAGGCGCCGAAAGCGTGCCACTCGCCAGCGGCATTCGTCGCCAGTCGCTGCACTTGATCGACGCCGGCCTGAAGATCTCCGCCGGCGAGAATCGCTGCTGACACGACGGCACTGTCCGCCGCGGCAGCGAACCCACTCGGATGGCCGTGCGTGAGCGCAGCGACGTCCGTAGCCATTCCGTACGTCTGCGGAGGGGACATGCCGAGCACGCTGACCGGGAGCGTGCGGATGAGGCCGTGGCTCCCCATGCTGTTCGTCGTCGGCCTATCCCTGCGACCCGGGGTGCCCCTCTTCAGCGCGGCCACCGTCGCTGGTGCCGACCCGCGTCGCTCCGCGAGAGCCGGCACTCCCGCCAGCCAACCGTCCGGCCACCTGTCGGATGCGCCACCACGCCACTCGGCGTAAGCCTTCTGCAGCGGTACGCCCTGGGCGTGCGCCCAGCGCACCAGGGCGTGCCAGACGACGCTCGGCGGATGGCAGATGCCCTTGCGACGCTGTCGCACCGAAGCCCGGATGAGGCCCTCGGTCGTGAAGCAGGCGAGTTGAGCAGCGACCGTGCTCCGCAGCGGTCCGGCGCCCGCATGGACGTGCCTCTCGACAGAGTCGATCGCATCGCCGAGGACCAAGCCGAGCAACATCCCCCGCGCTCCATTGACAGACACGGAGGCCGTTCGGGAGCTCACCGTTCCTCCCAGCCCGCCGAAGCCCGTCGGGGCGGAAGTGGGGCGCCGAAGGCGCACAGTGCTTCTGCGATCTGTCGCCAACCCGGGTCCGCGTCGCCGTCGAGGCTGCTCAGACGCGCCACGAGTGCATCGAGATCGGCGGCCACCTGCTGCTCGCCGTCCCCTCGAAGCAGTTCTCGGTACCGCGGGTCGAGAAGGTGACTCGTCATCGGCGCCGCCAGCATTGCGACCCGATCGAGGAAGATCTCCAGCATCCGCCCCGCTTCGGCGAGACCCTCCGCATGCTGGCCGAGTTCGAGGTACCAGAACTCCGGTGACCACAGGCTGTGCCGCAACGGGTCATGGGTCAGGGTCAGCACCGTCCCGAGGCGACGAGGTGATCGTCCGCCTTCCTCGTGCAAGGCCGACACCTCGTGGACGAGCCGGATGACGTTGTCGTCGGTCATCGAGGCACCGACGACGAGCAGGTGTTTGGTGAGGAGCGTCGTCTGCAGGACGCCACCCAGGGGACGGCGGGTGGAGTCGTACCGGACGAAGGACCGCCGGTCGAGCACGATGGAAGCCGGCTCTCCGACGTCCCCGTGCAGCTTGAGCAGCCACCCGCCGGAAACCTGACCAGTTGGCAGCTTTGTCTGCTTGCTGTTCGGAAGGACGACAGGCGGGCGCTCGCCCTCGATGGCTGCGACCGCCGTCTCGTAGAGCTGGTCGAAGTTGGTCGTGATCGCCTGCTCCGTGCGGAGCGAGGCCAGCAGGATGTGGCTCAGGGCGTACCGCGTCGGCTCTCCGATGCGCTCAGCAACCAGGTCTCCCAGCGCGTTCCTGCCGTCGCCGTCGGCTCGCTTCGATGCCTGCCGGCGCAGGATCTCCGCAGCATCCAACGGATTGAGCGTGTCCAACCCGTCGCCGTCGGGCAGCCCGGTGCGGGTGGCCAGCCACGAGAGCAGGTCACCCCAGCTCGGCAGCCCGGCCGGCACCCCGGTGCCCGCGCCCATGAAGAGGGCCAGCTGGCCGTTGCGGGCGTGCCCGGCGAGTTCACCCGCAGCACTTTCCTGCTCATCCGGGAGCTTGGTTGCGTGCGTGCGTAGACGGATCGACTGCAAGGCCGAGTAGTCCGACGGGTTGAAGGCCACGAGGACGACGTCGACCCCGTACTGCGTAGCGACAGCCTGCGCCTCGTCGAGGAGCCCATCGATCACCTGACCGCGGCGGTTGTTGTAACCACCGTGGCCGACCCCCATGACCGGCATCGCGATGCGCTGCCGGACTCCACGACTCTGCTGCCCCTTGCCCGCCTCGGCTGCCGCCGTCAACCCCTCACGGACACCGGCCAGGAGCCACGCGACGTCCTCTCCGCGGGCGGCCCCCACAGCAACGAACCAGCGCCGGGGGGAGTCCGTCCGCCCGGGGACCCGACACACTCGTCGGCTGCCGCCGAACACCGGACGCTCGCCGTGCGGCGGAGGCAGCCCTCTGGTCCAGCCGAGGGCCTCGTACCAGGTCTCCACCACGTTTCCGGTGAGATCGGTGGAGATCAACCAGTCGTCGGCGATGAGCTGATGCAGCTTTCCGCGGACGACGAAGACATGGCCCGCTCCCGCCTCGGGCCGCACGCCCGCCGCCGTGCCGTTCCCCGAAGTTGTCCCCGTCATAGCGCGAAGCTAGCCACAGTCCGAGCTCGGGGCGACACCCGCTGTGATCCACGGCACCGGAACTGTCGGACGCCGCTGTTACGGTCCGACCCGGTCCTAGTCACGGGGGTGCGCATGGCCGGGTACGGGCGACAAGCGCTCGAGCAGCTTCGGGACGTCGTCCGCGAGGCCAAGAACGGGGACCCGCTGGCACCGGTCACGGTGCTGGTGCCCAACAACATCGCCGGCATCGTGGCGCGGCGCTTCCTCGCCCACGGTCTGGGCGACGGTCACCACGGGGTGGCCGCCCTGTACCCGACGACGATCGCCCGACTCGCCGAGCAGCTCGCCGCCCCCCTGCTGCACGACCGCCGGCCCGCGACAGGACCGGTGGTCGCCGCGGCATGGCGCTCGGCACTGAACAAGCACGCCGGCGTCTTCGATGCGGTCAAGGACCACCCCTCCACCGTGCAGGCGCTCGTACGGGCGAGCCGGGAGCTCCGGGACCTCGATGACGTGGCACTCGATGCCCTGACCGCCGTCCAGCCTCTCGGGGCAGACCTCGTCCGTCTCCACCGCTCGGTCGTCGCCGACCTCGCCACCGGCTGGTACGACCAGACCGACCTGCTGCGCGCCGCGACCGAGGTGTGCCGCATCCGCCCGGACAGGGTCGCGGAGATCGGCGCCGTCGTGCTCTACCTGCCGCAGCTCCTCAACCAGGCGGAATCCATGTTCCTGGCGGAGCTCGGTGCGCGATCCACCGTCCGGCTCGTCGCCGGCCTGACCGGCCAACCCAAGGCCGACGCCGCGGTGCACCGCTCCCTGACACGCATCGGCGCCTCGGCACTCGATGCGCCGGCATCCCCGAAGGCCACCCGGGTACTCACCGCCTCCGACGCCGATGACGAGGTGCGTTGCGTCGTCCGGGAGGTCGTCGAGGCCCTGACCCGGTACCCCGCGCACCGGGTGGCGGTCCTCTACGCCACCCAGAACCCGTACGCCCGGCTGCTGCACGAGCACCTCGGCGCGGCGGGGATCACGATTCACGGCCCGGGGACCCGGCCTGTCCACGAGCGTGCGGTCTCCCGCGCCGTCCTCGAACTGCTCGATCTCGCCGGCACGGGGCCCGAGCGGGACGTGCCGCGCGGTGACCTCTTCCGCGTTCTTGCCACGGCGCCTATGCGGGCCCGTGACGGCGAGCGGGTACCTGTGGCCCGATGGGAACGGCTGTCCCGCTCGGCCGGGGTCGTCGCCGGCCCCGACTGGGAGCGGCGGCTCACCGTCTTCATCGAGGAGGAGCGCGACCGGCTCGCCGACGAGGAAGCCCGTGACGACGTTCGACCGGGCGTCGTCAGCCGGCTGACCGCGAGCATCGCCAATGCGGAGCGACTGCGGAGCTTCGTCGCCGACCTGAGGGAACGCCTGGCCGTGGCACGCCGGCTCTCCAGCTGGTTGGAGCTCAGCCAGTGGGCGCTACAGCTGATGCACGACCTCATCGGACAGGCTGACCAGCTCACGACGCTCCCGCCCGAGGAGCAGTACGCCGCCGTCGCCGTGGAGCAGGCACTCCAGGGCGTCGCCGTCCTGGACTCCTTCGACGGGGTGCGGGCAGACCTGGCGGCACTCCGCGAAACCGTCGCCAGCCAGCTCGAAGCGGCCCTTCCCCGCGTCGGGCGCATCGGCGACGGCGTCCTGGTGGCTCCCGTCTCCGCCGCCATCGGCCTCGAGGCCGACGCCGTCTTCGTGCTCGGTCTCGCGGAGTCGACGTTCCCGGGGCGGCTGCGCGAAGACCCGCTGCTACCCGAACGCGCTCGAGACGCCACCGCAGGCCAGCTCGTCGGGTACCGGGATCGACTCGACAGGAAGCACCGCGACTTGTTGGCCGCCTTCGCCGCCGCACCGGACGTCCTGGCGTCGTTCCCGCGCGGCGACCTGCGGACGAAGAGCCAGCACCTGCCAAGCCGCTGGCTGCTGCCCACCATGCAGACACTTTCGGGCCGCCCGGAGCTCTCCGCCACGAAGTGGGATGCTTCCCCGACCGACTGGATGATGACCTCGGCCTCGTTCGCCGGCTCGCTGATCGAGACGACACGACCCGTCAGCGAGCAGGAGTGGCGAACCCAGGCGGCGCACGCCGGAACCGCTCCCGCCGATCCGGTGACGGAGGCCGCGCACGAGCTTCTGCGGGCCCGCGCCAGCTCCCGGTTCACCCGGTACGACGGCGACCTGACGGAGGTGGACGGGTTGCCGGACCACGCGGACGGCACCGCGGTCATCTCCCCCACCGCCCTGGAGAAGTACGCCCGCTGCCCGCACGCGTACTTCGTCGAGCGGCTGCTCGGGGTGACGCCGATCGAGCTGCCGGAGGACATCGTCACCATCAGCCCGGCCGACGTCGGCACGCTGATGCACAACAGCTTCGACCGGCTCGTGCGCGAGTTCGCCGGCCGTCTGCCGGACTACGGCGAGTCGTGGACCGAGGAGCAGCATCAGCGGTTGGCCGTCATCGCACAGGAGGAGTCCGATCGCTTCGCCGCGGAAGGACGCACCGGGCACCCCCGCCTGTGGGAGCAGACTCTGAGCCGCATCCAGGCGGACCTCCGCGCTTTGCTCATCGCCGACGACGAGTGGCGTGCCGAGCACCGGGCCGCCGTGATCGCCAGCGAGCTCGCGTTCGGCATGCGGGGCGCCGAACCGGTCGCCATCCCGCTGCCCGACGGCAGCACGGTGCTCATGCGTGGTGCGGCGGACAAGGTGGACCGGGACGTCGACGGCCGCCTGTACGTCACCGACATCAAGAGCGGGAGCGCCCGCGACTTCCAGGAGCTGGACGAGGACAACCCTGTCGCCGGTGGCACCAAGCTCCAGCTGCCCGTCTACGCGCACGCGGTGCGAGCGGCTTACGACCCGGCGGCCGAGGTGGAGGCGGCGTACTGGTTCGTCCGCCGGGACAAGGGCCGCATCGAGGTGCCGCTCACCGAGGCCGTCGAGCGCACCTACGCGGAGACCGTCCAGACGATCGTGCGCGGGATCCACAGTGGCCTCTTCCCCGCGCGCCCGCCGGTCGACCCCGACTTCGCCTACAAGCAGTGCGGCTACTGCAACCCCGACGGCATCGGCCACGCCGAAGCCCGCCGCCGGTGGGAACAGAAGAAGCAGGACCCGAGCCTCGACGGGCTGGTCGCCCTGATCGAGCCGATACCCGATCCCGACGGGGGTGCCGCGTGAGCACAATGCTTGTTGACGCCGAGGCGCGGCGGCGGATCACCGAGGACACCGCAACCACGCTGTTCGTTGAAGCCGGCGCCGGCTCCGGCAAGACCAAGAGCCTGGTCGACCGGATCCGCCAGCTGGTGATCGTGGACGGCGTTCCTCTGCGCCACATCGCCGCCGTCACGTTCACCGAGAAAGCGGGTGCCGAACTGCGTGACCGCCTGCGCGAGGTCCTGGAGAAGGAAGCCGGCGACCGCGCGGAGGACGCGCTCGACGACCTGGACGGCGCCGCGATCGGCACGCTGCACTCCTTCGCCCAGCGCATCCTTGCTGAGCACCCGATCGAGGCGGGCCTGCCGCCGCTGATCGAGGTCGCGGACGAGCTGAGCTCCGCCGTCGGATTCGAGGACCGTTGGTCCGAGCAGCGACGTCAGTTGCTGGACGACGACGAGATCGCCGAGCCGCTGCTGCTCGCCATGTCGGCCGGCGTCGAGCTGAAACACCTGCGGTCGCTGGCCAAGCTTTTCACCGCTGATTGGGACCTCGTGGCTGACCGGGTCCTCACCGGCGAAGACCTGGGCCGCGCCCAGCTGCGCGGCATCGACGAGATGCTGCAACGCACCACCGAGCTGGTCGCCCGTGCCGACGAATGCACGTCCACCGACGACAAGTTCCTGCCCTACCTCGAGAAGTTCGGCGCCTGGGCGGAGGCCCTCGCAGCCGCCGGCGACCCCGGGCAGCAGCTCGAAGTGCTGCGAACGGCCGCCAGCCTCAAGTTCAGCTACGGGCAGGGCGGCAACTGGGGCGGGAAAGCCTTGCTCGACGCCCTAAAGGAGGACTGCCGCCAGGTGGTCACGCAGGCCACCGAAGCGGTGCAGGCCGTGCTGGAGCCGACGCTGCGGGCGCTCAGCCGGTGGATCGCAGCGCGCGTCCTCGAGGCCGCTGAGGAACGGCGCGCCGCTGGCCGGCTCGAGTTCCACGACCTGCTCGTGCTCGCCCGTGAGCTTCTCCGCGGGGAGAACGGCGCTCCGGTGCGGGCCGCACTCCAGGCCCGCTACCAGCGGCTGCTTCTCGACGAGTTCCAGGACACCGACCCGATCCAGATCGAGCTCGCGGTGCGCATCGCCGGTGGCGCCGCGGCTAGCGCGGAACGGTGGGAGGACGTCGTCGTTCCGCCCGGGTCGCTGTTCGTGGTGGGTGACCCCAAGCAGTCGATCTACCGCTTCCGCCGGGCCGACATCGCGATGTACCTGCGCTCGCAGCAGGTCATCGGCGAACCGGTGAGCCTGACGACGAACTTCCGCACCGTCAGCCCGGTCGTCTCCTGGGCGAATGACGTGTTCGGTCGACTGATCACCTTCGAGGAGGACCGGCAACCCGCGTTTCAGCCGCTCGCCCCGCACCGTCCACCGGAGCCCGGGTCACCGCCCGTCGTCGTGCTCGGCGGCGAAGCACACCAGGACAAGCCGAAGGCGGCCGAGCTGCGCGAGCGCGAGGCAGCAGACGTGGCCGGCGTCATCCGCCGGGCCATCGACGAGCAGTGGCAGGTGCAGGAGGACGGCACGTGGCGCGCCGCTCAGCTCGACGACGTCGCGATCCTCGTACCCGCCCGCACCTCGCTGCCGTTCCTCGAGGACGCGCTCGACCACGCCGGGATCCCGTACCGGGCCGAGTCAAGTTCGCTCGTCTACGAGGCGCAGGAGGTGCGTGACCTGCTGGCGGCCGCGCGTGCGGTGGCGGATCCCAGCGACGCACTGTCACTCGTGACAGCGTTGCGGTCCCCGCTGTTCGGCTGCGGCGACGACGACCTCTGGACGTGGAAGCGTGACCGTGGCGCACTCAACGTCATCGCGCCACTAGATGGCGACCGGGCCGACCATCCGGTTGCTCGAGCGCTCGCCTACCTCCAGCGCCTGCACTACGCCGCGCGGTGGATGGCTCCCAGTGAGGTCATGGCCGCCCTGGTCACCGACCGGCGGATGTTGGAGGTCGCCGCGACGGGTCCGCGGGCGCGGGACCAGTGGCGTCGTTTGCGCTTCGTGGTGGACCAAGCGCGGGCGTGGTCGGAGTCGGAGCACGGCGGGCTGCGGGCCTACCTGGCCTGGGCGACGCAGCAGGGTGAGGAGACGTCCCGGGTGGTCGAAGCCGCTCTGCCCGAGACCGACACGGAAGCCGTGCGCATCATGACCGTGCACGGAGCAAAGGGGCTCGAATTCCCCATCGTGGTCATGAGCGGCATGACTGCTGCGCCGCGGAGGCCGAACGGTGTGCGCGTGCTGTGGACCCGCGAAGGCGGGTACGCCGTGTCGCTCAAGCAGGGAGTGACGACCGGCGACTTCGAGGCGGCCGCACCGATCGACGAGCAGATGGACGACCGGGAGCGCCGCCGCCTGCTCTACGTGGCCGCGACGCGGGCGCGTGACCACCTCGTGGTGTCGCTGCACCGCTCCGCGGCCTCGAAGACAGTGACCAGCGCGAAGCTGCTTGCTGACGACGGCCAGGGCACGAACGCCGCGGAGAGCTGGTCGGTCATCGAGGCCCCAGGTGCTGTCTCCTCCCCCACCCCGGGCCGCCAGACCGCGAGCCCGCCGGCGTTCGACGAGTGGCGTGCGGCGATGGAAGCGGTCCGCGCCGCGTCTCGGAAGGCGTCCGCGGTCTCGGCGTCCGGGCTGGAGGGCACCGAGCCGTCCGTGGCGCTGGGCGGTTCGGAGGAGTCAGCCGGCGGCGCGAAGGGCGCACTGAACATCGAGCTGCCGGCATGGACCAAGGGCCGTTACGGGACCGCGATCGGCCGGGCCGTGCACGGAGTCCTTCAGTCCATCGACCTCGCGACCGGTGCTGGCTTAGAGGAGGCAGTGGCCGCCCAGTGCGTCTCCGAAGGGGTGGAGGACTTCGCCGACCTGGTCGCAGACCTCGTGCAGTCGGCGCTGGCGTCCGCGGTGGTCCAGCGTGCCGCCGCGCGGCGACACTGGCGGGAGATGTACGTAGGGACGGTGCGAGACAACGGGACGGTGCTGGAGGGCTACGTCGACCTCGTCTACGAGGAGGACGACGGAGCACTCGCCATCGTCGACTACAAGACCGACGCAATCCCTGCCGAAGCTCTTGAGCCCCGCGTCAGCTACTACGCCCCCCAGCTGTTGGCCTACACCGATGTTGTGCGCGCGGCCTCAGGCCTGCCAGACGTGACCGCAACGGCCCTGTTCGCCTCCCCGACGACTGCAACCGCCGTGCAGGTTCCGCACCCACGCCTGAATCCGGACCCCGGCGGATTCTCGTCCAGCAGCGCTGCCATCCACGAACACGAGGAAACGTGACGCTCCAGGTCTGCCCTTTCCACGCCGACGAGGGCGTTCACGGAACGCCTCTGCACGACGAAGCCGGCACCGAGGTGTTCGAGTGTCGGCGACAGGGTCACCCCCGGCCGGGGTCATGGGCGTGGTCGTTCGTCCCGGCGCCACCGTCGACCACGGCCGCCACCGGCCTCGCCGCTGAGCTGGGGCTGCACACCGAGCTCACCGCTGCAATCGCCTCCTACGGCGGGCGCTGGGTCGAGTACGGGTTGGTCGAGCGGGCCATGCCCTCGCTCAGCCAGCCGATTTTCACCGCCTGGTTGCGCAGTACGGACACAGCCATCGTGCGCAGTCGCAGTACACCGCTTCGGCCTACCTGGCACGCACGTTTGGCGAGCTGAGCCGACTAGGCACGGCCGTCCTCAACGTCGGCCGCGGCACCGGGAGATGGAGCTACAACACGGACATCTCTTACTGGGCGCTACCTCCCAAGCCAGACTGGGAGGCCCGGCTCAGCTGGGAAGCAGCCGCGGTCACAATGGACTACATCCCCTAGCGCCATCGATGCCAGCTTGCCCCTCATCCCGATTGGCCGGATGCCCCTCAGCCGTGAGGGGACGCGTACCCCAGGTCGGTCAGCCGCTGTTGAGCACGTCGGATCTCCTCTGAGGTGAACAGCGGCGCAAATTGCGGATCGACGACTGCCGCCTCCAAGCTATAAGCGAGCAGTCGAAGCTCCCAGAGCTGAGCGAGGCCGTCGTGCACCTTGGCGTCAGCAAGCAGTTGCCGCGCGGTCCGCCAACCGCCCCGCTCGGTCAGCATCCGCTGGTAGTACGTCGGCCGATAGTCGCTGCGCCTCACCACCTCTTGGAGATCTCGGCGCAGCCTGCGATCGAACTCAAGCTTCAGGTCGGCGATGTCCTTGATCGTCGGGCGGGCCGTCGCGAGCGCGGGGTCAGCAGTAGGCGGCGTCCCGGCCGGCTGGTCGGACCGCACGTAGTGAGTGCGGGCTCCGATGCCCCGCGACTTGAGCAGCCCTTCCCGCGTGAGCGCCTCCAGCAGGCGGAGCGCCTCCCTGCGGTCGACGCCCAGCACGTCCTGGACGCTCTCTTCGGTCATCGTCCGGACTGCCGCGAGCTCGAGGAGCGCCTGCCGAGTCCCCTCGGCGACATCGCCGGTCGACCGGGCAGGGGCCCGGACCGCACCCTCGAGACTCGCGTTGTCGGCTCCATCGGTTGGGTCGCTCGGCGTCGACCGGTCGTCACGGCCAGACTGCGACGACGAGCCCTGGCCCGCCAGCACGTAATGAGCACCCCGGCCTGCGCCGCGCAGCTCCAGGAGGCCCTCGCTCGCGAGCCCGGCCAGCAAGCGCCGTGCGTCTACACGGTCAACCGACAACAGCTGCCTGACCATCTCATTGGTCAGAGGCCCATTCGCGGCAAGCTCCAACGTGAGCTGGGCCATGTCCTCATCGCTCACGACACTGTGCCGGCCGGCGGTCTCCGGTGTGCGACTCGAGGCAGGCCCCGCCGCGTGCAGCCGAGCGCTGACCGCTGAACCGGGCAGGACGTAGTGCGTCCCCTTGGTGGCGCCTCGCTTTTCCAGGAGCCCCTGTTCAGCCAGCTGATTGAGCACGCGTCGCGAGTCGTCGGAGCTGACCCCGAGGAACTGTCGAACGACCTCGTTGGTCAACGCGCCGTCGGTCGCGAGCTCGAGCACGAGCAGGCGGGTCTCGTCGTCAACGGCTCCGGCTGATCGGGCGACCACGGGCGGTGAGTGGACGGGGCGGGCGTCGGCACTCCGAACCGGGGCGACCGGCGTCGGCGGCGTGATCGCCTGCGCGGCGTGGCTCTCCACTTCCTCGGCTGGCAAAGCCGAAGCCTGGGCAACCTCAGATCGCACCGCCTCGAACCGAGGTGGCGGGACGGCGCCGGTGTCCTCTTCCAGCTCGTCGGCTTCGAGCTCGAGATCGTCGTCCGTCGCGGGCAGGCTCTGAGGTGTCCAGTCTGCCGCGCTGACACCGTCGTCTGCGGTGATGCGGGCAGGCCCGATGCCGCGCTTGTCGAGCGTCACCCAGAGATCGGCCAGCGCGCCGTCCGGGTCGAGGTAGTAGCGCGACTCGCGGATGCGCCAGAACTGCCATCCGCAGCGTCGCAGCTCCAGCTCACGCGCGAAGTCACTGGCCACCTGCTCCGGCGAGCTGTGCCAGGCGTCGCCGTCGCACTCGACGGCCAGCTTGCCCTGCGCACCGGTGACGACCAGATCGATACGCCTACCGTTCACCTCGACCTGCGGCGTGACGTGGTAGCCGCGCTGCTGGATCCGCCGGAACACGCGCTGCTCGAAGAGGCTGTCGAAGCTGTCGTGGCGCTCGTCTTCTGCCACGTCATCGGGCATTGGCGCGGCCGCAGCCACCGGCATCGACGTCATGTAGGACAGCAGTTGGGTGCGCAGGTCTTCCTTGCTGGTCAGCTGATCCGCCATGACGGAGTGGAACAGCCAAAGCTGGTCCTTCGCCCTTGAAGCGGCCACGTTGTAACGCCGGCGGGCATCCATAGAGGTCTGCGCCGACCTCTTGTGGTCTGGCGCCGTCACCAGGCTCAACAGCACGACGTCGCGCTCGTCGCCCTGGAACTCCGGCGGGGTGCCGATGCGGATGCTCCGGCGCTCCCAGTCATCCGGCTCGACTCGACTGAGCAGGGCGTCCCGGATTATGTCCACCTGGGATTGCCCCTGGAGCACGATCACGCCGAAGGTCTTGCGGTCGTACGCGGGGTCCTTCAGGCAAGCCACCAGCGCGTCGACGATCGCCTCTGCCTCGACCTCGTTTCGCAGGGAGGCGTTCGCTCCGTCGATATATGCACCAGGCACGAAGGTGGTCTTCAGAGGGGGAAGCCGGTCAGCACCGTGCTGCCGGACGGGGATCAAGGTTGCGTCGCGGTAAAACATCTGGGACGACCACGTGATGATCTCCGGCATGCACCGGAAGTGCTCCCGCAGCCGGATGACCTGCCCGAATCGCGTGCCGAGGACCGAGAAGATGCTCGACCGTGGTGTGAACGACGAACGCAGATAATTCGGCATGTCGTGCAGCAGGGTGTCGAGCCGGTGGAAGACCTTGTCCAGCGCTCCGTGCTTGACCTCGGACGGCGTGCATTGCTTGTCGTCGCCAACAATGATCACGCGAGGTGCAAGCCACAGCAGAAAGAGGTTCTCGATGCCCACCTGACTGGCCTCGTCGACGATCACGACGTCGAAGGCATTCTGGTGCGGCGGGATGGACGCCAGGACCTCCTGCAGCGGCATGACCCAGGCGGGCACCGCTTCCTGAGCCGCGGTCATGGCCTCCCGGGCGGCGAGGCGGTACCGCTGTGCGTACTTGCCGGTGCCCTTCCCGACGTTGGACATGTTGTCGCGATAGGCCTGCAATGCGGTGACCTGGGTGGCGTTCATCCGCTCAAGGCAGGCCTTCCACGCCTGCTGGGCTGCCAGCTCAGCGGTCAGCTTGGCGATGTCCCGATCGACCGCAGCGAGGTCGCGGTCGAGCACTGCCTCACGCCCGGGGGCCGTCCGTTCGCGGACGAAGGTAGCGGCGCAGGCCCAGTTCCACGCGTCCCCGAGCTGCCTGATGCGCTCGGCCCACACGTCTTCTCGCACGGTGTCGCGGAGCAAGGAGAGCAAGGCGGGCGCCGTGCTCCCTAGCCGCTCGACCAGCTCGTCGCAACGCAGCTGCGCACGCCGCTCCCGGCCGGCGACCTCCAGGTTGTGGAGGGCTGCCTCGAAGGTCTCGGAGTCGGCTCGGCGGAGTGCTTCCACGGCGGCGTCGAGCTCCGGTGGCCGCTGCGCGCGCTCGATCGTCGCCTCGAGGGCGGTGGCCAGTCGCGACAGCTCATCGGACGCCCGCCGAGCGATCTCGACGTCAGCGAACACCGTTGCGACGTCGACGAAGGTGCGGACGCCTTGCGTCGTCACCAGGTCGACGCGAGGCATCGCCGGGATGCGGCCGAGCGCGGTCACCAGCCGGTCACGGGCACCGCGGAGGGACTCCACCGCGACGACGGTCTGGACGACGCGATGCGCGTGCGACACCTGGAGTGCCCGCGGCCCAGCCACGCCGCCCGGGATCTGGACCATGGCAGTCGCGGAAGCGAAGGCCTGCAGGCGGGCCAACGTGGAGAGGTGCAGCGCCACGAGGTGCGCATGCTCCGCCGTCGTCACCGGCTGCCCCTCCACCGAGACACCCGGCAGGTACGGCTCAGCGGCCTTCTGCTGCTCGCTCTTGAAGAGCTTCTTGAGCGCGCCACCGTCCTGCAGGTAGCGCGCAAGGTTGGCGAACACCTGGGCGACCAAGGAGGGTGGGGCGTCGCTGGTGACCTGGATGTCACGGAAGCCGATCTCGGCATTCATCGCCTCGGCATCGTCCACGAGCTGGCGAGCGTGGCCGACCTGCTGCCACAGCAGCTCGTTGTCCCGGCGCAGAACGCTGTCGAGGACCGGCATCGCCCACGATGCGTCGACCCCGGCCGAGAGGCCGGTGATTCCGTCCCGGATCGCCCCGCACACAGCGATGAGCTCGGTCAGCGTCCCGGCGTCGAGTTGCCCGAGGACCTCGGCGAGGGGCCCCGCTTGGCCCGCTCTGGCCGCCTCACCGCGCGCGACGTCTTTGGTCAGACGACGCACCACCTGCGTGTCCGGAATGGCGCCGGACGGCGGAAGCGACTGCTCGCGCCGTCGCCGCCGGACGTCGGTATCCGCGGGAAGCTCTCGGCGCAGCTCCTCGAACTCCGACACTGTGAGCGGAAGCGAGCCCGAAGCCGGCACCGGCATCCAGCCGTGGTCGCCCTGCGCCGCGGCCACTCGCTCGGCCACGCGTGCCAGGGTGCCGGCGTAGCCCTGAGCCATCTCGGGGTGTTGGTAGGTCTCGGCCTCGCGGAGCGAGCGGATGTCCTCGAGCAGGCCGACGCGCCGCGTTCGCGCCTGGGCGAGTTTGCCGGTCAGGTCGTCGATGACCCGTTGGGATCGCGTCGGGTTGTAGGACGAGTGCTCGGCGGCGAGCCGGCTCACGCTCCTGCTCAACTCCAGCGACTCGCCGCGGCTGGCATCGGTGATGGAGACGCAGAGCTCCTGCATCTCCGTCGGCAGCTTGTCCCGGAGGACCTTGAGGGCCTGCGCCTTCTCGCTGGTGACCAGCACCCGCTGACCGCGAGCCAGCAGCGCCGACACCAGGTTGGCGATCGTGTGCGTCTTACCGGTGCCTGGAGGCCCCTCGACCACCACGCCCGTGTCACCGCGCAGTCGGTGGATGATCTGCCCCTGCTCCTCGTTCGCGGGTAGCGGGAACAGAGGGTCGTCTGCGAGGTCGACGGCCGCCGTCGCCCCCGTGGCCTCGAGCCACGCGACCCGGTCCTCCGCCTCGATCGACTCGACCAGCTGGGCCAGACCCAACGGCACGGGCTCGCCGGCCTTGGCGAGGGTCCGCTGGATGTCGTTGTAGTACTCCTGCAGCGCGTAGGCGCCGCGCCTCCGCAGGACGATCGCCGGTGAAGGCGTGAGCGAAGCAACCGTCCGTGCCGGCGCCGCCCATCCCGCCGTGACCTCGACCGGCGCGAGCACCGCTCTGGCCGCCCACTCCTTCAGGAACGTCAGCGCGTTGTCGCTCGCCGGACGGACGTCGAGGTCGGTGAGGCGGGCCCGCAGCGCGGCCGTTCCGCCGTCGTCGAAGACCTCGAGCCCGGACAGGACGCGGGAATCCTCCAGCGACGTGGCAGCCGACGGATCGAGCCTGACGACGACGTCGCCGGTCTCGACCTCGATGTCGACCGTCACGCGGTGCGCGAGCACGTGGGTGCGGACGCCGTGCTCGGGCAGCTGGACCAGGCCGCCCGCGACGACCACCTCGACGCTCTCCGGGTTCTCGAGCGTCTGCTGGCGCATCGTGCGCAGTCGGTCGTACGTCTGGTGCAGCAGCCGCTGGGGACGGTCGCGAGCAGCCCATCGCCGCCACTCCGGCAGCCATGCGTCGTAGGCCAGCGCGATCTCCGGCCGCTCGTCGAGAGCTACGCGGTCCCCTTCCACTCCCGGTCCGTCGGACCTGAGCTTCGGCGCCTCCAGAGCGCTGTTGTCCCGCTCCGACACCGGCACCCAGCCCTGCAGCAGCGATGGGAGAGCTGGCGAAGGCTCGAGGACGACGCGAGGCAGACGGAGCACCGCCTCACCTGCGGCGGCCTCGCCCTCCACCGCCGCGAGCTCTCGCACCTCGTCCAGCCAGAGGTGGTCGAGGTGCCCGGTCACCTGGCGCACCGGCACGGCGCGGGCGGTGACGAGGTCCTTGAGGAACTGGATGAGCCGGTTGACCTTGTCCTTCAGGACAGGGTCGGTCGCGCGGGTGGCAGCGGGCGCCGTCGTCAAGCTCTCTCCCCGTGGTACGCCGAGCGACGAGGCGGATCGCGCTCGCAGGGACACGCTAGGTGGGACCTACGACACTTGCCAGGACCCGAACGTGCATTTCGCCTTCTCCCCCGCCGGTGCCACCCGCGCGGGTGGTAGCCCACACCGGAAAGCAGGCACCGCCGGCCTGTTGACCTACCGTCTGCACGTCGCGGTCGGCGCCATTCGGGGGATGCATGTCCACGCAAGATGACCCAGTTGTCGACCCATGGGTCGTCTTGCGTCGACTCATGGCCGAGAACCGTGCGCTGCGGGACCAACGGGACGACCTGCTCACGCGGGTCGATGACCTCGAGCTCCAACTCCTGACGCAGACAACCACCGAGATGACGGTCGAAGATTTCGGGACCCCCCTGGGACCCCCGTCGCCCCCTGGCGACGACACTGCTGGCGTCCCTGTCGACGCCGCACCGGCCCTTCCTCCAGGGTTGGACGGTCCGCGGCCGGTCCGAGCACGGAGGGCGTACCCCGACCTACCTGACATGGGGTCGCTTCTACGTCCGTGGCAGCGCGAAGCCATCGCCGCCTGGCGGTCCGCGAAACAGCGTGGCGTCGTCGAGGCCGTGACCGGCGCGGGGAAGACATTCGTAGGCCTCGCCGCCGCACGGGACACGCTGGTCGCCGGGGGCTGCGTCGTCGTGGTGGTGCCCACCACCGAGTTGCAGGACCAGTGGCACGCCGGCCTGGTGGAGCGACTCCCGGGCGTGCGGATCGGTCGCCTCGGCGGCGGCCGCCAGGACGACCTGGATTCCTGCGATGTCCTCGTCGCGATCGTGAACTCGGCGGCGCGGCGGACCTTCCACCCGGGCGAGCACGACCTGCTGATCGCGGACGAATGCCACCGCTACGGCGCCCCGGGCTTTGCCCAGGCGCTCGAACAAGCCTTCGACAACCGCCTCGGCCTGACCGCCACTTTCGAGCGCGAGGACGACGGCGTTGCCACCTACTTGCGCCCGTACTTCGGCGACGTCGTCTTCACGCTCTGGTACGACCGGGCCCTGGCCGAGCTCATCATCGCCCCCTTCGACATCGCTCTCGTCGCAGTCGACCTGAGCGACGAGGAGCAACGGGAGTACGACCACTGCTCGGACCGGATGGACGTCGCAGCGCGGACGCTGGAGAACCGCTTCGGCATCTCCCGCGAGTCCTATGGCGACTTCATGCTCACCCTCAACCGGCTGGCTCGAGGGCAAGGGCAGGACAGTGCCTCGGCCTATGCACGCATGTACCTCGGACCCATGAGCGCTCGCCGAGGACTCCTCGCCGGGTCGCAGCGGAAGTTGGACGCCTTGGCCCTGCTGGAGCCGGCGGTCCGACATGCCCAGGGCGCCCTGGTCTTCACCCAGACCAAGGAGAGCGCGGCGAGTGCCGCTGAGGTGTTCGAGGACGCCGGCATCCCGGCGTCGACCTTGTACTCCGGACTCGACCGCGAGGAGCGGCGGGATCGCATGACCGCCTTCCGCAACCGGGTGGCACACCTGCTGGCCGCTCCTCGGGTGCTCGACGAGGGAGTCGACGTCCCGGAGGCGGATCTGGCGGTCATCGTGGCCGCCAATCGCAGCAGGCGGCAGCTCGTCCAGCGACTGGGCCGGGTGCTGCGACTCAAGAGCGACGGTCGCCCTGCGCGCCTGGTCCTCCTGTACGCCCGAGGAACCTTCGAGGACCCGACGCTGCATGACGACAACCCGCTCGCATCGGTCCTCCCCCACAGCCGACGATCTGCGGAGTTCTCCCTCCCCGGCGACCGAGAAGCTCTGCTCCGCTTCCTCATCGGCGGCGAGTGGCTGCCCGAGGCCTTGGTCGACGCTGCCCGGCACCCATCGCCGGCCGACGTGCCGGCGGTGGTCGAGGCGGTGGACCGGACCGCGCCTGTGCACGTGCGCCCGTTCCCGTACCAGCAGGAGATCCTGGACGACCTAGCCGCGGAGCGCATCGTGCACGGGCACTCGCGCAACCTCGTCGTCATGGCGACGGGCACGGGGAAGACGGTTGTCTCAGCGCTCGACTACCAGCGGCTTCGTGCTGCGGGGACCGTGGAGACCCTCCTCTTCGTCGCGCACCGCAAGGAGCTGCTGGACCAGAGCCGCGACACCTTCCGTCGGGTGCTGGACGACGACACGTTCGGTGAGCTCTTCGTCGGCGGGGAGCGGCCCCGCGCCTGGCAGCACGTCTTCGCTTCCGTCCAGTCACTCGCGCACCTGGACCTAGCAGACCTCGACCCGCGCCACTTCGACTTCGTCGTGGTCGACGAGTTCCACCACGCGGAAGCGTCGACCTACCGCCGGCTGCTCGAGCACCTGGAGCCCGAGGTGCTCCTCGGCCTCACGGCGACGCCGGAACGGGCGGACGGCGCCGACGTGCGCCGCTGGTTCGACGGGCGCACGTCCGTCGAGCTGCGGCTGTGGGAGGCGCTGGAGCAGAAGCTGCTCTCGCCGTTCGAGTACTACGGCATCCACGACGGCGTGGCCTTGGACCAGCTGCACTGGAAGCGAGGTCGCGGCTACGACGTCGGCGAGCTGACCGAGCTGTACACGCGCTCGCAAGCCCGCATCCACGTGATCCTCGACGCCCTGTGCGACAAGGTCACCGATCCGCTCCAGATGCGCGCGCTCGGCTTCTGCGTGAGCGTCGAGCACGCGCGGTTCATGGCCGAAGCCTTCACGGCGGCAGGCATCCCGAGCCTCGCCGTCACCAGCGAGACCGGTTCCGCCGACAGAGCTGCGGCACTCAGAGCCCTCGAGGACCGGTCGGTCAATGTGCTCTTCACCGTCGACCTGTTCAACGAGGGACTGGACCTACCTGCGATCGACACGGCGCTGTTCCTGCGGCCGACGGAGAGCGCGACCGTCTTCCTCCAACAACTGGGTCGTGGTCTGCGTCTGCACGAGGGCAAGACCCACCTCACGGTCCTGGACTTCATCGGTGCTCAGCACCGCGACTTCCGTTTCGACAAGCGCTTCCGGGCGTTGACCGGGACGTCGCGCGGCGGCCTTCGCCGAGAGGTCGAGCGCGGTTTCCCCCACCTGCCGGAGGGCTGCCGCATCGAGATGGACCCGGTGGCGCAGGACGTCGTCGTAGAGAACATCAAGCGATCGCTCAGCGTCTCGTGGAACGGACTGCTCACGGAAGTGCGGGACCAGGACCAGCCCGCCTTGGCCCAGTTCCTCGACGCCAACGGCGTCGAGCTGGAAGACCTCTACCGCGGCAACGGGCGCAGTTGGCTGGACCTCCGACGGTCCGTGGGATGGGACAGCAGCACGCCAGGAGCGGACGACAAGGCTCTCGCCGGCGCCTTCGGCCGACTGCTGCACATCGATGATGTTGAGCGGCTCGAGTTCATCGAGTCCTTCGCCAGCGTGGCGAGCCGGCGCACCGACCTAGACGTCAGCGAGCGGGTGCAGCGGCTGGCGGCGATGCTGCACTTCTCGATGTGGGGATGGCGAGTGCCCTTCACGAACATGGCCGACTCGCTCGAGCTCCTGCTGGCCAACCCTGGCCGAGCGGACGAACTCATCGAGCTCAGCGGCGTGCTCCGCGAGCGCATCCGCCACGCCACGCCCACCCTCGACCTGTCGGAGCCCTGCCCGCTCCACCTGCACGCGCACTACAGCCGCGATGAGGCGTTGGCTGCCTTCGGCATGCGCAACCTCGCCGGAACGTTCGGTCAGGGCGTGCGCTGGGTCCCCGGTGACCAGGCCGACGTCTTCTTCGTGACGCTGCAGAAGACCGAGGAGCAGTTCTCGGCCACCACCATGTACGCCGACCGGCCCCTCTCACCGACGTTGTTCCAGTGGGAATCGCAGAGCACGACCGCGGAGACGTCCCCGACCGGCCAGCGCTACGTCAACCACCGGCAGCAGGGCTCGTCGGTGCACCTCTTCCTCCGCGAGACGAAGACGACCGAGACAGGCGGCACGCCACCGTTCCTCTACGCCGGCCCGATGACCTACGAGTCGCACACCGGCGAACGCCCCATGCGGATCCTGTGGCGGATGGAGCACGAGCTCCCCGCCTCGGTCCTCGAGGTGGCCTCCACCATGGCACCCTAATCCGCAGCGTTGCGGCGACCGCCGCTCACGGGTGACGGCGGGGGAAGCTGTGCTGGACGAGCAGGTGCGCAGCGCGATGTTCACGCACCTGGAGCGCCTCACCTCCCTGCACCCCGAGGGCGTGACGTCTGCAGAGATCAACCAGTTCGCCGTAGCTGGGCAGCCCCTCAAGCTCGTCGTCCAGCCGGGCATCTGGAAACCCGCGGCGCTGGACGCGGCGCTGACCATCCGCACCACCTTTACAGCCCCCAATCAGCTGCCTCCCTACGAGGACGCCATCGCGCCGGGCGGTCTCGTGAAGTACGCCTATCGCGGCACGGACCCTGGGCACTCCGACAACCGTGCTCTGCGGACCGCGATGCAGGAGCAGCGACCGCTGGCCTACTTCATCGGCGTAGCCAAGGGCGTCTACCAGGCGCAGTTCCCGGTGTACGTCGTGGGAGAGCAGCGCGACGAGCACGCCTTCCTCATCGCCGTGGACCAGGCGCAACGCTTCGTCGACCCGGAGCTCGTGGACGCCTTGACCCCGGACCGCAGGTCGTACCTGGAACGGCTGGTGCGCGCACGCCTGCACCAGCCGGTGTTCCGCGCTCGCGTGCTGCAGGCCTACGAGAAGCAGTGTGCTGTGTGCCGGCTGCAGCACACCGATCTGCTCGACGCAGCGCACATCGTCCGCGACTCCGACGAGGGCGGCCTGCCCGTCGTGCCCAACGGGTTGAGCCTCTGCAAGATCCACCACGCCGCATACGACCGCAACATCATCGGAGTGCGGCCCGACTTCGTCGTCCAGGTGCGGCGGGACGTCCTGCTCGAGGTCGACGGGCCGATGCTGAAGCACGGCATCCAGGAGATGCAGGGAGTCCGGCTCGCGGTCCCGCACCACCGGGGAGCGCGTCCGGACTCCGAGCGCCTCGAGCAGCGATACGAGGAGTTCCTCGCGGCCAGCTGAGCAATCGGATCCCCCGCACAGGAGAACTGTCGTTCTGAGCTGGTAAAGGTCTGCCGTGGTCTTCTCCCGACGGCCGAGCTCTGCATGAGCCGGCGAGCAGCTGCTGATCCGGGACCGCACCCCGGCGCGTCCAGTGCGGAGATCGCCCGCCGCATGAGCACCGTGCGCAAGCGGGACAACGGTCCGGAGATGGCGGTGCGCCGCCTGCTGCACGCCCGCGGTGCTCGGTACCGCGTGTGCTTCCGCATTCCTGAGCAACGCCGGAGGACGATCGACATAGCCTTCGTGGGCGCGCGGCTTGCCGTGTACATCGACGGCTGCTTCTGGCACGGCTGCCCGCAGCACCTGCACGTGCCGAAGGCCAACTCCGACTGGTGGGTCGCCAAGCTCGCCATGAACCAAGCACGCGACGCCTCGGCCACGGCTCAGCTGCAGGCGCTCGGGTGGACGGTGCTCCGCTTCTGGGAGCACGAGGAGGCCGAGCCCGTCGTCTGCGTGATCCTGGAGCAACTGGCGAAGAATCGGCCGCCCCGAGGCGGCGTCGGAGGTCAGGCCCCGCTCGAAGGCCGCACATGAGGGTGACGTGACGAGTCCAGCAGCGGGTCTGCTCGACGCGGCGCGTCGTGGCTGTCGCATGCATCACTTACGGTGCCGACCGTGGCAGTAACCGGAACGCCCCGGCTCGGTGAAGAGTCAGCACCCGAGCCGAGCGATCACGTCGAAGGCCTCGTCGACCCATGGGTCGTCCTTCGACGTCTGATGGCCGAGAACCGGGCATTGCGGGTGGAACGCGACGAATCACGAACGGCCTACGAAGAGCTATGGCGGCGGGTAGACCAGCTCGAGGCGCAACTGCTGGCTCCGCAGCCAGCAAGCAGCGGAGTCGTCGCACAGCGCACCGACCAGCCCCGCACAGCGCCCTCGATCCGTGAGGCGGCACCTCCCACGGCTGCACCGACCGTGGAGCGAACAGCAGATTCCCCGGCCCCGTTCGAGAAGGTTCCCGAGCTACCGGACGTAGCCGCTCCGCTTCGCCCGTGGCAGCGAGATGCCCTCGCCGCCTGGCGGCAGGCTGGCCGATGCGGCGTGGTCGAGGCCGTCACCGGCGCAGGCAAGACGTTCGTCGGCATCAGCGCGGCTCGCGACACCGTCGCTGCAGGCGGGCGGGTGCTCGTTCTCGTCCCCACCACTGAGCTGCAGGACCAGTGGTGGAAGGTTCTGGCCGAGCAACTGCCGGATGTCGACATCGGCCGCTTGGGCGGCGGGCGCCAGGACGACCTGTCGAGCTGCCACATCCTCGTGGCCATCGTCAATTCCGCAGCGTCGCGTGCCCTCCATCCACGTGCCGGGGACTTGCTGATCGCGGACGAGTGCCATCGGTACGGCGCCCCGAGCTTCGCCCTGGCCCTGGAGGCGGGCTTCGAACAGAGGCTGGGGCTGACCGCGACGTTCGAGCGCGAGGACGGAGGCGTCGAGGCCTTCCTCCGTCCGTACTTCGGCCAGGTGATCTTCACTCTCTGGTACGACCGCGCGCTCGCCGATGGGGTCATCGCCCCGTTCGACATCGCTCTGGGCGCGGTGGAGCTGACGCCGCTGGAGCAGCAGGAGTACGACGCATGCAGTGACCGCATGGACCTGGCCGCACGAACCCTCGAGTACCGCCATGGGATCCCGCGAGAGCCGTACTCGGCCTTCATGGCTGAGCTCAACAGGCTGAGCCGGGACCGCAACCACCCGGCTTCTCAGGCGGCGCGCGGTTACCTCGGACCCATGAGCGCCCGCCGAGCCCTGCTGGCCGCATCCCGAGGGAAGCTCGACGCCCTGGCGATGCTCGAGCCCGCGGTGCGTCGGGCGCACGGAGCTCTTGTCTTCACCCAGACCAAGGAGAGCGCCGAGACCGCCGCCGGGCTGTTCGAAGAGGTCGGCATCCCTGCGTCAGCGTTGTTCTCCGGGCTCGACCGCGACGAGCGCCGGGACCGCATGGCGGCTTTCCGCGACCGCGCATCCCACCTCCTCGCTGCACCGCGCGTGCTGGACGAGGGGGTCGACGTCCCGGAGGCGGACCTGGCCGTGATCGTGGCAGCCAGCCGGAGCCAGCGTCAGCTCGTCCAGCGGCTCGGTCGTGTCCTGCGACCGAAGCAAGACGGGCGGGCGGCGCGGCTCGTGATGCTCTACGCCAAGGGCACCGTCGAGGACCCGACCCTCTTCGGCGACAGTCCGCTGAGCGCGGTGCTCCCCCACAGCCGGCACAGCGCCGACTTCGCGCTACCCGAGGAGCGGGGAGCGTTGCTCCGCTTCCTCCTGGGGCCGAGTGGTGACGTGCTTGAAGACGCGCTTGCTCCTCCCCCGTCAGCACCCGACCCTGAGAGGGCCGACGGCGGTACCAGTGAGCGTGACCGGCCCACCAAGCCGCGCGCATACCAGAGCAAGCCCAAGGCCAAGCCCAAGCGCAAGGCGCCGGCCAAGCCCCCTGTGAAGTCGGCCGCCCCACCGGCCGGTGCAGCGTGGAACAGCCTGGACGACACCGCAGCGACCGCCGAGCACGACACCGCCTTCGAATGGGACGAGGAGGAGTCCGAGGCGCTGCGGCAGGCCCGCGAGGACGCCGAGCTCACCGCGTCGGCCGACTCGGTACGCGCCTACCTCAAGCTCATCGGCCGGGTGAAGCTGCTCGACGCCGAGGAGGAGGTCGACCTTGCCAAGCGGATCGAGGCCGGGCTTTACGCGAGCCACAAGCGCGCTGAAGCTTCCGCCGCGGGCGAGAGGCTGCCGATCACCCACCGCCGCGAGCTCACGTGGATCGTCCGCGATGGCGAGCGCGCCAAGAACCACCTGCTCGAGGCGAACTTGCGCCTCGTGGTGTCGCTGTCCAAGCGCTACACCGGCCGCGGCATGGCCTTCCTGGACCTGATCCAGGAAGGCAACCTCGGTTTGATCCGCGCGATGCAGAAGTTCGACCACAAGCAGGGGTACAAGTTTTCCACTTACGCGACCTGGTGGATCCGCCAGTCCATCACCCGCGCCATGGCCGATCAGGCCCGCACCATCCGTCTGCCGGTGCACTTCGTCGAGAAGCTGAACTCCATGGCGAGCGCCGTCCGCGAAGCTCGGGTTCACGGCCGTTCCGCATGGACCGCAGCAGAGATCGCTGCGATCTCCGGCGAGGACGTCGCTGCGGTCGAGGGCTACCTGCAATGGATGCAACCGACGGTAAGCCTCGATGAGCTTGTGGAGATTGATGCCGAACACGGTTGGTCGCCCGACTTGCTTGACGACGAGGAGGAGCACCGGCGCGATGGAATGGCATGGGCAGACGCTGCCCGCCCGGCGCTCGACCGCTTGTCTGGTGACGTCCCGCTGAGTGGTGGATGTAGTCCTCACAGTGTTGGTCAGCGGTGT
>JBELIQ010000036.1:0-36929 GCA_042090795.1 Blastococcus sp. | reverse complement strand
GTCGTCGCGGACCGGCCGCGGTGCCGGGGCCGGCCGCTCGCTCCGGCCGGGCTCGGGCGCGGGCGCGGGGCGCCGGCGCGACGGTGCGCTGCGGGCGTGCACGACGGTGCGGCCACCGAGCACGGCCGGGCGGCGGGCGTTCCGCTCCTCGGGCCGGCGGCGCGGGCGGACCGGCTCCACCGCCGCCGACGGCGTGGGCAGCAGCAGGCGGGCGAGCCGGCCGCGGTCCCGCGCGCGCAGCGACTCGACCGCCGCGGGCTCGGTGCACGCGAACCGGGCCAGCAGGCCCACCACGGCGAGGGTGAGGATCAGCGACGTGCCGCCCGCGGAGATCAGCGGGAGCGTCACGCCGGTCACCGGCAGCAGTCCGACCACGTAGCCCATGTTCATGGTGGCCTGGCCGACCAGCCACACGGTGATGGCGACGGAGGCCAGCTGGACGAAGCGGTCGGCCGCGCGGCGGGCGATGCGGAAGCCGGCGTAGGCCAGCACCCCGTAGAGGGTGACGACGACCAGGCAGCCGAGGAAGCCCAGCTCCTCGCCGATGATCGCGAAGATGTAGTCCGACTCCGCCTCCGGGAGGATGTTCCACTTCATCGCGCTGTTGCCCAGGCCCACGCCCCACAGCCCACCGGAGGCCAGGGCGTACATGCCGCGGATGGCCTGGAAGCCGGTGTTGGTCGGGTCGGCGAACGGGTCCATGAACGAGGTCAGGCGGGCCAGGCGGACCGGCGAGAGCAGCGCGACGACGGCCAGCAGCGCGGCGCCGGCGAGGGCCATCCAGCCGAACCAGCGCAGCGGCATCCCGCCGGCCCAGAGCAGCCCGACCAGCACCAGTCCGAGGCTGACCACCCCACCGAAGTCCGGCTCGGCGATGATCAGCAGCGAGAGGACGCCGAACACCGGCAGCACCGGGACCAGCAACGACGTCGTCGTCAGGTAGCGCTCGCGCAGCGCGAGGACGTGCGCCCCCCAGAGCGCGAACACCAGCTTGGCCAGCTCTGAGGGCTGGAAGAGCATGACGCCCAGGTCGATCCACTGCCGGGCGCCGTTGAGCTTGACGCCGATCCCGGGGATGAGCACCAGCAGCAGCATCGCCCCGACGACGAGGAGCGCGATCGGGGACCACCGCCGCACCAGCCCCACCGGGAGGCGCATGGCTACCACCATGCCCACGAGGCCGATGCAGGCCAGCATGAGCTGCTTGACGCCGGGGGCCCAGGCCGGCTGGTCGTTGAGCGCCGCGTCGATGGCCGAGGCGGAGAACACCATGGTCAACCCGATGAGCAGCAGCAGGCCGGCCGCGCCGAGCACCAGGTGGCAGCTGGTCATCGGGCCGTCGAGCCACGCCGGGCCCGACCAGCGGGGGGACGGCGCCGCCCGGCGGTCGTCCCGCGGGATGCGGACCGGACGCGGGCGCGCCTGCGTCGTCGTCATGACCGCCTCAGCCCAGCGCCCGGACCGCGGCGGCGAAGGCGGTGCCGCGGTGGGCGTAGTCGCGGTACACGTCCATGGACGCGGCCGCGGGGGCGAGCAGGACGGTGTCGCCGGGGCGGGCGAGGTCGCGCGCGGCGGCGACCACGCGGGCCGTCGTCGCCTCGGCAGTCACACCCGTCCCATCCATCCCGCCATCGTCGCCGCTGGGCACCGTCACCACGGGGACCGTGGGGGCGTGTCGCGCCACTGCGGCGGCGATCTGGTCCCGATCACGGCCCAGCAGGACCACCCCGGCCAGCCGGGGCGCCACGGCGGCGACCAGCGGATCGACGTCGGCGCCCTTGAGCAGCCCCCCGGCGATCCACACGACGCGCGGGTAGGAGGCCAGGGACGCACCGGCCGCGTGCGGGTTGGTCGCCTTGCTGTCGTCGACCCAGTCCACGCCGTCGACGGTGGCCACCAGCACGTTGCGGTGCGCCCCGCCGCGGAAGCCGGCCAGGCCACGACCCACGGCCTCGGCAGGCACGCCGGCGGCACGGGCCAGTGCGGCGGCAACCAGGGCGTTGACCGTGTTGTGCGGGCCGGGGACCTGGAGCAGCCCCGCCTCGAGGAGGACCTCACCGGCCGGCCCGGCGGAGAACGCGCGGTCGACGAGGGCACCGGTCCGCACGCCGAGCTGCCCGGGCCCCGGCTCGCCCAGGGTGACCGTCACCGGGTGCGCGTGCGCGGCGACCAGGGCGGACGCCACGGGGTCGCCCGCGTCGGCGACGGCCACCGGCGACCGCTCGAGGATGCGGGCCTTGGCGTCGCGGTAGGCGGCGAACGAGCCGTGCCAGTCGGTGTGGTCGTCGGCGACGTTGAGCACCGCCGCGGCCGCCGGCGCGAGGGTCGAGGACCAGTGCAGCTGGAAGCTCGACAGCTCGACGGCGACGGCGTCGAAGGTGGGCGTGCCGTCGGCGTCGCGGGCGGTGACCACCTCGACCAGCGGCCGGCCGACGTTGCCCGCCGCCACCGCCCGCCGGCCGGCGGCCTGCAGGATCGCCTCCAGCATGGTCACCGTCGTCGTCTTGCCGTTGGTGCCGGTGACCGCCAGCCAGGGCGCGGGGACGCCGTCGGGACCGGCGATGCGCAGCCGCCAGGCCAGCTCCGGCTCCCCCACCACCTCGATGCCGCGGCGTGCGGCGTCGGCCAGCAGCGGCGAGTCCGGGCGCCACCCCGGCGACGTGACCACCAGGGTGGTCCCCTCGGGCACGGTGGACAGCTCGCCCAGCCACGTCGCCCCGGCGGCGGTGAGCTCCCCGACCACCGGCCGCTCGGCGGCGTCGGTGAGCGCCACGCTGCTGCCCAGGCCGAGCAGCACCCGTGCCGCGGCGACGCCCGAGACCCCCAGCCCCGCGACGAGGACGCGCGCCGCCCCGACGTCGCTCACAGGCCCGTGAAGGAGAGCCAGTCGGCGTAGAACAGCCCGAGCCCGAAGGCCACGGCCATCCCGGTGACCAGCCAGAAGCGGACGATGACGGTGTTCTCGGTCCAGCCCGCCAGCTCGAAGTGGTGGTGCAGCGGGGCCATGCGGAACACCCGGCGCCGGGTGGCGCGGAAGAAGGCCACCTGGATGACCACCGAGAGGGTGACGGCGACGAACAGGCCGCCGAGCACGACGAGCAGCAGTTCGGTGCGGGTGACGATGGCCAGCCCGGCGATCAGACCCCCGAGGGCCAGGGACCCGGTGTCGCCCATGAAGATGCGGGCCGGGCTGGTGTTCCACCACAGGAAGCCCAGGCAGGCGCCCATGGCGGCCGCTGCGACCAGGGTGATGTCGAGCGGGTCGCGCACCGTGTAGCAGCCGTCGATGACCTCGCTGGCGCAGTCGTGGGTGAACTGCCAGAACGAGATGACGATGTAGGAGGCCAGCACCATCGCCGAGGAACCCGCCGCCAGGCCGTCGAGGCCGTCGGTGAGGTTGACGGCGTTGGAGAAGCCGGCGATGAACAGGTACGCCAGGATCACGAACCCGATCGACCCGAGGGTCAGCGGCTCGATGTCGCGGACGTAGGAGACGACGGTGGAGGCCGGGGTGATCCCGTTGCTCGGGAAGTTGAGCGCAAGGACGGCGAACGTGACCCCGACCAGGAGCTGCCCGACGAGCTTGGCGGTCTTGTTCAGCCCGAGGCTGCGCCGGTGCCGGATCTTCAGGTAGTCGTCGAGGAAGCCGACGGTGCCCATGCCGACCATGAGGAAGAGCAGCAGGACACCGGTGGCGCTGAAGCCCCAGCCGTCGGTGCCGATGAACGCGAGGTGGGCGACGAGGTAGCCCACGACGGTCGCCCCGACGATGACCGTCCCGCCCATGGTGGGCGTGCCCTTCTTGGACAGGTGGCTCTCGGGGCCGTCGTCCCGGATCTCCTGGCCCATCCCCTGCCGCCGGAAGATCCGGATGGCCAGCGGGGTGAGCAGGATCGACAGGATCAGCCCGAAGCCCGCGGCGATGAGGACGCTCCTCATCCCTGCGCCCCCTCGTCGAGCAGGTCGGCCGCGAGCAGCTCCAGCCCGTAGGAGCGGCTGGCCTTGACGAGGACGACGTCCCCGGGGCGCAGTTCCCGGGCCAGCTTGTCGCGGGCAGCGGCCCGGTCCGGCACGTGCATCGATTCCTCTCCCGCGCCGAGACCGGCGGTGACCGCGGCCTCGGCTATCCCTACCGCATCGCGCCCGACGGCGATGATCACGTCCACCCCGGCGGCGACCGCGTCGGCTCCCAGCCGCCGGTGCTCGGCGTCCGCGTCCGGTCCCAGCTCGGCCATGGCACCCAGTACCGCGATCCGCCGGGCCGCCGGCAAACCGGCAAGGGCGGCCAGCGCGGCGCGCATCGACTCGGGGTTGGCGTTGTAGGCGTCGTTGACGACGGTGACGCCGTCGGAGCGCCGGGACACCTCCATCCGCCAGCGGCTGCGCGGGCCGGCCGCCGACAGGGCGGTGGCGACGTCGGCCGGGGCCAGGCCGGCCGCGAGCGCGGCCGCGGCGGCGGACAGCGCGTTGGCGACCTGGTGCTCCCCGACGACGCGCAGCGCCACGTCGTGCTCCTCGCCGGCGGCGACCAGCGTGAACCGCGCTCGGGCGGAGTCGTCGAGCGTGACGCCGGTGGCCCGGACGTCGGCCCCGGCACCCCGCCCGGTGGTGACCACCCGGGCCCGGGTGCGCGGGGCCATGCCCAGCACGCGCGGGTCGTCGGCGTTGAGGACGGCCGTGCCGTCGGCGGGCAGCGCCTCGACCAGCTCCCCCTTGGCCTGCGCGATGACCTCCGCGCTGCCGAACTCGCCCAGGTGCGCCGAGCCGACGTTCAGGACGACGCCGATCTGCGGCGGGGCGACCCGGCACAGCGTGGCGATGTGGCCGGGGCCGCGGGCGCCCATCTCGAGCACGAGGTACCGGGTGTCCTCGTCGGCGGAGAGCACCGTCAGCGGCAGGCCGATGTCGTTGTTGTACGACCCCGGCGGGCTCACCGTGGCCCCTGCTCCGGCGAGCACCTGGCCGAGGAGGTCCTTGGTCGAGGTCTTGCCCGACGAGCCGGTGAGGGCCAGCGTGCGCAGCCCGGCCGCGGTGAGCCGCGCGTGCACGCCCGCGGCGAGCCGGCCCAGCGCGACCACGGGGTCGTCCACGACCACGCAGGGCACCGCAGGGTCCGGGCGCGTGCCGAGCGCGCCGACGGCACCGGCCGCCCCCGCGGCGGCGAGGAAGTCGTGCCCGTCCACGCGCTCGCCCGCGACGGCGACGAAGAGGTCGCCGGCCGCGATCGTGCGCGAGTCGAGAGTGACGGCGCCGGTGACGACGGTGCCCGGGTCGCCGCCGGTGAGCGTGCCGCCGGTCAGCTCGGCCACCTCGGCGAGGGTCAGGCCGATCATGCCGAGGTGCCCGCGGCGGTGAGGACCTCGCGCAGCACCGCACGGTCGTCGAACGGGTGCACCGTGCCGGCGACCTCCTGGCCGGTCTCGTGCCCCTTCCCCGCGACGAGCACGGCGTCACCCGGGCCGGCCAGCGCCACCGCGGCCGCGATCGCCGCCCGCCGGTCCCCCACTTCGAGCACCTCGGCGCGGTGGCCCTCCGGCACGTCGCGCGCGCCGGCGAGCATCGCGGCACGGATCGTCGCCGGGTCCTCCGAGCGCGGGTTGTCGTCGGTGACGACGAGGACGTCGCTGCCGGCGGCCCCGGCCGCGCCCATGGCGGCCCGCTTGCCGGCGTCCCGGTCACCGCCGCAGCCGAGCACGGTGATCAGCCGGCCGGCGGTCGCCGCCCGCAGGGCACCCAGCGCGGTGGCGACGGCGTCCGGGGTGTGCGCGTAGTCGACGGCGGCGACGAACGGCTGGCCGGCCTCGACCGGTTCCATCCGGCCGGGGACCACCGTCGTCGCCACGCCCTCGAGCGAGGCGTCGACCGGCACGCCCACGGCGTCGAGGAGGGCGACGGCCAGCACCGCGTTCGCCACGTTGAACCGGCCCGGCAGCCGCACCCTCGCCTCGCGGCGGAGCCCTCCGGGGCCGTGCAGGGTGAAGGTGGAGCCGCCGTCAGGGGCGGCCGCGACGTCGGTCGCCCGCCAGTCCGCGTCGCCGCCCTCGGTGGACACGGTGCGCGGGCGCGGCCGGCCCGGACGGTCGAGCAGCCGGCGCCCGTGGTCGTCGTCGACGTCGACCACCTCGGTCGCGGCGCGGCCGTCGAAGAGCAGCGACTTCGCCCGGAAGTACTCCTCCAGGTCGCCGTGGAAGTCCAGGTGGTCCCGGCCGAGGTTGGTGAAGCCGGCGGCGGCGAACCGCACGGCGCCCACCCGGCCCAGGACCAGCGCGTGGCTGGAGACCTCCATGACGACGGTCGAGACACCGGTCTCGGCCATGGCCGCGAGCAGCGCGTGCACGGCGGGCGCCTCGGGGGTCGTCCGCTCGCTGGGCAGGGCGGTCACCGTGCCGTCGGCGCCGCGGGTCCGCGTCTGCACCGTGCCGATGAGCCCGGAGGCCTGCCCGGCCGCGGCGAGGCCGGCCTCGACCAGGTAGGCGGTGGTCGTCTTGCCGTTGGTGCCGGTGATCCCGATGACGCGCAGGCGCTCGCTCGGCCGGTCGTACACGCGGTCCGCGACCTCGCCGAGCACCCCGCGCGGGTCGTCGACGACGCACACGGGCAGCCCGGTGGCTGCCGCGTCCGCCTGCCCCGACGGGTCGGTGAGGACCGCGACGGCACCCCGGCGGACGGCCTCGTCGACGTACCGGACGCCGTGGGTGCGGGCACCGGGGAGGGCCGCGTAGAGGTCACCCGGGCAGACCTCGCCCGAGGCCAGGGTGAGCCCGGAGACGGCGACGTCCGCGGTGCCGGTGGAGGGCCTGCCGATCAGGTCGGCGAGCTCGGCGAGCGGCACGGGGCGCGGATCGCGTGGTCGGCTCCCCGTGGGCCGGGGTGCCGACCCGGCGTCGGTCGGGGTCACGAGGCTCCAATCTACCGGCGGCGTGGACCGGAGCCGTGCCGCGCCACGGCCCGGCTGCAGGGTCCCGCCGCGAGCCTGCGAGCGGTGGGGGCGGTGGGGTCGCTTTTCAGGGGGTGGCGGTGAGGCGGAAGTCCGGGCGTGCCGCGCCCGAGGGGACGACCCCGTCGGCGGTCAGCGCGTAGCGCAGGATGTCGCGGAAGACCGGCGCGGCCACCTGGCCGCCCTCCGCGGAGCTGGTGGGCCGCTCGAGGTCGACGGCGACCACGTACTGCGGGTCGTCCGCGGGGGCGAACCCGACGAACGTGGTCACGTAGCCGCCGCCGGCGTACCCGCCGGTCTCGGGGTTGGCGCGCTGGGCGGTGCCGGTCTTGCCCGCGACGCGGAAGCCGTCGATCTGCCCGAGCGGCGCCGTGCCACCCGGGCCCACGACGGCCTCGAGCATGTAGGCCAGGGAGTCGGCGGTCGCCTCGCTGATGACCCGGGTGGTCTCCGGCTCGTCCACGGGACGCACCTGCCCGTCCGGCGAGGTGATCGACCGCACGATGCGGGGCTCGACGCGCACGCCGTCGTTGGCGATGGTCTGGAAGACCGACGCCATCTGCAGCGTGGTCACCGAGACGCCCTGCCCGATGGCGATGTTCGCGGCGCGGATCCCGCTCCAGTCCGCGGAGTCCTGCAGGATGCCGGCGCTCTCGCCGGGCAGCTCGATGCCCGTCCGGCTGCCGACGCCGAACGCGCGCAGGTACTCCTCGAGCTTCTCGTCGCCGACCTCGCGGGCGAGCATGATCGTGCCGACGTTGCTCGACTTGGCGAGGATGCCGGTGACCGTCCAGTCGACGGGTGCGTGGTCGTGGGCGTCGGTGACCCTCCGGTCGCCGGCCTCGATGTGCCCGTTGACGCTGAGCACCCGGTCCGGCGTCGCGTACCCCTCCTCGACGGCGGCCGCCAGCGTGACCGCCTTCATGACCGAGCCGGGCTCGAACACGTCGGAGACGATCGGGTTGCCCAGCTGGTCGGGCGTCTCGGAGTACCGGCCCGGGTCGTAGCCGGGGCAGGAGCCCATGGCCACGACCTCGGAGGTGCGGACGTCGAGCACCACGGCCGAGGCCCGTGTCGTCGCGCCGTCGGCGCAGGACTCGGCCAGCCGCTGCTCGGTCACGTACTGCAGGTCCTGGTCGAGGGTCAGCGTCACGTCGCTGCCGTCGGTGGCCGGGGTCGACTCGTCGATGCCGCGGGACGGGATGGGGTTGCCGCCGCTGCCGACCTCCACGCGGCGGGTCCCCGGCGTGCCGGCGAGCGTCTCCTCGAACGTCTGCTCGATGCCGGCCAGCCCGGTGCCCTCGCGGCCGACGAAGCCGACGACCTGCCCGCCGACGGAGCCGGCCGGGTAGAGCCGCTGGGGGTCGTCCTCCAGGATGACGCCCGCCAGCCCGAGCTCGTCGATGGCGTCGGCGGTCTCCGCCGGCACCTGGGTGGCGAGGACGACGTAGCGACCCTCGGCGGTCAGCTTCTCCGTGAGCTCGCTGACCGGCACGCCGAGCACGGTGGTCAGCGCCAGCGCCGTCCGCGCCGGGTCACCGACGACGGTGGGGTCGGCGACGACCCGCGCGGCGTCGACGGTGTAGGCGAAGGGCCGGCCCTCGCGGTCCTGGACCTCGCCGCGGATGGCCGCGATCGGATAGGTGCGCAGCCGGTCCTTCGACGCGGCGTTGGCGTACTCCGCGCCGTCCACGCCCTGGACCACGGCCAGCCGGCCGATGACGACGACGAGGAGGGTGACCAGCAGGAGCAGGCCGATCCGGTTGCGCCGGGTGCGCTGGGCCAGGGTCAGGCCCGCTCCCCCGCTGCGCCGGCTGCCCGGTGGGCGCCTCGAGGTGAAGGCGCCCGGGCCGGTACGGGGTGCCGGCCGGCCGCTGCGCGCGCTCCCCCCGGGCCCGCGGACGGTACCCGCCACGGTCAGTTCCCGTCCGCGGGACGCTCCGCCGGTGCGGGCGACCCCGCCGCGGGCGACCCCGCCGGTGCGGGCGGCTCGGCTGCGGGCGAGCCCGGTGCCGGCGAGCCCGGTGCCGGCGAGCCCGGTGCCGGCGACCCCGGTGCGGGCGGCTCGGGTGCCGGCGGTGCCTCGGCCGGGGCCGGCTCGCCCCGGAGGACGGGTGCACCGTCGGGGTCGAGGACCAGGTAGGCGGCCGCGCCGGCGGGCACCAGGCCCGCGGCCATCGCGGCCTGGGCGATCGCGGCAGGCGTGTTGCCGTCGACGACCTGCCGCTCGAGGCGCTGCACGTCCTGCGCCCGCTGGGCGTTGTCCGCGCGGAGCCGGCTGGCCTCCAGCGAGTCGACCGCGATCGCGGTGTTGAGGACGAGCAGCCCCAGCGCCGTGCCGGCCAGCAGCGCGACGACGAGCAGCACGAACGGCGCCCGGCGGGAGCGCAGGGCCGCGCGGGCGCGCCGGCGCGGCCGCGAAGGCGGCGCGGCGACCACGCTGAGCTGCGGACGGGACGGGGAACGCGGCGACGTCCGGGCGGGGACCGCGCGGGCGGTCGCCGCTCGCGGGGTCACGGGGACGCGGGCAGTGGCTCGGCTGCTCATGCCGCCCTCCGGATGCGCTCGGCCGCGCGGACGCGGGCCGAGGCCGCGCGCGAGTTCGCAGCGACCTCGGTGTCGGAGGCGGCCTCGCCGCCCCGGGTGAGGAGCCGGAGCACGGGCCCGTGCTCCGGGATGGGCACGGGCATGCCGTGCGGGGTGTGGTCGGTCGCGCCCTCGGCCAGGGTCTGCTTGACGATGCGGTCCTCGAGGGAGTGGAAGGTGATGACGGCGATCCGCCCCCCGACGGCCAGGGCCTCGATCGCCGCCGGCAGCGCCC
The DNA here is from genome assembly GCA_042090795.1 of Blastococcus sp. Classification (GTDB taxonomy): domain Bacteria; phylum Actinomycetota; class Actinomycetes; order Mycobacteriales; family Geodermatophilaceae; genus Blastococcus. The sequence goes on along the minus strand of JBELIQ010000036.1, from coordinate 27,171 downwards.
GCTCCAGGACACCCAGCTCGTCGTTGACCTCGATCCGCAGCGCCTGGAAGGTCCGCTTGGCCGGGTGTCCCCCGGTGCGCCGGGTGGCGGCGGGGATGGCGTCGCGCACCAGCTCGGCCAGCCGGCCGGTGGAGGTGAACGGCTCGCGGGCGCGCTCGCGGTCGATGGCGGCGGCGATCCGGGAGGCGAAACGCTCCTCGCCGTAGACGCGCAGCACGCGGGCCAGGTCCTTCGGCGGGTAGGTGTTCACGATCTCGGCGGCGGTGCGGCCGGCGCCCGGGTCCATCCGCATGTCCAGCGGCGCGTCCGCGGAGTAGCTGAAGCCGCGGTCGGGGCGGTCCAGCTGCAGCGAGGAGACGCCGAGGTCGAACAGGACGGCCTGCACCTCGGCCACGCCGAGCCGGTCGAGGACGTCGGGCAGCTCGTCGAACACGGCGGGGACCAGCGTGACGCGGTCGGTGTGACCGGCGGCCGCGATGCGGCGGGCGGCCTCGGCGCGGGCGTCGGGATCGCGGTCCAGGCCGATCAGCCGCAGGCCGGGGTGGGCGTCCAGCAGGGCGAGCGAGTGGCCGGCGAGACCGAGGGTCGCATCGACGAGCACGGCGCCGGGAGCGGCGCAGGCCGGCGCGAGGAGCTCGGAGATCCGGTCCAGCAGGACGGGCACGTGCACCGGGGGCCGGGGCGCATCGGGCGCATCGGCGGATCCGGTGCTGCTCATCGTCGACTGCCTCTCGGTTCCGGTGGAGCGCCTGCGATGGTGCCGCGCCCCGGGGCGCGGTGGGGGGAGGTCGCCCGTCCACGGGGAGGGTCGGGCGGGTGAGGCAGAAGGGGACGGGGCGGGTGCGGCAGGACGGAGGGGCGGGCGGGTGGGGCGGGGTGGGGACCGTGGGGCGCAGTGGGGCGGGCTCGGCGTGGTGGGCGGGGGCAGGGCGCTCGGTGGAGATCCGGCCCCCGCGGGGCGCCGCCTGGCGTCGGGGAAGAGCGTCAGGTGGTGCCCCGCGGGGCCGGGAGGTCGCCGGTGCCGGATCCGCCGGGAGGCGGAGCCGGCGCACCCGCCGGGGCGGGGCTCCGGGAGCGGGGACCCAGCAGCGGGGAAGGCGGCTGGGGCCTGGGCCCGGTCGAGCCGCGGGGAAGGCGGCTCGTTCGGGGGCTCTCGGTGCCCGGGTGGGGGCAGGTGGGGGCGGCCCGGGATCACGACAAGGTCGGCATCCCCTCGCTCTCCAGGTCGGCGTACGCGGCCTCCAGCTCGGCCACGTAGGCCTCCCAGTTGGCGGCGTCCCAGATCTCGAAGCGGGTGTCCACGCCGACGATGACGACGTCGCGGTCCAGCCCGGCGTACTCGCGGAGGCTCGCGGGGATCGTGATGCGGCCGGTCTTGTCCGGCTCGATCTCGACCATCGAGCCGAAGCTCATGCGGGCGGCCATGCGCGCCCGGGCGGTGTCGGAGGGGGCCATCGCCGCCATCGCGGCGCTCTGCTCGGAGACGCGGGCCATGGTGAGGCCGTAGACGCAGCGCTCCTGGCCCTTCTTGATCACCATGCCGTCGGCCACCTGGTCGCGGAAGCGGACGGGGAGGGCGAGCCGGCCCTTCTCGTCGAGCCGCAGGGGATAGCTGCCGACGAACACCGGATCACCCCCTGCATCTGTCCTCCACTGGCTCCGCAGCGACCCCTGAGCGGTCCCTGCCTCCCCACCAGGCGACACAGTAACCCACTGGCCCCCACTGGACACCACTCGACGCCGTGTCGTGGTCCGGCTCCCCACCTGCACGTCCACCGGCTGCGAGCACCCCCGCCCGGGCGTGGACGACGCCCCCTCCGGAGCGCTCGGATCCACGTACCGTGGGTGGGGTGACGGAGGTGACGCGCACGACCGGCGGGGTGACCGATCCACCCGTCGACGTCGCCGCGGCCGCGGGCCGCATCGCGGCGAACGTGGGTCTGGTCGTGCAGGGCAAGGACCCGGTCGTCCGGTTGGCCCTCGTGACGCTGCTCGCCGAAGGCCACCTGCTCGTCGAGGACGTGCCCGGCGTCGGCAAGACGACCCTCGCCAAGGCGCTGGCGGCCTCCATCGACGCGACGGTCCGCCGCATCCAGTTCACGCCGGACCTGCTGCCCAGCGACGTCACCGGTGTCGCGGTGTACGACCAGGAGTCGCGCGCGTTCGAGTTCAAGCCCGGCGCGATCTTCGCCAACGTCGTGGTGGCCGACGAGATCAACCGCGCCTCGCCCAAGACCCAGTCGGCCCTCCTGGAGTGCATGGAGGAGCGCCAGGTCACCGTGGACGGCGTCAGCTACGAGCTCGCCCGCCCGTTCCTGGTGATGGCGACGCAGAACCCCCTGGAGATGGAGGGGACCTATCCCCTGCCGGAGGCGCAGCGCGACCGGTTCACCACGCGCGTGTCGATGGGCTACCCCGACCAGGACGCCGAGCTGGCGATGCTCGACGACCGGGCCACCACCGATCCCCTCGCCGGGCTGCTCCCCGTCGCCGACGCGGCCTCCGTGCGCGACCTGATCACCGCCGTCGGAGAGCTGCACGTCTCCGAGGCGGTGCGCCGCTACGTCGTGGACCTGGTGGGGAGCACCCGCCGCTCGCCGCACCTCCACCTGGGCGCCTCGCCCCGGGCCGGCCTGCAGCTGCTCCGCGCCGCGCGGGCGTCCGCGGCCCTGGCCGGGCGGGACATGGTGCTGCCCGACGACGTCAAGGAGCTGGCCGGGCCGGTGCTGGCCCACCGGCTGCTGCTGGCACCGTCCGCGGCCGGGGGCGGCCGCACCGCCGAGCACGTGGTCGCCGAGCTGGTGGCTACGCTGCCGGTCCCCCGCGGGCGCTGAGGCCGGTGCGGGCACCCGGGAGGCCGCGGACCGCGCTGACCCACCGGGGCCGGTGGCTGCTGGCCGGTGGGGCAGCGCTGCTGGTCGCCGGCGCGCTGCTGGGCGAGCGACCCGTCGTGCAGGTGGCCGTCTTCACCCTCGTCCTGCCCGTGGTCTCCGCGGCGATGGTGGCGCGCGAGCGCTTCCGCCCCGCGGTCGCGCGCACGGTCGCCCCGGCCAGGCTCCGGCGGGGCGAGAGCGCCGAGGTGTCCCTCGAGATCACCAGCGCCGGCCGCGGCACGGGCGCCACCTGGCTGCTCACCGAGCAGCTGCCCCCGGCACTCGGTCCCGACCAGCGGTTCACCGTGACCGGGCTCGCCGCCGCGCGCCGGACCGCCGTGCGCTACCGGCTGGTCCCGGGCCGCCGCGGGCGCTACGCCCTCGGCCCGCTGCGGTCGCGGGCGGTGGACCCCTTCGGTCTCGTGGAGCGCAGCAATCCCGGCGACGGCACCGCCTCGCTGCTCGTCGTCCCCCGGGTCCAGCCGCTGGGCGCGGCGGGGCCGCTCGACGGGCACGGCGGCGAGGGCTCGCGGCGCTCGATCGCCGTGCACGGCGAGGACGACGTCAGCATCCGCGAGTACCGCCGCGGTGACGACCTGCGCAAGGTGCACTGGCGGGCGACCGCGCGCACCGGCGACCTCAAGGTCCGCCTCGAGGAGCGGCCATGGCGGGCCCGGACGACGGTGCTCCTCGACACCCGCCGGCCCGCGCACCTGATCGCGGGTCAGCACGACCCCGACCCGGCCGACAGCCTGGAGTGGGCCGTGGAGGCGGCGGCCAGCATCGCGGTCGCCCTGGGCGGCCGCGGCCACGAGGTGCGGCTGGTCACCGAGAGCGGCGAGCTCGAGGGCTCCGGCCGGGTGCCGGCCGGCCCGCTCGGCGCCGCCCCCGAGGAGCTGCTCGACCGGCTCGCCACGCTCACCCCCACGGCGGGCACCGATCTCACCACGGGGATCGAGGTGCTGCGCCGCACCGCCGGCGACGGCCAGGTCGTCTGCGTCCTGGGCGCGGTGGGCCCCGACGACGTCGCCGCGCTCGTACGCGCCCGCTCGGGCCCTTCGGCCGGGCTGGCCGTGCTGCTGGACCTCGGCAGCTTCCTCCCCGGCGTCCGGGGGCACCGGCCGGACACCTCCGGGGCGTCCACCGCCCTGTCCGAGCAGCGCGAGGAGGCCGCCGGGATGCTGCGCGCCGCGGGCTGGCGGGTGGCCGTCGCGCGCGCCGGCGATCCCGTCGCGCAGGCCTGGACCACCCTCGCCGGCGGGCCGGTCGCGGAGCCGGCCCGATGAGGCGCACCGACGTCCGCACGCCGGTGGCCGCCGCGGCCGCCACGCTGATGGGGGCGCTCGCCCTCTCCCCCGTCCTCTCGTCCGGGACGTGGGTGCGCCCGGTCGTCGACGCGGTGCTCATCGTGCTCCTGACCGGGCTGGCGCTGCGGTACGCCGGGGAGGCGGTCGCGGTCCGCGCCTTCCCCCGGCGGCCGGTGCCTCCGCTGCTGGCGTCCCTCGGCACCGTGCTGGTGCCGGCCGGGCAGCTGACCGCGCTGACCGGCTACCTGATCGCGCGCTTCACCTCCCCCGGCGGATTCCGGGCCCTCGTCCCCACGCCGGACGGCGTCGGGGCGCTGCTCGCGGTCCTGCGGGACGGCGCCGACGAAATCCGGGAGCAGGTGGCCCCCGCGATCCCGGTGGCCCCGCTCATGGCGCTGATCACCCTGTTCGTCGGGCTGGTCGCGGTGGTCGTCGACCTGCTCGCCGTCGGCGGACGACAGGCTGCCGTCGCCGCGCCGGCGCTGCTCGTGCTGCTCGGCGTGCCGGTGTTCACCCTCGGCGGCGACATCGGGCTGGTCCCCGTCGTCGGGCCCGCCGCCGGGCTGGCGCTGCTGCTGTGGGCCGACCAGTCACGCCGGCTGGACGCCGCCACGCACCGCAGCGGCAGGTCCCGCACCGGCGCCGGCACCGCGGTGCGCATCGGGGTGGTGGCGGTGCTGGTCGGCGTGGTCGGGGGCGGGATGCTGCCGACGCTCACGGAGGGCTCGCTGAACGGCGGCCCCGGCGGAGGGGGTTCGACCGGGACGGCGCTGGACCCGGTGGCGAGCATGCGCGGCGAGCTGACGCGGAACAACCCCATCGACCTCCTGCGGGTCGAGACGCCGGTGCCGGATCCCGGTTACCTGCGCTCGGTCACGGTCGACCGGTACGACGCGGAGGCCGGCTGGTCGCTGGGCGGCGCGGGAGGGCTGCTGCCGCTGGACTCCCCGTTGCCGGTCAGCCACGACCCGTCGTCGGGGCGCCCGCTCACGGCCGGGATCGAGGCACTCGGCCACGAGGACCGGTTCCTCCCCGTGCCCGTCTCGCCGCTGGTGGTGCAGCTGGACGGCGGCGGGGACGACTGGCGCTTCGACCCCCTGACCGGAACCGTCGTGGGGTCCGACGTCACCAGCGAGGACCGGGTCTACGAGGTGACCGCCTCGCAGGTGCGCCCGACCCCCGAGCAGCTGGCGGCGGCCCCACCCCTGCGTCCCGGTGACCTCCAGGAACGCTTCCTCGCCCTGCCGCCGCTCGATCCCCGGGTCACGGACCAGGTGGGCGAGCTGGTGGACGGCGTCGCCGGTGGCTACGCGCGTGTCCGGGCGATCCTGGACTTCCTGACCGACCCGGCGAGCGGGTTCCGCTACGCCCTGTCCACTCCCCCCGGGACCAGCGGCGACGACCTGGTCGACTTCCTGACCGAGCGCCGGGGGTACTGCGAGCAGTACGCCGGGGCGATGGCGGTCATGGTCCGCGCAGCAGGGATGCCGGCCCGGGTGGCGCTGGGTTACACCCCGGGGTCCGTGCAGGACGACGGCAGCCGGCTGATCACCAGCGACGACGCGCACGCCTGGGTGGAGGTCTGGTTCCAGGGGCTGGGCTGGGTGCCCTTCGATCCCACGCCGATCGACGTCGACCGCCGGGCCGACCTGCCGTGGGCGCCGCGGGTGGTTCCCGAGGAGCGGCCGGAGCAGTCGCCCGACCTGCCGCTACTGCCCCCTGACCTGGCCCTGCTGGACCCGGTGTCCCCCCTGGGTCCCGACCTCGGCTCCTCCGATCCCGCGACCGCCGACGCGGCACCCGCGGACGGGGCGTCCTGGCCGGTCGTCGCCGGTCTGGTCGCGCTGCTCGCCGCGGTGGCCGGGCTGCCGGCGGGGCTGCGGCTGCTCCAGCGGCGCCGCCGGCTGGCGCTCGGGTCGGCGCGCGCGCTGTGGGACGAGCTGACCGCGACCGCCGACGACCTCGGGATCCCCCGCGATCCGGCGTGGACCCCGCGGGAGGCCGGCCGCGCGCTCGCGGAGCGGATGGCCGGGCCGCGCGGCGCCGAGGCGATCGCGCGGCTGACGCAGGCCGAGGAGATGGCCAGCTACGGGCCGGCCACCGGCGTCCAGGACGACGGGCTGGTCGCGGAGCTGCGCACCGCCCGGCGGGAGCTGGTCGAGGGTGCCGGCCGGCGGGCCCGGCTGCGGGCGGCGTTCTGGCCGGCGTCGCTGCCTGCCGCAGCGCGGTCCGCGCTGCCGGCCTGGGCAGCCCGGCGGCCGGTCCTCACCGACTCGTGGCGCGGGAGCCGCCGGGCCTGAGCACGGGAGCCGCCGGGCCTGAGCACGGGAGCCGCCGGCCTGACCCGGTCGGTCGTCCGGCGGAGGCAGCCGAGCCCGGGACGCGCGCAGCCGCCGTCCCGGAGGACGACGGCTGCATCAGCTGCGGGTGGGGCCTACTGGTCGTAGCGGCGGCGGAACCGCTCCTCGAGCCGGCTCTTCAGCGGCTGGCGCCCGGCCCGGCTGCCACGGCCGCCGCGGGCGGATGCGGACGACCCGCTCCCGCTCGTCGGGGCGGGGCCGGACTCGACCGCGCCGGTGGCGACCTTGTAGTTCAGGACGGCGAGCGCGGCGCCGCCGAAGGCCACGAGGAAGCCGAGCGCCCCGATGAGCCACTGCTGCGCGACCGCGCCGCCGACGAGGATCGCGAAACCGACGACGACGAGCGCGGCGCCGATCTGCAGTCGCCGGCGGGACTTCTGCCGGCGGTCACCGGTGCGGACGGAGGAGGCGAACTTCGGATCGTCATCGACGAGGGCGCGCTCGATCTGCTCCAGCAGCCGTTGTTCGTGCTCGGAGAGCGGCACGTCGACCTCCAGGTGGGCGGAGCCATGGCCGTCGGAGGCTTCCGCCGACGGTGACTTCGAGGATACGAGCCCTTTGCAGGGCGCGAAAGGTGACGATACGGCGAGCCGCGGGCGAACCGCCGGTGGTCATCCTTCCGGGTATTCGACGGCTGATCGGCCGTGAAGGTTCCCCGCGCTCCCGGGCAGCCGTTCACCGGGCGCCGGACCGGTTCCGGAGGGCCGCCGCGGCCGCCCCGGGCGCCCGTCGCGGTGCAGCAGCGTGGCCGGTCGGACCGCGCCCGCGCCGAACCGGCGGGCGGCGCGGTCGGCGGCCAGCTCGGCGTCGCGCCGGCCGTGCTCGCGGGCGCCGAGCTCCAGCTGCTGGGGCGCCGACCCGGCCTCCACCAGCCGTTCCGCGCGCACCCCCACCAGCCGGATGCGGGCCCGTTCGAGGCCGAGCGCGTCGAAGAGCGCCCGGGCGGTGTCGTAGAGCTCCTGCCCGACGTCGGTCGGGACGTCGAGGGTGCGGCTGCGGGTGATCGTGGCGAAGTCCGCGAAGCGGACCTTGATGCTCACCGTGCGGGCCAGCCAGCCGCCCGAGCGCAGCCGACCCGCCGTCCGCTCGGCGAGCAGCAGGAGCTCGCGGTGGATGACCTCCGGGTCGTCGACGTCGGTGCCGAAGGTCTCCTCGTGGCCGGCCGACTTCTCCGGCTCGTCGGGAACCACCCGGCGCGGGTCGCGTCCCCACGCCAGCTCGTGCAGGTGGGCGCCGGCGGCGGGGCCCAGGGCCCGTTGCAGCGTCCTGGCCGGCACGTGCGCGAGGTCGCCCACGGTGCGCATGCCCAGCCGCAGCAGCTGTTCCTCGGTCTTGGGGCCCACACCCCACAGCGCACCGACCGGCAGCGGGTGCAGGAAGTCCATGACCTCCGCCGGGCGGACGATCCGCATCCCGTCGGGCTTGGCGGAGGTCGAGGCCAGCTTGGCGACGAACTTGCTGCCCGCCACGCCGACCGAGCAGGTGATGCCCTGCTCGTCGAAGACGCGGGCGCGGACGTACTCGCCGATCTCGGCGGCGTCCCCCAGCCGGCGGCCGGCGCCGGCGACGTCGAGGAACGCCTCGTCCAGGCTCAGCGGCTCCACCAGCGGGGTGATCGAGCGGAACAGGGCCATCACCGACCGGGAGACCTCGCCGTAGAGCGCCAGGTCGCCGGGGATCACCGTCGCCGTCGGGCACAGCCGCAGCGCGCGGGCGGTGGGCATGGCCGCGTGCACGCCGTAGCGCCGCGCCTCGTACGTGGCCGAGGTGACCACCCCCCGGTTGCCCGCCCCGCCCACGATGACCGGCGTGCCGGCCAGCTCCGGCCGGCGTCGCACCTCGACGCTGGCGAAGAACGCGTCCATGTCGACGTGCAGAACCGTGCACCCGCGGGCGCGGCCGGCCTCCGTCCCCACCGGTCCTCCTCGTGCGTCGACCCCTGATCGAACGCGTGTTCGATCAGGGGTCGACGATAGCGGTTACCGGACGGGTCAGTGGGCGGCGACCCGCTGACGCTCGGCGTCCTTGCGGCTGGGCCACATCTTGGCGCCCAGGATCCCGCCGAGGGCCGCGGCGGTGATCGCCAGCCCCAGACCCAGCACCGCCCACGCGGCGGCGTCGGTGGCCACCTGGGTGGCCTGGTCGGCCGCGACGTCGGGCAGGTCGGCCTGCTCGATGCCCGTGACGTCGTTCACCACGCCGGCGAACGAGCCCAGCAGGGCGCCACCGCCGAACAGCGTCAGGAAGAGCAGCGACACGACCGACAGGGCCCAGACCAGGATGCCGTGCAGCAGCCCGTCGCTGAAGCCGCGCCACACCGCGCTGGCACCGGCGGTCAGGCCACCCAGGAAGAGCGCGATGAGCCCGTTGATCGCGCTGAACCAGTCGGCGTTGTTGCCGGCACTGCCGCCCGGGCCGACCTCCCACCACTCGAGGGCCAGCGTGGCCAGCTGCAGCAGCATGAACGTCGGGAGGGCGACGATCAGCCCCGCCCAGACCGGCCCCCACCGGACCCGGTCCTGCCGGGGCGGTGCGGTCATCATCGGCGCCACCGCGGAGGCCCCCTCGGCCGGCCTCGCGACGGTGACCTCGTCGTGGACGGTGCCGACGCGGGCGGTGTCGTCGCGGTCGGCGCCCTCGTGGACGGTGCGGTCACGGGCGACGTTGTCCTCGAACGTGGTGTCGGTCCGCGTACGGCTCTCGGTCATGGCTCCACTCCTCCGGATGCGTTCCTGGTCTCGTGCAGGACCTCTCTCGCACAGGGGCGGTCTCGCACCACCTGCTGTCGGAGTGGGTGCCCGCCGGTGGCCGCCGATCTGCCCCTGTCTGCCAGCCGTCATCGGAACGTCACATCCACCTCCCCTCCCCTGGCGGCGGCCGCACAGGTGTCAGACCGGGGCGCAGGAGGTACTTCCTGCCCAGGGCCGCTGTCCGGCGGCAGGTGGACGAGACGAAGCGGAGGAGCCCATGGCTCTGGACGACAAGACCAGCGGCGACGGCGGTGCCGACGGCGGCGCCGACGGCGGTGCGCACGGCCCGGCCGACGGCGCTGCGGGTGCGGCCGACCACGGAGCTGCCGGCACGCCCGGCGGCCACGACGGCGGTGCCGACGGTGGCGCCGACAGCGGTGCCGACGGTGGCGCGGACGGCGGTGCCCACGGCCCCGCTGACGGCGGTGCTGCCGGTGGCGGTTCGGACGGCGGCGCGGACGGCGGTGCCGACGGCGGCGCGGACGGCTCGGCCTGAGCGAGAACCCCGCCCCGCAGGGCCGGGCGGAGCAGTTGCTCCACCCGGCCCTGCGGCGGTGCACGAACACCGACCCTGAGGTCTTCGCCCGTGACCACTGGGGACGGCGGCCGCTGCTGACCCGCGCCGCCGACACCGGCAACACCTTCACCGACCTGCTCGACCTGGCCGCGGTCGACGAGCTGCTCTCCCGCCGCGGGCTGCGCACCCCGTTCCTGCGCATCGCCAAGGACGGCCAGGTCGTCGATCCCGCACGCTTCACCACGTCCGGTGGCGCCGGCGCCGAGATCGCCGACCAGGTGAGCTCCGACGCCGTGCTCCGGCTCTTCGCCGACGGCAGCACCGTGGTCCTGCAGGGCCTGCACCGGCTGTGGCCGCCGCTGATCGAGTTCGCCGACCAGCTGGCCGCCGACCTCGGCCACCCCACGCAGGTCAACGCCTACGTCACCCCGCCGTCCTCCCGCGGGTTCGACCCCCACTACGACGTGCACGACGTGTTCGTGCTGCAGGTCGCCGGCTCGAAGCACTGGACCATCCACGAGCCGGTGCTGCGCGATCCGCTGCGCACCCAGGTGTGGACCGACCGCCGCGAGGAGGTGGCCGCCGCCGCGACGCGCGAGCCGGTCATCGACGCCGTCCTGGAGCCCGGTGACGTCCTCTACCTCCCCCGCGGTTTCCTGCACTCGGCCACCGCGCTCGGCGAGATCAGCGCGCACCTGACGATCGGCATCCACTCCGTCACCCGGTGGGGGGCTGCGGAGGCGGCGCTGGACCTGGTCCGCACCCTCGCCGCCGAGGACCCGGCGCTGCGCGGCTCGCTCCCCCTGGGCGTCGACCTGAGCCGCCCCGACTCCGTCCGGGAAGAGGTCGCCGCGGTGATCGCCGGTCTGCAGGACTGGCTGGGCCGGGTCGACCCCACCGAGGCGGCCGACCGCCTGCGTGCCCGCACCTGGGCGCAGGTACGGCCCGAGCCGGTGGCCCCGCTGGCCCAGTCCGCCGCGGCCGCCGCGCTCGGCCCGGACACGGTGCTCCAGCTGCGCCGCCGGCTGCGCTGCAGCCTCCGGAACACGGCCGACGGCCGGCTGACGCTGCTCGCCGGCCGGCGCTCGCTCGACTTCTCCGCCCACGCGCTGGACGCCCTGAACGCGCTGCTCGACGCCGGCGAGCTCGCGGTGGGCGACCTGCCCGGCCTCGGGCCCGACGACCGGATCGCCCTCGCCCGGCGGTTGGTCACCGAGTCGGTCGCGGTGGTCCCGGACGCGCCGGTCCCCGGGTCGTGACCGCCCCGGCTCCCCCGCCCGCGGACGACGTCCGCCGCACCGAGGTCCCGTCCCGGCCCACCGGTCGCCTGGATGCCTCGCGCTGCTCGGTCCAGGCGCTCGAGCGCGGGGACTCGGGCGTCGCGACGGCGTCCCCCGTCCAGCGGTGGCTGCTGGTCGAGCAACCCGGCCCGTGGGGCCGTCAGGCGCTGCTCGAGTCGCGCTTCGACGCCGGGGTGGCCCCGCTCCTGGCCGAGCGAGCCCGGCGCGAGGACGTCCGGGTGCTGCTCGTCCGCCGCCCCGGTGACCGCCTCTCCGACGCCCGGGGGCGCTGGGCGTACGCCGACAGCCGCCCCGGCCGCGAAGGGCTGTGGTGGTCGGCGCGGACGTCGGACGCCGACCTGCTCACCGCGCCCTGGGACGGGTCGGTGGGCGAACCCGCCGGCGGCCCCACCTACCTGGTCTGCACGCACGGTGGGCACGACGCCTGCTGCGCGCTCCGCGGCCGGCCGCTGGCCCGTGCCATGCCGGCGCCCGGTCCCGCCGACGTGTGGGAGTGCAGCCACCTCGGCGGGGACCGGTTCGCCGCCAACGTCGTCGTCCTCCCGCACGGCTTCTACTACGGCCAGGTCCCCGGCGACGGCGGCCTGCTGGTGGCGGCCCACGAGCAGGGGCAGGTGGCGCTGGCGTGGCTGCGCGGCCGCGCGGGGCTGCCGGCGCACGTGCAGGCGGCGCAGCACGGGGCGCGCGAGGAGCTGGGGCTGCTGGGCGTCGACGACCTGGCTCCGCTGGGCGCCACCCGGCTGCCGGCGGACGAGGCCGACGCCGAGCGGTGGGAGGTGACGCTGACCGGTCCGGAGGGCCCCGTCATCGTCGTCGTGGAGAGCCGTCCCTCGCCGGAGGCGGTGCACCTCACCTGCTCGGCGGCCGGGCCCGGGCGGGTCCGCACCTGGCACCGGCTCTCGGTGGACCGGGGCGCGAGCTCAGGTCAGTGACGCCCCCCCGGGCGAGGAGCAGCGGGACGGCCAGCTCGGTCGCGGTGAGCGAGCCGTGGAAGGCGGTCAGCCGGCTGGGGCCCGGCTCGCGCTCGGAGGCGGTGAGCGCCCAGGTGCCGCGGGCCAGCGCGACGACGTCGCCGATGCGGGCGGCCATCCCGGGGTCGACGGCGCCGAACACCCCGCTGGCGACCGCCTCGTCGCGGGAGACCACCCAGGCGCGCTCGCCGAGCACCCCGCGCCACCGGTCCAGCACGTCGGCGGCAGCGCCCGGGACGGCGTGCACGTAGCGGGCGCGCGGCTCTCCGGCCATGAGCCGGACGCCATCGGCGAGCTCGGGCACCGTGTCGAGGTCCAGCCGGGTCCCGGGCGGCACGTCCAGCATCCCGTGGTCGGCGGTGACCAGCAGCGCGGCGTCGCCGGGCAGCCCGGCCACGATCTGCTCGACCATGCGGTCGACGAGCTGGAGCTGCGCCCGCCAGCTGCCGGAGTCCACCCCGCGGACGTGCCCGGTGAGATCGAGATCGGCGAAGTAGCCGTAGACGAGGGCGCGCGGTTCGGCGTGCAGTGCCCGCAGGACCAGGGCGGAGAGGTCGCCGGCGCCCACCGTGCCGGTGTAGTCCGCGCCGCGGTAGGCCGCCCGGCTCAGGCCGCTGCCCAGGTAGGCGTAGGGGGCCACGACGGTCGCCGGGACGCCGGCGGCCGCGGCCCGCGCGAACACGGTGGGCTGCGGCGCCCACGAGTCGGGATCGGGGTCGTCGCGCCACTTGGTGTGGTCGAGGGTGCGGTTCTCCCCGGGGACGTCGGTGACGAAGCCGAGGACCCCGTGGCTGCCCGGCGGCAGGCCGGTGCCGAGGGTGGTGAGGCTGACCGGCGTCGTGCTGGGACAGGGCGCGGAGAGATCGCCGGCCGGGGAGGCCAGCGCGGCGAGGGTGGGCGCGAGGTCGGCGTGCTGCCGCACGAGGTCGGCACCGAGCCCGTCGACCAGGAGGACGGCCACCCGCCGGGCGCCGGCGAGCGCGGTGGTCAGGCCGAGCGGGTCGGCGGGCAGGGCCCCGCGGTCCAGGGGGACGCCGAGGGCCGCCGCCGCGCCGGGCAGGACGTCGGCCAGGGTGGCGGTCCCGTAGGCCGGCCGGTGCAGGTCGGCCGGGAGGAGTTCGGACGGCAGCAGCTCGGAGGAGGCCATCAGGGGTGGGCGGCCAGGACGTGCAGGCCGGTGGCCACCTCGCGGTAGGGCGAAGCGCCGGCCAGCGCCAGCTCGAGGGCGCGCACGGCGTCCTGGTCGGCGCCGGAGGACGCGTCCAGCAGGTCGGCGACGACCGAGACGCCGCGCCACGGGCCCGCCTCCAGGCCGGCGCCCTCGACGAGGGCGAGCAGGGCGTCGGGGGTGAAGCGGCGCCGCGCCGTGGGCCGGGTGCGGGCGGCGGCGGGATCCCGGTCCTCGTGCAGCGCCAGCGCCTCCACCGGGTGCCCGGCGACGGCACGGGCCAGGACGGCGCCGGCGCGGTTGGCGGCGGCGACGCTCACCTGGCCGCCGGGGCGCAGGGCACCCGCGATCTCCCGCAGCGTCACCGCGGGGTCGTCGACGACCTCCAGGACGAAGTGGCACAGGGCCAGGTCGTAGCCGCCGTCGTCGGGGGTGAGACCGGAGAGGACCTCGCCGAGCAGGTCGCCGTCGCCCTGCACGCCGCGGACCCGGTCGCCCACGCCGGCCGTGGCCGCACGCCGGCCGAGGGTCGCCAGCGCGTCGGCGCTGGGGTCGACGACGGTGACCGAGTGGCCGAGCCGGGCGAGCGGGACGGCGAACATGCCGCTGCCGCCGCCGACGTCGAGCACCCGCAGCGGGATGCCGGCGCCGGTGACCGGTTCCAGGGCCGCCCAGACGGCAGCCCCGCGGGGTGGGAGCTGCTCGGCGGAGGGTGGGACGGGCGGAGTCGGCACCTGCCGGAGCCTAGTGGCGCGACGCGGCGTCCACCGCTTCCCCGCCGGGGCGGCGCCGCGCCGCCCGTGATGGCGCCGCGCCGCCCGTTCAGGCGGGGACGCTGTCGGCGGCGCGCCTGATCCCGGCCAGATCGATCCGGCGCATCTGCAGCATCGCCTGGGTGGCCCGCTGCGCCCGGCCCGGGTCGGGGTCACCGATGAGGCTCATGAGCTCGGCCGGGATGGCCTGCCACGAGACGCCGAAGCGGTCCTTGAGCCAGCCGCACATGCTCTCCTCGCCACCGCCTGCGAGCAGTCCGTGCCAGTAGTGGTCGGCCTCCTCCTGGTCGGCGCACATGATCTGGAACGAGACGGCCTCGGTGAACCGGAACTGCGGCCCGCCGTTGAGCGCCGTGTACCGCTGGCCGTCGAGGGTGAAGTTCACGGTCACGACGTCCCCCTCCGTCATCGGCGGGGGCAGGTCGGGCCCGTAGCGGGTGACCTCGTCGACGTGCGAGTTCGGGAAGACGGAGGTGTAGAGCGTCGCGGCCTCCTCGGCCTGGCCGTCGAACCACAGGCACGGGATCTGCTGGGGCATGGTGGGTCCTCTCGCTGGGCTGGTAGCTGTCAGGTGCTAGGACCCGGGTGCAGGCCCGATCTCATCGACCGGGCGGCGGAAACGGGGCGGCGTCGTGGGGCGGTCCCACCTACCGTGCCGTGGCATGCGGAGTGCCCCTGAGCTCGTCCTCGCCTGGCGTGGAGCGGTGACGGATGACGAGATGGTGGAGCTCGTCGCCTCCCACGGCGGGGCGCCGGTCGCTGGCTGGTGGGACCGGATCCGCCCGTACAGCCTCGGGTGGGTCACGGCCCGGGCGGGCGGGACCCTCGTCGGCTTCGTGAACGTCGCCTGGGACGGCGGCGACCATGCCTTCCTGATCGACACCAAGACCCGGGGGGACCGCCAGCGGCAGGGCATCGGCGCCACGGTCGTGCGGGTCGCGGTCGACGGCGCCAGGGCGGCGGGCTGCGAGTGGCTGCACGTGGACCACCGGCCCGAGCTGCGCCCCTTCTACGTCGACGCCTGCGGGTTCCGGGAGACCGATGCCGGGCTGATCCACCTGCCGAGCACGACGCTCAGCCGGTGAGCCAGCGCTCCCAGGCGGGGCGGACGAGGCCGGCGAGGACCGCGTAGCCGTCGGCCCCGGGGTGGGCACCGTCCCCCGCGGCCACCTCCGCCGTCCAGGTGGGGTCGGCGGCGAGGTCGGCGGCGACGGGGACGTAGGGCACGCCGTGGTCGGCGCAGGTGCGCGCGAAGCGGTCGTCGAGGTCGGCGATCCGCTCGTTCTGGGCGGCGTCGGCGACGGCCGGCGGACCGACCACGAGCACCGGCCACCCGGCGCCGGCCGCACCGGTGAGGATCTCCTCGAGCGCGGCGACCGATCGGTCGGGCGCCAGCCGTGGGGCGCCGTCCTCCTCGGTGGTGTCGTTGACGCCGGCGGAGAGGACGACCCGCGCCTCCCACGCCCCTCCCGCCAGGCGGGGACGGCACTCGGCGGCCCAGCGACCGGCGATCTCGGCGGTGGTCTGCCGCCGGACGCCGAGGACGTAGCTGGTGAGCGCGCGGCCGTCGTGCGCGCTGCCGGCGGCCAGCCGGCCGGCCCAGCCGAGCTGTCCGGGGTCGCCGACGCCGGCCACGAACGAGTCTCCGATGAAGCAGATCCGCAGGTCCCGGGGCACGTCGCCATCTTGCCGCTCGTCCTGCCGCCGGTCCGGCTGCGTCCGGTGCGTTCGGACCGGCCGGTCGTTTGCCGGGGCGGGGTCAGCGGGCAGTCCCTGCTCCGACAGGTACCGCACCGACCGAGGAGTCGCCATGACCAGGTCCATCCGCACCCGTCCGCTGCGTGCCACTGCGGCCGCGTTCTTCATCACGGCCGCATCGCTGACCACCGTGGCCTGCGGGGACGACGTCGTCGACGACGGCGTCGAGCAGGAGGTCGACGAAGGGGTCGACGAGGTCGAGGAAGGCGTCGACGACGCCGAGCAGGAGATCGAGGAGGAGGACTGACCTCGCTCCTCCGAACGCCGCACCGCCCTCCTCCCCGTCCTCCGGGGCCGAGGAGAAGACGACGGCTAATCACCGGCCCCGCCCTCCCTGCCTCGATGGCGCGGAGGGCGGGGCCGCCGCCGGTCGGGCGGGTGGCGCCGGTGTACCGGTGCGGAGCCCTGGGGGTTACTCGTAGCAGTCCTGGTCGACGAACTGCAGCGTCAGCTCGGTGACCGCGCCGGCGTCGTCGAAGGCGATGCGGTAACGGGCGTGGTCGTTCCCGGGCACCGGCGCGTAGCCGCGCTGCAGGCTCTCGCTCGGACCCCACGTCGGGTAGGCCGTGTCCACGGCACTCACCGGACTGCCGATACCGATGCCTTCGGGCGTCCGGAGACCGGGGTAGGCGTCGATGACCGCGACGCCGAGGGTGCTGGAGACGTGGACGATGCCGGAGGCGAGCTCCGGGGCGGCGGGCGTCGCGTCGCCAGGTGCGTCGCTCAACTGGGAGCGCCACGGGCACGAGCTGCCCGACTCCTCGACGAAGGGTTCGACGACGCCGCTGGCCACTGCCTCGTCGCGGCCCATGCCGAGCTCCAGCGCGCCGATACCGTCCGGGCCGAGCACGGGGGCGGAGTCCGTCTCGTCGGGTGCAGCGGGCGTCGTGGCGGCGGCACCGGCCGTGGTCGCCGGCGTGGAGGTCGCCGTCGGGGTCGTCGTCGAGGGAGCGCTCTCCGTCGACTCGTCCGACTCCTGGGAGCAGGCGGCCAGGGCCCCGGCCATGCCGAGGGCCAGGACGAGGGCGCTGGTGCGGCGGACGCGCGTCATGCGGGGACTCCCAGGGGATCGTGGAACGGGAACTGCCGGCCGGATGCCGTCGCCCTCCGGTATCGGCGGTGTCGCACGCCCGGCGCACCCATGTGGGACGAGGCGTATCCGCATCTGCGGTGCACCGTCGTCCCGACGCGGACGCCTAGCCCGGTTCAGTGGCCGGAGCTGCCCGGGCTGGAGTGCCAGAGCTTGCGCGGTGGGGCGGCCGCCGCCCGCCGGGCGGCCGTTCCCGCGTCCTCACCGGCCGGCTTGATGTCGGCGTAGGGCGACATTCGGAAGCCCGTCGGGTGGACGAGCACCGGCTTGACCACCACCGGCCGCGATCCACGGGAGGCCGCCGCCCCGGCGATCGCCTGCTCGGTGTACTCCCCCGGCGCCGCCATCAGCTCGCGGACCGCCTCGAGCCCTCCGGCCTCCCACGCCTCGTGCAGCGCCGGCAGCTCCCATGCACCGGTGGCCCGGATCGAGACGCCGCGTGGACCGGTGCGCCGCAGCACGCCCCGGACCACCAGCAGCCACGAGTGGAACACCGTCGCCGCGTAGGGCCCCTGCACGTCCTCGAAGAAGGTGGAGTCGGTGCACCCCGAGCCGTCGTCGAGGGTCACGAACACCACCCGCCGTCCCGACCGGATCGGCGGGGTCTGCGTCGCCACCTTCACCCCGGCGACGAGCAGCTCCGATCCGCTGCGGCAGCCCAGCAGGTCACCGGCCGGCACCGCCCCGAGCGCGGCGAGGAACGGCTTGTAGAAGTCGACGACGTGCCTGCTGGCGTCCAGGCCGAGCACCTCCAGCTCGGCGCGCACCAGCTCGGCGTCGGTGAACTCGGGCAGCCCGCTCCCCTCGGCCCAGGTCGGGCTCTCCTCCTCCGACTCGGCTCCGGACTCCTCCAGCCCCATCAGGTCGAAGCTGAGCTGACCGGCCGAGCTCGCCCGTGCGCCACTGCGGCTCCACCGGTCCAGCTCGCCGATCTGCAGCAGCAGGTCGCGGCGGGTCAGCTGCCGGCGGCGGTGCGCGGGCCGTCGTGACTCGCGGTCGCGCATGCCGAACCCGTAGAGCGAGTCGAAGCCGCCGGCGAGCACCAGCCGCTCCACCACCGGGCGCGACACCGACGCCCGGGACCAGAAGTCGGTCAGCGAGCGATAGGGCTGGCCGGTGACGATGCGGGCGACCTCGTCGTCGGAGATGCCCTTCACGTCGGCCAGCGCCAGCCGGATGCCGTACCGGGAGGGGGCGGACATCGTCGCCGGCATCCACTCGGGCCGCCGGTCCCCGGGCGAACTCCCGGCCGGGGTTTCGTCACACCCTTCTTCCCGGTCCCCGCTCTCGACGGTGCAGCGCTCGACCCGGTAGGTCGCACCCGAGGCATTCACGTCCAGACCGAGTACCCGGATGCCGAAGTTGCGGGCGTCGTCGAGGATCAGCCGCTTCGGGTACATGCCGGGGTCGTGGGTGAGCACCCCGGCGAGGAACGCCGCCGTGTGGTGGGTCTTGAGCCAGGCCGACTGGTAGGTGGGCAGCGCGAACGCCGCCGCGTGCGCCTTGCAGAAGCCGAACGACCCGAAGGCCACCAGCACCTGCCAGACCTGCTCGGCGACCGCCTCCGGGTAACCGGCGTCGAGCACGCGGGGCATGAACCAGGCCCGCACCTCGGGATGGGCGTCCTTCTCCCCCAGCGCCCGGCGCACCTCGTCGGCCTCGGCCAGCGTGCAGCCGGTCATCCGGGAGACCACCTGCAGCACCTGCTCGTGGAAGACCACCACCCCGGCGGTCTCCTCGAGCGCGAACGCGAGGTCGGGGTGCGGGTAGACCGCGTCGCGCCAGCCGTTCCGGGCCATGAGGAACGGGGTGACCATGTCGCTCTTCACCGGCCCGGGCCGGAACAGCGAGATGTCGATGATGATGTCCTCGAAGGTCTGCGGCCCGAACTTGCCGACCAGCTCGCGCTGGCCCGGTGACTCGATCTGGAACATGCCGAGCGTGCGGGTGCTGCGGATCAGCTCGAAGGTCGTCGGGTCGTCCCGCGGGACGGCGTCGATGTCGAGGGTCTCGCCGTCGACCCGGGCGACCTCGTCGAGGGCGTGCGCGATCGCCGACTGCATCCGGATGCCGAGCAGGTCGAGCTTGAGCAGCCCGAGCTCCTCCACGTCGTCCTTGTCGAACTGGCTCATGGGGTAGCCGAGGTAGCTGCTCTCGACGGGCGTGCGGTCGAGCAGGGTGGCGTCGGAGAGCAGCACGCCGCACGGGTGCAGCGCGATGTGCCGGGGCAGCCCGTCGAGCCGGGCGACCAGGTCGAACAGCAGGTCGAGATCACCGCTACCGCCGGATCGTCTCGACCCGTACCGGCTGGCGCGCAGCTCGGGCAGGTCGCGCAGCGCGGCGTGCACCTGGTTGGCCCGGATGTGCGGGAACGCCTTGGCGACGGCGTCGATCTCGGCCTGCGGGAGGCTCAGCGCGGCGCCGACGTCACGGATCGCGTGCCGCACCCGGTAGGTGTCCATCATCGAGATGCAGCTGACCCGGTCGGCGCCGAAGCGGTCGATCACCGCGTCGTAGACCTCCATCCGCCGGGCGGACTCCACGTCGATGTCGATGTCGGGCAGCTGGTGGCGCAGCGGCGAGAGGAACCGCTCCATCAACAGGCCGTAGCGCAGCGGATCGACGTCGGAGATGCCGAGCAGGTAGGTGACCAGGCTGCCGGCGCCCGATCCGCGCGCCGCCGCCCGAACCCTCAAGCTCTTGATGAGGTCGACCACGTCGGCGACGGTGAGGAAGTAGGAGGGGTAGCCGAGCTGGTCGATCACCGAGAGCTCCTCGTCGAGCCGGGTGCGCACCCGTTCCGAGAGCGCCATCCCGCGCCGGCCCAGCCCGGCCTCGCAGCGGCCCCGCAGCACCTGGGAGGAGGTCATCCCCCGCTCGGCGGAGGTGGTGACGACGTCGAGCTCGGGATAGCGGACGCTGCCGATGCCGAGGTCGCCCCGGGGATCGACGGCGCACTGCTCGGCCAGCCGCGCGGTGCGCTCGAGCAGTCGCACCGCGGCGTCCCGGTCGGGGCCGACGAGGTCCTCGGCGACCTGCGCCATCTCCTTGCCCGACTTCAGGTAGCCCTCGGCGGTGCGCCGGTCGACGTGCCGCAGGTCCAGCGGCACGAGCCGGCGTGCCGCGTCGAGCACGTCGGCGGTCGGCGCGTCCAGGGTGTCGACGTACCGGACCGCGTTGCTGAGCACCACCGGCACGCCCTGCTCGGCGGCGAACCGCAGCATCGCCTGCGCCCGCTGCCGGTCACCCCGCCCCCGGTGGTGCACCACCTCCAGGACGAGGTCCGGCCCGAAGACCGCCCGCCAGACGTCGAGCTGTGCGGCGGCGTGGTCGGCCCGGCCGGCGACCAGCGCCCGCCCCACCGCGGAGTCGGGACCGAGCAGCGCGGTGAGGCCGGTGGCGTGCTCGGCGGCCATGGCCAGCGAGCTCACCGGTTCACCGCGGGTGCCGCGCAGGTGGGTGCTGCTGGTGAGCCGGCACAGCGATGCCCAGCCGGCGCCGTCCCGGGCCAGGAAGGTGGTGCGCGGGAGGCGGAGGTCCACGGCCGACCCACCCCGGGCCGGTGCCCGGCGGGTGCCCGGCGGGGTGGGCGGGTGCAGCCGGGGTGCCCGCGCGCCGGACGCAGCGCCCCCGAGGGCGTGCGCGAGCGCCGGGGGCACGGTGGTGTCCGCCGCGGGGGCGACGGCGAGGTCGACCCCGAAGATCGGGCGGATCCCCGCCGAGCGGCAGGCCAGGGCGAACTTGACCGCCCCGTAGAGCCCGTCGCGGTCGGTGAGGGCCAGCGCCCCCATCCCGTGCTCGGCGGCGCGCGCCACCAGGTCGGCGGGGTGGTTGGCCCCGAACCGCATGGAGTAGCCCGACGCGACGTGCAGGTGGACGAAGGGGTCGTTCACCGACGGGGCTCGGACGAGGTGCCGCCGACGACCCGGGGGCGCGGATAGGCGGGCTCGGCGCGGACCCCCAGGCACTTCTCCACGACCGCGAGGAAGGTGCCGACATCCCGGACCAGGTCGTCGGCCTCGCGCTCGCTCACCGCGGAGGACAGCCCCGCCTCGGCGGCGGCCCTCTTCGCCGCCCCGGCAGCGAAGAACGTGGCCCACTCCCCCAGCTCCGGGGCGACCTGCTCGAGCAGCACCCAGGCACTGCGCGGACGACGGCGGCCACCTTCGGGCCGGGTGCGGGCCGCCAGCACGGCGGCCGCGGCCCGCAGCGCCCCGAGGTGCGCGGTGGCGTAGCGCTGACGGGCGTCGGCGCTGCCGGCAGCCTCGGCCAGCCCGCGGTGGGCCTGGTCAAGCAGCGTGACGGCGGCGGCGGGCAGCGCCGGGGGCAGGGGCAACTGGTCGGCCATCAGGGGTCGGGCGCCCATCAGTCGTGCACCCGGACGAGCCACCAGCGGTTCGCCGCGGCGTCCCAGGACAGGTCGAAGACGCCGGCGAAATCCGTCCGCGAGCGACCGGCCCGCACCGCCTCCACCCGCCACACCTCGCGCGGGGCGACGAGATCGGCCGACGCTCCTGCACCACCGGTGTCGCGCTGCCACCAGGGAGAGGTCTCCAGCCACGAGTCGAGCAGCTCCCCCACGAGGTAACGGGACTGCCCGCGCCAGAACTGCAGCGGACCGAGCGCACCCCGCTCCACCTGCACCTCCTCGCCGACCCGACCGACGGCCTCACCGAGCACCCGGCTCATGACGGACCTCCCCAACGTCTCCAGCGCCCCGCCGTCCGCACCACCCCGTGGGGAAGGCCGGGGACGGGTGCGGATGACGGTTGATCTCGTTGTTCGAACGCTTGTTCGAACGAGGACCAGTAGACCGGAGCCCGGAGGCGTCGTCAAGACGGTCGCCGCGTGTCGCACGCCGTCCCGGCGGGAGGGGTTCCGCACACCACCGGGACCGGTGGCAGGATCAGTCCATGCCCACGCCCGCGCACCCCCGGGTCGCCGCGGTCACCCGCCTGCTGCAGGAGTCGGGTGCCACCGGCCAGGTGCGCGTGCTGCCGGCCGAGGTCCGCACCGCCGCCGCGGCGGCCGCCGAGCTCGGCGTGCCGGTGGGCGCGATCGCCAACAGCCTGGTCTTCGTCGCCGCGGGAGAGCCCCTGCTCGTCCTGACCAGCGGCGCGCACCGGGTCGACGAGTCGAAGGTGGCCGCCCTGCTCGGCGTGGACTCCGTCTCCCGCGCGCCGGCCACACTGGTCCGCGAGGTGACCGGCCAGCCCATCGGCGGCGTCGCCCCGGTGGGCCACCCCGAGCCCCTCGGCACCCTCGTCGACGTCGAGCTCGCCCGCCACGAGCAGGTCTGGGCAGCCGCCGGCCACCCCGCCACGGTGTTCCCGACCACCTACGACGAGCTCCTCCGGCTGACCGCCGGCACCCCGGCCGAGGTCGGCGCAGAGCACGCCACGGAGGCGGTCGGCTCGTGACCGACACCCGCCCAGACACCCGGATCGTCGAGCTGCCGGTCCCGTGGCTGCGCGACCACATGCACGAGGCGCTGGCCATCTACGGCCTGGCCATGGGCTACGAGTCCGCGGTCGTGGCCGGCCGCTACGGCTACGCCATGCAGCACACCGACCGTTCCGGCTTCCGTGCCGTCGGGGCCTTCGCCGCCACAGGGGCGGGTGGGGGCGGGCCGGCCGAGCAGCTGGTCGGCTTCGGCTACGGCTACCTGATCGCGCCGGGCCAGTGGTGGCACGACCAGGTGCGTGCGGCCCTGGACCGGCGGACGGCGAAGAAGTGGCTGCCCGGTGCGTTCGAGGTCTGCGAGCTGCACGTCCACCCCGAGCACCAGAGCCGCGGGCTGGGCCGGCAGCTGCTGCACGCCCTGGTGGCCGACGCGGACGCCCCGGTGGCCCTGCTCTCCACCCCGGATGCCGACACGAAGGCGTTCCGGCTCTACCACGCCGACGGCTTCGTCGACCTGGCCCGCGGCTACCACTTCCCGGGCGACTCCCGGCCGTTCGCCATCCTCGGCGTCGAGCTCCCGATGCATCCGCGCGACCTGCACCCGGCGAACAGCTGAGGTGACCTCCCTCCCCGACACCGCTGTCGACGTCGTCGTGATCGGCTCCGGCCACAACGGGCTGGTCGCGGCCTGCTACCTGGCCCGCGAGGGGCTGTCGGTGGAGGTCGTGGAGTCCGACGACGTCCTCGGTGGGGCGGTGTCGACCGTCGAGCGCTGGCCGGGCGTGCGGGTCGACCGCGGCTCGAGCGCGCACGTGATCATCCGGCACAGCGGCATCGTGGAGGAGCTGGACCTCGCCGCCTCGGGTCTGCGCTACCTGGACTGCGACCCCTGGGGGTTCGCCCCCGCCCCGGTTCCCGGCGACCCCGGCCCGGACGGCCGGCCGCTGGTGTTCTCCGCCGACCTGGACGCGACCTGCGCGTCCATCGCAGCGGCGTGCGGCGAGGACGACGCCGCGGCCTACCGCGAGTTCGTCGCGGTGTGGGGCCCGCGCAGCCGCGCCGTCGTCGCCTCGTTCGGCCGGCGGCCCAGCGCCGGCGGCCTGGTCCGCTCCTTCTGGCCGCTCGGCGCTCCCCGGGAGGGCCGGCCGCGCACGTCCGGCGGCGAACTGGCCATCGATTTCCTCGGCTCCGGTGACGCCCTGCTGGACCGCTGGTTCGCCAGCGAGCGGCTCAAGGCGGCGCTGGCGTGGTTCGGCGCCCAGTCCGGGCCACCGATGTCCGAGCCCGGCTCCGCCGCGATGGTCGGCTGGGTCGCCCTGCTGCACGACGTCCCGCCCGGCCACCCCGTCGGCGGCTCGGGCGGCCTGACCGCCGCGCTGCGACGACGCCTGGAGGCCGACGGCGGACAGGTGGTGCTCGGCGACGGCGCCGCCCACCTGCTGGTCGACGACGACGGCACCGGCCCGCGCATCACCGGTGTCGAGACCGAGTCGGGACGCCGCATCTCCGCCGGTGCCGTCGTCGCCGCCTGCCACATCGGGGTCACCCGCCGGCTGGCCGGGACGGCGGCGCCCCAGGCCCTGGCCGACGCCGATCCGCCGGTGGGCAACGGCTTCGGACTGGTCGTGCGGGCGTTGACGACCGCGCTCCCCCACTACCCCGGCGCCACGCCGGAGGAGTCGTTACAGGGACTGCAACTGCTGTGCACCGACCGTGCGCAACTGGCCGCTGCCCACGGCGACTGGGGCGCCGGCCGGGTGCCGCGCGAGCCCGTACCGCTGGCGATGTCGTTCTCCGCGAGCGACGAGACACTGGCACCGCCCGGGCAGCACGTAGTGACCATCTGGGGCCAGTGGTACCCCTACGCCCTGGCCGACGGCGCGGACTGGGACGCCCTCGCCGACGTCGAGGCGCAGCGACTCGTGGACGCGGTGGACCGGTTCGCCCCCGGCTTCGCCGATTCGGTACAGCGGCTGTACGTCCAGACCCCGCTGGCCCTCGAGCGGGAGCTGTCCCTACCCCGCGGCAACGTCATGCACGTCGAGATGGGCCTGGCCAGCATGTTCGGCTTCCGCCCCACACCCGCGCTGTCGGGCTACCGGGTGCCAGGGCTCCCCGGGCTGTACCTGGCCGGCGCCTCCACCCACCCGGGCGGTGGGGTCTCCGGGAACTCGGGGCGCAGCGCCGCCCGGGTCGTGCTCGGCGACCGGCGTGCCCTGGCCCGGGTCCGGACGGCGGCGGGCCGGTCCCTGCGGCGCGGGGCGGCCCGGCTCGCGCGGAAGCCGGCATGATCCCGTCGATCACCGCGCTCCCGCTGCCACGCCAGTGGCCCGTACGCCAGGTCGTGCCGCTCGCCCTCGCCGTCGCACTCGTCGGCACCGCGATCGCCTATCCGCTCACCGGCGGCGACACCCGGGACGCGGTCAGCTGGGCGATCGTGCTGCTGGGCGCCACGCTCTCGGTCGTCCATGCGGCGCTGAGCCGCGGGGCGCGCACCGGCGTCGGCGTCCTGGTGCTCGTCGGCCTCGTCGCGGTGGC
Source organism: Blastococcus sp. (assembly GCA_042090795.1). GTDB lineage: Bacteria > Actinomycetota > Actinomycetes > Mycobacteriales > Geodermatophilaceae > Blastococcus. Next base: position 2,362 of record JBELIQ010000036.1, on the reverse strand, counting down.
GTTCGAGAGCATCGGGCTGGCCACCGGCTTCCCCTACGGCAGCTACACGTACAGCGACACCCTGGGCCCGACCCTGCTCGGCGTGCCGTTCCTGGTCCCGCTGGCCTGGCTGATGATGGCCTGGCCGAGCTGGCTGCTCGCCGGCCGGCTGGCCCGACCGGTGCGCGCCGCACGGCAGCGGCCGGCCCGCATCGCGTGGGCCGCGGCCCTCTTCGCCGCCTGGGACGTCGTCCTGGACCCGCAGATGGTGGACGCCGGCTACTGGACCTGGGCACACCCCGAGCCCGGGCTCCCGGGCATCGACACCGTGCCGCTGACCAACCTGGCCGGCTGGCTGCTGGCCGGGGCGGCCCTCATGACGCTGCTCGATCTCCTGGTCGAGCGCACCGCCGCTCCCCCGGCCGTCGGCGACGCCGCCCCGCTGCTCGCCATGGCGTGGATGACCCTCGGTGGTGCGCTGGCGCACGCCGGCTGGCTGGGGCTGCCCGGATCGGCCGCCTGGGGCGCGGTGCTGGGCGCCGCGGTGCTCGTCGTCCTCGCCGTCCAGCGGTCCCGGCGCCCGTGAGCGGCCGGCTGCTGCGCGTGCTGGCGGGGCTGTCCGTCGCGGGTGCGGCGCACGCCGCCGTGAACGCCGTGCTGCTGCGCCGCCCCCCGGCCGCCCCGGCGCCGGTGGGCAGGACGGTCGCCCTGGTCGTCCCGGTGCGCGACGAGGCGGCGAACGTCCTCGACTGCCTGGCCGCGGCCCTCGACCAGCGCGGCGTCCGCGACCTCCGCGTGGTCGTCGTCGACGACGGCTCGACCGACGGCACCGCCGCGCTCGTCGCGGCACATCCCGACCCCCGCGTGCGACTGCTCTCCGGCCGGCCGCCGGAGCCGGGCTGGCTCGGCAAGCCCAACGCGTGCGCGCAGGGCGCGGCCGCCGCGGGCGACGCCGACGTGCTGGTCTTCCTCGACGCCGACGTGCGGTTGATGCCCGACGCCGTCGCCGCGGCCGTCGCGGTGCTCGACGACGCCGGGCTGGACCTGGTCTCCCCCTGGCCACGGCAGCTGGCCGGCAGCGCGGCGGAGCGGCTGGTCCAGCCCCTGCAGCAGTGGCTGTGGACCACGCTCCTGCCGCTCCGGCTGGCCGAGCGCTCGGCGCGCCCCTCGCTGGCGGCGGCCAACGGGCAGTTCCTCGTCGTGCGGCGCGCGGCCTACGAGCGGGCCGGCGGGCACGCCGCCGTCCGCGGCGAGGTCGTCGAGGACGTCGCCCTGCTGCGCGCGGTCAAGTCGGCGGGTGGGCGCGGGGTCGTCGTCGACGGGTCGAACCTCGCCGTGTGCCGGATGTACGAGGGCTGGCCGGGCGTGCGGGAGGGCTACGGCAAGTCGCTGTGGGCCGCGGTCGGCGGCTCGCCGGCCGCCGGGCTGACCGCGGCCGGCGTGCTCACCGCGGTCTGGGTGCTGCCGGCGGTCACGGCGCTGCACGGCTCCCGGGCCGGGCTGGTCGGCTACGCCGCCGGTGTGGCCGGACGGGCGATCAGTGCGACTGCGACGGGAGGGCGGGTGTGGCCCGATGCGCTGGCCCATCCGCTGTCCGTGCTCGCCCTCGACGTGCTGATGCTGCGCTCGGTCGCCGGGCACCGGCGCGGCACGCTGCGCTGGCGCGGCCGTGGGGTGACCGCGCAGCCGCCCGCGCCGCCCGGCCCCGCTCCGGCGAGGATGGACGGGTGACCCAGCCGGCAGCACGCGACCGCGTCTCCTTCGACCCCGATGCCATGGACACCGGCGCCTTCTACCGGGTGCTGAACTCCGTCGTCGTCCCCCGGCCGATCGCCTGGGTCTGCACCCGGTCGGCATCCGGCGTGCACAACCTGGCGCCGCACTCCTTCTACACGGTCGCGTGCGTGAGCCCCCCGGTCGTGCAGTTCACCTCGGTGGGCCGCAAGGACTCGCTGCGCAATGCCGAGGCGACCGGCGAGTTCACCGTGAACCTCACGCCCGAGGCGCTGTTCGAGCAGGTCAACGCCACGGCCACCGACTTCCCGCCCGACGCCAGCGAGGCCGAGCACACCGGCGTGCGGCTGGAACCGGCCGACACCGTGGACGCCATGCGGGTCGCCGAGTCGCCGGTGTCCATCGAGTGCGTCCTGCACGGCACGGTCCGGCTCGGGGACAGCACCGTGGTGTTCGGCCGGGTGCGGCACATCAGCGTGTGGGCCGAGGCGGTGCGCGACGGCCGGCCCCGCATCGAGCACCTCCGGCCGCTGGCGCGGCTGGGCGGCAACGAGTGGTCGACCATCGGCGAGGTGCGCGAGATCCCGCGCATCCCGTACCGGACGTGGGAAGCCGACCCGACGATCGGCGAGCGCCTGCGCGAGGACTA
>JBELIQ010000035.1:0-38131 GCA_042090795.1 Blastococcus sp. | reverse complement strand
ACGGCACGCTCAGCGTGACCACCCCGACCGGCATCACCCGCACCACCCGGCCACCGGGCCTGCGCGACCTCCACGAGCCCCATGACCTGCGCGGTGAACCGGCGCCACCACCGCCACCGGCCGACTGCAGTCCGCCGCCGCTCTGACTCCTCCGGTCGTACGGACCCGCCTGGCCGTTCTGACTCGTCCGGTCGTACGGACCCGCCTGGCCGTTCTGACTCGTCCGGTCGCACGGACGCGCCCGGAATGCGCGCCACCGGCGACGTCGTGACCGTGTGACGCATCCCTCGCTCGGGGGCCGCTGTTTCCTTCGTCACAACCGGGCCTAGAGTGGTGGACGCGCCACCTTGTGAATCTATTCACAAAGTCGTGACCGAGGGAGTGGGACCGCGTGCCAGGGACGACCGACCGCAGCGCCGACGTCATCGTCGTCGGTGCCGGTCCGGCCGGATCGGCTGCGGCGTGGCAGCTGCGGCAGGCCGGTCGCGACGTCGTCGTCCTGGAGAAGGCCGACTTCCCGCGCGAGAAGGTGTGTGGCGACGGTCTGACCCCGCGCGGCGTGAAGGCGCTGCAGGACATGGCCGTCGACATCTCCGGATGGGTCCGCCACAAGGGCCTGCGGGTGCACGGCGGCGGCACGGTCACCGAGGTGGACTGGCCGCGGCTGCAGCACTGGCCCGGCTTCTCCCTCGTCCTCCGGCGCAGCGACCTCGACGCCCGGCTCGCTGCCCACGCCGGGGCCGCCGGCGCCCGCGTGCACACCGGCATCACCGTCACCGAGCCGCTGCTCGACGACGCCGGCCGGGTCGCCGGCGTGCACGCCACCGCGGGTCCGGACAAGGAGCCGCAGGTCTGGCGCGCACCGCTCGTCGTGTCCGCCGAGGGGCTGTCCGGCCGGCTGGCCAAGTCCCTGGGCCTGGTCCGCCGCGAGGACCGGCCGCTCGGCGTGGCCGTCCGCCGCTACGTGCGCTCCCGCCGAGCGGCCGACGACTACCTGGACATCTCCTTCGACCTCACCCCGGCCGGCCCTTCACGCGACTCCATGCCCGGATACGGCTGGATCTTCGGCATGGGCGACGGCACCGCCAACGTCGGGTACGGGCTGCTCGACACCCGGCGGGGGACCGGGGCCGACCACCGTGCCGTGCTGCGGGCCTGGCTGGACACCTTCCCGGCCGAGGACGGCCTCGGCGAGGACGACGCCGTCACGCCACTGCGGGGGGCCGGCCTCCCGATGGCACTGAACCGCGGGCCGGCCTACACCCGCGGGCTGCTGCTGGCCGGCGACGCCGCCGGAACGGTCAACCCCTGCAACGGCGAGGGCATCAGCTACGCCCTGGAGACCGGCCGGATGGCCGGCGAGACCGCGGCTGACGCACTGGCCCGGCCGGACGGCCCGGCGCGGGAGGCGGTGCTGCACGGCTACCCGGAGCGGCTCCGGGCCGCCTACGGGCGGCACCACCGGCTGGGCCTGGGCTTCCTCGCGCTGCTCGCCCGCCCCGACGTCGTGCGGTTCGCCACCGGCCACGGGCTCAGGCGGCCGGCGCTGGCCGGCGCGGCGCTGCGGCTCATGGGCAACCTGACCGATGGTCGGGACGGCGACGCGGTCGATCGCGCCATCTCGGCGCTCACCCGGCTGGCCCCGGCGGTCTGACGTGGACCTCGAGATGCCGTTCGCGGTCGACACGGAGACAACCCGGTCCAGCGCTGCGCGGAACGTGATCGTCCTCACCCTAGGCTGGTGCTGATGCTGTCGACCTACGTCCCGATCGTGGGGCTCTTCGCACTGGCCGCGGTGTTCGCCCTGGGCTCGGTCACAGCCGCGCCCTACGTCGGACCCCGCCGCTACAACCGGGCCAAGATCGACGCCTACGAGTGCGGGATCGAGCCGGTGGACCAGCCGCTCACCGGCGGCCGCTTCCCGGTGAAGTACTACCTGACCGCGATGCTGTTCATCGTCTTCGACATCGAGATCGTCTTCCTCTACCCGTGGGCCGTGCACAACGAGGCGCTGGGCGTCTTCGGCCTGGTCGCGATGGTCGTGTTCATCGGCACCGTCTTCATCGCCTTCGCCTACGAGTGGCGACGCGGCGGGCTCGAGTGGGATTGAGGGATAACTGACCATGGGTCTCGAGGAGAAACTGCCGAGCGGCGTGCTGCTGACCAGCGTGGAGAAGCTGGTCAACTGGACACGCAAGTCCTCGCTGTGGCCGGCCACGTTCGGCCTGGCCTGCTGCGCGATCGAGATGATGGCGACCGGCGCCGGGCGCTACGACCTGGCCCGGTTCGGCATGGAGGTCTTCCGGGCCTCGCCCCGGCAGGCCGACCTGATGATCGTGGCGGGGCGCGTCAGCCAGAAGATGGCCCCGGTCCTGCGCCAGATCTACGACCAGATGCCCGAGCCCCGCTGGGTGCTGGCGATGGGCGTCTGCGCCAGCTCCGGCGGCATGTTCAACAACTACGCCGTCGTGCAGGGTGTCGACCACATCGTGCCCGTGGACATGTACCTGCCCGGCTGCCCGCCGCGGCCGGAGATGCTCACCGACGCGATCCTCAAGCTGCACCACAAGATCATGAACGAGCCGCTCGGTGAGAAGCGTGCCCGCGAGCAGGAGCGCGCACGCCGGGACGGCACCGCGAAGGACCTCCTGGTCGAGATGCCCTCCACCGTGCGCGTGGACAAGGCCGCCCGCCGGGCGTACGAGCTGGCGGCGGCCGAGGGTCGCACCGGTCAGTTCGCCATCGACCAGCGCGGCGGCAACGCGGTGCTGCTGCCCGGTCCGGGGGACCGGCGATGAGCGCCGTGCGAGCGACGGTCGAGCGAGCACCGCAGGGAGCGCCGGCGACCGAGGAGCGGAACGAGTCCGGAGTCGAGCGATGAGCAACGACGGCGGTGACGTCGTTCCCGGCCGCGAGGAGGCCGGCTACGACGACGCGACGACGCCCGCGGGTGGCTTCCGGAAGGGTGCCTTCGGGGTCAGCGGCAGCGGTGACACCTCCGGCTTCGGCGGGCTGGTGCGCGTCGAGCCCGGTGGCGCGGTCGCCCTGCACTCCACCGAGCGCCCCTACGGCGGCTGGTTCGACGAGGTCACCGACGCCCTGATCGAGGCGGTCGGCGAGGCCACCTACGCCGCCGCGGTGCAGCGGGTGCTGGTCGACCGCGGCGAGATCACCTACTTCGTGGCCCGCGAGCACCTCCTCGTGCTGGCGCAGGCGCTGCGCGACGACGAGGCGCTGCGCTTCGAGCTGTGCAGCAGCGTCTCCGGCGTCGACTACCTGGACAGCGGCGGCCCCGAGGTGACGCCCGGGCGGCCCCGGCTGCACGTCGTGCTGCACCTGACCTCGATGACCTACCGGCGGCGGATCCGGCTCGAGGTCGCGGTCACCGCGGAGGACCCGCACGTCCCGTCGGTGACCGGCATCTACCCGACGGCGGACTGGCACGAGCGGGAGACCTACGACATGTTCGGCATCGTCTTCGACGGCCACCCGGCGCTGACCCGGATCCTCATGCCCGACGACTGGGACGGCTTCCCGCAGCGCAAGGACTACCCGCTCGGCGGCGTGCCGGTCGAGTACCACGGCGCGACCATCCCGCCCCCCGACACACGACGCGCCTACCGGTGAAGGGGACCGACCGATGAGCACGACCTACGATCCGTACGCCGGCTCGCGCGAGACCACCGAGGGCCGCGTCTACACCGTCACCGGCGGCGACTGGGACCTCACCTTCGCCGATCCGCACGGCGAGGACCGCCTCGTCGTCAACATGGGACCGCAGCATCCCTCGACGCACGGCGTCCTGCGGCTGGTGCTCGACCTGGACGGCGAGACGGTCACCAAGGCCCGGGTGGTCATCGGCTACCTGCACACCGGCATTGAGAAGAACACCGAGTACCGCAACTGGGTGCAGGGCACGACCTTCGTGACGCGGATGGACTACCTGTCCCCGCTGTTCAACGAGGCCGGCTACTGCCTCGCCGTCGAGAAGCTGCTCGGGATCGAGGCGCCGCAGCGGGCGCAGACCATCCGCGTGCTGGTCATGGAGCTCAACCGGATCGCCTCGCACCTGGTCGCGCTGGCCACCTTCGGCATGGAGATGGGCGCCCTGACGGGCATGACCAACGGCTTCCGCGAGCGGGAGATGGTCCTCGACCTGCTCGAGGAGATCACCGGCCTGCGGATGAACCACGCCTACATCCGTCCCGGCGGCCTGGCGCAGGACCTGCCCGAGGGCGCCGTCCAGAGCATCCGCGACTTCCTGGCGGTCTTCCCGAAGCGGGTCGCGGACTTCCACCGGCTGCTCACCGGGCAGCCGATCTGGCAGAACCGGCTCAAGGGCTCGGGCTACCTCGACGTGACCGGCTGCGTCGCGCTGGGCATCACCGGGCCCGTGCTGCGGGCGGCCGGGCTGCCGTGGGACCTGCGCAAGGTGGAGCCCTACCTGGGCTACGAGACCTACGACTTCGAGGTGCCCACCGCCGACACCAGCGACGCGTGGGGCCGCTACCTGGTGCGCATGGCCGAGGTCAACGAGTCGCTGAAGCTCGTCGCGCAGGCGCTGGACCGGCTGGAGCCGGGACCGGTCATGGTCGACGACAAGAAGATCGCCTGGCCCGCCCAGCTGTCCCTGGGCGCCGACGGCATGGGCAACTCGCTGGATCACGTGCGGCACATCATGGGCCAGTCCATGGAGGCCCTGATCCACCACTTCAAGCTCGTGACCGAGGGCTTCCGGGTGCCGGCCGGCCAGGTGTACGTACCCGTCGAGTCCCCCCGCGGCGAGCTCGGCTTCCACGTGGTGAGCGACGGCAGCACCCGCCCGTGGCGCGTCCACGTGCGCGACCCCAGCTTCGTGAACCTGCAGGCCACGGCGGCGATGAGCGAGGGCGGCATGATCGCCGACGTCATCGCGGCCATCGCATCGATCGACCCCGTCATGGGAGGAGTCGACAGGTGAGTGAGCATCGCAGCGAGCGCCAGCGAGCGAGGAGCGGAGCGGCCGCGGAGACGACCCAGGGGCGGAGTGTGGACAGATGAGTGCACTTCCAGGCAGCCCAGAGGGCACGGCGGTCACCGGGCTCGACTCGACCCCGGTCGAGCCGGCACCGCTGGACCTCCCGCCGCTGACCGACCAGACCCGTCTCGAGGCGCGGGAGATCATCGCCCGCTACCCGAAGCCGCGCTCGGCACTGCTGCCGATGCTGCACCTGGTGCAGAGCTACCAGGGCTACGTCTCGCCCGAGGGCGTGACGCTGTGCGCGGAGGAGCTGGGCCTCACCAAGGCCGAGGTGGGCGCGGTCGCGACGTTCTACACGATGTACAAGCGCCGCCCCACCGGCCGGCACCTCGTGAGCGTCTGCACGAACACGCTGTGCAGCGTCCTGGGCGGCCAGCGGATCATGGACGCGCTGTCGGCCGACCTCGGGGTGCACCACGACGAGACCGCCGCCGACGGCTCGATCACCCTCGAGCACGCCGAGTGCCTCGCCGCCTGCGACTACGCGCCGGTGGTCACCGTCGACTACGAGTTCTACGACCAGCAGGACGTCGACAGCGCGCGCGACCTGGTGGCGGCGCTGCGTCGCGGTGAGAAGCCGCTGCCCACCCGCGGCGCGCCGCTGACCGACTTCAAGGGCATCTCCCGGCAGCTCGCCGGCTTCTCCCAGCACCCGGACGAGGGCGCGGCCCGCGAGGCCGTCGACGCCCCCGGCGAGTGGGGCCCGACCCTGCGGGGGCTGCGGCTGGCCGAGGAGCGCGGCGAGTCCGCACCGGAGATGCCGCGGCGCACCGCCCCGCCGTCGCCGGATGCGGAGGAGCCCCGGGAGACCGTGCGGCCCACCGGGCAGACCGGGGAGACCCCCGGACGCGAGGCCGCGGACGCCCGCGTCGCCGCTGCCGACACCCCGGCGGAGAAGGCCGGCGCCGCCGGCTCGCACCCGGATGCCCCGGAGCCCGCCGGACGGCGGCTCCCCGACGGCCGCGACGGCACCGACACCCCTGCGGGGACCGAGCCGGGAACGTCCGGCCAAGGTCCCGGGAAGGCCTGAGCCATGCCTCTCACCCCCGTCCTCACCACCCGCTGGGGCGCCGACCGGTCGTGGCGGCTGTCGACCTACGAGTCGATGGAGGGCTACGCCGCGCTGCGGACGGCGCTGTCGATGTCCCCGGACGAGCTCGTCACCATGGTCAAGGACTCCGGCCTGCGCGGTCGCGGCGGCGCCGGCTTCCCGACGGGCATGAAGTGGAGCTTCATCCCGCAGCCCAAGCCGGGGGAGACCCCGACCGGGCCGGCGGCGATGCCGAAGTACCTGGTGGTCAACGCCGACGAGGGCGAGCCGGGCACCTGCAAGGACCTGCCGCTGATGATGGCCGATCCGCACTCGCTCATCGAGGGCGTGATCATCTCGGCCTACGCCATCCGCTCGAAGTTCGCCGTCATCTACGTCCGCGGCGAGGCCGTGCACGCCCACCGCCGACTGGTCGCCGCCGTGGAGGAGGCCTACGCCGCCGGCTACCTCGGCACCGACATCCTGGGCTCGGGCTACGAGCTGGAACTGGTCGTGCACGCCGGAGCGGGTGCCTACATCTGCGGCGAGGAGACGGCGCTGCTGGACTCCCTGGAGGGGTACCGCGGCCAGCCCCGGCTCAAGCCGCCGTTCCCCGCCGTCGCCGGCCTGTACGGCGCCCCGACGGTCATCAACAACGTCGAGACCCTGGCCAGCGTGCCGTTCGTCGTGCGCGGCGGCGCCGAGTGGTTCAAGGCGTTCGGCCCGGAGAAGTCGCCCGGGCCGAAGATCTACTCGCTCTCGGGCCGCGTCGTCCGCCCCGGGCAGTACGAGGCCCCGATGGGGACGACGATGCGCGAGCTGCTGGAGATGGCCGGCGGCGTGCGCCCGGGCCACGAGCTCAAGTTCTGGACACCCGGCGGCTCCTCGACGCCGTACTTCACCGCCGAGCACCTCGACGTCCCCCTGGACTTCGACTCGGTGGCGGCGGCGGGCTCGATGCTCGGCACGACCGCGCTGATGGTGTTCGACGAGACCGACTCGATCGTCGAGGCCACCCTGCGGTTCACCGAGTTCTACGCCCACGAGAGCTGCGGCAAGTGCACCCCGTGCCGGGAGGGCACCTACTGGCTGGTGCAGATCCTCGAGCGGATCGCGCACGGCCGGGGCACCGCCCAGGACCTCGACATCCTGGTCGACACCTGCGACAACATCCTGGGCCGGTCGTTCTGCGCCCTCGGTGACGGCGCCACGAGCTGCATCACCAGCTCGCTGAAGTACTTCAAGGACGACTACGTCGCCCTGCTGCCCCCGGAGGAGCAGGCCCGCCTGGGCCGGACCCTCCGCATCGAGCCCGTCGGAGTGGCCTCATGACGCTCACCAACCCGACCCCCGCGCCGGCCGTCCCGCCCGGCGCCCCCGGGCCGCACACCCCGCCGGACGCCGTCCACTGCACGATCGACGGCTTCGACGTGGCCGTGCCCAAGGACACGCTGATCATCCGGGCCGCCGAGCAGGTGGGCGTCTTCATCCCGCGGTTCTGCGACCACCCGCTGCTCGAGCCGGTCGGCGCCTGCCGGCAGTGCCTGGTCGAGGTGGAGGGCCAGCGCAAGCCGGTCGCCTCCTGCACCATGCCGGTGACCGAGGGCATGGCGGTGAAGACCCAGCTCTCCAGCCCCGTGGCAGACAAGGCACAGCAGGGCACGATGGAGCTGCTGCTGATCAACCACCCGCTGGACTGCCCGACCTGCGACAAGGGCGGCGAGTGCCCGCTGCAGAACCAGGCGATGGGCCACGGGCGCACCGAAAGCCGGTTCGTCGACGAGAAGCGCACCTACCCCAAGCCGCTGGCGATCAGCACCGAGATCCTGCTCGACCGCGAGCGCTGCGTGCTCTGCGCCCGCTGCACCCGGTTCTCCCAGCAGGTGGCCGGCGACCCGTTCATCGAGCTGTTCGAGCGCGGGGCGCTGGAGCAGGTGGCGATCTACGAGGACGAGCCGTTCGAGTCCTACTTCTCCGGCAACACCACCCAGATCTGCCCGGTGGGCGCCCTGACCAGCACCCAGTACCGGTTCCGTGCCCGGCCCTTCGACCTGCGCAGCGAGGACAGCGTCTGCGAGCACTGCGCGTCGGGCTGCTCCATGCGCACCGACTACCGCCGCGGCAAGGTCACCCGGCGCCAGGCCGGCGACGACCCCGAGGTCAACGAGGAGTGGACCTGCGACAAGGGGCGCTACGCGTTCCGCTACGTCACCTCCAACGAGCGGCTGACCACGCCGCTGGTCCGCGGCGCCGACGGCACGCTGCAGCAGGCGTCCTGGCCGGAGGCGTGGGCCGCGGCCGCCGCCGGGCTGGCCGCCGCGCGCGAGGCCGGCGGGGTGGGCGTGCTGCCCGGTGGCCGGCTGACCGTCGAGGACGCCTACGCCTACGCCAAGTTCGCCCGCGTGGCCCTGGGCACCAACGACGTCGACTCCCGGGCCCGCGCCCACTCCGCGGAGGAGCTGGACTTCCTGGCCGGCTCGGTCGCCGGCACCGGTCCCGGACGGGGCGGCGTGACCTACGACGAGGTGGGCTCGGCCCCGGTCGTCCTGCTCGCCGGCTTCGAGCCGGAGGAGGAGTCGCCCATCCTCTTCCTGCGGCTGCGCCGGGCGGTGCGCACCGCCAAGACCCAGGTCTTCGACCTCGCCCCCTTCCCGACCCGCGCCGCGCAGAAGCTGCAGGCCACGGTGCTGACGACGCTGCCCGGCGCGGAGGCCCGCTCGCTGCAGGCGCTGGCCGCCGGCACCTGGGGCGGCCCGGCGGTCGAGGCGCTCCGGACGCCGGGCGCCGTCGTCCTCGCGGGGGAGCGGCTGGCCGAGGTGCCCGGAGCGTTCACCGCGCTGCTCGAGCTCGCGCACGCCACAGGCGCCCGCATCGCCTGGGTGCCCCGCCGGGCCGGTGAGCGCGGCGCCGTGGAGGCAGGTGCGCTGCCCGCGCTGCTCCCGGGCGGGCGCGTGGTCGCCGACGCGGCCGCTCGCGCCGAGGTGGCCGCGCGCTGGGGCGTGGACGCCGACGCGATCCCGTCGACGCCGGGGCGGGACACCACCGGCATCCTCGCGGCGGTGCGGGACCGCCGGCTGGCCGGGCTGCTCGTCGGCGGCGTCGACCCCGCCGACCTGCCCGACCCCGTCCTCGCGGAGAACGCGCTGGCGGAGGCGCGCTTCGTGGTCAGCCTGGAGATGTTCCCGACGGCGGTCACCGAGTGGGCCGACGTCGTCCTGCCGGTCGCCGCCGCAGCGGAGAAGGCCGGCAGCTACCTCGACTGGGAGGGCCGTGGCCGCCCCTTCGACGCCACGCTGCACGACACCGGCAGGCTGAGCGACGGACGCGTGCTGCACGGCCTGGCCGACCTCATGGACGTCGACCTGCGCCTGCCGACGCCCGAGGCCGCACGGGCGGAGCTCGCCGCGCTGGGCACCGCGCGCTCGGCCGACGTCGCCGCTCCGGACGTCGCCGCCGCCGGGGCCCCGTCGCTGCGTGCCGACGAGGCGCTGCTCGCCTCCTGGCGCCAGCTGCTCGACGTCGGCACCCTGCAGCGGGACGAGCCGGAGCTCTCCGGTACCGCCCGGCGCCCGGTGGTCCGGCTCGCCGCGGAGGCCGCCGAACGGCTCGGGGTGGCCGACGGCGAGCTGGTGGCCGTGACCGGGCCGGCCGGTGCGGTGACCCTCCCGCTGCTCGTCACCCCCATGCCGGACCACGTGGTCTGGCTGCCGATGCGCTCCCCCGGCAGCGAGGTGCGCACGCACCTGGGCGCCGGACCCGGCGCCGTCGTCCGCATCGCCGCGGCGTCCGCCGTGTCCCCGCCCGTCGGGGCCACGGCGATGTCCTCTGCCACCCCTGCCGGGGGTGCGGCGTGATGCTGCTGGCCAGCCCGGAGCAGCCCACCCTCGAGGACTTCGGCAACGACGTCTGGTGGATCGTGCTCATCAAGGTGCTCGGGGTCTTCGTGATCCTGGTCCTGCTGACGCTGTTCGCGATCGTCTTCGAGCGCAAGGTCGTCGCCCGCATGCAGCAGCGGATCGGCCCCAACCGGGTCGGCCCCCGCGGCTACCTGCAGAGCCTCGCGGACGGGCTGAAGCTGGCCTTCAAGGAAGACATCATGCCGGCGCTGGCCGACAAGCCGGTCTACTTCCTGGCTCCGGTGATCGCCTGCGTCCCGGCGTTCGTGGCGTTCTCCGTCATCCCGATGGGCCCGGCGGTGAGCATCTTCGGCGAGGTGACGCCGCTGCAGCTGACCGACGCCCCCATCGGGGTGCTCGTGGTCCTCGCCAGCTCGGCGATGGGCATCTACGGCATCGTCCTGGGTGGCTGGGCCTCGGGCTCGACCTACCCGCTGCTGGGGAGCATGCGCAGCGCGGCCCAGATGATCAGCTACGAGATCGCGATGGGCCTGTCGATCGTCGCGGTCTTCCTGTACGCCGGGTCGATGTCGACCTCGGAGATCGTCGCCGCGCAGGCCGACGGCAACGAGGTCTCCTTCTTCGGCTGGGAGTTCACCGGCCCCAGCTGGTTCGCCGTCCTGCTGCCGGTCTCCTTCGTCATCTACGCCATCGCGGTGGTCGGCGAGACCAACCGGGCGCCCTTCGACCTCCCCGAGGCCGAGAGCGAGCTGGTCGGCGGCTTCCACACCGAGTACTCGTCGCTGAAGTTCGCGCTGTTCTTCCTGGCCGAGTACATCAACATGGTCACCGTCTCGGCGCTGGCCGCGACGCTGTTCCTCGGCGGCTGGCGTGCGCCGTGGCCGCTGTCGATCTGGGACGGCGCCAACTCGGGCTGGTGGCCGATGCTGTGGTTCTTCGGCAAGGTCGTCGTCGCGCTGTTCTTCTTCATCTGGCTGCGCGGCACCCTGCCCCGCCTGCGGTACGACCAGTTCATGCGCTTCGGCTGGAAGGTGCTCGTCCCGGTCGCCCTGGTGTGGATCCTCGTCGTCGCCACGATGCGGACCGTCTCCCGCGAGACCGACCTCTCCACCGGCGCGGTCGCGCTCTTCGTCGGGGTGCCGCTGGCGCTCCTGGTCCTGCTGGCCATGGCGTGGGCAGGCCGCTCCGCCAACCGCGAGACCCGGGTCGCCGCCGAGCACGCCGCCGCCGGCGGGGTGCACGCCGTGTCCGACGAGCCGCAGGTGCTGCCGCCCGCAGGTGCGCAGCGTCGTCCCACCGGCGGGCCCAGCCGGTCCGAGGGCGGGTTCCCCGTCCCGCCGATGGACCTCGTCGTGCCACCGTCACCGCGGCTGCGGCACCAGCCCGCCGGCGAGGGCACCGCCGTCGTGGCCACCGGCCGGCGCGGCACCACCACTGTCGAGGAGGACAGCCCCGATGTCCGATAGCCGGTCCGAGCGCACGCCCGCGACCCGCGGCGGCGGTGAGGTGACGCGCCCGTCCACCGGCGCCGTCGCCAAGCCGGCGTTCCGCGACAGCCTGATCCCCGCACCGCTCCAGGGGTTCGGGGTGACCTTCGCGCAGATCTTCCGCAAGGTGACCACCGAGCAGTACCCCTTCGAGCCCAAGGTGACCAAGCCGCGCTACCACGGCCGCCACGTGCTCAACCGGCACCCGGACGGGCTGGAGAAGTGCGTGGGCTGCGAGCTCTGCGCCTGGGCCTGCCCGGCCGACGCCATCTACGTGGAGGGCGGCGACAACACCGAGGAGGCCCGCTTCTCCCCGGGCGAGCGGTACGGCGCGGTCTACCAGATCAACTACCTGCGCTGCATCTTCTGCGGGCTGTGCATCGAGGCCTGCCCGACGCGCTCGCTGACGATGAGCAACGACTTCGAGCTCGCCGACGACAACCGGCAGGACCTGATCTACACCAAGGAGCAGCTCATGGCGCCGCTGCTGCCGGGCATGGAGCAGCCGCCGCACCCCATGCGGCTCGGGGACGACGAGAAGGACTACTACCTCCGCGTGCCCGAGGCTGGATCGGCCGCCGAGGCCGTCGTGGCGGAGCAGGCATGAACCCCGACGTCGTCATCGGCACCGGGGAGACGGTCGCCTTCTGGGTGCTCGGCCCGGTCGCGCTGGCCGGGGCGCTGGGCATGGTGTTCAGCCGGAACGCGGTGCACTCGGCGCTGTGGCTGGTCACCACGATGCTGTCGCTGGGCGTCTTCTACGTCATCCAGTCCGCGCCGTTCCTGGGCGCCGCGCAGATCATCGTCTACACCGGCGCGATCATGATCCTCTTCCTCTTCGTGCTCATGCTGGTGGGCCGCGACTCCTCCGACTCGGTCGTGGAGACGCTGCGCGGTCAGCGGGTCGCCGCGGCGGTCCTGGGCGTCGGCTTCGCCGCGCTGGTCGGCGCCGGCATCGCCCGCGCGACCGAGGACATGGTCGTCGAGGGCCTGGGCGACGACGGCGGCGACGACAACGTCATCGCGATCGCCGAGCTGCTCTACACCCGCTACCTGCTGGCCTTCGAGATCACCGGGGCGCTGCTGATCGTCGCGGCGGTGGGTGCGCTGATCTACACCCAGATCGAGCGGGAGCCCGGTACCCGGCAGGGTCAGAAGGAGCTCTCCCGCGCCCGGTTCCTCACCGACCGTCCGCAGACCCTGCCCGGCCCGGGTGTGTACGCCCGCGCCAACTCCGTCGCCGCCCCGGCCCTGCTGCCCGACGGGGGCACGTCGACCGACAGCTACGCCACGGGCATCGAGCCCGGCGAGGTGGAGCAGATGCCCCGCCCCACCAGCCGGGAGCAGCTCGGCTCGCCGGACGCGGCGCTGGGCACGCTCGACCCGGCACCGATCGAGGACCCGGGAGGTGACCGGCGATGACACCGACCTACTACCTGGTGCTCGCGGCGATCCTGTTCACCATCGGCGCCGTCGGCGTGCTGGTGCGGCGCAACGCCATCGTCGTGTTCATGTGCGTCGAGCTGATGCTCAATGCGGTCAACCTGACGCTGATCACCTTCGCCCGCACCACCGGCACGATCGACGGCCAGATCATCGCGCTGTTCGTGATGGTCGTCGCGGCCGCCGAGGTCGTCATCGGCCTGGCCATCATCATGTCGATCTACCGGACCCGCAGGTCCGCGTCGGTCGATGACGCCAACCTCCTCAAGTACTGACGCGCGGGACGGGGACAGCTGTGTCTGAGGTACTGCCCGCCGAGGGTCTGCTCGGCTGGTCCTGGCTGCTCATCGCGCTGCCGCTGGCCGGTGCCGCGGTGCTGCTGCTGGGCGGCCGGCGCACCGACCGCTGGGGCCACCTGCTCGGGACGGCGACGGTGGTGGGCGCCTTCCTGCTGGCCGTGCTCTGCACCGTCCAGCTGACCGACGTCGAGGGCCGCTCGGTGGACGTCGACCTGTTCACCTTCATCTCCACCGGTGACCTCGACGTCCGTGCCGGGCTGCTCTACGACCCGCTGTCGGCGGTCTTCGCGCTGCTGATCACCGGGGTCGGCTCGCTGATCCACGTGTACTCGATCGGCTACATGGCGCACGACCCCGGCCGCCGCCGGTTCTTCGCCTACCTGAACCTCTTCGTCGCAGCGATGCTGCTGCTGGTCCTCGGCAACAGCTTCGTGGCCCTCTACGTCGGCTGGGAGGGCGTCGGGCTGGCGTCCTACCTGCTCATCGCCTTCTGGTACACCCGCCCCGCAGCGGCGACGGCGGCCAAGAAGGCGTTCATCATGAACCGGGTCGGCGACGTCGGCCTCGCCCTGGCGATCTTCGTGATGTTCGCCCAGCTCGGGACGACCTCCTACGCCGGCGTCTTCGGCGCGGCGGGCACGCTGGCCGGCGGCACCCTCACCGCCATCGGGCTCCTGCTGCTGCTGGGTGCCTGCGGGAAGTCCGGTCAGTTCCCGCTGCAGGCCTGGCTGCCCGACGCCATGGAGGGGCCGACCCCGGTCTCCGCGCTCATCCACGCGGCCACGATGGTCACCGCCGGCGTCTACCTGATCGCCCGCTCGGCCCCGATCTACGACCTCACCGAGACCGCGCGCAGCGTCGTCCTCGCCGTCGGCGCGATCACGCTGCTCATCGGCGCCATCGCCGGGTGCGCCTTCGACGACATCAAGAAGGTGCTCGCCTACTCGACGGTCAGCCAGATCGGCTACATGTTCCTGGCCGTCGGCCTCGGCCCGGCGGGCTACGTCGCCGGGCTGGCGCACCTGCTCACCCACGGGTTCTTCAAGGCCGGCCTGTTCCTGGGCGCCGGCTCGGTCATGCACGCGATGGGCGACCAGGTGGACATGCGCCGCTTCGGGGGGCTCTGGCGCAAGCTGCCGATCACCTTCGCCACCTTCGGGCTGGGCTACCTGGCGCTGATCGGGTTCCCGTTCCTGTCCGGCTTCTACACGAAGGACCTGATCATCGAGGCCGCACTGGACCGGGAC
This sequence comes from Blastococcus sp., assembly GCA_042090795.1. Lineage (GTDB taxonomy): Bacteria > Actinomycetota > Actinomycetes > Mycobacteriales > Geodermatophilaceae > Blastococcus. Next base: position 23,748 of record JBELIQ010000035.1, on the reverse strand, counting down.
GACGTCTGGGGCTGGGTCCTCGGCGGCGTGGCGATCCTCGCCGCCGGGCTGACCGCCTTCTACATGACCCGGTTGATGCTCATGACGTTCTTCGGCCGGGCCCGGTGGACCGAGGACGTCCACCCGCACGAGTCCCCGTCGGTGATGACCGTGCCGATGGTCGTGCTGTCCCTCGGCTCCATCGGCGCCGGGTTCCTGCTGGTCGAGGCGTTCCCGCTGTCCGACTGGCTGGAGCCGGTCCTCGGCCCGGAGCCGGAGGTGGAGCACGTCATCGCCCCGAGCATCGTCGCCCTGGTGGTCTCCGCGGTGGCGCTGGTCGGCGTGCTGGCGGCCTGGCTGTTCGTCGGCCGCCGCGAGGTCCCGACCGAGGCCCCCGTGCGGGTCTCGCCGGTCACCCGGGCGGCCCGCAACGCGCTCTACGCGGACACGATCAACGAGTCCCTGGTCATGCGCCCGGGCCAGTGGCTCACCCGGGCCCTGGTGTGGGTGGACAACCGCGGCGTCGACGGCGCGGTCAACGGGCTGGCCGCCGGGCTCGGGGGATCCTCGTCGCGGCTCGGCCGGACGCAGACCGGGTTCGTGCGCACCTACGCGCTGAGCATGCTCGGCGGCGCGGTGCTGGTCGCCGGCGCCCTGCTCGCGGTGACGTCGGGATGAGCGGACAGGTCCGTGAGCATCGCAGCGAGGAACGAGCGAGGAGCGGAGAGCGGCGCGGTGGCGAACGCGCTGCACCGAGCGGCATCCACGGTTTCGGAGAGGACGCCCTGTGAGTGACTTCCCCTGGCTGGTGGCGATGATCGCCGTGCCGGCGGCGGGCGCGGCGGTCGTGGCCGCCCTGCCGAAGGGACGCGAGCTGCTGGCCAAGCAGCTCGCCCTGGGCGTGAGCCTGGTCGTGCTGGTGCTCGCCGTCCTGGCCACCGTCGCGTTCGACACCGGCGGCGAGCGGTTCCAGCTGACGACGGCGGTGGACTGGATTCCCGACTTCGGCGTGCAGTTCGCCCTGGGCGTCGACGGCATCGCGCTGGTGATGCTGCTGCTCATCGGGCTGCTGGTGCCGCTGGTCATCGGCGCCTCGTGGGAGGACCGCGCGCCCGGCTCCGACGTGTCCGTGCCGGGCTCCGACGGGTCCGTGCCGGCGGGCTCCGAAGGGTCCACGGCGGTGGGCTCGGGCGGTCGCTCGATGCGCTTCTTCTTCGCCTGGCTGCTGCTGCTCGAGGCGTGCATGGTGGGCGTCTTCGCGGCCACCGACGTCTTCCTGTTCTACGTCTTCTTCGAGGCGATGCTCGTCCCGATGTACTTCATCATCGGGAGCTTCGGCGGGCCCCGCCGGCAGTACGCCGCGGTCAAGTTCTTCCTGTACAGCCTCGTCGGCGGGCTGATCATGCTGGCCGCCGTCGTCGGGCTGTACGTGGTGAGCAGCAGCCAGCTCGGGGAGGGCACCTTCGCCTTCGACGCCCTGCGCCAGCTCGACATCGACCCCGGCGTGCAGAAGCTGCTGTTCCTGGGCTTCTTCATCGCCTTCGCCATCAAGGCGCCGCTGGTCCCGCTGCACACCTGGCTGCCCGACTCGGCCGCCGAGGCGCCCATCGGCGGGGCGGTGCTGCTGGTCGGCGTCCTGGACAAGGTGGGCACCTTCGGGTTCCTGCGCTACTGCCTGCCGCTGTTCCCCGACGCGTCGCGGTACTTCGCACCGCTGGTGCTCGTCCTGGCCGTGATCGGCGTCCTGTACGCCGCGCTGCTGGCCATGGGGCAGAGCGACATGAAGCGCCTGGTGGCCTACACGTCGATCTCGCACTTCGGCTTCATCGCCCTGGGCATCTTCGCGTTCACCACCGAGGCGGCCACCGGTGCCGTGCTGTACATGGTCAACCACGGCATCGCGACCGGCCTGCTGTTCCTCGTCGTCGGCATGCTCATCGCCCGCGGGGGCTCGCGGCAGATCGGCGACTACGGCGGCGTGGCCGCGCAGGCGCCGGTGCTCGCCGCGGTCTTCCTGGTCGCCGGGCTGGCCTCGCTGGCGCTCCCGGGCACCAACAGCTTCGTCAGCGAGTTCCTCGTGCTGATCGGCTCGTTCCCCGAGCGGCCGGTCCACACGATCCTGGCCACCGTCGGCATCATCCTGGCCGCGCTCTACATCCTGCTCATGTACCAGCGCACCATGCACGGCCCGGCGCGGGGCGTCGTGGCGCCTGCGGGGGAGACCCCGCTCCCGCCGGCCGGCGAGCAGCTCGGCGGCTCGGGCGCCACCGCCGTCCTGACCGCACCGACCGGCACGCCCGTGCGCTTCCGCGACCTGAGCCGCCGGGAGCTCGCGGTGGTGGCGCCGCTGGTGGTGCTGGTCATCGTGCTCGGCGTCCAGCCCCAGCTGCTGCTGGACATCATCGAGCCCGCGGTCATCGCGACCCTGGACGACCTCGGAGGGACCCGATGATCGACGCCCCGGACCTCTCGTGGGCGGCGCTGGCGCCCCTGCTGATCGTCTTCGGCGCCGCCTGTGCCGGGGTGCTCGCGGAGGCCTTCGTCCCGCGCCACGTCCGGCACCCCGTGCAGGTGGGCATCGCCCTCGTGGGCACCGTCGGAGGCTTCGCCAGCACGCTGCTGGTCGCGGCCATGCGCGAGCCGGAGATCACCGCGGGCGACGCGCTCGCCGTGGACGACGCCGGCCTGTTCCTGCAGGCCACGATCGCCGGGCTGGCCGTGCTCGCCGTGCTGCTGTTCGCCGAGCGCGGGCTGGACCCCGCCCGGTCGGCGTTCGTCGCCTCGGCCGCCGTCCCGGCCGGCAGCCCGCGCGACCGCGAGCTGGTCACGGCCACCCGCGTGCAGACCGAGATCTACCCGCTGGCCCTGTTCGCCGTCGGCGGCATGATGGTCTTCGTCACCGCGAACGACCTGCTGATCATGTTCGTCGCGCTCGAGGTGCTCAGCCTCCCGCTGTACCTGATCAGCGGGCTGGCGCGGCGGCGCCGGCTGCTGTCGCAGGAGGCGGCGGTCAAGTACTTCCTGCTGGGCGCGTTCGCCTCCGCCTTCTTCCTCTACGGGCTCGCGCTGGTCTACGGCGCCACCGGCACCATCCGGCTCGGCGAGATCCGCGAGTCGGTGGCCGAGGACGGCAGCGACGTGCTGCTCGTGCTCGGGCTCGCCCTGCTCGTCGTCGGGCTGCTGTTCAAGGCCAGCGTCGCGCCGTTCCACAGCTGGACGCCGGACGTCTACCAGGGAGCCCCGACGCCGGTCACCGCGTTCATGGCCGCCTGCACCAAGGTGGCCGCGTTCGGGGCGATCCTCCGGCTGCTCTACGTCGGCTTCGGCGGCGAGGAGTGGACCTGGCGCCCGCTGATCTACGGCGTGGCGATCGTGTCGATGGTCGTCGGCGCGGTCCTCGGCCTGACGCAGACCGACCTCAAGCGCATGCTCGCCTACTCCTCGATCGCGCATGCGGGCTTCCTGCTCACCGGCGTGCTGGGGCTGGGCGCGGGCGGCGATGGGTCCGGTCTGGCGGCGACCATGTTCTACCTGCTCGCCTACGGGCTGACCACGATCGGCGCCTTCGCCGTCCTCACGCTGGTGCGCGACGGTGACGGCGAGGCCGGGCACCTGTCGCAGTGGGCCGGGCTGGCGGCCCGCTCGCCGCTGACCGCGGCGGTGATGGGCCTGTTCCTGCTCGCGCTGGCCGGCATCCCGCTCACCGCCGGCTTCACCGGCAAGTTCGCGGTGTTCCGGGCCGCCGTCGAGGAGGGGGCCTGGCCGCTGGTGCTGGTGGCGGTGCTGGCCAGCGCCGTCGCCGCCTTCTTCTACCTGCGGGTGATCGTGCTGATGTACTTCTCGCCCCCCGCGGTGGACGGGCCGACGGTGGGTGTGCCGGGCCTCCCGACGACGGTCGTGCTCGCCGTCACGGCCAGCGCCACGCTCGCGCTGGGCATCCTGCCCGGGGCGGTGCTCGACCTGGCCGAGCAGGCGGCTAGATTCGTCGGCTGATGACCGGAGCCCGTGCCGCAGCCGACGGCACCCCCACCGAGGTCTGGCACCGGATCTCGACGCCGGCCTCCACCATGGGGCCCTGGCTGCCCGAGGGGGCGCTGGGCGAGGCCCTGGCCGGGGGGCTGGCGCGGGTCGAGGCGGCGCTCGCGGAGTCCGTCGGCAGCGAGCACCCCTTCGTGCGCGAGGCGGCCGGGCACCTCATGGCCGCCGGCGGCAAGCGGTTCCGGCCGATGCTCGCCCTGCTCGCCGCACAGCTGGGCGATCCCGAGCGTCCCGAGGTCACCTCGGCCGCCGTGGTCTGCGAGCTCACCCACCTGGCGACGCTGTACCACGACGACGTCATGGACGAGGCCTCCGTGCGCCGCGGGGCCCCGAGTGCGAACAGCCGCTGGAGCAACAGCATCGCCATCCTGACCGGCGACCTGCTCTTCGCCCGGGCGTCGGACCTGCTGGCCGACCTCGGCCCCGAGGCGGTGCGCATCCAGGCGCGGACGTTCGAGCGGCTGGTCACCGGCCAGATCCGCGAGACGGTCGGCGCCCAGCCCGGCGACGACCCGGTCGGCCACTACCTCGAGGTGCTGGCGGACAAGACCGGCTCGCTGGTCGCCACCTCCGCGCGGTTCGGCGCCTCCTTCGCCGGGGTCGGCGACGACCTGGTCGGGGCGCTCACCGCCTTCGGCGAGGAGGTCGGGGTGGCCTTCCAGCTCTCCGACGACCTCATCGACATCGTCAGCGTCGCCGGCGCCTCGGGGAAGTCGCCGGGCACCGACCTGCGCGAGGGCATCGCGACGCTGCCGGCGCTGTTCGCGCTGGCCGGCGACGACCCGGCGGAGGCGCGGCTGCGCGAGCTCGTCGCCGCCCCGGTCACCGACGACGGCGAGCACGCCGAGGCGCTGCAGCTGCTGCGCTCGTCCCGCTCGCTGGAGCGGGCCACCGACGTCACGCGCCAGTACGCCGAGCGCGCTCGGGCGCGGCTGACCGCCGTGCCGGCGGGCGATGTCCGCGACGCGCTGTCGGCGTTGTGCGACTACGTGGTGACGCGCACCAGCTGAGACGGCGGGGCACCATGGGGTGATGCGGTCCCGCCTCGCCTGCCTGCTCGCGCTGTCCCTCCCCCTCACCGCCTGCTCCGCCACGTCGACGGCGGAGGAGGAGGCGGGGTCCGTGTCGACGCCCCCCACGACGTCGGCGCCCACCGGTGCTCCGTCGCTGGAGGTCGAGGTGGTGGCCGACGGGCTCGACCATCCCTGGGACGTCGCGCAGGCCGAGGACGGCACGCTGCTGATCGACGAGCGCGCCGGCGGTTTCACCGCGGTGCTGCCGGACGGCACCGTGCAGGAGGTGGCGGCGGACTTCGGCGACCTCTTCGCCGTGGGGGAGACCGGCCTGATGGGTCTGGCGCTGGATCCCGCCTTCGCCGAGAACCGGCGGTTCTACACGTGCCAGGGCGTCACGGACGGCGGCGCTGCCTCGATCGAGGTGATCGCCTGGAGCGTGGACGACGACTGGTCGGCCGCCGAGCGGGTCCAGGACCCGCTCATCGGCGGCATCCCGGTCAACGAGGACATCGGCCGGCACGGGGGCTGCCGGCTGGAGTTCGCACCCGACGGGGCGCTGCTCGTGGGCACCGGCGACAACGCCGTGGGCACCCTCCCGCAGGACCTCGGGTCGCTGGCCGGCAAGGTGCTGCGGGCCGACCCCGCGACCGGCGAGGCGCTGCCGGACAACCCGTTCGCAGGGCCGGACGACGGGGCCGCCGACCTGATCTACACCTACGGGCACCGCAACGTGCAGGGTCTGGCCACCCGGCCGGGCACCGATCAGGTGTACTCGGTCGAGCACGGCCCCGACCGGAACGATGAGGTCAACCTGCTGCAGCCCGGCGCCAACCACGGCTGGGACCCGGTGGGCGACGGGGAGTACGACGAGAGCGTCCCGATGACCGACCCGGAGATCGACGGTGCGGTCCCGGCGGTCTGGGACTCCGGCGCCCCGCCCATCGCGCCGAGCGACGGCACCTTCCTCGACGGCGACCAGTGGGCCGACTACGACGGGCTGCTCCTGCTGGGCGCGCTGCGCGGCGAGCACGTGCTGGCGCTCCGCCTGGACGAGTCCGGCACGCTCACCGAGCAGTTCCGGCTGCCCGAGCTGGACGGCGAGTACGGGCGGATCCGGACCGTCGAGCAGGGCACCGACGGCGCGCTGTACGTGACCACCGACAACGGGAACAACTCCGACCAGCTGCTCCGCGTCACGCCGGCGGGCTGAGCGCCCGGTTCCGCACCCGTCCCGGGACGGGAACGCCCACGGGCAGGAGCGGACAGGGCTCGGGTGTCCCCGGCACCGTCGTGACCGGCAGGACGCCCGCCCACACCGGGTCGGGGTCCCCCGGTGCGGCCAGGTCCGCCTCGTCGTCCCCGGGTGGACCGGTGCGGATCTTGACGCTGGCCTCGGCGAGGTCGAGGGCGAGCACCGCGGTCGCGGCCAGCTCCTTGCGATCGGGCTGCCGGGTCGCGGCCCGGGAGCCGGGAGCCAGCTGCTCGGTGAGCACCCGCAGGCCCAGCAGCTTCTCGTCGGCGTCGGTGACCGGGCGCGCCGTCCCGTGCACCACCGCGCACCGGTAGTTCACCGAGTGGTGGAAGGCCGACCGCGCGTAGACGATGCCGTCCAGGTGCGTGACGGTGAAGCAGACCGGGCCGCCGGCCGCGGCCGCGCGCAGCGAGGCGGCCCCGGTGGAGCCGTGCAGGTAGAGGGTGTCGTCGTGCCTGCCGTAGCCCGTGGGCAGCACGACCGGGGCGCCGTCGAGCACGACCGCCAGGTGGCCGATCAGGCCGGCGTCGAGGACGGCGTACAGGTCGCTGCGGTCGGTGCGGGCGCGCTTGGCGCCCCGGCTGACCGTGCTGCGCCGGGTCGGGGAGAGCGGAGGAGCGGGAACCATGCTCCGATCGTGGCCGGTTCCAGTGGCATCCCGGAACGGCCAATCGGCTAGTGTTCCGGCAGGCCACTGGAGGGAGCGTGGTGACCGGCATCCCGCCCGTCGTGCTCGACCGGGCATCCGGCACGGCGCTGTCCGTGCAGCTCGCCGACGCCCTGCGGGCCGCCGCCGCGGGCGGCGCGCTGCGACCCGGCGACCGGCTGCCGTCGACCCGCGAGCTGGCGGCGGCGCTCCGGGTGAGCCGCACGGTCACGAGCGCCGCGTACGACCAGCTCCTGGCCGAGGGCTGGGCCGGTGGCCGCCGCGGCGTGGGCACGTTCGTGCTCGGCGCGGTGCCGTCGGCCCCGGCCGCCGCACTCCCGGGACGGCGACCGGGCGCGCCCGTGCCCGCGCTGGTCGAGCTCCGAGCCGGGTCGCCGTGCCTGGAGGTGCTGGACCGGGCCGCGTGGCGGCGGGCCTGGCGGGCGGCGGGGGACCAGCCGCCCGACCTCCGGCCCGACGCGGCGGGCGACCCGGCCTTCCGGGCTGCGGTCGGGGACCACCTGCTGCGGCACCGTGGACTGGTCGCCGGGCCGGACGACGTGCTCGCCACGGCCGGGACCTCGGCCGCGGTGGAGGAGGTGGCGCGGATCCTGCCGCCGGGCAGCCGGGTCGCCGTGGAGGACCCCGGCTACTCGCGCGCGGTGGCTGCCTTCCGCGACGCAGGTGTCGAGGTGGTCCCGGTCCCGGTCGACGACGACGGGCTGGTCGTCGACGCCCTGTCGGGCGGCCTGGCGGCGGTGTACTGCACGCCGGCCCACCAGTTCCCGACCGGCCGGCGGATGACCGCCGCGCGACGGCTCGCGCTGGTCGCCCGGGCGCGTGCGGAGGGCTGGTGGGTGCTGGAGGACGACTACGACGGCGAGCTCCGCTTCGACGTCGCCCCGTTGCCGCTGCTCGGCGTGCTGGGGCCCGACGTCGTGGTCCACCTGGGCACCTCGAGCAAGATCCTCAGCCCGACGCTGGGCGTCGGCTGGCTGGTGGCCCCTGCGCCGCTGCGCGCGGATCTGGTCGCCCGCCGCACCGCCACCGGGATCCGCCCGGCCCGCGCGGGGCAGCGGGTGCTCGCGGCGCTGGCTGCCTCCGGCGACCTCGCCCGGCACCTGCGGCGGCTGCGGCGGGAGCTGGCCGGTCGGCGCGAGCAGGTGCGTGCCGCCGTCGCCGCGGCCGGGCACCTCGCCGAGGGCGACCCCGCCGGTGCGCACGTCGTGGTGCGCCTGGCGGATCCCGCCACCGAGGAGGCCGTCCGCGCGGAGGCGGCCCGGCGGGGGCTGGCGCTCGACGGGCTCGGTCGCCATCACCAGAGGAACGGCCCGGACCGTCGGGCCGGCCTGGTGCTCGGCTTCGCTGCTCCCACCCGAGCCGAGCTCGACCGCGCGCTGCCGGTGCTGACCACGGTGCTCCGGACCGTCGGCCGGGGATCAGACGAGCAGGAGCACCAACCCGGTCAGCACGATGGCCAGGGCCAGCCACAGCAGCATCCGGAACGCACGGCGACGGCCCCGTCGGTTGGACCGCAGCCCTGACGCCAGGTCGCCCCAGGAGTCGATCTGCCCGGCGGGTGAGAGGGGTTCGCGCTCGTACCGCTCCATCTCCCCAGTGTGCCTGCCCGTGGACGAGCACGGGCCCGCCTCCCGGAAGGAGACGGGCCGTGTTCGAGTCGCGCCGAGTGGGCCCGGAGGGTCCGCGCAGGCGTGGCTGCGGTGCTCAGCTCAGCCGGGGAACGGCACCTGGACGCGGTGCGATCCGGAGGATCGCGATGTCACTGCACGGTCCAGGTATCGCCGCCGCCGAGCAGAGCGTCGAGGTCGGCGTCGCCCTGCACGCGGGCCATGTCGAGCTGCTCGGTCATCATCCCGTCGTACGTCGGCTTCTGGACCGAGCGGAACACGCCCATGGGCGTGTAGCGCAGGTCCTGGGACGACAAGCGCGACAGCGCGAACGCGTACGCCGGGTTCTCCCGGGTCGCGTCGTGGACGACGATCTCCTCGGCGGCGACCTGGTTGGTCTCCGCAATGCGCAGCCCACCGAAGTCGTCGCGCACCACGCAGGCAGCGCCGTCGGGCCCGAAGACCAGGGGCTTGCCGTGCTCGAGGGGGATCGACCACTGGGTGCCGGTGTTCGGGTCCTTGAGCAGCTCGAAGGCGCCGTCGTTGAAGATGTTGCAGTTCTGGTAGATCTCCACCAGCGACGTGCCCTGGTGCTCCGCCGCCTGGCGCAGCACGTCGGTGAGCCCCTTGCGGTCGGAGTCCATGGCGCGGCCGACGAAGGTGGCGTCGGCGCCCAGGGCCAGCGAGATCGGGTTGAACGGGTGGTCCAGCGAGCCCATGGGCGTGGACTTGGTGACCTTCCCGACCTCGGACGTGGGGGAGTACTGGCCCTTGGTGAGGCCGTAGATGCGGTTGTTGAACAGCAGGATCGTCATGTTCACGTTGCGGCGCAGCGCGTGGATCAGGTGGTTGCCACCGATGGACAGCGAGTCGCCGTCACCGGTGACCACCCACACCGACAGGTCCGGGCGCGAGGCGGCCAGACCGGTCGCGATCGCCGGCGCACGGCCGTGGATCGAGTGCATCCCGTAGGTGTTCATGTAGTACGGGAAGCGGGAGGAGCAACCGATCCCCGAGACGATGACCATGTCCTCGCGGGCGATGCCGAGGCTGGGCAGGAAGCTCTGGACCGCGTTGAGGATGACGTAGTCACCGCACCCGGGGCACCAGCGCACCTCCTGGTCGGTCTTCATGTCCTTGGCCTTGAGGTCGGTCTTCTTCTCGCCCGAGAGCTCGACCGAGGTGGCCACCGCGGCGGAGATCGGGTTCCCGGGCATGCCCAGGTCGTGCACGTGAGTGTCCAGCGTGGTCACTGCATGGCTCCGTTCGCTGCGGTCCCGGCGGGGGCCGCGTCGGTGCTCGAGGTGTCGGTGCTCGTGGTGTCGGTGCTCGTGGCGTCGATGGCGTCCTGGATGACCGCGGCCAGCTCGGCGGACCGGAACGGCATGCCGCTCACCTGGGTGTGGCTCTGCACGTCGACCAGGTACTTGGCGCGCAGCAGCAGGGCGAGCTGCCCCAGGTTCATCTCCGGGCAGATGACCCGGTCGTACCGGGCCAGGACCTCGCCGAGGTCGGCGGGGAAGGGGTTGATGTGCCGCACGTGGATCTGCGCGACCGAACGGCCCGAGGCCCGGATCCGCCGGCAGGCGGCACCGATGGGGCCGTAGGTGGAGCCCCACCCGATGACGGCCACGGTCGCGTCGCCGTCCGGGTCCTCGACGTCGGTCGGGCCGATCGAGGCGGCGATGCCGTCGATCTTGGCCTGCCGCGTGCGGACCATGAAGTCGTGGTTCGCCGGATCGTAGGAGATGTTGCCGTTCCCGTCGGCCTTCTCCAGCCCGCCGATGCGGTGCTGCAGCCCCGAGGTGCCGGGGACGGCCCACGCGCGCGCCAGGGTCTCCGGGTCGCGGAGGTAGGGGTGGAACTCGGGGGTGCCGTCGGTGGACGTGGCGTTCGGTCCGGTGGCGAACCCGACCGTGCCGGTGAGATCCGGCAGCGAGTCGGCCGCCGGCACCGCCCATGGCTCGGCGCCGTTGGCCAGGTAGCCGTCGGAGAGCAGCATGACGGGCGTGCGGTAGGTCAGCGCGATGCGCACGGCCTCGATCGCGGCGTCGAAGCAGTCGCCGGGCGACCGGGGCGCGATGACCGGCAGGGGAGCCTCGCCGTTGCGGCCGAACATCGCCTGCAGCAGGTCCGACTGCTCGGTCTTCGTCGGCAGACCGGTGGAGGGGCCACCGCGCTGGACGTCGACGATGAGCAGCGGCAGTTCGGTCATGACCGCCAGGCCGATGGTCTCGGCCTTGAGCGCCACACCCGGGCCGGACGTCGTCGTCACGCCCAGCGCGCCACCGAAGGAGGCGCCCAGTGCTGCCCCGATGCCGGCGATCTCGTCCTCGGCCTGGAAGGTGCGCACGCCCAGCGCCTTGTGCTTGGACAGCTCGTGGAGGATGTCCGAGGCCGGGGTGATCGGGTAGGCGCCGAGGAAGATCGGCAGGCCCGAGCGCAGGCCGGCCGCGACGATGCCGAGCGACAACGCCTGGTTGCCCGAGATGTTGCGGTACACGCCCGCCGGCATCGGCGCGGGCTTGATCTCGTAGGAGACGGCGAAGGCCTCGGTGGTCTCGCCGTAGTTGTAGCCGGCACGGAAGGCGGCGATGTTGGCCGCGGCGATCTCGGGCTTGCGGCGGAACTGGCGCTCGAGGAAGCGGATCGTGCCCTCGGTGGGCCGGTGGTACATCCAGCTCAGCAGGCCGAGGGTGAACATGTTCTTGCTGCGCTCGGCCTCCTTCTTGCCCAGGCCCGAGTCGGCCAGCGCGTCCAGCGTCATCGACGTCAGCGGCACCGGCACGGTCTGCCAGCCCTCGAGGGAGCCGTCCTCCAGCGGGTTGGTCGCGTAGCCGACCTTCGCCAGGTTGCGGGGGGTGAACTCGTCGGAGTCCAGGATGAGCAGTCCACCGCCGGGCAGGTCGGACAGGTTGGACTTCAGCGCCGCCGGGTTCATCGCCACCAGGACGTCGGGGGCGTCCCCGGGGGTCATGATGTCGTGGTCGGCGAAGTGCAGCTGGAACGAGGAGACGCCCGGCAGGGTCCCCGTTGGCGCCCGGATCTCCGCGGGGAAGTTCGGCAGTGTCGACAGGTCGTTGCCGAAGGACGCCGTCTCGCTGGTGAACCGGTTGCCGGTCAGCTGCATGCCGTCGCCGGAGTCACCGGCCAGGCGGATCACGACGCGGTCGAGCGCGACCACGCTCTTGACGAGCCCACCGGTCGCGGCGTGCGCGGCCGTCGCGGAGACCTCGTCGTTGGGCGCGCCGATGGGCGGCGGGGTGCTGGCAGTCATCAGTGGTGTACCTCCACCGGCCGACATTACGGGCGCGGGACCACCCCCCGGTACCGAGACCGGAAGGTGATTCCAGATTCACCTCTTCCAACCACCCGGGAGGGCGGCGCATTCCACCGCCGGGGGACGGGAACGGCCCTCCCGGCACCGCCGTTGTGGAGGACGTGCAGCGCTGGAACAACGGACTCAAGACCGCCGTCCTGCTCGGGGCGATGGGCGGGCTCATCCTGATCGCCGGTGCCGCGATCGGGGGGCGGGGCGGGCTGCTCATCGCCTTGGTGATCGCGCTCGGGGTCAACGGCTACGCCTACTTCAACTCCGACAAGCTGGCACTGCGGGCGATGCGCGCCTTCCCGGTGACCGAGACCCAGGCGCCGCAGCTCTACGCGATGGTGCGCGAGCTGGCGACCGAGGCCCGGCAGCCCATGCCGCGGCTCTACGTCAGCCCGACCGACCAGCCCAATGCGTTCGCCACCGGCCGCAACCCGCGCAACGCCGCGGTGTGCGTCACCCAGGGGATCCTCGAGCTGCTCGACCGGCGCGAGCTGCGCGGCGTCCTCGCCCACGAGCTCTCGCACGTCTACAACCGCGACATCCTGATCAGCTCGGTCGCCGGCGCCATGGCCACCGTCATCACCTACCTGGCGCACATGGCGATGTTCGCCTCGCTGTTCGGCGGCCGCGGCGGTGACGACCGGGGCGGCGGCAACGCCATCGGCGGGCTGTTGCTGATCGTGCTGGGCCCGCTCGCGGCCGGGCTGGTGCAGATGGCGGTCAGCCGGAGCCGCGAGTTCCAGGCCGACGCCACCGGTGCCCAGCTCTCGCAGGACCCGCTCGCGCTGGCCTCGGCCCTGCGCAAGATCGAGCGGGGCGCCTCCGCGCTGCCGCTGCCGCAGGAGGACCGGCTGGTCACCCAGAGCCACCTGATGATCGCCAACCCGTTCCGTGGGCGGGGGATGGCGTCGAAGTTCGCCTCGCACCCGCCGATGGCCGAGCGCATCGCCCGGCTGGAGACGATGGCCCGGGACCTGGGCCAGCGCTGAGGGAGGACCCCCTCGCCCACACCCCTCGCTACTCGGGGCGGGCCCCTGCGAGGGGGCCGTCCATCACGTCAGGTCAGCGGTAGTTGTCGAACTGCAGGGCGACGTCGAGGTCGGCGCCCTTGAGCAGCTGCTGCACGGCCTGCAGGTCGTCGCGCTTCTTGCCGCTCACCCGCAGCTGGTCGCCCTGGATCTGCGCCTGCACGCCCTTGGGGCCCTCGTCGCGGATCAGCTTGGAGATCTTCTTGGCGACGTCGGACTCGATGCCCTGCTTGATCCGGGCAGAGATCTTGTAGACCTTCCCGGAGGACTGCGGCTCGTCGGCGTCGAGCACCTTCATGGAGATGCTCCGCTTGATCAGCTTCTCCTTGAACACCTCGAGCGCGGCCGAGACCCGCTCCTCGGTGTCGGCCTGGAGGGTCACGCCCTCCTCGCCCGCCCAGGCGATGGTGGCGTTCGTGCCGCGGAAGTCGAAGCGCTGCGACAGCTCTTTGCCCGTCTGGTTCAGCGCGTTGTCGACCTCCTGCCGGTCGACCTTGCTGACCACGTCGAAGGACGCGTCGGCCATGGGTTCTCCCCTCCCTGGGCGGGCACCGCTCGGGGCTCCGAGATCGGTATCCGCCATCTTGTATTCTTCTCCGGTACCACCGCACGGCGGGTTGCCCGAGTGGCCAATGGGAGCGGACTGTAAATCCGTCGGCTTAGCCTTCGAAGGTTCGAATCCTTCACCCGCCACGCTCGGTACGGACGGCCCTCGACCTCCCGGTCGGGGGCCGTTCGCCGTCCCGGCACGGAGCGGTCCGGCCCGGTGTCAGCCCAGCGTCGGTGCCCGGGCGCTCGCGGTGGCCGTGCGTTCCAGCTGCTCGCCGCCGAGGAACAACCAGCCGAAGGCGATGTCGACGAAGCGGGTGCAGCGCACGGTGACCTCCGCCCCGTCGGTCTCGGCCGACCAGGCGTCCAGCGCCGAGGCGCCCGAACCGAGCTGGTCGGCCACCGCCGCCTGCGCGCCCGCGCGGGTGAGCGGCAACTCGGTGCCGACCCCGCCGGCGTAGACCGCCGCCTCGTCGGCCTGGTTGGCAGCGGCCAGCGCGGCGCCGTCGCACACGGCCTGCACCTCCTGCTGCTCCAGGAAGGCGTCGGAGGCGGCGATGGCACCGAAGACCATGAGTGCGGCGACCAGCCAGCAGACCAGCACGAACGGCAGCGTGGAGCCCCGCTCGGCGTCGTCCCGGCTGTTCCGCACGCGGGGGAGACTAGGTGGCCCGGCCGGTTGTCCACGACCTGTGGACAGTGCCTGTGGATGCTGTGGACACCCGATCGGGTGGCGGCGGGCGGCACGGATCGTCCTGTGGACGGCGGCTCGCGGTGGCGGCCGGCGCAGAGACACTGCGCCCGTGAGCATCGACATGCCTGCCGAGCAGGTCCGCACGCTGGGCCGGTCGCTGAGCGGGCGGGCCGGGACCGCCGAGGAGGTGCGTGCCCGCCTCGGCGACGAGGCGGGTGTCGACGGGCCGCTGCGGACGCCGGTCGCGCTCTTCCTCGCGTGCCACGGCACGCTGGCCGCCGCGCTGGCCGCCGAACTGGACCGGCTGGGCACCACCGTCACCGACGTCGCCGGCTCGTGGCTGCAGCTGGACGCCGCACTCGTCCCGGGAGCGGAGCACGGCCCGTGACCGCGCTGCTGCCCGATCCGGTGCCCCTCGATCCGCCGCCGGGGAACCCCGGCGCGCTCGCCGACCTGGTGGCGCGCCTCGTGGCGGCCGGCGACCTCCTCGGCGCCCTCGGCGCGGACGTGCCCGGCGACCTGGCTGCCGCCTCGTCCTGGACCGGCGAGGACGCGGACGCCGCGGCCGGGCGGGTGCGGCGCGTCGGTGCGCTGGCCCGCGACGCGGGCGAGGCGCTGGTGCGCGCCGGCGCCCGCGTGAGCCGGCACCAGCGGCTGCTGGAGGACGCGCGCGACGACCTCTCCGTCCTGCGGCGGGCGCAGGAGGACGACTTCGGTGCGGCCGCGCTGCGGATCGGCGGTGTGGTCGACCCGGCGGCCGGCGGTGCGGACCCGATCGCGGAGCTGGAGCGGGCCGAGGCCGCCCGGCGGGCCGCCGCCACCACCATCCGGGCGGAGGTCGCCGACGACGCCGCGGCCACGGCCGCCGTGCTGGCCGCGTGCAGCGCCGTCGCGGGAGGCAGCGGGGCAGCCGGCGACCGGGCCCGGGTGGAGGACCACCTCCAGGGCCTCCTCCCCGGCTGGCACGAGCTGCTGCTCTGGCAGCGCGGCCGGGAGTTCGCCGCCGAGCTCCGGAGCGCTGGGAACGGCTCCGACCTGGAGACCGACGCCGCCGTGGAGCAGGCGGCGCGCGAGCTGCTGCCCTGGGCGGGGAGCGGAGCGGCCGCGGCGGCGGCGCTCACCGCTCTGGGTGCCGACGGGCTGCGCGAGCTCCTGCGCCGGCTCGGGGAGGGGTCGCTGTCGGCCGGCAGCGCACTGGCCCGCGTCACCAGCGCCCTGCTGGGGGCGCCGGTCCCGGCCGGGCAGCTCGCCGAGGTGGCGGCGGTGCGCGGCGCCCGGCACGTGGGCACCGACCACCGTGATCCCGACGACGACCTGGTGGCGCTCGGCATGGGGGTGGTGCTGGCCGCCGGGCGCCGGGACGGCCGGACCGGTCCGTCGCCGAGCACCGTGCGGGAGTGGGGCCGGCAGATCATCGCCCGGGAGCGCGCACTGGGGTCGGGGTGGATCGTCGACCGGCGCGGGCGGGTGCCCGAGCGCCCGGGTGATCCGCTCGAGGAGGTCCTCGACCGCCTCGCCGAGGCGGACGGCCGGGAGCAGGCGGCCCAGCTGCTCGACGGGCAGCCGACCTGGTCGCACCTGCTCTCCCGCACGTGGGACGACGGCGGTGCGGTGCTCGCCGCGGTGGTGGCGCGGGCGGCGGAGCAGCCGGGCGGCGACGTCGTCGTGCGCTCGGGGCTCCGGGCGCTGGCGGCCGGGCTGGGCGAGGACGGCGACCCGGCCCGCTGGACCGTCGACCGCGCGACGGCGACGGCGGTCGCACCCGCCCTCGCCGCCGCCGTCGCCGTCCGTCCGGAGGTGGTGGTCGAACCGCTGTCCCGGGCCGCCGCCGGGCATGGGGAGCAGGAGCAGCTGGTACTGCGGGGACTCGGATACCTCAGCGCCGATCCGGGCGCCGGCGACGTGCTGGCCCGGGCCGTGGACGAGGGCGTGTCCGGATCCCCGCCGCGGTCCGGCGATCCGGATGCGGAGCCGGCCGCCGTCGCGGTGCCGGCCGGTTACCTGGCGGTCCGCGACTACGGGCAACGCCTGGCCCACGCCCTGGACGAGTTCGCGGCGCAGGAGCGGGCCGATCAGCGCAAGCGCGTGACCGACGCGATCAAGGAGGTGGGGGGTCACCTGCCGCGGGTCGCCAACGTCGTTCCGCCGGCCGTGGCGGTGCTCGCGGTCCTCGCCGACCTCGACGGCACGTGGGACGCCGCTCCCGGCGGCGGGGCGTCCCTCCCGGGAGAGGGCGTAGCGGAGGCGGTCGGCGGCGCTCCGGATGCGGCGACCGCCTTCCGGCACGTCGCGGGGGTCCTGGGCGAGCCGACGGCACCCGAGCCGCCCCCGATCGACTGGGTCGGTCTGGTGTCGGACCTGGTGCCCGGGGGCGGTCGCGCGGTCGAGGTGAGCACGAGGGTCAGCGAGCTCGTCACGGAGACGATCGAGGACTGAGCCCGGGACTCGCCCGATCGAATGACCAAGCGTGCATCGGTGTCTACTGAGAGTGACGACATGCAAGATCGTCACTCTGTCGTGATCATCGATGCTTGCCCCGGAAGAGTGACGGGCAGCAATGTCTCCAGCGCGGTCCGTACCGAACGACGCTCTGCCCCCGCGCGTAAGTGACTGCCGCACACCAGTCATTCATGCCTTTTTGAGGAGTCGTCATGGCCAGCAACACGCAGCGTGGTTTCCGGTGGGGTCGCGGCTTCCGGTGGGGCTGCTGACCCACTCGTGAGCTCCGGGCCACCCGCCCGGCCTCTCGTACGTCCCTGCGGGGCGGCCGGTCATCGACCGGCTGCCCCGCAGTGGTCTCCCGGTGCGGGTCGCGACTCTCACCCGTAGGAGTTGGAGAAGGGTTCCCGCGGCGTTCTCCGCTGTTAGCCTTCGCGCGCCCAACTCTCCAGGGAAACGCAGGTGACAGTGGCCGAGCAGGACGCCCGTGCGCCGCGCCGTCGACCGGTGCTGAGCAGCACCTGGACCGCGGCCTGCCTGGCCGTCGCGGCGGCGGTGCCGCTGAGCCTCGTCGTGCTGCCCGGTGCTCCGGGGAGCACGACGGTGTTCGGCATCCTCGTCGTGTTCCTCGCCTTCGTGGCCGCCGAGTCCATCGCCCTGCACTTCGAGATCCGGCGGCACAGCTTCGACTGCTCGGCGAGCGAGGTGGCATTCGTCGTCGCGCTGGCCGAGATCGGCGGGCTGTGGACGGCGGTGGCCCGGGCCGCCGCGGTGGCCGTCGTGCTCGCCGTCCAGGGCCTGCCCCGGGCGAAGCTCGCCTACAACGTCGCGGTCGCCACCATCGAGGTGTGCGTGGCCGTCGCCCTGCTGCGGGTCCTGCCCGTCGGTGACATCGCCGAGCCGGCCACGTGGCTGTCCTACCTGCTGGCCATCGCCGCGGCCGACGTCGTCGGAGCACTGCTCGTGGTCGGCGCCATCACCGCCACGCACGGCAACCCCGGCAGGTCGGTGTGGACCGCCGTCTTCGCGCCCATCGTCCTGGTGGGTCCGGTCGCGGTCCTGGCCGGCCTGTCCATCCTCCTGCTGGTCGAGGCGACCGCGTGGACGTGGCTGCTCATCGCGCCGCTCGCCGCCGCGCTGGTCCTGGTGTACCGCCGGTTCGCGGCCGTGACCCGGGAGGGCCAGTCCCTCGAACGCGTCTACGGGTTCGCCCGACAGGTGGAGCAGGTGACCGCCGACGAGGCCGGCACCATGCAGATCGTCCGGTCGCTGCGCGAGCTGCTCAATGCCGAACGGGTGGCGATGTGGCTGCCCCCGTACCTCGACGAGCCGCCCCGCCTGGTGGTGTCCACCGAGAGCGGCGAGGCCTGGTACGACGGGCCGGGCGACCCCGACGACGTCTTCCGCCGGGCCGTCCTGGCCGCCGACGGCCCGATCCTGGTCTCCGCCGGGCGGGCCGACGAGCAGGAGGCCGCCGGCCTGGCCCGTCGCGGGGTCGCCGAGCTGCTGGCGGCTCCGCTGACGACGGCCGCCGGGGAACCCGGCTACCTCGAGATCTGCGACCGCAGCAGCGACGTCGTCTCCTTCGCCGACGGCGACCGTGCCGCGATGGACTCGATGCTCACCCACGTCAACGCCGCGATCCGGCACCAGCAGCTGCTGACCCAGATCCGCTACGACGCCGACCACGACCGGCTCACCGGGCTGCCCAACCGGCAGCGGCTGGCCGTCGAGATCGACGACCTGCTCGCCGCCGACCAGACGGCGGACCCGGCCGGCGGACGGGCGGGACTCATCCTCGCCGCGCTGGGCAACTACACCGAGGTCACCGACACCCTGGGTCACGCGGCCAGCGACGAGCTGCTCCTGGTGACCGCCGGGCTGCTGCGCGAGCACGCCCCGCCGCAGGCGTTGCTGGCCCGGATGGAGAGCGAGCGGTTCGCCGTCCTCCTGCCCGGCCTGTCGCTGGCGGCCACCGAGCGCGCGGCGCGCCGGCTGCGGGAGGCCGCCGCCACCCGGGTCCGCGTCGCCGGGCTGGACCTGGAGGTGACGCTCACCATCGGCGTCGCCTCGGCCCCCGTGCACGGCACCGACTCCGGCACGCTCATGCAGCGCGCCGACGTCGCCCTGCTCGCGGCCGCCGACTCCGGCGGGGTGGCCAGCTACCACCCGGTCCTGGACCAGCAGAGCCTCCGCCGGCTGCAGCTGGGCACCGAGATCGAGCAGGCCATGGCCACCGGCCAGATCGGCGTGGTCTTCCAGCCGATCATCGACGCGCAGACCTCCGACCTCGTCTCCGTCGAGACCCTCGTGCGCTGGGCCCACCCGCGGTACGGGTCGATCCCGCCGGACGACTTCATCCACCTCGCCGAACAGATCGGGCGCATCGGCGCGGTCACCGACCACGTCCTCGACCTGGCGCTGGCCCGCTGCCGGCGCTGGCTGGACCAGGACATCGCCCTCTCGGTCGCGGTGAACCTCTCCGTGCACTGCCTCACCGAACCCGACCTCGTGGCCCGCGTGCGCGGTGCCCTGCAGCGGCACGGCGTCCCCGGCGAACTGCTGACCCTGGAGCTGACCGAGGGCAGCGTGGTCGACGACTCCGTGCGCGACAGCACCGTGCTCGCCGACCTGCACGACCTGGGCCTGCGGCTGTCGATGGACGACTTCGGTACCGGCTACTCGTCGCTGTCCCAGCTCCGGCAGCTGCCCATCGACGAGGTCAAGATCGACAAGTCCTTCGTCCTGGGCATGTCGACCAGCCAGGGGGAGTCGTTCATCGCCCGGTCGATCATCGAGCTGGCGCACAACCTGGGCCTGCGCGTGGTGGCCGAGGGTGTCGAGGACGAGATGACCCGCAACCTCCTGGCCGAGATGGGCTGCGACAAGCTGCAGGGCTTCCTGGTCAGCCGGCCGTTGCCCGACGACCGGCTGGAGAACTGGCTGCTGGCACGCACCGGCATCCGGTCGGCGGCCCCCGGGGCGGCCCACCGGCGGTTGTTCGTGCGCGGCTGACGGCGGCCCGCCCCCCTCTCCGGCGTGCGCCCGGGGGTCGGGTACAGTTCTCGACGGCTCTAGAGCACGCCCCTTTAGCTCAGTCGGCAGAGCGTCTCCATGGTAAGGAGAAGGTCTACGGTTCGATTCCGTAAAGGGGCTCTACAACAAGTAAGCTGACCAGCCGGTCCAGTCGCGAGACCGGGCCGCAGGTCGTCCCGGCGGTGTAGCTCAGCCTGGTAGAGCAAGCGGCTCATAATCGCTGTGTCACCGGTTCAAGTCCGGTCACCGCTACTCCCGACGGACCCCGCTCGCTGGGGTCCGTCGTCGTGTCGGCACTCGTGCCGGCGCGACAGCAGGCCCGGTCCCGGGTCCTGTCCTCCAAGGCTAGGAGCGCCCCATGGCAGCCACCGATGTCCGTCCGAAGATCACCCTGGCCTGCCAGGAGTGCAAGAACCGCAACTACATCACCCGTAAGAACCGGCGGAACGACCCCGACCGGCTCGAGCTGATGAAGTACTGCCCGCGCGAGCGCAAGCACACGATGCACCGCGAGACCCGCTGATCCCGATCTGCGGCTGAGCGAGAGGGCGGGAGCATGGCGCTGGACCGGGAACTGGTCGGGCGCAGCTACCCGCCCTCCGCCGTCTACGAAGTCGGCCGGGCGAAGATCGCCGAGTTCGCCACCGCGATCGGCGATCCCTCCCCGCTGTACCGCGATGCCGAGGCCGCCCGCGCCGCGGGCCACCCGGACGTGATCGCCCCGCCGACCTTCGCCATCGCCGTCACCCTCGAGGCTGCGATGGTCGTGCTGGCCGACCCCGACGTCGCCCTCGACTACGGGCGGGTGGTCCACGGCGAGCAACGGTTCACCCACCACCGCCCGATCCGGGCCGGGGACCGGCTGGTCGCGACGACGACGATCGACGCCGCCCGCACCGTCGCCGGCAACGACCTGCTGACCGCCCGCGTGGACCTGTCCACCGAGGACGGCGAGGCGGTCTGCACGGCCACGTCGATGCTGGTGGCCCGCGGATGACCGGCCCTGTCCGGTTGGCCGACGTCGCCGTCGGCACCGCGCTGCCCGAGCAGCCGTACCGCGTCACGCGGGCCGACCTCGTCCGCTACGCGGGGGCCTCGGGCGACTTCAACCCGATCCACTGGAACGAGCGGGTGGCCACCGGGGTCGGGCTGCCCGGCGTCATCGCGCACGGCATGTTCACCATGGCGCTGGCCGGCCGCGCGGTCACCGACTGGACGGGCGACCCCGCCGCGCTGGTGGAGTTCCAGGTCCGGTTCGGCCGCCCGGTCGTGGTCCCGGACGACGACGCCGGCGCGGAGGTCACCGTCCGGGGCACCGTCGCCGCGCTGCTCGAGGACGGCAGGGTCCGCGTCGATCTCGTCGTCACCAGCGCCGGCGAGAAGGTGCTCTCCCTGGCGCGCGCCGTCGTCCGCCTGGCATGAGCCGCCCCTGGCGGCGTGCTGCGCTCGCCGGGGTCGCCGCGCTGCTGCTGGGCGGCTGCACGTCCTTCGCCGACACGGTGGCCGCGCCGGCGCCCGTCACGCCGACCTCGGCCCCTGCCGGCGACGCCGGCACCTGCGGCGAGCGCGCCCGGCCCGATCCGGATCGTCCGCGCATCGCACTCGACTTCCGGCTGGCCGACGACCTGCGGACGGTGACCGGCACCGAGACCGTCTCCTTCACCCCCGACCGGGCGGTCGAGGAGCTCGTCTTCCGGCTGGTCCCCAACGGCCCGGACATCGCGGCGGCGGGCTCCCGCCTGGTCGTCGACGCGGTCCGTGGCGACGACGTCGGCGGCTCGGGCTACGAGCAGCTGGGCGCGGCGGCCCCGGGCGGCGCCTACGTCGTCGCGCTGGACGAACCGCTGGAGGCGGGGGAGACGACCGAGGTCGAACTCGACTTCACCCTGACCCTCGGCGACGGCGAGTTCGAACGCGTCGGGGCCGACGACGGCGTCTCGTGGTGGGCCAGCGGCGCACCCCTGCTCGCGTGGGAGCCGGGCGTCGGGTGGGCGCGCGACCCGTTCGTGGCGGTCTCCGGAGAGACGACCGTCAGCCCGGCCGCGGACACGACGGTGCGCGTCTCGGCGCCCGCGGACCTCACGGTGCTCATGACCGGTGCGCAGGCCGAGCCGACCGCCGACGGCGACGGGAGGCGGATCTGGACGTCCACGGAGCCCGCGGCCCGGGACGTCAGCGTGGCCGCCGGCCGGTTCACCACCGCGGAGCGGAGCACCCCCGGTGGCGTGCGGGTGACCGCGGGCGTGCTGCCGGACGCCGACGCCGGTGCCGGGGACCTGGTCGACGCCGCGGTGGAGGCCATCACCGATCTCGAGGAGTTCCTCGGACCCTTCCCCTACGAGACGCTCACCGTGCCCTTGCTGCCCGACTACGGCGGTGGCATCGAGTACCCGAGCTCGATCCTGCAGGCTTCGCCCAGCCGCCAGGTGCTGGTGCACGAGGTGGCGCACATGTGGTTCTACGGGATGGTCGGCAACTCGCAGTTCCGCGACCCGTGGCTGGACGAGGCGTTCGCCACCTGGGCCGAGGCCGTGGTCCACCCGTCCTCCGCCGAGGACCTGGAGCAGGCCCTCGGCGTCCAGGGCGAGGTCGGTGTGGCCATGGACGAGGTCCGCACCCAGCAGCAGTACGGGGCGTTCGTCTACGGCAAGGGCGGGGCGACGCTCATGGCGGCGCGCGAGGCGGCCGGCGCCGACGGCTTCGACGCGGCAGTCCGCTGCTACCTCGACGCCGCCGCCTGGGCGATCGCGACCCCCGACGACGTCGCCCAGGCCCTGGCCGACCTCCCCGAGGCCCGAGCGGTGCTCGTGGAGGCCGGCGCGCTGGACGCCGGGTAGCTTCCCGGCCCGTCCAGAGACTCGCCCGAGCTCGCAAGGGGTGCGGAGGACGGGGCCCGCCGTCAGTCGGTGCTGGTGAGCAGCCGCTTCATCCGGGTGACGCCCTCGACCAGGTCCTCGTCGCCCAGGGCGTAGGACATCCGCAGGTAGCCCGGGGTGCCGAAGGCCTCGCCGGGGACGACCGCCACCTCGGCCTGCTCCAGGATCAGCTCGGCCAGCTCGACGCTCGAGCCGGCGGTCCGGCCACCGATCGACCGGCCGAGCAGCCCCTTGACCGACGGGTAGACGTAGAACGCCCCCTGCGGCTCGGGGCAGGCCACCCCGGGGATCTCCCGGAGCATCGACACGATCAGCTGCCGCCGCCGGTCGAAGGCCTCCCGCATGGTGGCCACGGCCGAGAGGTCGCCGGTGAGGGCCGCGATCGCGGCGGCCTGCGACACGTTGGCTACGTTCGAGGTGGCGTGCGACTGCAGATTGGTCGCCGCCTTGACGACGTCCGCCGGCCCGACGATCCAGCCCACCCGCCAGCCGGTCATCGCGTAGGTCTTGGCCACCCCGTTCACCACGACGCAGCGGTCGGCCAGCTCGGGGACGAGCACCGGCATCGAGGGGGCGGACGCCCCGCCGTAGGTCAGGTGCTCGTAGATCTCGTCGGTGAGCACCCAGAGGCCGGCGTCCAGCGCCCAGCGGCCGATCTCCTCGACCTGCTCGGCCGGGTAGACCGCCCCCGTCGGGTTGGACGGGGAGCAGAACAGCAGCACCTTCGTGCGCGGGGTCCGGGCGGCCTCGAGCTGGGTGGCGGACACGAGGTAGCCGCTCTGCTCGTCGGCCACGACCGGCACGGGGACGCCGCCGGCGAGGCGGATCGCCTCGGGGTAGGTGGTCCAGTACGGCGCGGGGAGCAGCACCTCGTCGCCGGGGTCGAGCATCGTGGCCAGGGCCTCGTACACGGCCTGCTTGCCCCCGTTGGTGACCAGCACCTGGGCGGGGGTGACCTGGAGGCCCGAGTCGCGGGCGGTCTTGGCGACGATCGCCTCCTTGAGCGCGGGCAGCCCTCCCGCCGGGGTGTAGCGGTGCATCGCCGGCTGGCGGGCGGCCGCGACGGCTGCCTCGACGATGTAGTCCGGGGTCGGGAAGTCC
Organism: Blastococcus sp.; assembly: GCA_042090795.1. Taxonomy (GTDB): domain Bacteria; phylum Actinomycetota; class Actinomycetes; order Mycobacteriales; family Geodermatophilaceae; genus Blastococcus. Next base: position 135 of record JBELIQ010000035.1, on the reverse strand, counting down.
GGCTCCCCGGCGCCGAAGCCGATGACCGGCTTCCCGGCCGCCTTGAGCGCCTTGGCCTTCGCGTCGACGGCGAGGGTCGCCGACTCGGCGATGCCGGCGATGCGACGGGAGATGCGCCGCTGGGCGGGCGGCAGC
>JBELIQ010000034.1:1631-39212 GCA_042090795.1 Blastococcus sp. | reverse complement strand
GCGACATCGCCAAGGGCTACGAGCTGCCCGACGGCCAGGTCGTCATCCTCACCGACGAGGACTTCGACGAGCTCCCGCTGAGCACCCGGCGCGAGATCGAGGTGCTGCAGTTCGTCGACCAGGCCGAGATCGACCCCATCCAGTTCGAGAAGACCTACTACCTGGAGCCCGACGGCCCGGCGACGCGCCCCTACGTGCTGCTGCGCGACGCCCTGGAGAACGCCGGCCAGGTGGCGATCACCAAGATCGCCATCCGTCAGCGCGAGTCCCTGGCGGCGATGCGGGTCCGCGACGGCATCCTGGTGCTGCACACGATGCGGTGGCCCGACGAGATCCGCCGTCCCGACTTCGCGTTCCTCGACGAGGACGTCTCGGTGCGTCCGCAGGAACTGACGATGGCCGAGGCGCTGATCTCGTCGATGTCGGGCGCGTTCGACCCGACCGAGTTCACCGACGACTACCGCGAGGCCATGACCGCGCTGCTGGAGGCCAAGCAGAGCGGCGGCGACGTCCAGCAGCCGCCCGAGGTCCCCGAGGACGACGGTGCCGCGGTCGTCGACCTCATGAGCGCCCTGCGGCGCAGCGTCGAGCGCGCCCGCGGCGGCCCGGCGGCGGACGACGCCACGCCGGCGGACGATCCGGCCGCGCAGGAGCCGACGGAGAAGGCGCCCGCGAAGCGCGCACCGGCGAAGAAGGCCGCGCCGGCGAAGAAGGCCGAGCCGGCCGGGAAGCCCGCGGCGAAGAAGACCACCGCGGCGAAGACGGCGCCGACGAAGGCCGCCGCGAAGGCCACGCCGGCGAAGGCCACGCCGGCGAAGGCCGCCGCGAAGAAGACCGCGGCCACCGACAAGCCACCGGCCAAGCGCGCCCGCCGCAGCGCCTGACGTGCCCGCTCGCCCCGGTGGCCGGTCGGACGGCCCGCTCGCCGGACGCGCCCCTGCGGGGCCGGCCGACGGGCAGGCACCGCCCACGCCGCTGCCCATGCTCGCCACCGCGGGCGAGCTGCCCGCCCCGGAGGAGGACGGGCGCTGGGCCTACGAGTTCAAGTGGGACGGCGTCCGGGCGGTCGCGGCCGTGCACCGCGGCGCCGTGGTGCTCACCTCGCGCAAGGGCACCGAGATCACCGTTCGCTACCCGGAGGTGGCGCGGTTGCCGGAGGCCCTGGCCGGCGCCGACGCGATCGTCGACGGCGAGATCGTGCTCCTGGACGCAGCCGGTCGTCCCGACTTCGGTGCACTGCAGAACCGCATGCACCGCACCGGCCCCGAGGTGCCCCGCCTGGCGGCGGCCCGCCCGGTCAGCTACCTCGTCTTCGACCTGCTCTCCTGGGACGGCGAGGACCTGACGGCCCGCCCGTACGGCGAGCGCCGGGCCCGGCTCGACGCCCTCGGGCTGGCCGGGCACCGCTGGGTGGCGACGCCGTGGTTCGCCGGTGGTGGTGCGGACGTGCTGGCGACGAGCGAGGAGAGCGGGCTCGAGGGCGTCGTCGCCAAGCGGCTGGACTCCCCCTACCGGCCCGGCCTGCGCAGCCCCGACTGGCGCAAGCTGAAGAACGTCCGCACGCAGTCCGTGGTCGTGGGCGGGTGGCGGCCGGGCCAGGGCCGACGCGCCGGGGGCATCGGCTCCCTGCTGGTGGGGGTGCCCGACGCCGAGGGCCGGCTGGTCTACGTCGGGCACGTGGGCACCGGCTTCAGCGACCAGGGCCTGCGCGACCTGCAGCGGATGCTCAGCCCGCGGGCCGGGTCGCCGTTCGAGGGAGACCTGCCGCGCGACATCACCCGGGACGCGCACTGGGTGGAGCCCGACCTCGTCGGCGAGGTCGCCTACGCGGTGCGGACGGCGGAGAACCGGCTGCGGCACCCGTCGTGGAAGGGCGTGCGGGACGACCTGGAGCCCGACGACGTGGTGGTGGAGCCGTGAGCGCCGGATCATGAGCCCGACGAAGCAGCGGGTGGAGATCGACGGCCGCACGCTGTCGGTGTCGAACCTGGAGAAGGTGCTCTTCCCCGAGGTGGGGTTCACCAAGGCGCAGGTCATCGACTACTACGTGCGCATCGCGCCGGTGCTCCTGCCGCACCTGGCCGGCCGTCCGGTGACCTTCACCCGGTGGCCGGACGGCGTGGAGGGGCAGACGTTCTTCGAGAAGAACAGCGCCCGGCACGCCCCGGAGTGGGTCCGGCGGGTGACCATCCCGAGCCCGGGGAGCTCCCGCGGGCGGGAGACCCTCGAGATGGTGGTGCTGGAGTCGACCGCCGACCTGGCGTGGGCGGCCAACCTGGCCGCGCTCGAGGTGCACGTGCCGCAGTGGCAGGTGGACGACGACGGGCAGCCCGCGCTCCCCGACCTCCTGGTCCTCGATCTCGACCCCGGCCCGGAGACCGGCATCGCCGAGTGCTGCGCCGTCGCCGAGCGGCTCGGGCAGCGGCTGGAGGCCGACGGGCTGGACCCGGTGGTCAAGACGTCCGGATCCAAGGGCATGCAGGTGTACGCGCCGATCGAGGCACCCGCCGACCGCGAGCACCCGAGCCGGTACGCGAAGCGGCTGGCCCAGGAGCTGTCGGCGGAGACGCCGGACGACGTCGTATGGCGCATGGAGAAGGCGCTCCGCCCGGGGAAGGTGCTCATCGACTGGAGCCAGAACAACCCGGCCAAGACCACCGTCGCCCCGTACTCGCTGCGCGCCCGGGCCGGGGCCACGGTGTCCACGCCGATCGGGTGGGATGAGGTCGACGCGGTGCGCGACGGCTCGCTGGACCCGGCGGCGCTGCGGTTCACTCCCGACGAGGTCCTGGGCCGGGTGGCGGAGTACGGCGACCTGTTCGACGTCGCCGGCGCCACCCGCGCTCCGCTGCCGGAGTAGAAGGACCCCCTCCTCCCCGCCCCTCGCACGCTCGGGGCGGTGCCCTGGAGGGGGCCACGGCCGTGATCTGGGACGATTCCGGCCATGTCCGCCGCCGACCCGACCGACCCCAGCACCAGCGACGTCGGGCGGCTGGTGGTCCGCTGCCCCGACCGGCCGGGCATCGTGCACCTGCTCAGCGGTGTGCTGACCGAGGCCGGCGCCAACATCACCGACTCCCAGCAGCACTCCTCGGACCCCAGCGGCGGCACCTTCACCCTGCGGCTGGAGTTCGTGCTGGCCGGGCTGGCGGATCGCCGGGCCGGGCTCGAGGGCCGGCTGGCCGCGGTGGCGGGGGAGTGGCAGCTCACCTGGCGGCTGACCGAGGCCGCGCACCGTCCCACCGTGGCGGTGTTCGTGAGCCGGGCCGACCACGTGCTGCAGGAGCTCGTCTACCGCGTCCGCGCCGGGGACCTCCGGGCCGACATCGTCGCCGTCCTGTCCAACCACCCCGACCTGGCTCCGGTGGCCGAGGCCGCGGGCATCCCCTTCCACCACATCCCGGTGACCCCGGCGACCAAGGCGCAGGCGGAGGCCCGGGCCCTCGAGCTGATCGGCGACGTCGACCTCGTCGTCCTCGCGCGGTACATGCAGATCGTGTCGGCCGACTTCTGCAGCAGGTTCCCGGAGCGGCTGATCAACATCCACCACAGCTTCCTGCCGGCGTTCGTGGGCGCGAACCCGTACCAGGCGGCGCACGACCGCGGGGTCAAGCTGATCGGGGCGACGGCGCACTACGTGACCCCCGAGCTCGACGCCGGCCCGATCATCGAGCAGGAGGTCGCGCGGGTCGACCACCGCGCCACCGTCGAGGACATGCGGCGGGTGGGCCGCTACGTCGAGCGCCAGGTACTGGCCCAGGCGGTCACCTGGCACGTCGAGGACCGCGTGATCGTGGAGGGCCCGCGCACCATCGTCTTCGCCTAGTCCTTCGGCCCCGTGCAGGGGCCCGACGCGAGCGTGCGAGTGATGGGGGGCACGGGGTCCTTGTATTGACTAGTTCAAAACAACGGTGTTGAGTGGGTCCCGATGGAGACGACGTGGGCGCACCGGCTGCGCGAGGCAGGGCTGCGGGTCACGCGACCGCGGTTGTCCGTGCTCGACGTCCTCTCCGGCCGCCCCCACGCCGATGCCGACACCATCGTCACCGGCGCCCGCGCCCAGCATCCGACGCTGTCCCCCCAGACGGTCTACGGGGTGCTGGACGCACTGGTCTCCGTGGGGCTCGCCCGCCGGATCGAGCCGGCGGGCGCACCCGCGCTGTTCGAGCTGCGGGTGGGCGACAACCACCACCACCTGGTCTGCCGCTCGTGCGGCGTCGTCGCCGATGTCGACTGCGCCGTGGGGGCCGCCCCGTGCCTGAGTCCCTCGGACGCTGCCGGCTTCGTCGTCGACGAGGCCGAGGTCGTCTTCTGGGGCATGTGCCGGGCCTGCCAGGGAACGGCCGCACCCGTGCGGTCCGACGCGCACGACACCGTAGGAGGAGCAACCGCATGACCGACGTCTCATCGCAGGGCCCGGCCCCGAGCGAGGCCGACCGCGCCGTCCTGACCAACCGTCAGGGCCACCCGATCTACGACAACCAGAACCAGCGGACCGTGGGCTCCCGAGGTCCGGCCACCCTGGAGAACTACCAGTTCCTGGAGAAGATCAGCCACTTCGACCGGGAGCGGATCCCGGAGCGCGTCGTGCACGCCCGCGGCGCCACCGCGTTCGGCGTCTTCGTGGCGGACGGCACCGTCGGCGACGAGCCGATCGCCGAATACACCCGCGCCACGCTGTTCCAGGAGAAGGGCAAGGAGACCGAGGTCGCCGTCCGCTTCTCCACCGTCGCCGGCGGCCGGGACTCCTCCGAGGCGGCGCGCGACCCGCGCGGCTTCGCGGTGAAGTTCTACACCGAGGACGGCAACTGGGACCTCGTCGGCAACAACCTGGGCGTCTTCTTCATCCGGGACGCCATCAAGTTCCCCGACTTCATCCACTCCCAGAAGCCCGACCCGGTCACCTTCGACCGCCAGGTCGCGAACCGGGTGTTCGACTTCGCGTCGCAGACGCCGGAGTCGATCCACATGTTCACGCTGGTCTTCAGCCCGCGCGGGCTGCCGGCGAACTACCGCACCCAGCAGGGCTTCGGCGTGAACACCTACAAGTGGGTGAACGCCGACGGTGCGACGAAGCTGGTCAAGTACCACTGGCTGCCGACGCAGGGCGTCAAGTCGATGACGGCGAAGGACGCCGCTGCGGTGCAGGCCGACGAGCTCGGCGCCCACACCAAGGACCTCTACGAGGCCATCGGCCGTGGGGACTTCCCGTCCTGGGACCTGCACGTGCAGCTCATGGACGACCACGACCACCCGGAGCTGGACTTCGACCCGCTGGACGACACCAAGGTCTGGCCGGAGAACGACTTCCCGCTGCGCAAGATCGGCACCATGACGCTGAACCGGGCGCCGGAGAACTTCTTCCTGGAGAACGAGCAGATCGCCTTCGGCACGGGTGTGCTCGTGGACGGGCTGGACTTCTCCGACGACAAGATGCTGGTCGGCCGGACGTTCTCCTACTCTGACACCCAGCGCTACCGCGTGGGCCCGAACTACCTGCAGCTGCCGGTGAACCAGGCCAAGGGTGCGAAGGTCGCCACCAACCAGCGCGACGGGGCGATGGCCTACTCCGTCGACCTGGGGCCAGGGCAGAACCCGCACGTCAACTACGAGCCGTCGATCACCGGCGGCCTGCGCGAGGCCGCCTACCCCACGCACGACGAGCAGGGCCCGGAGATCACCGGCCGGCTGACCCGCAAGCGGATCGACCGCACCGACGACTACACCCAGGCCGGCCAGCGCTACCTGCTGTCGGAGCAGTGGGAGAAGGACGACGTCGTCGCCAACTTCGTCGACGCGCTCTCCCAGTGCGACCGGCCGATCCAGGAGCGGATGGTGTGGCACCTGTTCATGGCCGAGGACGAGCTCGGGCAGCGGGTCGGCGAGGGGCTGGGCATCTCGGCGGACGACGTCCGCGGGCTGCCGCCGCTGCAGACGCAGACGCTCACCGAGGCCGAGCTGCAGCGGGCCGCCAACCTCGGGAAGAACGGTCCGCGCGACGTGACCGGGCTGGTCATGACGCACTGCGTGCCCAACGAGCACGTCAGCGTCGGCTGAGGAAGGACCCCGGTACCCCCCACCGCTCGCACGCTCGCGGCGGGACCCTGCACCGGGGCCGCGCGGCGGGCCGCGACCGGGATGACCGGTCGCGGCCCGCTCTGCTCTGCCGTCTCCGCTGTCCGTCGTCCTCCGGACGACACCGCGGCCAGGAGCCGTCCCGGCCTGCGACGAGCGCCTCCGCCGCGCCTGCGCGGAACCCTCCGGGCTCCACTCGGCGCGGCACTACGCCAAGCGGGCGTCCCGCCAGCCGCGCAGGGAGTTGACGACGGCCAGCCCCTCGGCCGCGACGAGATCGGCCGGGGTGAGCCGCCGCTCGTGCAGCCGGCCCTCCTCGATCAGCCGGCCGCGCTCCACGCCGGGCAGGCAGCCGGCCGACACCGGGGGAGTCCACCAGCGGCCCTCGAGCCGGACCGCGAGGTTGGCGATCGTCGTCTCGGTCACCTCCCCGCGCGAGGAGGTCAGCACCACGTCGTCGGCACCGGGCCACCGGGCGGCGCGCTCGGTGTAGACCGACCGCCGCGTCGTCTTGTGGCGGAGCCGGACGTCGTCGGCGTCCACGGGGTCGGGGTCCACGACCAGCCGCACGGGCGCGTCGACCGGGACCGGTGGAGGGCCGACCTCGACGTCCACCCGGCCGTCGCGGTGCAGGACCACCCGGATGCGCGCCGGCGACGGATCCGCGGCCACCGCGGCCAGCCGCCGGCGGAGGCCGACGAGGTCGAGGGCGAATCCGGCCCAGGCGGCGGAGCCGGCCAGCCGGGCGAGATGGCGCTCGACGTTGCGCAGCTCCCCGCCGGGCAGGCGCGCCAGCGTCTCGAGCAGCGCGAACTCCTCGTACGGCCGGGTGAGGATCGCCGCCTTCGCCAGCAGTTCGGCGTGCTCGGCGTCGGCGTCCGAGGCCCACGTGATGCCACCGCCCGTGCCGTAGACGGCCGCGCCGGTGGCCCGGTCCACGGTCACGGTCCTGATGGCCACGTTGAACCGGGCGCGGAACGCCTGCCCGGGGGGCGCGACCACCCCGATCGTCCCGCAGTACACCCCGCGCGGCTCCGGCTCCAGGGCCCGGATGAGCTGCATCGTCCGGTGCTTGGGCGCGCCGGTCACCGAGCCGGAGGGGAACAGAGCACGGAAGACGTCGACCAGTCCGACGCCGGGCCGTGGCCGTGCGGTGACGTCGGAGGTCAGCTGCCAGACCGTCTCGTACCGCTCGGCGCGGAACAGCGAGGGGACCTCGACGCTGCCCACCTCGGCGATGCGCCCGAGGTCGTTGCGCAGCAGGTCGACGATCATCAGGTTCTCGGCGCGCTCCTTGTCACTGGCGAGCAGCGCCCGGCGGGCGTCGTCGTCCTCGGCCGGTGTGCCGCCCCTGCGTGCGGTGCCCTTCATCGGGCGGGTGAGCAGGCGGTCGCCGGTCCAGTCGAAGAACAGCTCGGGGCTGGCGCTGGCGATGACGTGGCTGCCGATGTCCAGGTACGCCGCCCACGAGCCCCGCTGGCCGCAGGCGAGGTCGGCGTACAGCTGCGCCAGGTCGCCGGTCACCGGCGCCCGCATGCGCACGGTGAGGTTGACCTGGTAGGCGTCCCCGGCCGCGATGGAGTCACGGACCGCAGCGACGGCGCCCCGGTACCCGTGCGGCGTCCAGTCGCGCTGCCAGGGGCCCGCCGTGTAGTCGCGCGCGGTGCCCGGGAGGGGTGCGACGGGAGGAACGGCCCGTGCGTCGTCCGTGAGCCCGAACACCGCCAGGGGCAGGGTTTCGCCGGGGGCACGCGGAGGCACCGCCGCGCCGGGGTCGAGTCCGTCGGCGGCCTCGTAGGCCAGGTAGCCGAACGCCCAGGCGCCGGCGGCCGTCGCCCGCTCCACCTCGGCCAGCAGGGGGACGACGTCGGCGGGCTCGCGGGCCACCAGCACCCGTTCGGCGTGCGGGAAGGCGAGTGCGGAGCCGGCGACGAGGTCGTCGAACCGGCCGTGCACCGGGCCGGTCAGGGCCGGGTCACTCGCCGCCACGGGGGTGCTTGCGGTCCTGGTCGGCCAGGAACCGCTCGAACTCCGCGCCGATCTCCTCCGCGGTGGGGACCGCGCCCTCGTCGCTGAGCAGGTCGCTGTTCTCGCGGGCCGTGGTGAACGCGTCGTACTGCTGCTCGAGGGCGGCGACGACCGCCGTGTTCTCCGCCGACCGGGCGATCTGCTCGTCGACCTCGGTGCGGTGCGTCTCGGCGGCCTCGCGCAGCGACTCGACCGGCACGTGCAGACCGGTGAGCTGCTCGAGGTGCTCGAGCAGGGTCAGCGAGGCGGCCGGGTACGTGGCCTGGGCCAGGTAGTGCGGCACGTGCACCGCCACACCGAGGGCGTCGACGCCCGCCTCACCCAGCCGGACCTCCAGCAGCGCGGCGACGCTCCCGGGGATCCGCATCTCGCCCCAGTAGACCGGGTACTGCTCGATGAGCGCCCGGCGCGTGGCGTGCGCGGTGACCGTGACGGGCCGGGTGTGGGGGACCGGCATGGGGATGGCGTGCAGCGCGACCACCGACGTCACGCCCAGTTGCTCGACCAGCCGGCCGACGGCGGCGACGAAGCGCTCCCACTGGTAGTCCGGCTCGGCGCCGTGGAGCAGCAGGAACGGCACACCTGCGTCGTCCTCGACGGCGTGGAGCTCGATCGCCGGCGCGTGGAAGGTCTCGTAGCGGTCCCCGCTGAAGGTGACGCGGGGCCGGTGGGCCCGGTAGTCCACCAGGGCGTCGGCGTCGAACCGGGCGATGACCTCGTGGGGCAGCCCGGCCAGCAGATGCGCGCCGGCCAGCGCGCCGGCGGAGGCGGCGTCGAAGTTCCCGGCGATGTCGTGCACGAGCACCAGCCCCCGGTCGCGCTCGGCCTCACCCGCCGCCGCTCCGCGGGCGAGGAAGCGATCCGCCCCCGGGAGGAGCTCGACGAGGTCCTCGGGTCGCTGGGTCACGTGATCATTCCTCCGTCGACGTCGAAACCACTGTCGGTGCAGCCCCTCCGGGCCCCGCTGCATTCCCGCCCGCGGCAGGACCGGGCTGGTTCAGCTCGGGACGGTCGTCCCCTGCTCGTCGGAGTCCGCCGGAGGCACGACCTGCTCCCGGGTCAGGTGTGCACCCGTCTCGTCCTCGACGACCTGCGCCCGGGTGCCGTCGGGGTCGACCTCGGGCTGCTTCCCGTCGAGCTGGTCGCGCGCGTAGCGGTAGGAGACAGCGATCAGCGCAGCCACCGGGACGGCGAGGAAGGCACCGACGATCCCGGCGAGGCTGCTGCCCGCGGTGACGGCCAGGATGACGACGGCGGCGTGCAGGTTCAGGCCGCGGCCCTGCAGGATCGGCTGCAGCACGTTGCCCTCGATCTGCTGCACGATGATGATCAGGCCGAGGACGAGGAGAGCGGTGGTGGGGCCGCTGTCCACCAGTGCGATGAGCACCGCGAAACCGCCGGCCACGAACGCCCCGATGATGGGGATGAAGGCGCCGAAGAAGGTCAGGACGGCCAGCGGGAGCACCAGCGGTACGCCGAGGGCCCACAGACCCAGACCGATGAACAGCGCGTCGGCGAAGCCCACGACGGCCTGGAGGCGGATGAACTCCGAGAGCGTCGACCACGTCTTGTAGGACAGTGCCGCGACGTGCGGCGCGGCGGGCGGGCCGGTCTGCGCGGCCAGCCACGGGACCCAGCGCGGGCCGTCCTTGAGGAAGAAGAAGGTCAGCACCAGCGCCAGGACCAGGTTGAGCAGGATGCCGCCGATCGCCGTGGCGCCCGTGACGGCGTAGCCGGCGATGTTCTGGGCGTTGCCCTGGACCGAGTCGATGACCTGGTCGACCGCGGTGCCGAGCTGTTCCTCGCCGATGTTGAACGGCGGACCGGCCAGCCAGTCCTGGAGCTGCTCCAGGCCGCCGGTCACGCCGTCGGCGAGCTCCTCGACCTGGTTGACGACCTGAGGCGCCAGCCACGTGATGATGCCGGCGAAGGCGGCGAAGAAGGTGAGCAGGACGGTGAGGGAGGCGAGCGCGGAGGGCCACCCGTGGTCGCGGAGGAAACGGACCGGGGGCCAGAGGACGGTGCTGAACAGCAGACCCAGGACGACGGGCAGCAGGACGATCCACAGCTTGCCCAGGACGTAGCCGACCACGATCAACGCGAGGACGATCAGGAGCAGCTGCGCCGAGGCGCCGGCCACGGCGCGGCTGGCCTGCTGCAGGCGCTGCCCGCGCATGTTGGTGGTCCCCGGCGTGAAGGAGCCGGGCCGGACGCCGGGCCCGGAGGCGTACTGGTCGGGCTCGTCGGGGTCCGGTGCGCGGACGTCGTCGCCGGTGTCGTCGGTGCTCGTGTCGGGTGCGGGCTCGGAGCGACCGGGCAGGCGGAACCTCATGCAGTGATCACAACATAGTCGCGCCGCTCCGACCCGACGACCGGCGATGGTCACACCCGCGTCGTAGCGTCGGGGCATGCCGAGGACCGCCACCGCCGACCGTGTCGACCGCGATGCCCTCCTGGAGTTCCTCCGGCCGCGCCACAAGGCGGTGCTGGTGACCCGCCGCCGCGGGGAGGGCGTGCAGCTCTCGCCGGTGACGTGCGGGGTGGACGGCGAGGGGCGCATCGTGATCTCGACCTATCCGCAGCGGGCCAAGGTCACCAACGCCCGCCGGACGTCGGCGGTGTCGCTGTGCGTGCTGTCGGACGACTTCGACGGGCCCTGGGTCCAGGTCGACGGCGAGGCCGAGGTGCTCGACCTGCCCGAGGCGCTGGAGCCGCTGGTCGACTACTACCGCGCGATCAGCGGGGAGCACCCCGACTGGGACGAGTACCGCGCGGCCATGGCCCGGCAGGGCAAGTCGCTGCTGCGGATCACGGTGACCGGGTGGGGGCCCGTCGCCACGGGCGGATTCCCGCCCGACGTGGTTGACAAGCTCTGAGCCTTGCAAGCTGACCCGAAAGCTGTCAGCCTTGCGCGATGCCCTTCGTCCTCACGGTCGACCAGCGAGCCAGCAGGCGCACCCCGGACCGGGTCGCCGATGTGCTCCGCCGCCTGGAGGGCGCGGTGCCCGTGGTGCTGGCCTTCGAGCGCACCGCCGGTGACGAGTTCCAGGGCGTGCTCGACGATCCGGAGGTCGTCGTCGGCGTCGTCCTCGACCTGCTGCGCGAGGGGGTCTGGAGCGTGGGTGTCGGCGCAGGACAGGTGCAGGCACCGTTGCCGTCCAGCACCCGCGCCGCCGCCGGCCCGGCGTTCCTCAGCGCCCGCCGCGCGGTCGACGCGGCCAAGCAGCGGTCCGCGCACGTCGCGGTCCGCGGCGCGGCTGCCACGGACGCCGAGGACGCGGAGGCCGTGCTGAGCGCACTGGCCCTGATCGTCGAGCGGCGCAGCCCCCAGGCCTGGGAGGCCATCGGCCTGGTCGAGGACGGGCGGACGCAGGCGGAGGCCGCGGCGTCCCTCGGCATCTCTCGGCAGGCGGTCGGCCAGCGCCTGGCCGCCGGGTCGTGGGAACTGGAACGGGAGCTCCGGCCGACCGCGGCCCGCATGCTGGTCCGGGCGGCGGGATGAACGTCGCCGCCCTGCTGCTGCTGGGCCTCACGGGCGCCGTCGGGCTCGCACTCGCCCTCGTCGGGAGATCGCCCGCCCCGCCGATCCGGGCCGCGGGCATGGGAACGCTGCTCGCGGTCACGGCGGCGGTGGCCTGGGCGGGTGGTGATGCCACGGACGGCGTCCTCGGAGGCGCCGTCGTGCTCGGCGTGCTGGCCTCCGTGGCCGGGGGTGGCCCCGTGGCCGTCGGCGTGCTGCACGCGGCGGATCCGGCGGCCGTCGGCGTGGGGGGCGGTGCGCAGGACCCCGAGATCCTGCGAGGGGGTGCCTGGATCGGCGTGCTGGAGCGCGCTGCGCTGACCGCCACGCTGCTGGCCGGCTGGCCCGAGGGGCTTGCCGTCGTCCTGGCGGTCAAGGGGTTGGGTCGCTTCGCCGAGCTGCGCTCCCCGGCGGCCGCGGAACGGTTCATCGTGGGCACCCTGGCCAGCTCGCTGTGGGCGGCGGCCTGTGCCGGCGTGGTCGTCCTGCTGCGTGTCTGACCGGCCGCTACGCCGCGCGCGGGACCGGTGCGGCCGCGACAATGGCCCGAGTCCGTCGTCGTCAGGAGGCACCGTGTCCGAGTCGTCCACCGGGAGCGCACCGCGCAACCCCGATCTGCTGGGCGTCTACTGCAACGACCACCTGGCCGCGGCCAGGGGTGGCATCGAACTGGTGGTCCGGATGCTCGGCCACTGGCGCGGAACGCGCTTCGAGCAGCCGCTCGAGCAGCTGCTGGACGAGCTGCGCGAGGAGCGGGACGGCCTGCGCGCCACGATGGCCTCGCTGGGGGCGCCGGTCCGCCAGTACAAGCTGCTGGCGGTGTGGATGGGGGAGAAGCTGTCCCGGGCCAAGCTCAACGGCCGGCTGGTCTCCCGGTCGCCGCTGAGCGATCTCATCGAGTTCGAGTTCATCGCGACGGCGGTGCTGGCCAAGCGCGCCGGGTTCGAGACGCTGCGCGAGCTCGCCGCGATCGACCGGCGGATCGACGCCGGGCTGTTCGAGCGGCTCATCGACCAGGCCGACGACCAGCACACGTGGCTGGCCGAGGCCCGCCGGGAGATCGCCGCCGAGGTGTTCGGCGGCCGCGCCCAGGCCGCGAGCGACGCCGCCGACACCTGAGCCGGACGCGCCCCTCAACGGCCGCCGACGCCTGAGCCGCGCTGCACCGGGTGGGCCGTCCGGGCCCGCGATGCACGGAGACCCGTGGCCCACCCTCTCGGGCGGGCCACGGGTCTCCGTACTGGTGCGGGGTGCCTACTGCGACTGCGTGCCCGTGCGCAGCGAGCGGAACGGCACGTCCTTGGACGCGTCGGGCTCGCGGGGGAGGCCGAGCACCCGCTCACCGATGATGTTGTGCTGTACCTCGTCGGACCCGCCGTAGATCGACGGAGCGGGAGCGCCGAGGAACTGGAGGGCCAGAGCGCCGTGCAGCGGTCCGTCCTCGCCGGCGAGCATGCCCGACGGGCCGGCGATCTCCATGCCGACGTCGCGGGACATCCGGGTGATCCGCGAGACCATGAGCTTGCCCAGCGACGCCTCCGGGCCCGGACGGCCACCCGCCTCCACCGCCGCACGCGCACGCAGCGTGTTCCAGCGGTTGAGCGAGGTGAGCGCGTGCACCCGGGCGATGCCCTGGCGCACGGACGGGTCCTGGTCGCGGCCCATGCTCTTGGCCATCTTCGCGAGGGCCTCGCCGTTGCGGACCATCATCATGGCCGGCACGCGACCACCGGTCGCCTGCTTCTTCACGGACTCGATGTACTCGCCGGCGGACTGCTCGAGCAGCTGCGCCGACCGGCGACCGCCCGGAGCCGACAGCGGGAACCCGAGGGAGCCGCCACCGCCCAGGCCGACGCGCTCGTTGGCCAGCGTCGTGCGGGCGACGTTCCACCCGTTGTTGAGGCCACCGATGATGTTGTCGGCAGCCACGCGGGCGTCGGTGATGAAGACCTCGGCGAAGTGCGCCTCGCCGGTGATCTGCCGCAGCGGGCGCACCTCGATGCCCGGCTGGTCCATCTCGATCGCGAAGTACGTGATCCCGGCGTGCTTGACGGCGTCGGGGTCGGTGCGCGCGATGAGCATGCCCACGTCGGACCCCATGGCGCCCGACGTCCAGACCTTCTGGCCGTTGACGACGTACTCGTCGCCGTCCAGCTCGGCCCGGGTCTGCAGGGCGGCGAGGTCGGAGCCGGCGCCGGGCTCGCTGAACAGCTGGCACCAGGCGTCCTCACCCACGAGGATCCGCCGGATGTACTGGGACCGCTGCTCGTCGGTGCCGTGGGAGATGATCGTCGGCGCCGCGAGCATCCGCGACAGGCCCGCCGGCGGCCCCGGGGCTCCGACCTTCTTGAACTCGTCGTAGGCGGTGGCGGCCAGGTCGTTGGTCAGGCCCTTGCCGAACCACTGCGCGGGCCACTGCGGCACCGCCCAGCCGGAGTCCGCCAGGCGCTCGAGCCAGGTCTTGAGGGAGACCGACGGGTCCCAGTGCTCGTCGATGAAAGCCTTGACGGCCTGACGGACCTGGGCGGTGGTGTCCAGCGGTTCGGCGGTCGTGGTCTCGGTGGCCATACGCACTCCTTCGGGCGCTCGGGTCCCCCGAACCTAGTGCTCCCCTGGAAAAGTGCAAGGCTCTAACTAATTCGTCTTCCTCCCGCGGCCGGTAGACGCCCGGGACGGGGTCCGGGGAACACTCGGACGCATCCATCGTCCTGCCGCTCGCCCGTCCGTCGGGCGCCACACCTCCGGAGGCGCAGTGTCCGAGCCGCTCGAGACCGACCAGGCGCGGTCCTGCCGGCCCTGGCGTCCCGGCGACGACGCTCCTCCGCCGGTGCTGGCCGCGATCGCCGGGGAGGTGCTCGACGGCGACGTCGCCGCGCTCGCCGACGAGGTGGTCCAGCGGCTGCGCGCCGAGGAGCCGGCCTGCCGGCGGCTCGATGCGGCGCTCATGACCGGCGAGCTCACCGCCCAGCTCGAGGCCACGCTCGGGCGGCTCTCCGGGGAGCGGGAGGGTGCCCGGAGCGGCGACGTCGGGATGGCCGCCGTCGGCCGGCGCCGGGCGGAGCAGAGCATCCCGCTGGCGGTCGTCCTGCGCGGACTGCAGGCCGCCGCCTCGGTGGTGTGGCGCGAGCTCGCCGAGCGGGCGTCCCGGCGGGGACCGGGGGAGATGGCGGCCTTCCTGGCGCAGTCGGCCGGGTTCTGGGCGCTGCTCGACGAGCAGTCGCGTGCGCTGGCCGCCGGGTACGACGCCGGGCTCACCGCGCTCACGGACGCCGATCGGGAACGGCGGCGGCTGCTGCTGGACGCGCTGGTCGACGGGCGCCTCGGCGAGTGGTCCCGCCTGGGCGGCAGCCTGACCCGGCTCGGCCTGCCCGAGGAGGGGCCCTACGTCGCTGTCTCGGCAGAGCAGGCCGCCGGGGGCCTCCCCGGGCTGCCGGGTGTCGAGGACTTCCTCGCCGGGCACGGCGTCCGCTCGGCCTGGCGCACCACCGCGGACGGCACCGTCGGGATCGTCGCGATCGGCGAGTGGCGCACCGTCACCTCGATCCGCGAGCTGCTCGGCACGCTGGCCAGGGGGCGGGTGGGTCTGAGCCGGTCCTACTCCGACGCCCTGCACAGTTCCGTCGCGATGGCCAGGGCGATGGTGGCCCGCCGCTGCCTGCCGGCGGGGGCGGTCGGCGTGACCGCCATCGACGACGACCCGGTGGCGGCGCTGCTGGCCTCCTCCGTCGAGACCTCGACCGAGGTCTCCCGGCTGCTGCTCGGCGCGGTCATGGAGCTACCGGACGGGGAGCAGCAGACCCTGCTGGCCACGCTGGCCACCTGGCTGGCCACCAACGGCAACTCCACCGAGACCGGCCGCCTGCTCTTCTGCCACCGCAACACCGTCCGCAACCGGCTCGCCCGGCTGGAGCAGCTCAGCGGCCAGTCGCTGGAGGACCCGCGGAGCGTGGCGCGGTTGTTCGTCGCCGTGGAGGCGTTGCGCCTGTTGGAGCCCTCGGTCCTGGGCGACGCCGGCAGCAGCTGATCCGGGCCTGCGCGGTGACGTTCCGGGCCCGCGTTGTGCGGTGCGCATAACCGGACCCCCCGTGTCAGTGGCATGACGGCTAGTGACGTCCATCACTGTGAGGGAGGACACTCCCTCCAGCGCGAGCAGCGCGCGGACAACAGGGGAGCGGCCGACCGTGGGTCGCCGTCCCTGCTGGTGAGCAACGTCGAGGGGTGGACAATGCGCGTACAGACGCAGCGGGGACGGTGGCGCACTCCAGGCCGCGTCCTCGCCTCCGCGGGGATCGTGGGCCTGCTGATGGCGACGGCGGCCTGTGGTTCCGACGACGGGGACGGCGACGGCGGCGGCGGGGACGGTACCGGCGGTGCCGTCGTCGACGCCTCGGATGCCGGTGACCCGGTCGACGGCGGCGAGATCACCGTCGGCCTGGAGGCCGAGACGAACAGCTGGCTGCCGGGCACGGGCAACTTCGGCAACCCTGGGTACAACGTCGCGTACGCCATCTACGACCCGTTGATGAAGCGGACGCCCGACGGTGACGTCCAGCCGTACCTCGCCGAGTCGATGGAGCCGAACGAGGACCTGACCGAGTGGACGCTGACGCTGCGTCCGGACGTCACCTTCCACGACGGCACGCCGCTGAACGCCCAGGCCCTCAAGACGATCTGGGACGAGTACCTGGTGGCCCCCGGCTCCAACCTGGCGTCGAACCTGGCCGAGGTGACCTCGCTCGAGGTCGTGGACGACCTCACGGTCACCTACAAGCTGAAGGCGCCCAACGCGGCGTTCCCCGACCTGCTCTCCGACCCGGCCGGCTGGCCGTTCTCGCCCACCGCCGCGGCCGCGGCCGGTGACGACGCCGGCTCGAACCCCGTCGGCACCGGTCCCTTCGAGTTCGTCAGCTGGCAGCGGGACAACGCTCTGGTCGTGGAGAAGAACGAGAACTACTGGCAAGAGGGGCTGCCCCACCTGGACAAGATCACGTTCCGGCCGATCCCGGACGAGGACACCCGCCTGTCCAGCCTGCAGAGCGGCGACATCGACGCCATGCAGTCGCTCCGGCAGAGCACCGTGGACCGCGCGCGGGACGTCGAGGGCGTGGACAACTACGAGTTCCTCGGCAACAACAGCGGTGGGTCCAACTTCAACACCGCCCGGCCGCCCTTCGACGACCTGCGCGTGCGCAAGGCGCTCGCACTGGCCCTGGACCAGGAGGCGCTGATCGAGGTCCTGGGCGGTAGCGGGCTCACCCCGCCGTCGACCCAGTTCTTCGGCCCGGACGACCCGTTCTGGTCCGAGGAGGCGGCCGAGGCGTGGCCGTCGAACGACCCGGCGCAGGCGCAGGAGCTGTACGACGAGTACATCAACGACCCGTCGCGCTCCGACGGCAAGGCGGTCGGCGAGCCGATCAGCTTCACCTACACCTGCCCGCCCGACCCGAGCCTGAACGAGCTGTCCCAGCTCTACCAGTCGTTCTGGACCGCGCTGGGCATGGAGGTCGAGCTCGAAGCGGTGGAGCAGGCGGCCTACACGCAGCAGGTCGTCGCCCGGGACTACGACGCCGGCTGCACCCGGCACGGTGCCGCCCGGGATCCGTACTACGTCTTCCAGCGCTCCTTCACCCCCGGGGTGCCCAACGTGACGGAGTTCACCGACCCGGTGATCGACGAGAACCTCGCGATCATGCGGGAGAGCACCGACCTGGCGGAGCGCAAGGCGGCGGCCGAGGAGATCAGCCTGGTGCTGGCCGAGAACGTGCCGGTCACGTTCACCGGCGGCACGCTGACCGTCATCGCGGTGGACGAGGCCATCAAGAACGTCGACGGGTGGGTGTTCCCGGACGACTCCGAGGGCAACGGAACACCTGACGGCACCGCGATGTGGGGCCACGTCTGGCTGGCCGAGTAGTCGATCGCACTCCACGGCGGCTCGGGCGGATCCTCGCCCGGGCCGCCCTGGCGCGCGCTCCGCTAGCACACCGACCCTGCTGTGCGGACCGCCGGGTCTCACCCTGGGTAACCATGGCGAGGCGCCCAATGACTCTCCGCACACTCCCGGGGGAGACTCCGACCAGGCGCTCCGTGCGCCCGCACCTCGACGCGCCTGCTGACGGCATGCCGTCGGCGTGGCACAAGCAACTGGTCGAGGAGTTCAGACATGCAACAACACCGGCGCCCGATGAGGGGCCCGTGGAAGCGGGCACTCGTATCCGTGGGCCTCGCGGGTCTCCTGCTGGGCAGCGCCGCCTGCGGCAGCGGGGACGACGCGGGCACGGACGCCGAGGCCGGCGCCGTCAACGACGTCGTCGAGGCCGGTGACCCGGTCGAGGGTGGCTCCATCACCGTCGGCCTGGAGGCCGAGACGAACAGCTGGCTGCCCGGCGAGGGCACGTTCAACCAGCCGGGCGTGAACGTCGCCTACTCCATCTACGACCCGCTCATGCAGCGCACCGCGGACGGCGAGGTCAAGCCCTATCTGGCCGAGTCGATGGAGCCCAACGAGGACCTCTCGGAGTGGACGCTGAAGCTCCGTCCGGGCATCACCTTCCACGACGGCACCCCGCTGGACGCGCAGGCGCTGAAGACGATCTTCGACGAATACCTCACGGCCCCGTCCTCGAACCTGGCCGCGACGCTGGCCGAGGTCACCTCCCTGGACGTCGTCGACGACCTCACCGTCGTCTACCGCCTGGCCGAGACCAACGCCGCCTTCCCGGACAACCTCGTCCTCGCCGCCGGCTGGCCGTTCTCGCCGACCGCCGCCGCGGCCGCCGGTGAGGACGCCGGTGCCAACCCGGTGGGCACCGGGCCCTTCACGTTCAGCAGCTGGCAGCGCGACAGCCGCCTGGTGGTCGAGAAGAACGAGGACTACTGGCAGGAGGGGCTGCCCTACCTGGACGAGATCGTCTTCCGTCCGATCCCGGACGAGGACACCCGCCTGTCCAGCCTGCAGAGCGGTGACATCGACGTCATGCAGTCGCTGCGGCAGAGCACCGTCGTCCGGGCCCGCGACCTCGAGAACGTCAACAACTTCGAGCACCTGGGCAGCAACTCCGGCGGCATGACGATGAACGTCAGCCAGCCGCCGTTCGACGACGTCCGCGTCCGCCAGGCGCTGGCCCACGCGATGGACCAGGAGGCCCTGATCGAGGTCCTCGGTGGGTCGGGTGTCACGCCGCCGCAGACGCAGTTCTTCAGCCCGGACAGCCCGTACTACTCCGAGGCTCTCGAGGAGAGCTACCCGTCCTACGACCTGGAGCGGGCGCAGGAGCTCTACGACGACTACGTCAACGACCCGGAGCGGTCCGACGGCAAGGCGGTGGGCGAGCCCATCTCGTTCACCTTCCAGTGCCCGCCGGACCCCAGCCTGAACGAGCTGTCGCAGCTCTACCAGGCCTTCTTCGGTGCGCTGGGTGCGGAGGTCGAGCTCGAGCAGACCGAGCAGGCCGCCTGGATCCAGGACATGCTCGCCCGTGACTACGAGGCCGGCTGCACCCGCGTGGGTGCCGACCGCGACCCCTACATCGTGTTCAGCCAGGCCTTCCAGCCCAACCCGCTGAACATGACGGCGTTCCAGTCGCCCGAGATCGACGCGCAGCTCGAGGTGCTCAAGACGACCACCGACATCGAGGAGCGCAAGGCGGCCGTCGAGGCCATCGGCGAGGTGCTCAACGAGAACGTCCCGAACACCTTCTCCGCAGGCACGCTGACCGTCATGGCCACCCGTGACGCGGTGAAGAACCTGGACGGCTGGACGTTCCCGGACGGCACCGAGGGCAACGGCGCCAACAACGCACAGATCATGTGGGGCCACGTCTGGGTGACCGACTGATCCGGTGACCGGATGACCCGGTGATGCACCGATCCGGTGCATCCACGCGACGGCCCGAGCGAGACATCGCTCGGGCCGTCGTGCGTCCTGCCCCGTCCCGCCGCGGGTCCTCGATGCCCGACGCGGACAGCGCGGCCCGGGGCAGCGCGTCGCACCGGTCGTGTTACAGGACTGCAACAACTGGTGACGCGCGTCACGATCTGGTCCATGCTCCTCCAGCGCGATGTGGGCGCACACCTCGAGGTGCCGGTCCCCGGCGCGTCGTCGTGCCGGCAGGTTGTTGAGGAGTGATTCATGCGAGGACATCGGCGCTCGACGAGGGGCCCCTGGGATCGATCGCTGGCGGCCGTCGGTCTGGCGGCCCTGCTGCTCGGTACCGCCGCCTGCGGTGGCGGTGACGACGGCGGTGGCGACGGCGGTTCGAACCAGGGGGCGGGGGAGGACCCGCCCTCGGAGCAGGGCGAGCCGGTGACCGGCGGGACCCTCGAGGTCGGCCTGGAGGCCGAGACCAACAGCTGGCTGCCCGGCGAGGGGTCGTTCAGCAACCCGGGCACGGCGGTGGCCTACGCCCTGTACGACCCGCTGATGAAGCGCACCGAGGACGGCGAGCTCAGGCCGTACCTGGCCGAGTCCATGGAGCCCAACGAGGACCTCACCGAGTGGACCCTGACGCTCCGCCCGGACATCCAGTTCCACGACGGCACCCCGCTGAACGCGGAGGCGCTGAAGACGATCTGGGACGAGTACCTCGTCATCCCCACGTCCAACCTGACGGCGACGCTGGCCGGCGCCTCCCTCGAGGTCGTCGACGACCTCACGGTGAGGTACGTGCTGGACGAGCCCAACGCCGCGTTCCCCGATCTGCTGACCGGATCCCCCGGCTGGCCGTTCTCGCCCACCGCGGCGGCGGAGTTCGGCCCCGACGCCGGCGCCAACCCGGTGGGCACGGGCCCGTTCAAGTTCAGCAGCTGGCAGCGTGACAGCGCCCTCGAGCTCGAGCGGAACGAGAACTACTGGCAGGAGGGCCTGCCCTACCTGGACGGGATCACCTTCCGGCCGATCCCCGACGAGGACACCCGCCTGGCCAGCCTGCAGAGCGGTGACATCCAGGCCATGCAGTCCCTGCGGCAGGGCACCATCGCCCGGGCCCGCGAGCTGGACGGCGTGGACAACTACGAGTACCTGGGCAACAACAGCGGCGGTTCGATCATCAACACCAGCAAGCCGCCGTTCGACGACGTGCGGGTGCGTCAGGCCCTGGCGTACGGCATCGACCAGGCGGCGCTGATCGAGGTCATCGGGGGCACCGGCCTGACCCCGGACGCGACGCAGTACTTCAGCCCGGACAGCCCCTTCTACTCCGAGGCCGCGGCCGAGGCGTTCCCGACCTTCGAGCCGGAGCGGGCGCAGGAGCTGTACGACGAGTACATCAACGACCCGGACCGCTCCGACGGTCAGCCGGTGGGGACCGATCTCGCCTTCACCTACAACTGCCCGCCCGACCCGAGCCTGAACGAGCTGTCGCAGCTCTACCAGAGCTACTGGAGCAACCTGGGGATCGACGTGGAGCTCAACACGGTCGAGCAGGCCGCCCACATCCAGAACGGGATCGCGAAGGACTACGACGTGCAGTGCTGGCGGGTCGGCGCCGAGACCGATCCCTACGTCACGCTGAGCCAGGCGTTCACCCCGGGCCCGCTGAACTTCACCGGGTACACCAGCGACGTGATCGACGAGAACCTGCAGATCCTGCGCACGACCACGGACCTGCCCGAGCGCCAGGAGGCGGTCGAGGCGATCAGCCTGGACGTCTCGGAGAACGTGCCGAACCTCTTCACCGGCTACACCCTCACCGACATCGCGGTGCAGGAGCAGGTGAAGAACGTCGGGGGCTGGGAGTTCCCGGACGGCACGGCGGGTGACGGCGTGCCGGGTGCGACCGCCATGTGGGGTCACGTCTGGATCGCCGAGTAGCTCCCTCGACGGACACGGCGGCCCGGGCAGACACGCCCGGGCCGCCGTGCTGTGCGGGCGGCTGTGCTGTCCGGTCGCCGTGCTGTCCGGGCCGCTGGGCGACCGCCCGACGGCGTGCCGCGGCGTGCCGCAGGCGCACGGCGGATCCGCTCGGGCGCGGGCCCGGCGGGCGGCGTCGCGGGCCCTCCGCCGAGCGCACAGCCACGTTGTGCGCACCGCATAGTCCGGCCCCCGGCGAGAGTGGCGAGGCGCCTAGTGACGCAGCCCACTCCGGTAGGACAGACTCCCAGCACGCGCTGTGGGCGCTCGCACATCGACGCGCCGTCTGCCGGTCCGTCGCTGTGCCGGTACGAACTGGTCAAGGAGTAATTACATGCGAGGACATCGGCGCCCGATGAGAGGTCCGTGGAAACGGGCTCTCGCTTCCGTGGGGCTCGTGGGTCTGCTGCTCGGGAGCGCCGCTTGCGGCGGCAGCAGTGACGAGAACGGAGACGCCGAGGCCGGCGCAGTGTCCGAGGACGTGGAGGCCGGTGACCCGGTCGAGGGCGGTTCCATCACCGTCGGCCTGGAGGCCGAGACGAACAGCTGGCTGCCCGGCGAGGGCACGTTCAACCAGCCGGGCGTGAACGTCGCCTACGCGCTCTACGACCCGCTGATGCACCGCACGGAGGACGGCGCCGTCGAGCCGTACCTCGCGGAGTCGATGGAGCCCAACGAGGACCTCTCGGAGTGGACGCTGAAGCTCCGCCCGGGCGTCACCTTCCACGACGGCACCCCGTTGAACGCCCAGGCGCTGAAGACGATCTTCGACGAGTACCTGACGAAGCCGGGGTCGAACGTCGCCGCTTCCGTCTCCGACGTGACCTCCCTGGACGTCGTCGACGACCTCACCGTCGTCTACCGCCTGGCCGAGACCAACGCCGCGTTCCCCGACAACCTCGTCGGTGCCGCCGGCTGGCCGTTCTCGCCGACCGCCGCCGCCCAGTTCGGTCCCGACGCCGGTGCCAACCCGGTGGGCACCGGGCCCTTCTCCTTCGGCAGCTGGCAGCGCGACAGCCGCCTGGTGCTGGAGAAGAACGAGAACTACTGGCAGGAGGGGCTGCCCTACCTGGACGAGATCGTCTTCCGCCCGATCCCGGACGAGGACACCCGCCTGTCCAGCCTGCAGAGCGCTGACATCGACGTCATGCAGTCGCTGCGGCAGAGCACCGTGGTGCGCGCCCGCGAGCTCGACGGCGTGACCAACTTCGAGCACCTGGGCAGCAACTCCGGCGGCTCGACGATGAACGTCAGCCGGCCGCCGTTCGACGACGTCCGCGTCCGTCAGGCGCTGGCCCACGCGATGAACCAGGAGGCCCTGATCGAGGTCCTCGGCGGCAAGGGCGTCACGCCGCTGCAGACCCAGTTCTTCAGCCCGGACAGCCCCTACTACTCCGAGGCCCTCGAGGCGTCCTACCCGGAGTACGACGTGGAGAAGGCCCAGGAGCTGTACGACGACTACGTCAACGACCCGGAGCGCAGCGACGGCAAGGCGGCGGGTGAGCCCCTGTCCTTCACCTTCACCTGCCCGCCGGACCCGAGCCTCAACGAGCTGTCGCAGCTCTACCAGGCCTTCTTCAACGTCCTGGGCGCGGAGGTCGAGCTCGAGCAGAAGGAGCAGGCTGCGTGGATCCAGGACATGCTGGCCCGTGACTACGACATGGGCTGCACCCGCGTCGGCGCCGACCGCGACCCGTACATCGTGTTCCAGCAGGCGTTCACGGAAGGACCGCTCAACATGACGGCGTTCCAGAGCCCGGAGATCGACGAGCAGCTCGAGATACTGCGCACCACCACCGACGTCGACGAGCGCAAGGCGGCTGTCGAGGCCATCGGTGAGGTGCTCAACGAGAACGTTCCCAACACCTACAGCGGAGGGACGCTGACCGTGATGGCTTCCCAGGACGAGGTGCGCAACCTGGACGGCTGGACCTTCCCGGACGGCACCATGGGCAACGGCGCGGCCAGCTCGCAGATCATGTGGGGCCACGTCTGGACGACGGAGTAACCGCCCGTGTATGTCCTCCGTAGGCTCCCGTCGCTGCTCGCCACCCTGTTCGCGGTGTCGCTGCTGACCTTCCTCATGACCAGCCTGCTGCCCGGTGACCCGGCGCTGCAGATCCTGGGAGCGGAGAACGCGACACCCGAGGCCATCGCGGCCGTCCGGGCCGATCTGGGCCTGGACGACCCGTTGCCCGTGCGGTACCTGAACTGGATCGGTGATGCGCTGACCGGCGACTTCGGTCGCTCCTACCGGACGAACGAGCCGGTCAGCGAGGCCATCATCGACCGGCTTCCGGTCACCGCGGAGATCGGCATCCTCGCCATCCTCATCGCGCTGGCGATCGCGATCCCGGTCGGGATGCTGTCGGCCTACCGGGCCGGCACGCGGACCGACAAGCTGATCAGCAGCACGAGCTTCGGCCTCCTCGCGGTGCCGAACTTCATGGTGGCGATCCTGCTCATCCTGATCTTCGCCGTGTGGCTCGGCGTCCTGCCCGCGACCGGCTGGGTCAACTTCACCGACGACCCGTTGCAGAACCTCCGGTCGGCGTTGCTGCCCGCGTTGTCCCTGGCGATCGCCGAGATGGCGGTCTACACCCGGCTGCTCCGCACCGACATGATCGGGACGCTGCAGCAGGACTTCGTGACCATGGCCCGCGTCAAGGGCGTCTCCAACCGGCGGATCCTGTTCCGGCACGCCCTGCGCCCGTCGTCGTTCTCGCTGATGACGGTCGCGGGTGTGCAGGTCGGGGCGATCATCGGCGGCTCGGTGGTCATCGAGACGCTGTTCGCCCTTCCGGGCGTCGGCCGCCTCCTCCTGGAGGCGGTGCTGGTCCGCGACCTGCTCATGGTCCAGGGCGTCGCGCTGGTGATCGCCGTCAGCTACGTCGTCGTGAACTTCACCGTCGACATCCTTTACTCGTACCTCGACCCGAGGATTTCCCATGGACGTAGTACGGCACGAGTCTGACGACTCGCCGAAGACACCCGCCGGCTCGCGTGCCGAGGGTGCTTCGGAGGTGCAGACTCCTATCCCGGTGCTGGGTGCTCCTCATCCGGGCACCCTCGACCAGGCCGACCCGAAGGATCCGCTCCACACCGATCCCTCGGCGGTCACCACCGAGCCCGCCAAGAAGAAGAAGCGCGGCTACGGCCTCACCTTCTGGATGGCGACGGTCTGGCTGGTGGTGGTGCTCATCTGCGCCGTCTTCGCCGACCTGCTGCCGGTCAGGGACCCGCTGACGCCCGACGTCATCAACAAGCTGGCGCTGCCCGGGGAATCGGGCCTGCTGGGTACCGACGGCCTGGGTCGTGACACCCTGGCCCGCCTGGTCCACGGCGCTCGCGTCTCGGTCACCATCAGCGTCACGGCCGTCGCCATCGGCATGGTCGTGGGCGGCTTCCTCGGGATCATCTCGGGGTTCTTCCGCGGGAAGACCGAGACGATCCTGATGACGATCATCAACATCATCCTGGCCTTCCCGGCCCTGGTGCTGCTGCTGGTCCTGCTGGCCTTCGTCGGCCGGAGCCTGGTCGTGATCTCGCTGATCGTCGGGTTCCTCTCGATCCCGATCTACACCCGTGTGGCGAGGGCGACGACGCTCGCCGTCGCCGAGCGGGAGTTCGTCCGGGCCGCCCGGACGATGGGTGCCAAGAACTCCCGCGTCCTGGCGCGGGAGATCCTGCCCAACGTGGTGCTCCCCGTGGCCGCGTTCGGCCTGGTGGCGATGGGCGTGGTGATTGTCCTGGAAGGGACGCTCGCCTTCCTCGGGCTCAGCGTCCAGCAGCCGGCACCCACCTGGGGCGGGATGATCTTCGACGGCAAGCGGTACCTCAGCGAGGCCCCGCACGTCGTCCTCATCCCCTCCATCGCCATGTTCCTGACGGTGCTGTCGCTCAATCTGGTCGGCGACGCGCTGCGTACGAAGTTCGACGTCCGAGGGAGCAATCTGTGACCACCGCGCAGTTGGAAGACCGGGCGGGCGAACCGCTCCTCGAGGTGGAGAACCTGCGCACCTACTTCGACACGCCGCGAGGTGTGGTGAAGGCGGTGGACGGCGTCTCCCTGCGGGTGGACCGTGGCAAGACGCTCGGCATCGTGGGGGAGTCCGGCTCGGGCAAGACCGTGCTCTCGCGGTCGATCATGAATCTGCTGCCCAAGTCGAACACCATCCGCGAGGGCTCCGTGCGCTTCGAGGGTCGTGAGCTCACGACCATGAAGAACAAGGAGATGCGCACCATCTGGGGCGCAGAGCTCGCGATGATCCTGCAGGACCCGATGACCTCGCTGAACCCGGTCACCAAGATCGGCGAGCAGATCACCGAGTCCCTGGGCATCCACCTGCGCGAGAAGGGCAAGGTGGCCAAGGCGCACGCCGTGGAGCTGCTCAAGTCGGTCGGGATCCCGGCGGCCGAGCGTCGGCTGGGGGAGTACCCGCACCAGCTGTCCGGCGGCATGCGGCAGCGCGTGACCATCGCCATCGCGCTCGCCTGCAGCCCGAAGCTGCTGGTCGCCGACGAGCCGACGACGGCGCTGGACGTCACCGTCCAGCGCCAGATCCTCGACCTGCTGGAGGCTCAGCAGGACGAGCGCAACATGGGACTGATCATCATCACCCACGACCTCGGCGTGGTCGCGGGCCGGGCGGACGAGATCGCGGTCATGTACGCCGGCCGGATCGTCGAGCGGGCGCCCACGCGCGAGCTGTTCGCCCGCACCCGGATGCCGTACACGGAGGGCCTGCTGCGGTCCATCCCGCGGCTGCACCAGCCCAGCCACACCAGGCTGGCGGCCATCCCGGGGCGGCCACCGGACCTCGTCGACCCGCCGGCCGGCTGCCCGTTCGCGCCGCGGTGCAACTACGCCCAGGACAAGTGCCTGACGGAGACGCCGCAGCTCGCGCCGCACGCCCCCGGGCACGAGGCGGCCTGCCACTTCCCGGTGGGGACGACGGCCGGCCAGGAGGCGCTCGCGCGCAACGTGGCCGCCGGACGCACCGCGGCGGGAACGCCTCTGGACAGCACAGTTCTCGCAACGGCAGGAGCAGCCTGATGGCCGGCAGTGGTACCGCGCACCTGCGGGATTCGGACGACATCGTCCTGCGCGTCGAAGGGCTGGTCGTGGAGTTCCCGCTGGAGCGGGGGCAGAAGGTGCACGCCGTCTCCGGGATCAGCTTCGACATCGCCAAGGGCGAGACCCTGGGCCTCGTCGGGGAGTCCGGGTGCGGGAAGTCGACGACCGGGCGCGCGATCATGCAGGCGCCTCGCCCGACCGGTGGGAAGGTCATGTTCGGTGAGACGGACCTGAGTTCCCTGTCGGCGGACGAACTCCGGCGCAGCCGCACGAAGCTGCAGATGATCTACCAGGACCCGATCTCGTCGCTGAACCCGCGGCGCCGGGTCAAGGACATCGTGGCCGAAGGGCTGTCGATCTGGGAGGGCAAGGGCGCCGACGATCCCCGCGTCGACGACATGCTGTCGGAGGTCGGGCTCGACCCCGAGCGGGCGGGCGGACGACGTCCGCACGAGATGTCGGGTGGTCAGTGCCAGCGCGTCTCCATCGCGCGGTCGCTCATCATGCGGCCCGAGGTGCTGATCTGCGACGAGCCGGTGTCGGCCCTGGACGTCTCGGTGCAGGCGCAGATCCTCAACCTGCTCGAGGACCTCAAGGCCGAGTACAACCTCACGATGGTGTTCATCGCCCACGACCTCGCCGTCGTGAAGAACATCAGCGACCGGGTCGCGGTGATGTACCTCGGCAAGATCTGCGAGGTCGCGCCGTCGGACACGCTGTACGGGGGGCCGGCGCATCCCTACACGGCTGCGCTGCTCGCCTCGATCCCGGAGCCGGACCCGGAGGCCAAGCACAGTGACGCCGGCCTGACCGGGGAGCTGCCCTCGCCGGTCAACCCGCCCAGCGGGTGCCGCT
The DNA here is from genome assembly GCA_042090795.1 of Blastococcus sp. Classification (GTDB taxonomy): domain Bacteria; phylum Actinomycetota; class Actinomycetes; order Mycobacteriales; family Geodermatophilaceae; genus Blastococcus. The sequence continues at coordinate 11,807 of JBELIQ010000034.1, read as the reverse complement.
TCCGCACCCGGTGCCCCCGGGCGCAGGAGCTCTGCGCGGAGCAGGAGCCGCAGATGCGTGAGGTGTCGCGCGAGCAGTACGTCGCCTGCCACTTCCCGCTGGTGGGGGACCAGGCGCCCGAAGGTGGCCGGCACATGGCGGGAGCCACTGCCGCCCCCTGAGGCCTGCAGCACGGAGCGCGTCCCACGGCCGGGCGGACCAGAACACTGGTCCGCCCGGCTGCGGTCGTGCGTCGCGGCACTCCGCGGCACTCCGCGGCGGACACGGCGACCGGGGGACCGGGCGACCGGCTCAGCCGCGCGCGACCCGGTCGGTGAGCCCGAGGACGTGCTCCCAGGCGTCCCGGCAGGCGTCGCTCCAGTCGCCGTAGGCACGGTCGAAGAACGAGTGCGGGGCGCCGTCGTAGACCGCGGCGTCCACGTCGGCGCCGGCGGCGCGCATCGTCCCGGCCAGCGCGAGCTGGTCCTCGACCGGGGTGGCCTTGTCGTCGCCGGCGATCAGCATCACCGTCGGCAGCGCGGCCCGCGCAGCCGCGTCGCCGACCAGCGAGGGGCGGCCGTAGAAGCCGGCGCACCCGGCGAGGCCCAGGTCGCCACCGGACTGCCGCCAGGAGTGGCTCCCGCCGAAGCAGAAGCCGACCGTCACGACGGGCAGGTCCGCGCCGTGCCGCTCCCGGAGCGCAGCCATCGCGGCCACGATGTCGGCGTCGATGCCGGCGGTGGTCGTCTGCGGGATGTGCTCCTGCCAGCCGAAGTCCTCGCCCCGGGTCCCGTCCTCCGGCACGCCCGCCGTCCGGCCGAACCAGTCCATCGCGACCGCGGCCACGCCCGCCTCGGCGAAGCGCTCGGCCAGGGCCACGTAGTAGGGGTGCAGGCCGCGGATGTCCGGCAGCACCACCACGCCGGTGCGCGGGGTGCCGGCCGGGGCGGCGTAGGCCGCGGCGAAGCGCGTCCCGTCGGCGGCGGTCAGGGTGAGACCCTCCCGGGCGGCCACGGGTCCGCTACGGGGCGGGGCGGGCGGGCGGCTGTCGTGGTCGTGGCACATGCCCCCGTTCTAGCCGGTTCCTCGCCCGGCCGCCCGGCGACCGGCCCCGGACGTGCAGCGACCCCCGTGCCGGCTCGGGGCCGGTACGGGGGTCGCGGTGCCTGACGCGGTCAGGCGAGGAGCTTCTCCGCCACGGCGTCCCAGTGCTCGGTCGGGGTGCCGAACAGCAGGCTGGTGGACTTGGCGCGCCGGTAGTACAGGTGCGCGTCGTGCTCCCAGGTGAAGGCGATGCCGCCGTGCAGCTGGATCGAGTCCGAGGCCGCGATCCAGTACGCCTCGGAGCAGTAGGCCTTGGCGAGGTCGACCGAGATCTCGGCGTCGTCGGCGCCCTCGGCCAGCGCCCACAGGGCGTAGTAGGCCGCCGATCGGGCGGACTCCACCTCGAGCAGCATGTCGGCGCAGCGGTGCTTGACCGCCTGGAAGCTGCCGACCGGGCGGCCGAACTGGTACCGGATGTTGACGTACTCGACGGTCCGCTCGAGGCAGCGCTGGGCGCCGCCGACCTGCTCGGTGGCGAGCAGGACCACGGCGATGCGCATCAGCCGGGGGATCAGCGTCGCGGCGTCGCCCTCGGCGCCGACGAGGCGGGCCGGGGTGCCCGAGAAGCTCACCTCCGCCAGCTTGCGGGTCATGTCCAGGGTGGTCAGCGCCCGCGGGGAGACGCCGGAGGCCGAGCCCTCGACCGCGAACACGCTGGGCCCGCCCGGGGTCTCCGCGACCACGAGCAGCAGCGTGGCGGTCGTGCCGTCGAGGACGAAGGACTTCTGGCCCTCGAGGGTCCAGCCGTCGCCGGACTGCGTGGCGCGGGTCTGGAGGTTCTCCGCCGTCCACGTGCCGTCGGCCTCGGCCAGGGCGACCGTGGCGATCGTCGACCCGTCGGCGATGCCGGGCAGGAGGTCGGCCTTGGCCTGCTGGTCGTCCGACAGCTGGAGCAGGTTGGCCGCGAGGACGGTGGCCAGGTAGGGGGCGGGCAGCAGGGCGCGGCCCATCTCCTCGGTCACCAGCGCGGTCTCCAGGATGCCGAAGCCCGAGCCGCCGAACTCCTCGGGGATCGCCAGGCCCTGGAGGCCCAGCTGGTCGGCCATCTGCTTCCAGACCGCGGGGTCGTAGCCCTCCTCGGTCTCCATGAGGCGGCGGACCTCCTCGGAGGAGGCCTTGGTCTCGAGGAAGCGGCGCAGGGTGCGGCGCAGCTCTTCCTGCTCCTTGTCGAACTGCATCAGCATGGGGTGAACCTCTCAGGAGTCGTACGGACAGGGCAAGTCATCTGCACGGTGCGGGCGGGCGGGTCAGTTGCCGAAGTCCCAGCCGCCCTCGGTGGCGTACCGGTCGAGCACGTGCTTGGCGATCAGCACCTTGTGCACCTCGTCCGGTCCGTCGGCGAGACGCAGGGTGCGTGCGCCGAGGTACATGCTGGACAGCGGCAGGTCGCTGGAGACCCCGGCCGCTCCCCACACCTGGATGGCCCGGTCCACGACCCGGGTGTAGGCCGCGGGCACGAACACCTTGATCGAGGAGATGTCGGTGCGGGCGCCCCGGTCGTTCCGGGCGACGCGCTCGGCGGCCTGGATGGTCATCAGGCGGGCGGCGCTGATGTCCATGTAGCTGTCGGCGATGAAGCCCTGGACGAACTGCTTGTCCTGGAGCGGGCCGCCGTGGACGGTCCGGGTGGTGGCCCGCTCGACCATGAGGTCGAAGGCGCGCCACATCTGGCCGATGGAGTTCATGCAGTGGAAGACGCGGCCGGCACCGAGCCGGTCCTGGGCGGCCTGGTGGCCCTGGCCGACGGCGCCCAGCAGGTTCGTGGCCGGCACCCGCACGTTCTCGTAGCGGACCTCGACGTGGTCCGACGTCGACCGGCCCCAGATGCCCACGCCCCGGACGATGTTCACGCCGGGGGTGTCCGTCGGCACGATGAGCTGCGCCATCTGGCCCCGGCCCGACGCGGGGTCGTGGTCGGCGTCGACGACGCGGGTCATGACGATGAAGAAGTCCGCGGCGTGGCCGTTGGAGGTGAACCACTTGTGCCCGTTGAGCACGAGGTCGTCGCCGTCGCGGACCGCGGTCGTGGTGAGCGAGCGGGGGTCCGAGCCCGGGTTCTCCGGCTCGGTCATCGAGAAGCCGGACTCCATGTCGCCCTCGACGAGGGGGCGGAGCCACTGCTCCTTCTGCTCCTCGGTGCCGTACTTGAGCAGGATCTTCTGGTTGCCCGAGTTGGGGGCGACGACGCCGAAGAGGGCCGCGGCGCCGGTGGCGTAGGCGAGGACCTCGTTCATGTAGGCGTGCGCCAGGAAGTCCAGCCCCATGCCGCCGTACTCCGGGGGGAGGTGGGGCGCCCAGAGGCCGGCCTTGCGGACCTTCTGCTTGATCTCCTCGCGCAGCGCCTTCGCGTCGATGACCGCCGGCTGCGTGTCGTCGATGTAGCCGCCGTGGCCGGAGCGCCGGAGCGCCTGCTCGTTGGGGAGGATGTCGTCGTTCACGATCTCGGCGGTGCGCATCCGGATGTCGTTGATGCGCTCGTCGAGCGTGGGGATCGGTCGGACGGTCAGTGGCATGTCGTTCCTCTCAGGCGTCCGTGCCGGCGGCGGCCTGCTGGCGGAAGTTCTCCCGCAGGACCCGCTTGGAGAGCTTTCCGGAGGGTGTGCGCGGCAGTTCCTCGACGAAGTCGACCGTGCGCGGGCACTTGAAGTGGGCCAGTCGCTCGCGGGCCCAGTTCTGCAGCTCCTCGGCGAGCGCCGCGGTCGGCTCGTAGCCCGGCTGCAGCTCGACGACGGCCTTCACCGACTCGCCCCACTCGGGGTCCGGCACACCGATGACGCCGATGTCGCCCACCGAGGGGTGGGTGATGAGCACGGCCTCGACCTCGGCGGGGTAGACGTTGACCCCGCCGGAGATGATCAGGTCGACGCTGCGGTCGGTCAGGAAGAGCCAGCCCTCGTCGTCGAGGAGGCCGACGTCGCCGAGGGTGAAGTAGTCGCCCTTGTACGACGACGAGGTCTTCGCCTCGTCGCCGAGGTACTCGAACCGGTTGGTGTCCGGTGCCCGCAGGTAGATCGTGCCGGGGACGCCGGCGGGGAGCTCGTCGCCCGCCTCGTCGAGGATGCGGATGTGCCCGGCGGGCGGCAGGCCGACGGTGCCGGGGCGGGCCAGCCACTCGTGCGGGCCGACGACGGAGCCGAAGCCCTCGGTGGCCGCGTAGTACTCCCACGCGATCGGGCCCAGCCAGTCCATGAAGGCCTGCTTGACCGGTACCGGGCAGGGCGCCGCACCGTGCCAGACGTGGCGCAGGCTGCTCGTGTCGTAGCGGTCCTTGACCTCCTGCGGCAGGGAGATCATGCGGTGGAACATCGTGGGCACCAGATGCGTGTGGGTGATCCGGTGCTGCTGGATCAGGCGGAGCGTCTCCTCGGCGTCCCACTTGTCCATGAGCACCACACCGGCGCCGCGGGTCATCGGCAGGCTCAGCGAGAAGGCGAGCGGCGCCGAGTGGTACAGCGGGCCGGTGACCAGGTTCAGGTCCTGGCCGGCGACGTAGCCCGAGACGTCGCCGATGAGCGCGGTGAACGGCGACACGGCGGCGCCGCCGGGGCGGTGCACGCCCTTGGGGCGTCCGGTGGTGCCCGAGGTGTAGGCCATGGTGCTGCCGAGCACCGGGTCCTCGATGTTCTCCGTCGGCTCGCCGGCCAGTGCCTGCTCGTAGTCCTCGAACGGGGCGTACCGATCGCCGGGTGCCGCTCCGATGACGAGCAGGGCGCGGGCGTCCACGCCGTCCAGCGCGGAGGCGACGGTCTCGGCGAAGCGGTGCTCGGTGACCACGGCGCCCGCGCCGCAGTCGCGCAGGATGTAGTTCATCTCGTCGGCGGTGAGGTGCCAGTTGACCGGCGTCAGCCGCAGCCCGGTGCGCTGGGCGGCGTAGAGCGTCTCGACCCACTCGGGCCGGTTCGAGCAGATGAGCACGACCGAGTCGCCGGCGCGCAGGCCACGGGCGCGCAGGGCCCGGGCCAGCTGGTTCACGCGGCCGTTGAGCTCGGCGAACGTCCGGTCGCCGTGCTCCGAGCGGATGGCGGGGGCGTCGGGCTGCACGGAGGCCCACAGGGCGCTGAGCATGCCGGTGGCGGCCGCGCGCTCGGCCAGCGCCTGCCGTTCCTGCGCAGCTGCGTCGAGGTCGGCGACGGATGGGTTGTCGGGTGCCGGGTCGGTGTCCTGGGTCGCGGTGGGCGGCATGGGATCTCCTGTCGGGGACGTCGAGGGCCAGTGGCGCGCGCGCGTTGCGGTCTCGCGGTACGAGTCGAGCGCCCGGCCCCAGGCGGCGAGGCCCGCGCGCGCGGCGGGGACGTCGTCGGGAGACAGGTGTGCGGAGAGGTCCTGCAGACGGCCCGCGGCGGTGCGGTCGGCCCGGGCGAGCACCTCGTGCCCCTGGGGGGTGACCAGGTGGGTGACGTGGCGGCGGTCGGCCGGGTCCGTGCCGCGCTCGACCAGCCCGCGGGCGACGAGGCCGTCGACGAGCGCGGTGACGCTCGGCCGGCTCACGACCAGCCGGCGGGCGAGCGTCGAGGCGTTCACCGAGCCCTCGGACAGCAGGCTGAGCAGCCGGTACTGCGGCATGGAGAGATCGGACCCGGCCAGAGCCACCTCCACGAACCGGGCGAGACGGGCCACCGTCCGCGCTCCGGTCGGCGTGGCTTCCATCACAGGCGCTAACCATTCAGGGTTCTAACTTCTTTTGCAAGAGCCTCGGCGGAGTCGCTCGGACGGCGGGCGGTGACCGAGAGGTGACGCAGACCACTACGCGCCAGTAGTCTCGCCCGCAGTCGCGTGTCGTCGGGTCGAGGGGTGTGGGCCGGGTGCGGACGAGCAGTCAGCCGCAGGGGAATGCGTGGCAGTGGAGCCGGACCGCCGACACGCGCCGCACGCTGATCGCCGCGGCCGGCGAGGTGTTCGCCCAGAAGGGCTTCGCCGAGTGCAGCGTGGCCGACGTCGTCGAACTCGCGGGGCTGGGCGTCGGCAGCCTGTACCACCACTACGGCGGCAAGTCCGAGCTCTTCCTCGCCGTGTGGGAGGACCACCAGGCGGCCTACGAGGAGCAGGCGGCGACGGCGGTCGCGCTGGCCCGGCGCGCGGGCACGACGTCCCCGGCGGAGCTGTTCCTCGTGGGGGCGCGGGCCTACCTGGAGACCACGTGGGAGCGCCGGGCGCTGGCGCGGCTGTTCCTCGACGGCGACGGCCCGCCGGGGTTCTTCCTGGTGCGGAGCCGGCGCCGCAACGACTGGGTCCGGCAGAACGCCGTCCTGCTGTCGGTGGGCACCGGGCCGGCCGACCGGCTGCTGGTGTCGATCCTCACCGCGGCGATGGGCGAGGCCGGCCGCACGATCATCGGCTGCGAGACCGAGGACCAGGCCCGGGCGGTCACCGAGCGCGCGCTGGCGATCATCAGCCGGCTGTCGGACCTGCCGGGGGAGTGACCTCCTCGCGGAGCCGCCGATTGCTCGCGCGCAGGGCGGCCACCGACGTCAGCACGGTCGCCGCGTTGAGCGCGAGCATGGTGAGCAGGGTGTACCGGTAACCGAGCAGGAGATCGGCGAGCCCGCTGGCCGAGACGTCGGACAGCGTGCCGGCGAACGCGTACTGCCGCAGCTCGGGCGCGAGCGGCGCGGTGAGCACGGAGAGGACGATCGCCGTGCCCATCACGAAGCCGCTCTGCTGCAGCATCAGCCGCATCGCGTTGGCGATGCCCAGCCGCTCGTGCGGCATGTCGCCCATGAGAGCTGTGGTGTTGGACGGCATGAACAGTCCCGACCCGGCCCCGGCGAGCACCAGACCGGCGGCGATGGCGACGTAGCCGGCACCGGTGACCACCGACCAGGCCAGCACGCTCAGGCCGGCACCGGTGCAGAGGTTGCCCACCACGGCCAGCGCGCGAGGCGAGATGCGCCGCTGGAACAGACCCGAGGACGACGAGAAGATCAGGGTCGCCACCGCCAACGGCAGGACGCGCAGGCCGGCCGTCAGCGGGTCCACGCCCTGCACGGCCTGGAAGTACAGCGAGAACAGCAGCAGCACGCCGGCCTGCGACGTGGAGTTGAGGAACGAGGCCATCAGGCCGAAGGCGAACGACCGGTTCCGGAAGAGCGTCATGTCGACCAGTGGGTGGGCGACTCGGCGCTCGAACAGGACGAACGTCGGCATGCCCAGGACGAAGACGAGCAGCCCGCCGATGACCAGCCAGCTGCCCCAGCCCAGCGTCGTCGCCTGGGACAAGGCGGCCAGGCCGCTGCCCAGGGCCACCAGGATGAGCAGGTTGCCGGTGACGTCGATGCCCTGGCGGTCCCCTGCGCGGACGACACGGGGGAGGGCCCACGCGCCCCAGGCCAGGCAGGCCAGCCCGACCGGCACGTTGAACCAGAACACCCAGCGCCAGCCGGCGTGCTCCGCGAGCACCCCGCCCACGGTGGGGCCGAGCAGCTGGGCGACGGAGAAGGAAGCCAGGTAGATGCCCATGCCCTGGCCGAGGCGGGCCCGGGGGAAGGCGGCGGTGACGAGCGCCGCGCTGTTGGTGAGCAGCATCGCCGCGCCGGCCGCCTGCAGCACGCGGAGCCCGACGACCACCCAGGCGTTGGGGGCCAGGCCGCACAGGAAGCTGGCCAGGGTGAAGGTCGCCAGCCCCATGAGGTACATCTGGCGGCGGCCGAACATGTCGGCCAGCCGCCCGAAGAAGATCATCAGGACGGTGTTGGCGAGCATGAAGGCCAGGAGCATCCAGCTGGCCGCCGTCGCACTCGCCTCGAAGTGGCGGACGACGGTGGGCAGCGCGACGTTGAGCGCGCTGCCGGACATGCCGGAGAAGACGCTGGCGAGGCTGACCACCGACAGCGTCCGCCAGGCCTCCTTCATGACGGCGCGTTCGTCGGGCGCCGCAGGGGCGCCGTCCTCGGCCGGTGCGGGCGGAGGTGGGGCGCCGGCCTCGCTGCTCGTGGTGCGCGCGTCGGCAGCCATGCATCCCCTCGGAGGTCCAGCGGTCGCCCTCGCGGCGGCCCAGCCGGTTGACGCCGGCAATCCTGGAACTGGATTCTAAGGGCACCGAGGAGAAGGAGGCTGCCTGATGCAGTCCGACGAGCAACGCGTGGTCATCGTGACGGGTGCGGCCCGTGGCATCGGCCGCGGACATGCCCTGGAGTTCGCACGGCACGGGTACGCCGTCGTCGTCAACGACCTGGGCGCCGACGTGGACGGCACGGGAGGGTCGACCGGGCCGGCGGGTGAGGTGGTCGACGAGATCCGGGCCATGGGTGGTCAGGCCGTCGCCAACGGGGACGACGTCTCCGACTTCGCGGCCGCCGAGCGGCTCGTGCGCTCGACGATCGAGCGGTTCGGCCGGCTCGACGTGCTGGTGAACAACGCCGGCATCCTGCGCGACCGGATGCTGGTCAACATGTCCGAGCAGGAGTGGGACTCGGTCATCCAGGTGCACCTCAAGGGCACGTTCGCCCCGCTGCGCCACGCGGCCGCGTACTGGCGCGAGGAGCACAAGGCGGGGCGCCCGGTGGACGCCCGGGTCATCAACACGACGTCGTCCTCGGGCATCTACGGCAACGCGGGTCAGTCCAACTACGGGGCGGCGAAGGCCGGGATCGCGGCGATGACCGTGATCACCGCGATGGAGCTGGGCCGCTACGGCGTCACGGTCAACGCGGTGGCTCCCGCGGCGCTCACCCGGATGACGGAGAACCTGCGTCCCGACCGGGAGAAGCCCGACCCGGAGGCGTTCGACCCGTCGGCGCCGGACAACATCGCGCCGCTGGTCGTCTGGCTGGCCGGGCCCGCGGCGCAGGAGGTCACCGGCCGCGTGTTCAACGTGCGCGGCGGCATGATCAGCGTCGCCGAGGGGTGGCAGGCCGGCCCCGGCGTCGACAAGGGCGCGCGGTGGACGGTCGAGGAGCTCGACGACGTCCTCCCCGGGCTGGTCTCGAAGGCGGCGCCGAACGCCGACCAGCGCGGCATCCGGCCCGCCGCGGGCTGAGCGCGGCGGCAGGGCAGGTCGGGGCGCGGTGCCGCACGTCGGCGTCGCGCCCCGGCACACTCCGGGGCATGGACGACGTCGTGTGGGGGCCGCTGGCCGGCGTGCCCGGTGTGCTGGTGCGCCCTGCGGAGGACGCCGACCTGCCGGCTCTGGTCGCGCTGCTCGCCGACGACCAGCTGGGGGCCGTGCGGGAGTCCGTCGACGGTGGGCTGGAGCCCTACCGGCACGCGCTCGCGCTGATCGACGGCGACCCGGCCCACCTCCTGGTGGTCGCGGCCGCGGGGGACGACGTCGTCGGCACCCTGCAGCTGTCGTTCCTGCCCGGCCTGTCCCGGCGGGGTGCGCTGCGGGCGCAGATCGAAGCCGTCCGCGTCCGTGCCGACCGCCGCGGTGCCGGGCTGGGGGAGGCGCTGCTGCGCTGGGCGCTCGCGGAGGCCGGCCAGCGGGGTTGTGCGCTGGTGCAGCTCACCAGCGACAGCACCCGTACCGACGCGCGCCGCTTCTACGAGCGGCTGGGCTTCGTCGCGTCGCACACGGGGTTCAAGTTGCCGCTCGATCGCTCCTAGGGTGGGGCTGGTGACCAGCGGACCGATCGATCCCGAGCTGCTCGAGGTGGCCCGCCGGATGTTCGACCTCGCGCGCTTCGGCTACACCGAGGAGCTGGTGTCCTACATCGACCGGCGTGCTCCGGTGAACCTGACCAACGAGAAGGGCGACACGCTCCTGCTGCTGGCCGCCTACTACGGGCAGGCGGAGACGGTGGCGGCGCTCCTGGCGCGAGGGGCCGACCACTCGCGGGTCAACGACAAGGGGCAGACGGCGCTGGCCGCGGCCGTGTTCAAGCAGTCCGCCGACACCGTCGGTCACCTGCTCGCCGCCGGTGCCGATCCGGACCTGGGCGGCCAGAGCGCCCGGGCGACGGCGCAGTTCTTCGAGCTCACCGCGATGACCGAACTGCTCGACGCGCCCCGCTGATCAGCGTTCGCCCGGTGTCGGCCCGGTCCTGCTGGCCGGTGCTCGCCGGGTATCGGCCGGAGCCCGGTGACCGGTTCGTGCCGGGTGCCGGCCCGGTCCTGCTGGCCGGTGCTCGCCGGGTATCGGCCGGAGCCCGGTGACCG
>JBELIQ010000034.1:0-1531 GCA_042090795.1 Blastococcus sp. | reverse complement strand
GTTCGTGCCGGGTGCCGATCCGACCCTGCTGAACGGTTCTGGCCGGACACCAGCCGGGCCATGCCGACCGGTTCTCACCGGACATCAGCCGTGCCCCGCGCCGCCTCCACGGGCACCGCGTGCGCCGGTCCGAGGCTTCCGCTGTGCCGCCGGTGCCTCCTAGGCTGCCAGCCATGAGCATCGGCGGCGGCCCATCCACCGGAACCGTCCAGGCGGGTCACCTCTTCGACCTGGCCCGACAGGGCGAGGCCGAGGTGCTGGCGGCGTACGTCGACGCCGGCGTCCCGGTCGACCTGACCAACAGCGCCGGCGACACCCTCCTCGTGCTCGCCGCCTACTACGGCCACGGCGACACGGTGGCGGCCCTGCTGGCCCGGGACGCGGACCACTCCCGGATCAACGACAAGGGCCAGACGGCGCTGGCTGCCGCGGTGTTCAAGCAGGCCGAGGAGGCCGTCCGGCACCTGCTCGCCGCTGGTGCCGATCCCGACCGGGGCGATCAGACGGCGCGGGACACGGCCAGCTTCTTCGGCCTGACGGCGATGACCGAGCTCCTCGACGCTCACACCTGATCGCGGCACCGCGAGGCTCCCGCACCGGCCTCAGAAGGGCGGAGGGGGCTCGCTGGCCGGTGTCGGCGTCGACGCCGGTGGTGGCAGTGCGCGTTGCTCGCGGAGGCCGGGAGGCTCGTCGAGGCCGGGCCGTTCGCGGAGGCCGGGCCCTTCGCGGAGGTTGGGTTGTTCGCGGAGGCCGGGTGGCCGGGTGGTGCGGGTGATGCCGGTCGGGGTGGTCACGCTGAGCGTGCCGTCGGGAAGCATCCGGAAGCGCCAGTTGCGGGCGAAGGTCTTGAGCCGGTGGTGGGTGCGGCACAGGCAGCAGAGGTTGTGGCACGCAGTGCGCCCGCCGCAGTCGTAGGGAACGACGTGGTCGGCATCGGTGCGTCCGGCGGGTTGGCCGCAGCCGGGGTGCCGGCAGGTGCGGTCGCGGAACCGGATGAAGCGCTCCTGCGCGGGCGTGTGTGCGTAGCCACCGGCCTCTCCCGGTGGGCCCAGCACCGGGCATCCGCACACGACGCCGAACTCGTGCGCGGGGCAGCCGCGGGTGGCCAGTCGGGTCAGTTCGGCTGCGGTGGCGGTGGCCAGCAGGGCGCCGTCGTCGTCGGTGACCGCCACCGTGAGGCTGCCGCCGGCCGGGGCGCGCACGCCGAGCGCGCCGAGCTGGGCGAGCAGTTCGCGCAGGTGGGCGGCGGTGATCGGCGTGCCGTTCACCGCCGGCACGTCCTCCCCGGCGGCAGCACGCGCTACCGGGTTCGTTCGTTCGGTGAGCGTCGCCGGGGCGGCGAGGTCGGCAGGCTCTCCAGGGGTGGCGAGGTCCGCGGGGGTCGTCGGGTGGCCAGGTTCCGCACGGGCCTCTGGGTCTGCCGGCGCGGCACGGTCTGCCGTGTCGGCCGGAGTCACCGGGTCGGGCGGAGTCACCGGGTCGGGCGGAGTCCCTGGGTCGGGCGGAGTCCCTGGGTCGGGCGGAGTCCCTG
>JBELIQ010000012.1:0-133841 GCA_042090795.1 Blastococcus sp. | reverse complement strand
TAGGGGTGTAGCTCAATTGGCAGAGCAGCGGTCTCCAAAACCGCAGGCTGCAGGTTCAAGTCCTGTCACCCCTGCCACCGCACGGCAGGTACCGACCGAGGTCGCTCACCCGAGCGGCCGCCACCACGAGGCGAGCGAGGCGCAGTGAGCGACGAGAAGCCGGGCCGCGAGGACGACCCTCGCGACCCCGAGCTCACCGACGAGCAGCTCGACCGCGAGACCCCCGGCGTCGACGACGCCGGCGAGCTCGAGGCGGCCGAGGACGCGGTGGCCGCCGAGGCATCGGCGGAGGAGGACAAGGTCGTCGCCGACCAGCCCCGGCGCCGTGGTGGTCGGATCACCGCCGGTGAGGACGACGACGAGGAGCCCGCCTCCTCCCGCCGTGCCGCGCGTTCCGCGTCCCGGCCGGCCGGCCGCGACGGCGGAGGCACCCGGTCGCGCGCCGAGGCCGAGCGGGCCCGCGCCGACGACGTCCGCCGGAAGCGCTCCATCGGCCGGTTCCTCCGCGAGGTCGTGGCCGAGCTGCGGAAGGTCATCTGGCCGGGGCGGCGCGAGCTGCTCACCTACACGGCCGTGGTCATCGTCTTCGTGACGTTCATGGTCGCGCTCGTGGCCGGGATGGACCTGCTCTTCTCCCGAGGCGTGATCGCCGTCTTCGGCTGACCTCCGCCCGCGCCCGCACGCCATCCGACAAGGAAGAGACTTCTGTGACCGACCCCCGTGAGCCCTTCGACACCGACACCGCGGTCGAAGGCACCGACCTGGACGACGCCCGCTTCGAGCAGCGCGGCGCCGCCGACGTCGAGACCGGCGTGGGTGAGACCGGTGCCGCCGAGGGCTCCAGCGACACCGCCGCCATCGACGTCGACACCGAGGTCGCCGACGTGGTCCCCGAGATCGAGAGCGGCGACGCCGACACCCTGGCCGCCGACCCGGAGGCCGCGCCGGCCGAGAGCTCGGACGTCGCCGAGGACGCGGTCGCCGAGGACGCTGCCCCGGAGGACGTTGCCCCGGAGGACGAGGACCCGGCCGAGGCGATGAAGAAGGCGCTGCGGATCGCGCCCGGCGACTGGTACGTCGTGCACAGCTACGCCGGCTACGAGAACAAGGTGAAGACCAACCTCGAGGCGCGCATCCAGTCCCTCGACGTGGAGGACTACATCTACCAGATCGAGGTGCCCACCGAGGAGGTCACCGAGATCAAGAACGGCAAGCGCGCGCAGGTCAACCGCAAGGTCCTGCCGGGCTACCTCCTCGTGCGCATGGAGCTCAACGACGAGTCCTGGGGCGCCGTCCGCAACACCCCCGGGGTCACCGGATTCGTCGGCGCCACGTCCAAGCCCTCGCCGCTGACCCTCGACGAGGTCGTCAAGATCCTCGTCCCCGCCACGGCCCCGCAGGCCGCCCGGACCACCGGTGGCGAGGCAGCGCCGGCCACCGCCGCGCCGGCCGCCCTCGTCGACTTCGAGGTGGGCGAGTCCGTCACCGTCATGGACGGGCCGTTCGCGACCCTTCCCGCCACGATCAACGAGATCAACGCCGAGCAGCAGAAGCTGCAGGTGCTGGTCTCCATCTTCGGCCGCGAGACGCCCGTCGAGCTGTCGTTCAACCAGGTCAGCAAGATCTAGTCGAAGGACCCCGGTGCCCCCCGGCCCTCGCTCCGCTCGGGCCGGGACCCTGCACCGGGGCCTTCCATCCACGTCCACGCACGCACGTCACCTAAGGAAACGGACATGCCCCCCAGGAAGCGGTTGACCGCGGTCATCAAGCTCCAGATCAAGGCCGGTGCGGCCACCCCCGCACCGCCCGTCGGTCCGGCGCTCGGCCAGCACGGCGTCAACATCATGGAGTTCTGCAAGGCCTACAACGCCGCCACGGAGTCCCAGCGCGGCGACGTGGTCCCGGTCGAGATCTCGGTCTTCGAGGACCGCTCGTTCACCTTCATCACCAAGACCCCGCCGGCGGCGCGCATGCTGCTCAAGGCCGCCGGTGTCGAGAAGGGCTCGGGCGAGCCGCACAAGACCAAGGTCGCCACGGTCACCCGGGACCAGGTCCGCGAGATCGCCACCACGAAGATGGTCGACCTCAACGCCAACGACCTGGACCAGGCCGAGAAGATCATCGCCGGCACCGCCCGTTCGATGGGCATCACGGTCACCGGCTGATCCCCGCACCACCGCTCCATCGCACCACCGCACCACCGCACCATCGCTCCACAGCACTCGTGGGAGGGCCACGCCTGGCCCGCGAACCACACGATCCCCGGCACCGCCCGGGCGAGAGGAACCACCATGGCGAAGCACGGCAAGAAGTTCCGGTCCGCGGCCGAGAAGGTCGATCGGGACAACCTCTACAGCCCGCTCCAGGCCGCCGCACTGGCCAGGGAGACGTCGACGACGTCCTACGACGCCACCGTCGAGGTCGCGATGCGGCTGGGCGTCGACCCCCGCAAGGCCGACCAGATGGTCCGCGGCACGGTCAACCTGCCCCACGGCACCGGCAAGACCGCCCGCGTCATCGTCTTCGCGACCGGTGACAAGGCCACCGAGGCCGAGGCCGCCGGCGCCGACGTCGTCGGCTCGGACGACCTGATCGAGAAGATCCAGGGCGGCTTCCTCGACTTCGACGCCGCGATCGCGACGCCGGACCAGATGGCCAAGGTCGGCCGGATCGCCCGCATCCTCGGCCCCCGCGGCCTGATGCCGAACCCGAAGACCGGCACGGTGACCCCCGACGTCACCAAGGCGGTCAACGACATCAAGGGCGGCAAGATCAACTTCCGCGTCGACAAGCAGGCCAACCTGCACCTGGTGATCGGCAAGGCCTCCTTCGACCAGGAGAAGCTGGTGGAGAACTACGCGGCCGCCCTCGACGAGGTGCTGCGGGCCAAGCCGTCCTCGGCCAAGGGGCGCTACGTCAAGAAGGTCACCATCTCCACGACGATGGGCCCGGGCATCCCGGTCGACCCGAACCGCACCCGCAACATGCTGGCGGACGAGCCGACCCAGTAACAGGAGGACCACCCTCCTCCCCACGCCTCGCACGCTCGGCGCGGGCCCCGGGAGAGTGGCCGTTCCAGCTCTCCACGGGCCCCGTCGCGCACTGCGCGACGGGGCCTCCGTGCGTCCGGGCCCGGGTGGACGGCGGCCCGGTGCGGGCATCGCGTACTCTTGCCCCCGTTCCCCCCAAGACCGTTGGTCGTCGCACGTCCGCGTGCGATCGAAGGTCCCGGAGTTCCGGGCGACCCGCGCAGGTGGACGGTTCGATCGACAGGCTGCTGCACGAACAGCGCGCATCCTGCCCCTCGCCCCGTGCGCTCTGCGCCGGGGCGTTCCTCGTCTCCAGGGCCGTTGATCGCCCGTAGTCGTGCAACGGCCGGTGGTCGCCCGACAGACGAGAGGAGGCCCATGCCCACGCAGGCGAAGGCCGCGGTGATCGACGAGATCACCGAGCGGTTCCAGAACTCGAGTGCGGCGGTGCTCACCGAGTACCGCGGGCTGACCGTGGCACAGCTCACCGAGCTGCGCCGTTCCCTCGGTGCGGGCAGCACGTACGCCGTCGTCAAGAACACCCTGACGAAGCGGGCTGCGGACTCGGTCGGTTTCTCCGACCTCACCCCGCTGCTCAACGGGCCCACCGCGATCGCCTTCATCGATGGCGACCCGGTCGAGGGCGCCAAGGCGCTCCGCGACTTCGCGAAGGCCAACCCGCTGCTCGTCGTCAAGGGCGGCGTGGTCGACGGCCGCACGGTCGACGCCGCCGAGGTCACCCGCCTCGCCGACGTCGAGCCCCGTGAGGTCCTGCTGGCCAAGCTGGCCGGTGCGATGAAGGGCAACCTGACCAAGGCTGCCGGGCTCTTCCAGGCCCCGCTGTCGCAGGTCGCCCGCCTCGCCGCCGCGCTGCAGGAGAAGAAGGCCGCCGACGCCCCGGCGGCCGAGGCTCCTGCTGCCGACGACAGCGCTGCTGCTGCTGACACCACCCCCGAGACCGACAGCGCTGCCGCCGACGCGGCCAGCGACGACTGACCCAGAAGGAGATCGACATGGCCAAGCTTTCCAGCACCGAGCTTCTCGACGCGTTCAAGGAGATGACCCTCCTCGAGCTGTCCGACTTCGTGAAGCAGTTCGAGGAGACCTTCGAGGTCACCGCCGCCGCCCCCGTGGCCGTCGCGGCCGCCGGTCCCGCCGGTGGTGGCGCTGCCCCCGAGGCCGCCGCCGAGCAGGACGAGTTCGACGTCATCCTCGAGGGTGCCGGCGACAAGAAGATCCAGGTCATCAAGGAGGTGCGCGGCCTGACCTCGCTCGGCCTCAAGGAGGCCAAGGACCTGGTCGACAACGCGCCGAAGCCCGTCCTGGAGAAGGTCGCCAAGGACGCCGCGGAGAAGGCCAAGGCTGCCCTCGAGGGCGCCGGTGCCACCGTCACCGTCAAGTGACCCCCCACCCGGCGGCTTCGATCGCCGGGCACGTCACGGTCACGTGACCCCCACCCGGCGGCTCTGATCGCCGGGTAGCACCACCCGTACGGCAGCAGGGGCCGTCCTCCTCCGGGAGGGCGGCCCCTGTCGCGTCCCCTGGTCGGGGGAACGGGGCCACCCCGCCGGAGAAATGCATGGAGATCCGGGTCACGTGAAAGTCGTGACACACGTAACCTCTCGGCTGCGTGATCGTTACCGATGAGTAGTCAGTGCGCGGGCGGTGCCTCCGGATGCGGAGACGTCGCGCCACCGCACACTGCCGAGGCTCGTCGATGCGGCGGGCCGGTGACCCGGCAGCAGTGCCGAGCGGGAGGCGGGGATCGTGGGCGTCGCAGTCGAGGTCGAGGGGCTCACCAAGTCCTTCGGCAGCCAGAACATCTGGAGCGACGTGACGCTGACCTTGCCCCCGGGCGAGATCTCGGTGCTGCTCGGCCCGTCCGGCACCGGCAAGTCGGTCTTCCTCAAGTCGCTGGTCGGTCTGCTGAAGCCCGAGCGTGGATCGATCGTCATCAACGACACCGACATCGTCCGGACCAGCGAGAGCCGGCTCTACGAGATCCGGAAGCTCTTCGGCGTCCTGTTCCAGGACGGGGCCCTCTTCGGGTCGATGAACCTCTTCGACAACATCGCCTTCCCGCTGCGCGAGCACACGCGGAAGAGCGAGTCGGAGGTCAGGCGGATCGTCCTCGAGAAGATGGACATGGTCGGCCTGCAGGGCGCCGAGGGGAAGCTCCCGGGAGAGATCTCCGGAGGTATGCGCAAGCGGGCCGGCCTGGCCCGGGCGCTGGTGCTCGACCCCGAGATCATCCTGTTCGACGAGCCCGACTCCGGCCTCGACCCGGTCCGCGTCGCCTACCTCAACCAGCTCATCGTCGACCTCAACGCCCAGATCGACGCCACGTTCCTCATCGTCACCCACGACATCGGCACAGCCCGCACCGTGCCCGACAACCTCGGCCTGCTGTTCCGCCGCAACCTGGTGATGTTCGGTCCGCGCGAGCAGCTGCTCACCTCCCAGGAGCCGGTCGTCCGCCAGTTCCTGAACGGCCGCCGCGAGGGGCCGATCGGGATGAGCGAGGAGAAGGACGTCGCCCAGGTGGAGGCCGAGATGGCCGCGCTGGAGGCACGCGGGGGCGACTCGCACAACGGCGTCGGGCCGAAGGGTGCCTCCGGTGGCGAGGCCGTGCCGCCGCAGCTCGAGCCCACCGAGGGCCTGCCGGAGCGCAAGGGCGCCCTGCGGCGCCAGGAGCGCGTGGCGCGCATGCTGCACCAGTTCGACGGCGAGACGGCCGCGGCCATCCGGAAGTCCCTGCCCGAGGACCTGCTCGCGCGCGCCGATGTCGGCATCTTCCAGCCCACGGACGGCGTCGGCGGCCGGCACTGGGCTGCCGAGGCCGATGCGGTGGCCGCGGGCTCGACCGCCACCGTGGTCCTGCCCCCCCGGGAGGACCGCGGGTGACGGCCACAGACGAGCCCGAGGCGCCGGGGCTGCTCGACGGGAAGTACTCGCCCACCCGCCCGCTGGCGGCCAGCGGCAACCTCTTCGCCTTCGCGCTGGACGTGATGCGGGCACTGCCCAAGCGGCCCTTCCAGCTCCGCGAGTTCATCCAGCAGACCTGGTTCGTCGCCAGCGTGACGATCCTGCCGACGGCCCTGGTCGCCATCCCCTTCGGCGCGGTCATCGCGCTGCAGCTGGGCTCGCTCACCCGGCAGCTCGGCGCGCAGTCCTTCACCGGGTCGGCCTCGGTGCTCGCCGTCCTGCGCGAGGCCAGCCCGATCGTGACCGCCCTGCTCATCGCCGGCGCCGGGGGCTCGGCCATCTGCGCCGACCTGGGCGCCCGCAAGATCCGCGACGAGATCGACGCCATGGAAGTGCTGGGCATCAGCCCGATCCAGCGGCTGGTCGTCCCGCGGGTGCTGGCCGCGATGCTGGTGGCCACCCTGCTCAACGGCCTGGTCAGCGTCGTCGGCGTCGCCGGCGGCTACTTCTTCAACGTCGTCCTCCAGGGCGGCACGCCCGGCGCCTACCTGGCCTCGTTCAGTGCGCTGGCGCAGGTCGAGGACTTCTGGTCGGGGGAGGTCAAGGCCCTGGTGTTCGGCCTGATCGCCGGCATCGTGGCGTCCTACAAGGGGTTGCGGGCCGGAGGTGGGCCCAAGGGTGTGGGCGACGCGGTGAACCAGTCCGTCGTCATCACCTTCCTGCTGTTGTTCGCGGTCAACTTCGTCATGACGGCGCTGTACTTCCAGCTCGTCCCGCCGAAGGGCTCGTGATGGCGCTGCTCTCGCCGGTCGACCGGCTGCGCGTGCGGGCCCGGCGCATCGTGCGCACCGTCTACGGACGCCCCATGGGGGCGCTGGAGGACCTCGGTGACCAGCTCGGGTTCTACGGGCGCGCGCTCGCGTGGACCCCGCGCACGCTGCGCCGCTACAAGAAGGAGGTCATGCGGCTGCTGGCCGAGGTGACCTTCGGCAGCGGATCGCTCGCGGTGATCGGCGGCACCGTCGGTGTCATCGCGTTCCTCTCCTTCTTCACCGGCACCGAGGTGGGGCTGCAGGGCTACGCGGCCCTCGACCAGCTCGGCACCTCGGCGTTCACCGGCTTCCTCTCCGCGTACTTCAACACCCGCGAGATCGCCCCGCTCGTCGCCGGCCTGGCGCTCTCGGCGACGGTCGGCTGCGGGTTCACGGCGCAGATCGGCGCCATGCGGATCAACGAGGAGATCGACGCCCTCGAGGTCATGGGTGTGCCCTCGCTGCCGTTCCTGGTCACCACGCGCATCGTGGCCGGCTTCGTCGCCGTCATGCCGCTGTACGTGCTGGGGCTGCTGAGCAGCTACTTCGCCACGCGGCTGATCACCACCCAGGCCTACGGGCAGTCGGCGGGCACGTACGACCACTACTTCAACCTCTTCCTGCCACCGCAGGACGTGCTCTGGTCCTTCCTGAAGGTCCTGGTCTTCGCGGTCGTGATCATCCTGAGCCACTGCTACTACGGCTACCGCGCCAGCGGCGGTCCCGCGGGTGTGGGCCTGGCCGTGGGCCGCGCGGTGCGCTTCTCGATCGTGGCCGTGATGGTCATCGACCTGTTCCTGTCGCTGGCCATCTGGGGCTCCACGACGACCGTGCGGATCGCGGGGTGAGCGGCCGATGAGCACGAAGCTCCGTGTCCGGCTCCAGGGAGTGGCGTTCCTCGTCGTCCTGGTGCTCCTGCTCGGGCTGGCGGTGGCGCAGTACAACAAGGCGTTCACCGACGTGGCCCGGGTGACGCTGGAGACCGACACCATCGGCAACCAGCTGCAGACGGCTTCGGACGTCAAGGTCCGCGGGGTCATCGTGGGCGACGTCCGCGCGGTCGCCGCGAGCGCCGACGGCGCCACCATCGAGCTGGCCATCGAGCCCGAGTACCTGGAGCAGATCCCCGCCGACGTCACCGCGCGCCTGCTGCCCAAGACCCTCTTCGGCGAGCGCTTCGTCGCCCTCGAGATCCCGGAGGAGCCCTCGGGCGAGCCGCTGGCCGACGGCGCGGTCATCGGTCAGGACCGCAGCGAGAACGCCATCGAGCTGCAGCGGGTGGTGGACAACCTCCTGCCCCTGCTGAAGGCGGTCGAGCCGCAGGACCTCTCCTACACCCTGGGCGCCGTGGCCGAGGCCGTGCGCGGCCGCGGTGACGCCCTGGGCGCCAACCTGGCCACGGTCGGGCGCTACACCGGTGAGCTGAACACCGTCCTGCCGGACCTGCAGGCCGACATCTCCGGCCTGGCCGACTTCGCCGACACCTACGAGTCCGCGGCCGACGACCTGCTCGGCGTGCTCGACAACCTCGCGGTCACCAGCCGCACGCTGGTCGACCAGCGGGAGCAGCTGCGGCGGACCTTCACCGTGGGCGACAGCGCCGCCGCGGTCACCGCGGGCTTCCTGGAGGCCAACGAGCGGAACCTCATCTCGCTCGCGGAGACCTCGCGGCCGGTGCTGAGCACCTTCGCCGAGTACTCGCCGGTCTACCCGTGCCTGCTCAACGGGCTGGCCCGCTCCGTCCCGCGGTACAGCGAGGTCTTCGGTGGCGACGGCGACCCGTACCTGGATCTGAACCTCACCATCACGATGCCGCCGCGCAACCCGTACGTGCCCGGCGACCAGCCGCGTTACCTCGACCAGTCCGGCCCCGACTGCCAGGGCCTGGAGGACATCGACGGGCTCATCGCCGCGGCCGAGCAGGGCGAGTTCTACTGCCCGCGGCCACCGGAGGACGGCGTCCGGTCGACGGACAACCCGACCACGGGCAACCCGGTGTGCCTCGGCGGCAGCGGCCCGGACGACATCCCCGAGGGCGCGGGCGAGCCCAACCCCCAGGCCGGGACGTCGCTGCCCGGTGGACTGGCGGGCTCGACCGCGGAGCTGGACTTCGTGCGCAACATCCTCGCCTACCAGACGGGCGCCCAGCCGGACGAGGTCTCGGACCTGGGGGCCTCGCAGATGGCGCCGTTGCTCAGGGGGACCCGGGTGGCACTCCGATGAGAGGGCAGCGCAGCGAGGGAGGGACGTCGTGAGGGGGCTCGTCGCGCCGCTGGTCAAGCTGGTGGCCTTCGCGCTGGTCACCATGATGGCCAGCTACGTGCTGATCACCACGATCACCAACGCCGGGTACGGGGAGCAGGTCTCCTACCGCGCCGAGTTCACCGACGTCGCCGGGCTGGTCGAGGGCGACGAGGTGCGCATCGCCGGCGTGCGCGTGGGCCAGGTGAAGGCCATCGGCCTGACCGAGGCGACCGACCGCCCGATCGCCGAGGTCGAGCTGGAGGTGGCCGCCGACGTACCGCTCCCGGCGACGGTCGAGGCGACGATCCGCTACCGCAACCTGGTGGGTCAGCGGTACATCGCCCTGGCCGAGGGGGAGGGGGCCGCCGGCCGCACCCTGGACCAGGGCGGGCTGATCCCCGTGTCGCAGACCCGGCCCGCGCTGGACCTGACGACGCTCTTCGGTGGCTTCCAGCCCCTGTTGCAGGCGCTCTCGCCGGAGGACGTGAACCGGCTGTCCTTCGAGATCATCCAGGTGTTCCAGGGCGAGGGCGGGACGGTGGAGAGCCTGCTCGACCACGTCGCCTCGCTGTCGACCTCCCTGGCCGACAAGGACGCCGTCATCGGCAGCGTCATCGACAACCTGACGACGGTCATGGCGTCGGTCGCCGCCCGCGACGAGCAGCTGTCGGGGCTGATCGTGAGCCTGCAGCAGTTCGTGACCGGCCTGGCCGGCGACCGCGAGGTCATCTTCGACTCGTTGCAGACGATCGACGAGCTGGCCGTCGCCACCACGGGTCTGCTGGAGGACGTGCGGCCGCCGCTGGCCGCCGACATCCGCGCGCTGGACGACCTGGCGGGCAACCTCGCCGACACCGGCGACGTGCTGGAGGGGTTCCTGCAGCTCGCCCCGACGAAGATCGACCTGATCACCCGCACGGCGATCAACGGCAGTTGGTTCAACTTCTTCCTGTGCGGGGCGGGCGGCTTCCTGGTGCTGCCGGTGACCGACCCGTCGACCGGGGAGCGGACCGGCGTCAACATCCCGGCCGAGGGGCTCAGCAACGGCGAGCGGGGGTGTGGCGGCTGATGGCCCGGAACTCGAAGCCGTTCCGCGACCGGAACCCGGTCACCATCGGGGCGGTCAGCCTCACAGTGATCGCGGCGATGGTCTTCCTGGCGTTCAACGCCCAGTCGCTGCCGCTGATCGGTGGGGGCACCGTCTACCAGGCCCGCTTCTCCGAGGCCGCCGGACTGCGCACCGGTGACCCGGTGCGCGTGGCGGGGGTGAAGGTCGGCACCGTCGACAGCCTCGCGCTCGAGGACGGCGCGGTGCTGGCGGAGCTCCGGGTGACCGACGCCTTCGTCGGTGACCGGTCCGAGGCCGCGATCAAGATCGAGACGGTGCTGGGTGCGAAGTACGTCGCGCTGGTCCCGCGCGGCTCCGGTGAGCTCGACCCCGACGAGCCGATCCCGCTCGAGCGCACCGCGTCGCCCTACGACGTGGTCGAGGCGTTCGCCGACCTGTCGACGACGGTGGAGGACCTCGACACCGCGCAGCTGGCCGGCTCCTTCGAGGTGCTCGCGGAGACCTTCGCCGAGACCCCCGACGAGGTGCGGACCTCCCTCGAGGGGCTGGCCCGGCTGTCGGACACCATCGCCTCGCGCGACGCGCAGCTGGAGCAGCTGCTCACCGCCACGCGCACGGTCACCGAGGTGCTGGCCGACCGCAACGGCGAGTTCACCCAGCTGATCCTGGACTCCAACACGCTGCTCACCGAGGTGCAGGAGCGCCGGGCGCTGATCGACTCCATCCTCACCAGCACCCAGCAGCTCTCCGAGCAGCTCTCCGGTCTGGTGGCCGACAACCGGGAGGCGCTCACGCCCGCGCTGCAGCAGCTCTCGACGGTGACCGACCTCCTCGCCCGCAACCGCGACAACCTCGCGCAGACGGTGGACAACCTGGCGCCGTTCGTCCGGGTGTTCACCAACACCCTGGGCAACGGCCGCTGGTTCGACAGCTTCGTGGACAACCTGCTGCCCGGCGTGGTCGGCAGCGTCATCTGCGGCGGACCCGGCGTGGTCGGGCTGCCCCTGAGCTGTGCGGAGGGCAACTGATGAGCGGCCCGCTGCAGCGCGGCGTGGCCCTGGCGGCCTCGCTCGTGCTGGTGGTGGCGGTGGGGTGGACCGTCCTGCGCCCGGCCGGCCAGTACGAGGTCACCGCCTGGTTCGACCAGACGGTGGGGCTCTACGAGGGGTCCGACGTCCGGATCCTCGGCATCGAGGTCGGTGACATCACCGGTGTGACGCCGGTGGGTGACCGGGTGCGCGTCGAGATGATGCTCAGCGAGGACTACGACATTCCGGCCGACGCGATCGCCGTGGTGCTCGCGCCCTCGCTGGTGTCGGACCGCTACGTCCAGTTCGCCCCGGTGTACTCCGGTGGCCCCACCATGGAGCACGGCGCCGAGGTCCCACTGGAGCGGACGGCCACCCCCGTCGAGCTCGACCGCGTCTACGGCGCTCTCGACGAGCTGTCGGTGGCGCTGGGACCGGACGGGGCGAACAGCAACGGGGCCCTCTCCGACCTGGTGGACGTCGGTGCGGCGAACCTCGACGGCAACGGCGACGCGCTGAACCGGACGCTCACCGGCTTCTCGCAGGCGGTGGAGACGCTGGCCCGCAACCGCGACGGGCTGTTCGACTCCGTGGACAACCTGCAGACCTTCACCACCGCACTCGCGGCGATCGACGCCTCGGTCGGTCAGTTCAACACCAACATGGCCGCGGTGGCCGACCTGCTCGAGCAGGAGCGGGCCGACCTCGCCCGCGCCGTCGAGCTGCTGTCCTCGGCGCTGGGCGACGTGGCCGGTTTCGTGCGCACCAACACCGACCTGCTGAGCACGAACGTCGACAAGCTGGCCGACGTCACCCTCGCGCTCGTGCAGCAGCGGGCCGCGCTGGCCGAGGTCCTCGACGTCGCGCCGGCCGCCCTGGGCAACCTCGCGCACGCCTACAACCCGGACTACGGCACGCTGGACACGCGGGACAACTCCCTCGGTGCCACCAGCCCGGAGGTCATCGTCTGCCAGATCCTGTCCTCCACCAACCGGCTGCAGCTCGACCTGGACGTCCTGCCGGCCATCGGCCTCCAGCTGCCCTTCATCGAGCAGGTGTGCAGCCGGCTGCTCTCCGGCGACGCGGACGCCGACGGCTCCTACGACGACCTCAACGGCAACGGGGTGCCCGACCTGCAGGAGCTGCTCACGGCGCTGTTCGGCGGCGCCACGGCACCGCCGGGCGGTCCGCTGCTCGGTCTGCCCCAGCTCGTGGGAGCCCAGCAGTGAACCGGCCGCTCGCGCGCGTGAGCGCCCTCGGTGCGGGCGTCCTGCTGCTCGCCGGCTGCGGCGGGTTCCGCGGTGCGTACTCGATCAGTCTCCCGGGCGGGGCCGACGTCGGCGACGAGCCGTACTCGGTGACCGTGCAGTTCCTCGACGTCCTGGACCTGGTGCCGCAGTCCGGCGTCCGTGTCGCCGACGTGCCCGTCGGCCGGGTCGACGAGATCGAGCTGGGGGAGGACTGGACCGCCGAGGTGACCGTCACCGTGAACGGCGACGTGGAGCTGCCGGCGAACGCGGTGGCGATGGTCCAGCAGTCCTCCCTGCTCGGGGAGAAGTACGTCGAGCTCGCCGCGCCCGGCGACGAGGAGCCCCGCGGGCGGCTGGCGGACGGCGCGGTGATCCCGCTCGAGCGCACCAACCGCAACGTCGAGGTGGAGGAGCTGCTCGGCGCCCTCTCGCTGGTGCTCAACGGAGGCGGGCTCGCCCAGCTGCAGACCATCGCCACGGAGCTCGGTCAGGCCCTGGAGGGGCGCGAGTCGGCGATCCGCAACACCCTGGACCAGCTCGACGTCCTGATCGGCGGCCTGGACGAGCAGAAGGCGGAGATCAACCGGGCGCTGGACAGCGCGAACGCCCTGGCCGCCACGCTGGCCGGGCGCACCGGCACCATCGAGACCGCGCTCGACACCATCGGCCCGGGCCTCGACGTCATCGACGAGCAGCGCGGCCTGCTGGTCTCGATGCTCGAGAGCCTGTCCCGGCTGGGCGACGTCGGCACGCGGATCATCGACCAGGCGGCGGCGAACACCGTCGCCGACCTGGAGCTGCTGCAGCCGGTCCTGACCCAGCTGGCCGCCGCCGGTCCGGACCTGGCGGGCTCGCTGGACCTGCTGCTCACCTACCCGTTCCCGGCCAGCTCCGTCATCGGCGACGGCAGCGGCGGGGACGTCCCGATCAACTACCGGCAGGACCAGCGCACCGGCGGGTACGGGGTATTCGCCAACATGACGGCCACGCTGGAGCTGGACCTGACGCAGACGCTCTGCCGGTACGTCGTCGATCCGCTCTCCGGGGCGCTCGAGACGCTCGAGCCACAGGACCTGGCGGGCGACGCGTGCGGCCGGCCGGGCTCGCCGCCGGGCAACGTCGGCGGCGGGGACGGCGGAGGCGGCGGCGCACCTCCCGGCGGCGGTCCGGCGGGTCCCTCCCCGCTGAGCATCCTGCCGGAGGAGATCGTCGGGCAGTTGCCCACGGCGGAGTCGCTGACCGGCCTGCTCGGCCTGCCCCAGGTCCTGGGAGGACAGCCGTGATCACCCGCACCACGAAGATCCAGCTGCTGGCCTTCCTCACCCTCGCCATCCTGGCCACCTCCTACCTCGGCTACAAGTACGTCGGGCTCGACCGCCTGGTGCTCGGCAGCGGCTACGACGTGGCCGCCGAGTTCGACGACTCCGGCGGCATCTTCGTCAACGCCGAGGTGACCTACCGCGGCGTCGCGGTGGGCCGGGTCAGCGACATGCAGCTCACCGACGACGGCGTCCGGGTCGTGCTCACCATCGACCCCGACGCCGACCCGATCCCCGCGGCCGCCACGGCGACCGTCGCCAACCGCAGCGCGGTGGGGGAGCAGTACGTCGACCTCGAGCCCGAGGGAGCGGACGGCCCCTTCCTGGAGGAGGGCTCGGTGATCCCGCGCGAGCGGACGTCGATCCCCGTCCCCGTGGAGGAGCTGCTGCTCAACGTCGACCGGCTGGTCGGGTCGATCGACGAGGACAACCTGCGGACCGTCGTCGACGAGCTCGGTCAGGCGTTCGCGGGCGCCGGGGACGACCTGGGGCGGCTCATCGACAACGGCAACCTGCTGCTCGCCCGGGCCGAGGAGTCGCTGCCGCAGACCCTGGACCTGATCACCGACGGGCGCACCGTGCTCGACACGCAGGTGGCCAGCCGGTCGGCGATCGAGCAGTGGGCCGCCGACCTGCGGCTGGTGTCGGACACGCTCGTGGACATCGATCCGGACATCCGCGGCCTGCTGGTCGACGCACCGGACGGCGGCCAGGCGCTGCAGGACCTCGTGGAGCGCGCCGGCCCCGGACTGGGCTCGCTGGTGCGCAACGTCGACATCCTCAACGGCGTCACGATCCCGCGGCTCGACGGCGTGGAGCAGATGCTGGTGACCTACCCCGACATCGTCTCCGGTGGGTTCAGCGTGGTGCGCAACGACGGCGGGAAGCTGCGCGCGCACTTCGGCTTCGTGCTGAACGCAGGGGAGCCGCACGCCTGCACCAGCGGCTACTCGTCCACCGGTCGGTCGCGCAGCCCGGGGGAGGTGGCCGCCCTCGACGTGGAGGACGTGGCCTGCGACGTCGTCGACGGCGTCGACCCGAACCCCTCCGACGGCGTGGACGAGACCGGCTCGAACATCCGCGGCGAGCAGAACATCGGCCGATCGGGTGGTGTCGGCGGCGCCGGGCCCCCGAGCGGCGGTGCCGAGGTGCCCCCGCTCGGTACGGTGATCGGCGGCCTCGTGGACGGGGTCGGCGGAGTGCTCGACGACGTGCTCGGCAACCTGCTCGATGCCAGCCCCTTCGCGCGCACCACGGGCTGATCCGGCATGCCATCCGTGCAGGAGCGAGACGACGAGGAGATCGACGGGGTGACCAGCGACGCACGGCCGCGCGCAGCCGCGCACGACGGCGCGCCGGGCGCGGACGGGACGGCCTCCACCCCCGCGGACGGGGCGTCCGGCGCCGGACGTGCGCGCGGCCGGGTCGGCCTCCCGCTGGTGCCGGTCCTGGGCGGCCTGCTCGCGCTGCTGCTCGCGGCCGGCGGCTGGTTGTGGGCCACCCGTCCCGAGCCCTCGGCGGTGACGACGGCGGACTACGTGGAGGTGCTCCAGGCGGCGCGGTCCGGCGTCGTGGACCTGACCTCCTTCGACCACCTGACCATCGATGACGACATCGCCCAGATCCGCCGGGTCGCCACCGGCGACCTGCTCGACGAGTCCGTGGCCGAGCTCGAGGAGCAGCGGGGCTCGTTCGCCGAGGTGCAGGCCGTGGTGAGCACCGAGGTGATCGGTGCCGGCGTGACCCGTGCCGACGACGACTCCGGCACGGTGCTGCTGGTGATCCAGTCGACGCAGCGCAGCGCGGCCGACGAGCGGCCCCAGATCGTGAAGTACCGCATCCAGGTGGAGCTGCAGAAGGTGGACGACCGGTGGTTGCTGTCCGGGATCGCGGGGCTGTGACGGCATGAGCGAGACCCCCGAGAACCGTCCGCGCCCCGCCCCGCGGGCGCGCCCGACGCCGTCGCCCCGCCCCACCCCGGGAGCGCGGCCGAGCCCGCGGCCCCGCGTCGCCGGGAGCCGCCGCGAGGGCGAGGAGGCCGACGCCGGCCTGCCCGCCGCGACCACTCCCGGGGAGACCCCCGGAGAGGGGCGCGCCTCCACGCCGGCCGGATCCACCGGCACCGGCCGCCGCAGCCGCCCCCGACCGCCCGCCCGGCACGGCGGCGGCAGCGGGCACCGGCGGTTCCCGGCACTGGCAGCGCTGCTCGCGGTGCTGTGCGTGGCCGCGGCGGCGGGGGTCGGCTACCTCACCTGGGAGCGGCTGGACCCGGCGTACGTGGACGAGTCGATCGTCGCCGCCGCGCGCAGCTCGGTGGAGGACCTGTACGCCTACGACTACCAGGACTCCGAGGGCAGCCTGGACCGCAAGCTCGCCGTCCTCACCGGGGACCTGCGGGAGACCTACGAGGCGGAGCTCTCCCAGGGCGGGATCCTCGACACCTACGAGCAGGTCTCGGCGACGACCAGCTACGAGGTCCTGGACGTCGGTGTGCAGCAGGTGGACGACGACCAGGACACGGCCACCGTGGTGGTGTTCGGGCGGTACCTGACCAAGTCGGTCACCAGCGGCAACGGCCAGGCGCCCCCCGGGTCGGAGTGCGAGGTCACCCCCGAGGGCGAGCAGTCCTGCGTGCAGACCATCCAGGTGCGCATGGTGCAGGTGGACGGCGACTGGAAGATCAGCGAGCTCTCCCAGCTCACGACGAGCTGATCCGGAGGCCGGCCGTCCTCGGCGTGGCGATCGGACGCGGCCCGGGCGGCTGGCATCATGGCTGCACCGCCCCGGTTGCGCGGACCGAGTCGCGCCCGGTGTGGCGCCGGTCGCACCGGTACCCCTGGCGTGGACATGACGCAACAGCAGGGGTAGGGTCTCCTGTTGCGCTGCCCTCCGACTGCCTGCCCGTTGAGACGGGTCACGACGGGTGCCCGGGAACCTACCGGAAGCACCCGCGTCGACCGTCACTCCGGGCGTTCGCGGCCGTCGCGGACAGCCTCGCCATCACCGACGACGACCCAGGACGACCCGCACCCACCGCCCGCACGTCGTGAGGTCCTTGGAAGGACGCATCTTGGCAGGCTCTCGCCCCACCAGCATCAACCCCAGCACCACCGAGTCCGGCACCACCAGCACGGCCCCCGCACCGCAGGACGGCCCCCGCACCGGCGAGGCCGACCAGCAGAAGATCCCCGGCGCCCCGCTGCGCGTCTCGTTCGCCAAGATCTCCGAGCCGCTCGCGGTCCCGGACCTGCTGGCCCTGCAGACGGCTTCGTTCGACTGGCTGATCGGCAGCCCCGAGTGGCGCGAGACGCTCTCCCCCGAGGAGCAGGCGGCCGCCGTGGGCGGTCTGGCCGAGATCCTCGAGGAGATCTCGCCGATCGAGGACTTCAGCGGCTCGATGTCGCTGTCCTTCTCCAACCCGCGCTTCGAGGACGTCAAGGCGTCCCTCGAGGAGTGCAAGGACAAGGACATGACCTACGCGGCGCCGCTGTTCGTCACCGCCGAGTTCATGAACAACACCACCGGCGAGATCAAGAGCCAGACGGTGTTCATGGGCGACTTCCCGATCATGACGAACAAGGGCACGTTCGTCATCAACGGGACCGAGCGCGTCGTCGTCTCCCAGCTCGTCCGCAGCCCCGGCGTCTACTTCGACAAGTCGCTGGACAAGACGTCGGACAAGGACGTCTTCTCCGCCAAGGTCATCCCCAGCCGCGGTGCGTGGCTGGAGTTCGACGTCGACAAGCGCGACACCGTCGGCGTCCGCATCGACCGCAAGCGCCGTCAGCCGGTCACCGTGCTGCTCAAGGCGCTGGGCTGGACCGAGGACCGCATCCGCGAGCACTTCCAGTGGTCGCCCACCGTGCTGGCCACCCTCGAGAAGGACCACATCGCCGGGCAGGACGAGGCCCTGCTCGACATCTACCGCAAGCTGCGTCCGGGCGAGCCGCCGACGCGTGAGTCGGCGCAGGCGCTGCTGGAGAACCTGTTCTTCAACCCGAAGCGCTACGACCTGGCGAAGGTCGGCCGGTACAAGGTCAACAAGAAGCTGGGCGTCTCGGTGGCGCAGGGCACCAGCACGCTGACCGAGGACGACATCGTCGCCACCATCGAGTACGTCGTGCGTCTCCACGCCGGCGAGCCCGACCACGGCGTCGACGACATCGACCACTTCGGCAACCGTCGCCTGCGCACCGTCGGCGAGCTGATCCAGAACCAGATCCGGGTCGGCCTCTCCCGCATGGAGCGCGTGGTCCGCGAGCGGATGACCACCCAGGACGTCGAGGCGATCACGCCGCAGACCCTGATCAACATCCGCCCGGTCGTCGCCTCCATCAAGGAGTTCTTCGGCACCAGCCAGCTGTCGCAGTTCATGGACCAGACCAACCCGCTCGCGGGCCTGACCCACAAGCGCCGCCTGTCGGCGCTGGGCCCCGGTGGTCTGTCCCGTGAGCGCGCCGGCATGGAGGTCCGGGACGTGCACCCGAGCCACTACGGCCGGATGTGCCCGATCGAGACGCCGGAAGGCCCGAACATCGGCCTGATCGGTTCGCTGTCCTCGTTCGGCCGGGTCAACGCCTTCGGCTTCATCGAGACGCCGTACCGCAAGGTCGAGCACGGTCAGGTCACCACCCAGATCGACTACCTGACCGCCGACGAGGAGGACCGCTTCGTCGTCGCGCAGGCCAACAGCCCGCTCGACGCGCAGGGTCGCCTCGCCGAGGAGCGCGTCCTGGTCCGCACCAAGGGCGGCGAGGTCGACTACCTCGCCCCCGAGAACGTGGACTACATGGACGTCTCGCCGCGGCAGATGACCTCGGTGGCGACGGCGATGATCCCGTTCCTCGAGCACGACGACGCCAACCGCGCGCTCATGGGCGCCAACATGCAGCGTCAGGCCGTCCCGCTGCTCCGCTCGGAGGCCCCGCTCGTGGGCACCGGCATGGAGCTGCGTGCCGCCGTCGACGCCGGCGACGTCGTCGTGGCCGAGAAGGCCGGTGTGGTCGAGGACTCCACCGCCGACTACGTCACGATCATGGCCGACGACGGCACCCGGCAGACCTACCGGCTGCTGAAGTTCCAGCGCTCGAACCAGGGCACCTCGATCAACCAGAACCCCGTCGTGGACGAGGGTCAGCGCGTCGAGGTCGGCCAGGTCATCGCCGACGGTCCCTGCACCGACCAGGGCGAGATGGCGCTGGGCAAGAACCTGCTCGTCGCCTTCATGCCGTGGGAGGGCCACAACTACGAGGACGCGATCATCCTGTCGCAGCGCCTCGTGCAGGACGACGTCCTGTCCTCGATCCACATCGAGGAGTTCGAGGTCGACGCCCGCGACACCAAGCTCGGTGCCGAGGAGATCACCCGGGACATCCCGAACGTCTCCGAGGAGGTCCTCGCCGACCTCGACGAGCGCGGCATCATCCGCATCGGTGCCGAGGTCGTCCCCGGCGACATCCTCGTCGGCAAGGTCACGCCCAAGGGCGAGACCGAGCTGACCCCCGAGGAGCGGCTGCTGCGCGCGATCTTCGGCGAGAAGGCCCGCGAGGTGCGCGACACGTCGCTCAAGGTCAAGCACGGTGAGTCCGGCAAGGTCATCGGCGTCCGCGTGTTCTCGCGCGAGGACGGCGACGAGCTGCCCGCCGGCGTCAACGAGCTGATCCGGGTCTACGTCGCCCAGATGCGCAAGATCTCCGACGGCGACAAGCTCGCCGGACGCCACGGGAACAAGGGCGTCATCTCGAAGATCCTGCCGCAGGAGGACATGCCGTTCCTCGAGGACGGCACCCCGGTCGACATCGTCCTCAACCCGCTCGGCGTGCCCGGCCGCATGAACGTCGGCCAGGTCCTGGAGATGCACCTCGGGTGGATCGCCAAGCAGGGCTGGCAGGTCGAGGGCACGCCGGACTGGGCCGCCAACCTGCCCGAGGCGGCGAAGTCGGCCGGCCCGGGCACGCGCACCGCGACCCCGGTGTTCGACGGCGCCAAGGAGGACGAGCTCATCGGCCTCCTGGGCTCCACGACGCCGAACCGCGACGGGAACCGGATGGTCAAGGAGACCGGCAAGGCGCGGCTGTTCGACGGCCGCTCCGGGGAGCCCTTCCCCGAGCCGATCGCCGTGGGCTACGTCTACATCCTGAAGCTGCTCCACCTGGTGGACGACAAGATCCACGCCCGGTCGACCGGCCCGTACTCGATGATCACCCAGCAGCCGCTGGGCGGTAAGGCGCAGTTCGGTGGCCAGCGCTTCGGCGAGATGGAGTGCTGGGCGATGCAGGCCTACGGCGCGGCCTACGCGCTGCAGGAGCTGCTCACCATCAAGTCCGACGACATCCTCGGCCGCGTCAAGGTGTACGAGGCGATCGTCAAGGGCGAGAACATCCCCGAGCCGGGCATCCCCGAGTCGTTCAAGGTGTTGCTCAAGGAGCTCCAGTCGCTCTGCCTGAACGTGGAGGTCCTCTCCAGCGACGGCAACGCGATCGAGCTGCGCGACACCGACGACGAGGTCTTCCGGGCCGCGGAGGAGCTGGGCATCGACCTGTCCCGCCGCGAGCCGTCGTCCGTCGAAGACGTCTGATCGGCAGTCGGCCGGCCCTGAGCCATCGGGGCCGGCCGGCCACCCATTCCTAGTCATAGAAGCGAAGCACTAGCCCCTGAAAGGGGTCACACCTTGCTCGACGTCAACTTCTTCGACGAGCTCCGCATCGGGCTGGCCACCGGCGACGACATCCGCCAGTGGAGCCACGGTGAGGTGAAGAAGCCCGAGACCATCAACTACCGCACCCTCCGCCCGGAGAAGGACGGTCTCTTCTGCGAGAAGATCTTCGGTCCCACCCGGGATTGGGAGTGCTACTGCGGCAAGTACAAGCGCGTCCGGTTCAAGGGCATCATCTGCGAGCGCTGCGGCGTCGAGGTCACCCGCGCCAAGGTGCGTCGTGAGCGGATGGGCCACATCGAGCTGGCCGCGCCGGTCACGCACATCTGGTTCTTCAAGGGCGTCCCCTCCCGCCTGGGCTACCTGCTCGACCTGGCGCCCAAGGACCTCGAGAAGATCATCTACTTCGCGGCCTACATGATCACCTCGGTCGACGACGAGGCGCGCCACCGCGACCTCCCGACCATCGAGGCCGAGATCAGTGCCGAGAAGTCGAACCTCGAGGGACAGCGCGACGCCAACGTCGAGGCGCGTCAGCAGAAGCTCGAGGCCGACCTGGCCGAGCTCGAGGCGGAGGGCGCCAAGTCCGACGTCCGCCGCAAGGTGCGCGAGGGCGGCGAGCGCGAGATGCGCCAGCTGCGCGACCGCTCCCAGCGGGAGATCGACCGCCTCGACGAGGTGATGGACACCTTCCGCAAGCTCGAGGTCAAGCAGCTCATCGCCGACGAGAGCCTCTACCGCGAGCTGCGGGACCGCTTCGGCGAGTACTTCGAGGGCGGCATGGGTGCCGCGTCGCTGCAGAAGCTGCTCTCCGGTTTCGACCTCGACGCCGAGGCCGCCTCGCTGCGGGAGACCATCCGCAGCGGCAAGGGCCAGCGCAAGCTGCGGGCCCTCAAGCGCCTCAAGGTCGTCGCGGCGTTCCAGCAGACCCGCAACTCGCCCATGGGCATGGTGCTGGACTGCGTCCCGGTCATCCCGCCGGACCTGCGTCCGATGGTGCAGCTCGACGGTGGCCGCTTCGCGACCAGCGACATGAACGACCTCTACCGCCGCGTGATCAACCGGAACAACCGGCTGAAGCGTCTGCTGGACCTCGGCGCCCCCGAGATCATCGTGAACAACGAGAAGCGGATGCTCCAGGAGTCCGTGGACGCGCTGTTCGACAACGGCCGTCGCGGCCGGCCGGTCACCGGCCCGGGCAACCGTCCCCTGAAGTCCCTGAGCGACCTGCTCAAGGGCAAGCAGGGCCGGTTCCGCCAGAACCTGCTGGGCAAGCGCGTGGACTACTCCGGCCGTTCGGTCATCGTCGTCGGCCCGCAGCTGAAGCTGCACCAGTGCGGTCTGCCCAAGCAGATGGCGCTGGAGCTCTTCAAGCCCTTCGTCATGAAGCGGCTGGTCGACCTCAACCACGCGCAGAACATCAAGTCCGCCAAGCGGATGGTCGAGCGCGCGCGCCCGGTCGTGTGGGACGTGCTGGAAGAGGTCATCACAGAGCACCCGGTGCTGCTCAACCGCGCGCCGACGCTGCACCGCCTGGGCATCCAGGCCTTCGAGCCCCAGCTGGTCGAGGGCAAGGCCATCCAGATCCACCCGCTCGTCTGCACCGCGTTCAACGCGGACTTCGACGGTGACCAGATGGCGGTGCACCTGCCGCTGTCGGCCGAGGCGCAGGCCGAGGCCCGGATCCTGATGCTGAGCTCGAACAACATCCTGAGCCCGGCCGACGGTCGTCCGATCACCGCGCCGACCCAGGACATGGTGCTGGGCCTGTACCATCTGACGACCCTGGTGCCCTCG
Source organism: Blastococcus sp. (assembly GCA_042090795.1). Classification (GTDB taxonomy): domain Bacteria; phylum Actinomycetota; class Actinomycetes; order Mycobacteriales; family Geodermatophilaceae; genus Blastococcus. Next base: position 111,713 of record JBELIQ010000012.1, on the reverse strand, counting down.
CGCCACGAGGCCGACGGTGGCTCGCCGGCGTCGTTCTCCTCGGCGTCCGAGGCGGTCATGGCGTTCGACATGGGCGCCCTGTCGCTGCAGGAGCGCGCGTTCATCCGCCTCGACGAGGTGTTCGGCGTCGACAGCGGTAAGGCGAACCCGGCCTGGGCGCAGCCCGAGGACTGGACTCCCGGTCAGCCCGCGCTCGTCGAGACCAGCCTGGGGCGGGTGCTGTTCAACGAGGCGCTGCCCGAGGACTACCGCTTCGTCAACTACCAGGTGCCGAAGAAGGAGCTCGGGGCGATCGTCAACGACCTCGCCGAGCGCTACCCCAAGGTGCAGGTCGCGGCGACGCTGGACGCCCTCAAGTCGGCCGGCTTCCGCTGGGCGACCCGCTCGGGCGTCACGATCGCGATCGACGACGTCGTCACCCCGCCGGCCAAGCGCGAGATCATGGACCGGCACGAGGCCGAGGCCGCCAAGATCGAGAAGCAGTACGAGCGCGGCGTCATCACCGACTCCGAGCGCCGTGGCGAGCTGATCGAGATCTGGACCCGCGCGCGGGCCGAGGTCTCCCAGGCGATGGTGGACAACTTCCCGACCACCAACCCGGTCTGGGTCATGGTCAACTCGGGCGCCCGAGGCAACATGATGCAGATCAGCCAGATCGCCGGTATGCGAGGGCTCGTCGCCAACCCGAAGGGCGAGATCATCCCGCGGCCGATCAAGGCCAACTTCCGGGAGGGTCTGTCCGTGCTGGAGTACTTCATCTCCACGCACGGTGCCCGCAAGGGTCTCGCGGACACCGCGCTGCGGACCGCCGACTCCGGGTACCTCACCCGTCGTCTGGTGGACGTCTCCCAGGACGTCATCATCCGCGAGGAGGACTGCGGCACCGAGCGCGGCGTCGTCATGCCGATCGGCACCGTGGTCGACGGCGTGGTCACCCGTGACGCACACGTGGAGACCAGCGTCTACGCCCGCGCCCTGGCCGCCGACGTGGTGGCCGAGGACGGGACGGTCATCGCCCCGGCGAGCGCCGACCTGGGTGACGTGCTGATCCAGACGCTGATCGACGCCGGTGTGGCCGAGGTCAAGGTCCGCTGCGTCCTGACCTGCGAGTCGCTGCTGGGCACCTGCGCCACCTGCTACGGCCGCTCGCTGGCCTCCGGCAAGCTGGTCGACGTCGGTGAGGCCGTCGGCATCATCGCCGCGCAGTCCATCGGCGAGCCCGGTACGCAGCTGACGATGCGCACCTTCCACACCGGTGGTGTGGCCGGTGCCGACATCACCCACGGCCTGCCGCGTGTGGTCGAGCTCTTCGAGGCCCGTGTCCCCAAGGGCAAGGCGCCGATCGCGGAGCTCGCCGGCACCGTCCGGATCGAGGACAGCGAGCAGTTCCGCAAGCTGACCATCACCCCGGACGACGGCTCGGACGAGGTCGTCTACGACAAGCTGTCGCGTCGCTCGCGGCTGCGGGTCGAGGACGGGTCGCACGTCGAGGTGGGCGAGCAGCTCACCGAGGGTGCGGTCGACCCGCACGAGGTGCTGCGGATCATGGGCCCCCGCGAGGTGCAGCTGCACCTGGTCCGGGAGGTCCAGGAGGTCTACCGCAGCCAGGGTGTGTCGATCCACGACAAGCACATCGAGGTGATCATCCGCCAGATGCTGAAGCGGGTGACCATCATCGACTCGGGCGCCACGGAGTTCCTGCCGGGTGCACTGGTCGAGCGGACGCTGTTCGAGACCGAGAACCGCCGTGTCGTCGCCGAGGGCGGCGAGCCGGCCTCGGCCCGTCCGGTGCTCATGGGCATCACGAAGGCCTCGCTCGCGACCGAGTCGTGGCTGTCGGCCGCCTCCTTCCAGGAGACGACCAAGGTCCTCACCGACGCGGCGATCCAGGGGAAGAGCGACAGCCTGCTCGGCCTCAAGGAGAACGTGATCATCGGAAAGCTGATCCCGGCGGGTACGGGCATCAGCCGCTACCGGAACATCACGGTCGAGCCGACCGAGGAGGCGCGGGCCGCGGTGTACACCATGGCCGGCTACGACGACGGGCAGTACTACAGCCCCGACGTCTTCGGTCAGGGCACCGGCGAGGCCGTGCGTCTCGAGGAGTACGACTGGCGGCAGTGATGCCACCTAGCGCGTGACGAAAGGGCCCCCGGATCCGAGTGCGGATCCGGGGGCCCTTTCTCTGTCTCTGTCGTCCTCCGGACGGCGCCGAGGCCAGGTGCCGTCCCGGCTCGCGACAGGACTAGTTGCTCAGGCGCTTCATGGTCTCGACCGTCTTCAGCCGGCCCTCGGGGCTGCCGTCGAGGGGCTGGAGCATCAGCGTGGTGACACCGGCCTCGGCGAAGGCGGCGACCCGCTCGGCGACGTGGCCTTCGGAACCGATCAGCGAGGTCGCCCGCACCAGCTCGTCGGGCACCTTGCCGGCTGCCTCGTCCTTCTTGCCGTCGAGGTAGAGGTCCTGGATCTCCTTGGCCTCCGCCTCGAAGCCGTACCGGACGGCGAGGTCGTTGTAGAAGTTCTTGCCCCGGGCGCCCATGCCGCCGATGTACAGCGCGAGACCGGGACGCACCCGGTCGAGCAGGGCGGCCTCGTCGAGGCCCTCCCCGATGGCCACGGGGACACCGGTGATGACCTGGAGCTCGCCCAGCTCCGGGTCCCGCTTCGCCTTGCCGGCGGCGAGGGCGTCGCCCCACACCGACTGGGCGCGCTCGGGCATGAAGAAGATGGGCTCCCACGCCTCCGCGATCTCGGCCGCGAGCTCCACGTTCTTGGGGCCGAGGGCGGCCAGCATGACCGGGATCCGCTCCCGCACCGGGGTGTTGATCAGCTTCAGCGGCTTGCCGAGGCCGGTGCCCTGGTCGGCCGGGAGGGGGACGCTGTACTTCTTGCCCTGGTGGTCGAGCCGCTCGCGGCGCCACACCTGGCGGCAGATCTCCACGACCTCGCGGGTGCGCTGCAGCGGCGCGTCGTACGGCACGCCGTGCCAGCCCTCGATCACCTGCGGTCCGGATGCGCCCAGGCCGAGGGTGAACCGTCCGCCGGAGACGAAGTCCAGCCCGGCCGCGGTCATCGCGGTGAGGGCAGGGGTGCGGCTGTAGATGGGGAAGATGGCGGAGAGCAGCTCCACCCGCTCCGTCACGGCCGCCAGGTAGCCGAGCTGGCTGACCGCGTCGAACGTGTAGACCTCGGCGACGGCCGCGATGTCGAGCCCGGCGGACTCGAGGTCGCGGATCTCGGACGCGGTCTGGGTGAACCCACCGCTGTAACTGGCTTGGGTGCCGATGCGCACGTGCCCTCCTTCGGTTCCGGGCGCGCGTCTCGGCGCCCTGGGGGCACGCTATCGGCCCCCTGCGAGCTGCGGAGCACGCCGATCACCCCGGTGCCCCCCGGACGCCGTCGACGTACCCCGGCACGCGCAGCCCGGCAGCGGGATCGGCCCGGTCGACCGAGACGACGTGGCCGTCCTCCCGGCAGGCCGGCCCGGGTCCGCTGGAACCGCGCCCGGCACCGACCATCCGCCGCCCGCGGCACCGCCGGCCTACTCCCGCGCGACGGCTCCACCGGGTACCGTCCGATCCGCTCCAGCGACGGCTCGACCGTCGGGGAAGAAGACCGGGCGGCACACCGTTGCCCGGATGTCACCCGCTCCGGTGGGTGGTGGCCGGCCTCCGGCCGTGCGTGTGAGGGACCCGGCTTTGACCGGTCCTCCGGGCGCGGGTATCGTGGTCAGCCGTGCCCAGGATGCCCTGGGCCAGCTCCCGTTCGCGGTGCGCCTGGGTGACCTCTCCGGTCGCCGGGGACCGCCCTCCGACCCCCGGTCGGAAGGTGGCGGCGCCGAGTCGCGAGGGGCAACCGAGTTCGGTCCGACCGCGGACCGGTCCTGGGTTGGGCGACACGCCCGACCGCGTGGGTCGGACAGTGGCCGGCGGCCGGGATCGGGCGGGCTCTCCGGGGCCCGGAACCCGGGCACGACCAGCAGGACCACGACATCAGCTCGAATCGCAAGCACCACCCAGCGCAGGTAGGAGATCCAGGCCACCCATGCCCACGATCAACCAGCTGGTCCGCAAGGGCCGCGAGGACAAGGTCACCAAGACCAGCACTCCGGCGCTGAAGGGTTCGCCCCAGCGCCGCGGAGTGTGCACGCGCGTGTACACGACGACGCCGAAGAAGCCGAACTCGGCGCTGCGCAAGGTTGCCCGCGTCCGCCTCACCAGTGGGGTCGAGGTCACCGCCTACATCCCCGGCGTCGGCCACAACCTGCAGGAGCACTCGATGGTGCTCGTGCGCGGTGGTCGTGTGAAGGACCTGCCGGGCGTGCGTTACAAGATCATCCGCGGCTCGCTGGACACGCAGGCCGTCCGCGGCCGCAAGCAGGCCCGCAGCCGCTACGGCGCCAAGAAGGAGAAGAGCTAATGCCTCGCAAGGGCCCCGCGCCGAAGCGGCCGCTGGTCATCGACCCGGTCTACCAGTCACAGCTGGTCACCCAGCTGGTCAACAAGGTGCTCGTCGACGGCAAGCGCTCGATCGCCGAGGCGATCGTCTACGGCGCCCTCGAGGGCGCCCGTGCCAAGAACGACACCGACCCGGTCGTCACGCTCAAGCGCGCGCTGGACAACGTCAAGCCGAGCCTCGAGGTCCGCAGCCGCCGTGTCGGTGGCGCGACCTACCAGGTCCCGGTCGAGGTCCGCGCCTCCCGCAGCACGACGCTCGGCCTCCGCTGGCTGATCCAGTACAGCCGGGCCCGTCGTGAGAAGACGATGACCGAGCGCCTGATGAACGAGCTCCTCGACGCGAGCAACGGCCTCGGTGCCGCTGTCAAGCGCCGCGAGGACACGCACAAGATGGCCGAAGCGAACAAGGCCTTCGCGCACTACCGCTGGTAACGAACGCGCACCAGCGCCCGCCGTCGGCGGGACACCCGGGGAGCACTCACGAGGTCGCAGCCCCGGCACCCGCCACACGGACCAGATTCAAGAGGGGAAGCAATGGCCAGCAACGAGGCCCAGCTCCGCAAGACCCGCAACATCGGGATCATGGCGCACATCGACGCCGGCAAGACCACCACGACCGAGCGCATCCTCTTCTACACCGGTATCACGTACAAGATCGGTGAGGTCCACGACGGCGCGGCCACGATGGACTGGATGGAGCAGGAGCAGGAGCGCGGCATCACCATCACGTCCGCCGCGACGAAGTGCTCCTGGAACGACCACGACATCAACATCATCGACACCCCCGGGCACGTCGACTTCACCGTCGAGGTGGAGCGGTCGCTGCGGGTGCTCGACGGTGCGATCGCCGTCTACGACGGTGTCGCCGGCGTCGAGCCCCAGACCGAGCAGGTGTGGCGGCAGGCCGAGAAGTACGGCGTCCCGCGCATGTGCTTCGTCAACAAGCTCGACCGCACCGGTGCGGACTTCTTCCGCTGCGTCGACATGATGGTCGAGCGCCTGGCGGCCAACCCGCTGGTGCTGCAGCTGCCCATCGGCGCCGAGGCCGACTTCATCGGCGTCGTGGACCTGGTCACGATGAACGCCCTCACCTGGCGCGGCGAGACCAAGATGGGCGAGGACTACGCCGTCGAGGAGATCCCCGCCGAGCTCGCCGACCAGGCCGCCGAGTACCGCGAGAAGCTGCTCGAGAACATCGCGGACTTCGACGACTCCCTCATGGAGGACTACCTCGCCGGCGAGGAGATCGAGGTCGGCCGGCTGAAGGCGGCCATCCGCAAGGCCACCATCGGCGGCCAGGTCAACCCGGTCCTCACCGGCACCGCGTTCAAGAACAAGGGCGTGCAGCCGCTGCTCGACGCCGTCGTGGACTACCTGCCCAGCCCGCTGGACGTCGAGGCGATCGTCGGCACCGCGCTGGACGGCGAGACCGAGGTCCTGCGGCACGCCGACGAGGACGAGCCGTTCTCGGCGCTGGCCTTCAAGATCCAGACCGACCAGCACCTGGGCAAGCTGACCTACGTCCGCGTGTACTCGGGCCGGCTCGACGCGGGGACCGCGGTGCTCAACAGCACCAAGGACCGCAAGGAGCGGATCGGCAAGATCTACCAGATGCACGCCAACAAGCGCGAAGAGCGCGCCGGCGTGGGTGCGGGTCAGATCGTGGCGGTCAACGGCCTCAAGCAGACGACGACGGGTGACACCCTCTGCGACCCGCAGAAGCCGGTGATCCTCGAGTCGATGTCCTTCCCCGCTCCCGTCATCTCGGTCGCCATCGAGCCCAAGACGAAGAGCGACCAGGAGAAGCTGGGCACCGCGATCCAGAAGCTGGCCGAGGAGGACCCGACCTTCCAGGTCAAGCTGGACGAGGAGACGGGCCAGACGGTCATCTCCGGCATGGGCGAGCTCCACCTGGAGATCCTCGTCGACCGCATGCGCCGCGAGTTCAACGTCGAGGCCAACGTCGGCAAGCCGCAGGTCGCCTACCGCGAGACGCTCCGCAAGGCCGTCGAGCGCTACGACTACACGCACAAGAAGCAGACCGGTGGGTCCGGCCAGTTCGCGAAGGTGCAGATCGCCCTGGAGCCGCTCGAGATGAGCGCCGACTCGGCGACCTACGAGTTCGAGAACAAGGTCACCGGTGGTCGCATCCCGAAGGAGTACATCCCCTCGGTCGACCAGGGCATGCAGGACGCCATGCAGTACGGCGTCCTGGCCGGGTACCCCATGGTCGGTGTCAAGGCGTCACTGCTCGACGGGCAGTACCACGAGGTCGACTCCTCGGAGATGGCCTTCAAGATCGCCGGATCGATCGCCTTCAAGGAGGCGGCGCGCAAGGCCAGCCCGGCCCTGCTGGAGCCGCTCATGGCGGTCGAGGTGACCACGCCCGAGGAGAACATGGGTGACGTCATCGGCGACCTCAACTCCCGCCGCGGGACCATCCAGGCGATGGAGGAGCGCTCCGGCGCCCGCATCGTCAAGGCCCTGGTGCCGCTGTCGGAGATGTTCGGCTACGTGGGCGACCTGCGCAGCCGCACCCAGGGACGGGCGAGCTACTCGATGGTCTTCGACTCGTACGCCGAGGTCCCGGCCAACGTCGCCAAGGAGATCATCGCCAAGGCGACCGGCGAGTAGTCGCCAGACCGGTCACGGGCTCACCCCGCGGCCGGCGGGCCCCGCCCGAAACCCCAGAGCACGCACCACCTGCGTAACCACGAGGAGAGGAACCCAGTGGCCAAGGCCAAGTTCGAGCGGACCAAGCCGCACGTCAACATCGGCACCATCGGGCACATCGACCACGGGAAGACGACGCTGACCGCGGCGATCACCAAGGTCCTGCACGACAAGTACCCGAACCTCAACGAGGCGTCCGCGTTCGACCAGATCGACAAGGCGCCCGAGGAGAAGGCCCGCGGCATCACGATCTCGATCGCGCACGTCGAGTACCAGACCGAGGCTCGGCACTACGCGCACGTCGACTGCCCCGGGCACGCCGACTACATCAAGAACATGATCACCGGTGCGGCCCAGATGGACGGCGCGATCCTCGTGGTCGCGGCGACCGACGGCCCGATGCCGCAGACCAAGGAGCACGTCCTCCTGGCCCGCCAGGTCGGCGTCCCCTACATCGTCGTCGCCCTGAACAAGGCCGACATGGTGGACGACGAGGAGATCCTGGAGCTCGTCGAGCTCGAGGTGCGCGAGCTCCTCAGTGAGTACGAGTTCCCGGGCGACGACGTCCCCGTGGTCCGCGTCTCGGCGCTCAAGGCCCTCGAGGGCGACGCCGAGTGGGCCGACAAGCTCATGGAGCTCATGAACGCCGTCGACACCGCGATCCCGGAGCCGGAGCGCGACATCGACAAGCCGTTCCTCATGCCCGTCGAGGACGTCTTCACCATCACCGGTCGTGGCACGGTCGTCACCGGCCGCGTCGAGCGTGGCATCGTCAAGGTCTCCGAGGAGATCGAGATCGTCGGCATCCGCGAGAACTCGACCAAGACCACGGTCACCGGCGTCGAGATGTTCCGCAAGCTGCTCGACCAGGGCCAGGCCGGTGACAACGTCGGTCTGCTGCTGCGCGGCATCAAGCGCGAGGACGTCGAGCGCGGCCAGGTCGTCGTGAAGCCCGGTTCGATCACCCCGCACACGAACTTCGAGGGCTCGGTCTACATCCTCTCGAAGGACGAGGGTGGCCGTCACACGCCGTTCTTCAACAACTACCGTCCCCAGTTCTACTTCCGGACGACGGACGTCACCGGTGTCGTGACCCTGCCTTCGGGCACCGAGATGGTCATGCCCGGCGACAACACCGAGATGTCGGTGGAGCTGATCCAGCCCATCGCCATGGAGGAGGGCCTGAAGTTCGCCATCCGCGAGGGTGGCCGGACCGTCGGCGCCGGCCGGGTCGTCAAGATCCTCAAGTAACACCCCTGGTGGGCGGCGGCCGCTGGCCGGCCGCCGCCCACCACCGGGTCCCGCACGTCCGGGACCCATCCGGGTCAGCAGACCCACTCGAACTTTCACAACCGATCGGCAGGAGCAGAAGACAGCGATGGCGGGACAGAAGATCCGCATCCGGTTGAAGGCCTACGACCACGAGGCGATCGATGCCTCGGCGCGACGCATCGTGGAGACGGTCACGAAGACCGGAGCACGAGTGGTCGGCCCCGTGCCGCTGCCGACGGAGAAGAACGTGTACGCGGTGATCCGTTCGCCGCACAAGTACAAGGACTCGTTCGAGCACTTCGAGATGCGCACGCACAAGCGGCTCATCGACATCCTCGACCCGACGCCGAAGACGGTCGACGCGCTGATGCGCATCGACCTGCCGGCCTCGGTCGACGTCAACATCCAGTAAGGGCTGTTCCAGACATGGCGAGCACATTTCGTGGTCTCCTCGGCGAGAAGCTGGGGATGACCCAGGTTTTCGACGAGAACAACCGCCTCGTGCCGGTGACCGTCGTCAAGGCGGGCCCGTGTGTGGTGACCCAGGTGCGCACCCCCGAGGTCGACGGCTACTCCGCCGTCCAGCTCGGTTTCGGTGAGATCGACCCGCGCAAGGTGAACCGTCCCGAGGGCGGGCACTTCACCAAGGCGGGCGTGACGCCGCGGCGGCACCTGGTCGAACTGCGCACCGAGGACGCCGGGCAGTACACGGTCGGCCAGGAGCTGACCGCCGAGGTGTTCGACGGCGTGGCCAAGGTCGACGTCATCGGCACCAGCAAGGGCAAGGGCACCGCCGGTGTCATGAAGCGTCACGGCTTCAAGGGCCTCGGCGCCGGGCACGGCGTACAGCGCAAGCACCGCTCCCCGGGCTCCATCGGTGGCGCATCGACTCCCGGCCGCGTGTTCAAGGGCCTGAAGATGGCCGGCCGCATGGGCCACGTGAAGACGACCACGCTGTCGCTGGTCGTCCACAAGGTGGACGCCGAGCGCGGTCTGCTGCTGATCAAGGGCGCCATCCCCGGCCCGAAGGGCGGGCTCGTGCTCGTTCGTTCGGCCGTCAAGGGCGGCCCCGTGGGGAGTGACACCAAGTGACTGCATCCGTAAGCGGCTCGACCGAGGCGCGCACCGACCGTGAGGTCGACGTGCGCACGCCGGCGGGGGAGACCTCGGGCAGCGTGACGCTGCCCGGCGCTCTCTTCGACGCCGACGCCAACGTCTCGCTCATGCACCAGGTCGTCGTGGCGCAGCTCGCCGCAGCCCGCCAGGGCACGCACTCGACCAAGACGCGGGCCCAAGTCAGCGGTACGGGCGCCAAGCCCTACCGCCAGAAGGGCACCGGCCGCGCCCGCCAGGGTTCGCTGCGCTCGCCGCAGTTCTCCGGCGGTGGCGTCGCCCACGGCCCGGTGCCGCGTGACTACACCAAGAAGACGCCCAAGAAGATGAAGGCCGCTGCCCTGCGTGGCGCCCTTTCCGACCGGGCTCGTGAGGGCCGGGTCCACGTCGTGTCGGCCTTCGTCGACGGGGACGCCCCGAAGACCAAGGCCGCGATGGCGACGCTCGCCGCCATCACCTCGGCCAAGAAGGTTCTCGTGGTCCTGGACCACGACGACGTCCTCAACTGGGTGAGCCTGCGCAACCTGCCGCAGGTGCACCTGATCGAGGCCGGCCAGCTCAACACCTACGACGTGCTCGTCGCCGACGAGGTCGTCTTCACCGAGACGGCGCTCGCCGAGTTCGTCGCCGGGCCGGCCAAGGGCAAGCGCTCCGGCGCAGACCTGCCGGACCTCGCCACCCGCGAGATCCCCGGTGGCATCCCGTCCATCGCCCCCGCCGCCGGCGAGGGCACCGTCGAAGAGACCACCGAGGAGAAGGCATGAGCGTCCGCGACCCCCGGGACGTGCTGCTCTCCCCGGTCATCTCCGAGAAGAGCTACGGGTTGCTCGACAGCAACCAGTACACGTTCATCGTGCTGCCCGAGGCCAACAAGACGCAGATCAAGATCGCGGTCGAGCAGATCTTCGACGTGAAGGTCCTCGGCGTGAACACGATCAACCGCCAGGGCAAGCGCAAGCGCAGCCGGGGCACGCAGATGGGCAAGCGCAAGAACACCAAGCGCGCCATCGTCTCCGTCGCCCCCGGCGACCGCATCGAGATCTTCGGCGGCCCGGGCGCCTGACGGCACCCGATCCCGACCGGACCAGAGACATAGACAGGGACTGAGTCAGCAATGGCTATCCGTAAGTACAAGCCGACGACGCCGGGCCGCCGCGGCTCCAGCGTCGCCGACTTCGCCGAGGTCACCCGCGACCATCCCGAGAAGTCGCTGGTCCGGCCGCTGCACGGCCGCGGTGGACGCAACGTCCACGGCAAGGTCACCGCTCGGCACCAGGGCGGCGGCCACAAGCGGGCCTACCGGCTCATCGACTTCCGTCGGGCCGACAAGGACGGCGTGCCGGCCAAGGTCGCGCACATCGAGTACGACCCGAACCGCACCTCGCGCATCGCGCTGCTGCACTTCGCCGACGGGGAGAAGCGCTACATCATCGCCCCGGCCCGGCTGAAGCAGGGCGACACGGTCGAGTGCGGCCCCGCGGCCGACATCAAGCCGGGCAACAACCTGCCGCTGCGGAACATCCCGGTCGGCACGGTGGTTCACGCCATCGAGCTCCGTCCCGGTGGCGGCGCGAAGATCGCCCGGTCGGCGGGTACCAGCGTCCAGCTGGTCGCACGTGAGGGCCGGTTCGCCCAGCTGCGCATGCCGTCGGGCGAGATCCGCAACGTCGACGTCCGCTGCCGCGCGACCGTGGGCGAGGTCGGCAACGCCGAGCAGTCGAACATCAACTGGGGCAAGGCCGGCCGCATGCGGTGGAAGGGCAAGCGCCCGACCGTCCGCGGTGTCGCCATGAACCCGGTCGACCACCCGCACGGTGGTGGTGAAGGCAAGACCTCCGGTGGTCGTCACCCGGTGAACCCCAAGGGCAAGCCGGAGGGCCGTACGCGCAAGCGGAAGGCCAGTGACGCCCTGATCGTGCGCCGCCGGCGCGCCAACAAGAAGCGCTGAGCGGGAAGAGGAGTCCGACAGACATGCCACGCAGCCTGAAGAAGGGCCCGTTCGTCGACGACCACCTGCTCAAGAAGGTGGACGCTCAGAACGAAAAGGGCACCAAGAACGTGATCCGCACCTGGTCACGTCGTTCGACGATCATCCCGGACATGCTGGGTCACACCCTCGCGGTGCACGACGGCCGCAAGCACGTCCCGGTGTTCGTGACCGAGGCGATGGTCGGGCACAAGCTCGGCGAGTTCGCTCCCACGCGCACCTTCCGTGGGCACATCAAGGACGACCGCCGCTCGCGGCGGGGCTGACCAGGTAGAGAGAGATTTCGATGACTTCCCAGTTGGGACAGGAGGCACCGGTCGCCCGGGCAACCGCCCGCTTCGTCCGCGTGACCCCCATGAAGGCTCGCCGGGTGGTGGACATGGTCCGCTACCTGCCGACCGACGAGGCGCTCGCTCTGCTGCGCTACGCCCCGCAGAGCGCCAGCGAGCCGGTGGCGAAGGTGGTCGCCAGTGCGGTGGCCAACGCCGAGCACAACCTGCAGCTCGACCCGGCCGCGCTGGTCGTCAGCGCTGCCTACGTCGACGAGGGCCCCACGCTCAAGCGGATCCGTCCGCGTGCGCAGGGCCGGGCGTTCCGCATCAACAAGCGGACCAGCCACATCACCATCGAGGTGAGCGAGGTCGCCACCAGTGACGTCCTCGCCCAGAAGTCGCGCAAGGCGCGCCGGGAGACCGGCATGACCGGCCCGGCGACCCAGCAGAACAACACGAGGGGAGGGACCCGCTAGTGGGTCAGAAGGTCAACCCGCACGGGTTCCGGCTCGGGATCACCACCGACTACAAGTCCCGGTGGTACGCGGACAAGCTGTACGCCGACTACGTCAAGGAAGACGTGGCGATCCGCAAGCTCATGTCCAAGGGCATGGAGCGGGCCGGCATCTCGAAGGTGGAGATCGAGCGCACCCGTGACCGGGTCCGCGTCGACATCCACACCGCGCGTCCGGGCATCGTCATCGGGCGCCGCGGCGCCGAGGCCGATCGCATCCGCGGCGAGCTGGAGAAGCTCACCGGCAAGCAGGTGCAGCTGAACATCCTCGAGGTGAAGAACCCCGAGTCCGATGCGCAGCTGGTCGCCCAGGGCGTCGCCGAGCAGCTCTCCAGCCGCGTGAGCTTCCGTCGCGCCATGCGCAAGGCCATGCAGTCCGCCCAGCGCAGCCCGCAGGTCAAGGGCATCCGGGTGCAGTGCTCGGGTCGCCTCGGCGGCACCGAGATGAGCCGCTCGGAGTTCTACCGCGAGGGTCGGGTGCCGCTGCACACGCTGCGCGCGAACATCGACTACGGCATCTACGAGGCCCGCACCACCTTCGGCCGCATCGGCGTCAAGGTGTGGATCTACAAGGGTGACGTGAGCGGTTCCCGCGCCGAGCGGGCGGCCCTCGAGGCCCTGGCCGAGCGTCAGGGTCAGCGTCGCGAGCGTCCCCAGCGCCCCCGTCGTTCGGGCTCCTCGGGTACCACCGCCGGTGGTACCGAGGCCGGCCGCGCCGCGGTCGAGTCCTCCACGGGTGGCCCGGAGACCAGCACTGCCGACACCACGACGGCGGCTGCCGAGAGCACTGTCTCGCAGACCTCCGGCGAGTCCGCGACCGAGCAGACGATCGCTCAGGCCGCGGGTCCCGAGGCCACTGCGGCCGCCGAGACCACGGCTGCCGACAACACGGCGACCGAGAACACGGAGAGCTGAGCCATGCTCATCCCACGGCGCGTCAAGCACCGGAAGCAGCACCACCCCAGCCGTTCCGGCCGGGCCAAGGGCGGCACCGAGATCAACTTCGGTGAGTTCGCGATCCAGGCGCTCGAGCCCGCGTACGTCACCAACCGGCAGATCGAGTCCGCGCGTATCGCGATGACGCGGCACATCAAGCGTGGCGGAAAGGTCTGGATCTCGATCTACCCGGACCGTCCGCTGACCAAGAAGCCGGCCGAGACCCGCATGGGTTCCGGTAAGGGCTCGCCCGAGTGGTGGGTGGCCAACGTCAAGCCGGGTCGCGTGCTCTTCGAGCTGTCCGGTGTCGCCGAGCCGGTGGCCCGTGAGGCCATGCGCCGCGCGATCCACAAGCTGCCGATGAAGTGCCGCTTCATCACGCGTGAAGGAGAAGTGTGATGGCCGCCGGTCTGACCGCTCCCGAGCTGCGCGAGCTCTCCGTCGACGAGCTCGCCTCGCGGCTGCGTGAGCACAAGGAAGAACTGTTCAACCTGCGCTTCCAGGTGGCCACCGGCCAGCTGGACAACAACCGGCGACTGCAGACCGTCCGCCGCGACATCGCCCGGATCTACACGATCATGCGCGAGCGCGAGCTGGGTCTCTCGGTCGCCCCGAACGAGGGTGTGGCATGAGCGATCCCCAGTCGACCAGCACCGTGGCGTCGGGCCCCGGCCTGGCCGGTCGCGGGTACCGCAAGGTCCGCGAGGGCCTCGTGGTCAGCGACAAGATGGAGAAGACCATCGTCGTGGAGGTGGAGGACCGCGTGAAGCACCCTCTCTACGGCAAGGTCATCCGGCGCACGACCAAGTTGAAGGTCCACGACGAGCAGGGGGTCGCCGGCATCGGTGACCGCGTGCAGATCATGGAGACTCGGCCGATGTCGGCCACCAAGCGGTGGCGGCTCGTCTCGGTCATCGAGAAGGCGAAGTAACAGGCGGCCCTCCGGGGCCGTGGGGGTAGGAGTACCCTGGACCACTGGCGCGCACCTCACCGCTGTTCCGAGGGCAGCGCGCCGCATCCCGGTACCCGTGCGACGGTGCGCACCGGCGGCTCAGCCGCCGGTGCGCCCGCACGAGTGCCGGACAGCCGGTTCACCGTTCCGGCCCGGCTGTCACCACAAGTGTTTGGGAGTAGTACGTGATCCAGCAGGAGTCGCGACTGCGTGTCGCCGACAACACGGGTGCGAAGGAGATCCTCTGCATCCGGGTGCTCGGCGGCTCGGGGCGACGCTACGCGGGCATCGGCGACATCATCGTCGCCACCGTGAAGGACGCGTTGCCGGGTGCAGGTGTGAAGAAGGGTGACGTCGTCAAGGCCGTCATCGTCCGCACCGCGAAGGAGCGCCGTCGCCCGGACGGTTCTTACATCCGCTTCGACGAGAACGCCGCCGTCATCATCCGCGACAGCGGCGACCCGCGCGGTACCCGCATCTTCGGGCCCGTCGGCCGGGAGCTGCGCGACAAGCGCTTCATGCGGATCATCTCGCTCGCCCCGGAGGTGCTGTGATCATGACTGCCACCAGCAACGGCAAGACGCCGTCCATGAAGGTCAAGAAGGGCGACACCGTCCTGGTCCTCGCGGGCAAGGACAAGGGCGCCAAGGGTCGCGTCATCGCGGCCTACCCCAAGCTTCAGAAGGTTCTCGTCGAGGGCGTCGGGCGGGTCAAGAAGCACACCCGCATCAGCTCGAACCAGCGCGGCGCCCAGCAGGGCGGGATCGTCACGCAGGAGGCTCCCATCCACGTGAGCAACGTGATGGTGATCGACTCCGAGGACAAGCCGACCCGGGTCGGCTACCGCAAGGACGAGGAAGGCCGCAACATCCGGGTCTCGCGGCGCACCGGTAAGGACCTCTGATCATGAGCGCACCCACCCGCGAGCTGCCCCGCATGCTCGCCAACTACCGCGAGAACATCGCGCCGACGCTGAAGAGCGAGTTCGGCTACGAGAACGTCATGCAGATCCCCCGGCTGACCAAGATCGTGGTCAACATGGGCGTCGGCGAGGCGACCCGTGACGCCAAGCTGATGGACGGCGCGGTCCGCGACCTCACCGCCATCACCGGCCAGAAGCCGGCCGTCG
Organism: Blastococcus sp.; assembly: GCA_042090795.1. Taxonomy (GTDB): domain Bacteria; phylum Actinomycetota; class Actinomycetes; order Mycobacteriales; family Geodermatophilaceae; genus Blastococcus. The sequence goes on along the minus strand of JBELIQ010000012.1, from coordinate 96,408 downwards.
TCCGCGCCCGGAAGTCCATCGCCCAGTTCAAGCTGCGCGAGGGCATGCCGATCGGCGCGAAGGTCACCCTGCGCGGCGACCGCATGTGGGAGTTCCTCGACCGCCTGCTGTCGCTGGCCCTGCCCCGCATCCGTGACTTCCGCGGCCTGAACGCCAAGCAGTTCGACGGCCACGGCAACTACACGTTCGGGCTGAACGAGCAGTCGATGTTCCGCGAGATCGACGTCGACAAGATCGACCGGCCGCGCGGCATGGACATCACGCTGGTCACCACCGCCACGACCGACGAGGAGGGTCGCGAGCTGCTCCGTCAGCTCGGGTTCCCCTTCGCCGGCCAGCCCGTCATCACGACCGTCCGCTGAGTCGGGCAGGAGAGAAGCAATGGCCAAGAAGGCGCTGATCAACAAGGCGGCCCGCAAGCCGAAGTTCGCGGTCCGTGGCTACACCCGCTGCCAGCGGTGCGGTCGTCCGCACTCGGTCTTCCGCAAGTTCGGCCTCTGCCGGATCTGCCTGCGGGAGATGGCGCACGCCGGGGAGCTCCCGGGCGTGAAGAAGTCCAGCTGGTGAGTCGCTCCACCTCCGTGGGCGACTCCGCCAGCTAGCGCACCACCCCCTGCACCACTTCACGCACCACCGATCGCCGACAGGCCCAGCGCCAAGTCTCCGAGACCCAGCGCACGAGGAACCGCGGCGAGAGAGGCAACACCCGACATGACGATGACCGACCCGATCGCGGACATGCTGACGCGGCTGCGGAACGCCAACCAGGCGTACCACGACGCCGCCGTCATGCCGTCCTCGAAGCTCAAGACGCACATCGCCGAGATCCTCCAGCAGGAGGGCTACATCGCCGGCTGGCGCGTCGACGACGTCGAGAAGGACGGCAGCACCTTCAAGCAGCTGGTCGTCGACCTCAAGTACGGCCCGAACCGCGAGCGCAGCATCGCCGGCGTCAAGCGCGTGTCGAAGCCCGGCCTCCGGGTCTACGCGAAGTCCACCGGACTGCCCAAGGTGCTCGGCGGCCTGGGCGTGGCGATCATCTCCACGTCCACCGGGCTGCTCACCGACAAGCAGGCGAACAAGAAGGGCGTGGGTGGGGAAGTCCTCGCCTACGTCTGGTAAGGGAGCGAGCGAAGATGTCACGGATCGGACGACTCCCGATCGCCGTGCCCGGTGGCGTGGACGTCGCGATCGACGGCCAGACGGTCAGCGTGAAGGGACCCAAGGGCGAACTCCGCCACACGGTCGCCACGCCGATCACCGTCGAGCGCGACGAGGACGGCACGCTGCGGGTGCAGCGCCCCGACGACGAGCGGCAGAACCGCGCCCTCCACGGGCTCTCGCGGACGCTCATCGCCAACATGATCACCGGCGTGACCGAGGGGTACACGAAGACCCTCGAGATCGTCGGCGTCGGTTACCGCGTCCAGGCGCGCGGCTCGGACCTCGAGTTCGCCCTGGGCTTCAGCCACCCGGTGCCCGTCAAGGCACCGGACGGCATCACCTTCGCCGTCGAGTCGCCGACCCGCCTGCGGGTCAGCGGGATCGACAAGCAGCTCGTCGGCGAGGTCTCAGCCAAGATCCGCAAGATCCGCAAGCCCGACCCGTACAAGGGCAAGGGCGTGCGGTATCAGGGCGAGGTCGTCAAGCGCAAGGTCGGGAAGACGGGTAAGTGATGGCTCAGGCAGAGAAGGCCGCTCGGGTCCACAAGCCCGTCGGAACCGACATCAGTACGGCGCGCCGCGTCTCGCGGCTGCGTCGCCACAACCGGCTGCGCAAGCGCGTCTCCGGCACCGCCGAGCGTCCGCGCCTGGTGGTCAAGCGCAGCTCGCGCCACATCCACGTGCAGGTCGTCGACGACACCGTCGGCCGCACCGTGGTCAGCGCCTCCACGATGGATGCCAGCCTGAAGGGTGCCGAGGGCGACAAGTCCGCCCTGGCCCGTCAGGTCGGTGCGCTGGTGGCCGAGCGGGCGAAGGCTGCCGGCATCTCGGCGGTCGTCTTCGACCGTGGTGGCAACCGTTACGCCGGGCGCATCGCCGCCCTGGCCGACGGTGCCCGCGAGGGTGGGCTGGACTTCTGATGACCACCCACACCAGCAGCACGAGCGAGCAGATCGAGAGGGACGTCTGATGCCAGGACCACAGCGACGCGGCGGTGGCGCCGGCGGTGCCGCCGGCGGCCCCGGCGGTAACGACCGCCGTGACCGTCGTGACGGCGGGCGGGGCCCCGGCGGCGCGCCCGCCGAGAAGAGCAACTACATCGAGCGCGTGGTCGCCATCAACCGCGTGTCCAAGGTCGTCAAGGGTGGTCGTCGCTTCAGCTTCACCGCCCTGGTGATCGTCGGTGACGGCGACGGCAAGGTGGGCGTCGGCTACGGCAAGGCCAAGGAGGTGCCCGCGGCGATCGCCAAGGGCGTCGAGGAGGCCAAGAAGCACTTCTACAACGTGCCGCGCATCGCCAGCACCATCCCGCACCCGGTGCAGGGTGAGGCGGCCGCCGGTGTCGTGCTGCTCAAGCCGGCCAGCCCGGGTACCGGTGTCATCGCCGGTGGTCCGGTGCGCGCCGTGCTCGAGTGCGCCGGCATCCACGACGTGCTCTCCAAGAGCCTCGGGTCCTCGAACCCGATCAACATCGTGCACGCCACGATGCAGGCGTTGAAGGACCTCGTCCGTCCCGAGGAGATCGCGGCCCGCCGCGGTCTGCCCCTGGAGGACGTCGCCCCGGCGGCCATGCTCCGTGCCCGTGCGGGCCAGGGGGTCTGAGATGGCGCAGCTGAAGGTCACCCAGATCAAGTCGGGCATCGGCACCAAGCCCAACCAGCGCCAGACGCTGCGTTCGCTGGGCCTCAAGCGGATCCACGACTCCGTCGTCCAGGAGGACCGTCCCGAGATCCGCGGGATGGTCGCGACGGTGCCGCACCTGGTCACCGTCGAAGAAGTCTGAGGAAAGTCTCGCCATGACACTGAAGGTCCACCACCTGCGTCCGGCCCCGGGCGCCCACACCGCCAAGACCCGCGTGGGTCGCGGTGAGGGTTCCAAGGGCAAGACGGCCGGTCGCGGCACCAAGGGCACCGGCGCGCGCGGGAACACCTCCGCCCGGTTCGAGGGTGGGCAGACCCCGCTGCACATGCGGCTGCCCAAGCTCTCGGGCTTCAAGCCCCCGAACAAGGTCGTCTTCCAGGTCGTCAACCTCGACCGGATCGCCGCGCTCTTCCCCCAGGGCGGGACGGTCGACCCGGACACCCTCGCCGAGGCAGGTGCGGTCCGCCGCAACCAGCCGGTGAAGGTGCTCGGCACCGGCGAGCTCGGTGGCGTCAAGGTCGACGTCTCGGCCCACGCGTTCTCCTCGGCCGCGGCCGAGAAGATCGGCGCGGCCGGGGGCAGCGCCACCCGCATCTGATCGAGGCCCCCCTGCCCCCCGTCGCGCGATCCGTGCGGCGGGTCCGTGCAGGGGGGTCTTGTCCTGTCCGCCCTGCGCCATCGCCGGTGGGCAGGTTGCTAACCTCACTCGACCGATAAGGGGAGGGCTCGTGCTGCAGGCGTTCGCCGCGGCGTTCCGGACGCCAGATCTCCGGCGCAAGCTGCTGTTCTCCCTGGCGATCATCGCCGTGTACCGGCTGGGTGCCCAGGTGCCTGGGCCGGGAGTGTCGGTCGAGGCGATCAACAACTGCCTCGAGCTGGCCGAGGCCGGCTCCCAGCGCGACATCTACTCGCTGGTCAATCTCTTCTCCGGCGGCGCACTCCTGCGTCTGTCGGTGTTCGCGCTCGGCATCATGCCGTACATCACCGCGAGCATCATCGTCCAGCTGCTGGTCGTGGTCATCCCACGCTTCGAGCAGCTGAAGAAGGAAGGGCAGTCCGGTCAGGCGAAGCTGACCCAGTACACCCGCTACCTGACGATCGCCCTGGCCGTCCTGCAGAGCACCGGCATCATCGCCCTGGCTCGCAGCGGCCAGCTGTTCCCGGGCTGCTCCGAGCAGATCATCCCGTCGGACTCGGTCTGGACGACGGTCATCCTGGTGGTCGCGCTCACCGCCGGCACCGCGCTGGTGATGTGGTTCGGCGAGATGCTGACCGAGAAGGGGATCGGCAACGGCATGTCCCTGCTGATCTTCACCTCGATCGCCGCACGCATCCCCGCCGAGGGCGGCTCGATCCTGCAGACCCGCGGCGTGCTCGTCTTCACCGTCGTCTGCGCCTTCGCGGTGCTGATCATCGGTGCGGTCGTCTACGTGGAGCAGGCGCAGCGGCGCATCCCCGTCCAGTACGCCAAGCGCATGGTCGGCCGCCGGATGTACGGCGGCACCTCGACCTATCTGCCCCTGAAGGTGAACCAGGCCGGCGTCATCCCGGTCATCTTCGCCTCCTCGCTGCTCTACCTGCCGCAGTTGATCAGCCAGTTGCAGGGCGACGAGACCGGCGGAGTCCGGCAGTTCTTCGAGAACTACATCATCGACCAGAGCAGCCCCGTGCACGTCGCCCTCTATTTCGCGCTGATCGTCTTCTTCACGTACTTCTACGTGTCGATCACGTTCAACCCGGAGGAGCGGGCGGACGACATGAAGCGCTACGGCGGCTTCATCCCCGGCATCCGGCCGGGTCGGCCGACGGCCGAGTACCTGCAGTACGTGCTGTCCCGCATCACGCTCCCGGGTGCGCTGTACCTGGGCACCGTGGCCGTGCTGCCGAACTTCTTCCTGGCAGTGACGCAGGAGGGTCAGAACCAGAACTTCCCGTTCGGCGGGACCGCAGTGCTGATCATGGTCGGAGTGGGGTTGGAGACGGTGAAGCAGATCGAGACGCAACTGAACCAGCGCAACTACGAAGGGTTCCTGAAGTAGTGCGCATCGTCCTGCTGGGGCCCCCCGGAGCGGGCAAGGGCACCCAGGCGCAGTTCATCGCCGGCCGTCTCGCCGTCCCGGCGATCTCCACGGGAGACATCTTCCGGGCGAACGTCAGCGGGCAGACCGAACTCGGGCAGAAGGCCAAGGTCTACATGGACGCCGGTGATCTCGTCCCCGACGAGATCACCGTCGCCATGGTCAAGGACCGGCTCGCCGAACCCGACGCCAAGGCCGGCTTCCTGCTCGACGGCTTCCCGCGCACGATCTCGCAGGCGGAGCAGCTGGCTGCCTCCCTGGCCGATCTGGGCCACGGCCTGGACCGGGTGCTCGAGCTGGTCGTGGAGGAGGAGGAGCTGGTCCGTCGCCTCTCCGGGCGCCGCATGCTGGTCGACGGCCAGATGGTGCAGCGCGACGACGACAAGCCCGAGACCGTCCGGCACCGGCTCGAGGTCTACCGGGAACAGACGGCGCCGCTGTCCGGGTTCTACGAGGACGCCGGCCTGCTCTCCCGCATCGATGCGATCGGGTCGGTCGAAGAGGTCACGGCCCGGGCGCTGCGTGCGCTCGGCGTCGATCCCGAGGACCCCGACCCGAGCGCGGCTCCGGCCGGCGCCTGAGACGGTGCACGGCGATCGTCGTGAGGCCCTGCTGGCCCGGGTGCCGCTGCTGGCGAAGTGGAGTGGACGCATGATCCAGGTCAAGACGGCGCAGGAGATCGAGCTCATGCGCGCCTCCGGGCTCGTGACGGCGGGCGCGCACGCCGCCATGAAGGCGGCGTTGCGCCCGGGGATCACCACCGGCGAGCTCGACGCGATCGCCGAGGACCACATCCGGTCCTCCGGTGCGGTGCCGAACTTCCTGGGTTACCACGGCTTCACCGGGACCATCTGCGCCTCGATCAACGACGAGGTGGTCCACGGCATCCCGGACCGCGACCGCGTCCTGGCCGAGGGCGACAACATCTCGATCGACTGCGGCGCGATCCTGCAGGGCTGGCACAGCGACTCCGCGGTGACACTGACCGTGGGGGCACCCTCGCCGGAGGACGCCGCCCTGCTCGAGGTCACCGAGCGCTCCATGTGGGCGGGGCTGGCCCGTGCGGTGGCCGGCGGACGGCTCACCGACATCAGCGCCGCCGTCGAGGAGTCGATCCGGGCGCACGCGCACCCCTACGGGATCGTCGACCACTACGGCGGGCACGGCATCGGGACCGAGATGCACCAGGACCCGCACGTCCTGAACTACGGGCGTGCCGGCCGCGGCCCCAAGCTCGTGCCCGGCCTCGCGCTGGCCATCGAGCCGATGGTGACCGTCGGCGACCCGGCCACCGTGGAGCTGGACGACGGGTGGACGGTCGTCACCAAGGACGGCTCGCGCGCCGCCCACTTCGAGCACACCGTCGCCATCACCCCCGAGGGTCCGTGGGTGCTCACGGCCGAGGACGGCGGCGTCGCCGGTCTGGCGCCGTTCGGCGTCACGCCGCGGACCTGAAGAAGGACCCCAGCACTCGCTGCGCTCGCGCCGGGCCCCTGCGACGGGGCCGGGGTGTCACACCCCTCACGGGGGCCGGTTGGTGGCTGGACCGCCGTCAGGTACGATTCCCTGTGGCGCTAGCGCCGTTCTTTCGTCGTGCTGTGGCCGCGTGACGGGGAACGCCCTCTGCGAGAGCGCCTGCACCATCTGTTCTGCAATCGCCGAGCACGCCGTCCCGGGTTGAGCCGTGGGCGCCGGTGCGAGGTGCCAGTACCACCGAGTCAAGGAGTGCGTGTAGGGCATGGCGAAGAAAGACGGGGCCATCGAGGTCGAGGGTCGCGTCGTCGAGCCGCTGCCCAACGCGATGTTCCGGGTCGAACTGCAGAACGGGCACCGGGTGCTCGCCCACATCAGCGGCAAGATGCGGCAGCACTACATCCGCATCCTGCCCGAGGACCGCGTGGTCGTGGAGCTCTCGCCCTACGACCTGACGCGCGGTCGCATCGTCTACCGCTACAAGTAACCGCTCGGCCAGCGACTGCCCACCGGCAGAGACGCGGCCGGCACACGATCGAGGAATGAGGGGCGGCACCGGTGAAGGTCCAGCCGTCGGTGAAGAAGATCTGCGACAAGTGCAAGGTGATCCGCCGGCACGGCCGGGTCATGGTCATCTGCGACAACGCCCGGCACAAGCAGCGCCAGGGCTGAGGGAGTACCTGAACATGGCACGACTGGCAGGCGTCGACCTTCCCCGCGAGAAGCGGCTGGAGGTCGCGCTCACCTACATCTACGGCATCGGCAAGACCCACGCCAAGGAAACCCTGGCCGCGACGGGCGTCAGCCCGGACCTGCGCGTCAAGGACCTCGGTGACGAGGACCTGCTGAAGCTCCGCGACTACATCGACGAGCACTTCCGCGTCGAGGGTGACCTGCGCCGCGAGGTGGCCGCCGACATCCGCCGCAAGGTGGAGATCGGCTGCTACCAGGGGCTGCGTCACCGTCGTGGGCTCCCGGTCCACGGCCAGCGCACCAAGACCAACGCGCGCTCCAGCAAGGGCCCGCGCAAGACCATCGCGGGCAAGAAGAAGGCCCGCTGACCCACAGCACGGCGTCGTCCGGTCACAGCTACCCGTGAGGGCGGGAGTGACGGTGCGGCACGTGTGCTGCCTCGCGGCAGCAACCCCAGGCCACAGCAACTGAAGGAAACCGGAGAGACATGCCTCCCAGGGCTCGCACCGCGGCTGGTGCCAAGAAGGTCCGCCGCAAGGAGAAGAAGAACGTCGCCCACGGCGCCGCGCACATCAAGAGCACGTTCAACAACACGATCGTGTCGATCACCGACCCGGCCGGGAACGTGATCAGCTGGGCCTCCGCCGGCCACGTCGGCTTCAAGGGCTCGCGCAAGTCCACGCCGTTCGCGGCGCAGATGGCTGCCGAGAACGCCGCGCGCAAGGCGCAGGAGCACGGCATGCGCAAGGTCGACGTCTTCGTGAAGGGCCCTGGCTCCGGTCGCGAGACGGCCATCCGCTCCCTGCAGGCCACGGGCCTCGAGGTCGGGCAGATCCAGGACGTGACGCCGCAGCCGCACAACGGCTGCCGCCCCAAGAAGCGCCGCCGGGTCTGACCGGTCACTGACGAGACGATCTAGGAGTATTTGACGTGGCCCGTTACACCGGAGCCGACTGCCGCCTGTGCAGGCGCGAGAAGATGAAGCTGTTCCTCAAGGGCAGCAAGTGCGAGTCCGCGAAGTGCCCGATCGAGATCCGGCCCTACCCGCCGGGCGAGCACGGCCGCGGCCGCACCAAGGACAGCGAGTACCTGCTCCAGCTCCGCGAGAAGCAGAAGGCGCGCCGCATCTACGGCGTGCTGGAGAAGCAGTTCCGCGGCTACTACGAAGAGGCCAACCGCAAGAGCGGCAAGACCGGCGAGGTCCTGCTCCAGATCCTGGAGTCGCGCCTGGACAACGTGGTCTACCGGGCCGGCTTCGCCGAGTCCCGCGACATGGCCCGCCAGCTGGTGCGCCACGGCCACATCCGGGTCAACGGCCGCAAGGTCGACATCCCGTCCTACCGGGTGACCGAGAACGACATCGTCGAGGTGGCCGAGAAGTCGCGCACGATGCTGCCGTTCGAGATCGCCCAGGCCCGCGCCGGCGAGCGCCCCGTGCCCCCGTGGCTCGAGGTCATCAGCAGCCAGCTGCGCGTGCTGGTCCACAACGTCCCGGCCCGTCAGGTGATCGACACCCCGGTCCAGGAGCAGTTGATCGTGGAGCTCTACTCCAAGTAACAGAAGGACCCCCTGCCCCACCGCTCGCACGCTCGCGGTGGGACCCTGCAGGGGCCGAACCACGGCGGGGCGGGCGGACAGATGTCCGCCCCGCCGGCACCACCCCTCACGGCGTCATATGGCGGTCGCCGGAGGACCTGAAGGAGATCCCATGCTCATCGCACAGCGCCCCACGCTCACCGAGGAGACCATCTCGGAGATGCGCTCGCGGTTCGTCATCGAGCCGCTCGAGCCCGGCTTCGGCTACACCCTCGGCAACTCCCTGCGGCGCACGCTGCTGTCCTCGATCCCCGGCGCTGCTGTCACCAGCATCCGCATCGAGGGCACCCTGCACGAGTTCACCACCGTGCCGGGGGTCAAGGAGGACGTCACCGAGCTGATCCTCAACCTCAAGGGCCTGGTCGTCAGCTCCGACTCCGACGAGCCGGTGACCATGTACCTGCGCAAGCAGGGCCCAGGCGAGGTCACCGCCGCGGACATCGCGCCGCCGGCCGGGGTCGAGGTGCACAACCCCGACCTGCACATCGCCACGCTCAACGGCAAGGGCCGCCTCGAGGTGGAGCTGGTCGTCGAGCGCGGTCGCGGCTACGTGCCGGCGCCGCAGAACAAGCAGCCCGGCCAGGAGATCGGTCGCATCCCCGTCGACTCGATCTACTCGCCGGTCCTCAAGGTCACGTACGCGGTCGAGGCGACCCGCGTCGAGCAGCGCACCGACTTCGACCGCCTCGTGGTCGACGTCGAGACCAAGCCCTCCATCGCCCCCCGGGACGCCATCGCGTCGGCCGGGTCGACGCTGGTCGAGCTCTTCGGTCTGCTGCGCGAGCTGAACGTCGACGCCGAGGGCATCGAGGTCGGGCCCAGCCCGGCCGAGGCCGCCGACATCGCGAACTTCTCGATGCCGATCGAGGACATGGACCTCACCGTCCGGTCCTACAACTGCCTCAAGCGCGAGGGCGTGCACACCGTCGGTGAGCTCGTCACCCGCTCCGAGGCCGACCTGCTCGACATCCGCAACTTCGGCGCGAAGTCGATCGACGAGGTCAAGATGAAGCTCGCGGCCATGGGCCTGGCCCTCAAGGACAGCCCGCCCGGGTTCATCCCGACCTCGATCGAGAGCTACGACGAGGGCTACGAGACCGACGCCTACCAGGGCACCGGCGAGTTCGCCCCCGGCTACGAGCAGCAGCCCCAGTACGACGAGGGCTCCTACCAGGAGACCGAGCAGCTCTGAGGAAGGACCCCCTCGCCCCCCACCGCTCGCACGCCCGCGGCGGGGCCCTGCGAGGGGGCCTCTCCAGCACGTCACCAAGGAACGCAGCCGCCATGCACCGGCCGGCAGCCTGAGGAAGGACCGACATGCCCACCCCCACCAAGGGTCCCCGTCTCGGCGGATCCCCCGCGCACCAGCGGCTGATGCTGGCCAACATGGCCACGTCGCTGTTCGAGCACGGGCGGATCACCACCACCGAGGCCAAGGCCAAGCGGCTGCGTCCCCTGGCCGAGAAGCTGGTGACCTTCGCCAAGCGCGGCGATCTGCACGCCCGCCGTCAGGTGATGACGACGATCCGCGACAAGGACGTCGTGCACACCCTCTTCGCCGAGATCGGTCCGCGCTTCGCGAACCGGCCGGGCGGCTACACCCGCATCACCAAGGTCGGCCCGCGCAAGGGCGACAACGCCCCGATGGCGGTCATCGAGCTGGTCGAGGCGCTGACCGTCGGCCAGCAGGCCGTCGGTGAGGCCGAGCGCGCCCGCGGTACGCAGTTCGCCTCCGGTGCCGGCTCCTCCGCCGCTGCCGGCGAGGTGACCGCCGACGCGGTCGAGCCGACCGCCGACGCCACCGAGCCGGCCGCTGCTGCCGACGAGTCCGCCGACTCGGCCGACAGCGCGGACTCGGCCGACAGCGCCGACTCCGCCGACTCGGCGGACAGCCCCGACGAAGCCGACGAGGCCACCGCGGAGGCGGCCGACGACACGGACGGCACCAAGTGACCAGCTCCACGGGCACCGGGCCGGAGCCCGGTGCCGGCGCCGCGGGCGTGAGCACCGGCGGCGGCGACCAGGGCGCGACGTTCGAGGGCGAGACCACCGGCCCGGGCGGGGACACCTCACCGGCCGTGACCGACGGCAGCGTCACCGGCGAGGCCCAGGAGATCGTCACCGACGTCTACAGCCCGGACGGCGAGCGCCAGGACGACGGTGACGTCGAGCGCCAGCCCACTGCGGAGAACGGCGTCGTCGTCGACGGCGACAACGTCTCCCCGGAGCTGGCCGACGCGGCCGCGGCCGAGGTCAACGCCGCGGAGCAGGGCGACGCCGCGACCGCGGCCCTGCACGCTCCCGGTGGCGAGTCGGCTCCCGACCCGCGCTGACGCACCGCTGAACACCGAACACCCGGACGAGCCCGCCACCGACACCGGTGGCGGGCTCGTCCGTCTCCGTCTCTCGGTCAGCTACGACGGGACGGCGCTGCACGGCTGGGCGCGTCAGCCGGCGACGCGCACGGTGCAGGGCGACCTGGAGCAGGCGCTCGCCACGGTGCTGCGCAGACCGGTCGAGCTGACCGTCGCCGGCCGCACGGACGCCGGGGTGCACGCCACCGGTCAGGTCGCGCACTGCGACGTACCGCGGACCCTGTGGGACCAGCACCGCGACCGCCTCGTGCGACGGCTGCGCGGGGTCCTGCCCCCCGACGTCGCGGTTCCCGCTATCGAGGAGGCGCACCCCGACTTCGACGCCCGGTTCGGCGCTCTCGGGCGGCACTACGTCTACCGGCTCACCGATGCGCCCGGCGGGCCGCCACCACTGCGGCGGGCCGACACCGCGGCGTGGTCCCGCACGCTCGACACCGACGCGATGGCGACGGCGGCGACGCTGCTGCTCGGCGCGCACGACTTCGCCGCCTTCTGCCGCCGGCGGGAGGGCGCGACCACCATCCGCACGCTGCTGGCCCTGGACGTGGTCCGGGACGGGGACCTGGTCACGATCCCGGCGTCGGCCGACGCGTTCTGCCACTCGATGGTCCGCAGTCTCGTGGGGGCGCTGACCGCGGTCGGCGAGGGGCGGCGCCCGCCGGACTGGCCGGCCGGCCTGCTGGCCCGCGAGGAGCGGGCCAGCGAGGTGCCCGTGGCGCCGGCCGGCGGGCTGACGCTGATCCGCGTCGACTACCCGCCCGACGACATGCTGGCCGGCCGCGCCCTGCTCACCCGGGCCCGCCGCTCGTGAGAAGGACCCTGCTGCCCCCACCGCTCGCAGGCTCGCGGCGGGATCCTGCAGCAGGGCCGTTCCATCACGTCGCGTCGCGGACGGCCTCGGCGATCGGGGTGTCTCCGGCGACCAGCTCCACCACCGCGCCGTCCCGGCGGGCATCGAGCAGGGCGACCAGCACCGCCGCGACGTCGTCGCGCGGGATGCTGCCGTAGCCGACACCGTGGCCCAGGGTCACCCGGCCGGTGCCCGGGTCGTCGGTGAGACCGCCGGGCCGCAGGATCGTGGTGGCGAGGGCCGAACGGGGCAGGATCTCGTCCTCGGCCCGCAGCTTGGCCTGCAGGTACACCGCCATGACGGGGTCCATGCCCTCCGGCGTCCCCTCGCGGGCCTGCTCGACGCCCATGGAGGAGACCAGCACGTAGCGACCGACACCGGCACGCTCGGCCGCGTCGGCGAGCAGCACGGCCGCGCCATGGTCGACCGAGTGCTTGCGCGCCTCCCCGCTCCCGGGGCCGGCTCCGGCGGCGAACACGACGGCGTCGGCCCCGCGGAGGACGTCGGCGAGCTCGTCCACCGCGGCCTGCTCGAGGTCGAGGACGGCGGGCTCGGCGCCGTCGCTCTCCAGGTCGGGGACGTGGTCGGGATTGCGGACGAGGCCCACGACGGTGTCGCCGCGGCTGGACAGGAGACGGCCGAGGCGGCGGGCGATCTGCCCGTGGGCGCCGGCGATGACGATGCGCATGCCCGGCCCCCTACCCGTCCCGGCGCGCGGCTACCTCCCGGGCCCGGGCCAGGTCGGCGGGGGTGTCGCAGTCCAGCCACGGCGGGGGCGTGCCCGGCGGAACCGTCGGCCGCAGCCGGTCCACCGCCAGCGGCGCGAGCACCCGGCGCAGCGAGGTGGGACCGTCCTCGACGCGGACGGCGGCGCGCAGGGCGGCGGTCCGCCAGACCCCGAGCAGGTACTGGTCGCGGCCACCGTCGTCGACGACGAGGACCCCGTCGCGGGTCAGCGCCCCCCGCAGCGCGGCGACCAGTCCGGGGGAGAGGAACGGCAGGTCTCCCGCGAGCAGGGCGACGACGTCGCTGTCGACCGCCGGGAGCCCCGCGCGCAGGGCGGCCACCGGACCGCCGCCGGGCGGCTGCTCGCGGACGACCACGACGCCCGCGGGGACCGGCTGCGGCGGGCCGACGACGATCCTGCGCTCGGCGTCGGCCACCGCCCCGAGCACGGCGGCGAGCATGGTGCGTCCGCCGACCTCCAGCTGCGGCTTGGCCTGCCCGCCCAGCCGTGCGGCGCGGCCACCGGCCAGCACCAGGGCGGAGTACGGGGGCGGCTGGTCCACGGCGTCACCGTAGGCGGCGTGGGTACCGTCCCTCCCGTGGGACGAGTCACCAGCCGGACGCCGGTGCTGCGCATCCGCGGCGCCCAGCGCACCACCCGACCCGACACCGTGGCCGCGGAGGAGCCGCTGGAGATCCGGCTGGCCGGCACCCCGCTCGCGGTGACGATGCGCACGCCCGGGGACGACTTCGACCTCGTGCACGGGTTTCTGGCCACCGAGGGCGTCATCGCCGGCCCGGACGACGTCGCCGGCCTCCGGTACTGCGACTCGGTCGACGCCGACGGGCGGAACACCTACAACGTCGTCGACGTGGACCTGGCGCCCGGCGTGCCGATCCCCGACACCGGGCTGGAGCGGAACTTCTACACCTCCAGCTCCTGCGGGGTCTGCGGCAAGGCGAGCATCGACGCGATCCGTACGAAGACCGCCTACGACGTCGCCGCGGACGACGTCCGGCTCCCGTTGGCGACGCTGCTGGCGCTGCCGGACCGGCTGCGCGCGGAGCAGGAGGTGTTCGACAGGACGGGTGGGCTGCACGCCGCCGGCCTGTTCGGCGTGGACGGGACGCTGCAGGCACTGCGGGAGGACGTCGGCCGGCACAACGCCGTGGACAAGGTGATCGGCGACGGCGTCCGCGAGGGGCGGCTGCCGCTGGCCGGCCACGTGCTGATGGTGAGCGGCCGGGCCAGCTTCGAGCTCACCCAGAAGGCGGCGATGGCGGGCATCCCGGTGCTCGCGGCGGTGTCCGCGCCGTCGTCGCTGGCGGTGGAGCTGGCCCGCGAGGTGGGCATCACCCTGGTCGGCTTCCTCCGCGGCGACGGCTGCAACGTCTACACCCGCACCGAGCGGATCCTCCTGTCCGACTGAGCGGAACCGCACCACGCCACCCGGTCAGCGTGAGCCGCCCCTGCGTGGCAGCGCGAGGAGTGGGGGCCGGAGGCTCCCGCGACCGAACGCTGGGAAGGGCTCAGCGCAGCCGGGGGACGGCTCCTGGCCGCGGTGTCGTCCGGAGGACGACGATGTGCTCAGTGATCTCCGCCGCGGAGCTGGCTGACCGCGTGGGGGAGCAGGGGCGCCAGCACCGCCAGCCCGTCCCTCGCCCCGCCGGTGGAGCCCGGCAGGTTGACGATCAGCGTCCGCCCCGCGGTGCCGGCCACCCCGCGGGAGAGGACCGCCGTCGGCACGCCGTTGTCCGCGCCGTACCGGCGGACCGCCTCGGCGAGGCCGGGCGCCTCGCGCTCCAGCACCCGGCGGGTCGCCTCGGGGGTCACGTCGGTGGGGGAGAGCCCGGTGCCGCCGGTGGTGAGGACAACCTCGATGCCGGCGTCCACCGCGGCGCGCAGCACGTCCTCGATCTCGCCGGCGTCGTCGGGGAGGACCTTGGGGCCTTCCACGCCGAACCCGAGTTCGGCGAGTCCGGCGGCGAGCACCTGTCCGCTGCGGTCCTCGTAGACGCCGGCAGCGGCACGGTTGGAGGCGGTCACCACGAGCGCGCGGGCGCCTCCCGGGAGCTCGCTCACCGGGTCCACAGCCCGCTCTTGCCACCGGACTTCCGGAGCAGCCGGACGTCGGTGATCGCGGCACGCGGATCGACGGCCTTGACCATGTCGATCATCGTCAGCCCGGCGACGGTGACGGCGGTGAGCGCTTCCATCTCCACCCCGGTGCGGTCGGCGGTGCGCGCGGTCGCGGTGATCTCCACGGCGTCGTCGGCGACCTCGATGTCGACGGTGACCCCGTGCAGGGCGATCGGGTGGCACAGCGGCACCAGGTCCGGTGTCCGCTTGGCCCCCGCGATGCCCGCGATGCGCGCCACGGCGACGGCGTCGCCCTTCGGCACACCGGTGCCGCGCAGCAGGCGCACGACCTCCGCGCTCACCAGCACCCGCCCGGCGGCGGTCGCCTCCCGCGCGGTCACCGCCTTCGCGCTGACGTCGACCATGCGGGCGGCGCCGCTCTCGTCGACGTGGGTCAGTCTCGGCTCGGTCATCGGAGAGCTCCTTCGATCAGCACGACGTCGACCTCGGCGCCGGCGGCCAGTTCGGTGACGTCCTCGGGGACGACGACCAGGCAGTTCGCCCGCGCCAGGTGCGCGACCAGGTGCGAGCCGGGGCCGCCGACCTGGGAGACCGCACCGCTGTCGTAGCGCCCGCGCAGGAACTGCCGGCGGCCCGCGGGCGAGCGCAGCGGCCCGGTCAGCCGGGCGGGGGCGCGCAGCCGGTCCGGGGCGGCGTGCCCCAGCGCGCGGCGCAGCGCCGGACGGACGAACACCTCGAAGGACACGAAGGCGCTCACCGGGTTGCCGGGCAGCGTCACCACCGGGACGCCGTCGACGGTGCCGGCGCCCTGCGGTCCGCCCGGCTGCATCGCGACCTTGCCGAACTCGACGGTGCCCAGGCCGGCGAAGGCGTCCTTGACCACCTCGTAGGCGCCGGCGCTCACGCCGCCGCTCGTGACCAGCAGGTCCGGCATCTCCCCCGCCCGCCCAGCCAGCTCCGCGCGGACCGTGGCGAGGAACTGGTCGACGTCGTCGGGGACGAAGTGCAGCCGGCGCGGTACGCCGCCGGCCTCCTCCACGGCCGCGGCGAGCAGCAGTGAGTTCGACTCGTAGATCTGCCCGGGCTGCAGCGGCTCGCCCGGGGCGACCAGCTCGCTGCCGGTGGAGAGGACCAGCACCCGGGGACGGCGGCGCACCGGCAGCTCGGTGAGACCGACCGCGGCGGCGAGACCGAGCTGGGCGGCACCCAGCGGGGCGCCGGCGGACAGGGCGACGGCCCCGGCGGCGATGTCCTCGCCGGCCCGCCGCAGGTGGGTGCCGGCGGCGGGGGAGTCGCGGATCTCCACCAGGTCGGTGCCGCCGTCGGTCAGCTCGACGGGGACGACGACGTCGGCGCCCGGGGGCAGCGGGGCCCCGGTCATGATCCGGTGCACCGTGCCCGGCGCGAGGGGGACGACGTCGGTGCGGCCGGCGGGGATGTCCTCGGCCACGGGCAGTCGCACGGGCCGCGCCCCGGCGCCGCCGACCTCCGCCCAGCGCGCGGCATAGCCGTCCATCGCCGAGTTGTCGAAGCCGGGCAGCGCCACCGCCGCCACGACGTCGCGCGCGAGCACCCGGCCGTGGGCCGCGGTCAGGGCCACGGACTCCTCGGGCAGGAGGGGGAGCAGCGCGGTGACCGCCGCCTGGTGTTCCTCGACCGTCCGCACGGGGCACATCCTGGCTGATCGGAGCGGAAGGGGCGCGGAGTGGCCGACGTCGTGGTGCTGGGTCAGATCGGATGCGACGTGGTGGTCCACCGGGGGCACCGGCGCGAGCTGCTCGGTGGCAAGGGGGCCAACCAGGCCGTCGCGCTGGCCCAGCTGGGCGTCCCGGTGGCGCTGGTGGGCGTGGTCGGCGACGACGACGCGGGCCGCGCCGTGCGCCGGCAGGCCGCGGACGACGGCATCGACGTCGCCCCGGTCGTGGTCCGTCAGGGCTCGCGCACCGCCGTCCTCACCGACGTCGTCGGGCAGGACGGCGACCGCCGGCTGGAGGAGGACGTGCCCGGGGACGTGCTCCTGGCCGTGGCGGACGTGCACGCCGCCGCCGGGTCCCTCGCCGCCGCCCGGGCGGTGAGCGTCCAGCTGCAGCAGCCCGGCGGCGCGGTCCGCGCCGCCCTGGAGCTCGCGCCGGCGGGTGCCCTGGTCGTGGCCGACGGCGCACCCGCGGACGACGTCACCCGCAGCGCACTGCTGGCGCGCGCCCAGGTCCTGCGCGCCGATGCGCGGGAGGCCGCGCTGCTCGTCGGCCGGGAGCTCGACGGGGTCGACGCCGCACGCGCAGCGGCCGCCGAGCTGCTCGCCGCGGGACCGCGGGTGGTCTTCCTGGCCACCGGGGCTGACGGGAACCTCCTCGCCTGGCGGGCCGGGCCCCCGCTCGGGGACGCGGTGCGGGGCGGGTCCGGTCGGGCGTGGGGGGACGGGGAGGTGCTCGTACCCCTGCTGGGCGACGACCCGGTCGATCCCACGGGGGCGGGGGATGCCACGGTCGCGGCGCTGACCGCCGCCCTGCTCCGCGGCGCCGGCCCCGAGGACGCCGCCTGGGAGGCAGCCGCCGCAGCTGCACTGACCGTCGACCACGCCGGCGGGAGACCGCGGCTGACAGCCGATCGGGTGTCGGCCATGGCCGCCCGAGCCGCGGCCGCTGAGCGGTCCGGCTAACCTCCCAGCGATCAGCGACGGTGAGGGAGGGCGCATGGCCGAGATCGACCGGATGCTCGAGGCGAACGAGCAGTGGGCGCAGCACTTCCCCGGCAGCAAGCCGGTGCAGCCCGCTCGCAAGGTCGCCGTCGTGGCGTGCATGGACGCCCGCATCCCGCTGTTCGGCGTCCTGGGCCTCGAGGTGGGCGACGCGCACGTCATCCGCAACGCCGGCGGCGTCATCACCGAGGACGTCATCCGCTCGCTGACGATCAGCCAGCACGCCCTCGGCACCCGGGAGATCGTGCTCGTCCACCACACCGAGTGCGGGCTGCAGTCCACCGACGACGTCAGCTTCTCGGACGCGGTCACGGAGGCCACCGGTCGGCGTCCCCCCTGGGCGGCGCGCGCCTTCTCCGACGTCGACGCCGACGTGCGCGAGTCGATCATGCTGATCAAGGAGAGCCCGTACCTGCTCTCCCGCGAGGTGCGCGGCTTCGTCTACGACGTGACCACGGGGCTGCTGCGGGAGGTCCGCTGACCGCCCGGTGAGGCGCCGGCTGCACCGCTCAGGCGTAGCAGCGCAGCGGGCCGCCGTGGTAGGTCACCATGTCGCGCAGCGCGCCGAACGCGTCGATCTCTGCGCCGCGTCCGGCGCCGCCGATCTCCAGGAGCGCGCGGTGCAGGTTGCCGACGATCCGCTCGGGGTCCAGCCATTCGGCGTACTCGCCGAGGTCGCTCTGCCGCGCGGCGTCCAGCGGGGACAGCCCGGCGGCGTGCGCCTGCTCGGCGGTGCGTTGCACGAACCGCAGGTAGCCCTCGGTGCGGTCGAAGATCTCCGGCCCGCAGACGGGCCCGTGCCCCGGGACGACCACCCTCGGCGACAGCGCCCGCAGCCGGTCGAGGGCGTCGAGCGCCCCGGCGATCGACCCGGCGAGCAGGAACGGGGTGCCGCCGTTGAACACCAGGTCGCCGGTGAACAGCACGCCCTGGTCGGGGAGCCAGGCGATCGAGTCGTTGGTGGTGTGCGCGGCGGTGCCGATGAACCGCGCCTCGACCCGGAGGTCGTCCACCCAGATGTCGACGCCGTCGCGGTAGGTGAGGAACGGGGGAGCGGGCGGCAGCTGCCCCCACTCCACCGGCTCGAAGATGCCCTCGGGCGGCGGGGCCTGGCCGATCATCAGCCGGCGGGTCTCCTCGTGGCCGACGATCGTCGCGTCGGGGAACCAGCCGTTGCCGAAGGTGTGGTCGCCGTGGTGGTGGGTGTTGAGTAGCGTGCGCACCGGGGCGCCGGTGACCTGCCGCATCGCCGCGAGCAGGCCGCGCGTGCGCCGCTCGGTGGAGCAGGCGTCGACCGCCAGCACCCGGGAGCCGCCGACGACGAAGCCGGTGTTGTTGATCCACCAGGTGCCGTCGGGCTGGATGTAGGCGAACACCCCCGCGGCGACCTCCTCCACCCGCGGGTCGGGCAGCACTCCCCCATCAGCTCCGTGTCCGGACACACCCGCTCCTCCCCGCCGTGGTCGTCCCGTCGTCGCAGCGGGCGCTGCCACGGGTGGGCCTCGCCCTGCGGGGCCGCCGGGCCGGTGCCGTCGCCATGACGCCGGTCACACTGCCGGAGCCGGGGTCCTCCTGCCACCCCGCGCCAGCTCGGGTGGCTCGCGGCGGCTGGTAGGGTGCCCGGTTGGCGCGTGTGCCGGCTGGTGCCGCGCGTGCAGCTACGTCTCCCGTGCTCGGCGAGGCGATCCCACCAGCCTTCCCGACAACGACGGAGGACACGAGCGCCGTGCGCACGTACACCCCCAAGCCCGGCGAGATCGACCGGGCCTGGCTCGTCATCGACGCCACCGATGTGGTGCTCGGCCGACTGGCCAGCCAGACCGCGCAGATCCTGCGCGGCAAGCACAAGCCGCAGTACGCCCCGCACGTCGACGTCGGTGACTTCGTCGTCATCGTCAACGCCGGGAAGGTCGCCCTCACGGGCAGCAAGCGGGAGGACAAGGTGGCCTACCGCCACTCCGGTCACCCGGGTGGCCTGAAGACCATCAACGTCGGCGACCAGCTGCGCACGCACCCCGACCGCGTCATCGAGCGCGCCGTCAAGGGCATGCTCCCGCACAACAGTCTGGGCCGTCAGATGCTCAAGAAGCTCAAGGTCTACGCCGGCCCCGAGCACCCCCACGCTGCGCAGCAGCCCCAGAACTACGAGATCAAGCAGGTGGCCCAGTGACCAGCGCTCTGACCGTGACCGACGCCGACGGGCGTCCGATCCAGACCGTCGGTCGCCGCAAGGAGGCCATCGTCCGCGTGCGCCTCGTGCCCGGCACCGGCCAGTTCACCCTCAACGGCCGCACCATCGAGGACTACTTCCCGAACAAGGTGCACCAGCAGCTCATCCGTGAGCCCTTCACGATCCTCGAGAAGGGCGAGCAGTACGACGTCATCGGCCTGCTCCACGGTGGCGGCGTCTCCGGCCAGGCCGGCGCGCTCCGTCTCGGCATCGCCCGCGCGCTGATCGAGATCGAGCCCGACGACCGCCCGGCGCTCAAGAAGGCCGGCTTCCTCACCCGTGACCCGCGCGTCACGGAGCGGAAGAAGTACGGGCTGAAGAAGGCCCGCAAGGCGCCCCAGTACTCCAAGCGCTGACCGGTACGGCTCAGTCGGCCATGGGGGGGAGACTCTTCGGGACCGACGGCGTCCGGGGTCGTGCCAACGCCGACCTCACGCCGGAGCTGGCGCTGTCGGTGGCTCGTGCCGCCGCAGGCGTGCTCGCCGACCGCGACGGGACCTCGCGTCCCGTCGCGGTCGTCGGCCGCGACCCCCGGGCCAGCGGGGAGATGCTGGAGGCCGCCGTCGTGGCGGGGCTGGCCAGCGCCGGGGCCGAGGTGCTCCTCGCCGGTGTGGTCCCCACGCCCGCGCTGGCCCACCTCACCGGCTCGACCGGCGCCGACCTCGGCGTGATGATCTCGGCCAGCCACAACCCCATGCCCGACAACGGCATCAAGCTGTTCAGCCGGGGCGGGCACAAGCTGCCCGACGCCGTCGAGGCGGCCATCGAGGCAGCCGTCGCCGACGGTCACCCGACGGGCTACCGACCGACCGGTGCGGGCATCGGCCGGGTGCGCGACCTGCCCGGTGCGGTCGACGACTACGTCGCCCATCTGCTGGGCGTGTTCGACCAGCCGCTGCACGGGATCTCCGTCGTCGTCGACGGTGCGCACGGCGCGGCCGCCGCGGTCGCACCCGAGGTCTACCGGCGCGCGGGCGCCACGGTGCATGCCATCGGCTGCTCGCCCGACGGCTGGAACATCAACGACGGGATCGGCTCGACCCACCTGGAGCCGCTGATCGAGGCGGTCCGGACCCAGGGCGCGCACCTCGGCCTGGCCCACGACGGCGACGCCGACCGGTGCCTGGCCGTGACGGCCGCGGGCGAGGTCGTCGACGGCGACGCGATCCTCGCCGTCTGTGCGCTGGCGTTGCACCAGCGGGGTGCGCTCAAGGACGGCACCGTCGTGGCCACCGTGATGAGCAACCTCGGCTTCCACCACGCGATGCGCGACGCAGGCATCGCGGTGGAGACCACCGCCGTCGGTGACCGCTACGTCCTCGAGGCGCTGCGCGCCGGCGGCTTGAGCCTGGGCGGGGAGCAGAGCGGCCACCTGGTCTTCCTCGACCACGCCACGACCGGTGACGGGCTGCTCACCGGGCTCGCGCTCATGGCGCGGATGGCGGCCACGGGCACCTCGCTGGCCGAGCTGGCCGCCGTCGTGCAGAAGCTGCCGCAGGTGCTGATCAACGTGCCGGTCACCGACCGGATCGCGGTGGCGGAGAGCACCGAGGTCGCCGAGGCGGTCAACGCGGTCGAGGCCGAGCTCGGCGACACCGGACGGGTGCTGCTGCGCCCGTCGGGGACCGAGCAGCTGGTCCGGGTGATGGTCGAGGCCCCCACGCAGGCCCTGGCCGACGCCGTCGCGGGCCGGCTCGCCGAGGTCGTCGCCCGCGTCGGCTGACGGCGGCAGCCGACCCCTCCGGGTGGGCCGCGCCCCGTGGGTGGCCCGATCCGGCCGCGACCGCCGGTACCCTCGGGCGAATGTGCGGAATCGTGGGTTACGTCGGCCCGCAGGATGCCCGGGACGTCGTCCTGGAGGGCCTGCGCCGGCTCGAGTACCGGGGGTACGACTCCGCCGGGATCGCGGTGCTGTCGAGCGGGCAGCTGACGACGGCGAAGAAGGCCGGCAAGCTGGCCAACCTGGAGAAGATCCTCGCCGAGGAGCCGCTGCCCGCGGCCACCATTGCCATCGGGCACACCCGGTGGGCCACCCACGGCGGGCCGACTGACCGCAACGCGCACCCGCACATCTCCGCGGACGGCAGCGTGGCGGTCATCCACAACGGCATCATCGAGAACTTCGCCACCCTGCGTTCCGAGTGCGAGGCCGACGGCATCGAGTTCTCCTCGGAGACCGACACCGAGGTCGCCGCGCACCTGCTGGCCGCCGCCTACCGGGACGCACCGGAGGGCGGGGGACGGCTCGCCGAGGCGATGCGGGCGGTCTGCCGCCGGCTCGAGGGCGCCTTCACCCTCGTCGCGACCCACGCCGCCGAGCCCGACACCCTCGTGGCCGCCCGGCGCAGCAGCCCGCTGGTGGTGGGGGTCGGGGAGACCGCGGACGGTACTGCTGAGTACTTCCTGGGCTCCGACGTCGCAGCGTTCATCGGGCACACCCGCAACGCCCTCGAGCTGGGCCAGGACCAGGTCGTGTCGATCGACCGCTCCACGGGCGTCGTCGTCACCGACTTCGACGGCGCGACGGTGGAGCCGACCGCGTACACCGTGGACTGGGACGCCGCCGCCGCCGAGAAGGACGGCTACGACTGGTTCATGCTCAAGGAGATCGCCGAGCAGCCGCAGGCGGTCGCCAACACCCTGCTGGGCCGGCTGGGCGAGACCGGCCGGCTGGTGCTCGACGAGGTGCGGCTCTCCGACCAGGAGCTGCGGGACATCGACAAGATCTTCGTCGTCGCCTGCGGCACGGCCTACCACGCGGGTCTGATCGCCAAGTACGCCATCGAGCACTGGACCCGCATCCCGGTCGAGGTCGAGGTGGCCAGCGAGTTCCGCTACCGCGATCCGGTGCTGGACCGCTCCACGCTCGTCGTCGTCATCAGCCAGTCCGGCGAGACGATGGACACCCTGATGGCGCTGCGCCACGCCCGCGACCAGAAGGCCCGCGTGCTGGCGATCTGCAACGCCAACGGGTCGACCATCCCGCGGGAGTCCGACGCCGTCCTCTACACCCACGCCGGGCCGGAGATCGCCGTCGCCTCGACCAAGGGCTTCCTCACCCAGGTCGTGGCCTGCTACCTCGTCGGGCTGTTCCTCGCCCAGGTGCGCGGGATGAAGTTCGAGGACGAGGTCTCGGCGATCGTCGACGACCTGCGCGCCCTGCCCGACGCCGTGGCCACGGTGCTGGCCGAGATGGAGCCGGTGCGCGAGCTGGCCCGCGACCTGGCCGACGCGGACACGATCCTCTTCCTCGGCCGGCACGTCGGCTTCCCGGTGGCGATGGAGGGGGCGCTCAAGCTCAAGGAGCTGGCCTACATCCACGCCGAGGGCTTCGCCGCCGGTGAGCTCAAGCACGGCCCGATCGCGCTCATCGACCAGGGCACGCCGGTCGTCGTCGTGGTCCCGTCGCCGCGCAGCCGCGAGTCGGTGCACGGCAAGGTGGTGTCCAACATCCAGGAGGTGCGGGCGCGCGGCGCCCGCACCATCGTGATCGCGGAGGAGGGCGACGAGGACGTCGTCCCCTACGCCGACCACCTCATCCGCGTGCCCCGGACGCCGACGCTGCTGGCGCCGGTCGTGACCACGGTGCCGCTGCAGGTGCTGGCCTGCGAGATCGCCGCCACCCGCGGTCTGGACGTCGACCAGCCCCGCAACCTGGCCAAGTCCGTCACCGTCGAGTGAAGGACCCGGCTGCCCCCCGCGACACGTTCCGCGCGCCGCGGGTCCCTGCAGCCGGGCCGTTCCAGTGCATCACCACGGAGGGCACACTGAGCGGGTGATCATCGGGGTCGGGATCGACGTCGTGCCGGTCGAGCGCTTCGCCGCGTCGCTCACCCGCACACCGGGGCTGCGCGACCGGCTCTTCACCGCAGCCGAGCAGGTGACCCCCTCGGGTGCGGCGCGCAGCAGCGAGTCGCTGGCCGCCCGGTTCGCCGCCAAGGAGGCGCTGGCCAAGGCACTCGGCGCCCCGGGCGACCTGCACTGGCACGACGCCGAGGTCACCGTCGGCGACCACGGCCGGCCGCACCTGGAGGTGCGTGGGAGCGTCGCCGGTCGCGCCGCCCAGCTCGGGGTGAGCAGCTGGCACCTCTCGCTCAGCCACGACGGCGGCATCGCCTCGGCCGTGGTCGTCGCCGAGGGCGTCGCCGTGCGCGGGGACGCCCGATGATCGGCCTGTACACCGCCGCGGAGGTCCGGGCTGCCGAGCAGCCGCTGCTGGCCGCCACCGTCGACGGCGCACTGATGCAGCGGGCGGCCGCAGGCCTGGCCTCGGTCTGCGGACGGCTGCTCGGCGCGGTCTACGGACGGCGGGTCGCCCTGCTGGTCGGCAGCGGCAACAACGGCGGCGACGCGCTCTTCGCCGGCGCCCGCCTGGCCGGCCGGGGAGCCCGCGTCACCGCCGTCCTGCTGGACCCCGGGCGCGCGCACGCCGCGGGCCTGTCCGCCCTCCGGCGGTCGGGCGGTCGGGTGCTGCCCGCGGGCGATCCGGCCGCGCAGCCGCTGATCGCGCGTGCCGACCTCGTGCTGGACGGGATGCTCGGCATCGGCGGCCGCGGCGGGCTCCGGCGGGACGCGGCGGAGCTCGCGCAGGCAGCCGCGGACGGCGCGGGCATCACCGTCGCCGTCGACGTCCCCAGCGGTATCGACGCGTCCACCGGGGAGGTGGACGGCGTCGCGTTCCCCGCGCTGCACACGGTGACCTTCGGGGCGGTGAAGCGCGGGCTGGTCGTCGGGGAGGGGCGGGGCCACGCCGGGCAGGTCCACCTGGTCGACATCGGGCTGGGCCCGCACCTGCCCACGGCGACCACCTGGCAGCTCACCGACGCCGACGTCGCCGCCCGGCTCGAGCCGCCGTCGGCGGGGGACGACAAGTACTCCCAGGGGGTCGTGGGCGTCCTCGCCGGGTCGGCCATCTACCCGGGTGCCGCGGTGCTGTGCACCGGCGCCGCCCTGCGCACCCGGCCGGGGCTGGTCCGCTACGCCGGGGGAGCGGCCGACGGCGTCCGTGCGGCATGGCCGGAGGCGCTCGTGACCGAGGGCGGGCCCGGGGACGCCGGACGGGTGCAGGCGTGGGTGGTCGGGCCGGGCGGCGGCACCGACGACGCCGCACGCGCGGTGCTCGCCGAGGTGCTGGGCACCGACGTGCCGGTCCTCGTCGACGCCGACGCCCTCACGCTGCTGTCCCGCGAGCCGGACCTGGTGCGGCGGCGGAGCGCACCCACCGTGCTCACCCCGCACGACCGCGAGTTCGAGCGCTTCGGCACCCCCGTGGGCACCGACCGGATCGGCGCGGCCCGCCGGCTGGCCGCGGACCTGGGGGCCGTGGTGCTGCTGAAGGGCGACGCCACCGTCGTCGCCGATCCGGGCGGGACGGCGTTCGTCAACGGCACCGGCACCGCGGCCCTGGCGACCGCGGGCACCGGCGACGTGCTCAGCGGCATCGCCGGGGCCGTTCTTGCCACCCAGGGCACCACCGGCCTGGAGACCGCCGAGGCGGCCGCCGTCGCCGCCCACCTGCACGGCGTGGCCGGCCGGATCGCGGCGCGCCGCGGACCGCTCCTGGCCGGTGACCTCGTGCGCCGGCTCCCCGAGGCCGTCGGCGCCGTCCGCGGGATCGTGCCCGACGTCCTGGGAGACTCGGCTCCGTGACGACGACCCCGGGAGCCGGCCGCGCCGAGGTGGTCGTCGACCTCGACGCGATCGCCGCGAACACCACCGTGCTGCGCGAGCGGGTGGGCCGCCCCCTCATGGCCGTGGTCAAGGCCGACGGCTACGGCCACGGCCTGGTGCCCGCGGCCCGCGCGGTCCTGGCCGGTGGGGCCGACGCCCTCGGCGTCGCCGTCGTGGCCGAGGCGCTCGCCCTGCGCGAGGCGGGGGTGACCGCACCGGTCCTCGCCTGGCTCAACGGCCCGGGGACCGACGTCGCCGCGGCGCTGGATGCGGACGTCGAGCTCTCGGTCAACGCCGGCTGGGGGCTGGCCGACGTCGTCGCCGCCGCCCGTGCCGCCGGCCGGCCCGCCCGCGTGCACCTGGCCGTCGACACCGGCCTCTCCCGCGAGGGCGCCACCCCGCACGACTGGCCGGGTCTGGTGCGGGCCGCAGCCCGCGCGCAGGCGGACGGGGACGTCGCCGTCGTCGGGTTGTGGAGCCACCTGGCCTACGCCGACGCGCCCACGCACCCCACGATCGGCGCCCAGGTGCGCGTCTTCGGGGAGGCCGTCGCGCTGGCCCGGCAGGCCGGGCTCACCGACGCCCGGCGGCACCTGGCCAACTCGGCGGCCACGATCGCGCTGCCCGGCACGTGGTTCGACCTCGTGCGGCCCGGCATCGCCCTGTACGGGCTGGACCCGATGGGCGGGGACCCCCGGCACCACGGCCTGCGCCCCGCGATGACGGTGCGCGCCGAGGTGGCGCACACCAAGCGGGTCCCGGCCGGGGCCGGCGTCTCCTACGGGCACATCTACTCCACGGACCGGGAGACGACGCTGGCCCTCGTGCCGGTGGGCTACGCCGACGGCGTGCCCCGCGCGGTGGGCAACCGCGCCCCCGTGCTGGCCGCGGGCGCGCAGCGCACGATCGTCGGCCGGGTCTGCATGGACCAGTTCGTGCTGGACATCGGCGACGACGAGATCGCACCCGGCGACGACGTCGTGCTCTGGGGACCCGGGGACGAGGGGGAGCCGACGGCGCAGCAGTGGGCCGACGCCGGCGACACGATCCACTACGAGCTGGTCACCCGGGTCGGCGGACGGTTCACCCGCCGCTACGTCGGCTCGGCCGGTTCGGTCTGATGGCCCGCGCCCCGCAGCCGCACGCCCATCCCACCGCGCACACCGTCGGCGTGGTCGGCGCCGTCGTCGGCCTGGCGGCAGCCGGGACCGCCGCGGGCATCGCGCTGACCCGGATGGCCCGGCGCCGGCTGGACATCGGGAACCCGCGACCGGCCGACCTCGCGGCCGTGCCGGAGGCGCAGCTGCGGGCCAGCGACCCGCTCGGTCCGGACGCCCGGCGCGCGGACCGCACCGCGCTGGTGCGCGCAGCCGACGGCGTCCTGCTGAACGTCGAGGAGGTCGGCCCGCCGGATGCGCCGCTGACCGTCGTGTTCGTGCACGGCTACACGCTGTCGATGGGCTCGTGGGGCTTCCAGCGCCGCACCCTCGCCGCACAGCTGGCGACGGCGAACGGCCACCGGCCCACCGCCCGGCTGGTCTTCTACGACCAGCGCGGGCACGGTTCGTCCGGCCGTGGACCGCGCGAGCACTCGACCATCGACCAGCTGGCCGGCGACCTGGCCGTCGTCCTCGACGCGCGGGTGCCCCGGGGGCCGATCGTCCTCGTCGGCCACTCCATGGGCGGCATGACCGTCATGGCGCTGGCCGCCGGGCGCCCCGAGCTGTTCGGCACCCGGGTCGTCGGTGCGGCGCTGCTGTCCACCTCCAGCGGCAACCTCGCCGACCTCACCTTCGGGCTGCCGAGGTTCCTCACCCGCGCGCGGTCGGCGGTGCTGCCGATCGCGGCCTGGACGATGCGCCGCCGGCCGGGCATCGCCGAAGGCACCCGGCGGGCGGCGGCCGACCTGATCTCGGTCGTGACGCGCTCGCTGTCGTTCGCCTCGCCCGACGTCGACCCCGCACTGGTCCACTACCTCGACGCGATGATCGCCGGCACGCCGGTCGACGTGATCGCGGAGTTCTACCCGGCCCTGGCCGGGCTGGACGGGACGGGGGCCCTGGAGCCGCTGCGCCGCATCCCGACGCTGGTCCTCACGGGCGACGCCGACCGGATGATCCCCCAGGAGCACAGCGAGCTCATCGTGGAGCGCCTCCCCGAAGCGGACTTCGTCGTCGTCCCCGACGCCGGGCACATGGTCCTGCTGGAGAAGCCGGACGTCGTGACCGAGGCGCTCACCGCCCTGCTACGCCGCGTGGGGGCGGTGCAGGCCGCAGGCGCGACGAGCTGACTCCGGCTCACATGGGGCCGCCGCGCATGACTCTGTCGAAGAAGGTGGGGTCCGTGGCGGACTCACTCGTCCCGCTCTTCTGGTAGGGCGCCCCACTCAGGCGGCTGGGGTCCACCGTCCGGGAGGGCTGGCGGTCACGGCGGGGCGGCAGGACCACCGGAGGGCGTTCGAAGATCTCGTCGCGCAGGCGGGCGTCGGACATGGCTGCCCGCCCGCCCAGGGCCACGTCGACGGCGCTGCCGCCGACCGGTGGTCGCTCCCCGAACTGCCGGAGTGCACGCCGGCCCGCGGCGGTGGTGTGGGCGTGCGTCCGGCCGACCAGCCGGGAGAGGAGCGTGCGCCGGACCAGCCCGTCGCTTGTCAGGTGCTGGAACTCCTGGTCCAGTCGCCGGTTGCGGAGCACCTGCCAGCGGATCGTCTCCGCCAACCGGTGCCCTCGGGTGCCGACCGCGTCCAGGACGGCCGCCTCGACGGGATGAGGGGAGGACCAGGTCAGGGCGCGGAACTGGCCGGAGGGTTCGACGCGGACGCGGCCGGACTCCACCAGCGCCACCAGCGCGGTGTCCACCAGCCGGGGGAGGCCGCCGGCGAGGATCGCCATGTCGTAGACGTCGAGCCGGTGCGTGGTCTCGGGGATCGTCATGATCGCCGGTCCTTCCTGGCCGTGAGGACGAGGTCCCCCGCGGACTGATGGTCCCGGTGGCGGATGGCGCGGAACAGGGTCGAAGGACGTCGTGAGCCGCAGGGCTGACGGGGTTCAGAAGTAGCTCCCGCCGTTGTCGCGCATCGCCGCGGTGTGGGTGGACGAGTTCTCGCGGGGGCGTCCGGATCGGCCCAGCTCGCCCGGGTCGACGTCCCGGGAGGGCCGACGGGCACTGCGGGGCGGCAGGACCGGCGGGGGCCGGTCGAAGATCTCGTCGCGCAGGCGGGCGTCGGGCATCGCTCCGCGCCCGTGCAACGCCACCTCGACGGCGCTGCCGCCGACCGGTGGCCGCTCCTCGAACTCCCGCAGCGCCCGTCGCCCGGCCGCTGTGGTGTGCGCGCGCGTCTTCCCGACGAGCCGGGCCGGGAAGGCGCGACGGACGAGCCCGTCGCTGGTGAGGTGCCGGAACTCCCGGTCGAGCCGCCGGTCGCGCAGGACCTGCCAGCGGATCGTGTCGACCGACCGGTGTCCCCGGGTACCGACGGCGTTCAGCAGTGCGGCTTCGATGGGGTGTGAGGAGCGAGCCGCGTCGGCGCGGAACTCGCCGGACGGTTCGATGCGGACGTGGCCGGACTCCACCAGCGCCACCAGCGCGGTGTCCACCAGCCGGGGGAATCCGCCGGCGAGGACCGCCATGTCGTACACGTCGAGCCGGTGCGTGGTCTCGGGGATCGTCATGATCGCCCGCCCTTCCTGACGGGGTGGGAACGCGTGCCCCCGTGGACCCGATCGTCCCGCTGGCGGCCGGTGCGGAACAGGGCCGAAGGGAATCGCTAGGGTGCGCGGGTGGCCGCAGCACCCCGCCCGCCGCAACCGGACGCGCCGGCCGAAGAGGTGGCCCGCACCGCGGCGGTTGCACCCGACTGGGGCTCGCTGGCCACGGTGGCCCGGAACTGCGTCGCCTGCCCCGAGCTCGCGGCCACCCGGCAGCACGTCGTCGTGGGCGACGTCCCGGCGTCGGGCCGGCCGCGGCTCGTCCTGGTCGGCGAGGCGCCGGGAGCCGCCGAGGACGAGACCGGCCGGCCCTTCGTCGGCAGGTCCGGCCAGCTGCTGGACCAGCTGCTGCGCGAGGCCGGGCTCGACCGTGCGGAGGCGGCCGTCCTCAACATCGTCAAGTGCCGCCCGCCGGGGAACCGCACGCCGAAGGCCCCGGAGGTCGCGCGCTGCAGTGGCTGGCTGCGCCGCCAGCTCGAGCTCCTCGACGCGCCCGTCGTGGTGGCGCTGGGCCTGTCGTCCGCGAAGTGGTTCCTCGGGCCGCGCACGGTGCTGGCCGCGGTGCGCGGCCGCCCGCACGAGGTGGACGGGCGGGCCGTGTGGGCGACCTACCACCCGTCGGCGGCGATCCGGTTCGGGCCGAAGGGGGCACCACGGGCCGGTCTGCTGGCCGACCTCACCGCCGTCGCCGGCTCGCTGGGAGGTCCCGCGTGAAGGCCGGGCACCTGCTCCCGACCGTCGAGGACACCGAGGCGCTGGGCGCCGCACTGGCCGGGATCGTCGTCCCCGGGGACCTGGTGATCCTGGTCGGGCCGCTGGGCGCGGGCAAGACCGCGCTCACCCGCGGCCTCGGGCGCGGGCTGGACGTGACCGAGCCGGTGACCTCGCCGACCTTCGTCATCGCCCGCGTGCACACCGGCGGGCGGCTGCCGCTGGTGCACGTCGACGCCTACCGGCTCGGCGGCGCGGCCGACGTCGACGACCTGGACCTCGACGTCACCGTCGCCGACTCGGTCACCGTCGTGGAGTGGGGGCAGGGCCTGGTCGAGCAGCTGACCGACGAGCACCTCGAGGTGCGGCTGGACCGCCGCGACGACGACGTCCGCACCGCCCTGCTGGTGCCGCACGGCCTGGGTTGGGAGCAGCGGATCGGCTGACGCCGTCGCCGTCGCCGTCGCCGTCCCGGCCCCGTGTCACGCCTGGCCGAGCACCGCCCGCCGCAGCTGCGGTGCCAGCTTGCGGGAGTACTCGGCGGTCAGGTGCATCTCGTCGACGTACACCGGGGTGGTGCCGACGACGGCCGGGCACCGGCCGTCGACGCAGAACCAGTCCTCCGTGGCGACCCAGGTGGCGCCCACCGCCGCCGCGGCGTCGCGCTCGATGCCGGCGGTGGAGCCGTAGGAGGCCGTCAGCGGAGCGACGCAGTCCGACGGCGAGTTGAAGGCGGTGGCGCAGTCGTCCAGGGCGATCGAGGTCGGGGGCGAGGCCAGCACCACCACCCGCGCGCCGGTCGCGTGCACCCGCCCCATGACCGCCTCGCCGCCCGACCGCCAGGCGGCCGGCACGTCCGCCCGGGGATCCGCCAGCGTCGCGACGTAGTGGTTGCTCATGATCACGACGTCCGGCGGGTCGGCGGCGATGCGGTCCAGCGCCCACTCCCGGTGCGAGTCGCAGGAGCTCAGCACCGGCTCGACGTAGCCGCGGACGGTGGCGGTGATGTTGGGGCACTGGTGCCAGGTCAGCATCTGGATGGACCACTCCGCGGCCGGCAGCGCCTGCCGCAGGCCCGGCATCCAGCTCGCCGCGACGGAGTCACCGAGGACCACGGCTCGCTGCGGCGCGGCCGGGTCGCCGTACAGGCACCGGCCCACGGTGCGCTCGTCGATGTCGAGGCACTCGTCGACCTGCCACTCCGGGGCCTTCGCCAGCGGCAGGTCGCCGAGCGCCGGGATCATCGGTCCCCACTCGGCGGTGTCGAGCGAGGCCCGGATCTCCTCCCGGAGCGCTGCATCGACGGCTCCGGCGTCCGCGGCGTCCAGTGCAGCTCCGGCCGGGGCGGCGGTGACCGCCGGTACCGGCTGGGACCGGTGGTCGGGCAGCAGCGCGATGCACGCCCAGCCGGTCAGGCAGGCGAGCGCGGTCAGCTCGGCGGCGCCCCGCACCCGGCGGAGGGCGACCGCACGGCGCGGCACCCTGCGGGCCGGTCGGGCGCGCGGCGAGCGGGCGGGGGTGAGCAGCGGCTTCTCCACCACGACGTAGGAGACGGTGGCCAGCAGCACCGACAGCGCGAGGGCCGCCCCGTAGAAGGTCCACGTGCCCGGGCCGACGACCACGCCCAGGAGCACGACGACGGGCCAGTGCCACAGGTACAGCGAGTAGGAGATGTCGCCGAGGTACCGCGCGACGGAGCCGGTCAGCAGCCACGTGCTGCCGGGGCCGCCGGAGGCGTTGCCGAAGGCCACCAGCGCGGCCGCACCCAGCACGGGGAGCGCGGCGGCGGATCCGGGGAAGTCCGTCTCGGCGGAGTAGGTGGACGCCGCGACGAGGATCGCGGCCAGGCCGGCCCACGCCGCTCCGGCGCGCAGGGCCGCCGGCAGCCGCTGCAGCGACGCGGCCGACACCGCGACGAGGGCGCCGACGCCCAGTTCCCAGGCGCGGGTGAAGGTGGAGAAGTAGGCGGTCGCCGGGGAGTCGGCGGTGGCGTGCACCGACCAGGCGAACGACGCCGCGCACACGGCGACCATCGCGCAGCCCAGCGCGACCCGCCGGTGCCGGCCGGGCACGAGCGCGGACACGGCCAGGACGAGCACCGGCCAGCCCAGGTAGAACTGCTCCTCCACCGCGAGCGACCAGAAGTGCTGCACGGGGGAGTGGGGGGTGCCGGCGGCGAAGTAGTCGGTGCCCCGCTGCGCGACGTGGACGTTGGCGGCGAAGCCGAGCGCCCACAGGCTGTCGACGACGATCTGCTGCGCCCGCTGGCCGAGGAAGAGCAGCTGGGCGGCGACGCTGGTCACGGCGAGGACCACGACCGCGGCGGGCAGGATGCGGCGGGCCCGGCGGCGGTAGAAGTCGCGGAAGGAGATCCGGCCCGACCGTTCCCGCTCGCGGAGGAGCAGGCCGGTGATGAGGAACCCGGAGATGACGAAGAAGACGTCGACGCCGACGTAGCCGCCCACGGGCCGGCCGGTGACGTGGTTCAGGACGACCAGCGCGACGGCCAGCGCCCGCAGGCCCTGGATGTCGGGGCGGAAGTGACTCGTCGTGCCGGTTGCCCGGGGGACGGGGATCCGAACGGTGGCCGGGGTGGTGACCGGGACGCGGGAGAGCGGTCGCTCGGGAGCGAGGACGCTCACCGGCGGTCAGGAGAGGCGTGGCGGTGTCGCGCGCCGCTGACGGCGTCCGGCATCGGGAGCTCTCATTCACGGGGAGGACGGGTCCGTTCCATCGCGCACCCTATGCAACTCCGCGTGGCCATAGGCGCACCCAGCGTGGCGAGTCGCCGGAGTGGCTCAGGAGCGGAAGACGACCAGCCGCAGCATGACGAAGTTCCAGGCCGTCCCCAGGCCCTGGGAGATCGCCCAGGCCAGCGTGATCCGCCACGACGACTCGGGCAGCAGCGCCAGCGCGAGCGCGTTGACCCCCAGGATCAGGAAGAACGTCGTCCCGTAGAGCAGCGCGAAGCTCCCGGCCCGCCGTGCGCCGCCGGTCACCTGGAAGGCCCAGCGCCGGTTCAGCGCGTAGGCGGTGGTGGTGCCGGCGAGAAAGCTCAGCGCCCGCGCGACGTAGGTGGCCAGCCCCAGGTGCAGTCCGAGGGAGTAGACCGTCAGGTCGACGATCGCCGAGAAGCCACCGACGATCGCGAAGCGGACCAGCTGGCCCACCAGTCCCGGGCGGACCGGTGCCGCCGCATCGTCCTGGACCACGACCACGTCCTCCCGAGGAGCCGCACCGGAACTCACCGTCCCGGCTCCGGCGCGCCGCCGGGTTGCGGGCATTCTCCCCCGGGCGACCCGGGGATCCGCGGCAGGGAGGTCACTACGGTCGGACGGGTGAGCGACCGAAGTGGTGTCCGGGTGGAGCTGGTGCAGCTGTCGCCGGAGGTGCTCCGGGCGCTGGCCGACGGGGACCTGGCCGCCGCCGAGGCGAGCGCACCGGTGTCGCTGAGTCCCTACCTGGCGGACCAGGAATGCCGCTGGGTGTGGTCGCTGCGCGCGGATCAGGTGCGGGCCGACCCGCCGAGCGCCGGCTGGATCACCGCGGTGGTGTGGGACCCCGACCGACAGGTCGCCGTCGGCCGGGCAGGCTTCCACGGCCCGCCCGACGGGAGCGGCATGGTCGAGGTCGGGTACTCGATCGATCCGGCGCACCGCCGCCGGGGATACGCGCGCGCGGCCGTGCGCGCGCTGCTGGATCGCGCCGCCCGCGAGCCCGGCGTCCGGGTCGTGCGGGCGTCGGTCGGCCCGGCGAACGAGCCCTCGCTGCGGCTGGTCCGGTCGCTCGGGTTCGTGGCGGTGGGGGAGCAGATCGACGAGGAGGACGGGCTGGAGATCGTGCACGAGCGCCCCGCCGGGTGACGGTCCGCGACGAGCGAACTCCCTGCGCGCGGCGCGCACTACCCTGGCCTCTCGTGCTCGTCCTCGCGCTCGACACCGCCACCCCGACGCTCGTCGCCGGGGTGGCCCGGTGGTCGCCGGCCACGACCGAGGTGCTCGCGGAGCGGGCGGTGCCCTCGGGGACGAAGCACGCCGAGCTGCTCACCCCCGCGATCCGGGCGGCGCTCGACGACGCCGGGGTGGCGCTGGCGGAGATCGAGGCCGTCGTCACCGGCCTGGGTCCCGGCCCCTTCACCGGGCTGCGGGTCGGCATCGTCACCGCCGCGGCGCTGGCCGACGCCCGCGGGCTGCCCGTGGTGGGCGTCTGCTCGCTGGACGCCGTCGGCTCCGGAGCGCGCACGGTGGTCACCGACGCGCGCCGCAAGGAGGTCTACTGGGCCGCCTACGACGCGGCGGGTGCCCGCGTCGAGGGGCCCGGGGTGGTGCGGCCGGAGGAGCTGGGCCGGTCCGGCCCGTTCACCGGTGACCCGGCGTTCGCCGAGCGGCTGGCCGCCGAGGTCACGCCGGCCGCCGTCACCACCGAGGGGCTGCTGCGTGCCGCGGCGCCCCAGCTCGCCGACCCGTCGTCCGCCGCGCCGCTGGTGCCGCTCTACCTGCGCCGGCCCGACGCCGTGCCGCCGACCGCCGTCAAGGCGGTCACGCAGTGATCGCGCTGCGCCCGATGGACCTGGCCGACCTGCCGGCGGTCATGGAGCTCGAGGAGGAGCTCTTCGCGCCCGACACGTGGACGGCGGCCATGTACCGCGAGGAGCTGGCCCTGCGCGACACCCGGCACTACCTCGTGGCCGACGACGACGGTGCCGTGGTGGGCTACGCCGGGCTGATCGCCTACGACGACGAGGCGCACGTGGCCACGATCGGCGTCACCGGCGCCCGCCAGGGCGAGGGCATCGGCGCACTGCTGCTGGACGCGCTGCTGGCCGAGGCCGACCGGCGCAGCCCGGTGGTGCTGCTGGAGGTGCGGGCGGACAACGAGCACGCGCAGGCGCTCTACCGGCGGCGCGGGTTCGCCGAGATCGGCCGCCGCCGCGGCTACTACCAGCCCAGCGGCACCGACGCGGTGGTCATGAAGAGGGAGAAGCCATGAGCGAGCCGCTGGTGCTCGGTTTCGAGACCTCCTGCGACGAGACCGGCGTCGGGATCGTGCGCGGGCGCACGCTGCTGGCCGACGCGCTGGCCACCTCGATGGCGGAGCACGAGAGGTTCGGCGGCGTCGTCCCGGAGATCGCCTCGCGGGCGCACCTGGAGGCCATGGTGCCCACGGTGCACCGCGCCCTGGCCGACGCCGGCATCGCCGCCTCCGACATCGACGCGGTCGCGGTGACCAGCGGTCCGGGGCTGACCGGCGCGCTGCTGGTCGGGGTGGCTGCGGCCAAGGCCTACGCGCTGGCGCTGGACAAGCCCCTCTACGGCGTCAACCACCTCGCCGCGCACGTCGCGGTCGACGAGCTGCAGCACGGCCCGCTCGCCGAGCCGTCGATCGCGATGCTGGTCTCCGGCGGGCACAGCTCGCTGCTGCTCGTCCCCGACCTCGCCCAGGACGTGCAGCCGCTCGGCCGCACGATCGACGACGCCGCGGGGGAGGCCTTCGACAAGGTGGCCCGCGTGCTCGGCCTGCCCTTCCCCGGCGGCCCGCCGATCGACCGGGCCGCCCGCGACGGCGATCCGTCGGCGATCGCCTTCCCGCGCGGGCTCACCGGCCCGCGGGACGCCCCCTACGACTTCTCGTTCTCCGGCCTGAAGACCGCCGTCGCCCGCTGGGTCGAGGCGCGGCAGCGCGCGGGCGAGCCGGTGCCGCTGGCCGACGTCGCCGCGTCCTTCCAGGAGGCGGTCGCCGACGTGCTCACCGCCAAGGCGGTGCGCGCCTGCCGCGACCACGGCGTCGACCACCTCGTGCTCGGCGGGGGAGTGGCGGCCAACTCGCGGCTGCGCGCGCTGGCCGAGGAGCGGTGCGCCGCGGCCGGGATCGTCCTGCGCGTGCCGAGCCCGAAGCTGTGCACGGACAACGGCGCGATGGTGGCCGCGCTCGGCTCCCGCCTGGTCGCCGCGGGCGTGGCGCCGTCGGCCCCCGACCTCGGCGCCGACAGCGCCCTGCCCATCGACGTCGTCAGCCGCTGACGTCGCAGACGAGCACGGTGGGGGCGCCGGCGACGCGGGTGACGACGACGGTCGCCGTCCCGCGGGCGTCGGTGCGCAGCTGCCGGGCCAGCGCCTCGGGCTCGATCGGCGAGCCGCGCTTCTTCACCACGACGCGCCCCACGCCGCGGGTGCGCAGCAGCGCCCGGAGCTTCTTGAGGTTGAACGGCAGCACCTCGTCCACCCGGTAGGAGCTGACCCACGGCGAGGCCGCCGGGCCGTCGGAGCTCAGGTAGGCGATCGTCGGGTCGACCAGCGTCGCACCGAGGTCGGCGGCCACCAGCGCCACCAGTCCCGAGCGGATGACCGCCGGGTCCGGCTCGTGCAGCCACCCGCGCACCGGGCCGGCCGCCGCATGCCCGGGATCGGCGTCGGCCGTCAGCTCGTGCACCACGCCGTCGCGCACCAGCGCCGCCCGCCGCCAGGTCGCCGCGACCGCCGGGCCCCACAGCAGCGCCTCGACGATCGAGCCGCCGACCGACACCCACTCCGCCTCGACGCCGTCGGGCACGCGGTCGTGGTCCAGCCCGGGCGCCACCTTCACCACCGAGGTGGGCACCTTCTCCAGCAGCAGGGCGACGGTCGACCAGGGCGGTGACCACCGGTCGGGGTCCAGCAGCCGCCGGCCGCCGGCCCGCCGCGCCGGGTCGAGGACGGCGGCTCCGCACCCGGCCACCTCGCCGCCGCGGGCCGCCGCCACCAGCTCCACGGCATCGCCGGCGACCACCCACACGTCCTCGGCGATCCCCAGCGCCTCGACGTTGGCGGCGGTCAGCTCGCGGGCGACCGGGTCGACGTCGACGGCCAGGACGCGGGCACCGGCACGGGCCAGCGCGATCGTGTCCGTGCCGGCCGCGCAGCCGAGGTCGGCGACGGAGTCGGCGCCACCGGCCAGCAGCCGGGCCGCACGACGGGCGGCCAGCTCCGGGCGACCGGCCTGCTCGAGGGTGTCGGAGGTGAAGAGCAGCCGGTCGGCGTCGGCGCCGAACGCGGGCCGCGCCCTGAGCCGCTGGCGGGCGATGCCCCACGCCGGTCCGGCCAGGTCCGTGCCGACCTCTGCGCGCAACCGGGTCAGCCCGGCGACCGGATCGGCCCCGGCGTCGAGCAGCGCCGCTGCCCGGGTCAGGGCCGCGGCACCCTCCGGGGTGGCCAGCGCACGCAGCTGGCGCACCGTCTCGGCGGCCTGCGCGTCGGGGTCCGGGTCCACCGGCACAGCCTGGCCTACGGGCGTCCGCGTCCCGGCGTCACCCACTGCGGGGACCGGGTTGAGTGGCTGGCACTCTCGTAGGTAGAGTGCCAACCGACACGGGCTGGCGCCCGACCCCCGCGACGGCGGGTGCCCGGATCCCGTGCCACAGCATCTGCACCACCTGCCCTTTGCCGTCCTACCACCGAAGGGGGCGTCACCTCGTGACGACCGCTACCAAGGTCAGCATCAAGCCGCTGGAGGACCGTGTGGTGGTCCAGGCCAACGAGGCCGAGACCACCACCGCTTCCGGTCTGGTCATCCCGGACACCGCCAAGGAGAAGCCCCAGGAGGGCACCGTCGTCGCTGTCGGCCCCGGCCGCATCGACGACAACGGCAACCGCGTCCCGCTCGACGTGAACGTGGGCGACGTGGTCATCTACTCGAAGTACGGCGGCACCGAGGTCAAGTACTCGGGTCAGGACTACCTCGTGCTCTCGGCGCGGGACCTGCTCGCCGTCGTGGAGAAGTAGAAGGACCCCTTCGCCCCCCACGCCTCGCCCCGCTCGCCGCGGGGCCCTGCGAGGGGGCCGTTCCAGCACGTTGCGTCCGCCCCGGCGACCCGAACACCGGGTCCCGGGGCGGACGTCGTCGGGCCCCCTCCCGCTCGACGTCGTCGGGACCCCGCCCGACCCACCCCGTACTCCTGATCGAGAGGTCCCTTCATGGCCAAGATCATCAAGTTCAACGAGGACGCCCGCCGCTCGCTCGAGCGCGGCGTCGACAAGCTGGCCGACGCCGTCCGCGTGACCATCGGCCCGCGCGGCCGCAACGTGGTCATCGACAAGAAGTT
Source organism: Blastococcus sp. (assembly GCA_042090795.1). Classification (GTDB taxonomy): domain Bacteria; phylum Actinomycetota; class Actinomycetes; order Mycobacteriales; family Geodermatophilaceae; genus Blastococcus. The sequence goes on along the minus strand of JBELIQ010000012.1, from coordinate 58,618 downwards.
CGGCGCGCCGACGATCACCAACGACGGTGTGACCATCGCCCGCGAGATCGACCTCGAGGACCCCTACGAGAACCTCGGCGCGCAGCTGGCGAAGAACGTCGCCACCAAGACCAACGACGTCGCCGGTGACGGCACCACCACCGCGACGGTGCTCGCCCAGGCGCTGGTCCACGAGGGCATGCGCAACGTCGCCGCCGGGGCCAACCCGATGGAGCTGGGCCGCGGCATGCGCGCCGCCCTCGAGGCGGTGCACGCCGCCCTGGACGCCGCGGCCATCCCGGTGGAGGATCGCGCCGCCATCTCCGGCGTCGCCACCGTCTCCGCCCAGGACGCCACGGTCGGCGAGCTCATCGGCGAGGCCATGGAGCGGGTCGGCAAGGACGGCGTCATCACCGTCGAGGAGAGCAACACCCTCGAGACCGACCTCGACGTCACCGAGGGCGTGCAGTTCGACAAGGGCTACCTCTCGCCGTACTTCGTCACCGACCAGGAGGCCATGGAGGCCGTCCTGGACGACGCCCTGGTGTTGCTGGTCAGCGGCAAGATCGGCGCCCTGGCCACCCTGCTCCCGCTGCTGGAGAAGGTGCTCGGCTCCGGCGCCCGGCCGCTGCTGATCGTCGCCGAGGACGTCGAGGGCGAGGCGCTGTCCACGCTGGTCGTGAACTCCATCCGCAAGACCATCAAGGTCGCCGCGGTGAAGTCGCCCTACTTCGGTGACCGCCGCACGGCGTTCATGACCGACCTCGCCATCGTCACCGGCGGTCAGGTCGTCAGCGAGGACGTCGGCCTGTCGCTGGAGTCGGTCGGCCTCGAGGTGCTCGGCACCGCGCGCCGGGTGACCGTCACCAAGGACACGACCACGATCGTCGACGGCGGCGGGACCTCCGACACCATCGCCGACCGGGTCGCCCAGATCCGCCGCGACATCGAGAACACCGACTCCGACTGGGACCGCGAGAAGCTGGCCGAGCGGCTGGCCAAGCTCGCCGGCGGCATCGGCGTCATCCGCGTCGGCGCAGCCACCGAGGTGGAGCTCAAGGAGCGCAAGCACCGCATCGAGGACGCCATCGCGGCCACCCGCGCGGCGGTCGAGGAGGGGGTCATCCCCGGCGGCGGCTCGGCGCTGGTGCACGCGGCCGAGGCGATCGACGCCCTCGACCTGTCCGGTGACGCGCTGACCGGCGCCCGCGCCGTCCGCACCGCTCTGGACGCCCCCGCGGTGCAGATCGCGGAGAACGCCGGCTTCGAGGGCCGCGTCGTGGTCAGCAAGACCCGCGAGGCCGGCAAGGGTCAGGGCTTCAACGCCGCGACCGGGGAGTACGGCGACCTCGCCGCGCAGGGCGTCATCGACCCGGTCAAGGTCACCAAGGCCGCCCTGGAGAACGCCGTCTCGATCGCGGCGATGATCCTGACCACCGACTCCGCGGTCGTCGAGGCCCCGGAGGAGGAGGACGAGCACGCCGGTGGGAACCACACCCACGGGCACTCGCACGGCGGCCACGGCCACTCGCACTGAGGAAGGACCTCCCTCCCCCCACCGCTCGCAGGCTCGCAGCGGGCCCCTGAGGGAGGCCGTTCCAGCACCTCACGACGGAGGGCCCGGTCCAGGAAATCCTGGACCGGGCCCTCTCGACGTTCGCGGGGTCGTTACACCCCGGCAGCGACGGCGGCCGGCTCGGCGGCGATCAGCCGGGTCCGCTCCTCCTCGCTCATCCCGCCCCAGACGCCGTAGGGCTCACGCACCGAGAGCGCGTGCCGGAGGCAGGCTTCGACGACCGGGCACCGCCCGCAGACCGCCTTGGCCGCGGCCTGGCGCCGCGCCCGCGCGGGCCCGCGCTCGCCGTCGGGGTGGAAGAAGAGAGAGGTGTTCTCGCCACGGCAGGAACCGTGGAGCTGCCAGTCCCAGACCTCGGCCACGGGCGTCGGGAGTCTGCGGATGTCGGCCATGCTCGCCTCCAGGCTTCGAACGAGCCGGAGGACGTCCGGCCTTCAAGGCGGCGGTGCCCGAGCCCCCGCATGGTCAAACACGTCGTGATCGCAACTTTTCGCGCCGGCCACCCGTCCGTGGCCCTCACCCCCGGGGGTGAGGACCGCTGTTGCCGGCCCCTGCACTCGATCAAGGTGGGTTCGCGCCGTGCTGGATCCGGGAGGGGGAGAGACCCGGATCCGGGTGCGGCCGGCGCGAGGGCGGGGCCCCTGGTGGGCCCCCGCCCTCGCGACAACCCGGCCGGGGTCAGCCCCGACCGGTACGGACCCGGATCCACCGCCGGGCCGAGCGAGGAGCAGGCGTGAACGAGGACAGGATGCGCGCGACCGGCAACCCCGGTGCGACCGTGTGGGTGTACGACGAGCGCCGGCGGGTCCGGGACGACGTCGCCTCGCGCCTGGTCGCGCTGTCCTTCGTCGGCCGGGTCGAGGTGGTCGGTGACCCCGGGTCGCTGATGTCGCGGCTGGAGTCGCGCACCCCCGACGTCCTCGTCGTCGGCACCCAGCGCGCGGTCGACACCGGCCTCACCGCCGCCACCCAGGCGCTGCGGGCGCACCCCGGCCTGCCGGTCCTCGTGCTCGGTGCGCCTGACGACGCCGACAGCGTGCGGGCGGCCGTGGCGTTCGGCGCGCGCGGCTACCTGCGCTGGGACGCCAGCCCGATCGAGATGGGTCTGGGTCTGTCCCGCATCGGCCTGCGCCCCGAGGGCGCCCGCATCCCGCAGCAGCACTCCGGCCCGCAGATGGCCGGCGCCTCGTCGTGGAGCGGAGCGACCCCGTTCGCCGGCTCGGCCCCGACCACGGTCCGCTCGACCGTCCGCGAGGCCGCTCCCGCCCCCGCGCTGTCGATGCGCGAGATGCAGGTGCTCACCGGCATGAGCCAGGGCAAGAGCAACGCCCAGATCGGCCGCGAGCTCTACCTCTCCGAGGACACCATCAAGACCCACGCCCGCCGGCTGTTCCGCAAGCTCGGCGCCAAGGACCGCGCGGAGGCCGTCGCCATCGGCTTCCGCCGTGGCGTCATGAGCTGAGCTCCACCCGACCCCGCACGTCCTCGCCCGGGTGCCCGCTGCTGCGGGCCCCGGGCGAGCTGCGTCCGGTCACAGCAGCCGGGGGGCCACGGGCAGGACCTGACTGCAGTCCTCGGTGTAGCCACCCGCCACGCGGAAGCCCGTCGCGCTCGCCCGGCAGACGTCCACGGCCTTGTGCAGCACCCGCCTCGCACGGAGTTCCCTCTGCACCCAGGCGACCGGCAGGGTCGCCGTGGACCGGTTCGTGCGGGCGGCCAGCGCCGCCGCGATCCCGGCCGCCTGCCCCATCGCCATGTACTGGGGCTCCATGCGCAGTGACCCGTACGCGGTCGGCGAGGACGAGACGGCGACAGGGGCCAGCACGTTGAGCACGCTCCCGGCCCTCGGCACCATGGCGTTGTAGGGGATCTCGTACACCGGAGCGGTGGTGTGCACCGCGCGATCGCGGAACAGCTCGCCGCCCACGCTCACCCACTGGCTGATCTTGACGTCGACGTTGTACGAGCCGAGGGCGATGGCACTGGACTTCTTGCGGGCCGTGAAGAGGTCCCGCTCCGTCATCGTGTACCGCCCGTGGAGCCGGCGCGCCTCGCGCACGTAGGGCTCACGTGGCCAGTTCCCGTTGTCGGTGAACTCGTCCGCGCACAGTCCGAAGGGGGCGAAGGCGGCCCGGAGCTCGGCCGGCACGGACGGGTCGGTGCCGGCGAAGTGGAAGAAGGACTCGACGTACCCCCGGAGCACCTTGTTGTAGTACGTCCGGGCCGCCCGGCTGTCGAAGTACCCGGCCGGGGCCGGGATGTTGGTGAAGGCCTTCCACCCGGCGTTCAGGTCGTACTTCCCACCGGGGAGACGAGCCAGCTGGAAGACGTCGCTGTTCAGCGTCCCGTTGCTCTCGGTCCGGACGGTCGGGTGCATGCTCCCGGCCATGATCCGGAAGGACGGCAGGAGTTCGGCGTAGTTGGCGGCCGGCCGGAACGGCACCGCCCGTGCGGCGTCCGGTGTGACGCACAGCCGGTACGCCAGCGACGTCCCACCCTGGTGGTACGCGTCACGGTAGGGCGGCAGCGTCGCCGGCTCGGTGCGGATGAAGGGGTTCTGCTCGTACGCGACGGTGGCGGCGTCCGCGCCGTCGGCCGGGGTCGGGATCACCCGCTCCCAGGTGCGCGTGAGCGGGAGCGACTCCCCGTGGTCCAGCAGGTCGGACATGCCCAGGCGGGTGGGGACGCCGGCCTTGAGCAGCACGTCTCCGGTGTAGCTGGCGTCGATGAAGCTCTCGGCGCAGTACGACCGACCCGGGAGCACCACCAGGCAGACGATCTTCCGGTTCTTGACCACAGCCCGGGCCAGAGGTGCCTTCGTGCGCACCTGCACCCCGTGCCGGGCCAGCATGTCGCGGAAGATCCGCTCGGCCACCTGCGGCTCGAATCGCCAGGTCTTCGGATCGCCGTAGTGCCTCCGGACCTGGGCGAAGAACTCCTTGGCGATGCCCTGCACGGCGCCCGGCGTGCCGATGTCCGAGGCGCTGATGCCGTTGGACATCATCCCGCCGACCGTGGCCCCGTCGGCCAGCAGCGTCACCTTCGCGCCGGAGTCGGCGGCGGCGATGGCGGCCGCCACGCCGGCCGGCGTCCCGCCGTAGACGATCACGTCGCGGTCGATGCGCACGCCCGGTCCGGCGAGTGCCACACCGGGTACGAGCATCACCACGACGGTGAGGGCGGCGACGGCGATGCGCCCCAGCACCGCCACCCTCGAGGAGCGCTGCCGGGCAGGGGCGGGAAGCGGCCGACGGAACCGCATCGGTCCGGGCACGCCGGAGGTCAGGTGCACGTGTGGTTCCAATCGAAGACGTCGGTCCACTGGGTGAGGACGACCCGGCCGCCGGGGGTCAGTGGTGCCGAGGAGCACAGCCGCTGGGCCTGCGCGACCGAGGAGGGGCCGGCCAGCCAGTTGGGCAGACCCCGCAGCGGGCTGGTGGCCGTGACCGCCGACCCGGTGATGACCTGCCACTGGCGCGGGGTCGAGTAGATGCCGACCCCCGCAACGGGAACCGAGCGGAGCTGCGCGGTCATGCCCTCCAGCACGGCGGTGTTGCGGACGGTCCCGCCGGGGGTCCGGTCCCAGGTGTTCCCGGTCCTGCCCGACTCGTCGATCTCCGCGTCCAGCCACCACACCAGCGCCTCGGGCGCGGTCACCGCGCGGACCCAGGCCACGTCCTCGGCGGCCCGGTCCCAGCCGTACCGGTAGGCGCAGGCCTCGGTGTTGCCGCCGTCGCAGGTGCCGTAGGGCGTCTCGCCGGTGGTCGGCCAGGTCGAGGTGTTCAACCCGCCGGGATTGGCCGTGTTGACGTAGACCTGCTGCCGCGGCTGGTTCGTGCCACCGGAGGAGCCGGCAGCCCAGGCGAGCTGGGCGCCCAGGCACGGGTTCTCGGTCGTCGGCTTGCCCCCGTTGACCCCGACGACGCCGAAGTCCTGTCCGCTGGGCAGCGCCTTGCCGCACTGCGGGAAGGAGACGTCGGCGCCGCGGTGCTGCACGTCGTACCAGCGGTGCAGGAAGGTCGCCGTCGCCCCGCGGGTGGCGGGCTTGGCCGGCCGGAAGGTGCCGTCGGTGTAGATGGGCGCGATGCCCTCGCGCACCAGCGCGGCGACGGACCCGCAGGAGGGGGAGGAGACGGCGACGTCCGGCGCCGGGTTCCCGGTGCACGCGGGTGCCGCCGTGCGCCCGGCGAGCTTGTGCACGAAGACGGCCATGGACCCGCGCGTGACCGACGACGTCGGACGGAACCGCGCGGCGCCGGTGGTGATCCCGGAGCTCTTCAGCCAGGCGATCGAGCCGCAGTACGGCGAGGCCCGGGGCACGTCCTGGAACGGCGCGGCGGTGCACGCGGGGGGCTTCGCCCCGCCGTGGGCGGCCTTGTAGAGGAACACCGCCATCTGCTGGCGGGTCACCGGAGCGGTGGGGGAGAACCTCCCGGGTGCGGTGCCCTGGGTGATCCCGCGCTCGACCAGCCACTGGACGTCCGCGGCGTAGGACGCGCCGGCCGGCACATCGGTGAACCGGGGAGCCGCCGCCGCGCCGGGTGCGGTCGCCAGCGCGGCGGCCGCCACGGCGACCACCAGCACGATGGTCGTGGCGGCTCTGCGGCGCAGTCCCACGCGGGGCCCCGTTCTCCGGTGGAGCGACCCGCGGGACCCGGACGCGCAGCGTCCGGCGCCCGGCAGGACGCAGCCCGCCGGTGCGGGCCGGCCCCGTTCCTAGCAGCCGGAACGCCACCGTCCCGGCTCCTCCGGCGGGGCGCGGACGCCTCCGTCACACCGCCCCCACGAGCCCCGGAGGGCGCGCGGCGGGGAGAGGTGACCGGCCGGTCAGTCCTCGCGCGCGTGCCGGCCGGTGCCGTGGCGGCCCGTGGGCTCGTCGCGATCGGCGGCCGCGGCCACCCCGTCGGCGTAGCCGCTGGCGTAGTCCCAGCTGACGTAGTCGTCCGGGTCGGGGTCGAAGGGGGGCTCGTGCCGCCCGGTCTGCCCCTCGTCCAGGAGCTGGCGCAGGTTGGCGGCCATCAGCGCCCAGTCGACGTGGTGCTCCTCGTCGCAGTCGGGGCAGTCGACCACGATGCCCTTGACGCCCGAGGGCTCCAGCAGCGTGCGGAACACCTCGAGCTCGGCGAGGTCGTCGAGCACCCCCGCGCGCTCCTCGAGGGTCAGGGGCGGCGGACCCTGGTCGCCCGGACCGAAGTCCGGGTCCGAGGCACCGAAGTCGAGGCCGGAGCCGTCGTCGAACGCAGACACGGTGTCCACGGTAACGGCCCACCGGGTGGAGCACCGCCCGCCCGGCGCCGCCGCCTAGGATCGGTGCGGACTTCCTGCACCCGGTCGGGGTGCGTGCCGGAGTCCGTTCCCGAAGGTGGAGGGGTGGCGGCCCACATGCAGCCCGATTTCGTGCCCGAGCTGCCGGCGAAGTTCGCCCCGCTCGGTCTGACCTACGACGACGTGCTGCTGGTGCCAGGCGCCTCGGACGTCGTCCCGGCCGAGGTGGACACCAGCAGCCGGGTGACCCGCCGCATCCGGCTCGCCGTCCCGCTGCTGTCCAGCGCCATGGACACCGTCACCGAGTCGCGGATGGCGATCGCCATGGCCCGCGTCGGCGGCATGGGCGTGCTGCACCGCAACCTCTCCGCGGAGGACCAGGCCGGCCAGGCCGACCTGGTGAAGCGGTCCGAGGCCGGCATGGTGACCAACCCCGTCACCTGCTCGCCCGAGAACACCCTCGCCGAGGTCGATGCGCTGTCGGCGCGCTACCGCATCTCCGGGGCTCCGGTCGTCGACGCCGACGGCGTGCTCGTCGGCATCGTCACCAACCGCGACATGCGGTTCGAGACCGACTACGACCGTCTGGTCCGCGACGCGATGACGCCGATGCCGCTGATCACCGCCCCGGTCGGGGTCGACGCCGACACGGCTCTCCAGCTGCTCTCCAAGCACAAGGTCGAGAAGCTCCCGCTGGTCGACGACGCCGGCCGCCTCCGCGGGCTGATCACCGTCAAGGACTTCGTCAAGCGCGACCAGTTCCCGCTGTCGACCAAGGACGCCAACGGCAGACTGGTCGTGGGTGCGGCCCTCGGTGTGGGCGAGGACGCCTACAAGCGCGCCGGGCTGCTGGTCGAGGCCGGTGTCGACGTGCTCGTCGTCGACACCGCGCACGGCCACCAGCGCGCGGTGCTGGAGATGGTCGCCCGGGTCAAGAAGGACTTCGGCGGCGAGAACGGCGTCGAGGTCGTCGGCGGCAACATCGCCACCCGAGCCGGCGCGCAGGCGCTGATCGACGCCGGTGCCGACGCGGTCAAGGTGGGCGTCGGGCCCGGTTCGATCTGCACCACCCGCGTGGTCGCCGGCGTCGGCGTGCCGCAGGTCAGCGCGATCTACGAGGCCTGGCTCGCCGCCGGCCCCGCGGGCGTGCCGGTCATCGCCGACGGCGGCCTGCAGTACTCCGGCGACATCGCCAAGGCCCTGGTCGCGGGTGCCGACACCGTGATGATCGGCGGGCTGTTCGCCGGCGTCGAGGAGGCACCGGGCGAGCTGGTCTTCATGAACGGCAAGCAGTACAAGACCTACCGCGGCATGGGCTCGCTGGGTGCGATGCAGAAGCGCGGCAGCCAGTCGTTCAGCCGGGACCGCTACTTCGCCGACGACGTCCTCTCCGACGACAAGCTCGTCCCCGAGGGCATCGAGGGTCAGGTGCCCTACCGGGGCGCGCTGTCCGGTGTCGCCCACCAGCTGGTCGGCGGCCTGCAGGCCTCCATGGGCTACGCGGGCGCGGCGACCATCGACGACCTCAAGGAGCGCGGACAGCTGACCCGGATCACGTCGGCCGGGCTGGTCGAGAGCCACCCGCACGACATCCAGATGACCGTCGAAGCCCCGAACTACCGGGGTCGGTGACCGAGATGAGCAAGCGGCACATGTCATCCAGTCAGACCGTCGAAGCACCGAACTACCGGGGCCGCTGAGATGAACGCACGCGACACCGCCGAGATCGGGCTCAACCGCTTCGCCCGCCGCGGCTACGACCTCGACGAGGTCTCGATCGTCCCGTCCCGGCGCACCCGCGACGTCGACGACGTCTCCACCGCCTGGCAGATCGACGCCTTCCGGTTCGGCATCCCGCTGGTCACCAGCCCCTCGGACGCCGTCGTCAGCCCGGCGACGGCGGTCGCGGTCGGCGAGGCCGGCGGCCTCGGCGTGCTCAACGCCGAGGGGCTGTGGACCCGCTACGAGGACCCGCTGCCGGTCTTCCGGAAGCTGCGCGAGGCCGCCGGCGACCAGGCGGCGCCGCCGGTGGCGCTGCTCCAAGAGGTCTACGGCGAGTCGGTCAAGCCCGAGCTGATCGCCGAGCGCATCCGCGAGATGCGCGACGCGGGGGTCACCACGGCGGTCCGCGTCTCGCCGCAGCACACGAAGTGGCTCGCCCCCGCGGCCCTCGGCGCCGGCGTCGACCTGCTGGTCATCCAGGGCACGATCGTCTCCGCCGAGCACGTCACCTCCCAGGGCGACGCGCTCAACCTCAAGGAGTTCATCGCCGACCTCGACGTCCCGGTCATCGTGGGCGGTGCGGCGAACTACACGACCGCGCTGCACCTGATGCGCACCGGCGCGGCCGGCGTGATCGTCGGCGTCGGCGCCGACAGCTACTCCACCACCGACGACATCATGGGCATCCGCGTGCCGCTGGCCAGCGCGATCGCCGACGCCGCCGCGGCCCGCCGCGACTACCTCGACGAGACCGGCGGCCGGTACGTGCACGTGATCGCCAACGGCCGGATCGAGACCAGCGGCGCCATCGCCCGCGCGCTGGCCTGCGGTGCCGACGCCGTGCAGCTCGGGGAGCCGCTGCGCCGAGCCGCGGAGGCGCCCGGCGGCGGCGTCTGGTGGGACTCCGTGGCGGCCCACCCGCGGCTGCCGCGCGGTGTCCCGTCGGCCCCGGTCGAGCCCGCGGGCACGCTGGAGCAGGTGCTGCTCGGGCCGGTGGGGTCCGCCGACGGCCGGACCAACCTGTTCGGCGCCCTGGCCCGCACGATGGCCAAGACCGGTTACTCGGACCTCAAGGAGTTCCAGCGCGTCGATCTGGTCATCGGCGGCTACGACGCGGCCTCGCCCGGCGGACAGGACTGATGGACTTCCCGACCGTCCTCGTCGTCGACTTCGGCGCCCAGTACGCACAGCTGATCGCCCGGCGGATCCGGGAGGCGGGGGTCTACTCCGAGATCGTCTCCTGCGAGGTCCCGGCCGAGGAGATCGTCGCCCGCAAGCCGGCGGCGATCGTGCTGTCCGGCGGGCCGTCGAGCGTGTACGCGCCGGAGGCCCCGCAGGTCGACCCGGTCCTCTTCGAGTCCGGCGTCCCCGCCTTCGGCATCTGCTACGGCTTCCAGGCCATGGCCGCCTCGCTCGGCGGCACGGTGGCCCGCACCGGCGACCGCGAGTACGGCGGCACGCCGCTGACGGTGACCACCGGTGGCCGGCTGTTCGGTGAGCTGCCGGTGGAGCAGAACGTCTGGATGAGCCACGGGGACGCCGTCTCGCAGGCCCCGCCCGGCTTCACCGTCACCGCGACCTCGACCGGGGCGCCGGTCGCCGCGTTCGAGGACGTCGACCGCAGGCTCGCCGGCGTCCAGTTCCACCCCGAGGTGCGGCACACCGCCCACGGCCAGACGGTGCTCGAGCACTTCCTCTTCGACATCGCCGGGCTCGAGCCGACCTGGACGATGGCCAACGTCGTCGAGGAGCAGGTCGAGCGGATCCGCGAGCAGATCGGCGGGGGGCGCGCCCTGTGCGCGCTGTCCGGCGGGGTCGACTCCGCCGTCGCCGCCGCGCTGGTCCAGCGGGCGATCGGTGACCGGCTCACCTGCGTCTACGTCGACCACGGGCTGATGCGCGAGGGCGAGACCGAGCAGATCGAGCGCGACTTCGTCGCCGTGACCGGCGTGGACCTGCGGGTGGTGGACGCCCGCGAGCAGTTCCTCGGCGCGCTGGCCGGCGTCTCCGACCCGGAGCAGAAGCGGAAGATCATCGGCCGCGAGTTCATCCGGGTCTTCGAGCAGGCCGCCCTCGACGTCGTCGGCGACGCGAAGGAGCACGGGGAGAAGGTCGACTTCCTCGTGCAGGGCACGCTCTACCCCGACGTCGTCGAGTCCGGCGGCGGCTCCGGGACGGCGAACATCAAGAGCCACCACAACGTCGGTGGGCTGCCCGAGGACCTGCAGTTCGCCCTCGTCGAGCCGCTGCGGACGCTGTTCAAGGACGAGGTCCGCGAGGTGGGGCTGCAGCTCGGGCTGCCGGAGGCCATGGTGTGGCGCCAGCCCTTCCCAGGCCCGGGGCTCGGCATCCGCATCGTCGGTGAGGTGAATCAGGAGCGGCTGGACATCCTGCGCCAGGCCGACGCCATCGTCCGGGCCGAGCTGACGGCGGCGAAGCTGGACCGCGAGATCTGGCAGTGCCCCGTGGTGCTGCTGGCCGACGTCCGCTCGGTCGGGGTGCAGGGCGACGGGCGCACGTACGGGCACCCGATCGTGCTGCGGCCGGTGTCCAGCGAGGACGCCATGACCGCGGACTGGACGCGGCTGCCCTATGACGTGCTGGCCAGGATCTCCACGCGGATCACCAACGAGGTGGCCGAGGTCAACCGGGTCACCCTCGACGTCACGAGCAAGCCGCCGGGCACCATCGAGTGGGAGTAGGGGACCGGCGCCCGCCTGCGGCGCCGCACCCCGGCGGTCAGCTCTCCGCGCGGTAGACCAGTCCCCGGCCGTCGGATCCGCTCAGCGTCAGCCGGGCTCCGTCGACCGACACCCGGAAGCCGTCGCCCAGCACCGAGAGCACGTGGCGGTCCTGCGCCTCGACGTCGGGCGGGCACTCCTCCGGGCCGGCGTGCAGTTCGGTCAGCCGCACCACGTCGCCCTCGGTCTCGACGCTGCCCGTGAGAGCGCGGCAGCCCGTGGAGCCGGTCAGCGTTCCGTCGGCGGAGAGCTCCAGCGCGGCCGGCTTCCCGGTGGTGGAGGACGCCGTCGGTCCGTCGACGACCGTCTCCAGCACCCACCGCGTGCCCGTCGACGTGCCCTCGGGTACCGGCGCCACCGGCGTGAACCGCAACTCGACCCCGTCGCCGGTGAGCACCAGTTCCTCGCCGTCGGTGGCGACGGAGTCCACGGCGCCGAGGGCGTCCAGGAAGGCACGCTCGGCCGCCATCACCTCGGGTGCGCAGCCGATCTCCGTGCGGCCGATCCCGCCGAGGGAGAACGCGGTGCCGCTGAGCTCGTAGTCGGCGAACCAGCGGTTGCAGAAGGCGGTGCCACCGGCCTCGCCGTCGTCCAGGTCCAGCGTGGCGCGGCTGCCCTCGGGGCGCGGCAGGGGCGCATCGTCCACGGTTCCGGAGGACAGCTGCCAGGTGCCGGCCGGAACCGCATCCGCCGCGCCCGCACCGCCGGCGCAGGCGGTGGCCGCCCCGCCGAGCAGGGCGACGGCGAGGAGGCGGACCGTTCGGGCCCTCGGGTCCATGTCCGGATGGTGGCACCGACGACCCGCCGTCGGGTCGTGCCCGGCCCCGCCGGGTGAACTCTGCGTGCCGGATCGCCCGATCGCCGCGCGCGTGGTGGGGTGGACGACGGCCACGTCGCAGAGAGAACCGGGGACAGCAGTGACTTCAGCGCCGTGGCCGCTGTGGTGGAGCGTGGGCGTGCTCGCCGCGATGGCCGTCGTGATCGTGGTCGCCGGCGTGCGGCTGACCCGCATCGCCGACGCGCTCGCCGAGCGCACCGGACTCGGCGACGCCATCGGTGGCGCGCTGCTGCTCGGCGCGGTGACGTCGCTGCCGGGCAACGTCACCGTGCTCACCGGGGCACTCGAGGGCGATGCCGGGTTCGCCCTGGCCAACCCCATCGGGGGCATCGCCCTGCAGACCGTGTGGCTGGCGATCGCCGACCTGCTCTACCGCCGGGTCAACCTCGAGCACGCGGCGGCATCCCTGCAGAACGTGCTGCAGTCCGTGCTGCTCATCGCGATGCTGGCCATCCCGGTCGTGGCCTATGCCACCCCCGACCTGCGGCTGGGCTGGATCCACCCGCTCACCCTGCTGATCCCGGCGCTGTACGGCTACGGGCTGGTGATGCTCCGGCGGATGCAGAAGGAACCGATGTGGCTGCCGACCCGGACCGACCAGACCGCCGACGACGACGAGGGCGCCGGTGACGCGAACGGCGACGCCGACGACGAGGGCGCCGGTGACGCGAACGGCGACGGCAACGGGGACGGCGGCGGCGAGGACGAGCCCGGCGACCAGCGCTCCACCGCCCGGCTGTGGACGCTGCTCGCGGTGCTGGGACTCCTCACCGGTGCGGCCGGGTGGCTGGTGGGCCGGGCCGGGCTCAGCGTGACCGCCCGGGTCGGTCTCGACAGCGGCGTCGTCGGGTTCACCCTCACCACCGCGATCAGCTCGCTGCCCGAGCTCGTCGTCCTGCTCACGGCGGTGCGGATGGGGCAGCTGACCCTCGGTGTCGGCAACATCGTCGGCGGCAACGTCTACGACATCCTGATGATCGCGCTCGCGGACGTCGCCTACACCGACGGCCCGATCTACCGCGACGCCGGGCCGACCAGCCTCGTCCTGCTCGGCGGCACGCTGGTCATGACGGCGGTGCTGGCCGCGGGGCTGATCATGCGCGACCGGAAGTGGATCGGGTTCGAGGGCATCGCCATCCCGCTGGTCTACGTGGGCACCGTCGTGCTGGCCGTCGCGGGGTAGCGGCTCCCCACCACGACGACGAGGGGCCCAGGGATCGCTCCCCGGGCCCCCGAACTCCCTGCCTCCCTGCCTAGCGCCGTCGTCTGCGGCCTCGGCGCAGTTCGCTCACCAGGAGCGCGACGCCGGCGACGATCACCACGATCCAGGCCAGCACGCCGTCGAACAGTTCCCGGGGCAGGTCCACCGGCGACATGAGCAGGACCGCCAGGGTCATGAACAGCAGCCCCGGGACCAGGGCGCCCATGTCGGGGCGACGGCGCGGGGGAGTGCCGTCCTCGGTCTCCAGCGGGGTCACGGTCTGCCACTCAGCCACGGGTCACCTCCACGTTCCCGACGCCCGAGTCGACGTCCAGGATGATCTCTGCCTCGTCGTCGCCGACCCACGAGCCGGTGCCGGTGCCGTCGAAGGTGCCCTCGGCGAGCCCCTCGCGGCCGAAGAGGCTGACCTCGCCCAGCCCGGACTCGACGCTCACCTGCACGTCGGCGTCCCGGGGGAGCACGATCTCCACGTCGCCGAGCCCGTGGTCGATCTTCGTGCGGATCGGCTCGTCCAGGTCGCTGACGTCGATCTCGGACAGGTCGACGGTCATGTCGCCGATACCGACGTCGTAGACGTCGCGCACCTCGGTGGCGCTGGTCGGCACGAAGGTGCGGTCGCCGACGCCTCCCTCCACGTCCTCCCACGGGACCGTCTCGGCGGTGATGAGGGCCAGCGAGAGCACCGTGCCCAGGGCGATGAGGGCGCCCCGCGAGGTGCGCCCGTCGGTGAAGGAGGCGACGACCAGACCGGCGCCCACGACGAGCAGCGCGCCGCCGAGGAAGACGGTGGCGTCGAGGTCCCAGTCGGTGAAGCGGGCGACCAGCGCGAGGGCGCCGACCACGATCAGCAGGCCGGCGACCGTCACGCCCGGCACGGGGGAGCGCGGTCCGGCCGGCGGCCGGGGCCGGGAGGGTTCCGCGACCCCGGTGCCGGCCGGCATGAGCAGCCACAGCAGCAGGTAGACGAGGACGCCGGTACCGCCGGCGAGGGCGAGGGCGACGAAGCCGACCCGCCACAGCAGCGCGTCGATGCCGCTGTACTCGGCCAGGCCGCCGCCCACGCCGCCGATCACCTTGTCGCTGCGGCTGCGGCGCAGCTGCGGGCGGACCCAGGAGCCGGGGGGCGGCGGAGGGGGCTGCCAGGCCGGCGGCTCGAGCGGCGGGGCCGGCGGCGGAGGAGGGGATGCCGATGTCATGGCACCGAGACTGCCGATCGCCGGGCTTCCCGACCATCAGGGAAGGCCCCCAACCGACCCTGGTTCCACTTCCGGGGTGATCACCGGTACCGGGCCCCGATCGCGCGGTGCGACGATCAGCATCGTGACCACCACCCTGCCCGCGGCGCCGCCGCGCCCACCGCGGCCGCCGCTGGTGCGGCCGCGGTCGGGGCGCGCCATCGCCGGCGTCGCCGTGGGCACGGCCGTGCACCTGCGGCAGGACCCGCTGGTGGTCCGTGTCGCCTTCGCCCTCCTGGCCACGACGGGGATCGGCATCGTCGCCTACGGGCTGCTGTGGCTCACCATGCCGGTGGCCGCTCCGGGCGACGAACACGACGAGGCGCCTCCCCTCCCGGGATGGCGGCCGGCGGGCGCCCGGCAGTGGATCGCCACCGTCGTGCTGGGCCTGGTGGCGGCCAGCCTGCTCGGGCAGCTGACCCGCTGGACCAGCAGCGACGTCGTCCTCCCGCTGGTGCTGGTGGGCGCCGGGCTGGCGGTCATCTGGCGGCAGCTGGACGCCGACCGCACCCTCGCCGTCGCCGGCACCCGCTGGACGCTCGCCGGCGGGGTCCTGCTCGCCGGCGCCGGGCTGGTCCTCCTGCTGGCGACCACGGGCCAGCTGGCCAACGCGCGCAACGGGTTCGCCGCGACCCTGGTGCTCCTCACCGGTCTGCTGCTGGCCACGGCCCCGCTGTGGCGGCGGCTGCTCGACTCCCGGGACGAGGAGCGCGCCGCGCGGATCCGCTCGGAGGAGCGCGCCACGGTCGCGGCGCACCTGCACGACTCGGTGCTGCAGACCCTGGCGCTCATCCAGCGGCACGCCGACGACCAGCAGGCGGTGAGCAGGCTGGCCCGCGGCCAGGAGCGCGAGCTGCGCGCCTGGCTCTACGACCCGAAGGTCGTCCGGGAGGGCGGCACGTGGGCCGGTCTGGTGGCGGGCATGGTCGCCGAGGTCGAGAGCGACCACGCCCTGCTCGTCGACCACGTCGTCGTGGGCGACGCGCCGGTCGACGAGGCGCTGGCGGCCCTCGGGGCGGCGACCCGCGAGGCGCTGGTGAACGCGGCCAAGCACTCCGGCGTCACGGCCGCGGACCTGTACACCGAGGTCACGCCCGAGCGGGTGTCGGTCTACGTCCGCGACCGGGGCACGGGGTTCGATCCGGCGGAGGTCCCCGACGACCGCCGCGGGCTGCGCGACTCGGTGCGCGGCCGGCTGTCCCGGCTCGGCGGTACGGCGGTCGTGCGGTCCGCGCACGGCGAGGGAACCGAGGTGGAGCTGGAGCTCCCGAGAGGAGGGACGCCATGACCGCTCCCCGCGTCTTCGTGGTCGACGACCACGCGATGGTCCGGTCGGGCGTGCGCGCCGAACTGGGTGAGGACGTCACGTTCGTCGGGGAAGGAGCCGACGTCGCATCCGCCGTCGAGGGCATCCGGGCCACCCGTCCCGACGTCGTGCTGCTGGACGTGCACATGCCCGGGGGAGGCGGTCGGACGGTCCTGGAGACCCTGCGCGCCGAGCTCCCCGACGTGAAGTGGCTGGCGCTGTCGGTGTCCGACGCGGCCGAGGACGTCATCGCGGTCATCCGGGCCGGGGCCCGCGGCTACGTCACCAAGACGATCTCCGGTCCCGACCTGCTCGACGCCGTCCGGCGGGTCGCGGAGGGGGACGTCGTCTTCAGCCCCCGACTGGCCGGTTTCGTGCTGGACGCCTTCTCGGCCGCCGGTGCCCCCGCCGCCCCGGCCGAGGAGGCCACCGATCCGGGGCTGGACCTGCTCAGCGGCCGCGAGCGCGAGGTCATGCAGCTGCTGGCGCGCGGGTACACCTACCGGGAGATCGGCTCCCGGCTCTTCATCTCGGTGAAGACGGTCGAGTCGCACGCCTCGAACGTGCTGCGCAAGCTCCAGCTGTCCAACCGCAACGAGCTCACGAGATGGGCGGCCACCAACCGGCTGCTGTGACACGGTCGTCCTCCGGACGACACCGCGGCCAGGATTCGTCTCCGGCTGCGACGAGCGCATCCGTCGCGCCTGCGCGGCACCCTCCGGGCCCCACTCGGCGCGACACGGGCGTCAGGTGAGCGCGGCGACGTACGCGCGTGCCTCCTCGACCAGGGGAACCCGGTCGGCCGACCCCGCCAGGACGATCCAGCCGTTCATGGGTCGCCCCTCCATCGGCTCGAAGGGCCGCCCGTCCCCGGTCTCGACCAGGCCCGCGAGCCGCTCGGCCGGCAGCTTGAGCACCAGCTGCCCGTCCCACCGGATCGCGAAGAACCGCAGGCTCTAGTTGCACGGTCGCGCCGAGTGGGGCCCGAAGGGTCCCGCGTAGGCACGACGAACGCGCTCGTCGCCACGGAGGACGCCTCTTGGCCGCGGTGTCGTCCGGCGGACGACAGATCACACGGTGTGGACGACGTGGAAGGCCTCCGCGAGCCGGCCGTCGGGCAGGCCGAACCGCTCGGCGGTCTGCCGCATCCAGGCGGTGACGAACTGCTCGAGCTGCCCGTCGGGCTGGTGGCTCACCTGCGTGACGTGCGACCCCAGGGCGGCGAACTTGCGGTCGACGACGTCGGTCACGTCCACCGCGTGGTCGGCGCGCGGGCTGGCGCCCAGCCACACCTCCGCCACGCTCCAGGCATCGAGGCCCTCGTCGGCCAGCAGCTCCGGGAAGGCGAACGGGTTGCGGGCGTCGGGGTAGACCGCCCGCAGCGTCGACTCGCCGACGGTCATGTGGTCGGGATGGCTGGCGCCGATGCGTTCCCAGAACCGCTCCGGGGAGCTGGTGAGCACCCGCTGCGGCCTCACCTGCCGGATGACCCGGCTGATGTCGCGGCGCAGGTCCAGGGTGAGCTCCAGCCGGCCGTCGGGGTACCCGAGGAAGCGCACGTCGGTGACGCCGACCTCCGCGGCGGCGGCACTCTGCTCGGCCCGGCGCAGCGGGCCCATGCGGTCGCGCGGCGTCTCGTCGAAGCCGCCGGCGTCGCCGTCGGTGACGATGCAGTAGACGACCTCGGTGCCCGCCGCCGTCCACGTCGCGACCGTCCCCGCGGAGCCGAAGTCGACGTCGTCGGGGTGGGCCAGGACGCAGAGCGCGCGGTCGACGTGGTCGGCCGGGCCCGGGGGGAGCGGTGCGGTCACCTGCGGCAGCCTAGGGTGACCGGCGTGACGCCCCAGCGATCGAGGGACATATGAAGCGCGCACTCGTCACCGGGATCACCGGTCAGGACGGGCTCTACCTGTCCGAGTTGCTGCTGTCGAAGGGCTACGAGGTCTACGGCCTCATCCGCGGGCAGAACAACCCAAAGGCCGACCTGGTCCGTGACGTGGTGCCCGACGTACGCCTGCTGAACGGGGACATCACCGACCTCTCCAGCCTGATCCGCGCGCTGTCGACCTCCCAGCCCGACGAGGTCTACAACCTCGGGGCGGTGTCCTTCGTGGCGTACTCGTGGGAGAACGCACGGCTGACCTCGGACGTGACCGGCCTCGGCGTGCTCAACGTCCTGGAGGCCACCCGCCTGCACGCCGGCCCCGACCTGTCGAAGATCCGCTTCTACCAGGCCTCGAGCTCGGAGATGTTCGGCAAGGTGCAGGACGTGCCCCAGCGCGAGACCACGCTGCTGTGGCCGCGCTCGCCGTACGGCGTCGCCAAGGTGTACGGGCACTACATGACCATCAACTACCGCGAGTCCTACGGGATGCACGCCTCGTCGGGGATCCTGTTCAACCACGAGTCCCCGCGCCGCGGTCCCGAGTTCGTGACCCGGAAGATCACCCGCGCGGTGGCCCGCATCAGCCTGGGGCTGCAGGAGTCGATCTCGCTCGGGAACCTCGACGCCAAGCGCGACTGGGGCTTCGCCGGCGACTACGTCGAGGCGATGTGGCTGATGCTCCAGCAGGAGCAGGGGGACGACTACGTCGTCGCCACGGGCGAGACCCACTCCATCCGCGAGTTCCTCGAGATCGCCTTCGCGCACGTGGGCATCGAGGACTGGCAGGGCCGGGTGACCCAGGATCCGCGGTTCCTGCGGCCGGCGGAGGTCGACCTGCTGATCGGCGATCCCACCAAGGCCCGCGAGCAGCTCGGGTGGCGACCCAAGGTCGGCTTCGAGGACCTGGTCCGCATGATGGTCGACTCCGACCTGGCGGAGCAGCGCACCCTCGCCGGCCGGTGAGCGCCGTGCGCGTCCTCGTGACCGGTGCCACCGGGCAGGACGGCAGCTACCTCGTCGAGCAGCTGCTGGCCGAGGGGGCCGAGATCCACGCCCTGGTCCGGCCGGGCGAGGAGCCCCCCGCCGGCGCTCCGCCGCTCCCCGAGGACGTGCAGCGGCACGAGGGGGACCTCGGCGACGGCCCGGGCCTGGAGGCGCTGGTCGCCGCGGTGGAGCCGGCGGAGATCTACAACCTGGGCGGGCTCAGCTCGGTGGCGCTGTCGTGGGAGGAGCCGGCGCTGACCGCCCGGATCAGCGGCCTGGCGGTGGGGCACCTGCTGGCGGCGGCACACGACCTGCAGGAGCGCAGCGGCCGGCCGGTGACCTTCGTCCAGGCCTCCAGCGCCGAGATCTTCGCCGGCACGTCGCGGATACCGCAGGACGAGACGACCCCGCTGCTCCCGCTGTCGCCCTACGGCGCGGCCAAGGCCTACGGGCACCACCTGGTCGGGGTCTACCGCGCCCAGGGACTGCGGGCGTGCAGCTGCGTGCTCTACAACCACGAGTCACCGCGCCGTCCCGAGACGTTCGTGACGCGGAAGATCACCGCCGGCGTCGCACGGATCGCCCGCGGCCTGCAGGACGGGCTGGCGATGGGGAACCTGGACGCCCGGCGCGACTGGGGCTGGGCCCCGGACTACGTGGCGGCGATGGTCCTGGCGGCCCGCGCCGACCTGGCCCGGGACTACGTCGTCGCGACCGGGGTCTCGCACAGCGTGCGCGACTTCGTCGTGGCGGCGTTCTCCGCGGCAGGTATCGACGACTGGGAGCGGCACGTCTCGCTCGACCCCCGCTTCGTCCGCCCCTCGGACGCCCCGGAGCTGGTCGGGGACGCGACCCGTGCCCGCGAGCTGCTCGGCTGGCAGTCGGCCGTCGGGTTCGACGACGTCGTGGCGCGGATGGTTCAGCACGATCTGACACTGATCGACGGGGCTGCCTGAGCACAACTTGTGCTTGACCGGACCGGTCCGTCGCGGCCGGAATGCGACGTCCGGGGCGCGTGGGGACTGATGTGACGGGTGATCCGTTGCGGCGCGAAACCGTTTCGTGTGTCGCCTCCAGTCGCGAAGCGGAGCTGGCCGCGGACATACAGTGACCGAGCCATGACAGAAGCCCAGGCACTGCCTCTCCCCGGGACTGCCGACTCGCGCCGGATCGGTACGGCCCGGCGCCTGCCGGTGCCGCGCCCGGAGCTGGACGTCGTCCCTTCGCCCGCGAGCCGCGAGTGGCCCGCCGTCTCGGTCGTCATGCCCGTCCTCAACGAGCAGAAGCACCTGGCTGCCAGCGTGGGCCAGATCCTCGGGCAGGAGTACGGCGGAGAGCTCGAGCTGATCATCGCCCTGGGTCCGTCGAAGGACGCCACCGATCGCATCGCCCGCAAGCTCGCCTTCAGCGACGCGCGGATCAAGCTGGTGAGGAACCCGACGGGGCGGACGCCGGCCGGCCTGAACGCCGCGGTGCTGGCCGCGAGCCACGACATCATCGCCCGGGTCGACGGGCACGGCGTGCTGCTGCCCGGGTACATGGAGAAGGCCGTCCGGCTGCTCGAGGAGACCGGGGCGGCGAACGTCGGCGGCCTGATGCTGGCCGTGGGGGAGACCCCCTTCGAGCAGGCGGTGGCCCGCGCCTACGGGTCCAAGGTCGGGCTGGGCGGCGGCAGCTTCCACGTCGGCGGCAGCGAGGGGCCGGCGGAGTCGGTCTACCTCGGCGTCTTCCGCCGGGAGGTGCTGGAGCGGCTCGGTGGCTTCAACGACCACTACCACCGGGCCCAGGACTGGGAGCTCAACCTCCGCATCCGCCAGGCCGGCGAGCTCGTCTGGTTCTCCCCGGACCTCGCGGTCACCTACCGGCCGCGGTCGTCCTGGCCCGAGCTGGTCCGCCAGTTCTTCCACACCGGCCGCTGGCGCCGGGAGGTCATCCGCCAGTACCCCGACACCGCGTCGGCGCGGTACCTGGCGCCGCCGGTCGTGACCGGCGCCATCCTCGCGGGCGCGGCCCTCGGCGTGACCGGCGCCGTCGCCGGGGTGCCCGCGCTCCGCCGCGGCTGGCTGGCCCCGCTGATGTACGTGCTGGGTGTCCTGCTCGCCTCCTTCCGCGAGGGCCGCGGTCTCCCGTGGCGCGCGCAGGCGCTGCTGCCCGCCGTCCTGGCGAGCATGCACCTGAGCTGGGGAGCGGGTTTCCTCCTCGGCCGTCGTCCGAACACCGGCAGCCGCACGCAGGGCTGAAGTCGACCGCCCCACCGCCCCCCGGCGGAGGAGGTCGGGTCCTCCCGTCCCACGGGGGCGCCGGCCCGCTCGTGCGGCCCGGCGCTGAGTTCACAGGGAGTCATCTGTCATGTCGAGCGCGTCCGCCACGGTGGAGCAGGCCCAGCCGCACCGGGCACCCTCCGCATCCGTCCCCGCGGGACACGCACCGGTGCCGCCCTCGGGCGCCCGGGGCCTGGCCGCCCGCCTGTCCATCCCTGCCCTGGTGGTCCTGATCCAGGGCGTGCTGACCGGCTCCACCCTGCTGCAGGTGCGCGACGGTCTCGGTGCACGCAACCTCGAGGCGTCCTACCACGCGCTGCTCACCGCGAAGGCGCTCCTCGACAGCCCCCTCGACCGGCACTGGGGCCTGCCCACGGTGACCCTCGGTCAGGACAACGACGCGGGGGTGCTGTGGGGCGCGACGGTCCCCACCGACGCCGGCGACTACATCTACACGTCCTTCCCGCCGGCCGGCTTCTGGCTGCCGACGATCGGCGGGTTCCTGCGCGGCGGTGACATCGGCCTCGGCGGCCTGGTCGCGCTCAACGGCATGCTGGCCGCGGCGGCCGGTGTGCTGCTGTACCTGCTCGTGGTGCGCGCGGTCACCCGCCTGGACCGCCCGGTGTGGACCGCACGGGTCGCCGGGCTCCTGGCCGCCGTGGTCTACCTGACGAGCACCGAGGCGATCCAGTCGCACGGAGCCGTCTACTGGCCGCACTCCCTGCTGCAGCCGCTGCTGCTGGGACTGCTCCTGGTGCTCGACCACCTGCTGACCCGACCCGAGGGTGCCGACCGGCGGAAGCTCCTGGTCGTGCTCGGCGTGCTCACCGCGGTCGCCTGCTACACGGAGTGGACGGCCTACGTCTTCGCCTTCCTCACCGGCGCGGCGATCCTCGTGGTGCCCTGGCTGCGCCGTCGCATCGCCCCCGCGGGCGTCGTGCTCGTCTCGGTCGCCCTGGTCACCGCCGCCGTGCTGGCGGCCCACTTCATCCTCGTCCTCGGCGCGGACGCGGCCGTGGAGGCGTGGAAGGCGCGCTTCCTCGCGCGGTCGGGCAACGAGGCGCAGGGGACGGCGACGTTCCTGGACCTCCAGTACGGCTACGCGCTGTCCTTCGGTGGCGCCATCCTCGTGACGCTGGTCCTCGTGGCCCTGGCCGCCTTCCGTCCGGAGAACCCGGGCCGCCGGGACGCCGTCGGCGCCGTCATCGTGCTCTTCGCGCTGACCGCCGTGCTGGAGAACCTCGTCCTGCGGCAGCACGCCATGGAGTTCACCTTCGACCGGCTCAAGGTCGGCATCCCGCTGGCGCTGCTCGCGGGGCTGGCGATCGGTCACCTGTCCCGCCGCCTGCTCGTCCTGGCCGGGGTCGTGGTCTGCCTGGGCGCCGCGGTCGGCATCTCGGCGCACCGCACCGACGTCGCCATCTACGCGGGCTGGCCCTACGTCGACGACCAGAACCGCGCCCTGGTGACGCAGCTGAGGGACGAGATCGACCTCGACTGCGCGACGCTCGGCACCAACATGCAGGTGCGGGGGTACACCAACCTCGTGCTCGACCGGGCCGTCCACGAGTTCGTCGAGCCGGGGCAGCTGCAGCGCCTGGCCGCCCAGGAGGACGGCTCCTGCGGAACGGTCTACCTCCGCGCGCAGTCCGTGCACACCGACCTCCCGCAGTTCCTCAGCTTCACCGTCGTGCAGCCCGACGGCACGACGCAGGTCCTCGCGGCCGACTGACCGCCCGGCCGGCTGCACGAGGCTGCCGCGCTGCGTCGTGCGCGGCCGTCCCCGGTGGCCGGTCGGCGTCCACCGGGCACCCGGTCCCGGCCGGGCGGGACGGACCGGCCCGTCACGGTCGACCGGCCGTCGCCCTCGACGCGGCGGACTCGCGGGTCTCGTGGGAATGGTGTGTCGAGAAACGGCGCATTGGAGCCGCAGTTCGCCGTGTGCCCCCGTCCGCGGTGCGAGTATTCCGCTTGCCGAAACCGATGCGTCCGCGCCTCGAGACGCGGTGCGTGTCGCCCGGAGCGTTCCGTCGCCCGACGGAACCCGGGCTGCCGTCGCGCAACGAGGCGCGACCACGGGAACGGCGCGTGCGGGGTGTCCCACACGGGGGAGAGGCCGAGCCCAGCGAGCTCGGTGAGCGCGTAGGAGGAGTCACCCGGCATGTCGACCGCAACGAGCACCATCGAGCGCACCGCCCTCCCCGAGACCGGATCGCCCGCGCGCCGGTCCGCGGGCAGCCGGTGGCCACGGGCACTGTTCGCGCTGCTCGTGCTCTTCGACGTCGTCGTCCCCGCCGTGTTCGCCTGGCGGATGCACCTCACCGTCCCGACGTTCCACCTGGACGGCGCCTTCCAGACCGCCAGCGGTCTGCTGCGGCTGTCCGAGGGCGACCTGCCGGGGCGCGACTACTACCCCTACCTCGGCATCGGGCCGGTCTTCCTGCTCTACCCCTTGTTCCTCCTGCTCGGCGGCGACATGACCGCCTCGGTGTTCGCGGCCCACTACATGACCCTGCTGACCGCCGGACTGGTGGTCGCCACCATCGCGGTCCTGGTGAGCGCCCGTCCGACGAAGTGGCTGTTCGCCCTGGCCGCCGCCGTGCCGATGACGGTCATCGCCCTGGTCAGCGCCTGGCCGGAGGCGCGGTACGCCGACCTCGGCTGCGGCTACTGCGTGAGCCTGCTCCGGACCGCCACCGACCCCGGTCTGAGCCTGCGGCCGATCCGGGCCTTCGCCCCCTACCTGCTGGTCCTGCTCGTGCTCTTCGTCCTCTCCCGGATGTGGACGACGCGCACCCGCATGCTCGTCATCGGCGCCGGCGCCGGCACCGTCGCCGCCCTGTGGTCCAACGACTACGGCCTGGTCTCCGGGGTGGGCATGCTGGCCCTGGTCACCCTGCTGGTCCTGCTCGGCGAGCTCGGGGACGGACGGCGGCTCCGCCCGCTGCTGGCGCTCTGGGGCGCCGCCCTCGGCGCGTACGTCGCCGCCGGGTTCCTCGCGACGGGCGGGCACTTCCTGTCCTACCTGCACTACAACTTCACCGACGTCCGGGGCGACCAGTTCTGGTACTACGGGAGCTGGGACCGGGGATCGCGCATCTTCTCCCCGGCGGACCTGGCCCGCGCCATGGTCGACGAGCGCGCGACCTTCGGCGTCGTCGTCCTCCTCGTGGTGCTCGCCGTGGCGCTCTGGCGGCGGCGGACCAGCGAGCTGCTGGTGGCCTACCTGGGCGCGGCGACGCTGCTCGGGGGCGCGGCCGCCACGGTCGGCGGGCACGCCTCGCTCTACTTCTGGGCGTTCCGGCTGTGGGCCGCGGCCGTGGCCGTGGCCGTCGTCGCCCGGCTGCTGGTCGCCCTCGTGACGCGTCTCCGGGCGCGCCACGCGGCACCCGATCGCCGTCCCGGCGCCGCTGCGCGCCTCGTCCCGGTCGTGGCCGTCGGCGCCGTGCTGGCCCTGGTCACCGGCGACGCCGTCGCCGACGTCGTCGTCGTCCGGGACCAGCTGGCGTCCGACCGGGACTTCGTCTGGAACGACGAGCTGGACGGGTACCTGGACCGGGACTACGCCAGGCACGTGGCGCTGGCCGCCGAGTACCGCGGCGACACCGTCGAGGAGTACATGGGCCTGCTCGGCGCCTCGGAGGGGCCCAACACCGATCTCGCCGTCGACTCGGTGATCCACGCCCTCGGTGCGCAGCGGGACGCGTTCGCCGCGGAGATGGCGACCCGGCCGGAGCTGGTGGTCAGCACCGCCCCCGGCGCCACCACGGAGGTCGGGAACTGGGACGACGACTGGGCGACGTGGAACATCAGCGCCAACTGGTGGTTCTACCGCGAGCTCTTCCGGGCCTACCGGCCGGAGCAGACCTCGCCCATGACCCTGGCGTGGACGCCGTCGGACTCGCCGGCGACCTGGACCTCGGTGCCCTGCCGGGTCGACGGGTACGGGTTCGAGCTGGACGCCCCCGCCGGTGGGGGGCTGTACGAGGTGGAACTGGACTACACCGGCCCGGGGGCGACCGCCCGCGGCTACTCGATGGTCCGCAACATGATCAACGCGCCGATGGGCGTCAAGGGATGGCTGTCCCTCGACCCCGGTGCGGCGAGCCAGACCTTCCCGGTCCTCGTGCACGACACCGCCCGGTTCCCGCTCAAGGACGTCCGCGGCGCCGGCGGTGCGCCGCTGACCACCGTGTCGGGCTGCCGCGCCCAGGCCATCAGCTTCCCCAGCGACGCGGACACGTGGGACCTCTACGGCCCGATGCTGCTGACCAGCGGCGCGCTGAACTACCGGGCCACCCCGCCCGACATGACCTACGACAACTGGGACCACGGCGTCAACACCAAGAAGGCCCTGTTCGCGCTCCCGAACACCCTCGCCAACCGCAAGGCGGTCAAGGCGGCAGGAAACGTGCGGTTCTCGGACGGGACGACGCGGGAGATCACCGACGTCCAGGCGCGCAAGCCGTGGCTGCTCGTCTTCGTCTCCGGTGAGCCCCTGGACCCCGACGTCGCCGGTTTCCCGCAGCCGTTCGTCCTCCAGGACTGACGGCCCGCAGTCCCCGTCCGCCTGTCCGCACCCGTCGGCTGGCACATGCGCATACGCACCGGCCGGTCCTTCTGTGAGCTGTTGCCGTGGTGGACGGACCGATCCGTCCGCGCAGGAGTACACGCGTGTGACTCGTGGGGCTGGCGAGGTCGCCGTGATCTGCGGGCCGGAGGGTCTCGGAATCTCGGCTTGAGTTCATCGCCCTGCGTATTCGCAGCCGTACTCTCAGCTTTGTCGTTGCGGCCCGGCCCGATGCGACCGACCGCCCCGCCCCGCACCCACCGAAGGACCTCCCCGTGCTGCTGACCCGCCGCGAGCTCGCCACCTGGCTCGCCGTGCTCGTCGCCGGCGGGCTGGAGCTCCGGTACGACTTCCTGCGGGTGCTGACGACGAACTACAAGGAGAACTTCCAGCTCGACTCGGACTCCCTCGTCTACTCGACGCTGGCCGACGGCGACCGGGGGATCCTCGACCCCATGGTCCGGGCGACCGGCGAGGACTACACGAGCCAGGTCGGCCTGCACGGCATGGTGATGGCCCTGGCCACCCCGGGGGCGTCGCTGTACGAGGCCCTCCGGCTGACCACCGCGTTCCTGCTGGCCGCGGTCCTCGCCACCGCCGTCGTCGCCTGCTGGCGGGCCTGGGACGGCCGCGCGGCCACCGTGCTCGGCGCGCTGCTGTTCACCGCGCCGTGGCTCAACGCCTTCGGCGCGAGCGCCTACTGGCAGCTGTGGACCTTCCTGCTGCCGATGCTGGTGCCGCTGCTCGTGTGGCCCCGGCTCGGCACCGGCCGGCGCAAGTGGATCCGCGGCAGCCTGCTCATCGGCGGCCTGGTCTTCCTCAAGTGCCTCTGCGGCTACGAGTTCATCACCACCCTGGTGCTCGGGGTCGCCGCCGTCGTCGCGTTCCACGAGTTCCGGGACCGGTTCGACCGGCAGCTCCTCGTCCGGCTGGTCGCCGCGATGGCCGCCGCCGTCGCCGGCTTCGCCGCGGCCATGGGCGTGCACGCCGTGCAGCTCCAGCTCCGCTTCGGGGACGTCTCGGCCCTGGGCGGGGCAGCGGGGGACCGCACGTTCTGGCCCACGAAGCTCGAGGTGATCGCACCTCGGGTCACGGCCAAGGCGGGACCGGTCGGCCGCTGGCTGCTGGAGCAGAACGAGGTCCTGGGCGTCTGGCTGTTCCGGATGCGCTACTTCCTCAGCGACCCGGCGGTCGCGCTGCCCGCGCCCCAGGCGTTCGGCCTGGGCCCGCTGCCCTTCGAGATCCCGATCTACCTGTTCGTGCTGACCTGGGCCGTCCTCGCCCGGCGCGCGTTCCGGGGCCGGGGTGAGGACGCCGCCGTGCAGCGCCGGCTGGCGGTCGCCGCGGGCATCTCCCTGGCCGGCGCACTGTCGTGGCTGGTCCTGGCCTACGGGCACATGATCGTCCACTTCCACGTCGACGCGATCGTCTTCTACCTGCCGTTCCTGCCGCTGGTGTTCGCGATGATCGCCCTCCGCGTGGCCACCGCCACCCGTGCGCGGACACCCGCCCGCACCGCTGTCCAGGACTCCCCGCCCACCCCGTCCGACCCCGCCGACCTCGAGGACGCGTACGCCATGACCCAGCCGCAGGCGACCCGCCGCATCCCCGTCGGCGCGCCGGCATGACCGCCGGCAGCGGGCAGTCCGTCGTCGTCGTCGGCGGGGGCTTCTACGGCTCGTCGCTGGCGGCGCACCTGGCCCGCGAGGGGGCGCAGGTCACCCTGCTCGAGGCGCGCGGCGACCTGCTCGGCGGCGCCAGCTACTTCAACCAGGCCCGCGTGCACGGCGGGTACCACTACCCGCGGTCACTGCGCACCGCCGGGCGCAGCCAGGCGTACTACACGTCCTTCATGGCGCGGTACTCCGACTGCGTCGTCGACGACTTCCTCTGCATCTACGCGATCGCCCGCGGCTCGCTCACCAACGCCCGGAAGTTCCGGCGGGTGATGGAGCAGGTGGGCGCGCCGCTCATGGATTCCCCCTCCTCGGTCCGGGCGCTGTTCAACCCCGCCACCGTCGAGCAGTCCTGGGTCACCCGGGAGTCGGTCTTCGACGCGGTGAAGCTGCGCGAGCACGTCCGGCAGGAGTTGGTGGACGCCCGCGTCGAGGTGCGCCTGAACACGCGCGTCGTCAGCGTCGAGGAGAGCCCCGACGCCGCGGTGGTGGCTCTGGGCGACGGCGACACCGTGTCGGCCGACCGCGTCCTCGTGTGCACCTACGGGGAGTCGATCGGCGCCGTCCCGAGCGGGGTCGGCTACGCCGGGCTGCACTGCGAGCCCTGCGAGATGGCCCTCGTGGACGTGCCCGCCGCCCTGGAGGGCAAGGGCATCACCGTCATGGACGGCCCCTACTTCTCCCTCATGCCGTTCCCGTCCACCCCGTGGCACACGCTCAGCCACGTCCGGTACACCCCGCACGGCGCCCAGCCGTCGTTCGAGGCGGCCGCCGAGGTGCTGCGCAGCGGCCGGCTGGCCAGCCGGGCCGACTGGATGGCCCGTGACGCGGCGCGCTTCGTGCCGTCCCTGCGGGACGCCGTCCACGTGGAGTCCCTCTGGGGCGTCAAGACCGTGCCCGCCCGCCGCGACGGCGACGACGCCCGCCCCATCGTGATGCGCCGATCCGGAGGAGGCCGAGTGATGTCCCTCCTCGGAAGCAAGATCGACAACGTCGGAGACGCTCTCCGAGTAGCAGAGGAGCACCTCCGTGACGCTGTCTGAGACCTACGCCGACACCCTACCCACGCCCGGAGGCGGAGCCGCCTCGCCGTCCCTGCAAGGAGACACGTCCGCCATGACCGTGCCGCCGCCCGCCGCGCCCCCTGTCATCGAGAACGCGCCGCTCGTCGCCGTCCCCGTCGCGACACCGACCGGGACGTCGTCGACGCCGCCGTCCCAGATCGTCGTCCGGACGCCGGCCCCCTCCGGCCGTGGCGGCACCTTCCTGAGCGTCGTCGTCATCGCCGACGCGGCCTCCAGCGAGGTCGAGTCCGACCTCGCCGCCCTGGACGCGGCGCTCGCCGAGACCTTCCCGGTGCACGAGATCGTGCTGGTGCTCACCGCCTCCCGCGGGCGGGTGCTCTGGGCGCGCAACCTCGCCGAGAAGCAGGCGAACCTGCAGGTCCTCGGCCTGCTCCACGAGGCCGGTGACGAGGTCGCCTTCACCGCCGGGCTCGACGGCGCGCTCGGCGACGTCGTCGTGACGGCCCGCCTGGGTGTCGACGCCCCCGCCGACATCGTCCGGTGCGCCGGCATGGTCACCGACGACCACGCCGTCGTCGTGGGCGTCGACGTCTCCGCGACGTCCCGCCGCCGCCTGGCGGTGCGCGCCACCAGCGCGCTGGCCAGCCGCAGCATGGGCCAGGAGATCGCCTCGGTGAGCCTCGGTCTGCGTGCCTACAGCCGCGCCGCCCTCGATGCCTGGCTGCCCCGCCGCGACCGCGACCGGGTCCTGCGGATGCTGCCGGTCATCTCCGGCTACTCCGCCACGGTCATGGAGTACACGCCCACCTCCCGGGCGCACCAGCGCGGCGCCACCAGCGGCCGCCAGGTCATCCGCTCCATCTTCTACAGCAGCTCGCGCCCCCTGCGGCTGGCCGTCGGCCTCGCCCTGGTCGGCAGCGCCCTGAACCTGCTGTACGCGCTGTACGTGGTGACCGTGGGCCTGTTCAGCGGCGCCGTGGAGGGGTGGACCTCGATGAGCCTGCAGAACAGCATGATGTTCTTCCTGCTCAGCGTGGTCATCGCGATCATGGCCGAGTTCATGTTCCAGTCCAACGAGACGGCCAACGAACGGCCGATCTACCGGGTGGCCTTCGAGGCGACCAGCGCGGTGCTCGAGGCCCGGGACATGCTCAACGTCGAGTCGCCGACCGGCGAGCGCGCGACGACCTCGGCCGCGGCATGACCGCGCCGCAGAGGCGCGCGCTGGTCGGCTGGACCGGCTTCGTCGGCGGGGAGCTCGACCGGCGCATCGGCCCGGTCGCCCGGTTCCGCAGCACCGACATCGACCAGCTCCCCGCGGCAGCCGTCGACGAGGTCGTCTGCGCCGGAGCCCCCGCGGAGAAGTGGAAGGCCAACGCCGAGCCCGAGGCCGACTGGGCCAACATCCAGCGGCTGATCGATGCCCTGGACGGCAGCAGTGCCCGCTCCTGCGTGCTGGTGAGCACGGTCGACGCCTACAGCGACTCGCGCCAGGCCGACGAGGGCACCGCCGCCGACACCGCCCAGGAGCAGGCCTACGGCCGGCACCGCGCCCTCCTCGAGCAGTTCGTCACCGAGCGGTTCGAGGACTCCCTCGTCGTCCGGCTGCCCGGCATGTTCGGGCCGGGGCTGAAGAAGAACCTCGTGTTCGACCTCATCCACCAGCCCGAGGCGCGGTTCGCCCACCAGGACTCGGAGTTCCAGTTCTACGACGTCCGCGACCTGTGGGGGCACGTGCTGCTCGCCCGGGACGCCGGCCTCCGGGTGGTCAACCTCGCCACCGAGCCCGTGACCTCGGCGCAGGTGGCCCGGGAGTGCTTCGGCGTCGAGTACTCGTGCACCGACCGCCCGGTCGCTGCCTACGACCTGCGCACCCGCCACGCCGCCGAGCTCGGCGGCCGCAGTGGGCCGTACCTGCGCACCAGCGACGAGGTGCTGGCCGCCATCCGCGCCTGGGGCACCCGGCAGATGGCCGGTGCCACGGCATGAGGATCGCCTTCTCCAACCTCGCCTGGTCCGCCGACGAGGACGCGGCGGTGCTGCCGATGCTCGCCGGGTCGGGGCTGACCTCCCTCGAGGTCGCCCCCACCCGGCTCTGGGCCGACCCGCTCGCCCAGGACGTCGACGAGGTGGCTGCCGCGCGCGCCACCGTCGAGGCCGCCGGCATGCAGGTGGTGGCGCTGCAGTCCCTGCTGTTCCAGCGTCCCGAGCTGCAGCTGTTCGGCACCGCCGAGGCCCGTGAGGGCCTGCACGACCACCTCGTGGGCATGGCCGACCTCGCCGTCGGGCTCGGCGCCACCCGGCTGGTCTTCGGCTCCCCGGGCAACCGGCGCCGCGACGACCTGCCCGTCGAGCGGGCCGACGAGATCGGCGTCGAGTTCTTCGCCCGGCTCGGCAAGGAGGCCGAGGACCGCGGCGTCTGCTTCGTCATCGAGGCGAACCCGACGGTGTACCGCTGCGACTGGCTGACCGACGCGGTCGCCTCCACCGCCTTCGTGCGGGCGGTCGACTCGCCGGGTGTCCGCCTGCACCTGGACACCGCGTGCATGGCCCTCGCCGGGGACGACGCGCCGGCACGGGTGCGCGAGGGGGCCGACCTGCTCGCCCACGTGCACGCCAGCGCCCCCCAGCTGGGCGCGGTCGGGCCGGACGGCCCGGTCGACCACGACGAGATCGCCGCGGCGCTCCGGGAGGTCGGCTACGACGGCCACGTCTCGGTCGAGATGCTGCGCCAGACCGAGGACCCCACCGGCACCGTCCGGCGGTGCGTCGACTACGTCAAGGAGACCTACCGGTGAGCTACGACATCGACGACCGCGACTGGGCGGTGCCGAGCGGCGACCAGCACGTCCTGACCGAGCGCAGCAGCCGCTACTGCGTGCTCATCCCCGTCATCAACGAGGGCCAGCGCATTCTCGACCAGCTCAAGCGGCTGCAGGAGCTCGAGCTCGGCGTCGACGTCGTCGTCGCCGACGGGGGCAGCACGGACGGCTCCAACGACCCCGACGTGCTGCGCGGCCTGGGCGTGCGCGCCCTGCTGGTCAAGCGGGACTCCGGGAAGCTCAGCGCGCAGCTGCGGATGGGCTTCGCCTTCGCGATGCGCGAGGGCTACGAGGGCGTCGTCACCGTCGACGGCAACGGCAAGGACGACGTCTCGGCGATCCCGTCGCTGGTCGCGGCCCTGGAGAGCGGCGCCGGCTTCGTGCAGGGCTCGCGGTTCATCCCGGGCGGGCTCGGCATCAACACCCCGCGCAGCCGGCGGCTGGCCATCACCCTCGCGCACGCACCGGTGACCTCCCTGGCGGCCGGCAAGCGCTTCACGGACACGACCAACGGCTTCCGGGGCCACTCCCGGGCGCTGCTGCTGGACCCGCGGGTCGCCCCGATGCGCGAGGTGTTCGACACCTACGAGCTGCTGGCCTACCTGCCCATCCAGGCGGCCCGTCTCGGCTACGGCTGCACCGAGGTCCCGGTCACCCGCGCCTACCCGGACGACGGCCACGTCCCCACCAAGATCGGTGGACGGCGCGGCGAGGCGGACCTGGTCCGCATCCTGGCGAAGGCGGCGCTCGGCCGCTACGCCCCGCCGTCGCCGTGAGCGGGGCCCCGCGCGGCGCGTTCGTCCGGTTCGCCGTGGTGAACGCCGCCAACACGGTGCTGTACTGGGGCCTCTACCTGGCTCTGCTGCTGGTGGCGCCCTACATGGTGGCCAACGTGGCGAGCCTCGTCGTCGCCGTCGTGGTCGCCTACTGGCTCAACGCCCGTTACGCGTTCCGGGTCCGGATGACCGCGAAGGCGCTGGCCGGCTTCCTGGCGGGCCAGGGGGTGACGATCCTGCTCCGCATCGCGCTGGTCTGGGCGATGGTGGAGGGGGTCGGCGTCGACGAGCGGCTCGCGCCTCCGGTGGCGGTCGCCCTGGCCCTCCCGGTCGCCTTCCTCCTCACGAAGCTGGTCATGGCCGAGCGGCCGGCCCCCACCGGTGCGCCGCTGGGCGCCCCGGCGCTCTCCCGGTAGCGGCCCACCCGGACCGGCCGGCGGCTCAGGACCCGACTCGGCCCCGCACGAACCGGGCCGCCAGCCCCAGGGAGCCGAAGCGCCGCGGGGAGCGCGCCACGAAGGCCAGGCGGGCGACCGGTGCGGTCCGGCCGAAGACGCGGTCGAAGACCGCCGCGCGAGCCGCGGCGTCCCGAGGGGTGCCGAACCCCGAGCCCGAGGAATCCGTCGGGTGCACGGCGAGGACGTGGGGGAGGAACCGGCAGCGCAGGCCCGCGCGCAGGGCGTCGGCGATCAGGATGTACTCGTCGCCGAGGTACTGCGGGAGGCCGGCGCCGAACTCCTCGTCGAAGCGGACGCAGGCGTCGGCGAAGGCGCTGCGGCGCAGCATCATCTCGTAGGTGGCCGCCTTGCCCGCGTTCCAGCGGTGCAGGCGCACGCTGCGGCCGGGGTAGCGCTTGCGCACCCCGCCGGCCTGGTCCACGGCCGTTCCGAGGCCGAGCGCGAGGGAGTCGTCGCGCCGCAGGGCGTCGAGCATGGCGCGGACCCCCTCCTCGCGGATGACGATGTCGTCGTCGGCGAAGAGCACGAAGGTGCCCCGGGCCTGCCGGAGCACCTCGTTGCGGCTCTTCGCGACACCCGTCGAGTGCAGGTGCACCACCCGCACGTCGGCCCGGTCGGGAACCGCCCCGGGCCCGGGCGCGCCGCCCTGGACGACGACGAGGATCTCGACGTCGGAGCGAGGGTCCGGCAGCCGGATGCCGGCGGCCCGGTCCCCGAGGACCGAGTAGCCGATCGTCAGCAGCGGCTCACTCACTGAAGGCACGTGCCCGCACGTAGCGCATGAGTCCCTTGGCGATGTCGGTGAGCATCTGGCCCATCATGCGCAGCGCCACGAAGAGCACGAACGCCGTGCCGGGCGCGACGAGATCGAGGAAGGTCAGCGCCACCAGCAGGCCGATGAGGAGCACGACGCCCAGGTAGGCGAACAGCGAGCCGATCTCGCCGGCGCGGATCCGGCTGCGGACCCGCGTCGCGTTGGACGCCGGCGTGCGGGCCAGCTGCATCCGGCGGAACTCCCGCTGCGCGGCCATCTGCCGTCGGAAGATCACCGACAGGGCCACACCGGTGAGCGCGACCGCGACGATCACGCCCAGGCCGAACAGCGGTGCCAGGACGGTGGACGCGGCGGTGACCACGATGATCCGGCCCACCGTGGACAGCAGCGTGGTCACCTCGATGGCCATCGCCCAGCGCCACGAGTCCTTCACCGGGGTCAGCCCGACCGACTGGGTGAGGGCCCGCTCGAAGACGTTGATCCGGTACATCTCGCGGGCGAAGTTGACCAGCCGGAGGCCGCCGTAGACCCCGAAGAACAGCACGACGAGCAGCACGATCTGACCGGTGCTGCGCTCCGATCCGGGCAGGATCAGCACGCTGAACAGCTGGGTGGCGACGAGCTCGGTCAGGGACACCAGCGCGGCCAGGGCGACCAGCCCGAGGACGACGAGCCGGTCGCGCCGGCTGGTGAACAGCGTGCGGAAGGTGGTCCGGATGTCGGCCGAGATCGGCCAGGCCACGCCGGTTACCCGGTCACCGCGGCCACGGCGCGGCGGAGAGCGTCCTCGACCTCGTCCATCTTCGCCTCGCTGATCTTCGCGTCCACGACCAGCGACTGGAGATCCGCGGTCCTCAGGTCGAGGGGTACGGGCGCCGGCGTGAGCGGACCGAGGTCGACACCCAGGGAGTAGTCGGTGTACTTCATGCCGTTGCCCGACACCGCGTCGAGGTAGCCCTCGAAGACGACCAGCGCGCACGGGATCCCGTAGGACTGGCAGGTGATGAGGACGTGCATCGCGCTGGTGACGACCTGGTCGTACTCGGCCAGGCGGGTGACCAGGGTGCGGATCTCGTCGGGATGCGACACGAGCACCTCGAGCTCGTCGTAGCCGGCGGGCAGCTGCACCGGCAGGTTGCGGTGCTTGAAGTGCCGGACGAACGCCGTGCGGCCGTTCGTCGTGCCGCGGGTCACCGGGAGCACGCGGGACAGCACCGCCGCCGGGTCGCCGAAGGAGTCGACGACCGGGCCGCCGCACGAGCGCAGGTGCTCGGCGGACATCGGCCCGCGCAGCGAGATGTAGGTGGCGGCGGGGTCCAGCTGGTACTCGTCGCTGGAGATGCCGGTGCCGACGACGACGGAGTTCGGCTTCACGAAGCGGCCGATCGAGCCGACGCCGACGAGGTGGCGGTCCGACGTCAGCCAGGGCGCGGTCGGGGACTGGAAGATCAGCCGCCGGTCGGTGTAGTGGCTGACGAGCAGCGGGCTGAGCCAGTCGCCGTAGTTGCCGGGGAAGGGCCGCGCCCACCAGACCAGGTGGACGGCCTCGGAGGACCGGCCGGCGGAGTAGGTGGCGAAGCTGCGGGCCGCGCCGACGGTGCCCTCCTCCTCGCGGGTCAGCACGCCGAGCCCCTGCAGCGACTCGCGGGCGGACTCGAGGGTCTCGAGGTCCCCGTCGAGGCCGCCGCGGAGGACCTTGTTCACCAGGGCCTTGCGCTGCTTGGGGGAGGGGCCGCCCGGCGTCGCCTTCGGCGTGGCGGTCGGTCCACCGGACACGAGGACGGCGGTCGCGCCGCTCTTGTCGGCGATCGCGATCAGCCGGCGCCGCCAGGTGGCGGGGAGCCGCGCGAGGGTCTTCTTGCCGACGCGGATCACCGTGCGGCGGGCGTCCACGGCCCGGCGGGTGGTGAGCACCGGTGCGTCCGCGGCGTGCTGGACGACCTTGTCCTTGAACTCGGCCACGTTGCCGCTGGAGCCGAAGGAGAAGAACGCCGGACGGCTGGCCTGCGGGTCGCCCTTGCCGATGACGGACGACGACGGGATGACCTGGAAGGTGAGCTCCGCGCAGTTGGCGCGCCAGCCCTCCTCGAAGAAGTAGTCGTCGGTGGCCTTCTCCGAGGAGCGACTCTCCAGCAGGGCCGCGTCGGACATCATCTTGCGGGCCTGCGGGCTGGTGCTGACGCCCCAGAAGCAGGGTTCCCAGAAGCGGGTGCGCTTGTGGTAGCCGATCGTGCGCGGGTTCGAGAACCCGCGCTGGAAGCCGACGATGTCGGCGCTGGAGTCACGCACGAAGTCGGGCAGTGACAGCAGCCGGCAGTCGACGTCGATCCAGAAGACCTTGCTCTCCGGGTTCTCGGCGCAGATGCGCGCGAGGAAGGGCACCTTCTTCCGGCACAGGTCGGCCCAGTCCTCGCCTTCCTGCTTCTCGATCTCCTCGACGATGTAGGTGACGCCCAGGGCGCTGAGGCTCTCCTTCAGCTCCTTGCCGTGCTGGCGGTAGTACTCGTCGTCCGTGTGGAATGAGCACACAATGAAATCGCTCATCAACGCTTCCTGGTGGCGGTGCTGGAGGACGCGGGCGCGCTAGGTCGCTGCATGCCGCGGGCATCCGGATCGGGTCGACCGGAGTCTACGAGCCGCGGTAGTCGGACGGCGGCCGGCGAGGGCCATCCCGGCCCATGGGACTCCCTGGGAACCACCTTCCCCACCGACCACACGCCGGCCCCGCCGCGGAGGGGCCCCGACGAGGGCCCCGCGGTCACGGATGCCTGCCCGAGGCTGCCCGCGGAGGGTGGCGGGAGGGGGTCGCGGGGAGGGTGCGTCGGGAGGGGCGCCGGCACTCGGGAACGGCTCCGGACCGGGGATACCGTCGGCCGGGATCAGGCTTCCGCTGCGCGGCCTCCCGAGCGCGCGCGGACGACCAACGGCGAGGGGTGGGACCGATGCCCGCACAGGGTGGCGAGCGCATGGGACGCGTCGGCGAGGTGCTCGGGCGGGCCACCGGCCGGGCGCAGGCCGAGGAGGCGCTGCGGGCAGCGGAGCAGCGCGTGTCGGCGCTGGAGGAGCAGCGGGAGGTCCTGCGCCGGCAGCGGGACAGCGCCCGCGAGGCGGAACGGCGCCTGCGGCAGGCCGAGGCGCGGGCGGTCGAGCTCGAGCACCGGACCGTGGCGCTGCGCGAGCAGCGCGACCAGGCCCGGGCCGAGATCACCACGCTGCTGGCGCAGCTCACCGGCGCGGGCGCCGAGGGCCAGGCCTCGACCGGTCAGGTGCGCCGGGCGATCGGCCGGCTGCGTGCCGAGGCCGCACTGGTCGGCGGCCTGGTGGAGGGCGCCGGGCTCGACGAGGCGGCGGTCCGCGCCGTCCGTGCCCTGCTGGGCAACCCGCAGTCCACCCCGCGCGCCCGCGCACTGGTCACCGCGCTGCAGTCCGACGAGCGCACCCGGTCGGCCGGCGACGTGGCCGCCGGCCACTACCTCGCGGCGTGGGGTTCCCGGAGGACCGCGCACGAGCAGTTCTCCGGCGCACCCGTCGACCTGCTGGTCCGCACCGGGGCGGCTCCCGCCGTGGCGGTCGCGCTGCACGTGGACCCGCCGGAGGGGGAGCGGCTGGCCGCGCTGGCCGTGGCGCACCCCGAGCTCGCCGCGGACGACGCCGTCGCCCTCGCCGGGACGCTGATCGGCCACCACCGGCTGGAGCTGGCGCGCACGGCCGTCGACCGCACACGGGAAGCCGGGGCCGCCGACCCGATGGCCATCAGCTCCGCCGAACGGCTCCAGCACTGGCTGGACACCCGCCCCGCCGAGCTCGACACCATCGCCGCTCCCCGGCAGCGGCCGGTTATCGGGGTGCTGCGGTACGACTCGCCTGATCCGTCCGCGCCGCCGGCGACCCTCGACGACCACGGCCAGACGCTGGCGGTGCTCGGCCACCTCCTGCGCCGGCGTGGACTGCGGCTGCACGCGGAGGACGCCGACCTGCAGGACGCGCTGGACGAGCTGCGGGCCGGTGTCCCCGCCGAGCGCGTGCTCGACGTCCCGGAATCCGCCGTCGACGTCGTGGGCGTCTCCCGCGACGTCTCCCGCTGGGCGGCGCTCCCGGAACCGACGTGGCTCCTGGCCGCGGGGTGGTTGATGCACCCGGTCTTCGGGGTGCGCAGCGACTTGCCCTTCCACGCCGCGATCCGGCCGGTCCTCCTCGGTGTCCACCTCGACCGGCTGGAGCTCCTGACTCCCGACGCCGTCGCGTACCTGCGCCGGTACGGCCCCGTCGGCTGCCGCGACCGGGCGACGGTGGACCTGCTGCTCGCGCACGGGGTCGACGCCTTCTTCTCCGGGAGCGTCGCGACGACCGTGGACCTCACCGCCGAGGGGGAGCAGGCACTCGACGGGCCCGCCCCGGCGACCGACGCCGGCGACGCGTCCCCGGACGGGGTGCTCGCCGCGGGGCTGCTCGCGGCGCGGGACCACCACCGCGCGCTGCGGTCGGCCCCGGCGTCGCCCACCACCTCGCTGCACGACCACCTGGCCGCCGCCGCCCTGGGGACCGATGCCGGATTCTCCCCGGCGTCGGCAGGTGACCCGCAGCTGGACGGACTCCTGGGGTTGTCCCCGGGTTCGGCCGAGCTGACCGCGATGCAGGACCTCGTCACCGAACTGCTCGACCTGGTGGTGGGCCTGGTCGCCGCCGGAGCCGGCGAGGAGGAGGTCTACGCGGCCTGGCGCGCGCGCTGCCGCCCGCTGGTCGAGCAGAGCCGGGCACGGCGGGAGCACTGGCGGACCACCCGTCCCGAGGTCGAGTCGCTGGCCGGTGCCGCGACCCCCGTGCGCGCGGAGGCCGTGCACCTGGGCGCAGGCGGCGACGTGCACGTCGCGATCGCGCTGGACCAGAACCTCGTGGACCAGGCACCGGTGGTGCTGCAGGGCATCGACGAGGGGACCGGCCGCGACGTCCGGGTGCACGTGCTCACCCGCGGCGTGCCGACGGCGACCGTGGAGTCGTGGGCGCAGACCTTCCCGCGGCTGCGCTTCTCCCACTACCGCTTCGACGAGGTGCGGTACGGGTCCATCGCGCGGCTGCTGGCCCACACGACGGTGTCCACCATGGACCGTCTCCTGCTGCCCGACGTGCTCGCCGACATCGACCGCGTCGTCTACATCGACATCGACGTCGCCGTGCTCGGCGACGTCGGCGAACTGTGGGACGTGGAGCTCGACGGCGCACCGCTCGCGGCGCGGCCCAGCGTCTCGGAGTGGGCCGCCTCGGGGCTGGTGCTCGTCGACCGGGCGGCCGCCCGGCTGCCCTACGACCGGGCGGTCGAGCTGCGCGGCTGGATGCACGCGCAGGTCGACGGCGACTTCCCGGTCTTCAACGCCGGCGTCCTGGTGCTCGACCTCGCCCGCATGCGCGCCGACGCGTTCACCGAGCAGATCGCCGGCATGGCCGGTCGCTACGGGCTGAACGACCAGGACGTGCTGTGCTGCTACGCCGCTGACCGGGCGGTCGCCCTCGACCCGCGCTGGAACGTCTTCCCGACCCGGGAGGCCGTGCCCGCCGATGCCCGGCTCGTGCACTACGCCGGCGGTGCCAAGCCGTGGCACCCGTTGCAGCTGCCGGTCAAGGACCTGTGGCTGTCCGCGCAGGAGCGCTACCTCCGGCGCCTGCCCGCCTAGCCACGACCGCCGGCCGCCAGCCCGGCGAGCTTGTCGGGATTGCGCACGACGAGGACCTGGGTGACCAGCCCGTCGGCCACGACCAGCGACATCGTCATCAGCGGCTCGCCGTCGGCCCACGCCACCACGGCCGGGGCGCCGTTCACGTCTGCGATCTCGATGCGCAGACCCGGCAGCGCCAGGCCCTGGGCGGCGATCCCGACGGTGAAGCGGGCCACCTTGTCCGCACCGGTGATCGGGCGCAGCGCCGCCTTGGCCTTGCCGCCGCCGTCGCTGATCAGGACCGCGTCGGGAGCCAGCGCGGCCAGGAGCGCGTCGACGTCGCCACCGGCGCAGGCGGCCAGGAACCGCTCGGTCACCGCCCGCTGGGCCCCGCGGTCGGCGTCGAACCGCGGACGGCGGGCCTGCACGTGCTCGCGTGCCCGGTGGGCCATCTGCCGGACGGCCGACTCGGACCGGCCCAGCGCGGACGCGGCCTCGGCCACCGGCAGGCCGAACACCTCGCGCAGGACGAAGACCGCCCGCTCGGCCGGGGAGAGGGTCTCCAGCACCACCAGCAGGGCCATCGACACCTGCTCGCCGAGCTCCGCGGCCGCCGTCGGGTCCGCGGGCGCCGGTGCCGCCGCGACCGTGTCCCAGCCGGTCAGCAGCGGCTCGGGCAGCCACGGGCCGACGTAGCTCTCCCGGCGGGCCCGGGCGGAGTCCAGCCGGTCGAGCGCGAGCCGGGTGACCACGCGCACGAGGTAGGCGCGCGGCTCCGCCACGTCGTCGCGGTCGTCCGCCGACCAGCGCAGCCACGCGTCCTGCACGGCGTCCTCGGCGTCGGCGACGCTGCCGAGCATCTGGTAGGCCACGGAGAACAGCAGCCTCCGGTGGCGGTCGAAGACGTCGAGGACGGTCACGGCGCCGGTACCTCGCAGCGGTCGCGGAAGCCCTGACTGGTCAGGCCGAGGGCGCTGTTGAAGCGCGACCGGGAGTTCTCCACGGAGATCATCATCGTCAGCTCGACCAGTTGGGCGTCGTCGAGGGAGCGGCGCAGGCCGGCGACCATCTCGTCGGTCACCTTCAGGGGCGTCGTCGTCATCGCCTCGGCGTAGGCCATGACCTGCCGTTCGAGGTCGCTGAACCGGGGGCTGTCCCGCCAGCGCGGGACGTCGCGCAGCTTGGCCGGGTCGATGCCGCGGGTGGTGCTCTCCCAGAACCCGAAGTCCAGGCACCAGGAGCAGCCGATGGTCGTCGCGGAGGCCATGACGGCCAGGGCCTTCAGGGTCGGGTCCAGGCGGTTCCACCGGCCCAGCGACTGCTCGTACCGGATGTAGGTGCGCAGGACCCGGGGGTTGTGCGCGATGGCTGCTCCCGGGTCGAGCACGGCGCCGAACCTGCGGCGCGAGTACCACTCGGTGAGCCGCACGAGCGGCGAGCGGGGCGGGTCGAGCGAGATGCGGGACATGGCGGGCCTCTCTGTCGTCGGTGTGCCGACCATGGGGACGACGCAGCCCCCGCCGGTGTGACATCGCCGTGCCGCCCGGCAGACTCGTGGGGTGCCGACCGTCACCGTCTACGCCGTCCTGCGTGCCGCCACCCCGGTGGACGACGCCACCGTCGAAGCGGTCGCCGCCACGCTGCGGCCCGGTGATCCCGAGCTGCGGGTCTGGCGCGAGCCAGACCGGGCCGCGGTGCGCGCCTCGACCGACTGCGACGCCGCGGACCTGGACGCCGCGCTGGAGCTGGCGCACGCCCTGGGGCGGGAGCTGGCCGACCGGTGCCCGGGGGACGTGGTCGAGGTCGCGGCGCTCACCGACGACGACTCGCTGGTCTGGCGCGCCTGGCTCTGAGGCCGCCGACGCTCAGAGCCGCCCGCGGCCCTGGCGCAGCAGCAGCATCCCGAGCGCGGCGCCGTCGGCGCCCAGCGCGTCCTGGAAGCGGGCGAGCACCTGCTGCTCGCGCGCGAGGTTCAGCCGCGTGCCGCCGCTGGCCTTGCGGACGTCGCCGATCTCCTGCGAGACGGCCAGGCGGCGCTGCACGAGCTCGATGATCGCGGCGTCACAGGCGTCGATCTCCTCGCGGAGCGCGCCGATCCGGTCGACCTCGGAGCCGGTGACGGAGGCGGGGACGGAGGCGGGGACGGAAGCGGAGGCGGAGGTGAGGGTGCTCATGGGGTGTCCTTCTGCTGGAGGCAGACCGTCGTGCCCCAGAAACGACGAACGCCCCGGGGCTCTTCGGGCCCGGGGCGTCTGGTGCGGCTGTGCTCAGCCAGCTCTGACGGCGACCGGATCCCGGTGGCCGTAGTAAAAGCTGACGTGGGCGAGCACGGCATGGAGTCTGCCACAGCCGTCGGGAAGCGTCACCCGTCCGGCTTACAGTGATGTGGCTATGAGCAGCGTCCAGCAGGCCCTCCCCGGTACAGCCGCACTCCAGCGTTCCGCCCCCGGGTCCCTGGGCCGGGAGCTGGACCGCATGCTCGCGGGGCTCAACGGCCCACAGCGGCAGGCGGTCGTCCACGAGGGCGGGCCGCTGCTCATCGTCGCCGGCGCCGGCTCGGGCAAGACCCGGGTGCTGGCGCACCGCATCGCCTACCTGCTCGGTGCCCGGCACACCCAGCCCGGCGAGGTCCTGGCGATCACCTTCACGAACAAGGCCGCCGGCGAGATGAAGGAGCGGGTGGCGCAGCTCGTCGGCCCGCGCGCCCGTGCCATGTGGGTGTCGACGTTCCACTCGATGTGCGTGCGCATCCTGCGGGCCGAGGCCGCCAAGCTGGGCCTGAAGTCCTCGTTCACCATCTACGACCAGGGCGACTCCGTCCGGCTCATGACGATGGTCGCCCGTGACCTGGACCTCGACGCGAAGCGCTATCCGGGTCGCAGCCTCGCGGCGCAGGTGTCGAACCTCAAGAACGAGCTGATCGACGAGGAGAGCTACGTCCCGGGGACGGCGCCGGAGAAGGTGCTCGCCGAGGCCTACCGGCTCTACCAGCAGCGGCTGCGCCAGGCGCACGCCATGGACTTCGACGACCTGATCATGAACACGGTGCACCTGCTGCAGGCGTTCCCCGACGTCGCCGAGCACTACCGCCGCCGGTTCCGCCACGTGCTGGTCGACGAGTACCAGGACACCAACCACGCGCAGTACATGCTGGTCCGCGAGCTGGTGGGCACGGGGGAGGGCCCGGTGCCGATGGCCGAGCTGTGCGTCGTCGGTGACGCCGACCAGTCGATCTACGCCTTCCGCGGCGCGACGATCCGCAACATCGACGAGTTCGAGCGCGACTACCCGCAGGCCACCACGATCCTGCTGGAGCAGAACTACCGCTCCACCCAGCGCATCCTCAAGGCCGCGAACACGGTCATCGCCAAGAACACCGGCCGCCGGCCCAAGAGCCTCTGGACCGACTCCGGCGACGGCGAGCTGATCGAGGGCTACGTCGCCGACAACGAGCACGACGAGGCGGCCTGGGTCGCCGAGCAGATCGACGCGCTGGTCGACGAGGGCACCGCCCAGCCGAAGGACATCGCGGTCTTCTACCGGACCAACAACGCCTCGCGCGTCTTCGAAGAGGTCTTCATCCGCGTCGGCATGCCCTACAAGGTCGTCGGCGGCGTCCGCTTCTACGAGCGCAAGGAGGTCCGCGACGCGCTGGCCTACCTGAAGGTCGTCGCCAACCCGACCGACATCGTCAGCCTGCGCCGGGTCATCAACACCCCGAAGCGGGGCATCGGCGAGCGCGCCGAGGCCTGCATCGAGAACTTCGCCGACCGCGAGCGGATCCCGTTCGCCGGCGCCCTGCGCCGCTGCTCCGAGGTGGGCGAGCTGGCCAC
The DNA here is from genome assembly GCA_042090795.1 of Blastococcus sp. Lineage (GTDB taxonomy): Bacteria > Actinomycetota > Actinomycetes > Mycobacteriales > Geodermatophilaceae > Blastococcus. The sequence continues at coordinate 16,018 of JBELIQ010000012.1, read as the reverse complement.
CCGCTCGCTCAAGGCGATCCAGGAGTTCGTGGCACTGCTCGAGGAGTTCGAGCAGCTGGTGGAGACCGGCTCGGGCCCGGCCGCGCTGCTGGAGAGCATCCTGGACCGCACCGGCTACCTCGCCGAGCTGCAGGCGAGCACCGACCCGCAGGACGAGGGCCGGGTCGACAACCTCAACGAGCTCATCTCGGTGGCGGCGGAGTTCGAGGCGGCCAACCCCGACGGTACGGTCACCGACTTCCTCGAGCAGGTGTCGCTGGTGGCCGACGCCGACCAGATCCCCGTCACCGGCGACGACGCGGGCGTGGTCACGATGATGACGCTGCACACGGCCAAGGGGCTGGAGTTCCCGGTCGTCTTCCTCACCGGCCTGGAGGACGGCGTCTTCCCGCACCTGCGGGCGCTCGGCGATCCGCGCGAGCTGGAGGAGGAGCGCCGGCTGGCCTACGTCGGCATCACCCGGGCCCGGCAGCGGCTGTTCATCTCCCGGGCCACCGTGCGCACCAGCTGGGGCCAGCCCGCCTACAACCCGCCCTCGCGCTTCCTGGACGAGATCCCGGCCGAGACCATCCACTGGGAGCGGCTCGACCCGACGCCGGCGCCCTCCACGGGCTACCGGTCGGCGCAGACGCGGGTCGCGGCCACCGGCCTGTCCACCGGCGGACTGCGCGGCGGGCTCGGCAACCGGCAGGTCGTCTCGGTGGACGTGGGCGACCGCGTCAGCCACGACGCCTTCGGGCTGGGCACCGTGGTCGAGGTCACCGGCGCCGGCGACAAGGCGCAGGCCACGGTCGACTTCGGCTCCGGGGGCACCAAGCGCCTGGTGCTGCGCTACGCCCCCCTCGTGAAGCTCTGACCTGAGGAGCGGGGCCCGCAGGGTTCCCCGACGAGGAGGCAGGACGCACTCAGCGCAGCAGGGGCACGGCACGTGGCCGCGGTGTCGGCCGGAGGCCGACGAGTCACAGACTTACGCCGCGCTCGGCGAGCCAGTCCTGCGGGTCGATCGGCCGGCCGTGCATCCCACCGCTGTGGATCTCGTAGTGCAGGTGGGGGCCGGTGGACTGCCCCTCGTTGCCGACCTTCGCGATCTGGTCGCCGGCGTGCACGATGTCGCCCGCGGAGACGCTGTAGTAGCGCATGTGGCCGTAGATGTGCACGTTGCCGTCGGCGTCCTGGACGTAGACCGCGTTGCCGTAGCCGGAGGCACGCCCGGCCCGGATGACGACCCCGTCGGATGCGGCGACGATCGGGGTGCCGAGCGGCGCGGCGAGGTCGAGGCCGTAGTGCATGGTGCCCCAGCGCTGGCAGAAGCAGGTGGTGAGCACCCCGCTGAGCGGCAGCGCGGTCTTGGGCTGCCGGGCGGCGCGGGAGGCGGCGAGCTCACCCAGCCGGGCCTGGGCCTCGGCCTCGGTGATCCCGCGGCGGACGTCGGCGTCGTCGAGCCCACCGCTGAAGCCGTGGTCGAGGGAGGTGCCGAGGCCGAGGTCGGACGCGGTGACGTCGGCCTGCTCCGACCCGCTGCCGAGGATCGCGGGTGCGCCGGCGACCAGGGCGCCGGCGACGAGCGCGGCGAACCAGATGGGTGCGCGGCGCCCGGGCGGGTGCGGGAACCGGCGGAGCGCCGGGAAGCGGGGGAGCGCCACGAAGCGGGGGAGCCGGCGGCGGGCGGCGGGCAGCGCGTCCGGAGCGGTCCCCGCGGGGACGGCGTCCTCCACGGCGGCTTCGGCGTCGGCGGCTGCGGCCGCCCGCATGAGCGCGGTGGTCGCCGGACGGGGGACGGGGATGGCGGGTGTGCTGCGGCCGGCGGTCAGCTCGATGCGGCCGGTGGCGCCGTCCTCGGGGCCCGGCCGCTCGAGGAGCGTGGGCGCACTGGTGGGGGACACGGCGCACCTTCCCGGGACAGTGCTCCGCGAAGGCTCGGTACGGCCCGTCGGGGGAGCGGGGGCGCCGCCGGTGGCTACCGACGCCGTGATCGAACCGTAACGACGTGTGAGGGCGCGACCAAGCACCTAACGATTCGTGTCGTGCGCTGTGCCCCAGGTAACGAAACGGATTCGGACCTGGCGGCCGATCAGGCGGCCGTGCGCGCCGGGCGGTCGGGGACCGCGGTGCCGGCACCGGCCAGGGTCAGCGCGACCTCGTCCAGCACCCCCCGGTGGATCGGCAGCGACATGTGCCCCACGCCCCGGAAGAGGACGTTGCGGGCAGCCAGGTCCGGGTGGTCGCACCGGCCGGCCGAGGTGGGCAGCACCAGCTGGTCGAGGTCGCTGTAGACGGCGGTGATGCGGGTGTCGCACCGGTCCACCGGCTCGGCGAGCTCGCGGAGGACCGGCGAGCCCGGCCGCAGCTGGCGCACCAGCGGCGTGGGCAGGGCGTGGGCGAGCAGTGATCCGCCGTGCGGCGTCCCCAGCGTGACCAGGGAGTCGATCCGGCGGTCCCCGCCCTGGCGCTGCACGTGGTAGCGGGCGATGAGCCCGCCGAGGCTGTGTCCCACCACGTGCACGCGGTCGTGGCCGGTCTGGGCGCAGATGCGCTCGATGTGCGCGCCGAGGTCGTGCGCGGCCCGGCCGACGTCCCGGAGCAGGGGGCTGTAGTTCCAGGAGCACACCGAGGCGAACCCGCGACGGCGCAGGCTGCGGCGCATCACGGCGAAGATCGAGCGGTTGTCGACCAGGCCGTGCACCAGCAGGACGGGCGTGCGCGCGGCCAGCGGATCGGCGGAGAACAACGCCCGGACGGCGGGGGACTGGCCCGGCCGGTGGGCTGAATCGGGCTGTACCTGCTCGGTCCGCGTACCCAGCGGGTACAGGAGGACGTGGGCGCCGCCCCAGGCCAGTTCGGTGAGGCTGCCGGTCAGCCCGGCCGGGCTGCACAGCGACCGGAGGGCGCTCCGTGGCGAGACCTCGGGAGGGGCCGTCGTGTGCGACGCTGGTTCGGAGCCCGGGGTGCTCGTCGGTCGCATGGCCTGGATCTCCCGGGGTGGTCCGTCGGTGGTGCCGGTGCGGCGCCGGTGCTGGTGCACTGGTTGTGCTCCGTTCATCCGACGGTAATGCCCGTGTGTGGTGGCCGTCACACAGACGCCCCCGGTGACCGGGCCGATCGAGGCCGGTTCGTGACCGAATGCGAAGGGGGACCGCGTGCCTGCCCGCGACGCCCGTACCGGGGGTGCCCGCACCCGGACGCCTCGCGGGACGCGAGCGGCGACCCCGCGCAACCGCCCCGCGCCCGGGGGTGACCCCGGCGGGGCCCGGGGTGAGGGGCTCGTGATCGGCACCGTGCCCGCCGGCGCACGGCTCGCCGGAGCCCTCCTCGTGCTGGCCGCGCTGGCCGGCGTGGTCTCGGCCTTCCCGACCTACCTCGAGGTGGACGGGCGGGACCTCGTCCTGGGCGGCAGCATCCCCGGGGTTCTCGTTCCGCTGCTCCCCGCGCTGGTCACGGGCGCGGTGGGCGTGCAACTCGCCCGGGCCGCCGTCCCCAAGTTCGGCCTGGCCTACGCCGCCGTCGCCGGCGCCCTGGCTGTGGGCGACCTGCTCATCGAGCTCTACCGCGGCCGCAGCTCCATCGACCGGCCCGGCGTCGAGGTGCTCGCCGGTGAGCGGGTGCTGACCAGCGACATCCACATCGGCCCGGGCTGGGTGGCCGGCGTGCTGGCGCTCGTGCTCACCGTGGTGGCCGGCGGCGTCGCGGCAGGGGTGTGGGGCCGCACGGTCATGGAGGACCGCGGTGCGCTCGACGCCGTCCGCGGCCCGCTGGCCGGCGCCGCGGTGCTGCTGGGCGTGGCGGCGGTGCTCAGCATGACGCTGCCCCCCGCCGACGTGGAGGACGACCTGCGCACCGACCCGGTCACCCAGCTGCAGGTGGTCGTGCCCCGCGAGGGTCCCCAGGCGCTGCTCGAACGTCCGGGCCTGGCGCTCCTGGGCGGCCTGCTGCTCGCCGGTGCCCTGATCCTGTGCTCGGTGGTCGCACCCTCGCTGCGGCCGCGCCTGGGTGCGGTCGGTGGGCTGCTGGCCATCGCCGTCACGGTGCTCTCCGCCGGTCTCGCCGGTGTACGGGACGCCGTCGTCTCCGACGACCTGCACTGGACGGTGCCCGGAGCCGGGCTGCTCGTCTGCGGCCTGGGCTTCTGCGTGCTCACCGCGCTGGCCTGGAGCCTCCGCCGCCACCCCGGGTGAGGTGCTGGAACGGCCTCCTGCAGGGGCCCGGCGCGAGCCTGCGAGCGCTGGGGGGCAGGGGGTCCTTTCACTAGGCTCCGCGGCGTGGACGAGCGCATCCGGGTGGTCATCGCCGGGCCGGGCCCCGACGGAGGGGACCGGATGGCCGAGGTGGTGGCCCGCGCCCTGCGCGACGCCGGCATGGAGGTCGTCTACACCGATCGGCCGCAGGCGCCCGAGCAGCTCGCCGCGACCGTCGTGCAGGAGGACGCCGACGCGGTGGGCGTGCTGGTCGCGGGAGGCGGCACGACGCCGGTCGCACGGCTGCTCGGCGTCATGGCCGACCGGGGGATCGACGACGTCGTCGTCTTCGCCGGTGGGGACATCGCCGACGACGACGCGGTCGCGTTGGTCGGGCTCGGCGCCGGACGGATCTTCCCCCGAGACGCCGCCCCGTCGGACGTCGTCGACTGGCTGCGCGAGCGCCTCAAGGGCTGACCGTCCGGCAGGTCCGCTCCTCCTGTCCCGGACTCCCCACGGTGGTCGGCACCGCGGTGACCAGGGAGGTCGTGGCCCGGCGCGCGGGTCGCCTCGCCGGTCGGCCACAGGACGACGATGCGGCGGACCGGCCCCGGAGCTGCCGCCAACGGGTGAGGAAGCCTGTGATGCACCCCACGCCGGACCCATTCGTCCAGCGCCCGGGGCGGCGTTCCGGTTACGGGCGGGCTACGGTCCCTGATCGTGGATCTCTTCGAGTACCAGGCCCGTGACCTGTTGGCCTCGCACGGTGTCCCCGTGCTCCCCGGTGGCGTCGCCGATACGCCCGAGCAGGCGGAGGCGATCGCCCGCGAGATCGGGCAGACCGTCGTCGTCAAGGCTCAGGTGAAGGTGGGCGGCCGCGGAAAGGCCGGTGGCGTCAAGCTCGCCGACAACCCCGAGGACGCGCGAGCGCGCGCCCAGGACATCCTCGGGCTGGACATCAAGGGGCACATCACGCACCGCGTGATGGTGGCCCAGGCCAGCGACATCGCCGAGGAGTACTACTTCTCCTACCTCCTCGACCGTTCCAACCGCACCTTCCTGGCCATGGCCTCGAAGGAGGGCGGCGTGGAGATCGAGCAGCTCGCCGTCGAGCGCCCGGAGGCGCTGGCGCGCATCCCCGTCGACGCCAGCGTCGGCGTGGACGCCGCCAAGGCCGCCGAGATCGTCGACGCCGCGAACTTCCCGGCCGAGGTGCGTGACCAGGTCATCGCCATCGCCGTGCAGCTGTGGGACGTCTTCACGAAGGAGGACGCCACGCTGGTCGAGATCAACCCGCTGGCCAAGGCGCCCGACGGCACCGTCCTCGCCCTCGACGCGAAGGTGACGCTGGACGAGAACGCCGAGTTCCGGCAGTCCGAGCACGCTGCGCTCGAGGACGCCGCCGCCGCCGACCCGCTCGAGGCGCGCGCCAAGGAGAAGAACCTCAACTACGTCAAGCTCGAGGGCGAGGTCGGGATCATCGGCAACGGTGCCGGCCTGGTCATGAGCACCCTGGACGTCGTGGCCTACGCGGGCGAGGAGTTCGGTGGCGTCAAGCCGGCCAACTTCCTCGACATCGGCGGCGGCGCCTCGGCCGAGGTCATGGCCAACGGCCTGGAGATCATCCTCTCCGACCCCGCCGTGCGGAGCGTCTTCGTGAACGTCTTCGGCGGCATCACCTCCTGCGACGCCGTGGCCAACGGCATCGTCTCCGCGCTGGCCATCCTCGGCGACGAGGCCACCAAGCCCCTCGTCGTCCGGCTCGACGGCAACAACGTCGAGGAGGGCCGGCGGATCCTCGCCGAGGCCAACCACTCCCTGGTCACCGTCGTGGACACGATGGACGGCGCCGCGCGCCGGGCCGCCGAGCTCGCCGCCGCCTGACCTCCCCGACTCCCGACAGGACTCCAGAGATGTCGATCTTCCTCAACGAGAACAGCAAGGTCATCGTCCAGGGCATGACCGGCTCCGAGGGCATGAAGCACACCTCGCGCATGCTCGCCTCCGGCACCGCGATCGTCGGCGGCGTGAACCCCCGCAAGGCGGGGACCAGCGTCGACTTCGACGGCACCAGCGTGCCGGTGTTCGGCTCGGTCGCCGACGCCATGAAGGAGACCGGCGCCGACGTCAGCGTGATCTTCGTGCCGCCGCCGTTCGCCAAGGCTGCCGCGATCGAGGCCGTCGACGCCCAGATCGGGCTCGCGGTGATCATCACCGAGGGCATCCCGGTGCACGACTCGACCTTCGTCTGGGCCCACGCCCAGGGGGGCGCGACGCGCATCATCGGCCCGAACTGCCCCGGTCTGATCAGCCCCGGGCGCAGCAACGCGGGCATCATCCCGGCCAACATCACCAAGCAGGGCAAGATCGGTCTGGTGTCGAAGTCCGGCACGCTGACCTACCAGATGATGTACGAGCTGCGTGACATCGGTTTCTCGACCGCCGTCGGCATCGGTGGCGACCCGGTCATCGGCACCACGCACATCGACTGCCTCCAGGCCTTCCAGGACGACCCGGAGACCGAGGCCATCGTGATGATCGGCGAGATCGGTGGCGACGCCGAGGAGCGGGCCGCCGACTTCGTGAAGGCCAACGTCACCAAGCCGGTCGTCGGCTACGTCGCCGGCTTCACCGCGCCCGAGGGCAAGACCATGGGTCACGCGGGCGCCATCGTGTCCGGCTCGGCCGGGACCGCCCAGGCGAAGAAGGAGGCCCTCGAGGCCGCCGGCGTCCGGGTGGGGAAGACCCCGTCGGAGACCGCCCAGCTCATGCGGGAGATCATCGGCGGCTGACAGCCGCACCTCGCTCCACTGCCCGGTGACCGCAGCGCGGTCACCGGGCAGTGCTGCGTCCGGGCCCGATCCGGTCCCGACGGGGGGATACTCCGTCCGAGGTGAGTGCCAGGGGGCCGATGCGGTTGCCAGGGGCCCGGGACTGCTCGAACATGCGTTCAGTGATCGAACGAATACTCAGGAGTGGCTCGAGATGACCAGTCAGCCGCCGCCTCCCACGGGCGGGCCCGGGCAGCCCGAGCCGCAGCCCCCGTACGGCCAGCAGCCCCCCTACGGCCAGCAGCCCCCCTACGGCCAGCAGCCCCCGTACGGCGAGCAGCCGCAGCAGCCGCCGCCCTGGGGTCAGCAGCCCGCGTACGGCCAGCAGCCGCAGCAGCCTCCGTACGGCGGGCAACCCCAGCAGCCTCCGTACGGGGAACAGCCGCAGCAGCCGTGGGGGCAGCAGCCCCAGGCGCCGCCCTGGGGGCAGCAGTCGCAGCCCGGTGGCTACGGGCAGCCGACCCACGGTGCGCACGCACCGGCGGGCAGGACCGGGACGTCGGTGGACCTGTCGAAGGTCGGGCTGCTCGAGCGGCTGATCGCCGGATCGGCCCTGCTCTTCACGCTGTTCATGCTCCTGCCCTGGTACGGCTTCGACGACGAAGGCCTGGAGAACGTCGACGCCTCCACCAACGGGTTCAGCGACGCCATCGGCTTCGGGGGCCTCACCTTCGAGATCGGCTACACCACCGCGCCGGCGGTCCTCGCCTGGCTGCTGCTCGTGGCCGCCGCGGTGTGGGTGCTCCTCCCGGCGGTCACGACCGTGCGGCTGCCCGTGCCGCGCAGCGTCGTCACCGCCGGGCTGGTCGGGCTGGCACTGCTGCTGTTCCTGATCACCTGGTTCGACCAGCTCTCGCTGGCCGACGGGCCGGACCAGGAGGCCGGCTTCAGCATCATGGCGTTCCTCGCCCTGCTCACCGTGCTCGCTGCCGCCGTCCTCGCCGTGCCGCTGGTCCTGCCGGACCTCCGCGCCCGCAGGGCCGGCGACGCCGGACGGCCCGCTGGTGGCCAGGAGCAGGCGCCTCCCGCCCAGCCGTACGGGCAGGCCCCGCAGCAGCAGGCGCCTCCTGCCCAGTCCTACGGGCAGGACCCGCAGCCGCGGCCGTACTCGCAGCAGCCGCCTCCGCCCCCGCACGGTCACCCGGGCACGCCGCCCCAGGCGCCACCGGGGCAGCCCGGCGGCACGGCCTGAGGGCTGCCGCACCAGCACGAACGAGTCGGCGGGGGCCGGCGGCCACGGGCCGCCGGCCCTCGCCGCGTCGTCGGGCCACTGGTTTGTCGGGTCGCCGGGCGCGTGCGGCGACCACGGGCGGCACCGGCTTGGGAGACTGACCGCGTGGTCTCGTTGCTCGCACGCCTGCCCCGGAAGGGTTCCGACGGCGGCGACGGGTCACTGCCGCTCGTCTGGGTCGCTCTGGCCGCGGCCGGCGCCGTGTCGGTGGCCGGCCTCGCCGTCCTGGCCCTCGCGGTCGGCGTCGTCTCCACCCTGGACCCCGCCGGTGGACCGGGGGCCGGCGGATCGGTGCTCCTGGCCGCCCGCCTGTGGCTGCTGGCCCAGGGAGCGGACATCACCGTCGACTCGGGTCCGATCAGCATCGCTCCGCTGCTGCTGACCTTCGGCATCGCCTGGTGCCTGTCCGGGGCCGGCCGCGTCGCGGTCCGGGCCGCCGGTGCCACCGGCGCGCGCGACACGCTGCGCGCCGTCGGGGTCCTGGCCGGCGCGCACGTCGTCCTCACCGTGGTCCTGGCGCTGGTCGCCGACGGGCCCGGCGCCGATGTGGGCCTGTCGCGCGCCGTCCTGGGCAGCGCCCTGCTCGCGGCCGCCGCGGCCGGGTGGGGGGTGAGCCGGGAGTCCGGCGCGCCCGACGCCGCCCTCGGCCGGCTGCCCTCCCGGACGGGCCCGGTGCTGCGCGGCGTCCTCGCGGGCGTGCTCACCGCGCTGGCCCTGTGCCTCGCCGTCGTCGCGGTGGCGCTCGCCGCCGACGCCGGCGGATACGCGGCCGTCTCCGGCGAACTGGGCGGAGCCGGCGCGGGAGCGCTGGGGCTGCTCGGGCTCGGTGTGCTGCTGCTGCCCAACGCCGCGGCCGCGGTCCTGGGGCTGGCCGCGGGGCCCGGGTTCGCCGTGGGCAGCGGCACGTTCGTCTCCGTGCACGGCGTGACCCTGGGGCAGGTCCCGGCGCTGCCGATGCTGGCCGCGCTGCCCGACACCCAGGCGGTGCCGCTGCTGGCGTTCGCCTCCCAGGCGATCCCCGTGCTGGCGGGCCTGGTCGCCGGCCGGGCCCTGGCCCGACGGCTCGCGGCGGGCGACGGCGGCTCGGTCCTGGCCGGGCTGGCCGGCGTGCTCACCGGGGTCCTGGTCGGGGTCGCCTGCGGCCTCCTCGTGTGGATGGCCGGCGGCTCCCTGGGCGACGGCAACCTCGCCGACGTCGGGGCGCCGGCCCTCGCGACCGGCGTGGCCGTCGCGGCCCAGGCCGGCATCGCCGCGGCCCTCTCGGCCGCGGTCACCCGGTGGCGCACCACCGCCTGACGCCTCCCCCCAGGGACCCGCGCCGAGCCTGCGGGGCGAACGAGGGAGGGGGTCCTTATAGGGTCGCGGGGTGGGCAGCCCCGGGCGATCGACGTCTCGGGCGCGGGTCGTCGTCCTCCTCTCCGGCACCGGATCGCTCTGCGCCGCGCTGCTCGACGCGACCGAGGACCCCGCGTACCCCGCCGACGTCGTCGCCGTGGGTGCCGACCGCCCGGCGGCCGGTCTGGAGCACGCCCGCCGCCGCGGCATCCCGACCTTCGTCTGCGCGCTCCGGGACCACTCCGACCGCACCGCCTGGGACCGGGCACTGGCCGCCGAGATCGCTGCCCTCGACCCCGACCTGGTCGTCTCCGCGGGCTTCATGAAGATCGTCGGGCCGGCCGTGCTCGACCGCGTCGGAGACCGGATGATCAACACCCATCCCGCGCTGCTGCCCGCGTTCCCGGGCGCGCACGCGGTGCGGGACGCCCTGGCCGCGGGCGTCGAGGTCACCGGGGCGAGCGTCATCACCGTCGACGCCGGGGTGGACACCGGCCCGGTGCTCGCCCAGCGGGAGGTGCCGGTGCTGCCCGACGACGACGAGCCCCGGCTGCACGAACGCATCAAGGCCGTGGAGCGCGAGCTCCTGGTGGAGACGGTGGCCCGGCTGGGCACCACCGCGACGAGAGGACGAGAGCTCCGATGAGCGACCGCAGCCCGATCCGGCGCGCCCTGCTGGGCGTCTACGACAAGACCGGGATCGAGGAGCTGGCCCGCGGGCTGGCCGGTGCCGGTGTCGAGCTGGTCAGCACCGGGGCCACCGCCCGCCGCATCGCCGACGCCGGCATCCCGGTCACCCCGGTCGAGCAGGTGACCGGCTTCCCCGAGTGCCTGGACGGTCGGGTCAAGACCCTGCACCCGTCGGTGCACGCGGGGATCCTCGCCGACCGCCGCCGCCCCGAGCACGTGGCACAGCTCGACGAGCTGGGGATCGCCGCCTTCGACCTGGTCGTGGTCAACCTCTACCCGTTCACCGAGACGGTGGCCTCGGGCGCCGCGCCCGACGAGTGCGTGGAGCAGATCGACATCGGTGGGCCGGCGATGGTGCGCGCGGCGGCCAAGAACCACCCGTCGGTCGCCGTCGTCGTCGACCCCGCGCGCTACGACGACGTCCTGGCCGCGGTGTCCGAGGGCGGCTTCACCCTCGAGCAGCGCCGTCGCCTGGCGGTGGCCGCGTTCCGGCACACCGCGTCCTACGACATCGCCGTCGCCTCGTGGATGGGCAGCGTGCTGGCGCCGGACGAGACCTCCGACTTCCCCGAGTGGGTGGCCGGGAGCTGGGAGCGGGCCGACGTCCTGCGCTACGGCGAGAACCCGCACCAGGGCGCCGCCCTGTACCGCGGTGAGCAGCCCGGGCTGGCGCACGCGGAGCAGCTGCACGGCAAGGCGATGTCCTACAACAACTACGTCGACACCGATGCCGCCTGGCGGGCGGCGCACGACCACGCGGACCCGTGCGTGGCGATCATCAAGCACGCCAACCCCTGCGGGATCGCCGTCGGCCAGGACATCGCCGCCGCGCACCGCAAGGCGCACGCCTGCGACCCGCTGTCGGCGTTCGGCGGGGTCATCGCGGCCAACCGCGAGGTCGACCTGACGATGGCCGAGCAGGTCGCCGAGGTGTTCACCGAGGTCGTCGTCGCCCCGTCGTTCACCGACGACGCGGTGCGGGTGCTGACCGGCAAGAAGAACATCCGGCTGCTCCGCCTCCCGCACCTGCCCGGCGCCGGCGCGGAGCTGCGGCCGATCGGCGGCGGGCTGCTGCTCCAGGTCGCCGACCGCATCGACGCCCCGGGGGACGACCCGACCACCTGGACGCTGGCGACCGGGGAGCCCCTGGACGCCGCCGGTCTCGACGACCTGGTCTTCGCGTGGCGGTCGGTCCGCGCGGTCAAGAGCAACGCCATCCTGCTGGCCCACGACCGGGCCACGGTGGGCGTCGGCATGGGCCAGGTCAACCGCGTCGACTCGGCGAAGCTGGCCGTGGCACGGGCGGGGGAGCGGGCGACCGGGTCGGTGGCGGCCTCGGACGCGTTCTTCCCGTTCGCCGACGGGCTGCAGGTGCTGCTGGACGCCGGTGTGCGCGCCGTCGTCCAGCCGGGAGGGTCGGTCCGCGACGAGGAGGTCGTCGCGGCAGCGACCGCCGCCGGGGTGCCGCTCTACCTGACCGGTACGCGGCACTTCGCGCACTGATGGTGTCGCGACCCCACGTGGGCGCGCCCGAGGCCGGCGCGGTCGTCGAGGGCGAGGACTTCGCGCGGGTCGACTGGTGGGGCGCCGAGCTCGAGGGCGTGACCTTCACCCGGTGCCGCTTCGACGACGCCTCCCTCGAGGAGATCGTCACCCGGCGCTGCGTGTTCGACGAGTGCGTGCTCACCGGGGTCCGGCTGGCCGGCTCACGGCACTCCGGGACGGCGTTCCTGTCCTGCCGCTTCGACCGGGCCACGCTCATCGACGTCACCTGGGACGGCTGCAAGCTGTGGAAGGACCCCGTTCTCCTCACCCCTCGCAAGCTCGGGGCGAGCCTCTGAACGGGGCCGCCATGGCCGCGCTGCAGGGCCCCGCTGCGAGCTTGCGAGCAGTGGGGGGCAGCGGGGTCCTTCTGCTGTCGGGTCAGCGCTTCCGCGAGACCGACTTCACCGACGCCGACCTGCGGGAGTGCGACCTCGCGGGGGCCGACCTGGACCGCGCGCGGCTGCAGGGCGCGAAGCTGCGGGGCACCGACCTGCGGGGTGCCTCGACCGAGGGGGTCAACTGGCTGGCCTTCGAGCTCACCGGCGTCCGGCTGGACCTGGTCCAGGCCGTGGAGTTCACCCGCGCCCACGGCGCCCTGGTCGCCGACTGAGAGCTCGTCCTCCGCTGTGTCACGCCGAGTGGGCCCGGAGGGTCCGCGCAGGCGTGACGGTGCGGCTCAGCGCAGCAGGGGCACGGCACCTGGCCGCGGTGCGGTCCGGAGGACCGCGATGTGATGGCGGTGTCGTCCGGAGGACGACGGTGTCATCGGTACCGCTTCCCGGTGAGCAGGGCCTTGAGGCTGCCGAGCACGCCCAGGGCGGCGACGGCGATCGCGCACCAGAAGCCCGGCCCGAAGATGTCGAACTCCCACCCGGCGTCCTCCAGCGGGACCAGGACCGCCCACACCACCAGGGTGCTCACGAGCAGTCCGAGCAGGCCCAGGAAACGGTGCGACCGCGCCGGCAGCCACATCAGGATCCCGAGGACGAGCAGCACGCCGCCGCCGACGACCACCGTGACCGGCTGCCACAGGCCGCTGTCGACGAGGTCGTCGAGGTCCTCGAAGCCGTCGGTCACGAGCTCCCAGCCGGTGGCCGTCGGGACGTCCAGCCAGTCCAGCGCCAGGCTGACCGCCGCGACGATCCCGGCGAGGATGAGCAGCAGCCCGCCGAGGCTCTCGGGGCCCCGGTAGGGCACCGGTTCGGCCGAGTAGACCGGGGTCGTCGCCCCGGGTGGCGCACCCGAGGCCGCGGTCGCTCCGACGGGGCCGTGCTCGGGCTGGGTCATGCGGCACCTCCGGCTCGGGACGTCCTGCTGCGGCATCGAGCCTAGGACCGCGGCGCAGGTGCCGGCAGGTTTCGGGCACACTGTCCGGCGTGCCCGCGACGATCCTGGACGGCAAGGCGACGGCGGCGGCGATCCGCTCGGAACTGACGGGCCGGGTGACCGCGCTGACCGCCGCCGGTCGCACCCCCGGACTGGGCACGCTGCTGGTCGGTGACGACCCGGGCAGCCGCTGGTACGTCAATGCCAAGCACTCCGACTGCGCCCAGGTCGGCATCCGCAGCATCCAGCGCGAGCTGCCCGCGACCGCCACGCAGGCCGACGTCCTCGCCGTCGTCGAGGAGCTCAACGCCGACCCCGCCTGCACCGGCTACATCGTCCAGCTGCCGATGCCGCCCGGCATCGACGAGAGCGTCGTCCTCGAGGCCATGGACCCGGCCAAGGACGCCGACGGCCTGCACCCGGTCAACCTCGGGCGGCTGGTGCTCAACGTGCCGGGCCCCCTGCCCTGCACCCCGGTCGGCATCGTCGAGCTCCTGCGCCGCTACGAGGTGCCCATCGCCGGTGCCGAGGTCGTGGTCGTCGGCCGCGGCATCACGGTCGGCCGTCCGCTCGGCCTGCTCCTGACCCGCCGCACCGAGAACGCGACCGTGACCCTGTGCCACACCGGCACGCGCGATCTCGCGGCACACCTGCGCTCCGCCGATGTCGTGGTCGCCGCTGCCGGCGTGCCGGGGCTGATCACCGCCGACCTGGTCAAGCCCGGCGCCGCCGTCCTCGACGTGGGCGTGAGCCGGGTGGACGGCAAGATCGCCGGCGACGTCGCGAAGGACGTCGTGGACGTGGCCGGGCACGTGGCCCCCAACCCCGGCGGTGTCGGGCCGATGACGCGGGCCATGCTGCTGCAGAACGTCGTCCTGGCCGCCGAGCAGGCGGCCGCCCGCGAGGCCCTCTCCGCGTGAAGGCGGACCGCCCGCCGCTCTACGTCCGGCGGCCGTTCCTCGCCGGGCTGGTCCGTCAGCTGCCGCTGCTGGCGGTGCTGGCGGTGGTCGGGATCGGGCTGGCGCTGGTCGTCGTCGAGCACTGGCGGAGGGGGCTCACCGTGATGGGCCTGGCGCTGGTGGGTGCGGCGGTGCTGCGGCTGTTCCTCCCGGAACGCCGGGTCGGTTTCCTCGCCGTGCGCAGCAGGCCCGTGGACGTCGTCATGCTGGCCGCCGCCGGCCTCGCGCTCACCACCATCACGCTGGCCATCCCGAGCCTCCTCTGAGGTCCGCGGCACACCCGCTGAGGCGCGACGGCGTCCACGGCGCTAGGTTGGCGGCCATGGCAGACAAGCCTCGGAACGGCAAGGTCACCGTGGTGGGCGCCGGGTTCTACGGCTCCACGACCGCTCTCCGTCTCGCCGAGTACGACGTCTTCGAGACCGTCGTGCTCACCGACATCGTCGAGGGCAAGCCCGAGGGCCTGGCCCTCGACATCAACCAGTCGCGCCCGGTCGAGGGCTTCGAGACCCGGGTGGTCGGGGTCGGGGGCGGGTCCTACGAGGGCACCGAGGGCTCCGACGTCGTCGTCATCACCGCGGGCATCCCGCGCAAGCCGGGCATGAGCCGGATGGATCTCATCGAGACCAACGCGGGGATCGTCCGGCAGGTCGCGGAGAACGTCGCCGCGACGTCGCCCGACGCCGTCGTCATCGTCGTGTCCAACCCGCTGGACGAGATGACCGCGCTGGCCCAGCTGGCGACGCAGTTCCCCAAGGGGCGCGTCATGGGGCAGGCCGGGATGCTGGACACGGCCCGGTTCACCAACAACGTGGCCGAGGAGCTCGGGGTCCCGGTGTCGTCGGTGACGACGCTGACCCTGGGCTCGCACGGCGACACGATGGTGCCGGTGCCCTCGCGGTGCACCGTCGACGGCAAGCCGCTGTCCGAGGTGATGGCGGCCGACCGGATCGACCACCTGGTCGACCGGACCCGCAACGGCGGCGCCGAGGTCGTGGCGCTGCTGAAGACCGGATCGGCGTACTACGCACCGTCGGCTGCCGCGGCCCGCATGGCCAAGGCCGTGATCGAGGACTCCGGTGCCGTGATGCCGGTGTGCGCGTGGGTCGACGGCGAGTACGGGATCAGCGGCGTCTACCTGGGCGTCGAGGCCGAGATCGGCCGACAGGGAGTGCGGAAGGTCGTCGAGGGCGACCTGTCCGAGAGCGAGCTGGCCGGGCTGCGCGACGCAGCCGAGGCCGTGCGCGCCAAGCAGGCTGACGTAGCCGACCTCTGACGAACGACCCCCTTCCTCCCCACCCCTCGCACGCTCGGGCGGGGCCCGGGAAGGGGCCGTTCCAGAGCATCACCACCGCAGAGAGAAGGAACGCGCACGTGGCGAAGATCAAGGTCGAGGGCACCGTCGTCGAGCTCGACGGCGACGAGATGACCCGGATCATCTGGCAGTTCATCAAGGACCAGCTGATCCTCCCGTACCTCGACGTGAACCTGGAGTACTACGACCTGGGCATGGAGTCGCGCGACGCGACGGACGACCAGGTCACCATCGACTCCGCCAACGCCATCAAGAAGCACGGTGTCGGCGTCAAGTGCGCGACGATCACGCCGGACGAGGCGCGGGTCGAGGAGTTCGGCCTGAAGAAGATGTGGCGCTCCCCGAACGGGACGATCCGCAACATCCTCGGCGGCGTCATCTTCCGCGAGCCGATCATCATGAAGAACGTCCCGCGCCTGGTGCCGGGCTGGACCAAGCCGATCATCGTCGGCCGCCACGCCTTCGGTGACCAGTACCGCGCCACCGACTTCAAGTTCCCCTCGGCGGGCACGCTGACGGTGACCTTCACGCCGTCGGACGGTTCCGAGCCCATCGAGCACGAGGTCTTCCAGGCCCCCGGCGCCGGTGTCTCGCTGTCGATGTACAACCTCGAC